>JAFWNM010000001.1 GCA_017510335.1 Paracoccaceae bacterium
CTGCCGGTCCCACGTTTTAGGGGCGCAGTTTATGCAGGGGGCATACTCCTGAGTTCAAAGGCTTGGCGTGGAACTGGCGAAATCGGCAGGCCGCGGGACGGCCCGCCGATGGTGCGGCGGCCTGCGGCCTTTGCTCCGCACCTTGGGCACTCCCCAATGTCCGAAAAAGGCCAAAACCAGTCAAGGCGCGCCGCGATTGATCAATTCTTTGGCGGTTGGCGCTGTTTTATTGTCCCCCCCCTCGACCTTTTGTCGGGGTTTGTTACAGTGACGCATTACTGCAACAGGACACGCAATGCGCAGACCAGTCGTCGGGATCATTGGAAATTCCTACCTGATCAATGATCAATACCCCGCCCATGCCGGTGGAACCATGAATTCCGAAGCCGTGGCGCAGGTGTCGGGGTGTTTGCCGCTTCTTGTCCCCTCGGACCCGCAGCTTGTCAGTGTTGGCGAATTGCTGGACGTGTGCGACGGGTTTTTGCTGACCGGCGGGCGGCCCAATGTCCACCCTGAAGAATATGGCGAAGACCCGACCCCCGCCCATGGCGATTTTGACCGCGCGCGCGATGCGATTGCCCTGCCGCTGGTGCGCGCCTGTGTCGAACGGGGCCAGCCGTTTTTCGGGGTCTGTCGCGGTTTTCAGGAAGTGAATGTGGCCATGGGCGGCACGCTGTATCCCGAAATCCGCGATTTGCCGGGCCGCATGAACCACCGTATGCCCCCCGATGGCACGCTGGCGGAAAAATTCGCGCTGCGCCATAAGGTGCGCTTTTCCGACGGGGGGGTGTTCCACCGCCTGATGGGCGCGCAAGAGGTGATGACAAACACCCTGCACGGGCAGGGCATCAAGACGCCCGGTGCGCGTGTCGTGATTGACGGGCACGCCCCCGATGGCACACCAGAGGCGATTTATATAGAGGGCGCGCGCGGTTTCACCTTGTCGGTGCAATGGCACCCGGAATGGCAGGCCGGCGCAGACCCCGTGTCGCGCCCCTTGTTCGAAGGGTTCGGCGATGCGGTGCGCGCGTGGGCAGACGGGCGCAGGGCATGGCCGCGCAGCGCGTAATCGTGCCCATCCTTGCTGTCGCGGCAGTTGCGCTGGCGGTGTTTGCCTTCTGGCCGCGCCCTCAGGCCCCCGCCCTTGCGGCGATGGTTGATGTGACTTTGCCCGCCGAATTCACCAGCGATCAGGCCGCGGGGGCCGCGCTTTTCGCGCAGACCTGCGCCACCTGTCACGGGGAAAACGGCGCGGGCGTCGAACATGTCGGCCCGCCCCTGGTGCATATCATCTATGAACCTTCGCACCATCCTGATGGGGCGTTTTATGCGGCCGTGCAACTGGGCGTGCGCGCCCATCATTGGGACTACGGCGACATGCCGCGCCAGCCCGAGGTGTCAGAGCAGCAGATCGCGCAGATCATCGCCTATATCCGCGCCCTTCAGCGCGAGAACGGCATTCACTGACCTGCCGCCGCCTCGGTGCCCGTGCATCAGATGGTGACAACACGGGTGCCATTGGGCACGCGGTTGAACAGGTCGATCACGTCATGATTGACCATGCGAATACAGCCCGATGACACATATTGCCCGATCAGCCACCATTCCGGCGTGCCATGAATGCGGTAGCCCTGATCGCGCCCGCCACTCATCAGATACAGGGCGCGCGCGCCCAGCGGGTTTTGCGGCCCGCCCGGCATGCCACCAGCAAAGCGCGACAGCGACGCGTCGCGCCGGATCATGTTTGCTGTGGGCGTCCATGTGGGCCACTGCGCACGGCGGTAAATCGTGCCTGTGCCGCGCCATGTGAACCCTTCACGCCCGACCGCAATGCCATAGCGCAGCGCATGCCCGTCCGGCAGAACCAGAAACAGCTTGCGCTCGGGGTTGTCGATCACAATCGTGCCCGGTCGCAGTCGGGTAGGGTAGGGCACCACGTCACGATGGAATTCAGACGGGATGATGCTCATGCCTGTGGCGCGCAGCGCATGGGGGCCATCCTGGCGCGCCTCATAGCTGATGGGGCCAATGCCATAGCGTTCCGCCACAGGCGACAGCGGTTCGGCGCGTGTTGTGGCAATGACGCGGCCATCGTCGGTCATGCGCGGACTGGCCGCAGGGACGGCCGCAGGGGTGGTGGATGTGGTGGTCTGGCATGCCCCCAGCGCCAGCGCGGATGCTGCAGCGCCTGTGGATAGAAACCCGCGTCTGGATATGATGTTCATTATGCAACCTGTTATGGTCGCCTGTTTTTTGCCTGCCTCTGGGGAAGTGATAGGCGCGTGGCCCTTCCGCGTCCAGCCCGCTGCGTGCCATACTGGCCGATCTGCGGGGTTGCGCAGGCGCAGTGTTGCCAATGCGCCACCCCCGGCGCGTGTATGCCGCCCCCAGAGCGCGTGCCACAAACCCCGCCGGGGTTTGCCGCAGCATGGGGCGGGCGGCAGGTGTCAGCGTGGCAGGCTGGCCGCAGTGCGTGCAAGCGCCGTAATACCAGCCCAGTCGCCTGCATCCATCATGGCCTTGGGCGCGACCCAACTGCCACCCACGCATGCGACATTGGGCAATTTCAGGTAATCGGGCGCCAAAGCAGGCGTAATGCTGCCTGTCGGGCAGAATGTAACCTGCGGCAATGGCCCGCCAATGGATTTCAGCGCCCCCGCGCCGCCGATGGATTCGGCAGGAAAGAATTTCTGAACGCTATAGCCCTGTTCCAGCAGGGACATCACCTCGGAACAGGTTTGCGCGCCGGGCAGAAGGGCCATGTCAGTGATGCGTGCAGCGTCAATCAGCGCAGGTGTGGATCCGGGCGCGACTGCGAAAATCGCCCCCGCCGCGCGCGCCGCTTCCATCTGTGCAGGCGTCAGCACAGTGCCAGCGCCCATTACCGCCCCTTCCACTTGCGCCATTTGCGCAATGGCGTCCAGCGCGCAATCTGTGCGCAGTGTGACTTCCAGAACCGGCAGTCCCCCTGCAACCAGCGCTTCCGCCAGCGGGCGCGCATGGGCCAGATCGTGGATGACCAGAACCGGAATGACAGGGGCCATCCGGCACAGTTTCAGCGCGCGTTCGCTTTGTTCGGTGGGGGTCATGGGGCGGCTCCTGCGGTGGCGAAAGGGGGTGATTGCGCTAACGGCAATAGCGCGAAGCGCGCCCCCGCGCAAGGCTGGGGTGGTGTGCGGGGGCCGGATCCGGGTGAAACGGGCTGTTTGCGGGCGATTGGGGCCTGAAGGGGACGTTGCCACTTGGATGAAGCCCGCGCACTGGGCATGCCACGGGATGTGCCTGCGATGGCGCGGCGGCCTGCGGCCTTTGCGCCGCGCCTTGGGCATTCCTCACTCTTCACCTCAGGCGAACATCGCAAAACCAGCGCCGAGGGGTCACCCCGCCGGTTCCTGTGCCGCCGGTTAGCGGTTCCAGAACCGCAGCCGTGCGGGTGCCATGCCGCGCCCGGGTTTTGCAGTTGCCGCCAGCATGGGCGCGGGACCGGGGCTTATATGGATGGGCGTGCCATTTCGGACCATGGCATAAATATCTTCCATTTCGCGGTCGCTGACTGCGATGCAGCCATCTGTCCAGTTGCCACGCGCGTTCTGGAATTCCGGCCCGCGCCCGTGAATGAAAATATCGCCACCCGGGCGCCAGCCGTTTGCGCGTGCATGTTCCTTGTCTGCGTCATTGGGGTAATCCAGCCCGATGGACAGGTGAAAGCGGCTGTTGGGGTTGCGCCGGTCGATGATGTAATTGCCTTCGGGGGTGCGGCGGTCGCCTTCGCGTTCCTTGTGGCCGTAAGGGTTGCCCCCCAGATCAACCTCGAACACGCGCAACAATTGGTCATGGTGCCATAGTTCCATACGCCGGCTGGCCTTGTAGACCATCACTTGCGTGACCTCGGGGCCAGTATAGGTGCGGAACTTGCTGGGCTTGGTGGCGCATGCAGATAGGGCAACCAGCATGGCCAAAGCTGCGATCAGACGGAAAAACTGCATTACTGCCTCTGGCTTTTTGTTCAGCCATGCCTGAATTTCGCGATTCGGCCAAGCGATTTCAGAATGCGCATCACGCAACCGTGTCAGTGCGGCCTCAGCGTTTTTCCGTCTCGTTCAGGCGTGTTTCGATGGCGGCAAGGCGTCTGAGCACTTCGTCACGGTAATCTTCGGTCGCCTGATTGCTTTCGGCGGCATGCGCGTCCTGCATGGAATTGACGATCAGACCGACCAGCAGGTTGACCACTGCAAATGTGGTGACCATGATGAACGGCACGAAGAACGCCCACGCATAGGGATAGGCTTCCATCACCGGGCGGACAATGCCCATCGACCATGATTCCAGCGTCATGATCTGGAACAGCGTATAGGCCGAATTGCCCAGATCGCCGAACCAGTCAGGAAAGCTTTCCTTGAACAGCTTGGTGGCCATGACAGCGCCGATATAGAACAACATGCCCATCAGCAAAAACACCGATCCCATTCCGGGCAGGGCCTTGATGAACCCTTCGACCACGCGGCGCAGGTTCGGGCTGACCGACACCACGCGCAGCAGGCGCAGAATACGCAAGGCGCGCAGCACACTGAACCCCTGTGCGCCCGGCACCAGTGAAATACCGACAATCAGGAAATCAAAGACATTCCACCCCGACCGGAAAAAGGACAGCCGGTGCGCGTGGAATTTCAGCAGGATTTCCAGCACAAAGATGGTCAGGCATAATTTGTCCAGCGTCAGGATAACTGTCCCGGCAAGGTCCATTAACGTATCAGAGGTTTCCATGCCCAGCAAAACGGCATTGAACACGATAACCCCGATTATGCCGTTGCGCACCCATGCCTGTTCCAGAAAGGCGGCAGTCTTTTGGCGGCTGAACATCGTCTTTCCCCACATCACGTTGATTGGCTGCGATATGCTATTTCGTGAACTGGGCTGCAAGCTCCAGATGGGGGCTGAAGCGAAATTGATCCACAACCTGCACCCAATCCAGCCGGTAACCCCCTTGTATCAGCAGTTTCGCATCGCGCGCGAATGTCACGGGGTTGCAGGACACAGCCGCAATGCGGGGCACGCGACTGGCGGACAGCGCGCGCATTTGCGCGTCTGCCCCTGCGCGCGGGGGGTCGATAACCACAGCGTCAAAGCGCGCCAGATCTTCAGGCAGGACAGGATTGCGAAACAGGTCGCGGGTCTGGGTGGTGACGCGTTTCAGGCCCTGTGCCTGTCGCCAGCCCGCATCAAGGGCGCGCAGCATGGCCGCGTCACTTTCCACCGCCAGGACTTCGGCGCTCTCGGCCAATGGCAGGGCGAACGTCCCGCAGCCGGCAAACAGGTCAGCGACCTGGCTGGCGGTGCCGATTGCTTCTGCAACCGCGCCCTGCAAGGCGGCTTCGGCGGGTTTGGTGGCTTGCAAGAACGCCCCGGGCGGCGGCGTGACACGCGCGCGCCCGATGGTATGAAAGGGCGGTTGCGACTGCGCAATCACATCCCCATCCCATGCAAGGCGTGCAAGTCCTGACTGTCCGGCCCATTCGCCCAGCCGCGCGCGCATGGGGTCGTCCAACGCCTTGCCGCCCGTCACGGCCAGATCAAGCCCGGCTTCTGACAAGGTCAGTGACAGCGCCAGTTCCCCCTTGCGCGACCCTTCGCGCGCGGTCAGGTCTTGCAACAAGGGCAGGGCTGCAACCAATGCGGGGTCAAGGATCAGGCAGTCGGGCACCGCAGTCAGCACGTCCGACGCGCGGGCATGAAAGCCCACCATGGCCCCGTTTTTCAGCCTGCGGCCTGCAAAACCCGCGCGGCGGCGGCTGCGCAAGGGCGAAATATGCGGCGCGCGAAACGGCGCGTCGATTCCTTGGGCGGACAGGGCCTGTCGCAACACGCCCTGCTTCCAGTCGGTAACAAAGTCATCATGCGCGTGCTGAAGCGCGCAGCCCCCGCAGGTGCGGTAATGCGGACAGGGCGGTTTTATGCGCTGCGCTGACGGTGTAAGAATGCGCGGCGCGTTCAGGCGCGCGTCGGTCACCTGCCCCTCGACCACTTCGCCGGGCAGGGTGCGGGGCACGAAAACCGGCCCTTCGGCAATGCCATCGCCCTGATGGCCCAGTCGGGTTATGGTCAATATGGCCATGTCGGGGAAATTTCCACTACTGCTGGTGTTCCCTGCCAGATACGCGGCGATCACGCTTCTGGCAAGTCATCATCGCAGCCCAGAAACCCGCCGGACTGGCGGTCCCAGAAGCGCGCATAAGTGCCCCCTTTTGCCAGAAGCGCGTCATGTGAGCCCTGTTCGACAATGCGCCCTGCCTCCAGAACGATAATCCGGTCAAGCTGCGCGATGGTGGACAGGCGGTGCGCGATGGCCAGCACGGTCTTGCCCTCCATCAGGGGTTCCAATGCGGATTGCACGGCCGCTTCCACTTCGGAATCCAGCGCAGATGTCGCTTCGTCCAGCACCAGAACAGGGGCGTTTTTCAGAAATGCCCGCGCAAGCGCGATGCGCTGGCGCTGTCCGCCCGACAGGCGCACCCCGCGTTCGCCCAGATGCGCGTCATAGCCCTTGCGGCCTTCGTGGTCCTGCAGGTCCAGAATGAACTCGTGCGCTTCGGCGGCGCGCGCGGCTGCTTCGACCTGTTGGCGCGTGGCATCGGGCTTGCCATAGCGGATGTTTTCAAAAGCCGAGCGGTTGAACATGGCCGTTTCCTGCGTGACCATGGCGATATTGCGCCGCAGGCTTTCTTGCGTCAGGGTGCGAATGTCCTGCCCGTCCAGCAAGATGCGCCCGCCTTCTACATCATACAGGCGCAGCAGCAGGGCCACCAAAGTGGATTTGCCCGCACCGGATGCGCCCACAATCCCGATCTTTTCGCCCGCGCGGATATGCAGCGACATATCGGTAACCCCGCCAGTGCGCCGGCCATACGCGAAATCCACACCATCAAAGTGAATTTCCCCCTCTGCGCGGCCCAGTCCCATGGCATCGGGCGCATCGGTCAGGTTGGGGGCCGGGGTCAGGGTTTTCATGCCATCTTCAATCTCGCCCAGATTGCCATAAATGGCCATCAGAACGAAACTGACCCAGCCGGTCATTTGCGCAATGCGAATGGCCACGGCACCGGCCGCGGCAATTCCGCCCGGTGTGGCCGCACCCATGGTCCACAGCCAGATTGTGCCACCGATCAGCAGCACCGGCAACACCCCGGCCACCACCATCAGCCAGAACCGGAACAGCGCCTGCACTTCGCCGAATTCGATGGCGCGGTTGCGGAAAATACCCATCGCGTTCAGCGCGGCGCGGTCCTCGAATTCGGCATGGGCGAACAGTTTGACTGTTTTGATATTGGTGATGGTGTCGACCACCTGCCCGCTGACCTGTGCGCGCGCCCCCGCCCGCGCGCCAGCCGATTTGCGGACCTTCGGCAGGAAATAGCGGATCAGCGCCAGATACCCCACCAGCCACACCGCCAAAGCAAATGCAATGCGCAGGTCAATTGTCAGCAACAACACCACCGACCCCAGGATCGACGCCAGCGCGAAGGCCATGGTGTTGATGGTTTCATTGGCCACATCTGTCAGCGCGCGCGCTGTCTGGACCTGTTTTTGCGCAATGCGGCCCGCAAAATCATTGTCAAAGAAGGTGACAGGCTGGCCCAATGTCCAGCGGTTCAGCCGCGATTGCACCAGCACATAGACATTGGGCTGCACCACAATCGCATTCGCCGCTGATGACATGCCAAACGCCAACGGGCGCAAAATGATGAAGAACACCACAAAGCCCGCAATCAGCCCCAGATGCTGGCCGAAAAAGCCGGCGGGGCCAGTTTCAACAACCGCATCAATGATCCATCCCATCAGCAGCGCCGAGATAACCTCGGTTGTGCCCACCAGTGCGGAAATTGCAGCCGCCAGCAGCAACACGGGCCACGCGCCACGCACCGACCACAGCATGAAACGCCACAAGCTGCGTGGCGGGGCCGTGTCGGCAGGGGCGAAAGCATCAATCAGCCCCGCCAACCGTTGCGCGCCATCTGCCGCGTGTTGTGTGGCCTGTGGCGGGTCTGTTTGGGTTTTTTGCAGCACGCGGCCCCTCTTTCGCTTTTCATACATATAGGGGCGGGCAGGGATATTGGCCAGTCAGGCCAGCAAGTCCTTGCGCGAAAGCTGCAGGTGGGACGCCAGCCAGCGCTGTTCCAGCACCTTGAGTTCCGCGCCAAGGGCAGGCCCGTCCAGATGCGGCAGATCAGCGGCGCGCACGGGAAAAACAGCACCTGCGCCGCGCAGCAAATCCGCCTGCCAGTCGGCGGGCAGGGGGCTTTCCAGCAGCGCCGCGCGCGCCAGAACAACATCGCCGCCCGCCTCGGCACCAAGCCGGTAGCCCAGTTCGACAAGGCCTTGCAGACTTGCGATACCGGCTTGTGCCTGCTTCAGGTGCCGCGCTTCACTGCGCGTCAGGCGCAGCCGGTCAATCTTGCCGCCAAGCACCAGCAGGCGGCGCAGCCAGCGCGGGGGCAGGTTCCCTTCCAGATGGATCAGGCGCGCAAGCGCGTCCGCCTGCGCGCCCGGCAGAACCTGCCCCAGAACCCCGCATTGCGCCATGGCCGCAACCGCAGGCGCAGGGTCCGGGGCGGCCAGAAGCTTGCGCATTTCCGCGCCGATGCGTTCCGCCGAGAGCTGGCCCATGCCCTGCGCCCCGCGCGCGCAGGCATCCAGCGCGTCCGCATCCAGCCCTTGGGCAGGGTCGCCATATTGGGCGTGAAAGCGGAAGAACCGCAGGATGCGCAGGTAATCCTCGTGAATACGCGCGCGCGCATCGCCCACAAACCGCACCCGCCGCGCGCGCAAATCCGCCATGCCACCCAACGGGTCAAGGACAGTGCCCTGCGCATCGGCATAAAGCGCATTCATGGTGAAATCGCGCCGGGCGGCATCTTCGGTCAGGTCGTCGGAAAAGGCCACGGTCGCATGGCGGCCATGGGTGGCCACATCGCGGCGAAAGGTGGTCACTTCATACCCCTCCCCCGCCACAATCAGGGTGATGGTGCCATGGGCCAGCCCAGTGGGGACAGCGCGCAGACCTGCGCCCTGCGCCAGTTCAAGCACCTGTTCGGGGGGCGCGTCTGTGGCGATATCCACATCGGTGACCGCCACCCCAAGAAGCGCGTTTCGCACGCAGCCGCCCACCACATATGCCTGATGGCCCGCCCCACTCAGCAGGCCCAGCACAGTTTGTGTGCCTGCATGTGTCAACCATGGTGCGCTTAGGGTTTGCATCGGTCCATCCTGTCGGCCAACCCGTGCAATATGCGCGCCGTTGCCCCCCAAATGTAATATGGCCCCCATGGAACAACATAGAAATTCCGCCATGTTCCCCGCCAGATGCGCCGTTCAATGCGGAAGCGCGCGGGGTCGGTCAGGTGGGACAGCGGGGCGCAGAACACCTCTGCCACTTCGCCCGGTTCGGGATCGGGGGTAAACGTGCGCGTTACCTGCGCCAGAATGGGGGTAACCTGAAATCCCGTGACAGTTTCATGCGGGGGCAGGCGGCCCAGAACCTGGACCGCGCCATGCGGCAATCCGATCTCCTCGCGCGCCTCGCGCAAGGCTGTGGCCACACAATCCTCGTCTTGCGGGTCCTGCCGCCCGCCTGGAAAGGCAATCTGCCCCGGGTGGTGGCGCAGATGCGATGCGCGCTTGGTCAGGATGACTTGCGCGCCCTGCGGCCCGGACTGCACTGCCACCAGAACCGCCGCCGGGCGCAACACACGGTTTTCCGGCAGAACAACTGCGGGGTTCAGATCGAAATCGCTTGACGCACCCTGCTGGTGCGCGGCCAGTGCCGCGCGCAGATGCAAGGAGACATCATCCGCCATTGCCCTCAAACCCAAGGGTTGCGGGGTCCAACGTGTAATGCGCGCCGCAAAACTGGCAATCTGCGGTCACGGTGCCCTCGGGCGTGGTCATGGTGGCAATGTCCTTGGCCGAATAGATGGACAGTGAATTGCGCACCTTTTCTTCGGAACACGAACAGCCGAAATGGACCGCCTGCGGGTCGAAAACGCGCGGTGTTTCTTCGTGGAACAGCCGCAGCAACAATTCCGGCGGCTGCACAGAAGGGCCGATAAGCTCCAGCTCCTCGACAGTGTCCAGCAACAGATTGGCGCGCCCCCAATCCTCGGCCAGGGCGTCGCGTTCGCGCGGCGCCGCCCCCGAGGCCTGGGGCATATGCTGCAACATCACCCCGCCTGCGCGCCATTTTTCGTCCTGCCCGGCCAGAATGGACCGCCCGAATGACAACGCGAACCGCGTCGGCAATTGTTCGGATTGCTCGAAATAGGCTTCGGCGCAATCTGTCAGCGATGCCCCGCTCAGGGGGGTGATGCCCTGATAGGGGGTCATGCCCTTGCCCTGGTCGATAACAATGGCAAAATACCCCCGCCCGATTTGCTGATATGGGTCGATGTCGCGGCGCAGGCGGTCGCGGTCAAAACTGGCATAGGCACGGATGCGCGCAGGCGCCCCATCTGCGGTCGGGGCAATGTAGTCGGTCGCAATCAGGCGCACTGGCCCGTCCCCGCGTATTTGCAGCGACAACCGCCAGCGCAGCTTGATGGTCTGGCCAATCATCGCGGTCAGCAAACAGGCTTCCGCAATCAGCGTTTCGACAAGTTCGGGGTAGTCATGGCGCGACAACACCCGCTGCAATGCCGTGTCAAGGCGTGCCACACGCCCGCGAATGTCGCTGCGATCCAGTTGAAACGGCAAAACCGTGTCGTCCCAGGCGATCTGGCCCCCGATACTCATAGCAGTGTTCCTTGCATATCTTGCGCCATGCCTGTGCCCGCATGGCAATTAGCCCCGTCATATAGGAACCTTTCGCCAATGGCCAAGGGGGTCAACGCACCCAGTAGCCCGTCTCGCGGATCAGGTTTTGTAATTTGCCATAGCTGCGGGGCAAGCGCGTGCTGTCAAGGCGCGCGCGCAACTCCTGGCCCTGATGCTTGAAGACCATCCTGCGGAAGGACACATACTGGTTGAAAATATCCCATAAATGCGGCGCACCCGTGACCTGTTCCAGCACATCCACCGCAGCGTCGCTGCCGCAGGCATAGACGACCGGAAGCGCGCGGTAGTGAAGCGACAGCGCGCCATCCAGCCCTGTGTCGTCATCCGGCCGCCCCCCGCCAAGCTTTGCCACGACCAGCGGCAGTGCAATCTGGTCCAGCCACGGAAACAGCGCCTGTGTCGCCATATTTTCGGGCGGGCTGGCGGCAATGTCGCGGGCATAATGTTCAAACAGCGCGCCGAATTCCTGCGGGCAGGCGCCGGTAAACCAGCCCGCGTTGAAATACATGTAGCGCCGCCAGTCATCGACACCGAAGCGCTTGTCCAGTGTCGGGTCCATATCCAGCCCGAACCTGTCATACAGTGCGCCCCAGATTTCGGCAAATCCTGCCCCATACAAGGAAATGCGCGGCCAGGTGGGTTCCACCCTGACAGAAGCAGTGGGGCGCGCCGCATCCAGCCCGTCCAGCGGTCCGGTGATCAGCGTGTCCGTGTCAAAAAAAGCGAATGCTTCGCCCCTGGGCAACAGGCGCAAGGCTTCGATCTTGTTGCCATTCGGGTATGCGCCCCCCCAGATGCGGTTGTGCAGCGGCACAATGTCAGCCCCAAGCGCGCGCAACTCACGCCGGATTGCGGGGCGGCTGATGCGGGGGTCGTCTTCCCATAGGGGGCCGGGCTGGGGTTCGGCCACAATCAGGTTCAGGGCGCTATTTTGCGGAAAATGCCGCAGCGATGCGGCAAACAGCAAGGCCTCGTATTGTAAGCGCCCGTTTTGGGCAATGATCAGAATATTGCGAATGGCTGTCACGGGCAGGGGCCTTGTTGAAATAATCCAGACCCTAGCGTGCCCGGCCACCTCCCGAAAGCCCTTTCATCTTGCCTCAAATACTCCGGGGGTGCAGGGGGCAGCGCCCCCTGCCGGCGCAATCAAGGATCGCGTCAGCAATTGGGAATATTTACCGCCAATCCCCCCAATGCAGTTTCCTTGTATTTTTCGGACATGTCGGCGCCGGTCTGGCGCATCGCCTCGATGCAATTGTCCAGCGGCATGAAATGTGTGCCATCCCCGCGCAGTGCCAGACTGGCCGCCGATACTGCCTTGATGGCACCCAGCCCGTTGCGTTCGATGCAGGGCACCTGCACCAACCCCTTGACGGGATCGCAGGTCATGCCAAGGTGGTGCTCCAGCGCGATTTCAGCGGCGTTTTCAATTTGCTCGGGCGTGCCGCCCAGCACGGCTGCCAACCCTGCCGCAGCCATCGCCGCCGCCGATCCGACTTCGGCCTGACAGCCGCATTCCGCCCCCGAAATGGACGCGTTATGCTTGATCAACCCGCCAATCGCCGCAGCAGTCAGCAGGAATTCATCCAGCCGCGCCGTGCTGGCGCCGGGCACATGGTCCAGCCAGTAGCGGATGGTCGCGGGCACCACGCCAGCCGCGCCATTGGTGGGCGCGGTGACAACCTGCCCGCCTGCGGCATTTTCTTCATTCACGGCCATGGCATAGACGCCGATCCAGTCATTGATGGTATGGGGGGCGGTCAGGTTCAGGCCCTGTTCGGTGCGCAGCGCTGTCAGAATGCCTTTGGCCCGTCTGCGCACATGCAACCCGCCGGGCAAGGTGCCATCCTCTTGCAGCCCGCGATCAATGCAGTCGTTCATCACCTGCCATATCCGCCGCATTCCCTGATCCAGCTCCGCGGCGCTGCGCAGTTTTAGCTCATTGGCCCGCTTCATGGCCGCGATGCTTTTGCCGCTGTCGCGCGCCATTTCAAGCATTTGCGCGGCCGATGTGAACGGATAGGGGAATTCGGCGGCGGGCGCGGGCGGGGGGGCACCCAGTTCGTCCCTGGTTACAACAAACCCGCCCCCGATCGAGAAATAGGTTTCTTGCGCAATAACATCGCCCTGCGGGTCGGTGGCCATCAGGACAAGCCCGTTGGCATGGCCGCGCAGCGGTGGGCCGTAATCGAACACAAGGTCTGTGTCGGGTGCAAAGCGCAATTGCCCCAGACCTGCGGCATCAATCTTGCCGGTTTGCCGGATCTGTGCCAGCGTGGTTTCAGCGCGCTGCGCGTCATAGGCATCGGGGGTGAACCCGGCCAGCCCCAGAATGACCGCGCGATCTGTTGCATGGCCAACCCCTGTGAAGGCAAGCGACCCGTGCAGGCTGGCTCTCAGTCCCGCAACACCAAAGGGCAGCGCGCGCAAATGGTCCAGAAACCGCGCAGCCGCCACCATTGGCCCCATTGTGTGGGAAGAAGACGGGCCAATCCCCACCTTGAACATATCGAACACGGACAAAAACATCATGCGGCCTTTTTTGTTGGGTTCTGTGTCAGGTATGACAGCTATACACGGCGCTGGCCATGGGGCTGGCAGTGCGCGACATCTCAGGCGCGGTTTCTGACATGGCGGTATCTGCATCTGCGCGCGCGGTGTGGTGAATCATTGCCCTGCCAGTATTTTCTGGCACAATGCGCACATGACGCATATATCCAGAAATCCGGTCTTGGTAACATTGGGCGCGCTTGCCCTTTTGGCAGGGTGCACGCCTGCGGATTCCCCGCAAGCAGGGCGCGATCTATACACCCAAAACTGTGCGACCTGTCATGGTGCGACAGGGCAGGGGGGCGCGCAGGTTCCCAACTTGACCACGCTGGCGCAGCGATATGGCGGGACCTACCCGCAGGCCATGGTTCTGGACAAGCTGGACGGGTATGCGCGCGGGCAAAATGCCTATACGGGCGCTGAAATGCCGGAATTCGGCCATTTGCTGATTGGTCGGCTGACGCGCGTGCAGACCGGGCGGGGGGTGTCGCGCCCGTTGCCGGAACGGATTGTGGCTTTGGACGCCTATTTGCACTCGATTCAGCAATAGGAACAGTGCGGGCGATTTGCCCTTAAAACCCGGCCACAAACCGCCTATAAGGCGGTGCACGTAGTAATGAGGGATCGCCATGACCGACCAGCTTACCCCTGTGGACCGCGCCAAGTTCGCGGCCGCCCATTGTGCCGCAGATTTCGTTCAGGATGGCATGCGTGTGGGGCTTGGCACTGGATCGACAGCGGCCTGGCTGGTGCGCCGTCTGGGGCAACGGGTGCGGCAGGAAGGCTTGCGCATCATCGCTGTGCCCACATCGACGCGCACATCGCAACTGGCGCGCGAAGTGGGGATAAATGTTGTGTCGCTGGACGAAGCGCGCTGGCTGGACCTGACCATTGACGGGGCCGATGAATTCGATGCCGAACTGACCCTTATCAAAGGGGGCGGCGGCGCGCTGTTGCAAGAAAAGATTGTAGCCACCGCGTCCGACCAGATGATCGTGATCACGGATGCCGCCAAGGAAGTGACGACACTGGGCGCATTTCCCCTGCCGGTAGAGGTGATTCCCTTCGGCTGGCAGGCGTCCAAGGCGCTGGTCGAGGAAATTCTTGCCTCCATGGATGTGATGGGGCGGCAGTCCAGCCTGCGCATGAATGGCGACCAGCCCTATATGACAGATGAAGGGAATTACATTCTGGATCTGGCATTGGGGCGTATTGGCAATGCGCGGCAATTGGCGATGGTGCTCAATCAGGTGCCTGGTGTGGTGGAAAACGGGTTGTTCGTGGATATTGCCGATCAGGTCGTCATTGGCCATGCGGACGGCACATGTGAAACCCGCGATCTGTCCAGCGGTGTCCCCGAAGTGAAAATGTCCCGCGTCGATCTGGGCGACACGCGCAATATATTCAGCGATCTGTAAGGGGTTGGCATGAGCTTTGACTATGATCTTTTTGTTATCGGGGGCGGGTCGGGTGGCGTGCGCGCCGCGCGTATTTCCGCGTCTGAGCACGGGGCCAAAGTCGCGCTAGCCGAAGAATACCGCATGGGCGGCACCTGTGTGATACGGGGATGTGTGCCCAAGAAGCTGATGGTTTTCGCATCCGGTTTTCCCGGTGCTGTGGCTGATGCGCAGGCCTATGGGTGGGATGCGCAAATTGGTGCGTTTGACTGGCCGGCCTTTCGCGGCAGGCTGGATGCGGAATTGGACCGGCTGGAAGGAATTTACCGCGCCGGTCTGGACCGCGCGGGCGTGACTGTATTTGACAGCCGCGCCACGCTGGTCGATGCGCATAGTGTGCAACTGGCCGATGGGCGCATAGTGACCGCGCGCCATATCCTGATTGCCACAGGTGGCACGCCTGTTGTGCCCGCAAAATGGCGGGACATGGGGGCCATGACTTCCAATGAAGTGTTCTTGATGGACCGGCTGCCCAAATCCATCCTGATTGTGGGCGGCGGCTATATCGCCAGTGAATTTGCCTGCATATTCAACGGGCTGGGCGTCAAGACAACGCAGTTTTACCGTGGTGCGCAAATCCTGCGCGGGTTTGACGAGGAAGCGCGTGGGCATATTTCGGATGAAATGTGCGCAAATGGTGTCGATCTGCGTTTGGGAACCGACATTATGGAAATGGAACGCCGCGACGATGGCACGACATGGGTGAAGTCAACGACGGGGCATGATGCCACCTATGACGCCGTGATGTTCGCAACAGGCCGCAAACCCAATACCGAAGGGCTGGGGCTGGATGCGCTGGGCCTTGAACTGGGTCCGGGCGGGGCCATCCCTGTGGACAAATACAGCCAGACTGCGGTTCCGTCTGTCTATGCGGTGGGCGATGTGACCGACCGCGCCAATCTGACGCCGGTTGCCATTCGAGAAGGGCACGCCTTCGCTGATACGGTGTTCGGGGGCAAACCCACAAGTTTTGATCATGGGCTTATTCCGACAGCGGTGTTCACACAGCCGGAATTCGGCACTGTGGGCCTGTCGGAAGAAGATGCGCGCGACAAGGGACCCGTGAATGTGTATGCTGCGTCCTTCCGGCCGATGCACAGCCTGTTTGCAGGCCGCGAGGGCCGCGCGCTGATGAAACTGATTGTCTGCGCGCGCAGCGACAAGGTTCTGGGGTGTCACATTGTCGCGGATCATTCGGGCGAAATGATCCAGCTGGCCGGTGTTGCCATCGCCATGGGGGCAACCAAGGCTGATTTTGACCGCACATTGGCAGTGCATCCGACCATGGCGGAAGAACTGGTAACGATGCGCGCGCTCACGCGCTCTTGGGGTGAGTAAGGGTTGAATTCCTGGTGGGCAGGCCCACTTGGTGTAATAAATAAACGTAATCAAGCAAAATGGAGTCCAGATGTCTGGAAACAACGGTGGACCTTGGGGAGGCGGCGGTAACCGCGGGGGCGGTAATCGTGGCAGTGGCGGAAACGGGGGGCGCGGTCCCGGCGACCAGCCACAAATGCCCGAGATTGAAGAGATCGTGAAGAAGGGGCAGGAACAACTGCGCGTTCTGATGGGCGGGCGTGGTGGCACAGGTGGCGGTCGCGGCACTGGTGGTCCGGGCTTTTCCAAGCGCGGTGTGCTGCTGGGGCTTGTTGCGCTGGTGGTGATGTGGGCGGTGGCGTCCTTTTACACAGTGCGCCCGGAAGAACGGTCTGTCGAACTGATGTTTGGCCAGTATTACAAGACCGGCAATCCCGGCCTGAACTTCGCCCCATGGCCGGTTGTGTCGCATGAAATTGTGCAGGTGACCACAGAACGGGTAACCGAAGTGGGCACAGGGCGCAGCGCGCTTGATACGGGCCTGATGCTGACCCGTGACGAAGTTGTGGTCGACATCGAATTCCAGGTGGTCTGGAACGTGACCGATCCGGCGCGTTTCCTGTTCAATCTGGCCGACCCGCGCGAAACTGTGCGCGCCGCGTCTGAATCGGCGATGCGCGATATTATTGCCCGTTCCGAACTGTCCCCCATTCTGAACCGTGATCGCGGGTCCATTGCGGCCGATCTGCGCGCAGCGGTCCAGGGGTTGCTGGACAGCTACGAATCCGGCATTTCCGTCATTCGTGTGAACTTCGACAAGGCCGACCCGCCAGAGCAGGTGATCAGCGCCTTCCGCGACGTGCAGACCGCACGTCAGGAACGCGACCGTCTGGAACGCGAAGCTGATGCCTATGCCAACCGTGTTCTGGCGCAGGCCCGTGGTCAGGCCGCGCAGGTGCGTGAAGAAGCCGAAGCCTATCGCGCCGAAGTTGTGAACAACGCCCAAGGTGAGGCCGCGCGCTTTGTCTCGGTTTATTCCGAATATGTGAACGCGCCCGAAGTGACGCGCAAACGTATGTATCTTGAAACAATGGAGCGTGTTCTGGGTGATATGAACCTGACAATTCTGGACAATGTGACCGGCGGTGAAGCCGGCGGTAGTGGTGTGTTGCCCTATCTTCCCCTGAATGAACTGTCCCGCCAGAGGAGCACCAACTGATGAAAAAAGCAGGTATCTTACTGCCTATTCTGGTGGTGGCAATCATCACTGCGTTTTCGTCCTTGTTCATTGTCGATGAACGCGAAAACGTGCTGGTTCTGCAATTCGGACAGGTGAAACAGGAAATCAGCGATCCTGGTCTTGGTTTCAAAATTCCGTTCATTCAGGAAGTGGTCCGCTATGATGCGCGGATTCTGGGCCTGCAAACGCAGCCGCTGGAAGTGACCCCGCTTGATGACCGCCGACTGGTTGTCGATGCGTTTCTGCGCTGGCGTCTGGAAGATGTCAGTCGCTTCCGCGAAGCGGTGGGCGTGGACGGTGTGCGCGCCGCACAAGTGCGCATGGACCGTATCATGAACGCCGCCATCCGCGAGGTTCTGGGGTCGGTGCCATCCAATACGGTGCTTTCCGAAGACCGCACTTCGCTTATGAACCGGATTCGTGATCTGGCCCGGCGGGAAGCCCTTTCCCTGGGGATTGAGGTGATCGATGTGCGCCTGACACGCACCGACCTGCCACAAGAAAACCTTGAAGCCACATTTGCACGGATGCGCGCCGAACGTGAACGCGAAGCGGCCGACGAACGTGCGCGCGGGAACGAAGCGGCGCAACGTGTGCGCGCACTTGCTGACCGGACGGTTATCGAACTGGTATCCTCGGCCCGCCGCGAAGGCGAGATTGTCCGCGGTGAAGCGGATGCCGAACGCAACCGCGTTTATGCTGATGCCTTCAGTCTGGACCCGGAATTCTTTGCGTTCACACGTTCCATGCAAAGCTATGAACGTGCCTTGCGCGGGGACAATTCGAACATGGTGCTGCGTCCTGATAGCGAATTCTTCACATTCCTGCGCAGCGATGGCATGACACAGGCCATTCTGGACACCGCAGATGCCGCGGCTGAAGAAATTGCCCGCGACCCCGATGCCGTGCGCCAGCGTGCCCCTGAACCGGACGCCGAAGAACCCGAAGCCGTGCGCGAGCTGGAATCCATCATCGGCAACTAAGGGGCGCGGTGCGTGAACATATCGACACTGGTTCTGGCCCTTGGGCTGGTTCTGATTTTCGAGGGGCTGGTATTCGTACTGGCCCCTCGGCGCATAGAGGAATTGTTGCGCAGCTTCGCGGCCCTGTCTGTGGAAACGCGCCGTCTTATTGGTTTGATCGCCCTGGCGCTTGGGGGAATTCTGATCACGCTGGCCAAAGTGATTGCAGGGTAAATGCTGTCGCTGGCCAGCAGGATTGGCCCTTATCTCTTGCGAATGCATCGTCTGACACTGTGCGATAAGCTGCATGACGTTTGGGGGATACGCGCATGCGCATCGTCCCATTGTGCTGACAATATTTCACATATGATTGAAAAACTGACACATGAATTGCGTTTGAACACTTAGTCTTTATCTATTCCGGTATGATAGTCACATCTGACATACTATCCACACTCCGTATCCGAGAGGGAGCGAAAGAAATGATCTCACGCGCCGCGCAATCTGCCTTGCCACGGCCAGCAGGGATGTATGCCCTGAAACTGTTCACTTTGGTATTTGTCCTCTTGATGTCGCAAATCGCTGTGCTTGCCGCGCAGGACCGCCCCGAAAGCTTTGCGGATCTGGCTGAACGTGTCAGCCCGGCGGTGGTCAATATCACCACCACCACAACCGTGGCCGCGCGCCTTGATGACAACCAGCCGCGCTTGCCCGAAGGTGCCCCGTTTGAGGATTTCTTCCGCGATTTCTTTGATACCCCTGAAGGGCAAAATCGCAACCGTTCCCGCCAAAGCCAGGCGCTGGGGTCGGGTTTTGTCATTTCCGCGGACGGGTATCTGGTTACCAATAACCACGTCATCGAAGGCGCAGATGAAATTCGGGTAGAGTTCTTTTCCGGTCTGGAATTGCAGGCCGAACTTATCGGCACCGACCCTGCAACCGACATTGCCCTGTTGAAGGTGGATCATGACGCGGACCTGCCCTTCGTGCCATGGGGCAATGCGGAAGCCGCGCGCGTGGGGGATTGGGTCATTGCCGTGGGGAACCCGCTGGGACAGGGCTTCTCGGTCAGTGCGGGTATCATTTCCGCGCGCGGGCGTGCCTTGCAGGGCAATTATGACGACTACATCCAGACAGATGCCGCCATCAACCGCGGCAATTCCGGCGGCCCGCTGTTCAACATGGACGGAGAGGTTATCGGCGTGAACACGGCCATCCTGTCGCCGACAGGTGGTTCCATCGGGATCGGGTTTGCGATGTCGTCCAATGTTGTGGTCAATGTGGTGCAGCAGTTGCGCGAGTTCGGCAGCACCCGCCGCGGTTGGCTGGGCGTGCGTATTCAGGACCTCAATGATGAGATGGCGGAGGCGATCGGCCTTGACCGTGCCGAAGGGGCAATGGTGACCGAAGTTATGGAAGGCCCCTCGCAGGATGGTGGCATGCTGGCGGGGGACGTGATCGTGCGGTTTGATGGCGGGCGTGTGGCAGATACCCGTATGCTGGTGCGCCGTGTTGGCGAGGCATCGGTGGGCAGCGACGTCGAAGTTGTCGTTTTCCGCGCTGGTGAGGAAGTCACGCTTACCATAACCCTTGGTCAGCGCGAACTTGCAGAAGGTGCTACCGCCCCCGCCACTGACGAAATGCGCAAGGACATGGAACCGTCCAGTGTTCTGGGCATGGAATTGCAGGGCCTGACCGAAACACTGCGCGCAGAACTGGATCTGCCCGCATCCGCGCAGGGGCTTGTCGTGCGCTCGGTCGATGCTGACAGCGACGCCGCCGCAAAAGGGGTGCAACCGGGGGATCTGATTACAGAAGCCAATCAGCAACCTGTGACCACCCCGGAAGATTTGCGCCAGCGCGCCGAGGAGGCACGCGACGCAGGGCGCCGGTCCTTGCTGGTTCTTCTGCGCCGAGACGGTGATCCGCGTTTTTTAGCGCTGTCGTTGGAAGACTAGCGCATGCTGCTAAAACGCGGGAATTGGTGTTGAGGGCCTCGAACACGCGAAACCCATAAGTTGGGGCATGTCCCGTGAACGTGAATGAACGCGACATGCTCTAAACGCCTGCCTGTGACGACTGACGAAAAACGCGCGCAATGATTGCGCGCGTTTTTTTCTGCCGATACGGTATTTCATAAGGCATGCACTTGGCGCGTGCCTGTTCAGTTCCGCCCCAGTTCGATTGGCAACAACCCAAAGTTCTGCGCCGTTTCCAATGTCAGGATCGGGCTGTCGAAACCGTTAGATTTCTGGAACCGCTGCACGGCGGCACGGGTCTGGCTGTCGGCCTGTCCGGTGATGGGGCCGTCATATTGCCCGCGTGCATGCAGGGCGCGTTGCAATGTTGCAATGAATTCCGTTGTCATCTGTTCAGGGCAGGGCACGCGAAAGGCAATTTCTTCAATGACGCCGTTATTCTGGGCGTTTCTGGTGGCATAGCGTGCCCAACACAGTCGGCTGGTCGCGTGTGGCAGCGCCATATGCGACTGGTCTATGCGTGCGCGGCTTGTCTCAACCGGGTTGGCCAGCGCCGGCGTTGCGAATGCCAGTATGAACCCTGCCAGAAGGCCAAGCTTCATGCCCGCTGCACGCGGGTATGAAGGCGATCTGACTTTGTGCTGTGGCTGTGTCATGTTTCCCATTGTGCAACAATACCAATCGATTCGGGCAAAAAATTGACGCAAGCGCGACGAAAGCGCATCACGCTTGTGCGGAAATCATGGCTGGTCAAAGCGTTGGCGCTATTTTATGTCCGATCAAGGACGTTCGTTATCAGAGGGTATCATGGCAAGAATCACCTATGTTGAATTTGGCGGAACCGAGCATGTGGTCGACGTGGCCGCTGGCCTGACTGTCATGGAAGGTGCGCGTGACAACGGTATTCCGGGGATCGAAGCTGATTGTGGCGGGGCCTGCGCCTGTTCCACATGTCATGTGTATGTCGATGCAGAATGGGTTGAAAAGCTTCCGCCAAAAGACCCTATGGAAGAAGACATGCTTGATTTCGCCTATCAGCCCGATGCGCAGCGCTCGCGCCTGACCTGTCAGGTGAAGGTGACCGATGATTTGGACGGTCTGAAAGTATTCATGCCCGAAAAGCAGATCTGAGCTTTTAACCTTAACCGGACTTTAACCAATATTTGGCATCGTTCTGGGAACGCATCGTGTTTTTCCAGAAGGATCATGCCAATGCCAGAAGCGCTGCTTCTCGGGTTAACGGTTTCTGTCGGGTCCGCGTTTGCCGTTCTGGGCGCGCTTATGGTGTTCACGGGGATTTCACGCCACAGGACACCGCCGATCTTCTCGCCCGATATTGAAGATCAGGATGCGGTTTTTGTATTTCGCGATCATGCGCTTGTTGATTGCTCTGACCGTGGGCGCCAGCTTCTGGGCGCGCTTGGCCGTGATCAGGCCGGGGCGGTCCAGCCTGAAGATGCGGCCACCGAACTTGACACCTTGCTGGCCTATCTTGGCGGGCATTTTGCGGATTTGCGCACGCAGCTTGCGCGACTGGCCGAACTGGGCGAAGTCCAGCTTGCGGCACATGATGACAGCGGGCTTGCGCTGACGGCGCGGTGGCGCTGCGGTCTGGCGCACCTGCGCCTGACTGACACCAGTGCGGACGGGGTGCTGGTTGCCATGGACAGGTTAAGCTACAAGGCCCTGCATCAGGAATTGCACAACCTGCGCGATGTAACCCGTTCCGCGCCGCTGCTGATCTGGCAAAGCGATGCGCAAGGCCAGATCCTGTGGGCGAATTGTGCGTATATCACTGCCCTGCATGACAGCGGCCAAACCCGGGAACAGGCGCTGACATGGCCATTGCCGCCGCTTTTCGCGGATCAGGACCTGACAGGGCGGCTGGGCCTGCAGTTCACTGACGGGCCGCGATGGTATTCCTACCATTGTGTCGGCGCGGGCGAGATGACGTTGCATTTCGCCACGCCCATTGATGCGGCCGTGCAATCGGAATTCGCACGGCGCGAAATGATGCAGATGCTGACGCGAACCTTTGCGACCCTGCCCATTGGCCTTGCGGTGTTTGATGCGGACCGCAGATTGCAGGTGTTCAACCCCGCCCTGGTGGACCTGACAGGGCTGGATCCGTTCTTTCTGGCCGCGCGCCCGGACCTGGGCCAGATGCTGCACACCTTGCGCGAATTGCGCATGCTGCCCGAGCCGAAGGATTTTGGCACATGGCGCGACGAAATCATGAAGCTGGAGCAAGCGGCCGTATCTGGCAGTTTCAATGAAGAATGGCATCTGGAAACGGGACGCATTTATCATGTCACAGCGTCGCCACAACCGGGCGGGTCGCTTGCTATTTTCATTCAGGACATCACATCAGAAGCCAGCCTGATGCGTGGCTACAAAGCCGAGATAGAGACCGCACAAAACATTCTGGATGTCCTGCCCGATGCTATTGCTGCGTTCAATCTGGCGGGGCAAGCGGTATTTGCAAATGCGGGATATATCCAGCTTTGGGGTCGCGACCCATGCTGTGATATGGCTGATTTCGGTATTGAACAGGCGCTGCGGGACTGGGCGCTGCGCTGCGAGGCGACACCGTTCTGGGCGCAGCTTACGGAGTTTCTGGCCGATCCAGCCTCGCCGCTGGAACTGACGGGCACGGGAACGCTTCGAACGGGCGCGCCAATCGCCTTGCGGGCGCAGAAGCTTGTCGGGGGCGGGGTCGTCGTGACCTTTCGACACCTTGTGCAGGACCGCGGGCGGTCCCGTGGCGGGTGGGACACCCACCAACAGCTTATTCACCGCGTTGATCATGCCGCCCCGGCGCAGCTGGGACGTGAAGCGCGCTTGGGCGATGTCACCTCCCCCCTTGTGGAACGGGCAAAAATCCGGTCGGTCAAACACAAGGGTAGCCGAATTCGCGTCTGACAGGTCTGGCGCAGCGGTTTTGGGCATGGCAATGTCGCGCCCATGTCAAACGCCTCGTTTCCCCCGCCCCCCTCTGGGCAGACGCCCTTCCTGACTGTCACGACAACCGACCCCGACCAGACAGCAGGTCTTGCTGGCGCACTGGGCCGGTTGCTGGGGGCGGGCGATGTCGTCTTGCTTGATGGCCCCGTAGGTGCCGGGAAAAGCCATTTCGCGCGCGCCTTGATCCAGTCGCGCCTTGGCGCGTTGGGGCGCCACGAAGATGTCCCTTCGCCCACATTCACGCTGGTGCAAAGCTATGATCTGGGGACAGTCGATCTTTGGCATGCGGATTTGTATCGTTTGGGGGATGCGCATGAATGCCTTGAACTGGGGTTGGATCAGGCATTTGAAACCGCGATCTGTCTGATTGAATGGCCCGACAGACTGGCAGAATACACCCCCGGGGACGCGTTGCGCGTGAATATCGCGCATGGTCATGAAGCTGATACCCGTCATCTGGAATTTTTCGCGCCCAGCGACCGGTGGCGCAGCATTCTGGGCACCTTGACCGAAGGCCAGCCCACATGACCGCGCCGCCCATGATTTTTCCCGCCACAGACCACGCGCGCGTCTTTGCCCTGCCGCCCGGTGCGGATTTTCCCCATCTTCTGGCGCAGGGCCTGCTTGACCGGCTGGCACCCCTGGCCCCGCAGGCGCGCGCAAGGGTAACGGTTCTGGTCAATTCGGGCCGCATGCAACGGCGGCTGCGCGCCAGCCTTGCCAGCCATGGTCCGGCTGTTTTGCCGCGTATCCGGCTGGTCACGGACCCGCTGACGCTGGTGGGTGCGGCGGGGTTGCCGCCCCCTGTGCCGCCCTTGCGCAGGCGTCTGGAAATCGCGCGGCTGGTGGACCGGCTGCTGATCGCCGATCCCGACCTTGCGCCGCGTTCGGCGCTTTATGACCTGTCGGACAGTCTGGCGCGGCTGTTTTCCGAAATGCAGGCCGAAGGCGTGGAATTTGACGCGCTGGACACATTGGATGTCAGCGGCCATTCGGGACATTGGCAGCGCGCGCTAAGTTTCATCCGGCTGGTGCAAACTGTGATCACCCCCGACACGCCCGATGCCGAAGGGCGGCTGCGCGCCCAGACCAGGGCGTTGATCGCGCGCTGGCAGATCACACCGCCCGCCGATCCGGTGCTTATTGCCGGTTCGACCGGGTCGCGCGGGACAACGGCGCTGCTGATGCAGGCTGTGGCCCGTTTGCCGCAAGGCGCGGTTATACTGCCGGGGTTTGATTTTGACATGCCGCCTGTGGTCTGGGAGGGCCTGGGCGACAGCCTGAGCAGCGAGGACCACCCCCAGTTCCGGTTTCAACGCCTGATGGCGCAGCTTGACCTGACGCCTGCCCAGATCCTGCCATGGACCGACAGCGGGGCACCAGTGCCCGCGCGCAACGGTCTGGTGTCGCTGGCGTTGCGCCCCGCACCCGTGACCGACCAATGGATGACCGAAGGGCGTGCGCTACGCGATCTGGACACGGCCACAGCAGAGATTGCCCTGATCGAAGCACCATCCCCAAGGATGGAAGCGCAGGCCATCGCCGCGTGTCTGCGAACGGCCGTGCAACAGGGCAAGACCGCTGCATTGGTCACGCCTGACCGGAACCTGACGCGCATGGTCACGGTCGCGCTGGACCGCTGGCGCATAACCCCTGATGACAGTGCGGGCCGTCCTTTGGCGCTGTCGGCACCGGGGCGGTTCTTGCGCCAATGTGCAGCGCTGATGGCGCGACGGCTGGATGCGCAGGCGTTGTTAAGCCTGCTCAAACACCCGTTGTGCCACAGTGCGGGGGACCGAGGCCCGCATTTGCTGAACACGCGCAATCTGGAACTGCATCTGCGCAGGCGATCCGTCGCCTTTCCTGACGCGGCGTTCTTGCGCGGATGGGGGGGGGCGGCAGAATGTGCGCAATGGGCCGATTGGCTGGCGCATGTGTTGCCGCCACTGCCCGACACGCCCGACATGGCCGCGCGCCCGCTGGCTGATCTGGTGGCCGACCATCTGGCGCTGGCAGAAGGGCTGGCGCGTGGGCCGAATGCGGGAACGGGGGAATTATGGCTTCAGGCGGCGGGCAAACAGGCCCTTTTGGCCATGTCCGAACTGGCGCGCGAATCCGTGCATGGCGGGTCCATGACACCCGCGGATTATGATGCGTTCCTGACCGCCTATCTGCAACAGCAAGAAGTTCGTGAACCCGTCAATGCCGATCCGCGTGTCATGATCTGGGGCACGCTGGAAGCGCGGGTTCAGGGCGCGCAACTGGTAATCCTTGCGGGCCTGAACGAAGGTGTGTGGCCCAAGGCACCTGACCCCGACCCGTGGCTGAACCGGCGCATGCGCGCCGATGCGGGCCTGTTATTGCCCGAACGCCAGATCGGGCTGTCTGCGCATGATTTTCAACAGGCCATCGCGGCACCCGAAGTTGTGTTGTCGCGCGCCATCCGCGATGCGGAGGCAAAAACCGTGCCATCGCGTTGGTTGAACAGGTTGACGAACCTTCTGGGCGGGTTGCCCGATCAGGGCGGGGAACAGGCGCTGCGCGCGATGCGCGCGCGCGGCCGGCACTGGCTGGGTATGGCCGCGTCCTTTGACAGGGGTTTCCGCAATATTCCTGTTGATCCGCCTGCGCCGCGCCCTGCACCCGCGCCCCCTGTATCCGCGCGGCCGCATGAATTGCCGGTAACCGCCATCAGCAGGCTTATTCGTGACCCGTATGCTGTTTATGCCAGATATGTCCTGAAATTGCGCAAGCTGAACCCGCTGCACCCGACGGCGGATGCATTGTTGCGCGGCACTGTTCTGCACAAGGTTCTGGAAACCTTCACCAAGGCGGACCCCGCCGCCGACCCGTTGGCGCAGTTGTTGAAAATGGCGGATGACGTACTGGAACGCGATGTGCCATGGCCTGCCGCGCGCGCGCTGTGGCGGGCGCGTCTGGGGCGTGCAGCGCGACATTTCCTTGAATTTCACCTGTCCCAACCCGGTGCGATCCTGCTACAGGAAAGCAAGGGGGCCATGGTGCTGCCGCAGGCCGGTTTCACCCTGACCGCGAAACCCGACCGGATTGATATGTGGCCCGACGGGCGGGCGCATGTCATCGACTACAAGACCGGCACGCCGCCCACCCAGACCCAACAGGTGTTGTTTGACAAGCAACTTCTGCTGCAGGCCGTGATGGTCGAAGCGGGCGCATTTTCCGAAGCTGGCCCCTTGCCGGTGGCGCGCATCACCTATCTGGGCCTTGGCGCAACCCCCAAGCGCGAGGAAATGGCCATAACCGAAGCGCTGAACGCCACAACCCTTGCAGAATTCGAGGCGCTGGTTCAGGCGTATATGTCGCCCGATCTGGGGTTTGCCGCGCGCCGTATGCTGTTCATGGAACGCGAGCAATCCGATTATGACCATCTGTCGCGCTATGGCGAATGGAGCATGCAGGACACGCCCGTTATGTTGCCTGTGGGACGGCCCGAAAAGGACGGCCTGACATGAATTTTGACGATGCAACGCTTTCACAAAACCGCGCGTCTGACCCTGTGGCGTCCACCTGGCTGTCGGCGAATGCGGGGTCGGGCAAGACCAAGGTTCTGACCGACCGGGTGGCGCGGCTGTTGCTGCGTGGTGTGTCCCCGCAGCGTATTTTGTGCCTGACCTATACCAAAGCCGCCGCCAGCGAGATGCAGAACCGCCTGTTCGATTTGTTGGGCAAATGGGCCATGTTGCCCGATGCTGCACTATCGGCGGAGCTGCACAAGATTGGCGAAGTGGCCGCCAGCGCGGATGCACTGGCGCAGGCCCGCCGCCTGTTTGCCCGCGCGATCGAGGCACCGGGCGGGCTGAAGATCCAGACCATCCATTCCTTTTGTGCGTCCCTGCTGCGCCGGTTTCCGCTGGAAGCGGGCCTTTCGCCTGCGTTTTCGGAAATGGACGACCGTTCGGCGCATGCCCTGCGCGCAGAGGTGCTGGACAGGCTGGCGGATACACCGCGCCATCAGGGGGTGTTTGCCGATCTGGCAGCCGTATTCACAGGGGCGGAAATCGACGCGCTGTTAATGGAAATCTGCGCCAATGCCCCTGCATTCACGGGCGATGTGCCCGACACTGCCTTGCGTGCCGCGTTCGACCTGCCCGCCGGGTATGACGCGGCCATGTTGCACCGCGATGTGTTTTTGGGGTCCGAAGGGGATTTGCTGGCGCAGCTTGTGCCCCTGCTGGAGGCAGGCAGCAATACAGACCAGAAAGCCGCAGCCAGGCTGCGCGCTATCCGTCTGGATGACGGGGATAGTGGCGTGCTGCCAGTATTGGAAGGGGTTTTGCTGACAGGGCCTACCGCCAAGGAACCCTTCACTGCCAAGATCGGCAGTTTCCCCACCAAGGGCACGCAGTCCGCGCTTGGCGCGCTGCTGGACCCGCTTAATGATTTGATGGCGCGGGTTGAAACGGCGCGCGCGCGCCGGATCGCGCTGGCGTGTCTGACCCGCAGTCTGGCCTTGCATCGTTTCGCGCGCGCCTTCCTGCCATCCTATGCACAGGCAAAGGCCGCGCGCGGCTGGCTGGATTTCGATGATCTGATCACGCGCACCGGCCAGTTGTTGACCGACCCTTCTGTGGCGCAATGGGTGCTGTTCAAGCTTGATGGCGGGGTGGATCATATTCTGGTGGATGAAGCGCAGGACACCAGCCCCGGCCAATGGCGGGTGATCGAACAGCTTGCGCAGGAATTCACCGCTGGCTTGGGTGCGCGGGACGGCTCGCGCACGTTGTTTGTGGTGGGCGACAAGAAACAGTCCATCTATTCCTTTCAGGGTGCGGATTTGCAGGTTTTTGACCATATGCAACGGCAGTTCCGCGACCGTCTGGCCGCCGTGGATGTGTGCCTGAATGAAGCGCTGCTGGCGCATAGTTTCCGGTCGTCCGATGCCGTGTTGCGCAGCGTTGACCAGACCTTTCGGCCCCCCCATGATCAGGGGCTGGGGGGCGTGCCCGATCATGTCGCCTTCTTCGACCGGATGCCGGGGCGGGTGGACCTGTGGCCTGTGATCGAAAAACCCGACAAGCGCGAAGATCCGCAGTGGTATGAACCCGTTGATATCATGGCCGAGGAACACCACACCCGCCAGCTGGCGCGCACCATTGCAGCGGAATTGCGCCGCATGATTGACCAACGCATGCCGATTCCCGTCAAGGGGGGCGCGCGGGCGATCACCGAAGGGGATGTGCTGATACTGGTGCGCCGCCGCGGGCCGCTGTTTCATGAAATCATCAGCGCGTGCAAGGCGGCAGGGCTGGAGATGGCCGGCGCGGACAGGTTGCGCCTTGGGGGCGAAATGGCAGTGCGCGACCTGACGGCGCTGTTGTCTTTTCTGGCGACGCCCGAAGATGACCTGTCGCTGGCGGCGTGTTTGCGTTCGCCGTTATTCGGGTGGTCGGAAGATGCGCTTTTCCGGTTGGCGCAAGGGCGCGAAGGCGCGTTTTTATGGACATGCTTGCGGGATCAGGGCGATGGCGACACTTTGGGTGTGCTGAATGATCTGCGCACGCAGACGGATTTCCTGCGCCCGTTCGATCTGGTGGAACGCATGCTGACACGTCACAATGGCCGCCGCCGGTTGCTTGCGCGGTTGGGACCGGAAGCCGAAGATGGCATAGACGCGTTCCTGTCACAGGCGCTGGCGTATGAACAGCTTGAAACGCCCAGCCTTACGGGGTTCTTGTCATGGCTGGAACACGGCGATGTCCAGATCAAACGCGAGTTGGACAGCGCAGGCGCGCGGCTGCGCGTCATGACAGTGCACGGGGCCAAGGGGCTGGAAGCGCCAGTCGTCATTTTGCCCGATACAGCCGATTACGCCCCACCCGAACG
This sequence comes from Paracoccaceae bacterium, assembly GCA_017510335.1. Taxonomy (GTDB): domain Bacteria; phylum Pseudomonadota; class Alphaproteobacteria; order Rhodobacterales; family Rhodobacteraceae; genus Roseinatronobacter. The sequence goes on from JAFWNM010000001.1 coordinate 29,156, forward strand.
CCGCCAGATATTTCCTGTGGCGGGAACAGTGGCGTGGCGTGGCGGCAAGGGGGAAACACCGCCCGCTTTGCAAACCGCCGTGGACACCATGGCCGATGCCCGCGCCCAGGAGGATGCACGCCTGCTGTATGTTGCGATGACACGCGCAGAAAGCTGGTTGATTGTGGCCGGCGCAGGCACCACAAAGCGCGACACTTGCTGGCATAATCTGGTCGCGCAGGGCGTGGCGCATGCAGGTGCAGTGGCGTGTGACATGCCCACAGGTCAGGGGCTGCGCCATCAGCATCAGGACTGGCCGCAGCTTGACGCGCAAGATGCGGGCGGAATGGCCGAAGACGATCTGCCCCCTGCGCCAGACTATTTCTGGGCGGCCCCTGACGCGCCCGCGCAAGCGTCCAGTCCCCTGTCGCCCTCGCGGCTGGGCGGGGCCAAGGCGCTACCGGGTGATGCGGGCCTTGATGAGGATGCGGCCCTTCTGCGCGGCCAGCACCTGCATCTGTTGCTGGAGCATCTGCCCCTTTGGCCCGAAGCGGACTGGCCCCTGCGTGCGGCTGACCTGCTGGCCAGCAGCGCGGCCGGTGTGCCCGCCGACCTGCAAGCGCTGTTGTCCGAAACCCGCAGGGTTCTGAACGCACCCGCCCTTGCGCCCCTGTTCGGCCCCGACAGCCTGGCCGAGGTCGAGATATCAGCCACGTTGTTCGACCGCCCCCTTGCGGGAATCATCGACCGGCTGGTGGTGTCGCATGACGAAGTGCTGGCGGTGGATTACAAATCGAACGCTGTTGTCCCGAAATCCGCCCCTGACGTGCCCGAAGGGCTGTTGCGCCAGATGGGGGCCTATGCCCATGCCCTGCAACAGGTTTTTCCGGGCCGGACCATCCGCACGGGGTTGTTGTGGACCGCCACGGCGCAGCTGATGTGGTTGCCTGCGGATATGGTTGTTGCCGCGCTGGACAGGGCAGCGCTTGAAACCCTGCGTGCGGGGGCATAACTAGGGCGCAACCGAAACCAAAACCCTGGAGGGGCCGATGCCCACAGTTTCCGTAACCGATGCCACCTTTGACGCCGAAGTGCGCCAGTCCGATATTCCCGTTGTTGTCGATTTTTGGGCTGAATGGTGCGGCCCGTGCAAGCAGATCGGCCCGGCGCTGGAAGAATTGTCTGCGGAATACGCAGGCAGGGTGAAGATTGCCAAGGTCAATGTCGACGAAAACCCCGGCACAGCCGCACAGATGGGCATTCGCGGCATTCCCGCATTGTTCCTGTTCAAGGATGGGCAGGTTGTGTCCAACAAGGTCGGCGCCGCGCCCAAATCCGCGCTGCAAAGCTGGATCAGCGGCGAGATCTGACCCCTCCGCATGAAGGGGGCGCCGTGCCGGCGCCCTTTTTTCCAATGCCTTCGGCAAGAGTATTTTAGGCAAGATGAAGAGGGCGCGATGAGCGATTTTCCGGGCTGGCATGGGACAACCATCATTGCCGTGCGCCGCGGCGGCGAAGTGGTGGTTGCGGGCGATGGTCAGGTGTCGCTTGGCCAGACTGTCATCAAGGGCAGCGCGCGCAAGGTGCGGCGTCTGTCGCCCGGGGGCTATCCGGTGGTGGCCGGGTTCGCGGGGTCCACTGCAGATGCGTTCACCCTGCTGGAGCGGCTGGAAGTGAAGCTGGAAGCCACGCCCGGACAATTGGCGCGCGCCTCGGTGGAACTGGCCAAGGACTGGCGCACGGACAAGTATTTGCAAAAGCTGGAAGCGATGCTGATTGTCACCGACGGGCGCGATTTGTTTGTGATTACCGGCGCGGGCGATGTGCTGGAACCCGAACATGATGTGGCAGCCATCGGGTCCGGCGGGAATTATGCATTGGCGGCCGCGCGCGGGTTGATGGAAACCGATATGCCCGCCGAAGATGTCGCGCGCCGCGCCATGGCGATTGCCGCCGATATCTGTGTTTATACAAATGGCAACCTGACGGTGGAGAAGATCACCCCATGACCGACCTGACCCCGCGCGAGATTGTCAGCGAACTTGACCGTTTTATCATCGGCCAGAAGGACGCCAAGCGTGCGGTGGCCGTGGCGTTGCGCAACCGCTGGCGGCGCAAGCAACTGGCCGCTGACCTGCGCGAGGAAGTCTATCCCAAGAATATCCTGATGATTGGCCCTACAGGTGTGGGCAAGACCGAAATCAGCCGCCGTCTGGCCAAGCTGGCGCGCGCGCCCTTCATCAAGGTCGAAGCCACGAAATTTACCGAAGTGGGCTATGTCGGCCGTGATGTTGAACAGATTATCCGTGATCTGGTGGATGCGGCCATTGCCATGACGCGCGATCACATGCGCGAGGCGGTCAAGGCGCGTGCCCACAAGGCCGCCGAGGACCGCGTGATCGAAGCCATTGCCGGCAAGGATGCCCGCGAGGCCACCCGAGAGATGTTCCGCCGTAAACTGTTGTCAGGCGAATTGGACGATACCGAGATTGAAGTGGAACTGGCCGACACCACGAACCCGATGGGGGCCATGTTCGACATTCCCGGCCAGCCCGGCGGGCAGATGATGAACCTGGGCGATCTGTTCGGCAAGGCATTGGGCGGGCGGACCACCCGCAAGAAGATCACGGTATCCGAAAGCCATGACCTGTTGATTGCCGAGGAAGCGGATAAACTGCTGGATGATGAAGCCGTGACGCGCGCCGCGCTGGACGCGGTGGAGCAAAACGGCATTGTCTTTCTGGACGAGATTGACAAGGTTTGCGCGCGCGCCGACATGCGCGGCGGGGATGTCAGCCGCGAAGGCGTGCAGCGCGATTTGCTGCCTTTGATCGAAGGAACGACTGTGTCCACCAAGCACGGGCCGGTCAAGACCGATCATATTCTGTTCATTGCCTCTGGCGCGTTCCATATTGCCAAACCGTCGGACCTGCTGCCGGAACTTCAGGGGCGTTTGCCGATCCGTGTGGAATTGCGGGCGCTGACCGAACAGGATTTCGTGCGCATCCTGACCGAAACCGACAATGCGCTGACGCTTCAATACACAGCCCTTATGGCAACAGAATCGGTTCAGGTTACATTCACCCAGGACGGGATTGCCGCTTTGGCCAAGATTGCCGCCGATGTGAACCATTCGGTGGAAAATATCGGGGCGCGCAGGCTGTATACTGTGATGGAACGCGTCTTTGAAGAACTGTCTTTTCATGCACCTGACAGGGCAGGGCAGGCCGTCACTGTGGATGGCGCGTTTGTGGAAACGAATATTGGTGATCTGGCCCGTTCCGCAGACCTGAGCCGCTACGTCCTGTAACAGGTGTGCATCGCCACTGGACGGATCGGCAGATTATCCTATATGTCTGGTCAGGTATTGCGGGAATAACCGCCAGTCAGGAAGGCGCTGGGCATGAGCACGGAACAAAATCAAGGCGATCTGCTGATCAAACCCTCCAGCACGGAGCATGCGCTGTATGAAACAGTCGTGGATGCCTGCAAAACGGTCTATGATCCGGAAATTCCGGTCAATATTTTTGATCTGGGGCTGATCTACACAATTACCATTTCCGATGCGGGCGAAGTGGATGTCATCATGACATTGACGGCGCCGGGCTGTCCTGTCGCCGGGGAAATGCCCGGTTGGGTGCAAGATGCGATCAGCGCGGTTCCCGGGGTCCAGTCTGTCAATGTCGACATGACCTTTGACCCGCAATGGGGCATGGACATGATGTCGGATGAGGCGCGTCTGGAACTGGGGTTCATGTGATGGATGCGGCCTTGTCCGAACGTGACAAGATGCTGGCGGGGGCCCCCTATGACCCGGGTTGCCCTGAACTGAAGGGGTTGCGCCAGCGGGCGCAGGCGCTGATGCGCGACTATAGCCAGACCATCATGGGCGATGACGCGCGCGCCGGGCTGATGACGGCGCTGCTGGGCGAATGGAACGGTGCGGTGATCCGGCCGCCGTTTCTGGTGGATTACGGTGTGAATATCCATTTCGGGCCGGGGTGTTTTGTGAATTTCAATTGCGTTATTCTGGATGTCTGCAAGGTGCATATCGGCGCGCGCACGCAGATCGGGCCGAATGTGCAAATCCTGACAGCCGACCACCCGCGCGATGCGGCTTCGCGGGCGCGCGGCGATGAATGGGGCAGGCCCATAACTATTGGCGCTGATGTCTGGATCGGTGGCGGCGCGATCATTCTGCCCGGTGTGACCGTGGGCGATGGTGCCGTTATCGGTGCCGGCGCTGTGGTCACACGCGATGTCGCTGCAGGCGTGACGGTTGCGGGCAATCCGGCCCGCGTGATGCAACGCCCTGAAATGCAAGGATAAGAACTGATGTTTGGAATACCCGGTAAATCCCCTGTGACGCTGACGCCTGCGGCCGTGCGCCAAATCCGCCGTCTGATGGACCGCGAAGGGGCCAAGGGCTTGCGCGTGGGCGTCAAGAAGGGCGGGTGCGCGGGCATGGAATACACCATGGAAGCCGCGCAGGACGTGCAGGATAATGAAGAACTGATCGAACAGGACGGCGCCTGCGTCATCATTGCGCCCATGGCGCAAATGTTCCTGTTTGGCACTGAAATAGATTATGAAACCAGCCTGATCGAAAGCACATTCCGGTTTCGCAACCCCAATGTCACAGATGCCTGTGGGTGCGGCGAGTCGATCAAGTTTGATGATGTCGACACATTGACGCAGCGTATGAATTCCGCGCGCAGCGGCTGATTGCATCCTACGCGGATAGCCGTTATCCCTGACGTATATTCGAAAGGGAACGTCATGAACACACCGCGCAAACTGGCTGCTGGCAACTGGAAGATGAACGGCTTTCGCGCGGACCTGCAAGAGGCGCGAAACCTCGCGTCAGATTTCGCGGACCCGTCCGTTGATATTGTGCTCTGCCCGCCCGCGACGCTTGTGGGTGCAATGGCTGCGGCGCTTGTGGGCAGTGGTGTCCGCGTCGGGGGACAAGATTGCCATGTAAAACCCGCTGGTGCGCATACGGGCGATATTTCTGCCGCCATGCTGGCCGATGCAGGTGCCCGGTATGTGATTGTCGGGCATTCGGAACGGCGTGCCGACCATGGCGAAACATCTGCGATTGTGGCGCAAAAGGCCACTGCGGCGCAGTCGGCGGGGTTGGTGGCGATCATTTGTGTGGGCGAAACCGAAGCCGAACGCGACGCTGGCAAGACACTGGAAGTGGTGATCCAACAGCTTGTGGCGTCGTTGCCCGAAACCGCACAGGCCAGCAATACCGTGGTGGCATATGAACCTGTCTGGGCCATAGGCACCGGGCGCACCCCGACGCGCGACCAAATTGCGCAGGTCCATGACAGTTTGCGCGACCACTTGCCCGATGGCGCAATTTCGCTGCTTTACGGGGGGTCGGTAAAACCCTCCAACGCAGCAGAGATTTTTGCGATTCCCAATGTGGATGGGGCCTTGGTTGGGGGCGCGTCGTTGAAAGCAGATGATTTCAGCGCAATCATAGCAGCCTTGGCGCAGGCGTAAGCTGGGCTTTTGCGCAGCAGTGTTCGACGCGGTTGTGTGCGGGTAGGTCAGGTGCGAACAGCAAGCTTGCGAAACGCCCCTGATTGTTTCAGTTCGGGGCTGCAACACAGCAACCAGATGCGGCGGTAAACCCCACGCCGACCCTTTGCACGCACGCATATCAGACGGCTTGTGCGACAACCGCAGCGCGCTTCAGGTGCTGACAAGTGCAAATATACCGTTGGCCTGAATGACGGTGGGCTTGTCGAAGCTTAGCGTGCACAGATCCACATCCTCCGTCAGTTCCTTGTGCACATGAATGCCATCCACCAGCGCATCAGCCGCAGTTAGAAGCGGTTTCCCGAACAGGACATGGCTGCGCCAGTCATGGATGGCCAGTTTCTGGCCACGTCCCACAATCAACACCTGACCCACTGGGATTGGCTGCATACCCAGACCCAATGCCGAAGGGTCCACTTGTATCAGGTCATCCTTACGGCCCTTGAATTTGCGGACAGACCGGATTTCCACAATCTGGTCGTCAACATCCAGCAGCAAATCCCCTGCCATAAGCGTTTCAATGCGCCGTGGTCCCGAAATTGCGCGAACATGTGTCCCTGCTGCCAACCCCGCAGGTGCAATCTGGGTGCCACGCAACGCGTCAACAGGTTTACGGCGCAGTGCGGGCGCCAATGTGACCGTGTTTTCAAACATATCCGAATCTCCTGCAGTGATGGTGCCGGAAAAATGTGAGGACAAGGTTAACGAATGAACAAATGGCAAGTGTTTCCATATTTGATACAATCAGCGGAAACTATGGCAGGATTTTGTCCAAAACGCGGAAAGGGTGTGACCTGCACCGATCGCGGCTTGCACGCCGTCCCGGGATCGGCAGACCGCCAAAAAAAGCAGCGCACAGATCAGGGCAAATGAAATTCCAGAATTTCGGTGCGTTGGAACCATTTGAAATTGTCATCTGAAATCAATGTTGCGCGTATCCTGCCGTCGCGCGAGCGGGTCACGCTAAGCCCCTCATGGTTGTCGAACTGCCCGCGCTGGGTTTGCAGCAATGTTTGCGGATAGGCCCAGTTTCCGGGGCGAATGCGGCTGATGCGTGTGGAAAAGAATGCGTGTCGAAACTCGCGTTCCAGCAGGTAAAAATTGCCATCCGGCCCGAAATCCGCGCCGACCACCATGAAATTGCCGCGCTGCGGGACATGGCCAATGACCGACCATTCACCCCCGTCCAGCCGGAACACAGCAAAGCTGCCTGCTTGCGGCGCCTCAGGCAGGGTGTGCAACCGCCCGCCAGGGTCAATGGCAAGGGCCTCCAGCGATTGGTTTGCCGGAAATGTCCGGAAACCACTATGTAGGGGCAGGTCACGCGCGGGCCCCGATGCAGTGGCATAGGCGGCAACACGCGCCTGCGTGCCCCCTTCGAAGGCAATGAAAATTGTGCCATCCCGCCCCATCGCAATACCTTCGGCATCTGCGCGACGAAGGGGCAGGGGGGCTGCGTCAGTATCTTTCAGGACATGTATCTGCGCGACATCTATGCCTGTTATCCGGTCATCGGTTCCGCGCAGGAAACGGCCCTGCCACAGGGTTCCCCGATCACTCAGCGCCCAGAAATCAAGCCCGTTTTCCGCCACATGCACCCCTGAGAAACCGCCGAAATTGGGGCTGGAATGCGTCCAGACAAAACGGCCGCGAAACGCCGCCTGGCCAAAATCCGCGCCCGACGGGTCGCCCTGCACTGTCGTGATCTGGCACGCCCCCAACAGCGCAGGCGCGCCCAGCAGCCGTATTGCGGCGCGGCGGGTCATCATTATGCGATCCTCCTGCTCTGGACGTCCGGCCTGTCTGCGCAAATTGACATTCCGTCGCGGCCTGATTTCGGTTTTCGTCCCAATCATGACGCTTCTGGATCACCATGGCAATCTACGCTAGTCCAGAACGCAAGACAGCGCACCCACCACCTGCAGGAGCCATCCGCGCATGAAACGCTATTCCGCCTTTGCCATCGCCCGAGAGGCGCTTCGCCAACACAAGGGCTGGTCGCAGGCCTGGGCCAGCCCCGAACCCGGCACAGCCTATGATGTGGTTATCGTGGGTGCGGGGGGGCATGGTCTGGCCACGGCCTATTATCTGGGCAAGAATTTTGGCATCACCAATGTGGCCGTTATCGAAAAAGGCTGGCTTGGCGGCGGTAATACCGGGCGCAATACAACCATCATCCGCTCAAACTACCTGCAAGACCCGTCTGCGGCCCTGTATGAAAAGGCACGGTCGCTGTTTGAAACCCTCTCGCAGGACCTGAACTACAATGTCATGTTCAGCCCGCGTGGCGTGATGATGCTGGCCCAGACCGAACATGAAAAACGCGGCTATCTGCGCACGGAACGCGCGAATGCCCTGCAAGGGGTGCAAACACGTTTCATCCAACCCGCCGAGGTCAAGACACTGGTGCCCATCATCAATCTGGACGGGCCGCGCTACCCTGTCCTTGGGGCGTTGTGGCAGCCGCGCGGCGGCACGGCGCGCCATGATGCAGTGGCCTGGGGCTATGCGCGCGCGTGCTCTGACATGGGCATGCATATCATTGAGCAATGCGCCGTCACTGGCGTGGAGGCCGCAGGCGGACAGGTCACAGCCGTGAACACGACCAAAGGCACAATCAGTTGCAAGAAGCTGGGCATCGTGGTTGCGGGCCATTCCGGCGCCCTGGCCGATATGGCGGGCTTCCGGCTTCCGGTCGAATCCGTGGCACTTCAGGCGCTGGTGTCAGAACCTGTCAAACCCTGCATGGATGTGGTGGTCATGGCCAACACTGTGCATGGCTACATGTCGCAATCCGACAAGGGCGAAATGGTTATCGGCGGTGGTGCGGACGGGTCCAACAATTACACCCAACGCGGATCATGGCACCATATCGAAGAAACCGTGCGCGCCTTGGTGGAAACCTTCCCCATGATCTCGCGCCTGAAAATGCTGCGCCAATGGGGCGGCATTGTCGATATGACAGGCGACCGCTCGCCCATCATCTCGAAAACGCCGCTGGGCAATTGCTTCATAAATTGCGGCTGGGGCACCGGGGGCTTCAAGGCCACACCGGGGTCAGGCTGGGCCATGGCTGAACTCATCGCCAAGGGCGAACCGGGACCACTGGCCGCAGAATTCTCCATGACGCGCTTCCGCGAAGGGCGCTTTATCGATGAAAGCGTGGCAGCGGGGGTGGCGCATTGATCTTTCCCTCCCGATACGGCTTTCATCTTGCAAAAAATACTCCGGGGGTCCGGGGGCAGCGCCCCCGGCTTTCCCTGAAGGAGGGACAATGCTGACACTCACCTGCCCATGTTGCGGCGTCACCGCCGAAGAAACCGAATTCAGCCCCGGTGGCGAGGCGCATCTCAGCCGCTTCGGTCCCGGGTCATCTGACAGCGATTACGAGTCCTACATGTTCAACCGCAAGAACCCGCGCGGTGTGCATTTCGAACGCTGGCGGCATGCTTACGGCTGCGGTAAGTGGTTTCTGGCCGCGCGCTGCACGCTGACATTGGAAGTGTTCGGCACCTATCGCGCGCAAACCACCGAACCCCCGACCGAAATTCTGGCCAAGATCAAGGCCAGACGCCCTGAATGGGAGGGCCTGAAATGAGCCATCGTTTGCCCAGTGGCGGGCGGTTGATCGACCGCGCGCAACCGCAGAACTTCACCTTCAACGGCAAATCGCTGTCCGGCTTTTCCGGCGATACTGTCGCGGCCAGCCTGCTGGCCAATGACCAGATGCTGCTGGGCCGGTCGTTCAAATATCATCGCCCGCGCGGGGTTGTGGCGGCAGGTGCAGAAGAACCCAACGCCCTGCTGGGCCTTGGTCAGGGTGACCGGTATGAACCAAACCAATGTGCCACTACGACGGAATTGTTTGACGGGCTGCAGGCCCAAAGCCAGAACCATTGGCCCAGTCTGGAATTCGACCTGCTGTCCGTCAATAATCTGGTGCCGCAATTTCTGACGGCAGGGTTTTATTACAAGACATTCCTGCGCCCGCGCGCTTTCTGGAAACATGTCTACGAACCCCTTATCCGTCGCTCGGCGGGTTTGGGCAAGGCGCCTGCGCCCGACGCGCGCGACCCTGACCGCTATGAACAGATCTATGCGTTTTGCGATATTCTGGTGCTCGGCGGCGGGATTGCGGGGCTTCAGGCCGCGCTCAGTGCGGCACAGACCGGCGCGAAGGTCACACTGTGGGAACAGACCGCCCATTGGGGCGGGCGCGCGCCTGTTGATGGCGTGCAGATCAACGGCCAGCCTGCACAGGACTGGATCGACGCAACCGTGGCAACCCTGCAGGCCATGGATAACGTGCATCTGCGCACCCGCTGCATGGGGGCGGGGGTGCATGATCATGGCTATGTTCTGGGCTATGAACGTGTGGCCGACCATACGCCGGGCACTGGAACCCCCCGTCACCGCCTGTGGCGGATGCGCGCGCGCCAGATCATCACCGCCACGGGGGCCATTGAACGCCCGCTGTCCTTCGCGGGCAATGATGTGCCGGGCGTGATGCTGGCCAGCGCCTTGCGCGACTATATCGTGAATTACGCGGTCGCACCGGGCGCGCGGATTGTCGTTGTCGCCAATAATGACGATGCCTATCGCAGTGCGATTGCCGCGCATGACACCGGGCTTGATGTGCCTGCCATTATTGACCCGCGCCCCGATGTGTCGGGGGGGCTGCCCGCGCGCGCCCGCGCGCTGGGCATAGAGGTTCTGGAAGGGCGTGCCATTCGCAAGGTCAAGGGGGCCAAGCGCGTGACCGGCGTTGAAATCTGCCGTCAGGACAGCAGCGGCGGCGTGGTGGAACGCAGCATTGATTGCGACGCGGTCGCCATGTCGGGCGGCTGGTCGCCGGTGGTGCATCTGTGGTCGCATTGCGGGGGCAAATTATTGTGGGATGCGGCGGGCAGTTACTTCCGCCCCGACCCTGCGCGCCCGCCCTTGGGCGCGGATGGTGCAGGGGTTGTGCGCGCCTGCGGGGCGGCCAATGGTGAATTGCACGATGTCCTGACCGATGCCCATGCCTGCGCAGCCGCGGCCGCGATGGCCGTGGGGGCGGCTGGCCAGCCCGCTGCACCGGCACAACTGCAAACCCCGCCCGAGGCCCCCATGCAGCCCGTCTGGATGATGCCTGGACAGGCCAGCTATGATCTGCGCATGAAAATGTGGCTGGACTATCAGAATGATGTGAAAGTGTCTGACGTGCAGCTTGCCGCGCGCGAAGGCTATCAATCCGTGGAACATGCCAAGCGCTATACCACCTTGGGTATGGCAACAGATCAGGGGAAACTTAGTAATATCAACGGTCTGGCCGTGCTTTCTGATGCATTGGGCCAGCCCATTCCCGCCACTGGCACAACAACCTTCCGCCCCCCCTATACGCCCATTTCCCTTGGTGCCATCGCAGCCGAGGCGCGTGGCGGCATTTTCCAGCCCCTGCGGCGCAGTCCAGTGCATGACTGGCATGCGGCCAATGGCGCGGATTGGGAACCTGTGGGCCAGTGGCGGCGGCCCTTTGCGTATGCGCGCGCGGGTGAATCCCGCCATGCTGCGGTCAACCGCGAAGTGAAAAACACCCGCGAAAATCTGGGCCTGCTGGATGCCTCCACCCTTGGCAAGATACTTGTGCGCGGGCCGGATGCGGGCCGTTTTCTGGACATGCTCTATACCAATATGATCAGCACGCTGAAGCCCGGCAAATGCCGCTATGGGCTGATGTGCAATGAAAACGGCTTCCTGATGGATGATGGCGTCGTGGCACGGCTGGATGAGGACAGCTTCCTTGTGCATACCACCAGCGGCGGTGCGGATCATGTTCACGCATGGATGGAAGACTGGCTGCAATGCGAATGGTGGGACTGGCAGGTGCATACGGTCAATCTGACCGAACAATTTGCGCAATTCGCGGTTGTCGGCCCCAAAGCGCGCGTGTTGCTGGACCGTCTTGGCGATATGGATGTCAGCAGCGACGCGCTGCCCTTCATGGAATGGCGCGACGGCACGCTTGGCGGGTTTGACGCGCGCGTGTTCCGCATCAGCTTTTCGGGGGAATTGTCTTTTGAAATTGCGGTTCCTGCCAGTCAGGGACGTGCGTTCTGGGACCGCTTGATCAGCGAAGGGGCCGATCTGGGGCTTATGCCCTACGGGACAGAAGCGCTGCATATTCTGCGCGCCGAAAAGGGCTTCATCATGATTGGCGATGAAACCGATGGCACAGTCATTCCGCAGGATCTGGGCTTGAACTGGGCGATCAGCAAGAAGAAAGCGGATTTTCTGGGCAAGCGCGGCATGGAACGCGAGGCGATGGTCAACCCTGACCGCTGGAAACTGGTCGGCGTTGAAACGCTGGACGGACAGGTTTTGCCCCATGCCGCACTGGCCGTGACAGGCGGCAAGAATGCCAATGGTCAGGCCGTGACCGAAGGGCGCGTCACGTCAACCTATTATTCGGCCAATCTGGGGCGCGGGATTGCCATGGCATTGGTGCGCAATGGCCCCGCCCGGTTGGGCGAGGTGCTGACTTTCGCAGGCGATGGCGGCAAGGACATCAAGGCGCGGATCATCGACCCTGTGCTGATTGACAAGGACGGAGCAAAGCAAAATGTCTGACAGGATAACCAGTGCGCTGCCCGGCGCGCATTTTGCAGGCTTCGTCACAGTGGCCGAGGCAGGCCCGCGCGGCATGATCACCCTGCGCGGGGATTTGTCGTCGGCCGCCATTTCGCGCGCAGTGAAAGACGCGACAGGGTTGGACCTGCCCGCACAGCGCCGCGCGACGCAGGCAGGTGACATGGCTGTTTTATGGATGTCACCTGATGAGTTGTTGGTCACGCTGCCCTATGCTCAGGCGGGCGCGATGGCGCAAAAGCTGGCGCAGGCGCTGGCGGGTGAATTTGCAACTGTGGTCAATATGTCCGATGCCCGTGCGGTGTTCACGTTGCAAGGCGCAGGCGTGTTTGACGCGTTGGCCAAAATCTGCCCGGTGGATTTCAGTGATTTTGCGCAAGGCGACATCCGGCGCACCCGCGCGGCGCAAGTGGCGGCAGCGGTCTGGATGTCGGGTGCCGATCAGGTCACGCTTTTGTGTTTCCGGTCGGTCGCGCAGTATATGTTTGACTTGCTATCTGCCGTGGCCATGCCCGGTTCGGAACCGTCGCTTTATGCCTGACAAATCAGGGCGTTTGGCAGGAATCCGCCATGCGCCCCTTGACGTTCATGCCCACAAGGCCCTTATTCATGGCAGTCGCGAACCAATAACCGAAAAGAGGTAGACCATGGCTTTCGAACTTCCTGACCTTCCGTATTCGCATGATGCACTGGCCGATCTGGGCATGAGCCGCGAAACGCTGGAATTCCACCATGACATTCACCACAAGGCCTATGTGGACAACGGAAACAAGCTGATTTCCGGCACCGAATGGGAAGGCAAATCGCTGGAAGACATCATCACCGGCACGTATCAATCCGGTGCTGTGGCGCAAACCGGCATTTTCAACAATGCCAGCCAGCACTGGAACCATGTGCAGTTCTGGGAAATGATGGGTCCGGGCACTGGCGGCATGCCGGGTGAACTGGAGAAGGCGCTGACCGAAAGCTTCGGGTCCGTGGACAAGTTCAAGGAAGAGTTTTCCGCCGCAGGGGCCGGGCAATTCGGGTCGGGCTGGTGCTGGCTGGTCAAGGACAAGGACGGGTCGCTGAAGGTCACCAAGACCGAAAACGGCGTGAACCCGCTGTGCTTCGGGCAAACCGCGCTGCTGGGCTGCGATGTGTGGGAACACAGCTATTACATCGATTTCCGCAACAAGCGCCCTGCCTATCTGACCAACTTCCTTGAAAAGCTGGTCAACTGGGAAAATGTCGCATCGCGCATGTGATTTCTGCGCCTGCAGAATGCCAAAGGGGTGCCTGTTCGGGCGCCCCTTTTTTATGTGGCTTGCGTGAATGGGGGCATATTGGATGGCAGTGCAGGCTGTCATATATGGCCTGTGGCAGACGTTGGAGGAAATGCCCCGGTGCGCAATCAAGGCCGCAGGCCGCCGCACACTCGGCGGGCCGTCGCGCGGCCTGCCGGTGGCCTGATGTCAGTGCAAGCCTTTGAAGTCAGGACTATACCGCCTGGATAAAGTGCTTCCCCTATAACGCCGGATCGGCAGACCCCGGCCCGCCGAGTGCGCGGGCTTCATCCAAGGGCCAAGGTCCCTTCACGCCAGACCCCAAACCCCCACCACTTAGGGCAATATCTGCAACCAGATCCAGCCCGTGATGATAACCCCCGCTGTGCCGATCAGCACCGATGATGCCGCCACCCGTTTGGCGCGCCCGTAAAGATTGGCAAACACATAGGCATTCACCCCCGGCGCCATTGCAGCGGTCACCACGGCGGAGCGCATGCCCTGCGTGCCAACCCCCAGCAGATGCGCCAGCCCGAAGGTGATGGCCGGATGCACGATAAGCGACAGGGCCACAACAAAGCCGATGGTGCGCAAATCGCCTTCGGGGCGGTAACGATACAGCACCCCGCCCAGCCCGAACAACGCTGCAGGCAAGGCCGCGCGCACCATCATGTCCAGTGCCTGATCCATGACGCCCGGAATGGGCAGCCCGGTCAGGTTCACGATGAACCCCAGCATGATGCCGATGACCAGCGCATTGCGAAACATCGCCTTGAGCACCCGCGCGCCAGTGTCGCGCAAGCGGCCCCCACGGTTGCGCACCAGTTCCATGGCAGTAATGCCAATTCCGTAGCAAATGGGCGAATGCACTGCGATAATCGCAAAGTTTGCCGCCAGCGCGTCGGACCCGTAGGCGCGTTCGGTGATCGGCAACCCCAGCAGCAGCGAATTTGAAAACAATGCGACAAAGCCTATCGCCACGCAATCTTCCCAGTCGCGGCCAAACAGCCACCGCGCCCCCGTAAACCCAAGCGCGAAGCAGATGATCGCCCCGGCATAGAAACTGGCCAGCAACCGCAGGTCAAATTCCTGCCCCAGATCCAGCCTTGCGATGGCGACGAACAGCAAGCAGGGTATGGCGAAATTCTGTGTAAACAGCACCACGCCATCGACATGGGAATCGGTCAGCAGGTTGCGCCAGCGGGCCACATAGCCAAAGCCTATGATCAGGAAGACTGGCAGAATGACATTCGCCAGCGCCTGCATCAGATATCCAGCCGCAGCACCATACCGTCGAAGGCAGGTGTGACATGGGCCGGCGTTTCCGCATCCACCGTCGCATAATCCAGATCAATATGCATATTCGTCAAAACGGCCTGTTTGGGTGTAGCGCGCGCGATCCAGTCCAGCGTCATGTCCAGATGTGCATGGGTCGGGTGGGGTTTGCGGCGCAATGCGTCCACAATCCAGATATCCAGCCCTTCCAGTAGTGTCCAGCTTTCGGGATAGATCTCGACCACATCCGGGGTATAGGCCAGCCCGCCTGCCCGAAAACCAAGCGCATCGATGGACCCGTGGTTCAGGCGCATCGGGTGCAGGACCAGCGGCCCGCCTGCGCCATCAATGGTAATCGCGCCATCAATCGTGTGCATGTCCAGAATCGGGGGGTAGGGGGAACCGGCAGGTTGCGTAAAGGCATAGCCAAACCGCGAATACAGGGCATCCTGTGTCGCGCCATCGGCCCAGACTGCCAGACGCTGGCCTGTGTTGAACACCAATTGGCGCAAATCATCGATGCCATGGACATGATCGGCATGGGAATGGGTGAACACCACCCCGTCCAGCCGCGCGATTCCGGCATCCAGCAATTGCGCGCGCATGTCAGGCGATGTGTCGATCAACACTTGCGTGCGGCCATCCTTGCTGATGCGTTCGAGCAGCAGGGAACACCGCCTGCGGGCGTTGCGCGGGTTGTCAGGGTTGCAATCGCCCCAATGCCCGCCCAGACGCGGCACCCCGCCCGATGACCCGCAGCCCAGAATCGTGGCGCGCAGTTCCGCCATTATGCGGCCTTCCAGAACAGACGGTCAAAATTGGCCGAAGTGGCTGCTGCAAACTCGGCATACTCCATACCGAACGCCTGAGCCGCGACTTGCGCGGTATGAACGCTATAGGCAGGTTCATTGCGCCTGCCGCGATGGGGGGGCGGGGCCAGATAGGGGGCGTCGGTTTCCACCAGAATACGGTCTATCGGGGCGGCGGTGAAAATGTCGCGCAAGGCTGCGCTTTTGGGAAAGGCCGCAATGCCAGACATGGACAAATAGAACCCCAGATCCAGCGCCGCGCGGGCCAGTTCCGCACTGGATGAAAAGCAATGCATCACGCAGCTATAGGGGCCAGCGCGGTGTTCATCGGTCAGAATACGCGCCATGTCGTCATCTGCATCGCGGGCATGGATGATCAGTGGCAGGCGCGTCTGGCGCGCGGCGTCTATGTGAATGCGCAGGCTTTCTTGCTGCATGTCCTTGCTGTCGGCGGTGTAATGGTAATCCAGCCCCGTTTCGCCAATACCCACCATTTTCGGGTGTTCGGCCATTGCGACCAGTTCCGCGACATTTGCCATGGGTTCATCTGCCACGCTCATGGGGTGGGTGCCCGCTGCGAAAAAAACACCGTCATAGGTTTCGGCAATGGTCTGAACCTGCGGCAGGTTGCGCAGTTTGGTGCAGATCGTCACCATGCGCGTGACACCGGCGGCGCGCGCGCGGTCGATCACGGCATCAAGTTCCACTGAAAGTTCAGGGAAATCAAGGTGGCAATGGCTGTCGACGATCCGGGGTTGGGGCATGAACACTCCGCGCGTGTGGTCAAAGGAACTTGCGTGCCTCTGTTTCGGTCTGCAAGACCATATCAAGCACCAGCGCGGCAGGGTCAAGGTTGACTGCACGCCCGTGCCTTGCGCGTGCCCCCAAACGCTGGGCCAGTTCCGCATAGGCGCGCGCGGCCACATCATGGGGCGCAAGGCGTGCCAGCAGGGCCGCTTCGCCCGTCACGGCTTCCGGCCCCGGTCCCAGAATGCCCGCACGCGCCAGCCGCGCCAGAAACAGATCATACAATGTCAGCAACAGGTCAAACCGCGCGTCGTTGCCCTTGCCTGTGGTCATGTCGGCCAGCGCAAGGGCGGCTTGCCGGTCCAGCCGGGGCAGCCCCGAAAACAGCGTCACTAGCCGTTGATAGATTTCCGCACCACCGCCCTGCGCTAGTGACACTGCCGCCCCCACAGACCCGCCGGACAATTCCGCCAATGCCTGCGGCGCGTCAGAAATACCCGCCTGTTCAAGGGCGGCGTGGAAATCCTGCCCCTGTAACGGGTGCAGGCGCAAGTCACGGCACCGCGAGCGGATGGTGGGCAGCAGCCGCGAAGGTTGATGCGCCACCAGCAGCAGCGTTGCATTCGCAGGCGGTTCTTCCAGCGCCTTCAGCAGGGCATTGGCCGCGTTGGCGTTCATGTCGTCGGCAGCATCCACAATAACCACGCGCCGCCCCCCGTCGGTCGCTGACAGCCCGAAAAACCCGTGCAGCTTGCGCATGACATCCACGGTAATGTCACGGCGCAGGTTGCCCTTGTCATCGCGCCCGCGCCGGATGACCAGAAGCCCGCCATCCGCACCCGCGCGCACCCGTCTGACAGTGGGATGGTCTTCGGGCATGTCCAGCGACCCTGGCGCGAACATGCCGCCCCCGTCCAGCGGAGTGGCCAGCAAGAAACGCGCCAGCTTCCATGCCAGCGTTGCCTTGCCCACCCCGCGCGGGCCGGAAATTAGCCAGCCGTGATGCAGCCTGCCGGAATTGACAGTCTGCAAGAAGGCAGTTTCCGCAGCCTGCTGGCCAAACAGAACGGGCGTCTGGCGCGGATGGGGGGCACCTTCCAACTGGTCGGGAAGCGGCAGGTCTGTGGCGTCGCTCATCTGCGGGCACTCATGAAGGTGCGTGTGGCCGCCAGCACATCGGCGCTGACCGCGCCCATGTCGCGGGCGCCATCAATGAGCAGCACGCGGTCAGGGGCCATGTGTGCCAGGTCCAGAAACCCTGCGCGCAAGGCTTCCTGAAACACCGCGCCCATGTCTTCAAAGCGGTCCTCGCCGGATTTGCGGGCAAGCCCGCGCGCCAGGGCGGCCCGCGCATCCATGTCGATGATGAATGTCAGGTCGGGGTCAATGCCTATGACCATGTCATGCAAGCTGTCCACCAACGGGCGCAGGCTGGCGCGCGCGGCCCCTTGATAGACGCGCGTTGAATCCGCGAAACGGTCGGAAATAACGATGGCCCCGCGCGCCAATGCGGGCAGAACTGTTTTTTCCATATGGTCGCGCCGCGCTGCATTGAACAGCAGGATTTCCGTTTCGGGCGACCAGCGGTCCGCCGCGCCTTCGACCAGCAAGCGGCGGATGGCCTCGGCCCCGGTTGATCCGCCGGGTTCGCGCGTCAGCACGACATCATGCCCCTGCGCTAGCAAGGACGCCGCCAAAGCGCGGGCCTGCGTGGATTTCCCCGACCCGTCAATACCTTCGAAGGTCAGGAAAATGCCAGTTTGCGGACGCTGCAGCATGCCTAGTTCAGGGCCTCTTGTCCGGCACCGCGAATTTTGGTGACCAGCCGCGACGCGGCTGCTTGTGCGCGCACGCGAAAGCCCCCTTCTGCCACATCTGCGCCCGCAACCAGCGGAATGCGCATTTGCGCCATGTCGGGAATGTCGACGACCAGTTCGCCAAGGGGGGTTCCGGCTGCGATGGGCGCGGGCACCGGCCCGTCATAGACAACACGCGCATCCAGGTTGCGCGCCCCGATTGCGGGCACCAGAATGCGGGCCTCGTTGGCGACCACCAGCGGCACAGTGTCGGCAGCACCCAACCAGACAGGGGCCTGGGCCATGACTTCGCCTTCGCGCGCGATGGTCACCTGCGCGAATTGCCGAAAGGCCCAGTTGATAATCGCTTCGGCTTCCTGCACGCGGGCGCGTTCGCTGTCCAGCCCGCCGAACGCGAATATGATGCGACGATCCCCTTGTCGCACGGACCCTGTCAACGAATACCCCGCAGCCGATGTGAAGCCGGTTTTCAACCCGTCCAGCCCGACACCAGCCCCCAGAAGCGGCACGCGGTTGGGCTGGGTAATGCCGTTCCAGGTGAATTCCGCTTCTGACAGATAGGGGTAGTATTGTGGATATGTGGTGATGATGTGTTCGGCCAGAATGCCCAGATCGCGCTTGGACATCAGGTGGTTGGGGTCTGGCCAGCCAGAGGCATTGGCGATGGTGGTGTTGCGCATGCCCAGTTCGCGCGCGCGCCGTGTGGCCATCTGGGCGAAGGCATCTTCGGTGCCTGCCAGCCCTTCGGCCACGACCACAGTTGCATCATTGCCCGAAAGAACCGCGATTCCGCGAATCAGGTCTTCGGCTGTGGGGCGGTCGGTTGGTTCCAGAAACATGCGTGACCCGCCCATCTGATAGGCGCGCGGCGATACAGTGAATGTGGTATCCAGCGACAGGCGGCCATCTTCCAGCGCCTCGAACAGCATCAACAAGGTCATCAGTTTTGACATGGATGCAGGCGGCAGGGGCACATCGGCGGCTTTGTCCAGCAGCACAGTTCCTGTGGTCAGATCGCGCACATAGGCCGATGACGCACGGGTTTCAAACCCGGCAACCGTTTGCGCCACGCCCTGTTGCACGCCAAGGCCCGTCAGGCCAAGCGTGCCGCAGACAAGGCCAATCAGATGGGTCCGAAGTGAAATGCGCATCATATCTGTCCCGCTTGCTGTCTGCCTGTCCTGTCCCGGTCTGTCCCTTCAGGCAGGCTGTTGATCATGTCCCTGCGCAGCCTATCGGCGCACGGTATAAGCGTCATTGAACCCCAAGGATTTGACTTGTTCAAGTATCTGCTGGCGTTCTTGCGTTGTGGTGGCAGGCCCGACCGTGACGCGCCAGTAGGCATTGCCCTGTGCGCTGCCTGACGTCACGCGCGCGGGCAATCCTGCAGTGCGCGCCATGGATTGGGCGCGTTGGGCATTCGCCTCGACACTGAAAATACCAAGCTGGATGAAGGGACGGTCCAGGGTGCTGGCCGGTTGTGGCGCGCGCGGCGTTGGGGCCTGTGGTTGCGGGGCAGGCGTTGGCCCGCCGGACGGCGCAGCCGGATCGTCAAGCGCTGTTGTTTCCACCCCCGTGGCCACTGGCGCAGGGTCCGCATTGCGCGAAAATATCCGCGAGAACAGTCCACGGCGCGGTTGCGCCGCCGCATCTTCTTCCGGTGGCGGGGTGATCAGCGTGACATCGCCGGGCTGCAACGTTGCGCGGGGTGTTTCAGTGGTTGGGGCGGGTGTGGCGGCCGCCTGTTGCCCCACGCCATCGTCGCCGGGTGGGGCGGCTTCTGGCGCAGATGCGGCAACGCGCACATCTTCGGTGCGCAGGGCTACGATTTCAAGCGTTGTGGGCGCGCCTGCCAGCATGGACACTGCTGCGGCCGCATCGGCGGATACCTGAAACACCGGACCGGGATTCATGCGTTCGCGCCGAAACAGCGCCCCGACGGTTTGCTGCCCGTTTTCGGTGTTGCGAATGATCACGCGTTCGGGGTCGCGCACATCAGGATGGGCAACCCACACCCCGCCAAGGGACGGGCGGCCATCCCAAAGCCCGGCATCGCGTTTGGAAAACACTTCCGGCGCTTCGACATCGCGTTCGGTGGTTTGTGCGGTGCTGCGTGCGGCAGGATCACTGCGTGCCATGTCGCTGCCAGTGCCATCCATGCAGGCCGCAAGGCTGGCAGTCAGAACAATACCCATACCAAATGTGACGAAACGACTGCGTTGCATTCTGCCCTCTTTGCCTTTGACCCTGCCTGATCTTGTGTCAGGTTGTCGGGATGTGTCCGCGTAGCGGCGTGGCGCTTCTATACACCATGACGGGAATTTTCCACAGTGCAAAACCTGCGTTGTGACACCATCTTGCGCGTTTTAGCGCCTGCCTGTTGCAAGGGAAAGCTACAGTTGCGTGAACGCCAGATGCCGGCGCGTCTGCGTCAGCTTTCGTCGCGCCAGCGATTGACCAGCGGATAGCGCCGGTCCAGCCACAACGCGCGATTGCTTAGCCGTGGTCCGGGCGCGGACTGATACCGCTTCCATTCCGAGATATAGATCAGGTGTTCAACCCGCTTGATCACGTCACGCTCAAAGCCGCGCGCCACCAGATCCGCCACAGACAGGTCAAGGTCGATCAGCCCTTCCAGAATGGCGTCCAGCACGTCATAGGGGGGCAGGCTGTCATCATCGCGCTGATCCTCGCGCAGTTCTGCCGATGGGGGTTTGTCGATAATCCGCGGCGGGATCGCCTGCCCCTGTGGGCCTTTCATCCAGTCGCGGAAATGCGCGTTGCGCCAGCGGCATACGTCAAAAACGCGGGATTTATACATGTCCTTGATGGGGTTATAGCCCCCGTTCATGTCCCCGTAAATTGTGGCATAACCAACCGCCATTTCGGATTTGTTGCCCGTGGTCAGCAACAGCGCGCCGGTCTTGTTGGACACTGCCATCAGAATGGTCCCGCGCAGGCGCGATTGCAGGTTTTCTTCGGTCACATCGGGGGCATGGCCAGCAAACAGTGGCGCAAGTGCGTCTGTCAGCGCGGCGCGCGGGCCTTCTATGCTGATCTCGTCCAGCTGTGTGCCAAGGCCGCGCGCCAGATCTGCCGCATCTTCCAGCGACTGCACAGATGTGTATTCCGAGGGCAGCATGATGCACTGCACATTCGCAGCGCCAATGGCATCAGCGGCAATCGTCGCCACCAGTGCCGAATCAATCCCGCCCGACAGGCCCAAGACCACCTTGGAAAACCCCGATTTGCCCAAGTAATCCCGCAACCCCACGACCATGGTGCGGTAATCCTGTTCCAGCGTGTCGGGCAAATGCGCCCGCGCACCCGCCTGCGCGCGCCAGCCGTCTGCGGTGCGTGTGAAATCCAGTGTTGCCACGGCTTCTTCATGTGCAGGCAGTTGCAGCGCCAGTTTTCCGCCGGGGTTCAGCACGAAACTGGCCCCGTCAAACACCTGATCATCCTGCCCGCCCACAAGGTTCAGATAGACCAGCGGCAAGCCGGTTTCGGTAACGCGCGCGACCATATGCGCCAGCCGCGTGTCGTAGCGTTCGCGCGCATAGGGTGAACCGTTGGGCACCAGCAGCAGTTCCGCGCCTGATTCCGCCTGTGCCTCGGCCACGTCCTCGAACCAGGCATCTTCGCAAATGGGGGTGCCAATGCGCAACGGACCAGCGACATAGGGGCCTGAAATATCGCCAGAGGCAAACAGGCGCTTTTCGTCGAATACGCTGGTATTTGGCAAATGGTGCTTGCGGATGACAGTGCGCACACTGCCCCCGCCAAGGACCGCCCAGCAATTATACAATGCCCCGTCCTGAACCAGCGGCAGGCCGATTCCCATCAATGGCCCATCGGCGCAGTCGCGCGCCAGTGTGTCCAGCGCGCTGCGCAGATCCGCCTGAAAGGCCGCGCGCCACACCAGATCCTGTGTCTGGTAGCCCGACAGGAACATTTCGGGCAGTGCCAGCATATCTGCGCCCGCGTCGCGCGCCTGCGCCCAGGCAGTGCGCGCGCGCCCGGCATTTCCGGCAATATCCCCGAGCACCGGGTTCAGTTGCCCAAGGGTCAGGCGAAAGCGGTCTGTCATGAAAATGTCCCGGCGGCTGATTTTGGTTCCACATATCACGTTGTTCGGTCAAGGAAAGGGGCGCAAGGCCAAAGGAAAGCACTTGCCAGCCTGAATGCCCCTGACTAGGCTCTCGCACAATGAACAGACAGGGAGAATGCGTCATGGCCTTCAGAATGGTCACTGTGCCGGTTTTTGCAGTTGCCTGCGGATTGGCCCTTGCGGTTCCGGCCCTGGCGCAGGTCGATGGGGTCATGACCCGCCAGTATGAAGATGGCGGGATTTATGAAGGTGAATTCCGCGACGGGTTGCAGCATGGTCAGGGCACCTATCGCCTGCCAAACGGGTTTGAATATACTGGCGACTGGGTCGATGGCGAAATCAGCGGCGCGGGCGTTGCGCGCTATCCGTCGGGTGCGGTCTATGACGGGGCCTTCAGCGCGGGCCGCCCGCATGGCACAGGGAAGATGACCTTCGCGGACGGGTCCACCTATGAAGGGGACTGGCTGGATGGTGCGATCGAGGGGCAGGGGACCCGCGTTTTCGCCAATGGGTCGGTGTTCGAGGGCAGCTTCGTTGCAGGCCAGCCCCATGGAACGGGCATTCTGAACCGGCCCGACGGCTACCGCTATGACGGCGACTGGGTCGAGGGGCAGCGTCAGGGGCAGGGGCGCATCACCTATCCTGATGGTGCCGTCTATGAAGGGGGCATGCAGGCCGATCTGCGCCATGGCACGGGCACATTGACGCGTCCGGATGGCTTGGTTTACGAAGGAAACTGGGCCGATGGGCAGCTTTCGGGCGAAGGGGTGCTGACCCAACCCAATGGCGATGTGCATACTGGCGAATTCCGCGATGGCCAGCGCAATGGCGCGGCGCGTGTCGAACAGGCCGATGGTCTGGTGTTCGAAGGGCAGTTCGTCGACGACCAGCGCGAAGGCGAAGGCCGCCTGACAGGGCCGGACGGGTATTTATACGAAGGCACCTGGGTTGCCGGTCGCATCGAAGGAAATGGCCGCCTGACCCAACCGGACGGGTCCGTGTATGAAGGACAGTTTCGCAATGGCCTGCCAGACGGGGTGGGGCAAATCAGCTATGCGGACGGGTCCAGCTATGACGGTGAATGGTCAGAAGGACAATTTCACGGTCAGGGCCGCGCGGTTTATGCGGATGGGACCGAATATGAAGGCCAGTTCCTGCGCGGGCTGTCTGATGGCGAGGGGGTGATAACCTTCGCAGACGGGCGCACATACCGCGGCGCGTTCGCTGGTGGTGAACTGCACGGTCAGGGTGAGATGACCTATCCTGACGGGTCCGTCTATGTCGGCAGCTTTTCAGAAGGCGCGCGCGACGGACAGGGACGAATCGAACTGGCTGATGGTTTCACCTATGAAGGGGATTGGGCATCGGGCCGTATTGAAGGGCGCGGCGTTGCGACCTATGATACCGGCGATGTGTATGAAGGGGAATTCCTGGATGGCCAGCGACATGGACAAGGAACATTGCGCTACGCCACAGGAGAGGTTTTGTCCGGTGACTGGGAGGACGGTCGTATGACTGTGCGCGACGAGGAGTAAACTTGCCGCGCACATCGGACAGGTCAGGCCGCCTTCGGGCGGCCTGATACATTTTGGCAGCAAATTGCGGGCAGGGTGCGCTGAATGCAAAGCTCTCTGCACATTGCCAGACACTTGCCATCCATTCGGCGGCCAAAAGGTGACGGTCGCGCGAAAGTCGCAAAGCTGATCTTGATGCAGTAAATTAAAAAACCCGTACAAGGTTTTGACCTTGCACGGGTTTTTAGTTCCGCATGGTGCCCAGGAGAGGACTCGAACCTCCACGCCCTTACGGGCACTAGCACCTGAAGCTAGCGCGTCTACCAGTTCCGCCACCTGGGCAGGTTGCGTGAGGGGGTGTTTATGGCGCGGCGCTGGCGCTGTCAACGGGGGAAATGAAGGAAAAATGCGAAGCGTGAAAAAAACCGTTCGGGCTTGTCGTGCGGCGGGCGCGGGGGTATTGATGCAGGCATGAAACCCACAGGTATTGAACCGCAGGCGGAGGGCGCAGCATGACGCAGCTTGTTACCATTTTTGGCGGGTCCGGCTTCGTCGGGCGATATATTGCACGGCGCATGGCCAAGGCGGGATGGCGCGTGCGGGTGGCTGTGCGCAGGCCCAACCAGGCATTGTATGTCAAACCGTTTGGTGCCGTGGGCCAGGTTGAACCCGTATTTTGCAACATCCGCGATGATGCGTCGGTGCGCGCGGTCATGCAAGGGGCCGATGCGGTGGTAAACTGCGTGGGCATTCTGGCCGAAGTCGGGCGCAACCGTTTCGATGCGGTCCAGACCGAAGGCGCGGGGCGCATCGCGCGGATTGCGGCGGAAATGCAGGTTGCGCGGCTGGTGCATGTGTCCGCGATTGGCGCTGATGCGCAGTCCGACAGCCTGTATCAACGCAGCAAGGCGCAGGGCGAAGCGCAGGTTATCCAGCATTTTCCGAATGCGATAATTCTGCGCCCTTCCATCATTTTCGGGGTGGAAGACCAGTTTTTCAACCGCTTTGCGGCAATGACGCGCTTTTCGCCTTTTCTGCCTGTCGTGGGGGCGGATACGCGCTTTCAACCCGTTTTCGTTGATGATGTGGCCAAGGCCGCAGAACATGCGTTGACTGGCACTGTGGCCGCTGGCGTCTATGAACTGGGGGGACCAGACCGGGCCACGTTCCGGCAGTTGATGCAAACCATGCTGTCGGAAATCCGGCGCAACCGGATTTTGGTGAATGTGCCGTTTGCGGTTGCCGGGCTGATGGGCGGGGCGCTGGATATTGCACAGAAACTGTCGCTTGGCCTGTTTACCAACACAGTGTTGACGCGCGATCAGGTGCGCAATTTGCGCCATGACAATGTGGTAAGCGACACGGCGCAGGGGTTTGACGCGTTTGGAATAACCCCGACGCCTATGGATGCGGTCCTGCCGTCCTATTTGTGGATTCACCGTCAGGGGGGGCAATACAAGGCCATCCACGAATCTGCCGCGCAGCTACGCAAAACGGGACAGTAACGCCGGGAAAAAGGGTGGCCCATGAAGGCAAGCCACCCTTCCCTTGCCGCAATTTCACCAAACGCTGATTTGGTGTGAAATCGCAGTCAACAGTCGCGCCAAGCGTTTCTGACATGACGTCAGAACGCTTTTTGGGGTCAGCGTGGCAGCAGAACCTTGTCAACAACGTGAATCACACCGTTGGACTGGTTCACGTCAGAGATGGTCACACGTCCCGCATTTCCGGACTGGTCATAAACCCATAGGGTTCTTCCGCGCACCTGTGCGCTAAGGGGGGCACCCGACAGCGTTTCCATGTGAAAGAAACCATCCCGGCTGGCGCGGGCGCGGCGCATCAATTCTGCCCCGCCAAGATTGCCCGCAACCACATGCGACGTCAGCACGCGTTGCAATGTGCCCTTGTTTTCGGGTTGCAGCAAGGTGTCGACAGTTCCGGCCGGAAGGGCCTCGAAAGCGGCATTGACGGGGGCAAATACAGTGAACGGTCCGGCCCCTTGCAGGGCATCAACCAGATCGGCGGCTTGAACTGCGGCAACAAGGGTTGTGTGATCCGCAGAATTGACCGCGTTTTCAACAATGTTGCGCGTGGTCAGCATGGGCGCGCCGCCGACCATCGGATTTTCAGACGCCAATGCGGGCGCAACCCCTGCGGGGCTTGCAAGGGCCAATAGTGCCAGTATTGCCAGTTTTTTCATGACTCACTCCTGATTGATACGCAGGACAATGCAGATGTGCCTGTCCCATATCCAAGGAACGGAGCGTCAGACGCGAAAGTTTCAGGGCGATGTCGTGAAAAATACCTGCTTTAGGGTATGTTGCTCAAAAGCGGGGCCCGGTGTTGGGCTTTCCGAACATGCGAATTCAATAAGCTACAGTATGTCTCGTGAATGCCAAGGAACGCGACATGCTTTAGCTGTTGCCAAGTTCGGCCACGGCCAGAACAGCGCCAGTGGGCAACCCGGTGGGGGACCCGCCAGCAGGTTCCAGACTGACGGCCAGCACCTGCCCGGCGGCAAGTTCGGCCCCCACTGCCAGTTCCGCCCCGCGCACCACCCCGAGCGAGCGCGGAATTTCGGATTCGTCAATCACCCATAATTCATAGTCCAGACCAGCGCCCGCATCCTGCCCGCGCAGCGTGATGCGCAGTTGCGCATCAGCGATGTCAAATTGCGCTTGCACCACCAGATCCCGGTCTGCTGCGACAAGTTCGGCCTGCAGCATCGGGCCGGCAGGCGGGGGCGATACGTTCCACACCATCAGCGCCAGCGTAAGGACCGCCGCAATAGCAGTGCCCGACACCAACCCCAGAAGCCATGATCTGCCTGTTTTCGGGGGCAGGGTGGGGAACAGCTGCGCTTCGATTTGCGTCAGCACCCGGTCGGGGGCGTCCGCATCTTCATACATGTCATTGAGCGGCGACAGGCGGGTTTCCCATGCCTGCACGCGGGCGGCAAAATTGCTGTCAACTGCGGCGCGCCCCTTGGCGGCCTGCCAGTCATCCCCTTCCAGCAGGCCCAAAACATATTCAGCGGCCAGCACGTCATCGGGGGTTGGGGTATCAGATGTCTGCGCGCTCATTTGTCCAGACACTCCCTCAGGGTGATCAAGGCCCGTCTTAGCCATGTGCGCATGGTATTGATCGGCACATCGAACCGGCTTGCCAGATCCTGATAGCTTAACCCTTGCAGATAGGCGCCTTGCAGCGCGGTTGCGCGGTCTTTTGGCAATTCCTTCATGCAGGCCACCACGCGCTGCATTTCCGCGCGCGCCAGCGACTGTTCTTCGGCGCCGGGGGTCGGGTCGGGCAGGCGCGAAATCGGGTCGTCCAGCCCGTCGCCGGTATCAATACCCGCAGTCCGGGTCTGCAACCGTGCTGGGCGCGACGCGCGCAGGCAATCAAGGGCGTGATTTCGCGTAATAGCGCAGATCCAGGCCATACCTGTCCCTTTCCCGGGGTCAAAGGCCGCTGCACGAGTCCATATCTTGATCATGACATCTTGCAATGCATCTTCTGCATCGGGCCTGTTGCCCAACATACGCATCAAGATGCCCATCAGTTTCGGACCAGCCTTATTATATAAGGCCCGAAGCGCAGTTTTGTCCTGCCGCGTGATGCGCCCCAAAATGGGCGCGATATCGTCATCAGCCACGAGCGCGCGCCCCTTTTGCCTGTTCAATGCATCCGTGCCTTGGTGCTGCCTGTTTCCGGGTCATGATTCAAGCCGCAATCGCAATTCGCGCAAGACGGGCACGGTCTGGCGCACGCGTTCTTCGCCAAGGGTCTGGGCAATGTCGTCAATCAAGGGGCTGATGGCCGCAAGCGCCGCGTCGCGCGCTGCACGTCCCGCCGGGCTGATGGCGACCATCTTGCGGCGCGCGTCGTCCCAGTCGGGGCGAATATGAACATACCCTGCCCATTCCAGCTTGCTTAATGTGTTGGTCATGGCCCCGCGCGTCACATGAAACGCGCGCGCCAGTTCTGCGGGGCGGCGTTCGGTATGCTGGCGCGCAAGCAGGTTCAGCACCCCGAAATGCGACAATTCCATACCCTTTGGCAGCACTTTGGACAGCCGGTTTCTGGCCAGCTGGTCTGCCATCAGCAATTCGCTGAACAATGCATTGGCCAGATCGGAACGCGGGGCAGTGGTCATGGCTGGGCGGGTCCCTGAAGGCTGCGGTCATGAAATAGCGCCGGTATGCGGTTGCGCGCGCCTACGATCCGGTCAAGATCAATTGTCACAAGTCCCACGCCGGGTTCCGTGCCCATATCCAGCAGGATTTCGCCCCAAGGGGCAACTGCCATGGAATGCCCATAGGTCTGGCGGGCATGGCCCTGTGTGGTGGCATGCTGGCCGGTTTGCGCAGGGGCCAGAACAAAGCAGCCCGTTTCAATGGCGCGTGCGCGCAGCAACACGTCCCAATGCGCCGCACCTGTTACGGGGCTGAAGGCGGCGGGAACTGTCAAAATTTCGGCGCCGCCCTGTGCCAAGGCACGATAAAGATATGCAAAACGCAAGTCATAACAGATGCTCAAGCCGATGCAGGCAAGGGCGGTATCGGCAAGAACAGCCTGTGTGCCGGGACGAAACCCGCTGGATTCGCGGTAAGATTCGGTTTCCGACACCTGAACATCGAACATATGAACCTTGTCATATCGCGCGACAATCGCCCCAAGCGGCGAGATCAGGAAAGACCGGTTTGCAAAACGGCCATCCGAATCATCGGTTTTCAGCGCGAGCGATCCTATCACCACCCAGATGCCCAAATCCTGCGCCGCCTGTCGCAGGGCCGCAAGGGTTATGTCATCGCTTTCGTGTTGCAATACAACCTGCTGGTGCACGCGCGAGGAGGAGACGCAATTGGTCATTTCCGGGGTCAGCGCGATTTGCGCACCCCCAGCGGCGGCCTTACGCAAATAGTCCAGCGTTACAGGCAGGTTTGCGGCGGGGTCGTCACTGGAATTTAGTTGCACAAGCGCTGCGCGTAGCCCCATGGCATCATCCATTCAGCAGGGGGTCAAGCTTGCCTGCGCGATCCAGTGCATAAAGTTCGTCACAGCCGCCCACATGCGTGTCCCCGATGAAGATTTGCGGCACCGTATGGCGGCCCTGCGCGCGTTTCATCATTTCTGCGCGGCGTTCGGGTGTGCGGCTTACGTCGATTTCGGTGAAACTCGCACCTTTGGTGGTCAGCAGGCGCTTTGCGGAATGGCAAAAGCCGCAAAGTGGCGAGGTATAGATTTCAATCGGTTGCATCGCTGGCGTCCTGTCTGTCTGGGCTGGCGCGCACTATAGCCGATCATTCTGCATGTGCAACGCGCGCCAATGCAATCACACGAACCGACGCGGCACCGCGTGCCAGCAATGTATCAGTTACTGCTGCAAATGTCGCCCCTGCGGTCATCACATCGTCAACCACCAGAATATGGCGCCCTGCAATGCGGTGGGCCTGTCGCGGGTTGGGCGTGAAGGCCCCCTGAACATTGGCGAAGCGGGCCATCCGCCCGCGCCCGTCCTGCGTGCCGGTATACCGGCTGCGAATCAGCAGGTCGGGGCAATGCGCCAAGCATAGGGTATTGGCCAGGGCGTGGGACAGCACTGCCGCCTGATTGTAGCGCCGTTTCAGCAGGCGCAACCAGTGCAGCGGGACAGGGGTAACCAAAGTGTCGGGTCGCACCAGCGGTTGCGCGGCGCGCGCCAGCCATTTTCCCGCAACAGGCGCATGGTCCAGCCGGTCATGATATTTCAGCCCAAGCAGGATCTGGCGGGCCTTGTCACCATAAACCATGACCGCGCGCCCCTGATCCCAGGGTCTGGCAAGGGTCAGGCAGTCGTCACACACAGCGACCGGGTCTTCGGCGCAGTCACCAGGCAGCGGGGTGCCGCATAAATTGCAGCACAGCCCGAAGATAAAGCCTGTTTCACGCCAGCATTGCGGGCACAGCGCACCTTGTTCTTCAACCAGCATGTCGCATGTCATGCATTGCGGCGGGTATATTGCGTGTAACACCCGTGTGGCCAGCGCTTTGCCTGTGGTCTTCAGGCGTGGCACGGTCTTTTGCCTTTCCAAGCGAATACTCCTACATACTTCCGGTATTGACCCGACCACAGGCCCCGACATGACCCAAACCCCACCAGAATTGACCGACCGCGCCGCGCTGCGTCGAAACCGCCAACAGGTGGACGCCGGCACCGAGCTGCCCTTCCTGCACGCAATCGCGCAAGAAGAACTCCAGTTTCGCCTGAAGATGGTTAACAGATCGTTTAATGCACCGGCGATTGTGACTGGACTGCCAAACCTGTGGGGCGATTTTCTGCCTGATGCGCGCGTTGTGGGGGATGACCCGGTGCTGGATTTGCAACAGGGCGCGCATGATCTGGTGCTGCATGTCATGGCGCTGCACTGGGCATCGGACCCTGTGGGCCAGCTGGTGCAGGCGCGGCGCGCCTTGCGGCCTGACGGGTTGTTTCTGGGGGTGTTGTTTGGCGGACAAACCCTGTCGGAATTGCGCAGCGCCCTTGCGCAGGCAGAATCGGACCTGACAGGTGGCCTGTCGCCCAGAATTGTGCCCATGGCCGAAATCCGCGACCTTGGCGGACTGCTGCAGCGGGCTGGACTGGCCCTGCCTGTGGCAGATTCGCTGCCCGTTCCGGTGGCCTATGGCAGCCTGCAGCGACTGTTTGATGACCTGCGCGCAATGGGGGAACGCAACGCATTGGCCGCACGACGCCGCAGTTTGACCCGGCCTGCGCTGTTTAGACGCACAGCGCAGAATTACGCGACCCATTACAGTGACAGCGCGGGGCGGCTGACAGCCACATATGAGCTTATCTTCCTGACAGGATGGGCGCCGGATGCCAGCCAGCCGCGCCCCTTGCGGCCCGGTTCTGCCAAAATCTCCTTGGCGGATGTGCTGGGAAGTGTGGAAACAGCCTTGCCCGATCAGGTGAAAATCCCCGGCACAGATTGATTCCCGAAGAAAAACAGTTATGTCACGCCAGACATATCTGGACATATTGGAATGAAAGACCCTGCCATGCTTGATGCAAAGCCACAATCAACAGCGCGCGGCTGCCCCGTCCATATGGACCACCCCGGCCAGGGGCGTCTGGCCCATGCGGGCGCAGACCACCCCGCGGTGCCACAGGCCAAGATTGGGGTGTTGCTGGCCAATCTGGGAACGCCGGACAATTACGACTACTGGTCCATGCGGCGCTATTTGAACGAATTCCTGTCCGACAAGCGCGTGATCGATTACCCTGCGTGGAAATGGCAGCCGCTTTTGCAACTGATTATCCTGACCAAGCGGCCCTTCACATCCGGGGCGAATTACAAGTCGATCTGGAACCATGACAAGGGCGAAAGCCCCTTGATGACCATCACCAAGGACCAGACAGCGGGTATTGCAGCGGAAGTTGCCGCGCAGTTCGGCGATAATGTCATGGTGGATTTCTGCATGCGCTATGGCAACCCGTCCACCCAGTCCAAGGTTGATGAAATGGTCAAGGCCGGTTGCGAGAAGATCCTGTTTTTCCCGCTTTATCCCCATTACGCTGGCGCCACTTCTGCCACGGCCTGCGACCAGTTTTTTCGCGCGCTGATGGCGCAGAAATGGCAACCTGCCGCGCGCACTGTGGCCCCTTATTTCGACCACCCCGCCTATATTGACGCGCTTGCGACATCTGTTCAGCGCACATATGCGGCGATGGAGGAAAAGCCCGAAGTGCTTGTGGCGTCCTATCATGGCATGCCCAAGCGCTATCTGCTGGAAGGTGACACCTATCATTGCCAGTGCCAGAAAACCACGCGCCTGCTGCGCGAAAAACTGGGTTGGGACAAGGACAAGGTGCAGACGACCTTTCAATCAGTGTTTGGCACGGAAGAATGGCTGCGCCCCTACACTGTGGAACATGTCGCGGATCTGGCGCGTCAGGGCGTCAAGCGGCTGGCGATTGTTGCCCCGGCGTTTTCTGCCGATTGCATTGAAACGCTCGAAGAAATCAACGAGGAAATCCGCGAGAGTTTTGAACATGCGGGCGGTGAACAGTTCACTTACATCCCCTGCCTGAACGATGATTCCGAACATGTCGCCGCGCTTGTTCAGGTTATCGCGTCAAACCTGTCGGGCTGGACCTGATCAGCGATGTCCCCCGCACCCTTGCGGGGTGTCTGCAGAACACCGGCACCTGTGGCGTGATCTTCCCTTGGGGCGCGTCACAATCCAGTGTGTCTTCGGCGTGCGATCAGCCTGAACATGGATCACGCCCTGCACCATACAGTGGCAGAAATGCAAAATGGCGGGCACAAGGCCCGCCATTCGTGCAAAACCAAGGTTTTGCAGATTATTTGGAAGCGACGGCAGCTGCCACAACCAGAAGCAGCATCAGCGGAACGATGATGCCAGCCGAAGAAGAACGTGTGTCTTCAACAACAACTGCTGGTTCAACAACGGGTTCTGCATATTTGCTGCCGTGGCCGCCAGCGAAAGCAGATGTTGCAGCCATGGACAGTGCTGCTGCGAGTGCGATTTTTTTCATAGTAACCTCCAGTATTTACCTGCAACCCATTCATTGGGCACAGGCACCCAAGACGATATGTCGTAAGCGTGGTGAAATCACTTTCCGGCGCCAAACGCAACGCAGAGATGTGATGTCCGGTGAAGGAATTTGTAGAAATCGTCAATTTCGCAACACTTTCGCGCCCTGTCACGCACACGAACCCTGTTCGGGGCTTTGGGGACCACAATGCGCCGGTAGTTGCATAACTGTCATCGCACTGGCGATCACGTCGAGTTGTGTTTGAAAACCGCAAGCGTTGACGATATGCAGCACCCTGATAAGATAAGGATGGTCTTGAACATGTTTCGGTTTTTCGCTGTTCCCTTGCTTGGGGCGTTGTTTCTGGCAGCTTGTGATATGTCACCTGTGCCCATGCGCATGGGGCCGGATGGCAAGCCGGTTCCGGCAGTTTACCGCATCGGACCGAATGACGCGCCGCGCGTGCGCCAGCGCATGCAGGACGGCTTGAACACCATGCGCGCACAACACGGGTTGCCGCCGCTGCAGGGTAATGCCGAACTGGCCAGCGCCGCTGCAACCCACGCGCAGGACATGTCATTTCAAAGCCGTCCGTGGCATTGGGGGTCGGACGGGTCCAGCCCGATGCAGCGTGTGCAGCGCGCAGGTTATCAAGGGGCCTTCGTGGGGGAAATGGTTTCAGAAACCTTCGAGACAGAGATTGAAACTGTCACAGGTTGGATGATGGAACCAGAAACCCGCGCCGTGATTTTGGATGATCGCGCCCGAGAGGTTGGCGTTGGCTGGCATCAGGATGGCAACGGCAAGCTGTGGTGGACAGTTGTTCTAGGTGAACCCAATGCCGGTTTCCTGATGGCAGGGCGCTGACGCCCGCATCCTTGCTTATGACAGGTTGAAAAGCCGCGCCCGAAAGGACGCGGCTTTTTCTATGGCCCAAAGCCTATGAAATGGGGTTGCGCATAAATGCGAAGCTTGCAGGGCTGGAACAGACCCGCATGCAATACCCTATCGCGGCGGGCAATCGGGCCTATTGGGGGCGTGTGGTCTGAAGGCGTGCAAGCGGCGACTTGATTGCGCCCTTTGCCATTCCCCCGAACCGTCCCCCCTTCAGGCCAAGAACCTACTTCCCACCTAGCCGCGATGCGCCCCGTCCGCCAGGGCGCGGACATAGTCCAGCACCTGTTCCACGGGCTTGCCTGATGCGATTTCCTTGACGATTGCGGACCCTACAACGCAGCCATCCGCGACGCTGGCAATATCTTGTGCTGTTTGCGGGGTTGATATGCCAAACCCCACGATGACGGGCAGGGAGGTTTGCGCCTTTATGCGCGCCACCTCCGGGCCGACCTGTGTGGCCTGTGCGGCTGCAGCCCCGGTGATACCCGTGATCGACACATAATACACAAAGCCAGAGGTGTTTTGCAAAACCTTGGGCAAGCGCTTGTCGTCGGTGGTGGGGGTGGCCAGCCGGATGAAATTCAACCCCGCCGCCTGTGCGGGCAGGCACAGTTCGCTGTCTTCTTCGGGGGGCAGGTCAACGACGATCAACCCGTCAATGCCCGCATCTGTTGCCTTGGCCAGAAAACGGTCAACCCCCATGCTGTAGATGGGGTTGTAATAGCCCATCAGAACAATGGGGGTTGTGTCATTGTCGGCCCTGAACCGGCGCACCATGTCCAGTGTCTTGTCCAGGGTTTGCCCGCCATCAAGGGCGCGCTGACCGGCAAGCTGGATTGTGGGACCATCGGCCATTGGGTCGGTGAAGGGAACACCCAGTTCGATGACATCGACCCCGGCGCCGGGCAGGCCCTGCATAACCGACAACGACGTTTCAAGGTCCGGATCACCCGCCATGATATAGGCAACGAAAGCCTTGCGACCTTCGGATTTCAGAGTGGCGAAAGTGGTATCTATTCTGGTCATGTGATCCTGTCCCGAAGCTTTTGCAACGGTTTGCGGGAAATCTGCGCGGGAATCAACTGTCCCCGCGCCTGTGGCGGTTTTTTGCATCAGCCCTTGCGGGGCACTTAGTCCTCAAACTCGACCAACAGATCCTTGGCTTCGATCTGTGCGCCAGCCTGAACATGCACGGTTTTAACCACAGCGTCGCGGTCCGCATGCATACCGGTTTCCATTTTCATGGCTTCGATCGTCAGCAGCAGGTCGCCCGCCTTCACCTTTTGCCCTGCATTCACCCCGACCGAGGCCACGACACCGGGCATCGGTGCCCCCATATGGGCCGGGTTGGTGATATCTGCCTTGGCGCGCTGCGCGGTCTTGGCTTTCACTTCGCGGTTTGGCACCCGAATCGTGCGGGGCTGGCCGTTCAGTTCGAAAAACACTTTCACATCCCCGTCGTCGCCCGTTTCGCCCACAGCCACAACGCGGATTTCCAGTGTTTTGCCCGGTGCGATTTCGGCCGAGATTTCCTCGCCCGGTTCCATGCCGTAAAAGAAGGTCTGCGTGGGCAAGGCGCGCACTGGCCCATAAACGCGGTGGCGGCCCATGTAATCCAGAAACACCTTCGGATACATCAGATACCCGTTCAGGTCCTCATCATCGACAGTGAAACCTTCCAGTTGCTGGCTCAGGTCCGCGCGCGTGGCTTCCAGGTCAACGGGGGGCAGGCGGGCGCCGGGGCGTTCGGTCAGTGGGGCTTCGTCCTTCAGAACCTTGCGTAAAATACCGTCAGGCCATCCGCCCGGGGGCTGGCCCAGATTGCCGCGCATCATGTCAATCACACTGTCGGGGAAGCTGACATCACGATCCGGGTTTTCAACATCGCCGCGCGTCAGCCCCTGCGACACCATCATCAACGCCATGTCGCCCACCACTTTGGACGATGGTGTGACCTTGACGATATCGCCAAACATCATGTTCACATCCGCATAGGTGCGCGCAACTTCCGGCCAGCGGTCTTCCAGCCCCATGGAGCGCGCCTGCGCTTTCAGGTTGGTGAATTGCCCACCGGGCATTTCATGCAGATACACTTCCGAACTGGGGGCTTGTTGCGCGGATTCGAATGCGGCGTAATGGGTGCGCACATCTTCCCAGTAATCCGAAATCTTGCGGATCGCGCCCATGTCCAGCCCCGTGTCGCGGTCGGTGAAACGCAGCGCTTCCACAATCGACCCCAGCGTGGGCTGGCTGGTATTGCCCGAAAACGCATCCATCGCGGCATCGGCGGCATCCACGCCCGCTTCGGCTGCGGCCAGAATGGTGGCCCCTGCAATGCCGCCCGTGTCATGGGTGTGGAAATGGATGGGCAGGCCCACATCTTCCTTCAGCGCCTTGATCAGCACGCGCGCCGATGCGGGTTTCAACAGTCCTGCCATATCCTTCAGGCCCAGCACATGCGCGCCAGCCGCTTTCAGGTCCTGGCCCATGCGGACATAATATTTCAGGTCATATTTCGCGCGATCGGGGTTCAGAATGTCGCCGGTATAGCAAATTGTGCCTTCGCAAACCTTGTTGGCGTCCAGCACGGCGTCCATGGCGACGCGCATGTTTTCAACCCAGTTCAGGCTGTCGAACACGCGAAACACATCCACGCCTGTTTCGGCGGCCTGACGCACAAAGAACTGCACCACATTGTCGGGATAGTTGGTATAGCCCACCCCGTTGGACCCGCGCAGCAGCATTTGCGTCATCAGGTTGGGCATGCGCGCGCGCAGATCGCGCAGGCGCTGCCACGGACATTCCTGCAAGAAACGGTACGCCACATCAAACGTGGCGCCGCCCCAGCATTCCATGCTGAACAGTTGCGGCAGCATATGCGCATAGGCCGGTGCCACGCGGATCATGTCGATGGACCGCATGCGGGTGGCCAGAAGGGACTGGTGCGCATCGCGCATGGTGGTGTCGGTCAGCAAAAGGCGCTTTTCGCCCGCCATCCAGTCGGCCACGGCCTGCGGTCCCTGTTCGTCCAGAATTTGCTTTGCGCCGCGCGGGGGCTGGCCTGTCGCCGCAGGCGCAACAGGGGTCTTGATTCCTGCAGGCGGGCGCACACGACCGGCTGTTTCGGGGTGCCCGTTCACAGTGATATCGGCAATATAGGTCAGAATTTTGGTTGCCCGGTCGCGCCGTTTGCGGAAATGGAACAGATCATCGGTGGTGTCGATGAATTTCGTTGTGTAGCTGTAGTCCAGAAATGTCGGGTGTTTCAGCAGGTTGATGACAAAATCGATATTGGTGCTGACACCGCGAATACGGAATTCGCGCAAGGCACGGTCCATGCGCGCGATGGATTCTTCGGGCGTGGCGGCCCATGCGGTGACCTTGACCAGAAGTGAATCATAATACCGCGTGATCACGCCGCCGGCATAGGCGGTGCCCCCGTCCAGACGAATGCCCATCCCCGTGGCACTGCGATAGGCGGTCAGGCGTCCATAATCGGGGATAAAATTGTTCAGCGGGTCTTCGGTGGTGATGCGGCATTGCATGGCGTGGCCTGACAGGGTGACATCGCCCTGACTGGGGGTGCCGGTCGCTTCCGACAAGGTGGCCCCTTCTGCAATGCGGATCTGCGCCTTGACGATGTCAATGCCGGTGACTTCTTCGGTGACCGTATGTTCGACCTGCACGCGCGGGTTCACTTCGATGAAGTAGAATTCGCCGCTGTCCATATCCATCAGGAATTCGACAGTGCCCGCGTTCTGATACCCGACCGCGCGCCCGATCTTCAGCGCTTCCTCGCAGATGGCGGCGCGCTGGTTCGCGCTTAGATACGGGGCAGGGGCGCGTTCAACGACTTTCTGGTTGCGGCGCTGAACAGTGCAATCGCGTTCATACAGGTGATACAGGTTGCCATGCGTGTCCCCCAGCAGCTGCACCTCGACATGGCGCGCGCGCTGGATCATCTTTTCCAGATACCCTTCGCCATTGCCGAATGCGGCCTCTGCCTCGCGGCGGCCCTCGCGGACCTTGGTTTCCAGTTCGTCCGGGCCATTGACGGCGCGCATGCCGCGCCCGCCCCCGCCATGGCTGGCCTTCAGCATCAGCGGATAGCCGACCTCATCGGCCATTTTGCGGATGGCGTCCATGTCATAGCCCAGAACCTCGGTTGCGGGAATGACCGGAACGCCCGCGTCAATGGCGACGTGCCGCGCACTGGCCTTGTCGCCAAGCGCGCGCATGGTTTCCGCTTTGGGGCCGATAAACGTAATCCCGTTGGCAACGCAGGCATCCACCAGTTCGGGGTTTTCCGACAGCAGGCCATAGCCGGGGTGAATGGCATCTGCGCCTGACAATCTGGCCACGCGAATAATCTCGTCAATCGACAGATAGGCCGCGACAGGCCCCATCCCTTCACCAATGCGGTAGGCTTCGTCCGCCTTGAACCGGTGCAGGCCCAGCTTGTCCTCTTCTGCGTAAACGGCAACAGTGCGTTTGCCCAATTCATTGGCAGCGCGCATGATGCGGATCGCGATTTCACCACGATTGGCGATAAGGATTTTCTGAAATTCGGCCATGACGGTCCTTTCTGCGGATGCAAACCAGTCTTTGGTCCTTTGGATAGACCAGTTTTTACAGTTTCGTAAAGGGACTGTAAGGTTTCGTTAGATTCGTGGCCGCCCGACAAGCCGCATTGCAGCATCTTGCGCTGATGGTGGTCCCGTCCGGTCTTGCGGTGGGGGGCGGCTGTCTTGCACAGCGGGGCCAGCCCATGGATTTCAGTAAACCGCCTGTTAAGGGGGCGCGTCTATCCTGCCGAAAAGTGCTTCCATGGATCAGGAAAAATGCGCAGAATCGTATATCTCAGCTCGTCAAGGGCCGCGCTTGATAAAGAGCAGATCGAAGACATCTTGCGCACATCGCGTCGTAACAATGAACCCGCAGGCGTGACCGGGTTTCTGGCCTATCATGACAGGTGCTTCTTTCAGGTGCTCGAAGGGCCGGTTGACGCTGTGGAGGCTGTTCTGACCCGCATCCGGCGCGATTCGCGCCATTCCAGCCTGTTGGTGCTGTCAGACACAGAAGTGGACGCACCTGCCTTCCCCAATTGGCAAATGGCCTTCGTGGCCAGAGCGGATCTTGCCACCATTCTGGACAAGTCGGCAATTTCGCTGACGGATATTGCCCCGCAGGCGGGCAGCATAAGTGGCGATAGCCGGGTGAACAAATTGTTCAAAAGCTTTCTTGGCAGCTTTCGGGATTTGAACAGGGCCTGACGGGGGGACGGGCTGGCCTGTTCGCCCACAGGGCAGGAACGTTGGGCGAACATGTCTTCCACTTCCACGCGCTTTTGGGTATGGTCGCGCGCATGAGCGATTTCAACACCGACTTGCCCCTGTCCGCCCGCGCCATGGCTGCGCGCCCCGCCCCTTATCTGGACGGGCTGAACCCCGCGCAGCGACAAGCTGTCGAGGCGCTGGATGGTCCTGTCCTGATGCTTGCGGGTGCTGGCACAGGCAAAACCAAGGCGTTGACAGCGCGTATTGCGCATTTGCTGAATTCCGGCCGCGCCTTTCCGTCCCAAATTCTTGCGGTGACCTTTACCAACAAGGCTGCGCGCGAAATGAAGCTGCGGGTGGGCGGCTACATGGGCGAAGCTGTGGAAGGCATGCCATGGCTGGGCACATTCCATTCCATCAGCGCCAAATTGCTGCGCCGCCATGCCGAACTTGTGGGGCTGAAGTCCAGTTTCACAATTCTGGACAGTGACGACCAGCAGCGCCTGCTGAAACAGGCGATTGCGGCGGCCAATATTGATGAAAAGCGTTGGCCTGCGCGGCTGCTTGCGGGGATCATCGACCAATGGAAAAACCGCGTCTGGACGCCTGAACAAGTGCCCGCCAGCGAAGCCAATGCCTTCAATAACCGCGGAACGGAATTATACGCCGCCTATCAGGACCGTCTGAAAACCCTGAATGCGTGCGATTTCGGGGACTTGCTGTTGCATTGCATCACCATTTTTCAATCCCATCCGGATGTGTTGCAGGGCTATCAGTCGCGGTTTCGTTATATTCTGGTGGATGAATATCAAGATACCAATGTGGCGCAATATCTGTGGCTGCGCCTGCTGGCGGGCGGGCATAAGAACATTTGCTGCGTGGGCGATGATGATCAATCGATCTATGGCTGGCGCGGGGCCGAAGTGGGCAATATCTTGCGGTTTGAACGTGACTTTCCGGGCGCGACGGTGGTGCGGCTGGAACAGAACTACCGTTCTACCCCGCATATTCTGGCCGCTGCTGGTCAGGTGATTGCAGGAAATGAAGACCGCCTTGGAAAAACCCTGTGGACCGAAGCCCGATCTGGCGAGAAAGTTCGCCTGATCGGGCATTGGGATGGCGAAGAAGAGGCGCGCTGGATTGGCGAACAAGTGGAGGATTTGCAGCGTGGCACCCGTGGCCTGAACCCGTTTGCCTTGAACCAGATGGCAATTCTGGTGCGTGCCAGCCACCAGATGCGCGCGTTTGAAGACCGGTTTCTGACCATTGGCCTGCCGTATCGCGTGATTGGCGACCCGCGTTTTTATGAACGCATGGAAATCCGCGATGCGATGGCCTATTTCCGGCTAGCTGTCAGTCCCGGGGATGATCTGGCCTTTGAACGGGTGGTCAACACCCCAAAACGCGGGCTTGGCGACAAGGCGCAGCAAACCATCCAAAGGATTGCGCGCGCCGCCGGTGTGTCGCTGGTGCAAGGGGCTGCACTGGCGCTGGATCAGGGCGCGCTGGGCGGGCGCGGTGCAAAAGCATTGCGCGAATTGCTGGACGGGATCGCGCGTTGGCATGCGGCTGTCGGGGGCAGCGTCGCTGCGGGCGATGACGATCTGGTGGACGTGCTTGATACTGGCCAACCCCATCCCGAGGTCAGCCATATTGAACTTGCCGAACAGGTATTGGAGGAATCGGGCTACACTGAAATGTGGCTGAACGACAAGACACCCGAAGCGCCGGGTCGGTTGGATAACCTGAAAGAACTTGTCAAGGCACTGGAATCCTTTGAAAACCTGCAAGGGTTCTTGGAACATATCGCTTTGGTCATGGATAATGACAGCGACGCGGCCGAAGAAAAAATCAGCATAATGACCTTGCACGCGTCCAAGGGGCTGGAATTTCCAGTGGTGTTCTTGCCAGGCTGGGAAGACGGGTTGTTCCCGTCACAGCGGTCCATGGACGAAAGCGGGCCTAAAGGGTTGGAAGAAGAACGCCGCCTTGCCTATGTGGGCATCACCCGTGCCGAACAGCTTTGCACCATCAGTTTTGCCGCGAATCGTAGGGTTTATGGCCAATGGCAGGCACAAATGCCGTCGCGTTTTGTGGATGAACTGCCCGCCGCGCATGTCGACATCATGACCCCGCCGGGCCTGTATGGGGGCGGCGGCATGGCGGGGGCCACAGGGCAAAGCGCTGTTGAGGATCGCGCGCTGCGTGCGGATGCCTATAATTCGCCGGGTTGGCGGCGCTTTCAGGCCGCGCAATCGCGCCCCGGTGCACAACCACGTCCAGCGTCTTCTATGGTGATTGATGCGACCGCCCTGCCAGCATTTGAAGAAGGCGCGCGTGTGTTTCATACCAAATTTGGGTATGGGCGTGTCGAGTCAGTGGATGGGGACAAACTGTTCATCGAGTTTGAGAAATCCGGCGCGCGCCATGTTGTCGCAAAATTCGTGGTGCCGGCAGAACAGGCAGATGACTTGCCGTTCTAGGCAGGTTGCCCAAAAGCGGGAACCGGTTTTGGGCTTCTCGAAATCCGGAATTAATAAGTCAGACCATGTCGCGTGAATACGAATGAACGCGGCATGGTCTAATGCGATCCAAAGGCCCCGTTCGCGTGGTCTGCCCAAGGGACACCGCCCGCAGACGACAAAATAGACCGGCAATTTCAGACATAAAAAAAGCGGCAGTCCCAGGGAGGAGGAGGGGACTGCCGCTGATTTGCTATGACCCCAGGGAGGAGGAGGGGGGCCGTTGCACTGTTCGGGTCATGGACCCGATATTCCAGGGACAGTCAGGCCAGGGAGGAGGAGGGCCTTGCTGTCCCAACGATCACCCCTAGGGAGGAGGACGGGGTGCTCGTTCGTGGACCGGTTTCTGGCAATCTGCCATGGCCGGAATAGGGTGACGGTGATTGGGGAGGAGGATCAATCACCGTCGCTCTCGGACCCCAGGGAGGAGGAGGGGGTCCAAAACCATTAATTCTCGTATGCGGCCTCGTATGCCAGGCGCGTGATCATGGAGCGGCTGATGCCAAGGTCATCCAGTTCACGGCTGCTCAGGCGGCTCAGCTCGTCATGGGTGCGCTTGTAAACCCGGTAGCGTGCGAATGTATCAGCAACACTTTCAACCCAACCGATAAGGTAGGCGAGGGGGCGAACAGCGCTAACATTTGCTGTGATATGTGCCATTTTGCGTTTTCTCTTTTTATCATGTTGCGGTCAGTGCCGCGTCTTGTTGAATTCAAAATAGCAATTTGCTGCATCCGCACAATAGACGATGCTGCAATGCGGCTATGCGCCAGCGTCATGTTTACGCTAGGGAAATTAACAAACTGCTGCGAAATTGGACCATCCCCCGCGCAGTGCAGTCGTGCACGGGGGGGAGAAGATGAGTCTGGAAGCTATATTAATTGATCAAGTGTTCGGAAATAGTGTTAGCGATATCAACAAGTTCTTGCGCATCAGCGCGGGGTGGCGCGCTGAAGGCACCTGGACCGTCCTGTAGATACGCGGCAGACGTGACGTCATGCATATGATGCATGGGCACGACATGGGCATGCGCATGGGGGACATGAATCCCCGTAAAAAACATGGAAACGCGCGGCACCTGATAGATTAATTTTTGGGCGCGCGCTATTTTCTGCGCGCAAAAGGTGACACGCGCGGCCAGATCCTGCGGCAAATCTTCGAACCAGGTGAAATGCGCTTTGGGAATCACCAACGCATGTCCCGCCCGAATGGGATGCAGATCAAGAAATGCAAGGATGTGCGCATCCTCGTGTATCTTGTGGCATGGCAATGCCCCCGATGCGATCTTGCAGAACAGACAGTCATGTTGCATCTGCGACTCCTGCCTTATGAATATTGGCGGCTTTTGTATGAAACGCCGCGCGCGATAATTTGTAAACAGCCCTGCCGCCCCTTGTCCATGCCGGACGAAAGGCTCATTTATCAGGGGAAATCTGGAAGGAATCCATCATGACTGTGACACGCGAAAAGGTCCTGGAGGCCCTGCAAACCATTTCCCTGCCTGATGGCGGCAATCTGGTGTCGCGCGATCTGGTGCGCGCGCTGGTTGTGGATGGCGGCGCGGTGCGTTTCGTTCTGGAAACCGAAACTGCCGAAATGGCCCAGCGGCTGGCCCCCGCGCGCCAGGATGCGGAAGCAGCGGTCAAGGCGCTTGACGGGGTGTCGCGGGTGTCTGTGGCCCTGACGGCGCATGGCCCCGCCCAAAAGCCGCAAGGGGCCGCCCCGTCATTGAAGATTGGCGGGCACGCCCGCCCGCAGGGTGACAAGCAAGCGGTGCCCGGCGTGCGCCATATTGTGGCGGTCGGTTCTGGCAAGGGGGGGGTCGGCAAATCCACTGTTGCGTCCAACCTTGCGGTCGCGTTGGCGCGTCTGGGGGTGCGGGTCGGGTTGCTGGATGCCGATATATATGGCCCCAGCCAGCCAAAGATGATGGGTGTGGACCGCAGGCCCGCGTCCCCCGATGGCAAGAAGATCATCCCCTTGCAAGCGCATGGTGTCACGATGATTTCCATCGGACTGATGCTGAAGGCAGACGAGGCCGTTATCTGGCGCGGCCCCATGTTGATGGGGGCCTTGCAGCAGCTTCTGACACAGGTGGAATGGGGCGAGCTGGATATCCTGA
The DNA here is from genome assembly GCA_017510335.1 of Paracoccaceae bacterium. GTDB lineage: Bacteria > Pseudomonadota > Alphaproteobacteria > Rhodobacterales > Rhodobacteraceae > Roseinatronobacter. Next base: position 72,212 of record JAFWNM010000001.1, read on the forward strand.
TCATCGACATGCCGCCGGGGACTGGCGACATTCAACTGACGCTGTGCCAGAAATTCGACGTGCGCGGCGCGATTGTCGTGTCCACCCCGCAGGATGTGGCGTTGCTGGATGCGCGCAAGGCGCTGCGGGCCTTTCAGACATTGAAAACACCCATACTTGGACTGATTGAAAACATGTCGACCTATATCTGTCCCAATTGCGGGCATGAGGACCATATTTTTGGCGAAGGCGGTGTCCGCGTGGAAGCGCAAAAGCAGGGCCTGACCTTTCTGGGGGAATTGCCCCTAAGTGTCGAAGTGCGTCTGGCCGGGGACGGCGGCATTCCTGTTGCGGCCACAGACAGCCCCGTTGCCCGCGCCTATGAGCGTATGGCCCAGCGCCTGATCGATGTGATCTGACGCTGGTGCCGCTACGGTTGCGGGAATGACCGGGACCGTATGGCACCCATGGTATTTCATGGGAATGACGGGTTTCCGGCTTTTCCGGTCCTGCCCTTTCCGTCTGCTGGCGCATCACACACGAATCAAGGGTCTGTGATTCGGCGTGACCCGCCGTAATTTGCGCGCAAAAACACCCCCAACGCCTTTGTTCTGACGCGAGTTGTTGTTGCATATGTGCAACTCTGGGGCGTTTGCTTGAAAATATTAAGGTATTTTCTTATCCCGGCGCTGCGCTGAATGGGATGGCATGGGCGCGCGGCATTTGGGGCGGTTCGCTGTATGTTCACGCTACATCTAGTGATACTTCCAAAGTATTAACAGAATACTGTGGCGCTGCGCGAAAAGTTCAGCCTGTTTGGCCCGTATTTTCCAGTTGATTACCATGCATTCCCATGTCATCCCTTTGTGCAAGATAGACGGGCAATAAGGGGCGACCAAAGACCCCGACCGAGGCAGACAGTTTCATACAGGCACCCGCTTTATCTTGAAACAAACAGATCCGGCGCGCTTGCAAGCAGCATTCCCTCCCCCAAGGACGCAAGCGCAAACCGGGCACCCAGCGATGGGACAGTCGGCGGATCGGGCAGTGGCAGCAGCTCGATCCGCCGTTTCCATTTTCAGACCCCGTTACGGGGTCCATGGCAAAAAGGGACCGCCGCGACGTGGCACGCAGGTTCAGAGGCTCCTTCCACCAGAAGGTGGACAGCAAGGGAAGGGTATCGATCCCGGCCTCATTCCGGCGTGTTGTCGAAACCGGCGACCCCGACTGGACAGACGGTCTGCGCCCCAATCTAGTTATTGTTTACGGGCTGGACGACCAGAACTGGCTGGACTGCTACACCGTGAATGCCATTGAAGATATCGAGGAACGCATCGACCAGATGCAACCTGGCAGCGATGACCGCGAAGCGCTGGAATTGCTGTTTCACGGGCTGGCACAGGATATGCAGATCGACGAAGACGGGCGCATTGTCCTGCCCCAGAAGCTGCGCGACAAGATCGGGCTGGATGGTGATGAGAAAGCGCTGTTCATCGCACTTGGCGACCGGTTCCAGATTTGGCGCGAAGACACGTTCGAAGCAACCAAAACAGCCGCGACCCGGGCGTATATGGCCGACCAGGGGCCGCGCTTCAACCCGCTGACAAAACTTCCACCGCGCCCAAGCTCATCATGACCGAACAAGGCCAAGCCCCCCATATTCCGGTTCTGATACGCCCCATCCTGGCCCATCTTGCCCCCGTTTCGGGGGTCTGGCTGGACGGCACATTCGGGGCGGGTGGGTATGCGCGCGCGCTGCTGGACGGCGGCGCCGATCAGGTTATCGGAATTGACCGCGACCCCATGGCGCTGGATATGGCGCGCGCATGGGCGGGCCGCTATGGTGACAGGCTGCGGCTGGTTCAGGGGAATTTTGCGCAGCTTGACACCCATGCCGGCGGGTTGGTGGATGGCATTGTGCTGGACCTTGGCGTGTCTTCGATGCAGCTTGATCAGGCCGAACGCGGGTTTTCTTTCGGCAAGGACGGGCCGCTGGACATGCGCATGTCGCAATCAGGGCCAAGCGCCGCCGATCTGGTGAATTCCGCGCCGGAAGCGGTGCTGGCCGATATCTTGTATCACTACGGCGAAGAACGCGCATCGCGCCGGATTGCGCGCGCCATTGTGCGCGCCCGCACGGATGCGCCGGTAACCACAACCCTGCATCTGTCCCAGATTGTTTCAAGCTGCCTGCCGCGCCCCAAACCGGGCCAAAGCCATCCCGCCACCCGCAGTTTTCAGGCGTTGCGCATTGCAGTGAACACCGAATTCGAATCTCTTGTGCAGGGGCTGGAAGCCGCGGAACGCGCGCTGCGTCCCGGTGGCAAGCTGGCAGTTGTCAGTTTCCATTCACTAGAAGACCGCATCGTGAAGCGTTTCTTGCACTTGCGCGCAGGGCAGGGCGGGCGGTCCAACCGCTACGCGCCCGAAGCCCCGACCGATGCGCCGCGTTTCACCCTGATCGAAAAGCGCGGCGTCAGCGCGGATGCAGATGAACTGGCACAGAACCCGCGCGCGCGGTCTGCGCGGCTGCGCATGGCGGTGCGCACAGATGCGCCTGCGGCAAAAGCCGACCGTGCCGCCCTTGGGTTGCCGGGACTTGCCCTTGATAATCTGGAATAGGACAAAATGCGAAGTTTGCTGTATTTCCTGACTGCTTTGGCCGTGATCGGCCTTGCTGCATGGGCCTACCGTGAAAATCACCTGACCCAGCAGGCCATGAACGAACGCGGTGCCCTGCAGCGAGAGGTCGAAAACCTTGGAAATGCGATCACGATCCAGCGGACCGAATGGGCCTATCTGAACCGGCCTGACCGCCTGCGCGAATTGGTGGATGTCAATTTCGAGCGTTTGCGGCTGGTGCCGATGACCGCCGATCATTTTGGCGAAATCGGGCAGGTGGCCTATCCGCTGCAGGTGCTGCGCAGCGACTATTCCACCGCCGTTGAAGTGTTCGGTGATCTGCAAGACCTCTCCCCCCAGCAGGAGGACGCACCATGATCCGCACGCCGTTGCGCCCGCTGGCGCGTGTCCTTAAAGCGCGCGAAACCGGCGAGAATCCCGACCATATCGAACAGGAAAACCGCCGCTTGCGGTTGGAAAACATGCGCGATGCGGCCCGCAGCCAGGCCGAAGGGCGTTTGCTGACGCTGGCGTTGCTGTTTTTGTGCGGGTTCGTGTTGCTGGGGGCCAGAATGGGGCTGTTGGCGGCCACCGAACCGCTGGAGTTGCGCGTGGGCATGGTCGAAGATATTTCCAGCGCGCGCGCCGATATTCTGGACCGCGACGGGCGCGTTCTGGCCACCAATCTGCCGACACATGCGCTTTATGCGGAAACCCGCCGCATGGTGGACCCGGTGCGCGCGGCGCACGAACTGGCCCGCATTTTCCCCGATATTGACGCAGACCGGATGGCGGCGCGGTTTTCCGACCCGCAGCGCCGTTTCATCTGGATAAGGGCGCAGCTTTCGCCCGAACAGCAACAGGCAGTGCATGATATTGGTGAACCGGGCCTGCTGTTTGGCCCGCGTGACATGCGCGTGTATCCAAACGGGCGCATGGCGGCGCATGTGCTGGGGGGCGCGCGCTTCGGCCAGCAAGGCGTGCGCGCCGCCGAACTTCTGGGCGTTGCGGGCGCGGAGCTGTTTTTTGATGCCCGCCTGCGCGACCCTGAACAGGTGAACGCCCCCTTGCATCTGTCGCTTGATCTGACAGTTCAGGCCACGGTGACCGAGGTTCTGGAAGGCGGCATGCATATGTTGAACGCCAAGGGCGCTTCGGCTGTGTTGATGGATGTCTACACTGGTGAAGTGATCAGCCTTGTTTCCCTGCCGGACTTTGATCCCAATCTGCGCCCCGCCCCCCCGACCGAGGGCGAACCGGCCGACAGTCCGTTGTTCAACCGGGCTGTGCAAGGATACTACGAACTTGGGTCGGTGATGAAAAGTTTTGCTGTCGCACAAGCACTTGATGCCGGCGCAGTCACCCCACAGAGCATTATCGACACGCGCGGCCCCCTGACATGGGGACGGTTCCGCATCAATGACTTCCGCAATTATGGCCCGCAATTGTCGGTCAAGGATGTGATGGTCAAATCCTCCAATATCGGAACGGCGCGGATCATGCAGCCTATCGGCGCCGAGGCCCAGCAGGATTTCTTGCGCAAATTCGGGTTTCTGGACCCCGCCCCGATTGAACTGGCCGAAGCAGCGCGCGCGCGCCCGCTTTTGCCTGAACGCTGGTCCGACTTGTCGGTGATGACAATTTCCTACGGGCATGGCATGTCCACCAGCCCGCTGGCGTTGGCTGCAGGTTATGCCAGCCTGATCAATGGCGGGCGCAAGGTTACGCCCACATTGCTGCGTCAGGACAGTGTGCAGGCCGGCGCGCAGATCATCTCGGCGCAGACATCGCAGCAAATGCGCCTGATGCTGCATCAGGTCGTGCAGGAAGGCACGGCGTCCTTTGCGCGAATTCCCGGCTATCCCGTCGGGGGCAAGACCGGATCGGCAGATAAGCCGGGGCCACGCGGCGGCTATATGAAAGATGCGGTTCTGGCGACCTTCGCCAGCGTCTTCCCGTCGCATGATCCGCGTTATGTGCTGATCGTCACGCTGGATGAAGGGGCAGACACAACCGGGCCTGAACCGCGCCGCACCGCCGGCTGGACGGCTGTGCCCGTCTCAGCGGAGATCACACGCCGCGTCGCGCCCTTGCTGGACATTCGCCCCGTTCGGCTGGAAGCTGCCAATGCAGCCTTCGAGGCGGCTGTTCAATGATTCATCGGCCATTGAACAGCGCTTCTGTTTCGGGCTAACAGGCAGCACCCATCCCGCAAGGAGCTAACGCGCGTGACTGACCAGCCGCCCCTTCGCCCCCTTTCCGCGCTTGGACTTAGTCCGACCAGAGGGGGGAATGTCCCTGTCACCGGATTGGCGCTGGACAGCCGGCAGGTGCGCCAGGGGGCATTGTTTGCGGCCCTTCCCGGCAGCCGCGTGCATGGCGCCGAATTTATTTCCTATGCGCTGCGCATGGGGGCATCTGCAATTCTGACCGACCGCGACGGCGCCGAAATTGCACATCAGGCCCTTGAAGGCAGCGCTGCAACCCTTGTTCTGGCCGAAGATCCGCGCGCGGCCTTCGCGCTGGCCTGTGCGTTGTGGTTCGGGGCGCAGCCTGCGCAGATGGTGGCGGTGACGGGCACCAATGGCAAAACCTCGGTGGCCAGTTTCGCCCGCCAGATCTGGTCCCATCTTGGCCACGAGGCCGTGAATCTGGGCACCACTGGCGTAGAAGGGGCGTATTCTGCCCCGCTGGCCCACACAACGCCTGACCCCATTACGCTGCATCGTTTGCTGGCAGATATGGCGCAAGCGGGGGTGACCCATGCCGCGATGGAAGCATCTTCGCACGGTTTGGACCAGCGCCGCCTTGACGGGGTGCGCCTGCGCGCCGCAGCCTTTACCAACCTGACGCAGGATCATCTGGATTACCATGTGACGATGGACGCCTATTTCGCGGCCAAAGCGCAACTTTTCGACCGGCTTTTGTCCGAAGACGGCGTGGCCGTCATCAATATGGACGACCCCTATGGGGCCGATATTCTGGCCATTGCCGAAGCCCGCGGGCAGGGCAGTTTGACCATCGGGCGCAATGCTGATGCGGATTTGCGCATTCTGGGCCAGCGGTTTGACGCAGCAGGCCAGACGCTGCGCTTCAGTTATGCGGGCAAGACCTATCAGGAATACCTGCCGCTGATTGGCGGGTTTCAGGCGGAAAATGTGCTGGCGGCTGTCGGGCTGGTGCTGGCCTGCGGGGATGATCCTGATGACGTGGCGATGCGCCTGCCGCTTCTGGACGGGGTGCGGGGCCGCATGCAACTGGCGGGCGCGCGTGCCAATGGTGCGCCGGTTTTTGTGGATTATGCCCATACGCCCGCTGCTTTGGACGTGGCGCTGCAGGCACTGCGCCCGCATGTGATGGGGCGCTTGATTGTCGTGTTTGGCGCAGGCGGGGACCGCGACAAGGGCAAACGCCCGTTGATGGGACGCGCGGCAAGCGCACATGCCGACATCGTTTATGTGACCGACGATAACCCAAGATCCGAAGATCCTGCGCAAATCCGGGCTGCGGTCCTGCAAGGATGCCCAAACGCCCATGAAGTGCCCGACCGCGCCGAGGCCATCTTGCGCGCGGTGGATGCGCTGGGTCCGGGGGATGCATTGCTGGTCGCCGGAAAGGGCCATGAAACCGGGCAGATCATCGGGGACACTGTCTATCCCTTTGATGATGTGGAACAGGCAAGTGTCGCCATCGCCGCACTGGAGGCCCGCGCATGACCCTGTGGGCAGCATCGGATGCGGCGCGTGCCACGGGCGGGCGTGCCACGACAAACTGGCAGGCGGACGGTATTTCCATTGACACCCGCAGCTTGCAGCCGGGTGACTTGTTCATCGCGCTGAAGGCCGCGCGTGACGGGCATGATTTTGTTGCCCAAGCGCTGGGCAAGGGCGCTGCAGCGGCCATGGTGGATCATGTCCCCCTCGGGGTGGCACCGGATGCGCCGCTTCTGGTTGTGCCCGACGTCATGGCCGCGCTGGCGGCGCTGGGCGCAGCAGGGCGCGCACGCAGCAAGGCGCAGGTTGTCGCGGTAACAGGGTCTGTGGGCAAGACATCGACCAAGGAAATGTTGCGCGAAATGCTGCAGTGTTTTGGCAAAACCCACGCAGCCGAAGCCAGTTTCAACAATCACTGGGGCGTTCCGGTAACACTGGCGCGCATGGCCCCTGACGCGGATTTTGCCGTCATCGAGATTGGCATGAACCACCCGGGCGAAATTGCGCCCTTGGCGGCGCTGGCGCGCCCGCATGTTGCGATGATTACCACAATCGCGCCCGCACATCTGGAAGCGTTTGACGGAATTGACGGCATTGCACATGAAAAAGCCAGTATTTTTAGCGCATTGCCGCGCGACGGTCATGCAATATTTCCCTGCGACCTGCCCACAAGCGCCATTCTGCGCGACGCGGCAACCCTGTCAGGGGCGACGCTTTGGCCTTTTGGCTACGGGGCAAGTGGTGTTTTTCCCGAAGACATGACCCAGACCGACGCCGCATTGGTGTTGCGCGCCAATGTGGGCGGCACGCGTGTGGCCGTCAGGCTGGCGAACGCGGGGGCGCATTTTGGCATGAACGGGTTGGGCTGTCTGGCTGTGGCGCATGCACTTGGGCTTGATCTGGCGCGCGCGGCGCTGGGCCTTGGGCGATGGCAGCCCCCCGCAGGGCGCGGCTTGCGCCAGACCATCGTGCTGGACACTGTGGAAGACCTGTCTTTCACCTTGATCGATGATGCGTTCAACGCAAACCCTGCATCGCTGGAAGCGGCGCTGGACATGCTGGCGAAAATTACCCCTTCGCAAACCCCGACCGGGCGGCGCGGGCGGCGCATTGCCATTCTGGGCGACATGCTGGAACTTGGCCCTGACGAACGGGCCTTGCACGAAGCGGTTGCCGACTATCCCGCGCTGGCCAGTGTCGATCTGGTGCATTGTGTCGGGCCACGGATGGAAGCGCTGTCGCGCAAATTGCCGTTTCGCCAGCGCGGGCGGCATGTGTCCAATGCCCATGATCTGGCCGCAATGGTCCATATGCTGGTCGCGCCCGGCGATGTTGTTCTGGTCAAAGGGTCCAAGGGCAGCCTTGTGTCACGGGTTGTGGAGGCCCTGCGCAGCCTTGACGCGCCAACCCATGGCACGCGTGACCCCCGAAGAAGCTGAAGGAAGCACCATGTTTTATTTCTTGACCGAATTCGCGGGCACATTGCCGGGGTTCAATCTGTTCCGGTTCATTACGGTGCGCGCGGGCGCGGCATTCTTCACAGCGCTGATTTTCGGCTTTGTTTTCGGCAAGCCGCTTATCAACATGCTGAAACGGCGCCAGTCCAATGGCCAGCCCATCCGCGAAGACGGGCCAGAAAGCCATTTGTTAACCAAGACAGGCACGCCCACAATGGGGGGCTTGCTGATCTTGTCGGCGCTGACAGTGTCAACGCTGCTTTGGGCGCGGCTGGACAACCCTTATGTGTGGATTGTGCTTCTGGTGACAGTGGCCTTCGGGGCAATCGGGTTTGCCGATGATCTGGCGAAAGTGTCCAAGGGCAACGTCAAGGGCGTGCCCGGCCGTGTGCGGCTGGGGCTGGGCATACTGATTGGCCTGTTGGCCAGTGCGGCGGCCATGTATGTGCACCCCGACGACCTGCAAGGCCAGTTGGCCGTTCCTGTGTTCAAGGAAGTTCTGCTGTCACTGGGGTGGTTCTTCATTCCGTTCGGGGCATTCGTCATTGTGGGCGCGGCCAATTCGGTCAACCTGACAGACGGTCTTGACGGTCTGGCCATCATGCCAGTGATGATTGCCGCGACCACGCTGGGGGTGATTGCCTATGCCGTGGGGCGGGTGGATTTCACGGCCTATCTGGATGTGCATTATGTGCCCGGTGTGGGGGAATTGCTGGTCTTTACCGCCGCGCTGGCCGGTGGGGGGTTGGGGTTCTTGTGGTATAACGCCCCACCCGCTGCAGTGTTCATGGGCGATACCGGATCATTGTCGCTGGAGGGCGCGCTGGGTGCGATTGCAGTGTCGATCAAACATGAAATCGTGCTGGCCATCGTGGGCGGTATCTTTGTTGTCGAAACCTTGTCTGTCATTATTCAGGTTTTGTATTTCAAGCGCACGGGCAAGCGCGTGTTCCTGATGGCCCCGATCCACCATCATTTCGAGAAGAAAGGTTGGGCCGAACCGCAGATTGTCATCAGGTTCTGGATCATCGCACTTGTGCTGGCGCTGGTTGGTCTGGCCACACTGAAGGTGCGGTGACGCGCGCGCCGCACCCGGCATGGCGCTATTGCAACCCCGCCCGGCGTTTGCGCAGGATTTCCAGAATATACAGCGCCATCGCCCCCCATATCATGGGGAACGCTATGACCCGCGCGCCTTCAAACGGTTCGCGGAAGATGAACACGGATATCAGGAAAATCATCGTGGGAATGGAATAGCCCGCGATTGCGATCGTTGACAGGCGCAGCGCCTTGGCGCCGTTTGCATACAGCATCAGTGGCGCTGCTGTCACAACCCCGCACCCCACAAGCAGCACCCAGTCCAATGCGCCCGCTTGCGCGCTGAAGCTGGTGCCCTGAAACAGGATCCAGCCCATATAAACCAGCGCGAAAGGCAAAAGGATCAGCGCTTCCAGTGCGAAACCCTGATTGGGACCAATGGGCAGCGCGCGCTTGAAATAGGCGTAGCTTCCCCAGCTGAAGACAATCAGCAATGTCCCAATCGGCAGCGCGCCCGCATCCAGTGTCAGAACGACCACCGCCGCCATTGCCAGCGCCACAGCCCCCCATTGCCGTGGGCTAAGCTTTTCCCCCAGCAGTGTAGCGCCCAGAAAGACGTTGAAGATGGGGTTGATGTAATAGCCAAGCGCCGCATCCATGGCCTTGCCGGTCTGGATAAGCCAGACATAGGTTCCCCAATTGACCGAAATCAGCGCAGCCGTCACCAGTGCCATGCCCAGCATGCGCGGCGTTCGTATGGCGGCGCGCAAGTCATCTGTGCGCCCCAGCGCAATAAGCGCGATCAGCGCCACCGGCACCGCCCAGATCACCCGATGGGCGATGACCTCTATAGTGGGGGCATGCTCCAATGCCTTGAAATAGAAGGGCAACATACCCCAGATCGCGAAAGCGGCAATCGCAAAGGCAAAGCCGCGCGGGCTGTCATCAGAATTCATCTGACGCGCCTTTTTGTGCCAGTTGTGCGTTTACTGCATCAATGAATGCCTGTCCGCGGCTTTCGAAATCCTTGAACTGGTCGAAACTGGCCGCTGCAGGCGCGAGCAAAACCACATCGCCAGACTGCGCTTCCGACATGGCGCGGGCCACGGCGCGGTCCATGGTTTCGCAAATTTCATGCGCCGTGTCGCCCAGTTGCAAGGCAAATTCACGCGCCGAATGCCCGATCAGGTAGGCTTTGCTCACCTTGACCAGATGCGGCACCAATGCGCTTATGCCCCCGTCCTTGCCAAGGCCCCCCGCAATCCAGCGGATGTGATCAAACGCTTGCAGCGCCTGTGCCGCGCTTTCGGCATTGGTGGCCTTGCTGTCATTGATATACCGCACGCCGCCCGCTTCCGCGACAAGCTGGCTGCGATGGGGCAGGCCCGTGAAACTGTGCAACGCATCTTCTATCAGGCGCGGCGCAAGGCCAAGACTGCGCGCCACCGCATAGGCCGCGCAGGCATTCTGGTGGTTATGTGCCCCCGGCAACCCCTTGACGGTGCGCAAATCGATGGATGCAACCTGTTTGCCACGCCTGTATTCGGCCAGAAACCCCTTGCGCGCAAAGACGTTCCAGCCTGGCCCTGTCAGTTTGCGCCCGGATGAAATGCGGATCACGCGCATGTCTTCTGGGTTTTGTCCGATTTGTCCGGCCAGAAACTGCCCTTCGAATTCATCAACGCCAATAACTGCATTATCTGGCCCGCCTTCGGCAAACAGCCTGCGTTTTGCCGCGAAATACCCCCCCATGCCGGCGTGACGGTCCAGATGGTCGGCGGACAGGTTGGTAAACACCGCGATGTCCGGTGTCAGGGCGCGCGCCAGTTCCGTCTGGTAACTGGACAGTTCCAGCACCACCACTTCGCCATTTTGGGGCGGGTCAATGGACAACACCCCCTTGCCGATATTTCCTGCCATCTGTGTGGGGCGTCCGGCCTGTTCCAGAATATGATGCAGCAAGGCCGTTGTGGTGGATTTTCCGTTCGATCCGGTGATCGCCACAACTTTGGGCGGCTGGTCGAATTCCATGGTTTCAAGCGTGGCGAAGCTGCGGAAAAACAGGCCGATATCGTTATCCACGGGCACGCCCTGCGCGATTGCGCTGGCAATGATGCGGTTCGGGGCGGGGTAAAGATGCGCAATCCCCGGGCTGACGATCAGGGCCGCCACATCCGCCCAGTCGATCTTGTTCAGATCCTGCAAGGCGATGCCCTGACCTTCGGCGGTGGTGCGCGCTTCGGGGCTTTCGTCCCATGCCAGCGCAATGGCACCCCCTGCCGACAGCGCCGCACAAGTGGCCAGACCCGACCGCCCCAACCCCAGCACGGCAACGCGTGCCCCGTTATATCCTTGGATGGGGATCATGGTTCAGGGCCTTTCGTGCTTGGGGTGTGTGCGGTCTTTTTGCGTTTTTGGGCTATGTCGACGGGGCTTGCAAGGACCGCTTTCGGGCCGAAGCACGCGGACTCGATGCTGGCGCGCGGCGCATGGTCCGCTATTTCGTCGCGCCGAATCACTTATGTTCACTTATGTGTGGAAAACTTTGCGAATGTTGCGCATGGGCTGTTTGCGCTGACATGTTCTGTCGGTGGCGCGCAATGTCTGGCGGGCTGTGAAATCGTCATATTGTCGCCATGTGGAAAACAATATGAAAACAACGGTTTCCTGCAGTGCAGCGAAAATATATTCACACTATTGACAGATGGGCTGTGAATAAATTTACAAAAAAATCCTTTAGTTAAAAAAAGTTACACAAACTTTGACGAATGCGTTATAACGGTTTTGGGGAAGGGCGCGTGCCACGGCACCGCGCCAGTAATTTTAGGGGACTGGGGAGGTGCCGCAATTTGTGGCCGATTGCCTGTCCCGCGCGACTGGAGGAGTATTCATGTCCAATACCTATCCCGCTTCTGATGCGTTCGTTGCAAACGCACATATCAACGCCGCCAAATACGATGAGATGTATGCGGCATCTGTCCGCGATCCGGACATTTTCTGGGGCGAGCATGGCAAGCGTATTGACTGGATCAAACCCTTTACCAAGGTCAAGAACGCGACATTTGAATATGGCAATGTCGACATCAAATGGTTTGAAGATGGCACACTGAATGTGTCTGCGAATTGCATTGACCGTCATGTGACCACACGCGCCAGCCAGACGGCAATCATCTGGGAACCCGATGATCCCAAAACCCCTGCGCGGCACATTACCTACCTGGAATTGCTGGAACAGACCAGCCGCATGGCGAATGTGCTGAAAGATCACGGCATCGGCAAGGGCGACCGCGTTGTGTTGTATCTGCCCATGATCCCCGAAGCGGCCTATGCAATGCTGGCCTGTGCGCGCATTGGTGCGGTGCATTCGATCGTGTTTGCGGGCTTTTCGCCGGATGCGCTGGCAAACCGTATCAATGACTGTCAGGCCAAAGCCGTCATCACCGCCGATACCGCACCGCGCGGCGGGCGGCGCACGGCGCTGAAATCCAATACCGACAAGGCGCTGTTTGATTGTTCCGACAAGGTCAAGTGTTTCGTCGTCAAGCACACTGGCGACCAGACGACTTGGGTGGACGGGCGCGACATTGACCTGAAGGCCGAAATGGACGCGGCCAACGCATATTGCCCCTATACCGAAGTGGGTGCCGAAGACCCGCTGTTCATCCTTTACACATCAGGGTCCACGGGCCGCCCGAAAGGGGTTGTCCACACCTCTGGCGGGTATCTGGTCTATGCGGCCATGACGCAGCAATACACCTTTGATTATCATGATGGGGATGTGTTCTGGTGCACCGCCGATGTGGGCTGGGTGACAGGGCACAGCTACATCATTTACGGGCCGCTGGCCAATGGTGCGACAACGCTGATGTTCGAAGGCGTGCCAACCTATCCTGATGCGGGGCGTTTCTGGGAAGTCTGCGCCAAGCACAAGGTAAACCAGTTCTACACCGCCCCCACAGCCATTCGCGCCTTGATGGGGCAGGGCACCGAATGGGTTGAAAAGCACGATCTGTCATCGTTGAAATTGCTGGGTTCGGTGGGTGAACCCATCAACCCCGAAGCTTGGAACTGGTATAACGAAAATGTCGGCAAGGGCCGCTGCCCGATTGTCGATACATTCTGGCAAACCGAAACCGGCGGCCACATGATCACGGCGCTTCCCGGTGCCATGCCTGCCAAACCCGGTTCGGCCACCAAGCCGTTTTTCGGTGTGGTCCCCGAAGTGCTGGATCCCGCCACCGCCGAAGTCCAGACCGGCACAGCCGCCGAAGGTGTGTTGTGCATCAAGGAAAGCTGGCCGGGCCAGATGCGCACGGTCTGGGGCGATCATGAGCGCTTCATGGAAACCTATTTCAGCCAGTATAAAGGCTATTACTTCACTGGCGACGGGTGCCGCCGCGATGCGGATGGGGATTACTGGATCACCGGCCGCGTGGATGACGTGATCAACGTATCGGGCCACCGCATGGGCACGGCAGAAGTTGAATCCGCGCTTGTCGCGCATGAGGCTGTCGCGGAAGCCGCCGTTGTGGGCTACCCCCATGATATCAAGGGACAGGGGATTTATGCCTATGTCACCTTGATGAACAACATCGAACCAAGCGAAGACCTGCGCAAGGAACTGGTCAAATGGGTGCGCACCGAGATTGGACCGATTGCCAGCCCTGACCTTATTCAATGGGCACCCGGACTGCCGAAAACCCGTTCAGGGAAGATCATGCGCCGCATCCTGCGCAAGATTGCTGAAAATGATTTCGGCGCATTGGGCGACACCTCCACACTGGCAGATCCGTCAGTGGTGGAAGAGTTGATCGAAAACCGCATGAACCGGGCGTGACAGGGATGAGCGAGACAATGACAAAATCCGCAGTATTGATCCTGCTTGGCCCCCCGGGTGCCGGCAAGGGCACACAGGCCCGCATGCTGGAAGAAAAATTCGGTCTTGTGCAATTGTCCACGGGCGACCTGTTGCGGGCGGCTGTGGCTGCGGGCACGGATGCGGGCAAACAGGCCAAGGCCGTGATGGACGCCGGTGGTCTGGTCAGCGACGAGATTGTTCTGGCCATCCTGCGTGACCGGATGGCCGAACCAGACACGGCAAAAGGGGTTATCCTTGACGGGTTTCCCCGCACCGCCAAACAGGCGGAAGCGCTGGATGCGCTGCTTGCCCAACAGGGCATGGCGCTGGGCGCGGCCATTTCGCTGGATGTGGATGATGCGGCAATGGTGGACCGGGTTGCGGGCCGCTATACCTGTGCCAATTGTGGCGAAGGCTATCACGACAGCTTCAAGAAACCCGCTGTTGCAGGGGTTTGCGACAAGTGCAACGGGACCGACTTCAAGCGGCGGGCGGATGACAATGCCGAAACAGTGGGCGCAAGACTTGCGGCCTATCATGACCAGACGGCACCGCTGATCACATATTACGACGGGCAAGGGGCGCTTCGGCGCGTGGATGCAATGGGCCGGATCGACGCCATTGCAGCCGCATTGGCCGACATCGTGCAGGATGTGACAGCATAGGAATCCGGGCAACCGGAAAACGGACGGGCACTGAAAAGCGCCCGAATGCAGGCCAATGAGGAGCAATCGGGCCTGCGCACAGGGAAGGTGTGTCGACAGCACATGTTCCCTGCAAGAGAGGAAGCCAGCCCCAAAAGGGGGCGGCACTGGAGGAAACTGGGAGACGTCACAATGTCAGACAAGTCGACAGACGCCTACTGGAAGGCCAACATTCGCATCATCACCATTTCCATGGTGATCTGGGCGCTTGTGTCCTTCGGGTTCGGCATCGTTCTACGCCCGCTTTTGTCGGGTATTCCAATCGGTGGGACCGATCTTGGGTTCTGGTTCGCGCAGCAAGGCTCGATCCTGACCTTTATCGTCCTGATCTTCTACTACACCTGGTACATGAACAAACTCGACAAAGAGTTTGGCGTGGAAGAATGAGGGATACCTGAAAAATGGATCAGTTTGTAATCAACCTTATCTTTGTGGGCGCATCTTTCGCGCTTTACATCGGTATCGCGATCTGGGCACGCGCCGGGTCGACCTCTGACTTTTATGCGGCGTCGCGCGGGGTTAACCCCATCGTCAACGGTGCGGCCACTGCGGCGGACTGGATGTCGGCGGCAAGCTTCATTTCGATGGCGGGTCTTATCGCCTTCGTGGGCTATGGCAACTCGACCTTCCTGATGGGCTGGACGGGGGGCTATGTGCTGCTGGCCATGTTGCTGGCACCCTATCTGCGCAAATTCGGCCGCTTCACGGTGCCGGATTTCATCGGGGACCGTTTCTACAGCCAGACTGCGCGTCTTGTGGCCGTGATCGCGCTGCTGGTTATGTCCATCACCTATGTGATCGGTCAGATGACAGGTGCGGGCGTGGCCTTCTCGCGCTTCCTGGAAGTCACAAACACAACGGGGCTGTTCATCGCGTCGGGTGTTGTGTTCATCTATGCCGTTCTTGGCGGGATGAAGGGCATCACCTACACGCAGCTTGCCCAATATGTGGTGCTGATCATCGCCTATACAATTCCGGCGGTGTTTATCTCGTTGCAGCTGACAGGCAACCCGTTGCCACAGCTTGGGCTGTTCAGCACGCATACGGCTTCTGGCCAGCCGCTGCTGACCACACTGAACGAAGTTCTGGTTGAACTGGGCTTCAATGACTACACTGGCAATCACGGATCCACCTTCAACATGGTGTTGTTCACCCTGTCGCTGATGATCGGTACTGCTGGTCTGCCGCATGTGATCATCCGCTTCTTCACAGTTCCGAAAGTGGCAGATGCACGCAAATCGGCTGGTTGGGCGCTGGTCTTTATCGCGCTGCTGTACACAGTTGCCCCGGCGGTTGGTGCAATGGCACGTCTGAACATCATCACCACGCTGTATCCTGACGGTGTCGCAGGCGAGCCGCTGGCATTCGACGCCAAGCCCGACTGGATGCTGAACTGGGAACGCACAGGTCTGCTCCGGTTCGAAGACAAGAACGGCGATGGCCTGATCCAGTACTATAACGAAGCCCGCCCACCGGCGCGCGCCGTTGAAGAAGGCTGGGAAGGCAATGAAATGGTCACCTTCAACCAGGATATTCTGGTTCTGGCGAACCCCGAAATTGCACAGCTTCCCGGTTGGGTTATCGGTCTGATCGCGGCTGGCGGTCTGGCTGCGGCGCTGTCCACTGCGGCGGGTCTGTTGCTGGCGATTTCTTCCGCCATCAGCCACGATCTGATCAAGTCCATGATCAATCCGGGGATTTCGGAAAAGGGCGAATTGCTTGCTGCCCGTATTTCGATGGGCTTTGCGATTGCGCTGGCAACCTATCTGGGTCTCAACCCGCCGGGCTTTGCGGCGCAGGTGGTGGCACTGGCCTTCGGTCTGGCGGCCAGTTCGCTGTTCCCGGCCATCATGATGGGCATCTTCTCCAAGAAGATGAACTCCACGGGGGCGATTGCAGGCATGATCGTGGGTCTTGGGTCTACGGTGCTGTATATCTTCACCTATCTGGGGTGGTTCTTCATTCCCGGCACCAACATGCTGGCCAACACACCTGACAACTGGCTGTTCGGCATTTCGCCGCTTAGCTTTGGTGCGGTTGGTGCGGCGCTGAACTTCGCAGCGGCCTATATCGTCAACAAGATGACTGGCGATGCGCCTGCGGAAATTCAGGAACTGGTGGAATCGATCCGCGTGCCCAAAGGGGCAGGCGCGGCCGTCGATCACTGATCTGACACAAAGACACTGGCCTGTCCCCGTGCTATCGGGGGCAGGCCGTCCCGAATTAGGGCCGGTGCAATCAGGACAAAGACCATGACCCAAAGCGCCCCGAAGGTTCTTGAATTCCTGCAATCGGTTCATCCGTATGATTCCTTGCCGCAGGACGAACTGGCGCGTGTCGCCAGTTGCTTCAGCCGCAAAGAGGTGCCTGCCGGCACTGTTGTCTATTCCGAAGGCGAGCCGATAGACGGTGTGTATCTGGTCAAATCCGGCACAATCGAAGTCACCGACACCCATGGTGCGCTGGTGTCCATATTGGCCCCGCGCAATTCCTTCGGGGAACGGGGGCTGTTGCGGGACGGGCGCGCGGTGACAACGGCGACCGCCACGGCAAATTCGGTGCTTTTGTGCCTGCCCGCATCCGAACTGCGCCACCTGATCGCCAATTTCCCTGCATTTGAACGGTTTTTCAGTCGGGGTGTGCCATCGGGCGGCAAGCTGGGGCGGCAAAACGATCTTGCAACCTTGAAGGTCGCGGATCTGATGGCGCGCAAGCCCGTAACCGCGACACCGGAAATGACCGCGCAGCAAGCAGCCGGATTGATGCGCGACAACCGCATTTCCAGTGTGGCCGTGGTTGATGGCGAAAAGCTGGTTGGCATTGTCACCACGCGCGACCTGTCGGGTCGTGTGCTGGCCGAAGGACGCCCGCTTGATACTGTGCTGGCCGATGTGATGACCCCTGACCCGCTGGCGCTGTCGCCCAATTCGCTGGGGTCGGATATCTTGCATATGATGCTGGAACACCGGATCGGGCATTTGCCGGTGGTGCGTGGCGATACGCTTGTGGGTATGATCACCCAGACCGACCTGACGCGTTTTCAGGCCATCAGTTCGGCGCAACTGGTGCGCGATGCAGCTGTGGCGGAAACCTATGCCGATCTGGCCCATGTGACCGAACGCATTCCGCAGCTTCTGGTGCAGCTGGTGGGCGCACATAATGCCCATGATGTGATCACCCGCCTGATAACCGACATTGCCGATACTGTTACGCGGCGGCTGTTGAAACTGGCCGAAGAAAAGCTTGGCCCGCCCCCTGTGCCCTATCTTTGGGCCGCCTGTGGCAGTCAGGGCCGCCAAGAGCAGACAGGCGTCAGTGATCAGGACAATTGCATACTTATCGATGACAGTGTGACCCCTGACGACATGTCCTATTTTGCCAATCTGGCGCGGTTTGTGTCTGACGGTCTGGATGCGGCGGGGTATTTCTATTGCCCCGGCGACATGATGGCGACCAATCCGCGGTGGTGCCAGCCGGTCCGGGTGTGGCGGCGGTATTTTCAGGGTTGGATCAACTCCCCCTCACCCGAAGCGCAGATGCTGTCTTCGGTCATGTTCGACCTGCGCCCGATTGGCGGACAGGTCAGCTTGTTTCGTGACCTGCAGGACGAAACACTGGACGCCGCCAGCAAGAATTCGATTTTCGTGGTCCATATGATTTCGAATTCGATCAAGCATTCGCCCCCGCTTGGGCTGTTGCGCGGCTTTGCAACCATCCGCTCGGGCGAGCATAAGAACCATGTGGATATGAAACTGGGCGGTGTCGTGCCGGTCACCGACCTTGCGCGCGTCTATGCGCTGCGCGGGCGTATCACAGCCGTGAATACGCGCGCGCGCCTGTTGGCCGCCGAAGAACAGGGCATCATTTCGGTTTCGGGTGCGCGCGACCTGATCGAAGCTTATGACCTGATTGCAGACCTGCGCCTTGAAAATCAGGCGACACTGGTGCGCATGGGGCGCAAGCCTGACAATTTTCTTGCGCCATCCGATTTGTCGGATTTCGAACGCAGCCACTTGCGCGATGCATTCGTCGTGGTGCGTACCATGCAATCTGCCGTAGGCCAGATTGCAGGAACCTTAGGCTAGAAGGACCAGCCCCCTATGATTATCGAATTTCTGGCCGTTATTGTTGCAGGCTTTGGCGGCTTTGGTGTGGCGCATCTTCTGCACCGCCTAAGCTGGCGCAATCTGCCTGACTGGATCGCGCCTTTCGGGGCGGCGGCGGGTATGGTGTGCATGCTGGTCTGGCTGGAATACACTTGGGCGGGACGCTTCGAGGCCGGTTTGCCAGACGAAGTGACTGTCGTTAGCAAGAATGAGCATCGCATCTGGTATCGGCCCTGGACCTATGTGGTGCCGCTGACCACGCGCATTGCCGCAATCGACAACCGCGTGCGCCAGACAAACCGCAACAACCCCGATATGGTTCTGACAGGTGTGGTCCTGAAGGAACGCTGGGCGCTTACTTTCGGGTTTCAGTCCTTGTTCGACTGCAGCACGGCGCGCCGTGCCGACCTGACCGAAGGCACAATTTTGAATGACCAAGGGATACCGGCCGCCGCTGAATGGTATCAGCTATCGCCCGAAGACCCGTTTCTGACCGTTGCATGTGGAGGAGGAGGAGCCGCAAATGGAGGACCGCGCGAAGAAGGCTAAGATCTTGGTGGTCGAGGATGAAGACAACATCGCCATAGCGCTGGACTATCTTCTGACCCGCGAAGGCTATGACCAGACACGCCTTGCAACCGGGGCAGGGGCGCTGGATATGATCCGCGACCAAAAGCCTGATCTGGTTCTTCTGGACGTCATGCTGCCCGAAGTGTCGGGCTATGACATTTGCCAATCAGTGCGCGCAGACCCTGACTGCGCGGATGTGCGCATCCTGATGATGACGGCGCGGGGGTCGGCCATGGAACGGCGCAAGGGGTTGGCGATGGGGGCGGATGGCTTCATCTCCAAGCCGTTTGAACTGAAGGAATTGCGCGAGGAAGTGCGCAAGATACTTGCTGGCGAAACTGTCCCGCCGACGGACCGCACCGATGCTTGAAAAACTTGGCCTGCGTGTCCGCATTCTGTTGTTTTTTGTATTGCTGGCCGCGGGTGGCGTTGCGGCAGTGGGGGGTGCGGGCTGGCTGGTCGTGTCGCGCAGCACAACGCCGGATCTGGCCGCGCCCATGGCGCAGGCCGCTATTCTGGCGGGGTTCCTGATCCTGTTTCTGGTGACCGGCATCTGGTATCTGTTCGACATGAATGTGGCGCGCGCGATTGACGGGCTGGCAAACGCCATTCGCACGCGCGCGCATGCCGATGTGCAAGGTGATCTGGGCGGCGACAAGGACCGCGCGCGGTATCTGGGCGACCTTGCACCAGCGGCGGCGGAAATATCGCACTCGCTGGCGCAAACCCGGTCCGCGCTGGCGGAATCGGTGGCGCGCGAAACATCCCGCTTGTCTGCGGAAAAGGCGCGTTTGGAAAAATTGCTGGCGGATGTGCCCGTCGCAGTGCTGTTATGCACGGCGGATTACCAGCTTGCATTCTATAATGGGCAGGCGGTCACCATTCTGGAAGCAGGCGGCGCACCCGGACTGGACCGCAATTTGCTGGACTACCTGCGCGAAGGGCCTGTGCGCCATGCCTATGAACGGCTTGCGAAACTGAATGACCCCGAAGCCGCGTCTGACCTGATCTGCGCGACCACCAGCAGCGGGCGGCTGTTGTCGGGGCGTATGCGGGTTTTGCGCCGCACGGAACACACACAACGCCCCGGCTTTGTGCTGACCCTGCGCGATGTCACCGCCGACCTGGCCGCGCATGCCGCCCGCGAATCCCTGCTGGCCGAGGTATTCGACCGCGTGCGCCGCCCTGCAGCCAATTTGCAAACTGTGATCGGCGTGATTTCCGAAGACAAGGACATGGCGCAGGCCGCTGACCTGATGGGCGCCATGCTGTCCGAGGTTCGCGGCCTGACCGCTGCAATCACCGAACTGGGCCAACGCTATGACAAAGGGCGCAATGATTGGCGCCCGCTGACGCAAATACGCTCGCGCGACCTGATGGACGGGATTGGGGCGCAGTTTGAAACCCTTGGACTGGATCTGCAGACCGAAGGGCCTGAACTGATGCTGACCTGTGACGGGTTTGAACTGGCGTTGTTGCTGCGCTGGCTGGGGCAGAAACTGGCGCAGGCCGGGCATGCCCGCAGCTTTCGTCTGGTTCTGGCGGAAGAAGACGGGCCTGGTGCGGTGCTGGACATGGTCTGGTCGGGGCCACCGCTGTCGGTGGGGGTGTTCGATTCGTGGTTGTCTGAACCGCTGGACCCCGACACCCCTGATCTGACCGCGCGCGCCGTTCTGAACGCCCACGGAACCGAGGCCTGGACCGAAATGCGCCCCGATGGCGTGTCGACTGTTCGTCTGCCCATTCCCAACGCGCGCCGCGCCACAACCCGCCCCGCCCCCATCCAGCGCGAGGTTGTCTATGATTTTGACCTGCTGTCCAAAGCGCGCAATGCGGGCGTTCTGGAAAGCACGCTGGAAGACCTGACCTATGTTGTGTTCGACACTGAAACCACCGGCCTGACGCCATCAAGTGACGAAATCGTGCAGATCGCCGCTGTGCGTGTGGTGAACGGCCGCCGCGTCAAGCGCGAAGTGTTTGACACGCTGGTTGATCCGGCACGCCCCATTCCGCCCTCATCGACCGAAATACACGGCATAACCGATGATATGGTCAAAGGCGCACCAGATATGACCGAGGCTGGCAAGCGCTTTCATGATTTCGCGCGCGGGGCTGTTCTGGTGGCGCATAATGCGCCCTTTGACATGGAGTTCCTGCGTCGGCACGAAAAATCCATGGGGGTGCGGTTCGACCATCCGGTGCTGGACACGGTTCTGTTGTCGGCGGTCGTCTACGGGCAGTTGGAACAGCATTCACTTGACGCGCTGACCGCGCGTCTGGGCATCACCATCCCCGAAGAGGCCCGCCATACCGCCATTGGCGATACCGTGGCCACAGCGGATGCGTTCTTGAAGCTGATCCCCATGCTGAAGTCGCGCGGTTTGACGACATTTGGCGATGTTCTGGCCGAAGTGCGCCGCCATGGACGGCTGTTGAAAGACCTGAATTAAGCCATGTTGCGCAATTATGGGACGGTATCCCCGCCTTTGGCGTTTGGCCAGGGCTATATCCCGGTCCTAGTCCTGATGCGCTGTCGCACCGGTCAGGAGCGGGGAATTTATACATGCTGTCACTGGCCACACCACGACAGCAATGGCGCACCAATACGCCGGTCATGCGCAACAAAAGGCCCGCGCGCAATAGGTGCAGGGCCGCAGGGACAGAACCTAAAATAAACGGGAATGTGCGAACTCGCGCAAGCTTAATCAGCTACGTCATGGAGGCGAGTAGGAGAATCGAACTCCTGTACACGGATTTGCAATCCGCTGCGTAACCACTCCGCCAACTCGCCTCTGGGCCAAGCGGATACGCAGTCTGGCTGGCCGCGTCAAGGCTGTTTCTTAGCTGGCGGCCATCACCATGGGGCCGATATTGCGCCCTGCCAGTATATGAACATGCAGATGGGGCACTTCCTGAACGCCATCGCTTCCGGCGTTGGAAATCAGCCTGTATCCCGCCCCATCCGCGCCGGGGGTGATGCCCAGCTGCGCACAGACCTTGCCAATGGCGCGGGTGAAATCCGCGATCTCTGCGTCAGAGGCGTCCAGCGCGAAATGGTCATGGCAGACATATGGCCCTTTGGGGATGACCAGCACATGATGGGGCGCTTTGGGGGCGATATCTGTGAAGGCCAGCGCGTGGTCGGTTTCCAGCACCTTGGTGCAGGGAATCTCGCCGCGCAGGATTTTCGCAAAGATGTTCTGGTCGTCATAAGTGTAAGGCATCGCGTCCTCTTGCAATGGTTGGGTCTGGCGCGCAAGGTAGGCCCAACAGTGCAGGGCGTCACCCCTGAAAAACGGACAGGCGGGCAGAAGATGGAGTATCCCAGCGGTATGGATCTGGCGCAGGACCAGTTCGAGGGGTGCTGGCTGGGCTGCGGGGGGGCGCTTGTCTACCGTGAAGTGCCCAAAGCGGCCTGCTCCACACTGGCGCAGCTTGTCTATCATGCCGATCATGGGGCTTTTTTTGACGGCGATATACATGATGCCCGCGAGGGTGTGGTGAAATGGCCCTTCGCCCCCGAGGCGATGGGCCCTGCGCGGGAAGGGGCGGCGTTTGTGTTTTCGGCAGTGCGTAACCCGTTTGCGCGAATCGTGTCGACCTTTCACGAAAAGGTTTGCACGCTGCAGCGTGACGGCAAGCCCTATCGGGGGACAATGCGCCAGATGCTGGCGGAGCGCTACGGGGCTGATTTGCGCGCGGGTGCGGACCCGGTGCGCGCCTTCCGGCGGTTCTTGCTGTTTGTGCGCGATGTGCATGTGTCCGGGCAACGTTTCTGGTTTGACCGGCATTGGACGCCGCAAGCCCAGCATTTGCGTGCTGTCACGCTAAATGACGTCGCGTTCAGCCATCTGTTCCGGATTGAAGACTGGGACAGCGGGATTGTGCCGGTGCTGGCGCAGATCCCGCGCGCGCGCAGGCCCGAGATAGCGGTGCGGTTTAACAGCGGGCCGAAACCTGTTGCGCCCCTGGCGGAGTATTTCGACGAATTGAGCGTGCATTTCATGCAGGAACTGTATCGCTGGGATTTCGAGCTGTTTGGCTATGACCGCTTTGACCCTGGCGCGCGCCCTGTAGCGGCGCTGGATCTGGCGGCGATCAATATGCGACTGGCGGACCCGCATGCGCCGCATTGGGCTGGTCTGGGGGGCTGAATTCCCCTTGCGGAGGAGGTGTGGGGCAGGCAGGGGGCGGACGGTGCCGCCCCCTGCCTGCCCCACCGGGATCACCCGCAGGGCGGGTGTTTGCCCCTGCCCCTGATGTGCAGGGGCAGGGCGCATTACCCGGCAGTGCTGTCCCAGCCAGAGACGGATTTGATTTCCAGAAAATCCTCCAGGCCCCAGACGCCGCCTTCGCGCCCGTTGCCGGAATGTTTCATGCCCCCAAAAGGTGCGCCGGCCCCGCGGGATTTGCCGTTCATTTCCACCATGCCCGCGCGCAGATACCGCGCCAGCCGGTTGCGGCGCGCGCCATCGCTGCTTTGGACATAATTGGTCAGGCCATAGACAGTATCATTGGCAATGCGCAGCGCATCGTCTTCGGTGTCGAAGGGAATGATCGACAGGACCGGGCCGAAAATTTCCTCTTGCGCGATGGTCATGTCGTTGGTGACATCGGCAAAGACAGTGGGGCGCACGAAATAGCCGCGATTCATCCCTTCGGGCCGCCCAAGCCCGCCTGCCACCAGTCGCGCGCCTTCGGATATGCCCTTGGCGACCAGATCCTGAATCTTGTTGAATTGTGCTTCGCTGACCACTGGCCCGATATGGCTGCCCTGGGCGCTGGCGGGGCCGACAGGGGTGGCCATGGCCACGTCGCGCGCAGTGTCCACAGCGCGGTCATAAACGCTGCGTTCCACCAGCATACGGGTGGGGGCGTTGCAGGACTGTCCGGAATTCTGGAAGCAATGCTGCACGCCGTGTTTGACCGCCGCGTCGCCGGCATCTGCGAAGATGATATTCGCCCCTTTGCCGCCCAGTTCCAGATGCACGCGTTTCAGGGTATCGGCGGCGTTTTTGGAAATCGCAATGCCCGCGCGGGTTGACCCTGTGAAGCTGACCATATCGACATGCCTATGGGTGGACAATTGGGTGCCAACGCCCGCGCCATCGCCATTGACCATGTTATACACCCCCGGTGGGGTTCCGGCCTCGTGCAGGATTTCGGACCACAGGATTGACGACAGCGGCGCAATTTCCGACGGTTTCAGAACCATGGTGCAGCCGGCCAGCAACGCGGGGATCACCTTCAGCGTGACCTGGTTCATGGGCCAGTTCCAAGGCGTGATCAGCGCGCAGACGCCGACAGCTTCGCGGATGATGCGGGCATCGGGGGCGTGATCGCCCAAGGGTTCGACAAAGCGGATCTGGTCAAACGCAGTGATGAAATTGCGGATATGCGCCGCGCCCGCCCCCACTTGCGAGCTGCCGGCCAGATCAATGGGCGCGCCCATTTCAAGGCTGATGGCCTGTGCCATATCGTCTGCGCGCGCGGCGTATATCTCGCCGATGCGCTTGACCAGTGCCAGCCGGTCTGCGGGGGCGCAATACATCCAGCCGGGCAGGGCAGCGCGGGCGGCGGCCACAGCGGCATCTGTATCGGCCTGACCGCCAAGGGAAATGACCGCGCAGGCATCTTCGGTCGAGGGGTCAATGACCTGCAGATCGCGCCCGTCCTGCGGGGCAACCCATGCCCCGTTGATATAGAAGTTGCGTTTGTCCAGCATCGTCTTCTCCCGTTATGCACATGTTCATAACCTTGCATCCGGGGGGCGGGGTTTCAAGGCGCCCCGCGTCAGCGCAGCGATATCACCTTGCGGTCAATGGCCAGCATATAGCCCTGCCGCGCGATATTGCGCACCAGAACTTCGCTGATCAACTGGTTGCCCAATGTGTCACGCAGCCGCTTGATGCGGGTGGCGCCAGCGGCTTCGTCGCAATCGGCAGCGTCGCGGCCGGAAATAACCCCTTCGATCGCGGCACCGGACAACACTTCGTCATCAATGCAGGCTTCAGCCAGAACAGCCAGTGTTTCCATGGCCGCCGGGGTCAGGCGAAATTCCATATCATTCAGCGTCACTGCGTTGGTCGCACGGTCAATGACCAGTTGCGACACCTGCAGTCCCTGTTTTTCCACCTGCACCATGCGCCGGTTCAGCGTAATCAGCATGATGATCATGATAAAAGACGTCACCAGAAGCCCGGTCGCAAAAACCAGCAAAACGAAAATCACCACCCTGTAGGACACCAGTGTTTCGGAAAACGCCGTGCCCGATTGCGCCAGTATCTCCAGAAGTTTCAGTTCCGCCTGTCCGGTCAGGTCCGCATTTTCGACAAACACCCGTTCCACACGCGCATTGAAGGCCCCTGCATCGGGCAGGTTGGCAAACAGCGCCCCCGCTGTCAGCGCCAGAACGCCCACAATCGCCACAATGCCCCAGACAACAGCGCGATTGCCCATGCGTGCCAGTTCACTGGCGGAGATGGATGGCCCCTGCATGCGCACTCCTGCGTTGAAATTCATCTGCCCCGAAGATGGATTCAATTTGTAGAAGGGTCCAGCCGCTTCTTGAAATGACAGGTTCGGCATAGGTGCGCGCGGCCTGCGGCGAGGTGCAGGCCGGTTGCGGCAATTCAATAATGCCATATTGCAGGCGCAAGGGGTTGTCCTGCTTGGCCTTGTAATCTGCGTAACACTGGGCCGAGGCTTGTCCCGCAAGCGCCAGAACCAGAAATGCCGCAGCCAGACATGCGTTTTTCATACTGGAACCATGGCACTGGCGGGCGCGTTATTCAATATCACGCCGCGTGCGGGCGGGATGCTATCGGATAGCAGGCGGGCGTTATTGCGCGACGGGGCCGGGCGAAGACAGGGTTAGGTCATGGCTCGTAAGGGCGTTTGTGAAAGAAAGGAACCCAAGGCATGACCACTTTTCTAACCACTCTGAGAACCAGAACCACTGGTGCGCTGATGGCGGCAGGTGTGGCGATGGGGGCAATGACCCTTCCTGCCACGCCCGCGCAGGCCTCGGATGACGCATTGGTGAAATTCCTGTTGGGCGCGGCAGCGGTGGCGATTGTCGTGCATGCCGCGCGGTCGGACGGGGGAAACACCAACAGGGGCCGCCCGCAGCACAACAGCCGCGAATTGCCCGCCCATTGTCAGGAAACATGGTCGGTGCGCCATCGCAATATCTCGCTTTATAATGCGCAATGTCTGCGGGATGCGGGACTGCGCAACCTGCCGCGCCAGTGCCTTGAAACCACGCGCACCAATCGCGGACAGCGCAGCGTCTACCGTGCGGCCTGTCTGCAGGATGCGGGCTATTACGCGGAACGCCGCGCGCCTGACCGTCGCCCCAATCGCTGGGGAGAGCGCCCACACCCCAACCCGCCGCGCGGTGGCGGCTGGCAAAGCGGGAATTTCCTGCCGCAGCAATGCCTGATTTCCTATCACTATGGCGGGCAAACCCTGGCGGGGTATCGCGGGACATGTCTGGAACAGCGCGGGGTTCGTGACCTGCCGCGCACCTGTCAGGTGCGCAGCACCACAGGCACAATATATTCTGCACAATGCCTGACTGAACGCGGCTATCGCAGCCGGTCCTGACGGGGTTGCATCAGGGGGGCGCCTTCGGGCAATACTGGCCCATGACCCAAAAAACCGCCCCCGATTATGACCACGAGCGCCTTGCAACCCTGCAAGGCGCGCATCGTATTGTGGGCGTGGATGAAGTGGGGCGCGGGCCGCTTTGTGGGCCTGTGACAGCGGCGGCGGTCTGGCTGGACCCGGACGCACTGCCAGCGGGGCTGGCAGATTCCAAACGCCTGAATGCGCCTGCGCGCGAACGGGTTTTTGCCGCCATCATGGCCAGCGCGGATGTTGGCATCGGCCACGCCACCCCCGCCGAGATTGACGCGATCAACATTTTGCAGGCCACCTATCTGGCGATGCAGCGCGCCATTGCCGCGTTGCGCATCCCGCCGGATTACTTGCTGATTGACGGCAACCGCCTGCCGCCCGCCTTGCCCTGTCGCGCACACGCAGTCGTCAAGGGCGACGCGCGGGTGTTGTCCATTGCAGCGGCATCCATCATCGCCAAGGTCACGCGCGATCGTATCATGGCCGATCTGGCATTGCAGTATCCCGGTTATGGCTGGGACGTGAACGCCGGCTACCCGACAAAGCGTCACAAAAATGCCATAGCAGATTTGGGGGTCACCCCAGAGCATAGACGTTCATTCGCCCCCATACGCAAAATCTTGTGTCCATAGCTTACATGAAGAAAGTTTTTCAAACACCTGATTCAGAAAGAAATTGACGCCGAATCGCCTTTGACTCATCTTAGGGCCACAACAAGCGCAAAAAGCGCATAAGCGAGGCAGAGATGGCAGTTGCAACATTGGCGCAGGGGGCGTCCGTGCTACCCTTGGATGAAATTCTTGGCGGAGACTGCATTAAGGTGATGAACGCGCTGCCAGAAGGCAGCATTGACCTCATCTTTGCTGACCCCCCCTATAACCTTCAGTTGCGCGGTGAATTGCACCGCCCCGACAACAGCCGCGTTGACGCGGTGGACGATGCCTGGGACCAGTTCGACAGCTTCAAGGCCTATGACACATTCACCCGGGCCTGGCTGAAAGCGGCGCGCCGGCTGCTCAAACCCAATGGCGCAATCTGGGTTATCGGATCGTATCATAATATTTTCCGCGTGGGCACCGCGCTGCAGGATGCGGGTTTCTGGATTCTGAATGACGTGGTGTGGCGCAAATCGAACCCCATGCCCAATTTCCGCGGCAAACGCCTGACCAATGCGCATGAAACCATGATCTGGGCGTCCAAATCGGAAGGGGCGAAATACACCTTCAATTATGAAGCGCTGAAAGAACTGAACGAAGGTATCCAGATGCGCAGTGACTGGGTGCTGCCAATCTGTTCGGGCCATGAACGCCTGAAAGATGACAATGGCGACAAGGCCCACCCCACGCAAAAACCGGAATCGCTGTTGCACCGTGTGCTGGTCGGCTCCACCAATCCCGGCGATGTGGTTCTGGATCCGTTTTTCGGCACCGGCACCACGGGCGCAGTGGCCAAATTGCTGGGCCGCCATTACATTGGCATCGAACGCGAGGAAAGCTACCGCAAGGTTGCCGCCAAACGGCTGGGGCAGGTGCGCCCGCTGGAAGCCGGCGTTCTGGAAACCACCTTGTCCAAACGTGCGCAACCGCGCGTGGCCTTTGGCCAGTTGGTCGAACGCGGCATGCTGCGCCCGGGCGAAGTGCTGGTCAACCCGCGCGGGCAGGCCGCCAAGGTGCGCGTTGACGGCTCGCTTGTCAGTGCCGAACATCGCGGCTCCATCCATCAGGTGGGGGCTGCGCTGGAAAACGCGCCCTCGTGCAATGGCTGGACCTATTGGCAGTTCAAGCGCGATGGCAAGCTGATCCCCATTGACTTGTTGCGCCAGCAGATCCGGTCGGAAATGCACGACTGATCCCAGATATCACAGTTACCGCCGGTGTCCTTGGTTCCCGCCGGGACACCCACTGACCCCGCCTGCATTGGCGGGGTTTTTTTATGTGCTGGACCCGCAGGACGCGCGGCCTATACTGTGCAAGCGAAGCGATACCGCGAAGCATTCTCACAAAAAAGCTGACAGGCTTTTGCGGTTCGAAAATGCAGTAAAACAAAAAGGTAAAGCGGTTCGGTGTTTCAACGAAACGCTTTAGGAGGGGCAGATGCGCGATTTTCAATATCCCGGCCGGTCGGCCGTGTATGCGGCCAACGGCCTATGCGCCACGTCCCACCCGCTGGCCGCAAAAACAGCTGTCGATATTTTGCAGGCGGGTGGAAATGCCGCCGATGCCGCGATTGCGGCGGCCGTGCTGCTGGGCATATGCGAGCCGCAGATGACGGGGATCGGGGGCGATTGTTTTGTGCTGCTCAAGCCCGAGGGTGAGGATCGCATCGTCGCGCTCAACGGGTCAGGGCGCGCGCCTGCGGCACAAAATGCAGCCGACCTGCGCGCGCGCGGGCATGACACGGTGCCGCTGTTTGGCGTGGATGCTGTAACCCTGCCGGGTGCCGTCGACGCATTTTGCCGCCTGAACGCCGATTGGGGGCGCATGGCGCTGGCCGATATTCTGGCCCCCGCGATCCGTTATGCCGATGCGGGCGTGCCTGTCGCGCCGCGCACGGCATTCGACTGGGCGCGCGCGCAAAACCTGCAAGGGCGCGCGCGCGATCATTTCCTGACCGGCGGCCAACCCCTGCGCGCAGGCCAGATGTTTCGTGCCCCCGAACAAGCCCGCGCCTTGCGGTTGATTGCGCAACAGGGCCGCGCGGGTTTTTATGAAGGCGAGGTCGCCCAGGACATCATCGGCAGCCTGCGCGCATTTGGTGGCACCCACACGCTGGACGATCTGGCGGCCACGCGCTGCGAATATTCGGAC
This sequence comes from Paracoccaceae bacterium, assembly GCA_017510335.1. Taxonomy (GTDB): domain Bacteria; phylum Pseudomonadota; class Alphaproteobacteria; order Rhodobacterales; family Rhodobacteraceae; genus Roseinatronobacter. The sequence continues at coordinate 101,707 of JAFWNM010000001.1, forward strand.
CCCATTTCGGGCATGTATCAGGGCGTCGAACTGGTCGAACATGCCCCCAACGGGCAGGGGGCTACGGCGAACCTTATCCTGAATATACTGTCACATTTCGACATTACGGGCCTTGACCCCCTGGGTGCCCCGCGCGCCCATCTGGAGGCCGAGGCCACGAAACTGGCCTATGATGCGCGCAACCGCATCATTGCCGACCCTGACCATACATCAAGGCTGGCGCATATGCTGGCCCCTGAAACCGCCCGCGCCCTTGCCGCCCTGATCGCGCCTGACCGCATTATCGCTGACCCCGCCCCCCTGAGCGAAGCCATCCACCGCGACACTGTCTATCTCACCGTGGTGGACAGCAACCGCATGGCCGTGTCGCTGATCTATTCCATATTCCACCCCTTCGGGTCGGGGCTGGCCTCGGAAAAATTCGGCATCCTGTTCCAGAACCGCGGCGCGGGCTTCACGCTGCAGGCGGGCCACCCGAACGAATTGCAGGGCGGCAAACGGCCCATGCACACCATCATTCCCGGCATGTTGCGCGAAAACGGGCGGGTCACCCTGCCATTCGGGGTCATGGGGGGCGCGTATCAACCTGTGGGCCATGCGCGGCTGGTCTCGAACCTGACCGATTTCGGGATGGAGTTGCAAAGCGCCATCGACGCGCCGCGCGCTTTTGCCGAAAACGGCACCCTGACACTGGAACGCCCCTATCCGGAAGCGACCTTGCGCGCACTCGCCGATATTGGCCACAATGTCAGCTATTCCGACAGCCCTATCGGCGGGGCACAGGCCATCCACCTGAACAAAGACGGCATTCTGGTCGGCGCGTCCGATCCGCGCAAGGATGGCTGCGCATTCGGGTATTGACGCGGCTTGCGTGGAACCAAAAACTCAAAACCTCGGCGTATATCTGAATTGAACCCCAAATTCATCTTGCCCCAAATACTCAAACACCGGAACCCCCTGCCCAGCGGGCAGGGGGTGACATGCAAACTTGCGGCATAGCCGCGCAATCAGGTCAAGTCTGGCAATTCAAACCGGATCAGCCGGCCAGTTGGTCCCAGCAGTCCAGCGCCTTGGCGGCATACATCACCGCAGGGCCGCCGCCCATCTGGATGCACATGCCCAGCACATCAGCAAGTTCTTCACGCGTGGCGCCTGCCTTGATCAGCGCTTCCACATGAAACGCAATGCACGGCTCGCAGCGCACGGCCACAGCAATGCCAAGCGCCACGAATTCCTTTTCCTTTACCCCCAGAACCCCGCTTGTCTTGGCCGCCTGTGACAATGCGCCAAACCCTTTCATCGTGTCGGGAATGGCCTTTGCCAGGTTGCGCGATGTGTCACGGGTCTGGGAAATGAAGGCGGCGTAATCCATGTGAAACCTCATATGTCAGGATGTGCATATGACGTGCCCTGCGCGCGTGCTGCCCGCGATGATCCAGATCAAGCCGCTTTGCGGTTCGGGGTTATATCCTGAAAAACGGCTGCGCCAGACGCGGCAGCAGCGCGCGAAATTTCAGCGGGGCATCCGTGGCCGCCAGACAGATGCAATCTGCCCCCATTTCTGCAATCGGGGTATGTTCCATCTCCTCATCGGCGATTTCGATATCCCCGCGCGCGAAACGGTCGCTTTCATCGACAAAAGCCCCTTGCAGAACAAGTGTCAGCTCCAACCCGCGATGGCCATGGTCGGGCACCGCTGTGCCTGCAGGAATATGCAGCAACCGCGCGCTGGCATGGCGAGAGGTTGGCAAGATGGCCTGCCGCACCCCGCCCCCGATGCTGCGCCATTGCACATGATCCAGCCCGCCGCCGGTATAGGCCAGCAAGGGACCGGGCAGCACAGTGTCACGCATAGCGCTGGGTGTATGGGGGGCTTGTCCGGCGGCGCTGTAACCGGGGCCGTCGGGCGCGGTCTTGGCCTTGATCTTGCGGAATGTGGCCGACAGTGCATCCGATGACATGGCGACAGGGGACACGCGTTGGTCCAGAACCGCCCCGCCCACGGCGTCAAACCCTTCCATACGGGCACGGCATTCGTCGCAAAGCGAGATATGTGTGGCAACAACAAGGTTGAACGCCTCTGGCAGGGTGCCAGCGCAATAGGCCATCAACAATTTGTCGCTTATGTGGTGCTTGATCATGGTCGTGCCGTTTCTTTTTTCAGTTCATGGAATGGCGCAGCCGTTCCAGTGCCAATCTGATGCGGGATTTGATCGTGCCAAGGGGTAATCCGGTTTCATCGGCAATTTCATTATGCGTCAGGTCCCCGAAATAGGCGCTTTCGATCATCTTCCGTTGCTTTTCGGGCAAGGCGTTCATGGCCTGTGCCAGTTTTTCTGTTTCCTGTTGCAGCGCCAGCGCGTCCACCTGGTCGGGTTCCGCATCCGGCCCCCAAGGCAGGTCTTCGGGTTCCGGCCTGCGGTCACGCCGCAGCATGTCTATGCGCCGGTTGCGCGCGATGGTGTAAATCCATGTTGCCGCGCTTGCACGGGCGGGGTCGAATTGGGCGGCCTTGTGCCAGACAGTTGCCATGACATCTTGTGCGCATTCCTCTGCGGTGGTCGGGTCAGCGCCCGATTTCATCAAAAACGCCTTCACACGGGGCGCAAAATGTTCAAACAGCTTGGTAAACGCCTGCGCGTCTTGTCCGTTGGCCACACGCATGACCAACTCTGCCCAAACGGTTTTATCTGTGTTGTCCAATCCTACCTGTCCCGCCATCCTGCCCAACACCGCATCTGTCGCGCCACAAGGGTGGGGGGCGCGTCGCGGTCGTGGCGTGGTTGTATCGTCACAGGTCTGATCAAACATGTCGAGGTTACGGCTGCAAGGGGGAAGCGGATCAAAAAACCTGTAAGGAAGTAAGATGTTTTTTTGCAGTGATCTGGCATTGCACTCGTGACGTAAAACCTGAAACGCAAATTTCTTCCGGAGCGCCCCTGTATGCCATTCGAGATGTTAGACACACCTGCCCGCCGTATCGCCGTTATCGGGGGGGGGATCTCGGGACTTGCGGCGGCCTATCTGATGGCGCAGCGCCATCGCGTCACATTGTACGAAGCGGCACCACGCCTTGGGGGGCATGCGCGCACAGTGCTTGCGGGCAAGCAGGGCCAACAGCCGGTGGATACCGGGTTCATCGTGTTCAATTACACGAATTACCCCAATATGACCGCGATGTTCGAGCGGCTGAATGTCCCTGTCGCCCCCTCAAACATGAGTTTCGGGGTCTCGTTTGATGCAGGGCGCTTTGAATACAGCCTGTCGGGCATTGACGAGGTGTTCGCCACCCGCCGCAACATCGCTGATCCGCGCTATTGGCGCATGGTGCGCGATATCTTGCATTTCAACAAACACGCGCCACGCGTCGCGCTGGTGGACCCGGGGCTAAGTATCGGGGGGCTGCTGGCGCGGCTTGGCACGGGTGACTGGTTCCGTGACAGGTATCTTTTGCCCTTCTCCGGCGCGATCTGGTCCACCCCCACGCGCAAGATACTGGACTTTCCCGCCCAGGCCATGATGTCGTTTTTCAGCAATCACGCATTGCTGGGCTATGACGGGCAGCACCAATGGTATACCGTCAACGGTGGGTCAATCGAATATGTCCGCAGATTAAGCGACCATCTGGAACGGGTGGGCGTGCGCTTGCGCCCTGCAACCCCTGTGCAATCAGTCACCCGCGGCCCGCTTGGCGTGCAGCTGAAGGCGCAGGGCCTGGACCCCGAGGAGTTTGACGAAGTGATCTTCGCGACCCATTCCGACGTAACCCTGCGGCTGTTGTCGGACCCGTCCCCGCAGGAATCCGCGGCCCTTGGCGCAGTGCGCTACCAGACCAATGACGCGATCCTGCATTGCGACCCCGATGTAATGCCAAAGCGGCGCAAATGCTGGTCCAGTTGGGTCTATACCGAACGCGGCCCTGCAGACCGCGACCGCATTTCGTTAAGCTACTGGATGAATTCCCTACAACCCATCCCCCAGGATGACCCGATGTTCGTGACCCTGAACGCGAACCACCCTGTCCGCGAGGAATGCATTTACGACACTTACAGCTTTGATCATCCTGTCTATGACGCAGGCGCACTTCAGGCACAGGCTGATATTCGCGCATTCAACGGCACGAACCGGACATGGTTTTGCGGCGCGTGGATGCGCAACGGGTTTCATGAAGATGGCTTTGCCAGCGCGGTCGATGTGGTGCGCGCGATGAACCGCAGCGCCCAGCAAGTGGCCGCGCAATGACCGGAATTGACCATATCGCGGGGCGCACCTTTCACGGGCGGCGCGGGGCGGTGGAAAACCGGTTCACCTATGGCGTGGATTATGTGCTGTTTGACGCGGAAAAACCGCTGCGCCTGCCGCGCCTTCTGGTGCGCAACCGCGCTGGTTTGGTGTCGCTGCGCGACCGCGACCATGGCGGTGCGCCGGGGCAGGGGGCGGGCGCGGCATGGGTGCGCCGCGTTCTGGCCGCGCAGGGGCTGGAGGGCGTGACAGCGGGTGCGGTCATGCTGCTGACGCAGCCGCGCATTCTGGGCCATCTGTTCAATCCCGTAAGTTTCTGGCTGTGCCATGACAGCGCAGGCGGCTTGCGCGCCGTTATTGCCGAGGTGAACAACACCTATGGCGACCGACATTCCTATCTATGCGTGAAACCCGACCAATCGGTGATCACCGCCCAGGATGAACTGGGCGCGCAGAAAATCTTTCATGTCTCGCCGTTCCAGCCAGTGGCGGGGCAATATGCCTTCAGGTTCGACATAGCGCCTGACAAGGTTAATATCCGTATCTCCTATACCCAGAATGACGAAGCGCATGGCGGCGGGCTGGTGGCCACGCTTGTGGGGCCGCGCACCGCGTTGACAAGCCGCCGCTTGCTGGGTGCGATGGTGCGCAGGCCCTTCGGGTCGCGCAGGGTTCTGGCGCTGATCCATTGGCAGGCCGTGCGGCTGTGGTGGCGCGGTGCGCCCTTCCGTTCGCGCCCTGAACCCCCCAGCCAAGAGGTCAGCCAATGACCACCGCAACCGCCACGACGCCCATCGCGCCGCCTGCCTTGTGGGGCTATGCGGTGTTCGGCGGGTTGCTGGCCATGGCGGGGCTGCCAATCTATATTCACGCGCCGAAATTCTATGTCGATGAATACGCTGTGTCGCTGGCGGCACTGGGAACAGTGCTGTTTGTGCTGCGGGGCCTGGATTTTGTGCAGGACCCCGCCCTTGGCTGGCTGGCCGCGCGGTTGCGTCATGTGCGTGCGCAAGCGGTGGGCGTGGCGGGCGGGCTGATGGCGCTTGCCATGCTGGCGCTATTTGCCATTCCGCCGCTATTTGCCCCGCTTTTGTGGTTTGCGCTGGCGCTGACGGTGTTGTTTTCGGCCTATTCCTTCCTGACGATCTGTTTTTATGCCACAGGCACGACACGGGGCACACAGTTGGGGGCAGGCGGACATGTGCGCCTTGCGGGCTGGCGCGAAACAGGTGCGTTGCTGGGCGTGTGTCTGGCAGCCGCAGCGCCTGTTGCCCTTGCGGGGGGGCTGGCGCAGCCCTTCACGGGGTTCGCAGTGGGCTTTGCCATAGTGGCGGGGCTGGCGCTTTGGGCCATGCGGGCCGAATGGGGGCGGCTGGCCCCCGACCGTCACGATGATGCGCCCGCGTTGCCCCTGCGCCAGATTGTGGCCGATGCGACGGCGCGGCGGTTGTTGCTGATTGCGCTGGTCAATGCATTGCCAGTGGCCATCACATCCACGCTGTTTCTGTTTTACGCCGAATCCGTCCTGCAGGCGGACGGGTGGGAAGGTGCGTTGTTGATCGTGCTGTTTTTGTCGGCGGCAGCGTCCGCACCGCTTTGGGCGCATGTGGCGCGGCGTGTGGGGGCAAAACCGGCGCTGATGGCAGGCATGGGGCTGGCCGCGCTTAGTTTTCTGTTCGTGCTGACGCTTGGTCCGGGGGATATTGCGCTGTTTGCCGTCATTTGTGTGGTGTCCGGCGCGGGCATTGGCGCGGATCTGACATTGCTGCCGGCCATATTTTCCCGACGCATGGCCGAATTGTCGCCTGATGCGTCGCAAGGCTTCGGGCTGTGGGCTTTTGTCACCAAGGCCACGCTGGCGCTGGCGGCGTTGATTGTGTTCCCCACGCTGGAACTGGCCGGGTTTGCCGCCGGTCCTGTGATTGCTGACAGCGCCATGATGGCGCTTGTCGTGCTCTATGCCGCGCTACCTTCGGCATTGAAACTTCTGGCGGTGGTGCTTCTGGCCCGCACGCCCCTGACGGAGAGCTGACCATGACCACCTTGCTAAGTGTGATAACAGGCATGGCCCTGATGCTGGCGCTCATTGCGCTTATGTCGCGTGTGATGGGGTTTGGCGCGCAAAAGCCGTCGGATTATGCGACGCTGGAACCACGCATGGACATTCGCCACCACCTGTCTGGCCCCCTGCGTTGCGAAGGCGTGATTTATGGCCCGTTGGGGCGCGTCACATCGCGCTTCACGGCCAATATGGAAGGGCGCTGGGACGGTAACCGTGGTGTGCTGTCGGAACATTTCACCTATGACAGCGGCACCAGGCAGGACCGCGAATGGCGCCTGACGCTTGGCAATGACGGCGCGATCAAGGCCGAAGCCGATGATCTGACCGGCACTGGTCAGGGCCAGCAGGACGGCGCGGCCGTGTGCCTGACCTACACCATCCGCTTGCCTGACAGTGCGGGGGGGCATGCGCTTCAGGTGACTGACTGGATGTATCTGGTCGATGACAAGACCATCATAAACCGCAGCCAGTTTCGCAAATTCGGCTTCAAGGTGGCCGAACTGGTTGCCACAATGCGCAAGCTTGACGCATGAGGGGGCTTGCGGGGCAAACCTATTGGGTGGTCGGCGCCTCCGAAGGGTTGGGGCGCGCGCTTGCGCAGCAGTTGTCACAGGCGGGGTGTTCGCTGGTCTTGTCTGCGCGCACTGCAGACAAACTGCAGGCGCTTGCCGCCGAGTTGCCCAACCCTACGCGCGTCGTTGCCTGCGACGTGTCCGACAGGGCGTCTGTTGTGGCGGCGGCACGCGCAGCGGGGCCGGTGGATGGGCTTGTCTGGCTGGCAGGCGTCTATTGGCCGTTTGCCGCCCAGAAATGGGATGCGGAAAAGGCCGAAACCATGTTTGACGTAAACCTGACAGGGGCGGCGCGCGTGCTGGGACAGGTGGTGCCGCATATGGTCGCGCGCCGTCAGGGCCATATTGTGATTGTGGGGTCATTGTCGGGCTATCGCGGCTTGCCGGGGTCCATTGGCTACAGTTCCAGCAAGGCCGGATTGATGCATCTGGCCGAATCGATGCATGCCGACCTGCGCGGGTCCGGTGTCGATGTGCAATTGGCCAATCCCGGCTTCATCCGCACCCGGTTGACGGACAAGAACGACTTTGCCATGCCGTTCCTGATGGAACCTGACAGGGCGGCGGCTGACATCATGTCCCTGATGCGCGGGTATAAATTCCAGCGCGCCTTTCCGCGTGTTTTCTCTTGGCTGTTTCGCGGTGCGAACTTCCTGCCGGATTGGGCCTATTACCGGCTGTTCGGGGGCAAATCCGGCTAGGGCCTGATGCGCAACGCCAGCCGAAGCCGACACGCTGCCGCGCCATGTTTGGCCAGGTTGACCGCTGGTGGGTATATGCGCTTTTTGGCCTGAAGGGGACGTTGGCACTTGGATGAAGCCCGCGCGATCGGCGGGCCGGGGTCTGCCGGTCCCACGTTTTAGGGGCGCAGTTTATGCAGGCGGCATACTCCTGAGTTCAAAGGCTTGGCGTGCCTTCAGGCCATCGGCAGGCCGCGGGACGGCCCGCCGATAGTGCGGCGGCCTGCGGCCTTTGCTCTGCACTGGGGCATTCCTTCAACGTCCCCTTCAGGCCATTCCCGCGCCGTGCGGCTTGTCCGGCATGACAGCGCGACACGCGATATCTATTGCATGATTGAGCCCTTTGCGCGACACTTGTTCCCAATCAACAGGAGGACGGCATGCTTGCAATCAGCCCGCGCAAGATTGTTCACATCATTTATCTGGCCCGTGAAGGGACCACGGGCGCAGCACAGGTCCATGCGTTTATTGACGGGCTGAACGAAGATGAACAAGCCAGCCTGACTGCCGTTGCATGGGTGGGGCGTGGCGCCTTCGAACCCGAGGATTATGACGAAGCTGTGGCCACTGCCATGGCCGAAGCCACCACCCCGACTGCAGATTACCTGCTGGGCATGCCCCATGTGGCAGAACATCTTGAAAACGGGCTGGAAGCGCTGGGCGTTGATATCACCGGCGAAGAAGAGGATTTCCTGAAACAGGGGTCCTGAAGTGGGGCGCCTCAGGCGCTGCCCTGTTTCCATTCGGCCATTGCGGGGTTGTCCAACTCTGGCAGGGGGGTGGTGCCTTTGGGGGGGGCGGGGGTCTGCTGGCCCTGTGGCGGTGTTCTGGTGCATCTGATGTGATGGGCTTCGCGCGCGCCGAAATAGAACGCCACAACTGCCCCCAGCAACCACCACAACGGGTCGGGGACCCCTGACAGGGCGTGCATGCGCCGGGCAAACCCGTCGGGGTCCGTCATCGCATAGACAAACAGCGCCAATGTCCCCAAGGCCAGCAGCGGGCGCGGCAGGCGGTTCAGCCCGTTGACGGCCGAATCAAACCAGCCCCCCCGCGCGAACTGGAATTCCGCGCTGTGGCTGGCATGGGCGGCTTTATACGCATCATGGCCCAACTCCATCGCGCGCGTGGCATTGGGGCGAAACACTTCGGCCACGGATGTGACAGTCTGCCCCAGCGCGCGGGCTTCGCGGGCACCGCCAAACAGCAGGCCGAACAGGGAACGTATCATGGGATTGGTCCTTTTTATCGGGTCGGGTTGGAAAGACGATCAAGCCTGGTGGGGGAAGGGGAGGGCGAAGGGATTGGCCTGAAACGCACGTTGGAAACTTTCCAAGGCGCGGTGCCGAGGCCGCAGGTGGCCCACGCCATCGGCGGGCCGTCCAGCGGCCTGCCGGTTTGGCCAGCGACATGCCAAGCCTTTTAACGCCGGAGTATGCCGCCTGCATAAAGTGAACTTCGCCAACGCCGGATCGGCAGACCCCGGCCCGCCGATGGCGCGGGCATTATCCAAGTGCGAAGGGCCGCAACAGGCCAATGCCTGCCGCTACCCCCACCCCCTGACCCGTTCACGGTGCTGCGCGTCCGACAGATGAAACCTTGCGCTGATGAATTCTTCCGCGCGTGTGATCCAGCCGCCTTTGCCACCATCGCGCCTGCGCGCGAATTTGCGGCTGGCGGGGCGCTGGTCTGCGATGCGGTAATAATAATCGCGCCGCGCGATCCCGTAGGCATCGACCAGATGCGACGGCGCCATGTCATAGGCACGATGCGTCGCTGCAATGGTTTGCGGACCGATCACCCCGTCGCTGGCCACATCCAGCCCCATCTGCACCAGCAGGCGTTGCAACAGGCGCACAGCATTCGCGCCCGCATTCACATACATGTCAAACACCGTGGGCCATAGGGGTTCGGGCAATTCGGAAATGCGCGGTCGGGTGAAGTAATGGTCCACATAGATTTCGATCGCCTGCTCGCGCGTCAGGGCGCGCACATCGTCCACACTGACGCGCGCCCCCGGGCGCAGGCGGCGCAATGTGTGGATGGTCACACCGAAATTCGTGGCCCCGCCGGGATCATCGGGGTCATTGACGAAGCCGCCTTCGCGGGCGACAATCTGCGCAGCAAGTTGGGATACGGTTTTCATGGGGCACCTGTTGCAAATCCTGTGAAGGGCCAATTTGCCAGCAGGGCGCAAATATCTTGCTAGCACGGCGTGCGTTGCGCTGCGTTCGCGTGACCCTTTGCCCCTTTTCCCGCCGCCATCTTTGGGCTATCTGGCCAGATACCGAAGTGAAGGATAGCCCGCCATGACCTATGAAACCCCCGGCGAGGTTGAGCAGAACTGGCGCGATGCCATCTCGACCATCGAAGAGATCATTGATGAGGCTCGCAATGGCCGCATGTTCATTCTTGTGGACCACGAAGACCGCGAGAATGAAGGGGATCTGGTGATCCCTGCGCAGATGGCCACGCCAGAGGTGATCAATTTCATGGCGACCCATGGCAAGGGCCTGATCTGCCTGACGCTGCCGGGCGAACGTATTGACCAGTTGGGCCTGCCGTTGATGGCGTCCAGCAATTCATCGCGCCATGAAACCGCCTTTACAGTGTCGATTGAAGCGCGCGAAGGGGTGTCTACGGGCATTTCCGCCTATGACCGCGCACGCACCGTCGCGGTGGCGATTGACCCCGCCAAGGGCGCTGCCGATATTGCCACCCCCGGCCATGTATTCCCGCTACGCGCGCGCGACGGGGGCGTGCTGGTGCGCGCGGGCCATACCGAAGCGGCGGTGGATATTTCGCGCCTTGCGGGGTTGAACCCGTCGGGCGTGATTTGCGAGGTGATGAAAGAAGATGGCGACATGGCCCGCCTGCCGGACCTTGTGGCGTTTGCACAAAAACACGGGCTGAAAATCGGCACAATTTCGGACCTGATTGCCTATCGTCGCAGGCATGACAATCTTGTGCGCGTCATGCATGAAGAAACGGTTACGTCCGAATTTGGTGGCGAATGGGTCATGCGGGTGTATTCCGACACCACCCAAGGGGCCGAACATGTCGTGCTGATCAAGGGTGACATCACCACGCCAGACCCCGTTCTGGTGCGCATGCATGCATTTGATCCGCTGCTGGATATGGTGGGCACTGGTGGCACGGGGCGCGCAGGTGAATTTTCCGATGCCATGCGCCTGATTGCCGATGAAGGGCGCGGGGTTATCGTGTTGCTGCGCGACACGCATATGAAAATGTCCAGTTCCGACAGTTCGCCGCAAACCTTGCGCCAATATGGGCTGGGCGCGCAAATCCTGTCTTCGCTGGGATTGCATGATCTGATTTTGCTGACAAATTCGGCAACGCCGCGGGTGGTGGGGCTGGATGGGTATGGCCTGTCCATCACGGGCACGCGCAAAATTCCGTCTGTGAAGGGCGCCTGACATGGCCGGACATGAAACGCATTACACCCTGCCGCGCCCCGAATTTGACCGCGCACCCAAGCTGCTGATCGTCGTGGCGCCTTATTACAAGGACATCACCGACCAGCTTGTGGCCGGTGCCCGCGCCGAGATAGAGGCCGCAGGCGGAACCCATGACACAATCGAAGTGCCCGGCGCGCTGGAAGTGCCCACAGCCATAGGGCAGGCGATGCGCATGTCCAATTTCGACGGGTTCGTGGGGCTGGGATGTGTCATTCGCGGGGAAACCACGCATTATGACACAGTGTGCAATGACAGTTCGCGTGCAATCGCACTGCTGGGGTTGCAAGGGGCTTGCGTCGGGAATGGTATCCTGACAGTGGAAAACCGCGCCCAAGCGCTGGTGCGCGCGGATGCGGGCGGCCAGAACAAAGGCGGCGGCGCAGCGGCGGCAGCGCTGCACCTTGTCGCGCTGGCACGGCGCTGGGGCGGGGCGCGGCGGTCCGTGGGGTTCATGCCCGAACGCACGGAATTCGACATTGCGGGTGGTAACGGAAATCCGGTGGCGTGATGATGACAATGAACAAGAAATCCCCGACAGTCGAAGAAAAGCGCGCCCTGCGGGGTGCTGCGCGGTTTTATGCCGTGCAGGCCCTGTTTCAGATGGAAGCGTCTGATCGCGGGGTTGAAGAAACCCTGCGCGAATTCGATGCGCACCGCATCGGGGCGGAAACCGAAGATGAAACCTGGGCCGAGGCCGACATCAATTTCTTTCGTCGGCTGGTCGATGCGGCAGTGGACCGGCAGGGTGCGATTGACCAGATGACCGACCGCGCCCTTGTGGCGAAATGGCCCATCGCGCGCATTGACCCCACCTTGCGCGCGCTGTTTCGCGCCGCTGGCGCTGAATTTCTGGTCGCGCAAACCCCGGTCCGCGTCATCATCAGCGAATTTGTGGCCCTTGCTGGCGCGTTCTTCCCCGAAAGCCGCGAACAGAAATTCGTCAATGCGGTTCTGGACCACATGGCCCACGAGGCCCGCGCGGCCGAATTCTGACAAGGCCATGCAGCCGCGACTGAGTGCAGAAATATTGCTTCAGGCGTATCGGCAGGGCGTGTTCCCCATGGCCGAAAGCCGCGACGATGACCGGCTGTATTGGTTTGACCCCGTTTTGCGCGGCATCTTGCCGCTGGGTGGGTTCCATATGTCGCGGTCGCTGGCACGGCGCATTCGCACAACGCCGTTTCAGGTGACGCTGAACCAGGATTTCGCAGGGGTTATGGCCGGGTGCGCCGCGCGTGAAACCACATGGATCAACGCCGAGATAACGCGCCTGTTCAATGAGCTGCACCGGAACAGCCATGCGCATTCGCTGGAAATCTGGCACGGTGCGGACCTTGTCGGCGGGGTGTATGGTGTGGCGCTTGGCGGGGCGTTTTGCGGTGAAAGCATGTTTTCGCGCCGCAAGGATGCATCAAAAATCGCGCTGGCCTATCTGGTCACGCATTTGCGCGCTTGCGGGTTCACGCTGTTTGACACGCAATACCTGACAGACCATCTGGCCAGTCTTGGCGGGCGGGAAATTTCGCGGGCCCAGTATCGGCGCAAACTGGCGCGTGCCCTGACGGAAGATGCCGATATTCACCGCCATCCGCTGCCGTCAGGTCACGATGTCTTGCAGCTTATGACCCAAAGATCATAGCGCCCATGATCCAGCGCGTTCAGCGCGGGGCTGGACGCAATCATCCAGCCTGAAAACAGCATTTCCTCGGCGCGTGTGTCATAGACATCGATCCAGGCATAGGCTTCTGCGGCAGGGTTGTCTGCGGGATAGCGGCATTCCTTCAGCATGGCGACAAGGTGGCCAATACGGGCATCCTGCCCCTGGTCGACTTCGAAATCCACACTGGTGCCTGCCACACGGTCCAGCCCCCGAATAACAGCGCTGTCAGACCGTAAAATATGATCGCTTGCGCCGGGCACAGAAATGCCTTGCGCCACAGCGCTTTGCACGGTCAGCGCCGTGCCGAAAAAAACTGTTACTGCAAAACTGGCAACTGCGCGACGCATCCTGACCCGACCTGTCCCAAAACGACCTGTTGATCCAAGCTTATGCACCAAGCCTGCAGGAATGGCCAGCGCGGCGCGGTCATCTTTGCTTGATCGGGGGTCGGGCGTGTTGCGCGTGCTGCGCTTATTCCGGTGTCCAGGCCTCGTAATCGGTGCGGGTTTTGGGCATCTGCCGCCGGATGGACCCTTTGGGCGCATAGGCCAGCATTGTGCCTGTCAGGTTTTCCTGATGCGGCATTTCCCAGTCCTTATGCACGAAAGGCCGTTCGCTGGGCAATTCGTCCCAGGTGTGGTGCAGCCATCCATGCCAGTCCGGCGACACGCGGCTGGCTTCGGATTCGCCATTATAGATCACCCAGCGTTTCTTGCTGTCATGGGACCGGTAGAAGATATTGCCTTGAACATCCTCGCCAACCTTCACGCCCTTGCGCCAGGTAAAAAAGGCTGTGTTCAGGGTCGAATAGTTCCACCAGGTCACGAAGCGAAGCAGGAATTTCATTGGTCACCCATAATCTGTTGCCGCATGGCGTTGCGTCCTTATGCACCAGCGGTGCAGGGAAATCCAGTGCCAAGCGTTCGCCCGCAGACGCGCCGTTGTGGCAAGTGCCGCAGTATCGCATGGAAGTCGTGGCAAGTGCCGCACTATGGCATGGAAACCGCGCAGTGCGCGCTTATATCCTGAATATGACCACATCAGGAGGTGCCGATGCCCCGCTATGAACGCCGCCCCGAAATTATCGCGGCCCTGTCGCCCGAACAATACCATGTGACGCAGGAAAACGGCACTGAACGCCCGTGGTCCGGTGTCTATAACGACAACAAGCGTGCGGGAATCTACGTTGATATCGTTTCGGGGGAGCCGCTTTTCGCGTCCGCCGACAAATACGAATCAGGGTGCGGATGGCCCAGCTTCACCAAGCCGCTTGTGCCTGCCCATGTCGCGGAATTGCGCGACACCAGCCACGGCATGACGCGCATCGAAGTGCGCTCGCGCCATGGGGACAGCCATCTGGGCCATGTATTCCCCGATGGCCCGCAAGATCGCGGTGGCTTGCGCTATTGCATCAACTCCGCGTCGCTGCGTTTCATCCCCAAAGAGGAGATGGAGGCCGAAGGATACGGTGAATTTCTGGATCAGGTTGACGGCTAAGCGGGCGCTGGCGTCAGGGATAAACCGCGGGCTTGCGGGTGGTTCCTGGCCTGAAGGGGACGTTGGGGAATGCCCAAGGTGCGGAGCAAAGGCCGCAGGCCGCCGCACCATCGGCGGGCCGTCCCGCGGCCTGCCGATTTCGCCAGTTCCACGCCAAGCCTTTGAACTCAGGAGTATGCCGCCTGCATAAACTGCGCCCCTAAAACGTGGGACCGGC
>JAFWNM010000008.1 GCA_017510335.1 Paracoccaceae bacterium
AAACCTGTCCCTAAATCTCAACCCTCAAACAACCAACCAATCTCTCAATCAGCCGCCCAAGGCATCCAACCGCGTTCCCGCCGCCGGTGAAGCGCTATCTAGGCAATCAAACAAATACACGCAACAACAAAATCAAAGAAAGCTGGATAATTCGTATAACATACTGAATTATATGTGTAAATAAGATGACCTGCGATCGCGCCACCTTCGGTTCTGTCGCCGTGAACACGAATCAAGGCAGCGCCAAAGCCCGACATGGAGCCTGCAATGCAAAACGGCGGCCCATTATGGCCGCCGAAAGAAAGAAGCACCGCTGAAGATGTGCCGTTTACCGCTTGGCGCGGCCAAAATCGGGGGCGGCGGTGTCCTGGCCTGCCTCGATGATTCCACGACGAATCGCGCGGGTGCGGGTGAAGTAGTCGTGAAGCAGCGCCCCGTCCCCTGTCCTGATCGCGCGTTGAAGGGCAAACAGTTCTTCGGTGAAGCGGCCCAGCACCTCCAGGGTGGCTTCTTTGTTGGTCAGGAACACATCGCGCCACATTGTGGGGTCAGACGCCGCGATGCGCGTGAAATCACGAAACCCCGCTGCGGAATATTTGATCACTTCGCTGTCGGTGACACGGCGCAGATCATCCGCGACACCGACCATTGTATAGGCGATAAGATGCGGGGTGTGGCTGGTCACTGCCAGCACCAGGTCATGATGGGGGGCATCCATCATGTCGACATGCGCGCCAATCCCCTGCCAGAAGGCCACCAGTCGGTCCAGGGCTGCGCTGTCGCCCCCGTCCAGCGGGGTCAGGATGCACCAGCGATTGTCGAACAATTCGGCAAAACCCGCGCGCGGGCCGCTATGTTCGGTGCCCGCCAGCGGATGGCCCGGAATGAAATGGGCGTGCTCTGGCAGATGCGGGCCAACGGCGGCAATCACGGCCTGCTTGACCGACCCCACATCTGTGACTGTCGCGCCCGCTTCAAGGAAGGGGGCGATTTCCTGCGCGATGTCGGCCATCGCACCAACCGGAACGCATAACACAACCAGATCGGCGCCCATGACCGCTTCTGCCGCAGTTTCATGAACGCTGTCCACCAGACCGATTTCAAGCGCAACTTGACGGGTTTGCGCTGAACGGGCTGTGCCCGCGATATGCTGGGCCAGACCGGCACGCCGGATCGCATGCGCCATGGACGATGCAATCAACCCCAATCCCACAAAGGCCACGCGCGTGTAGATTGCGCTCATCCCTGGTGCTCCATGAATTGCGTGATCACATGCAGCACGCGACGGCAGGCGGATTCGTCCCCGACAGTAATGCGCAGACATTCCGGCAGGCCGTAGCTGTCGACCTTGCGCACAATCAGCCCATCGGCCAGCAACGCCGCGTTACAGGCTTCTGCCTGTGCGGGGTCACGAAAACGGGCCAGAACAAAATTCGCAAATGACGGGTCTGTGGCCACCCCGATGGTGTTCAGACGCTCTGCTAGCCAACTGCGCAGGCGCGCATTCTCGGCCAGGCTGCGGGCGATATGCGCGTCATCAGCCAGCGCGGCTTCGGCCACATCCTGCTGGGTGGTCGACAGGTTGAAGGGGCCGCGCACCCGTCCCAGAACGTCGATCACATGCTGCGGACCATAGCCCCACCCCACGCGCAGACCGCCAAGGCCGAACAATTTGGAAAACGTGCGTGTCATGACCACGTTTTGCCGGGCGTCCACCAGGGCCGCGCCGCCGTCATACCCTTCGGCATATTCGGCATAGGCCCCGTCCAGCACCAGCAGGGCCTGCGCAGGCAGGTTATCCGCCAGCCGTTCCAATTCCGAAGGCGGAACCATGGTGCCTGTCGGGTTGTTGGGGTTGGCGATGAACACAAGCCGTGTCCTGTCGGTGCAGGCGGCAAGAATTGCGTCCACATCGGTGGTGCGGTCCTGTTCGGGGGCGGCAACAGGTGTCGCGCCCGCAGCCAACGCCGAGATGCGATACATCAGGAAACCGTGCTGGCTGTAGACAACCTCATCCCCTGGGCCGGCATAGGCTTGACACAGGAAGGTAATCACCTCATCCGAGCCGGCGCCGCAAATGATGCGCGCCGCATCCAGCCCGAAGCGCGCGGCAATGGCACCGCGCAAGGACGCATGATCTGTCGAGGGATAGCGATGCAAATCATGTCCTGCACGCAAATACGCCTGCCGCGCCATATCGCCCGCGCCAAACGGGTTTTCATTCGATGACAGCTTTACAGCATCTTCACGTCCGGCAATCTTGGCGGTTCCGCCCTGATACAGGGCGATATCCAGAATACCGGGTTGTGGTTGAATGGCAGTGCTCATGCGGGGACGTCCTTCGGCAATATTCAGCGCATGTCATAGCGCCCCGCCCCCCCCGAGGCCAGTGCAGAAGCACACCAGATCAGCAAGTCATGCCAGGCGTTGCACTTGTGCCGCGACCGCCTTACTGCGGCTTGTTTGGATCATCCTCTTCCTCATCCTCATCGAACCGGCCCAACTGGCTGGCCCGCGGAAAGGTGCCGGTTTCCGTGCGGGTGCGGGTTTCCAACACAGGACGGTTTTCCGACACCTGCGCGGAATCTTCGCGCAGGACGATAAACACGCCACTTGCAATAATGACCGCAGCGCCCAGAACAGTGAACATATCCAGCGATTCACCAAAGAAAATCGCGCCAAACAACGCCGCCCAGATAATCTGTGAATATTGCATGGGCGCAATCTGGATGGCCGACGACAGCTTGTAGGCCGCGATCACGCACAGGCTGGCAATAAAGGCCATGGCCGCCATAGCCGCCCACGCCCCCAGATCAGCCAGCGGCATGGGTTGATACACAAACGGCAACGCCAGCCCCATGACGCCCAGATTGGCCATCAAGGGATAGACCAGCAAAACGACATTGCGTTCTTCCTGGCCGATCTTGCGCACAATGATCGCTGAAACCGCCCCGCCAAGCGCGCCGAACAACGCCGCAACATGGCCAAGGGTTATTGTATCGCCCTGCCCCGGACGCAGCACGATCAGAACCCCCAGCAGCCCCACAACAACCGCCCCGCCCCGCCGCCAGCCCACCTTCTCGCCCAGCATTGGCACGGCCAGAAGCGTGATCAGCAGCGGTGTTGCAAACAATATTGCGTAAACCAGCGTCATGGGCAGGACAGTGAACGCATAAAACACGCTAACCCCTGTCCAGACGGCGGCCGCAGTGCGCAAGGCAACCCAGCCCGGGCGGCGCGGCAACAAGTTGCCATCGGTCTTGTCACGCATCAGCATCAAAAACGCCAGCGGCAGGCTTAACAGAACGCTGAAAAACACGATCTGCACGGGGCTGTAGCTGCCGCCAAGCGATTTCACGACGACGTCATGCGCGGAAAACAAGGCATAAGCAACCAAGGCCAGAACCGGCCCCGCGAATGGTGTTCTGAAGAAACGATGCATCGCTTGATAACTTCCGCAGGCTTGACACTGATATCGCTATCATGCCTTCGGGCTTGCAATCAAGTCAGCTGGAAGGCTCTTGCCAATCAATCACCGCGCTATCGGCCTGCATGGCCGGTTGTGCACGGTCAAACCGCAAATAGGCAATCGCGCGCCCCCCGCTTTGGGTAAACACCTGGCCCGCCACCTTCTCGCCTGCCATGATGGGCGTGCCTATGGGGGCCGCCCCGTCAATCGATACAGTGACAAAGCCTTTGCGCAACTCTGTCTTATGGTGCATGCGCGCTGTCACTTCCTGCCCGACATAGCACCCTTTGCGAAAATCCACGCCATTCAGGTGGTGTAAGCCGGCCTCCAGCAAGAAGGTTTCGTTCGGGACAAGTTCAATCGTGCTTTCGGGCACGCAATGGGCCACGCGCAAGGCGTCCCAGTCGGTCCCGTCTTCTGGCAAGGCCGCCCCATACAGCCGCCAGCCCAACGCGGGGTGGCGCGGATCGGGCATTGCGCCTTGCGGGGCGGTGCCTGTGCCACGGCTTACGGGAATATCGGTATGTTCCAACGTGACAGGCGCGCGCAGCTTATACATGGTCAACCGCTTGAACAGATCATCGGCAAGCGGCGCGGCCACGTCGATCAGAATGTCATCCCCGCGCAACACAAGGAAAAAATCCGCCAGATATTTCCCTTGGGGGGTCAACAATGCCGCATAAAGCGGGGTTTGTTGCGAAAGCCGCCGCATGTCATTGGTGACAAGACCCTGCAGGAACGCTGCAGGGTCAGAACCGGACACTTTGATGATTGCGCGTTTCAACGCATCCTCCTGAATGGTGTGACCAGAATTATAATCCCAACCACACGCGCGGAACAGGGCTGTTAATGCGCTGGCTTTATGAACGTGCCATTTCGCAAATCGCGCATGGCCTGTTGAATTTCCTCTTTTGTGTTCATGACGATCGGGCCATGCCACGCAACAGGTTCCTGCAATGGCGCACCCGAAATCAACAAAAAGCGAACCCCCTCTTCGCCGGCCTGCACTGTCACTTCGTCGCCGGTGCCAAAGCGGATCAGCGTGCGGTTGCCGGACATGTCCCGAATGTTGACTTCTTCGCCCATAACCTCTTTTTCCAGCAAGACGCCCGTGGGTTTCGACGCATCCGCAAATGCGCCCGACCCCGCAAAGACATAGGCAAATGCCCTGCGATAGGTATCGACCTTGAATGTCTTGCGCACACCCGGCGGCACAGAAATGTCCAGATATTGCGGATCAGCCGCGATCCCGTCTACCGGACCACGCTTGCCCCAGAATTCACCGACAACGACACGCACGCGCGTTCCGTCATCATCAATCACTTCGGGAATTTCCTTGGTGTTCACATCCTGGTAGCGCGGCGCGGTCATTTTCAGACTGCCCGGCAGGTTGGCCCAAAGCTGGAAACCGTGCATCTGCCCGGTGGAATTGCCCCGCGGCATTTCCTGATGCATGATGCCCGAACCGGCAGTCATCCATTGCACGTCGCCCGCCCCAAGGGTGCCGCGATTTCCAAGACTGTCGCCATGTTCCACCTCTCCGGCCAGAACATAGGTTATCGTTTCAATGCCGCGATGGGGGTGCCATGGAAACCCGCGCAGGAAATGTTCAGGCACGTCATTGCGAAAATCGTCGAACAACAAGAACGGGTCCAGTTCGCTGGGGTCGTGGAACCCAAAGGCGCGGTGCAGATGAACACCAGCGCCTTCCATCGTTGGAACAGCCTTGCGGGTTTCAAGTGTGGGGCGAATGGACATTGCATACTCCGATCAATGCGTGGCTTTGCTTGCACATAAGATTGTCCCACCCCCGAAGGGTTGCAACTGCGGTTTTGTGAACCGTTCATGTTCAATAACGCACACCGGCCCCGGCATGGCAACGCCACAGCCCGTCAGGGCGCGAAAACATACCCGATGGCGGCAATCGCGGCGATGCCGCCTATCCCCAGAACGGCCCGGCGTTTGCGTGAAAGGGGCCATATGCGCGCCAAAACGCCCGCGCGGTCCTGACCGTCGCATACCCCCGCCCGAAGATCGCGGGCAAAGCTGCCCAGCAATACGCCATCCAGCACAGGATCGCCAAACCCCTGCGCCGGGTCTTTTGCACGCGCACCATGATGGCGCCGGCGCGACCGCAGGTCCGGCCAGCGCGTCCAGACATCGCGCGGCAGGTGCACCGGCATTGCCACTTTGGCGGGATTTGCAATAATGCCCACACGCGCTTGCCGCATGGACAAAGGTTCTGTTCGTCGCATAATTTCGCACCCCCGGCTTGTGCCCCCAGTGGACCGCGCGAAACGCCCCCTGTGACCTGCTTCGAGAAGCACCATGACAGATGTGCTTTAACACTGTCTTACCGCCGCGCCCGCCGTCGCGCGCCTGGCACTTTCGATGTGAATTCTGGTGGGCGCGCAGCCACCCAGGCAGCGAATTTCGCAAGCCTTGGATGCGCGCGCAACGCCTCGATCGTGTTGAAATGGCGCGCAAGGTCACTTTCGGACAGGGTTGCGTGAATTTCGCGGTGGCAAATGTGGTGCAACAACACGACCGGGCCACCCTTGCCACCACGCAATTTCGGGACCAGGTGGTGCAGGCTTTGGGGCACATGCGGGGGGATGGGCCGCCCGCACAGCGGACAGACCGGGCCATCAGCGGGCGGTGCGTCGCCTGTCATCATATCAATACCCCTGCTTGCCCGATGCGCAAACCTTATCTAAGATTGCACGACGACGCCCGCCACCAGAAGATTATTTCGCGCATAGGCCAGCCAAAGGGGACATTTTCAGCATGACACTCGCACAGCAGCACGACGTCAGGGAAATTGCCGCATTACTGGACCGCTGGAATGCCGCGCTGGACACGCGGGACCCCGAAACTGTGGCCGCGCTTTATGCCCCTGATGCAATTTTGCTGCCCACTGTGTCGAACCAGGTGCGCAAAACGCCTGCAGCCATCCGCGACTATTTCAGTGTGTTTTTGAAACGCCGGCCGCAGGCGCAGGTTCTTGAACACAACATCCGGCTGTTTGAAGGGTTGTCCATTGATTCCGGCATTTATGTTATACATGTGGCCGACAACGGCATCCCGTCCAGGATCGTGTGCCGGTATACCTTCGTTTATCGGTGGGATGAAACGGGGTGGAAAATCATTGAACATCATTCCTCGGCGATGCCGGAATAACACAATCCGGCCATTTCCGGCCCTTCACTAACCTGCGTTTATGCCACTTGCCTTATTCTTGCTACATTCTTTCTGTAATCTATTTTCCTTATATTTTTGATACGACACCATCGGAAGCAAGCGAATTTGCGCTTTTTTCCATGGAAGCGGACACGGCAAAGGGGCAGGAATGGGGGAAATTGTTCACCTACAGCAGCACGACACCATCGCCGTGGATTCACATCGTATTGCGGCGTTGTTCCGGCATAGGGGCGCAGCCCAGGCCGAGCTTAGCATCATCACGACAATGGAAGATCTGACAAGCTGTCTGCGCGCCATCGAAGCCGCGCTTGGCGCTGGCGCGCTGGGCCAGGTGCCCGAATATGCACGACCTGCACGCGCGTATGCGGAAGATATCGGGCTGGTGACCTTGGCGGCCATTCTGGGGCAACTGGAAACCGCCTGCCAACACCACGACAAGACCGCCGCAAATGCCTTGTGGCATAGGGCGGCGCGCGTGGGCGACCGGTCCTTCGTCGACCTGTGGCAGCTTCCGCTTTTGCAAATGTAGCGTCGTCACGCTGGCGCGGCTTCGCCACAGCAGCGGCCCCGAACCCCGCCTGTCGCGGAATGCGCCCTGCCCGTCTTTCGGGCGCGAATCCGCTTTCCCCTGTTGCAAAAATTGATCTAATGTCGCGCCAAGGGCATGTTGCAGAAAACCGGGGTCTGATTTCCCACTTCTGGAACACGCAAAATCAACATGTTAGGGTGGCGCATGGCAACGGTGTTGACAGTGACGCCCTCTGATCCGCAGATGACCGGAAAGCGACCATGACCGAATTTACCGCCCCCCCCACAATGCGTTTCGCCACACCCAGCGGCAGCACTGTTCCATTGCATCTTGTCACCAAGGACGAGTTGGCAGGCTGGACCGAAATGCAGCCGCGCCGCATGCGCGCATGGCTGGACGCGACCGGGTTCACGGCAGCCTTCGGCACAATTGCCCTTGTTCCTGATCCTGATGGCGGGCTTGCGGCGGCAGCGGTGGGGCTGGGGTCGGCAGTGGACCGCCAGCGCGCGCGCTTTTGCCTTGGGGGGGCACGTCCCAAACTGCCCGGCGCAACATTCCATCTGGAACATGGCCCCGCACAGGCCGCGCTAGAGGAAGAAATGCTTGGCTGGTTGCTGGCGGGATACAGCTTTGACAGGTTCCGCACCCCGCCCGCCCGC
>JAFWNM010000009.1 GCA_017510335.1 Paracoccaceae bacterium
CGGCGGGCCGGGGTCTGCCGGTCCCACGTTTTAGGGGCGCAGTTTATGCAGGCGGCATACTCCTGAGTTCAAAGGCTTGGCGTGGAACTGGCGAAATCGGCAGGCCGCGGGACGGCCCGCCGATGGTGCGGCGGCCTGCGGCCTTTGCTCCGCACCGGGGCATTCCTTCCACGTCCGCTTCAGGCCAATTGCGCAAACTGCGAAAACGCCTGCCCCTGCGCTAATCGCGCACCACATAGACCGATTGCTTCGCATGACGCACCACCCGCGCGGCATTGGGGCCAAGCAGATAGTCGCGCGCTTCGGGGCGATGGGCGGCCATGATAATGACATCCACATCCAGCTTGTCCGCCGCACGCAGGATTTCATCGTAAATATTGCCGTGCAGCACATGGGGATGCACATCAATGGACCCCGGCACATTGTCGCGCACCCATTTGCGCATCGCTTCGGTGAATTGCAAAAGTGCGGCCTGTTCAAACCCTTTTTGAAAGAATGCCCCCACCATCGACAGGCCGAAATCGGGCAACACACTGACAATGTGCAATTCGCCCCCGTCGCGCAGCATCTTCTGCGCCTCGCCCATGGGTTTGACCCAGGATGCGGGGTGCGACATGTCTATGGGCAGCAAAATCTTCATGGCCATCAGCGTCCCCTTCGTGATGCGGCCTAGAAGGCCGGTTGCGTCTGCCTGCGCCGCTGCAGCAGGATAACCGCCAAAAGCAGCAGCAACGCGGGAATGAAGAACAGCTGCGCAGGCCAACGGTCCGCCGGGCGCAGCACCGCGACCAGTTCAACCGGGTCGGGCGCGTAGAAATCGAAATCCTGCAACTCTGTCTGATAGGGCGTGCCGAACATGGGTTCATCCAGCGCAACCCCGTCTTCAGCGGGCAGGATCAACAATCCGGTCGCGTTCAGGCGCTGGTCAGGGGGGGTGTCATCCACCGGCAGCGACAATGTCAGACTGCGCGTCTGGCCAGTGGCAAAATCCGGCCCCGCAATTTCAATGCGCAGGTTGCTGCCGGCGGGCAGATCGCGCAAGACCTGTTCAAATTCCGCGCCCGGCAGGCGGTTGAATTCGGGTTGCACACGGTCCAGCCAGAAATTCGGCACAAACAGCGTGAACGCGACCAGCAACAGCGCAGCCGATTCATGCCATTTGGACCGCGCAAGGAAATAGCCCTGCGTGGCCGCCGCAAACAGCAACATCGCAATTGTCGCCACCACGAAAATGAACGCTGCCTGCAATATGCCCGCTGTCGTGCCCAGATCCACGCCATACAGAATAAGGGTGGGGTTATAGATAAACAGAAACGGCAGCGCCAGCGTGCGCAGGCTGTAGAAAAACGCCTGAAAGCCCGTCTGGATGGGATCGCCCCCCGACACCGCAGAGGCCGCGAAACTGGCCAGCCCCACAGGTGGCGTCACATCGGCCATCAGCCCGAAATAGAACACGAACAGATGCGCCGCAATCAGCGGAATCAGCAGCCCTTCCTGTGCCCCAAGGCTGACCACCACAGACGCCATCAGCGACGACACCACGATGTAATTTGCCGTTGTCGGCAGCCCCAGACCAAGGATCAGCGAAAACGCCCCCACCAGCAGCAGCATCAGGAACAGATTGCCCAGCGCCAGATATTCCACCAGCCCCGCCAGTTCCGTGCCAATGGGCGTGCGGGTGACCGTGCCCACGATGATACCCGCCGCTGCCGTGGCCACGCCAATGCCGATCATGTTGCGCGCGCCCGCAATCAACCCCTCGATCAGGTCATTGAACCCGGCACGCGCCTGTTCCATCATGTCGCCCGACTGGCGAAACAGCGCCTTCAGGGGGCGTTGGGTGATGATGATGAACAGCATCATGGCCACTGCAAAAAACGCGGATTTGGCGGGCGACTGGCGTTCGACCATCAAAAACCAGACCAGCACCAGAATGGGCAACAGGAAATGCACGCCCGTGGGCACCACGTCCTTCATGACCGGCATCTTGATGTCTTCTGCGTTAGGGTCGTCCATTTCGAGGTCGGGGCGTTGCGCCGCGACATAGATTGCCCCCAGATAGACGGCCAGAACCGCCGCCAGCGTGATGATCCCCGACAGGCCCGGCACCACAGCGCGCAACCCGTTGACCCCCGCGACCACCGCATAAAAACCCGCGCCCGCAATCACGAAACCCGCAAAGACCTTCAGGAACATCTGAGTCAGACTGCGAGAGGGGCCAAGCGCCTTCATGCCGGATTTCAGCGCTTCCAGATGCACGATATAGATCAGCGCAATATAGGAAATGACTGCGGGGATGAACGCGTGTTTGATCACTTCCAGATAGGAAATGCCCACGAATTCGACCATCAAAAACGCCGCCGCGCCCATGACAGGCGGCATGATCTGGCCGTTGACGGAACTGGACACCTCGACCGCGCCTGCCTTTTCGGAAGAAAAGCCCACGCGCTTCATCAACGGAATGGTGAATGTGCCGGTTGTCACCACATTGGCAATGGATGACCCCGAAATCAGCCCAGTCGCGCCAGACCCGACCACCGCCGCCTTCGCGGGGCCGCCGCGCAAATGGCCAAGGCCCGCAAACGCCATCTTGATGAAATAATTTCCCGCCCCCGCCATGTCCAGAAGCGACCCGAACAGCACGAAAAGGAACACAAATGCGGTCGATACCCCCAGCGGAATGCCGAACACGCCCACATTGGTGTCATACCATTGGGTGTTGATGATCCCGTTGAAGGACCGGCCCGAATGTTCAATCAGTTCCGGAATAAGCCAGCCGGTGCCGAAATAGGAATAGGCCAGAAACACCGCCCCCACGATGGTCAGCGCAGGCCCCAGCGCGCGGCGCGAGGCTTCCAGCAGCAGCACGAGGCCAACCGACCCGATGATCACCTGCGGATAGATCACATCAATCTGCCAGCCCAGAATGTTCCAGTCGAGCTGCCATTGTTCCAGCCGGCCCTGCCGTGCGGAGTTGGAAATCTCGCGCGAGAACCAGAACACATAGAACGCAGCCCCCGACGCCAGTAGCGCCAGCACCCAGTCAAACAGCGGCACACGGTCGCGCGGCGAGGATTTGAACGCAGGATAGGCCAGAAACGCCAGAAACAGCGCGAATGTCAGGTGCAAGGGGCGTGTCTGGTCGGACCCGATGATACTTAGGCCCGGTATTTTGGGGGCAAGCGCAAATTGCGGGTCTGCAATCCACAACTGGAACAGCGACCACACCAGCGCGACGCCGGAAATCAGCAGGGCCACAGCGCGGTTTTTGGGGTTGCGCGCGCCGGAATCCGTGCTGGCAACCAGATCCTGAAGTTCGGAATCGCTGAATTTGCGTTCCTGTTCCGCCATGACCAAACCCCCTGAATATGTATGCTTTTTTGTTTGGAAATGCCCGGGATATTCATCATCCGGGTGGCCCTGACGGGCAAATACCGGGGGGCGGCCCGAAACCGGGACTGCCCCCCGACTTTATCTTAGTCCATCAGGCCCGCTTCACGGAAATACCGCGCGGCACCATCATGCAGGGGCGCAGACAGACCGTCGCTGACCATTTCTTCCGGGACCAGATTTTCGAACGCAGGGTGCAGCCCGCGGAAGGTGTCCATCCCTTCGAAGATGGCTTTGGTCACTTCATACACAACCTCTTCGGGCACATTCGCGGATGTCACGAAGGTTGCGCCCACACCGAAGGTCGTCACATCCTCATCGGACCCGCGATACATGCCGCCCGGAATGGTTGCCATGCGGTAATAGTCGCGGTCATCCACCAGCGCGCGGATGGTGTCATTGTCAGCATTGACCAAAATGGTGTCACAGGCGGTCGTGGCTTCCTGAATGGCGCCGGACGGGTGGCCCACAGTATAGACGATGGCATCAATATTGTTGTCGCACATCGCCTGTGCCTGCTCGCCTGCCTGCAATTCGGACACGACCGCGAATGTGTCCATATCCCAGCCCATCGCTTCCATCACAACTTCCATTGTGCCGCGCTGGCCCGAACCGGGGTTGCCGATATTGACCCGCTTGCCGGCCAGATCATCGAAACTGGTAATGCCGGAATCGCTGCGGGCGACCACAGTGAAGGGTTCGGGGTGCAGCGAGAAGACAGCGCGCAGGTCTTCATGCGGGCCATCTTCTTCGAAGCTGGAACTGCCGTTGAAGGCATGGAACTGCCAGTCCGATTGTGCGACACCAAACTCCAACTCGCCCGAGCGCAGCGCGTTGATGTTGAAAATCGACCCGCCAGTGGATTCCACACCGCAGCGAATACCATGTTCGGCGCGGCCCGCATTGACCAGACGGCAGATCGACCCGCCTGCAGGATAGTAAACGCCCGTGACACCGCCGGTGCCGATGGAAATAAAGGTCTGTTGTGCGAATGCGGTGCTGCCCATCAGCGCACCAGCGGTCAGCACCCCTGCTGTGAAAATCTTGTTCATACGTACCTCCAAGGATTTGCGATCTTAGGTCGCGTGTCGTTGGGACTACTGCGCTGGAATTCCGCGAGGAACCGCGCGGCCCAATACAGTTAATGGACACCAGCCCTGATAAGGAGTCAACCCGCGCCGTGGCGGCAGGGCGGGCATAACAACTTTGGGTTGTGTTCTGGGTGCCCGAAATCAGGACATATCCGGTGGTTCCCGACACTCAGGCGGCGAAAATGCCGGATGTGTCGGCAAAGCCCTTCACCTCTATCGGGTTGCCGGACGGGTCGCGGAAAAACATGGTCCATTGTTCCCCCGGCTGCCCTTCGAACCGCAGGCTGGGTGGAAGGATGAACTCAACCCCTGCGTGTGTCAGGCGGTCGGCAAGGGCGCGAAACCGCGCGACATCCAGCACCAGCCCGAAATGCGGCATGGGCACCATATGGTCGCCCACGTGGCCTGTGGGGGCATTGGCAAACGGTTCGCCCAGATGCAGGCTAATCTGATGGCCGAAGAAATCGAAATCCACCCAGGTGTCGGTGCTGCGCCCTTCTGCGCAGCCCAGAACGCCCCCGTAAAAGGCGCGCGCTTCATCCAGGTCACGCACATGATAGGCGAAATGAAAGGGCATCAGCATGGGTGTCTTTCCTTATGGTTCGGGCCACAAAACAGCGCGTTGCATAGCGCTAGCGCAGCTTTGCGCGCGCATCAAGCATTTCGCCCTCTGGACGCTGCGCGCCATGCCACCTATAAGGCGCCCCATGTTCGGACCATGGATCATTCAGCGAATTAGCGTCCCGGCACTCTGACGCGCCCGGAGTGCCGGGTTCCCTTTGGCGCCTGCATATTTTCCCAATTCGCAAGGTATTCGAAAATGACCGACACCCCCGACTATAAAGACACGCTGTTTCTGCCGCAGACCGATTTCCCCATGCGCGCAGGCCTGCCCGCGCGCGAACCCGACTGGCTGGCACGCTGGGAACGGCTGGGAATTTACGACCGGCTGCGCGACGGTGCGCAGGGCCGCAAGCCGTTCATCCTGCATGATGGCCCCCCCTATGCCAATGGCCACCTGCATATCGGCCACGCGCTGAACAAGGTGCTGAAGGACATGGTGGTGCGGTCCCAGCAGATGCTGGGACGCGATGCGCGCTATGTGCCGGGCTGGGATTGCCACGGCCTGCCCATCGAATGGAAGATCGAGGAACAATACCGCGCCGCAGGGCTGGACAAGGACGCCGTGGGTATTGTCGATTTCCGTCAGGAATGCCGCCGCTTTGCCGAAGGCTGGATCGACATCCAGCGCGAGGAATTCAAACGCCTTGGCATCACCGGCAAATGGGACAAGCCCTATCTGACGATGGATTACCACGCCGAAGCCGTGATCGCGGACGAGTTCATGAAACTGCT
Organism: Paracoccaceae bacterium; assembly: GCA_017510335.1. Taxonomy (GTDB): domain Bacteria; phylum Pseudomonadota; class Alphaproteobacteria; order Rhodobacterales; family Rhodobacteraceae; genus Roseinatronobacter. The sequence goes on from JAFWNM010000009.1 coordinate 5,838, forward strand.
GATGAATGGCGCGCTGTATCAGGGGTCCAAGCCCGTGATGTGGTCGCCCGTGGAAAAAACCGCGCTGGCCGAGGCGGAGGTGGAGTATCACGAGCATACCAGCCATACGATCTGGGTGAAGTTTCCCGTGACGGCGTTCGGGAACGCGGCGCAGGATTTGAGTATTTTTGGCAAGATGAAGCCTGTGTCGGTCGTCATCTGGACCACGACGCCCTGGACCATCCCGCAAAACCGCGCCGTGTGCTTTGGGCCGGACATTGAATATGGCCTATATGAAGTGTCCGAGGTGCTGGAGGGCGGCAAGGAAGATGTCGGCGCGTTGGTCATCCTGGCCGATGCGCTGGCCGAAAGCGCATTGAGTGCTGCCAAGGTGAAGGCCGAGCGGCTGCGCAGCGTTAACGCTGGCGACCTGGCCGCGCTGACGCTGGCGCACCCTTTCCGCGGCGTGGATGGCGCAAATGGCGAGTGGGATTTCGATGTGCCCATGCTGCCCGGTGACCATGTGACCGATGATGCAGGCACGGGTTTTGTCCACACCGCCCCCAGCCATGGCGATGACGATTATCAGATCGGGCTGAAACACGGCCTGCCCATGACCTATAATGTGCTGGAAGACGGCAGCTACCGCGCCGATCTGCCGCTGTTCGGGGGCGAGGTCATCATCAAGCCCGATGGCAAGGAAGGCGGCGCGAATGTGGCTGTCATCAAGCAACTGGCCTATGCGGGCGCGCTGTTTGCCAAGGGCAAGCTGAAACACAGCTACCCCCATAGCTGGCGGTCCAAGGCGCCGCTGATCTATCGCAACACCGCGCAATGGTTCGCGGCCATTGATATGGCCCTGCAAGATGGCATGGGCGCGCATGGCGACACCATCCGCGCGCGTGCGCTGGAAAGCATTGACCGGCTGGTGAAATGGACGCCGCAAACCGGCCGCAACCGCCTGTATTCGATGATTGAAGCGCGGCCCGACTGGGTGTTGTCGCGCCAACGCGCATGGGGCGTGCCGCTGACTTGTTTTGTCAAGACCGGCGCGAAACCGGATGACGCGGATTTCCTGCTGCGCGATGCGGCGGTGAACGCCCGGATCAAGGCCGCATTCGAAGAACATGGCGCGGATATCTGGTATACGGACGGGTTCAAGGCGCGCATGCTGGACGGGTTGCACGACCCCGATGCCTATAGCCAGGTGTTCGATGTGCTGGATGTGTGGTTTGATTCCGGGTCCACCCATGCGTTTGTGCTGCGCGACCGCGAGGATGGCGCGGCGGACGGGATTGCGGACCTGTATCTGGAAGGGACCGACCAGCACCGCGGCTGGTTCCATTCCTCCATGCTGCAAGCCTGCGCGACCAAGGGGCGCGCGCCCTATCACGGGGTGCTGACGCATGGGTTCACGCTGGATGAAAAGGGCATGAAAATGTCCAAATCGCTGGGCAATACTGTGGCCCCGCAAGCGGTGATTGACGAATATGGTGCCGATATCCTGCGGCTGTGGGTGGCGCAAAGCGACTACACCGCTGATCTGCGCATCGGCAAGGAAATCCTGAAGGGCGTGGCCGACAGTTACCGCCGGTTGCGCAACACCATGCGCTTTCTGTTGGGCAATCTGGACGGGTTCGCGGATGCCGAGCGCATGGACCCCGTTGATATGCCAGAGTTGGAACAATGGGTTCTGCACCGGCTGGCCGATCTGGATACCGAGGTGCGCAAAGGCTATGCTGCCTATGATTTTCAGGGCGTGTTTCAGAAGCTGTTTACGTTTGCGACCACGGACCTGTCGGCGTTTTACTTCGATATCCGCAAGGACGCGCTGTATTGCGACGCGCCAGACAGCCCCCGCCGCCGTGCTGCGCGCACTGTGCTGGACCTGCTGTTCCACCGCCTGACCACATGGCTGGCCCCTGTGCTGGTGTTCACCATGGAAGATGTGTGGTTGTCGCGTTTCCCCGGGGATGATGCGTCGGTGCATTTGCAGGACTTCCCCGACACGCCCGCAGACTGGCGCAATGACGCGTTGGCGCAGAAATGGGCAGGCATTCGTGCCGCGCGCCGCGCAGTCACCGCCGCATTGGAAGTGCAGCGCCGTGACAAGGTGATCGGCGCGTCACTGGAAGCGGCCCCCGTGGTGCATGTGCGCGATGAGGCCGTGATGGCGGCGCTGAAATCCGTGGATTTTGCCGATATCTGCATCACGTCCAGCCTGTCGCTGACGCCGGACCCCATCCCGGCTGAGGCATTCCGCATGCCCGAAGTGCAGGGTGTGGGCGTGGTTTTTGACCGTGCTGACGGGCAGAAATGCCAGCGCTGCTGGAAAATCAGCCCGGATGTGGGCAGCCACAAACACCCCGGCACCTGTGCGCGGTGTAACACGGCACTGGGCTGAAACGCATATGTGAAGTTGCATCCCGCCCCTTGAAGTCAGATATATTCGCATACATGATTATGTTTGACTTCAAGGAAAGGAACAACATGACACTGCGCATTGTAACGGGGCTTTTGATGGGAACGATGATGTCCGTCATCATGTCGGGCTTTATCACCTTTGTGAATACCGGCTTTGACGCCGGTTTTGGGGCGCGCTGGCTGTATGCATGGGCGGTCGCATGGGTTATTGCCGTGCCGCTGGCGGTGCTGGTCGGGCCGATTGCGCGCAAATGGGCCGAAGCGCTGGTCAGGGCGTGACTTGAGCGCGCGCCGCCCTATCTGCGCCCCAAGGGCAACAGGGGGCGTGGGCCATGAAACGGGCATTGGTGATCGGGGCATCGGGGGGGATTGGCGGTGCCTTGGTTTTGGCGCTGCAGGGGCAGGGCTGGCGCGTCACCGCCCTGTCGCGCATCCGCGACGGGCTGGACATCACGGATGAAACGTCGGTGGCCCGTCATCTGGGCGCAGTGTCCGGCAGTTTCCAGCGCATTATCATTGCCACTGGCGCGCTGGAAATTGACGGCCATCGCCCCGAAAAGGCACTGAAACAGTTGGACCCTGTTGCGATGGCCGCGCAATTTGCGGTCAACACCATCGGGCCTGCGCTGGTGATGAAACACGCGCTGGGGCTGCTGGCGCGCGACGAAGCCTCGGTCATGGCCGCTATGTCGGCGCGCGTGGGGTCCATTGGCGACAATCGCGCGGGGGGCTGGCACAGTTACCGCGCCGCCAAGGCCGCGCTGAACCAGATTATCCGTGGCGCAGCGGTGGAACTGGCGCGCACCCATCCGCACGCGGCTTGTGTGGCCTTGCATCCGGGCACTGTGGCCACGCCCTTTACGGAAAAATACCTTGGCCGCCATCCCGCTGTTGCCCCTGATCAGGCCGCACAGCGCCTGCTGGCGGTCATGGACAGCCTGACCCCCGCCGATACAGGCCAGTTTTTCGACTATGCGCGAAAGCCTGTGCCATGGTGAAACTGGTTCTGGTGCTGGGCGACCAGTTATCCGACACGCTTTCGGCCTTGCAACAGGCCGACAAGGTGCGCGATGTGGTTGTCATGGCCGAAGTGGGCACCGAGGCAGGCTATGTTCCCCATCACCCCAAGAAAATCGCCTTCATCTTTGCGGCCATGCGCAAATTCGCGCAATCGCTGCGCGATCAGGGCTGGAATGTCAGCTATACGCGGCTGGAGGATGCCCATAACGCAGGGTCCATTCCCGCCGAACTGCTGCGGCGCGCGCAGGAATTCGGCACCGATCAGGTGCTGGCCACCCAGCCGGGCGAATGGCGGCTGATACAGGCGTTGCAGGACATGCCGCTGCATATTTCGGTGCTGCCTGATACGCGTTTTCTGTGCAGCCCTGACGAATTCGCGCATTGGGCGCAGGGCCGCAAGGCGTTGCGGATGGAATATTTCTACCGCGAAATGCGCCGTAAAACCGGCTTGTTGATGCAGGGCGACCAGCCAGAGGGGGGCAAGTGGAATTTCGACCATGACAACCGCAAACCGGCCAAGGGCGATCTGTTCCGCCAAGCCCCGCCGCTGGCGCCGCCCGATCCGGTGGTGGACGAGGTGCTGGACCTTGTGGCCGCGCGTTTCGCGGCAAATTTCGGGCAGTTGCGCCCGTTCACATTTCACACCGACAGGGCCGGGGCCTTGGCGGCGCTCGATCATTTCATCATCCATGCCTTGCCGGATTTCGGCACCTATCAGGATGCAATGCTGTCGGATGATCCGTATCTGTATCATGCAGTTATCGGGCTGTATCTGAATGCGGGGCTTTTGCACCCGCTGGAGGTGTGCCAGCGCGCCGAAGCGGCCTTCAGGCGCGGCCATGCCCCTTTGAATTCGGTCGAAGGGTTCATTCGCCAGATCATCGGCTGGCGGGAATTCGTGCGCGGTATCTATTTTCTGGAAGGGCCGGACTATTCGCTGCGCAACGCGCTGGAGCACACCCGCGATCTGCCCGCGCTGTATTGGGGCGGGGCCACGCGCATGAACTGCATGTCCCATGCTGTGGGCCAGACGCGCGATCTGGCCTATGCGCATCATATCCAGCGCCTGATGGTGACGGGCAATTTCGCGCTGCTGGCAGGTGTGGACCCCGCGCAGGTGCATGAATGGTATCTGGCCGTTTATGCCGATGCCTATGAATGGGTCGAGGCCCCCAATACCCTTGGCATGTCGCAATTTGCCGATGGGGGGGTGGTCGGGTCCAAACCCTATGTCAGTTCGGGCGCCTATATCGACAGAATGTCGGATTACTGCAAATCCTGCCACTATAGGGTCAAGGACAAGACCGGCGCGCGGGCCTGTCCGTTCAATTTGTTGTATTGGCATTTTCTGGACCGCCACCGCGACCGCTTTGCCAAAAACCCGCGTATGGCGCAGATGTATCGCACATGGGACCGGATGGAGGACGCGCATTGCCAGCAGGTGCTGGCCGATGCGGGCGCGTTTCTAAGCCGCATGGAGGATGGCCAGATCATATGATCTTGGCCCTTGCCGTGGGGCCAGTGCTCGCCTATCCCTATGGGCATGACTGAACCACGCTATACCGACCTGCTGAAATCGCTGCCCGCAACTGTCCCTTTCATCGGGCCAGAGGCCCATATGCGCGCCGCGGGCCGCCCCTTTGCCGCACGTCTTGGGGCCAATGAAAGCGGTTTTGGCCCGTCCCCGAACGCTGTGGCCGCAATGCAGGCCGCCGCTGCCGATGTCTGGATGTATGGCGACAGCGAATGCCATGAGCTGCGCCATGCATTGGCCGCCCATCACGGGGTCGGCGCGGAGAATATTATCATAGGCGAAGGGATTGACGGGCTTTTGGGCCTGTTGGTGCGTATGTTGGTGGACAAGGGCGATCGGGTTGTCACATCGGACGGGGCCTATCCGACATTCAACTACCATGTGGCGGGGTTTGGGGGCGTGCTGCACAAGGTGCCCTACCGCGACGACCATGAAGACCCCGCCGCCCTGTTGACCCGCGCCGAGGAAACTGGCGCGAAACTGCTGTATTTCTGCAACCCCGACAACCCGATGGGCAGCTGGCATTCGGCGCGTATTGTCCAGCGCATGATTGACGCTGTGCCCGATGGCACGCTGCTGGTGCTGGACGAAGCCTATATTGACGCCGCCCCCGATGGAACCGCCCCCGCGCTGAACCCCGATGATACGCGCGTTATTCGCCTGCGCACATTTTCCAAACTGTATGGGTTGGCCGGTCTGCGGGTGGGCTATGCCATTGGCGCGGCCCCGCTGGTTGCCATGTTCGACCGCATTCGCAACCATTTCGGCATGGGGCGCATTGCGCAAGCAGGGGCCTTGGCGGCGCTGCAAGATCAGGCGTGGTTGGCGCAGGTGCGCGCGCAGCTTGGTGCGGCGCGCGCACAGCTTGCGCATATTGCCGCCGATAACGGGTTGCACGCACTGCCATCAGCCACGAATTTCGTGACTATGGATTGCGGGCGCGACGGGCATTTCGCGCGCGCCCTGCTGGGCGAATTGATGGCGCGCGATGTGTTCGTGCGCATGCCCGCAGTTGCGCCGATGGACCGCTGCATCCGCGTCAGCGCCGCGCCAGAGGCCGATTTGCAGGTCTTTGCGCGCGTGTTGCCACAGGCGCTGAAAGCATGTGACTAGGGTATGCCGTGTTCATTGGCAGCGACACGGCATGCTCTGACTTACTGAAATCCGTGTGGTAAAGAAGCTCAAAGCCGGTTCCCGCTTTGCAGCAATACGCAATAAGCGCACACGCAAACGTGTCTTTCCTTCCAGCTAATGGAGGGTGCTATTCCTGCGCCGGACAAAACCGGAGGATACGAGAATGTCGAAAACACCCCTTGTGACGGGATTTCTGGCCTTTGTGGCCGGTGGTATATTGGTGGCGGGCGTGGGGTTTGCTTCCAGCCATATGGCGCATGGGGGCCAGAATATGCATGATACGCATGCGGGCCACCAGATGGCACCCGCACCCGAAGGCGCAAGCGACGCGACACTGGCCTATATCGCCGCCAACGCCGCCATGCATGACGCGATGGATATCGACTTCACCAATGATGCGGATGCGGATTTTATTCGCGGCATGATCCCGCACCATGAAGGGGCGGTTGCGATGGCGGAAATCGTGCTGCAATACGGGCAAGACCCCGAAGTGGCCGAACTGGCGCGCGAAGTCATCGCAGCCCAGCAACAGGAAATCAGCTGGATGCGCGAC
>JAFWNM010000010.1 GCA_017510335.1 Paracoccaceae bacterium
CTGCCGGTCCCACGTTTTAGGGGCGCAGTTTATGCAGGGGGCATACTCCTGAGTTCAAAGGCTTGGCGTGGAACTGGCGAAATCGGCAGGCCGCGGGACGGCCCGCCGATGGTGCGGCGGCCTGCGGCCTTTGCTCCGCACTGGGGCATTCCCCCGAACCTCTCCTTCAGGCCAAAACCAACAACAAGCGCGTGCCATTCTGTTTTGCCCGATCCACAAAGCCCAACAGCTGCCAGCGTTCAGGGAACGCATATCTTGCGCGGTGACCCGCGCGCCTTGGGGCATGGCGCGTTCATCTGTATTCACGCGACATGCTTCAACCTATTGGTTTTGCCTGTCCGCGAAGCACAAAACATGTTCCCACTTCTAAGCCAAATGCGCTAGTTGGCCTTGCGCGTGGGGGTGAAGGGCAGCGGCAGAACAGGAACGCCGTCTTCCAGCAGCGCCTTCGCCTCGCTTACCTGGGCTTCGCCATAGATGGGGCGGTCGGGGATGTCGCCCAGATACATGGCGCGTGCCTGCGACGCGAAATTGTCGCCAACGTATTCTGAATGCGCTTCGACATGGGCGCGCAATTCGCGCAGTCTGGCTGCAATTTCGGGGGGATGGCCCTGCGCGGGGGGGGTGTCAGGTTGCGCAGGCGCAATCTGGACTGCCTTTTCGCCCTGCGCGACGGCTGGGGCCATCAGGGCTTTTTCAACCTGTGTCCCGCCACAGACCGGACAAACGACAAGCCCGCGCCCCTTCAGCCCATCAAATGACGCGCCGGATTGAAACCAGCTTTCAAAACGGTGATCCTGCGCACATCGAAGCGAAAACCTGATCATTACCTGCGACCTTCAAGACCCATGACGCCTAGTTAAACGCTGCCAAGCCTAATTCAAGATGAAACGGCTTGTCTTTGGGGCGAACGGCCCTAATTGCCCCATGATGAAGCCAGGGGGTGACATGATGCGCGCAGTGATGGTCTTTCTTCTTGGCGTGATCCTGGCACTTCCTGCGCAAGCCTTCAGCTTCACGGGCCTTGATGGCCGGCCCATAGACCTGGAGGGCTGGCGCGGTCAGCCGGTTCTGGTGGTCAACACAGCGTCCCTGTGCGGGTTTACACACCAATACGCGGATATGCAGGCGCTGCATGAAAATTACGGGCCGCGCGGTCTGGTTGTGCTGGCCGTCCCGTCCGATGATTTCCGGCAGGAATTGTCCAGCAACGCCGAAGTGGCCGATTTTTGCCGCGTGCAAACCGGACTGACATTTCCCATTACCGAAATCACGCCTGTGCGCGGGCCGGATGCGCACCCGTTCTATCGCTGGCTGGCGCAAGCGCATGGTGCAGTGCCGACATGGAATTTCAACAAGGCGCTGATTGGTCCTGATGGCACATTGCTGGGGTTCTGGGGGTCGGGCACCCGCCCCAATGCGCGCGCCATCACCCGCCAAATCCGCGCCACACTGCCATGACGCCGGTTTTCATCGGGTCGGGCATTTATCGCGGGTCCAGCTACGGGGCGTGGCACCCGCTGCATATTCCGCGCGTGTCCACAGTCATGGACCTGTCGCGTGCCCTTGGGTGGCTGCCGCACGCGCAATACCGCACCAGTCCACGCGCGAAGCCGCAAGCACTGGGCATGTTTCACACCCCGGACTATGTCGCGGCCCTGATGCAGGCGGAAGCGACGCAAACTGTGGATGACGTGATGCGCGCCCGCCACGGGCTGGGCACAACGGCCAATCCGGTCTTTGCGGAAATGTTCCGCCGCCCTGCCACGGGGGCAGGCGGGGTAATGCTGGCGGCCGAACTGGTACGCGATGGCGGTGTGGTGCATGTGCCCGGCGGCGGCACGCATCACGCGATGGCGGACCGCGCAAACGGGTTTTGCTATCTGAATGACCCGGTGCTGTGCCTGTTGTCGCTGCGGCGCGTGGGGCTGTCGCGCATTGCCTATGTCGATATTGACGCGCATCATTGCGACGGGGTGCAGGACGCGCTGGCAGGTGCGCAAGATATGCTGATGATTTCCATCCATGAAGACCGGCGCTGGCCCTTCACCGGGGCGCTGCATGATGATGGCGGCGGGCGGGCGCTGAACCTGCCGGTGCCGCGCGGGTTTAATGACAGTGAAATGCGCCATATCTTGCAGCGGCTTATTCTGCCGGTTCTGGACAGGTTCAACCCGCAAGCGGTGGTGTTGCAATGCGGGTCAGACGCCATAGAAGAAGACCCGCTGTCGCGGCTGGCGCTGTCAAATAATGCCCATGTGGAAACTGCGCTGGCATTGCGCGATCTGGCCCCGCGCCTGATTGTTCTGGGGGGTGGCGGCTATAACCCGTGGTCTGTCGCGCGCTGCTGGACGCGGGTGTGGGGCGCACTGAACGGCCACAGCGCCGATGGCCCCCTGCCCGGTCCCGCGCAGGACATCTTGCGCGCGCTGGACTGGAACCGGCGCGGCACCGGGCGCAGACCGCAGGACCATTGGCACAGCACCCTGAACGACCCGCCCCGCAATGGCCCCGTGCGCGCCGAAATCAGCGACAGCGCAGCCCATCTGCGTGCGCGATTTGACGCTGCGTCATCACCTATGGGCCGTCGGGGGCGACCGGGCCGGAAAAAAACCGCCCAAAGCCCTGCCCCAACCCCATAGGCCACCTTGCGCAACCCCCTGCACACGCATATGAAGTGGCGCGAAAACCGTTTGGAGGGGTCGGCCAATGCCGCTTCTGGTAATGAAATTCGGCGGCACCTCGGTTGCGGATCTGGATCGGATTCGCAACGCGGCGCAAAAGGTCAAGGCAGAGGTCGCGCGCGGCTATGACGTGATCGTTATCGTCTCGGCCATGTCGGGCAAGACCAACCAGCTTGTGGGCTGGGTCAATGACACCTCGCCGCTGTATGACGCGCGCGAATATGATGCGGTTGTCAGTTCGGGCGAGAATGTGACCGCCGGCCTGATGGCCCTGACGCTGCAGGAAATGGATGTGCCCGCGCGCAGCTGGCAGGGGTGGCAAGTGCCCATCCAGACCACAAGCCAGCACGGCGCTGCGCGCTTTGTCGATATTCCACGCACCAATCTGGACGCAAAATTTTCCGAAGGCTTCAAGGTTGCCGTGATCGCTGGCTTTCAGGGTGTTAGCCCCGAAGGGCGCATCACCACCTTGGGGCGCGGCGGGTCTGACACCACGGCAGTGGCCTTTGCTGCAGCTTTTGACGCGGAACGCTGCGACATCTACACAGATGTGGACGGCATTTACACAACCGACCCGCGCATCACGTCCAAGGCGCGCAAGCTGGACAAGATCAGCTTTGAAGAAATGCTGGAACTGGCCAGCCTTGGCGCGAAAGTGCTGCAAACGCGCTCGGTCGAGTTGGCGATGCGCTACAAGGTGCGGCTGCGTGTGCTGTCATCTTTCGATGATACGAATGAGCAATCAGGAACCCTGGTCTGTGATGAGGATGAAATCATGGAATCGAAAGTTGTGTCTGGCGTGGCCTATAGCCGCGAAGAAGCCAAGCTGACCCTTGTGACCGTCGAGGACCGCCCCGGCATTGCCGCCGCCATTTTCGGCCCCCTGTCCGAAGCGGGCGTGAATGTGGACATGATTGTTCAGAATATTTCGGAACAAAATTACAAGGGCCGCGAAAAGCCGGTCACAGACATGACATTTTCCTGCCCTGTTGAACAGGTTGCCCGCGCGCGCAAGGCACTGGAAACCGCGCGCGATGCCGGGTCCATCAGCTATGACACGCTGGAAATCGACGAAGACGCGGCCAAGGTGTCGGTTGTGGGAATTGGCATGCGCAGCCATGCCGGGGTTGCCGCGCGTATGTTCCGCGCACTTGCCGATGAAGGTGTCAATATCAAGGTCATTGCGACATCGGAAATCAAGATTTCCGTGCTGATCGACAGAAAATATATGGAACTGGCTGTTCAGGCCCTTCATGATGCGTTTGAACTGGATAAGGCGGGCTGAGAAACAGCCCGCAACAACTTGGAGGGGCCATGCCCCACAGAACACAGACAGACAGCCGAATGCTGTTGCGTCGTTTGCGCGACACTCTTGCGCAAGGAAGCCCCGGACAGGAGCGGCTTGACCGCATCACAACGATTATCGCGGAATCAATGCGCACGGATGTGTGCTCGGTCTATCTGTTCCGCGACCCGGACACGCTGGAACTATGTGCGACTGAAGGGCTGAAACCGGAATCGGTGCACCACACCCGGTTGCGGCTGGGCGAAGGGCTGGTGGGTAAATCCGCGCGGTTGGCACGCCCCATCAACACCGCCAATGCCCCCGCTGAACCCGGCTTTCGCTACATGCCCGAAACCGGCGAAGACGTGTTCACCTCCTTTCTGGGGGTGCCGATTCAGCGTCTTGGCGAAAGGCTGGGCGTGCTGGTCGTCCAGTCCCGCGAATCACGCCTGTATTCCGAGGACGAGATTTACGGCCTAGAAGTCGTGGCCATGGTGCTGGCGGAAATGACCGAACTGGGCGCGTTTGTCGGCATGTCCGCAGATATGCCCTCGCCTCATATGAGTCAGGCTGTCTTGCATGGCATTCCCGCGCAGGAAGGCGAAGCCGAGGGCCATGTCTGGTTGCACCAGCCGCGTGTGGTCATCACCAATCTGGTCAATGATGATTCCGAAGCCGAACTGGAGCGCCTGAATCAGGCAGTCAATGCGCTGCGCGTGTCCGTCGATGACATGCTGGCCGCGACCCGTTCGCGCGACAAGGAACATACCGAAGTGCTGCAGACATACCGCATGTTTGCGCATTCGCGCGGCTGGCTGAAACGTATGGAAGAAGACATACGCCTTGGCCTGTCCGCAGAAGCCGCCGTCGAGAAGGAACAATCCGAAGCGCGCGCGCGGCTGGAAACGGTGCCGGATGCCTATTTGCGCGACCGGCTGCATGATCTGGACGACCTGTCGAACCGCTTGCTGCGTATTCTGACCGGACAGGGGCAGGAAACTGGCGCCGCGATGCCCGAACGCCCCATTCTGGTGGCGCGCAATATCGGGCCGGGGGAATTGCTGGAATATGGGCGCAACCTGCGCGGTGTGGTGCTGGAAGAAGGGTCCGTGGGCAGCCATGCGGCGATTGTCGCGCGCGCGCTGGCCATTCCACTGGTCATCAATGTGGCGCGCATCACCACAGAGGCGCTGAATGGCGACCATATTCTGGTGGACGGCACCGAAGGCGTCGTGCATCTGCGCCCAGATGACAGCATCAGCGCAGCCTTCCGCGACAAGATGGCGATGCAGGCCAAGGCACAGGAACGCTATGCCAGCCTGCGCGACAAACCCGCAATGGCGCTGTGCGGCACGCATATCAGGTTGAAAATGAATGCGGGCCTGATGGCAGATTTGCCGTCCCTGCCCAGTTCCGGCGCCGAGGCCGTGGGCCTGTTTCGCACCGAACTGCAGTTCCTGATCCGCGACAAAATGCCGAAGCGGTCGGAACTGGTGGCCAATTACACCCGCGTTCTGGATGCAGCAGGGGACAAGAAGGTGTATTTTCGCACGCTAGACATAGGGTCTGACAAGGTCATGCCCTATATGAAGCGCCCTGATGAGCCAAACCCCGCGATGGGGTGGCGGGCGCTGCGTGTGGGGCTGGACAAACCCGGTGTGCTGCGCATGCAGTTGCAGGCGCTGATCCGCGCGGCGGCAGGCCGCCCTTTAAGCGTGATGTTCCCGCTGGTCGCGCAAGCTGGCGAATTTGACCGCGCGCGCGATGTCTTGATGCGTGAACTGGACCGCGAACGCCGGCTGGGGCATGTGCTGCCCGCCAAGGTGGATGTGGGCACCATGCTGGAAACCCCATCACTGGCCTTTGCGCCCGACAGTTTCTTCCAGACGGTGGATTTCATTTCGATTGGCGGGAATGACCTCAAACAATTCTCCTTTGCTGCAGATCGTGAAAACGAACTGGTGCGGCGCAGATATGACACGCTGAACCTTAGTTTTCTGACATTCCTTCAGCATATTGTGGACCGTTGCCACAATGCGGGCACGGACCTGTCATTTTGCGGCGAGGATGCGGGCCGCCCGCTGGATGCGCTGGCTTTTGCGGGGATCGGCATTCAGGCACTGTCCATGCGTCCTGCTTCCGTCGGGCCGGTCAAATCCCTGATCCGGCGCGCCAACCTGAACGAGGTTTCCGAACTTATTGCCCGCTGCAAGGCCCGCGGGCTGGAAAGCGTGCGCCCTGCCTTGCTGGATTATGTGGCGTCACTGCCGTGACAGCTGCGGCGATGGGGCGGCGGGGCTGGTGGGGTGTCATATTTGACGACATCCCCGCGCACGCCATCCCAGCCCCCCGGCACCAGCGCCAGCGCCAGAATACGCGCGGGGTTTGTGGGGGGTGGCATATGGACGCCGTCCAGGCGCTGGAAACCGAAACGCCGGTAATAGGGTTCATCGCCCACCAGCAACACCCGCGCCCAGCCCAGTTGCGCGGCGCGTGACAGGCTTTCGCGCATCAGCCAGCCGCCAAGCCCTTCGCTTTGATGGGTGGGGTGAACGGCGATAGGGCCAAGAAGCAGCACGTCATGGCCCCCAATGCGCACAGGCCAGAACCGGATCGCGGCCGCCACCCCGCTATCATCGCGCAGCAACAGGCACAGCTTGGCCACCGGCGCCACACCTTCGCGCAACCGGTAGGATGACAGCGCTTCGCGGCCCGGCGCGAAGCACAGGTCATAAAGGGCCTCGACCTCCCACCAATCCGCATTAGTTTCCTGAAGTAACTGCATCATCTTTTCCCCGCGCCATCAGCGCTGGCCGCGGCCCTAGCATGCCGCTAGACTGGGCGCAAATAGACAAGAGGCTTGATTTGTTTTACGAACCCCGCAACGGCCACGGTTTGCCGCATAACCCGTTCAACGCCATCGTCACCCCCCGCCCCATCGGCTGGATTTCCACGCGCGGGCGCGATGGACAGGACAATCTGGCGCCCTATTCGTTTTTCAACGCGGTCGCGTATGAACCGCCCCAAGTGATGTTCGCATCCACCAGCGCCAAGTCCGACCGCGACGGGACCAAGGACAGCGTTGCCAATATACGCGACACAGGGGTGTTTTGCGTCAATATCGTGGAACATGCCGCGCGCGATGTGATGAACACCACCTCCGGGCCATGGCCACGTCAGGTCGATGAATTCCAGAAGGCGGGCATCGCGCGCGCGCCCTGCCAGATGATCGACGCCACGCGCGTGGCAAACGCCCCTGCGGCGCTGGAATGCCGGATGACCCAGATTGTCACACTGGCCGGAGAGGCGAATTTTCTGGTTCTGGGCGAAGTCGTCGGTGTGCATATGCGCGATGATTGCATGGTGGATGGCCTGTTTGACATCACCAGTTTCAAACCGCTTGCGCGCTGCGGATACCGTGATTACGCTGTGGTTGAACAGGTGTTCAGCCTGAAGCGGCCGGGCGAATGACACGGGCAGGGCTGCTGCCCGTTCAGGTCAGGCCAGCCATTCGCTGAATTCATCAATGACGCTGGCATAAATATCGCGCTTGAACGGCACGATTTCCGCCAGCATGTCCTGTGCCGCAATCCAGCGCCATTGCGAAAATTCGGGGTGTTGCGTCTGGATGTCGATCTGGTCATCGCGGCCTGTGAAGCGCATGAGGAACCAGCGCTGTTTCTGCCCGCGATAGCGCCCCTTCCAGATGCGCGGCACAATGTCATGCGGCAGATCATAGGCCAGCCAGTCGCGGGTTTCCGCCAGCGGCACCACCAGATCAGGGGTAACGCTGATTTCTTCGTTCAATTCGCGCAAGGCGGCCACGCCGGGGGCTTCGCCTTCGTCAATGCCGCCTTGGGGCATTTGCCAGGCGGGGACCGCACTATCAAGACGTTGGGCCGCGAAGATCAGCCCGTCGTCGTTTATCAGCATGATCCCCACACAGGGACGATAAGGCAGGTGCGCAATCTGCTCGGGCGTCATGGCGGGTGTTTACCGTCCGTTCAGCGCAGTCAGACCACGCAGGATATCCAGCGCATAGGCCAGTTGGTAATCGTCCTGACGCAGGCGCGCGACATCTTCGGCCTGTCTGCGCTCATCCTCCAGCTGGCGGCGTTCGTCATCGGTGATGTCGCTGTTGTCCAATCGCCCGCGCAAGTCGTTTTCCGACCGGGTGGGGGGCGTTTCCGCCTGTGTTTCCTCAATCGGTTGGCGGCGGGGTTGTTCAACGACAATGTCAGGTGACACGCCCAGCGCCTGAATGGACCGCCCCGACGGGGTATAATAGCGCGATGTCGTCAACCGGATTGCACCATCCCCGCGCAAGGGCACCACAGTCTGAACCGACCCTTTGCCGAAACTGCGGGTGCCCACCACAATGGCGCGGCGGTGGTCCTGCAGCGCGCCCGCCACGATTTCCGACGCAGAGGCCGACCCAGCATTGACAAGGACAACCATCGGCTTGCCCTCGATCAGGTCGCCGCTTTGGGCGTTGAACCGTTCGCCCGCGCCTTCGTTGCGGCCGCGGGTCGAGACAATCTCGCCCTGATCAAGGAATGCATCGGATACGCGGATGGCCTGGGTCAGCAAACCGCCGGGGTTGTTGCGCAGGTCCAGCACGACACCGCCCAGTTCGTCCAGCCCGCCCAGGTCCTCGATTGCGTCCTGCAACCCGTCGCGCAGATTGGGGAAGGTTTGTTCGTTGAAAGTGGTCACGCGCAAAATGACGTTATTGCCTTCGGTGCGCACACGCACGGCCTGCAGGCGAATTGTGTCGCGGATGATCGACAGGTCAAACGGTTCGGTCACACCTTCGCGGATGACGGTGATGATGATTTCGGACCCGACAGGCCCGCGCATCAGATCAACGGCCTGCGACAGGTTCAGGCCCATCAGCGCCTCGCCATCGACATGGGTGATCAGATCGCCCGGTTCCACCCCTGCCTGATCAGCGGGCGTGCCGTCCATGGGGGTGACAACCTTGATGAACCCGTCTTCCTGCGTCACCTCTATGCCCAGCCCGCCGAAGGAACCGCGCGTCTGGGTGCGCATGTCGTCAAAATCATCCGGCGGCAGATAGCCGGAATGCGGGTCCAGCGATGTCAGCATGCCATTGATGGCCGCTTCAATCAGTTGTGCAGTTTCAACATCATCCACATACTGGTTGCGAATGCGTTCAAACACATCGCCGAACAGATCAAGCTGTTCATAGACAGAACTGGTCTGACCACGTTCCTGTGCCAGCAGCGGGGCTGCAACCTGGGTGGCCAGCACCACACCCGCAAGCGCGCCGCCAAATCCTGCCACAACGTAACGTTTCATGCTGTCGTCCCTATTCTGGTTCCTGGCGCCCAGTGAATGCGAACCATGGCTCCGGGTCAATGGGGTTCGCGCCGTCTCGCATCTCAAAATAGAGTGTTTGGCTGCGGGTTCCAGTGCCTGCAGCGCTGGAATTTTCTGCAGGCATGGTTCCCAAGGGGGCATTGCGGGGCAGAATTTCGCCGGTTTCCACCATCAACGCCCCCAGCCCCACGAAAACCATCAGCTTGTCTTCTGCAGGTTCCAGTATGACCGCGTTGCCCTGCCCTGCCAACGTCCCCGCATAGCGCACTGTGCCCGACCACGGGGCAGTGACCAGCGCATCAGGCGTTGTGGCCAGAACCAGCCCCGCGCGCGATATGCCTGCCGCATCGGGCTGGTTGAACCGGCGTAAAACGGTTGCGCGCACTGGCAAGTCCAGTGTGCCATGTGCCGCAGCAATACCCGCGACAGGCGTGGTTCCCAACGCGGACCCGCCTTGCGCCAGTTCGGCGGCGAACTCATCCAGGGTTGCGGCATCCTGCGCCAGCATCTGCAGGCGATCGGGATCATCGACAAGCCGCTTGGGCAGCGGGCCGCGTTCGGAAATGGCCTGTGCAAGGGCCACGCGGGCCTCCTGCGCGGTGCCAAGGCCCTGTTCCAGCGCCAGAAGCCCGTATTGCCGCGCACGGCGCAGGGCGCGCAATTCCTGCAATTCGTCGCGCAATACCGCAACTTCCGTTCCAAGGCTTGGGGCCACTTCCCCCAGCAATTGCGCAGCGCGCGCAGCATCCAGCGCGCCGGACGGGTGCACAAGCGCTGTGTTGGCGTCCAGCCTGTCGGTCGCCATCAGGACCGCCAGCAAACGCGACAGGTCACTGCCCCGCGCCGAGAAAACCCGCGCCAGCGCCGTTTCGCGCAACTGCGCATCGCGCAACCCTTCGCGCAGGGCGACCATGCCATCTTCATAGGCCTGAATGGTCACACCAAGTGCGGCAATCCGGTCACTGCCCGAACTGGCCTGCCGCAAATGATTCCCCGCATCCAGCAAGGCCTGTGCGGCCGCCATTGCACGTTGCGCGGGGTCTGCCAGCCCGGGGGCCGGTACGCCAAGCGCAAGCCCTGCCGCCATCAGGGCTGCGCGAATCATTTCCGTACGATCAGGGTTTTGCCCGTCATTTCGGGCGGGATGGGCAGGCCCATCAGGTCCAGCACTGTGGGCGCGACGTCTGCCAGCCGCCCGGCGCGCAGCCCTGCCCCTTCTGGCCCGCCGACCAGCACCACAGGCACAGGGTTCAGGGTATGCGCCGTATGCGGCCCGCCGGTTTCAGGGTCGATCATCATTTCGCAATTGCCATGATCTGCCGTCAGCACCATGGCCCCGCCCGCAACGGAAAGCGCATCAAGCGCCGCACCAAGGCCCGCATCCACCGATTCGACCGCGCGGATGGCCGCGCCCAGATCGCCAGTATGCCCGACCATGTCAGGATTGGCGAAATTCACCACAATCAAGTCATAGCCCGCGCCAATAACCTCGACCAGTTTCTGTGTCACCTGTGGCGCGGCCATTTCGGGTTGCAGATCATAGGTTGCCACTTTCGGGCTGGAAGGCATGAAGCGGTCTTCGCCCGCTTCGGCATCTTCCTTGCCGCCATTCAGAAAGAAGGTGACATGGGGGTATTTCTCAGTCTCGGCCAGACGAAACTGACGCAGCCCATGTGCGCCAACCCATGCGCCAAGCGTGTTCACGATTTTGCGTTTGGGGAAGGCTGCGGACATGAACGCATTATGCGAATCCGAATATTCGACCATACCGAGAGCCGCACTCCATTGAGGGGGGGTGCCGCGGTCAAAACCGCTGAAACTGGGCGCGGCCAGTGCGGCCAGAATTTCGCGGGCGCGGTCGGCGCGGAAATTCAGGCAAAACAACCCATCCCCCGCCCGCGCGCCCAGATAGCCGGGCAGCACTGTGGGCGCGATGAATTCATCATGCTCGCCGCGCGCATAGGCGTCGGTCACGGCCAGTGCAGCAGTTTGCGCATGCAGCCCTTGGGCGCGCATGATGGCGTCATGTGCGCGCTGCACACGGTCCCAACGATTGTCGCGGTCCATGGCCCAATACCGCCCGATGACCGTGCCGATACTGGCGCCCTGCGGCAGGCTGGCTTGCAAGTCGTCCAGAAATGGACCGGCTGATTGCGGGGCCACATCGCGCCCGTCGGTGATGGCATGCACCACGACTGGCACACCGGCAGCACAGATCGCGGCAATTGCCGCTTTCAGGTGGGTGATATGGCCATGCACCCCCCCGTCCGATACAACGCCGAACAGATGCGCCGTTCCCTTGCTGGCCTGCATTTTTTCAATGAAGGCCAGCAGCCCGCTATTTTGCAAGAAACTGCCATCTTCCAGCGCAAGATCGATTTGCCCCAGATCCATGGCCACGACACGGCCCGCGCCAATATTGGTATGGCCCACTTCGGAATTACCCATCTGCCCGCTGGGCAGGCCCGCATCGGGGCCATGGGTGACAAGAGTGGCGTTGGGGCACACGCGCATGACGCGGTCAAAATTGGGCGTGTTAGCCTGTGCCACTGCGTTGCCTGCGCTGTCGGCGTTCAGGCCCCACCCATCAAGAATGCACAAAACGACAGGTTTGGTCATGACGTTCCCTTTTTCCGGGTGTCGGGCCGAAGGCATGGCGCCTTCGGCGAGAGAGTATTTGTGGCAAGATGAAACAGGGCTTCGATCAGCCCTTCAGCCGCCGGTTGCACGCCGCAAGCAGTTTCAGACGCAGCGCGTTGAGCTGGATGAAGCCTGCCGCATCCTTCTGGTCATAAGCGCCTGCGTCATCTTCAAAAGTGACATGCGCTTCGGAATACAGGCTATGGTCAGACCAGCGGCCCACAGTGCGCACAGACCCTTTGTACAGTTTCAACCGGACAGTGCCAGTCACATGTTCCTGACTTTTGTCGATGGCAGCTTGCAGCATCTCGCGTTCGGGGGAGAACCAGAACCCGTTATAGATAAGTTCCGCGTAGCGCGGCATCAGGCTGTCTTTTAGGTGGCCTGCGCCGCTGTCGAGCGTGATCTGTTCGATCCCGCGATGCGCTTCCAGCAAGATGGTGCCGCCGGGGGTTTCATAAATCCCGCGCGATTTCATGCCAACAAAGCGGTTTTCAACGAAATCCAGCCGCCCGATACCGTGTTTGCGGCCATATTCGTTCAGCGCGGTCAAAATGGTGGCCGGCGACATTGCCTCGTTGTTGATGGCGGTGGCATCGCCCTTCTTGAACGTCACTTCGATGAATTCGGGGGTGTCGGGCGCATCTTCTGGGTTTACGCTGCGCTGATAGACGTAATCGGGCGCATCCTCGGCGGGGTTTTCCAGAACCTTGCCTTCTGATGATGTGTGCAAAAGGTTTGCATCCACGCTGAAGGGCGCTTCGCCGCGCTTGTCCTTGGCGATGGGGATCTGGTTGGCTTCGGCGAATTCAAGCAATTTGGTGCGACTGGTCAGGTCCCATTCGCGCCATGGCGCGATCACCTTGATGTCGGGGTTGAGCGCATAGGCCGCCAATTCAAAGCGCACCTGATCATTGCCCTTGCCAGTTGCACCATGGGCCACGGCATCTGCGCCGGTGGCTTCGGCGATTTCCACAAGGCGTTTGGAAATCAGCGGCCGCGCGATGGAGGTGCCCAGCAGATATTGCCCTTCATACAGCGCATTGGCGCGGAACATG
This sequence comes from Paracoccaceae bacterium, assembly GCA_017510335.1. Classification (GTDB taxonomy): domain Bacteria; phylum Pseudomonadota; class Alphaproteobacteria; order Rhodobacterales; family Rhodobacteraceae; genus Roseinatronobacter. Next base: position 13,011 of record JAFWNM010000010.1, read on the forward strand.
GGAAACACGAAATCGCGCACGAATTCTTCGCGCAGATCCTCGATAAAGATGTTTTCAGGCGCAACACCCAGCAATTCCGCCTTTTTGCGGGCAGGGTCCAGTTCCTCTCCCTGCCCCAGATCGGCGGTGAAGGTCACGACTTCGCAATCATATTCGGTTTTCAACCATTTCAGGATGATCGAGGTATCCAGCCCGCCGGAATAGGCAAGCACGACTTTCTTGGGGGCATTGGGTTTGGCGCACATGACGGCAACTCCGGTTGGATGGGTGGTTTTGCTTTCGTCTATTGGCTTTAGCGCAGTGCTGCAAGGGTGCAGGGGGTTTTGCTGCGCCACAGATGTGATATGCGTAAACCCAAAGCTGGCTGTCGGAGGTCGCATGCAAAACCGTCTGGACCTACTGCGCGGGGTCATTCACCCATGGCACCATGACCATTTCGGCCATATGAATGTGCGCCATTACGCGCCGTTTTTTGACGATGCCTGCTATCATATGTGGTCCGGGCTTGGCCTGCCCTACAGCCAGATGATGACCGAACACGGTGTTCACACAGTATCGGCGCAGGCGACAACGCGGTTTGTTCAGGAATTGCAAGCGGGTGATCTGATCATGATTGATGGCGCTGTGTCGCGCATTGGCACCAAAAGCTGTGCGTTCCATCTGCGCATGCTGCATGCCGATACCGGCGCGGTGCACGCCACCTATGATGTGGTCGAGGTGTTTTTCGACCCGAAGACGCGAACATCCGCCCCGATGCCCCAATACATCAGGGAAAAGCTGGAACGCTGGCAGGTTTCGTCATGACAACATTCCTGCATGATGCGCGCATGGCCACAGCGGCGCTGCGCGAAGTGTTCCCCCCCACCCCCCTGTTGCGCAATGATCACCTGTCGCAACGCTATGAGGCTGATATCTGGCTGAAGCGCGAAGACCTGTCACCTGTGCGCAGCTACAAGATTCGCGGCGCATTCAACGCCATGCGCAAACGCATGGCCGCCTTCCCCGACCAGCGCCATTTCGTATGCGCCAGCGCAGGCAACCACGCACAGGGCGTGGCCTTTGCGTGCCGTCATTTCGGGGTGCAGGGCACAATTTTCATGCCGGTCACCACACCGCAGCAGAAAATCATGAAAACCCGCACCTTTGGCGGCCAGTATATCGACATCAAGCTGACGGGGGATATTTTCGACCAGGCCCTTGATGCCGCGCAGCGCTTTTGCAGTGAAGCGGGGGCGTATTTCCTGTCCCCCTTCGATGATGATGATGTGATTGAAGGGCAATCCAGCGTTGCGGTCGAATTGCTGGATCAGTTGGGCCATGCCCCGGACATGCTGATCCTGCCGGTTGGCGGCGGGGGCTTGGGCGCGGGCATGGCCAGCTATCTTCAGCTTGCGGCCCCCGATATCGCGCTGCGCTATGTGGAACCCACGGGCGGCGCAAGCCTTACGGCGGCATTGGCGGCAGGCAAGCCAGTGACCCTGCCGCGGCTGGACACTTTCGTGGATGGCGCATCGGTCGCGCGGATCGGGGCGCGCACATTCGAAAAACTGCGCAACACCGCCCCAGAGCAGGTTTTGCTTGCAGCCGAAAACAGGGTGTGCGTGACAATTCTGGACATGCTGAACCATGACGGCATTGTTCTGGAACCCGCAGGCGCGCTGTCACTGGATGCGTTGCAAGATATGGCCGCAGACATACAGGGCAAAACCGTTATTTGCGTGGCGTCTGGGGGGAATTTCGATTTCGAGCGCCTGCCGGAAGTCAAGGAACGCGCCATGCGCTTTGCGGGCACCAAAAAATACATGTTGCTGCGCCTGCCCCAGCGCCCCGGAGCGTTGAAGGACTTTCTGGGCATACTTGGGCCGAATGATGACATTGCGCGGTTCGAATACCTGAAGAAAACCGCGCGGAATTTCGGCACGGTTCTGCTGGGAATCGAAACCACAGAACCCGCAAATTTCGCAAGCCTGTTTGCGCGCATGGAACAGCACGGGTTCACCTTCACCGACATCACCAATGATGAAGTCATCGCAAATTTTGTGATTTGACCCTGCGCCACCAGCCGCTGAACGGGGGCGCGGGTTTAGAACATGTCGCGTTCATCCGCATTGCAGAGACATGCTCGTGCGCCACTACACGCGCACGGAGTGTCAAATCTTGTCGCGCCAGCCATCGCGTAAGACGGCAATGGCCACAGGGAAATCCGACAGGACAACATCGCGGTCCGATTCTGTTGGCATGCCGTCACTTGCAAGCGCTTCTGCCTGACCACAGCGGTTTGCCATTTCCTGCAACCCGAGGTTCAGCGCAGCCCCTTTCAGAAAGTGGAATTCGGCCATGCGGGATGCGGGCGTCTGCGCGCCCTGAAGGCGTTCAAGGGCTTCATCCACTTCCTCTACGAACAGCGAAAGCACTTCTTCAAAAGCTTCCTCGCCGATTTCATCGTATAGTTCCCGAACACGCTTCCAGTCTATCACGGGTCCACCTTTCACTCGGATTGGCCACTGCATAAATGTATTTTGTTAACGACGGGTAATCCGGCGGGGTAATAAAATCGTCGTGGGGTTCACCTGTTATTAAACTGGAGATGCGACCTTTCGAAGGATGCTATTTTGCCAGCCACTGCTACCCGGGGCCTTTTTTGGAAACAGATGTCAGCAAGCGTATGGTTTCTGAAGTTGGAAAACCAGCCCGAAAGCGTGCCCTGATTGTAGATGACAGTCGCGCACAACGACTTATCTTTTCCAGACATCTGCAAGGCTGGGGCTATGAAACGACGCAAGCGGCCTCTGGTCAGGAAGCGCTGGAACTGTGCGCGCGAACCCATTTCGACCTTGTGCTGTCGGACTGGATGATGCCGGAAATGAATGGCCTGCAATTCTGTCAGGCCTTTCGGGCGCGTCAGAACGAATTTTACAGCTATTTCATTCTTCTTACGTCGAAAAACGACAAAACTGCCGTGGCAGAGGGGCTGAATGTCGGGGCTGACGACTTTCTGACCAAGCCAGTGTCCACGATGGAATTGCGCGCCAGAATCAGCGCAGGTGAACGCCTGCTGGACATGGAACGCGAAGTGCGCAAGGCGCTGCGGCAGTTGCAACAAGTGCATGACGCGCTGGAACGCGATCTTCAACAGGCGCGCAAACTGCAACACGCGCTGATTCGTGAACGGTTCAGGGAGTATGGCACCAGCCAGCTGGCGCTTTTGCTGCAATCATCGGGCCATGTGGGCGGCGATCTGGTCGGCAGTTTTCGAATTTCGGACACCAGAATCGCCATATATTCGATTGATGTGTCTGGCCACGGCGTGGCCGCCGCCATGCTTAGCGCGCGCATCAGCGCCTTGTTTGCCGAAGGGGCGCAAAGCCAAAACATCGCCCTGACACATGACCCGCTTAGCGGCGCCACGAATGCCTGCGCGCCCGAACAAGTGGCCGCGCGCATGAACGACCTTATGCTGAGCGAGATGGAAACAGAAACCTATCTGACCCTTGCCTATGCGGATCTGGACCTTGCCACGGGGCGCGCAACCATCGTGCAGGCGGGGCACCCGCATCCAGCCGTGCAGCGCAAATCCGGCAAGGTGGAATTTGTGGGCGATGGGGGGTTGCCTGTGGGGTTGATCCCGCAAGCCAGCTATTCCAGCTTTACAGTGTCACTTGCGCCGGGGGACCGGCTGTTTCTGTATTCGGACGGGGTGACCGAATGCTCCGATCCGGCGGATCAGGAATTCGGGCAGGACAGGCTGGGCCAGATGATGGAAACGCTGGCAGATATCCGCGGGCTTGATTTTCTGGACGCGTTGAAATGGAATCTGGGCAAATGGGCCGGCAAGGATGACTTCAGTGATGATGTGTCCGGCGTGATCTTCGAATTTCTGGACTATGCCAGTCCCGGTGCGCCGGACTGAACCATTCTGGTCGGGCGGCCTTGCCTTCGCCAGCGTTTGCGGCAAAGGTGACCTTGCGCCCCATGACAACAGGCATGCGGCGCCAGAAGGCAATGCCAGGCGGTGCCCGATCTGCCGGATCAGCGCCAGCCATGACACCGCCCAAGACCACGACCAGGAACACAAGGAGCCGTCATGCCCACAATCCTGACATCCCCGAAGGGGCGATCATTGGCCTATGTCCGCACTGAAGGCAGCGGGCCGGGCGTGGTTTTTCTGGGCGGGTTCAAATCGGATATGACAGGCACCAAAGCGGTGTTTCTAGAAGATTGGGCAAAAAGGAACGGGCGTGCGTTCCTGCGTTTTGATTATTCGGGGCATGGGCAAAGTTCGGGCGCGTTTACAGATGGCTGCATCGGCGACTGGGCAGAGGATGCGATGGCCGCGCTGGAGGCGTTGACCACAGGCCCGCAAATTCTGGTGGGGTCGTCAATGGGCGGATGGATCGCCTTGCTTGTCGCGCGCAAGATGCCTGCGCGCGTGCATGCGATTGTGGGCGTGGCGGCCGCGCCGGATTTTACCGAAGACAGCATGTGGCCACAGCTATCAGCGGCGCAGCAACAGCAGGTCTTGCAGATTGGGCAGACCGAACTTGCGCATGGCCATGACGACCAGCCCTATTTTCTGACGCGGCGCCTGTTCGAGGATGGAAAGCGCAATCTGGTTTTGCGGGATCCGCTACCGCTGCCCTTCGCGGTGCGCTTGTTGCAAGGAACCCGTGATGACGCTGTGGATGTTTCGGTGCCCTTGCGCCTGATGGAACATGCGGATTGCCCGGACATGGAGTTGCGGCTACTCAAGGATGTGGATCACAGGTTTTCAACGCCACGATGCCTGCACCTGATTGCCGCAGCAATAGAGGATGTGTCTGCCACCGCGCCGACCGCAGGGGCGTGACGCCGACATCGTTCAGGCAGACAGCAAGGCAAGCGCGCGGGCATGGATTTGTGGGTTTGCAGCCGCGATAACCTGCCCGCTGTCACCGACCGCCGCGCCCTGCCAGTCCGTCACTACACCGCCTGCAGCTTCGATCACGGCCAAGGGGGCCGCGATGTCATAGATATTCAACCCCGCTTCAATCACCAGATCGATCTGGCCCAACGCCAGAAGCGCGTATGCATAACAATCCATGCCATAGCGCGTCAGGCGGCAGGCTGCCGACACCCGCTGAAACGCGGCGCGTTCCCCTTCGGTGCCGATTTCAGGAAATGTCGAAAACACGATAGCGTCGGCCAGAACCCGGGTGTTGCGACAGCGCAAAGCTGTTGTTCCATGGGGGCCAGTGACCTGCGCCACACCAAGGCCGCCAACAAAACGCTCGCCAATATAGGGTTGGTCGATCACGCCCAGAAACGGCCCCTGATCATCAGCAACCGCGACCAGAACCCCCCAACACGGGGTTCCACTTAGGAAAGACCGTGTTCCGTCAATGGGGTCAATAATCCATGTCAGGCCCGAAGATGTGGGAACCGGCCCGAATTCTTCGCCTGTGATCCCGTCTTGCGGGCGCAAGCGGGCAAGGCTGTCGCGGATAAGCTGTTCTACAGCGCGGTCTGCGATGGTCACAGGGTCGAACCCGTCGCCGGACTTGTTGTCGGCTGTCAATTCCGGCTGTCGGAAATGGCGAAGGGTTTCGGTTCGCGCGCGATCAGCGAAAGCGTGGATCAGGTCCAGAAGCTGTGCTTTTTCGGCTGCGGAAATATTGGTTCGGTTCTTCACCCCGGTGTCCTTGTGTCGCGATCTGGCACGCCCTTATTGGCGTGCCCCCCCCCGGACTGCAAGCACACACCTGCCCATGCGCGCGATAAAATCAGGCAGCTTCACCCAATGCCCGCGCCAGTTCGAACAGGCGTTTTCGCTGATTTTCAGGAATCGCGTAATATGTGCGCAACAGATCAAGGGTTTCCTTGTTCGACAGCATGTCATCATGCTGGCCGGTCTGTTCCTGTGTCACATCCTGAAAAAAGAAGGTGATGGAAACTTTCAGCGCCTGTGCAATATCCCAAAGTCTGGACGCGGAAACGCGGTTCATGCCGGTTTCGTATTTCTGGATCTGCTGGAACTTGATGCCGACAACTTCGGCAAGCTGCTGCTGGGTCATGCCAACAGCCCAGCGACGCTGTCTGATACGCTGCCCGACATGAATATCAACAGGATGCGACATTATATTCCCCGTCCCTTATTTTTTTCATTTACTCGTATTCGCATGAACCAAAGCGACAACGCCTTGAAACCGAACAACAAAGCCCAAAGGGCAAGCTTGCCGCAACTTTACTGCCCTGGATCGGGCGACACGAACTCTGGCGCGGCAAGCTCAACCACTGGTGTAAGGTATGTTGCCCCAAAAGGGTTGATCAATTGTTTCAATCCCGGCGATTTTCAAAAAATTCGCAATTTGCATTGCGTTTTGCAAACAACTTAAGGCTGAATGAAGCGCATTGCGAATACCGCGCCCGGTGAGGCCCTTGTTCGCCCCCTTCACTTCGGTAAGATTGTCCAAAATGGTAACGACAGGACACCCTGATGCGCGCAGTTCGCCTTGAAAGCACCGAATCAACTCCGGTCTTCGCCGACATTCCACCCCCCATCCCGAGACAAGGGGAAATCACTGTGGATGTTGCCGCATGTGGCCTGAATTTCGCTGATCTACTTATGGTTAAAGGGCAATATCAGGAACGCCCTGCCTTGCCCGCGACATTGGGCATGGAACTTGCAGGCACGATTCGCGCCATTGGCCCGAATGTGACGGGGTTTGCGGTGGGCCAGCGGGTTGCGGCATTCACGGGTCTGGGCGGGCTGGCCGAAGTTGCCCTTTGCCCGGCAGACCGCTGCATCGCCCTGCCCGACGCAATGTCGATGACAGATGCCGCCGGCTTTCTGGTGGCCTATGGCACGTCGCATCTGGCATTGGGCCACCGCGCCCGGTTGAAACAAAATGAAACACTTGTTGTTCTGGGGGCCGCAGGCGGCGTTGGGCTGACCGCAGTGGAGATCGGCGCGCAAATGGGCGCGCGTGTCATTGCGGTTGCACGGGGCGCACAGAAATTGCAGGTCGCAAAAGACGCGGGTGCGGCCATCTGTCTGGACAGCGACACAACAGACCTGCGCACCACGCTGAAGGAATTGGGCGGGGTGGATGTGGTCTATGATGCCATAGGCGAACCAATGGCTTCCGAGGCCCTGCGCGCCCTGCGCCCAGAGGGGCGCTTTCTGGCCATCGGGTTTGCAGGCGGGAAGGTGCCACAGTTTCCGGCCAATATTCTGTTGGTCAAAAACCTGACCGTGATGGGGCTGTATTGGGGGGGCTACCTGAATTTTGCCCCCAATGCACTGGCCGACAGCTTAAGAGAGTTGTTTGACTGGTATGCGCAGGGGCGGATCAAACCCCATGTCAGCCATGTCGTGCCCTTTGAGCAGGTATTCGACGGGTTCGAGCTGTTGCGCACCCGCAAATCCACTGGCAAAGTGGTCATTTCCATAGGGGGAAGCGCATAGGATTGGGGCGTGCGCGCGAAACCCGATCAAATCCTGTCCAGTTTACTCCGGAAATGCTTGAATTCGGTGGCATTCGGCACGATATTCCAGTCATGACCGCGCGGGAACCCGCGCATTTTTTTGACCGGAGGTGAAAATGGCCAATTTCAACACGATGCGCGCTCAGACGAGTGGTGCTCGCGCTGAACAGATTGACGCGGGTTTGCGCGCCCATATGAACAAGGTTTACGGAACCATGTCCGTTGGCATGCTGATTACGGCTGCCGCGGCATGGGCCATTTCCGGGCTGGCAGTTACAACAGACCCGAACGCGGCTGTGGCGCAACTGCCCAACGGAACGCTGCTGAACAGCCTTGGGGGCGCGATTTACCTGTCGCCGCTGCGCTGGGTCATCATGTTCGCACCGCTGGCGTTCATTCTGTTCGGCTGGGGCGCGCTGATGCGCCGTGCATCCGCCGCTGGTGTGCAGCTTGGCTTTTTCGTATTCGCAAGCGCGATCGGCCTGTCGCTAAGCTCCATCTTCCTGATGTTCACCAGCTATTCGATCACACAGACATTCCTTGTGACCGCAATCGCGTTTGGCGGGCTTAGCCTGTGGGGTTACACCACCAAGAAAGACCTGTCCGGCATGGGCACTTTCCTGATCATGGGTGTTATTGGCCTGATCGTGGCGATGGTGATCAACATCTTCCTTGCAAGCCCAGCAATGATGTTTGCAATTTCGGCCATCGGCATCCTGATCTTTGCTGGTCTGACCGCGTTTTACACCCAGCAAATCAAGAGTGACTATGTCGCGCATGCCATGGCAGGCGATCAGGACTGGCTGGACAAGGCCGCCATCGATGGCGCGCTAAGCCTGTATATCAGCTTCCTGAACATGTTCCAGTTCCTGCTGATGTTCATGGGCCAGCAAGAATAAGAGACGAACAGCACCAACAGTTGAACGGGCCAGTGGAAACGCTGGCCCTTTTCTTTTGTGCCACAGGGTGACCGGCTTCGGGAACAGCGCGGCCCGCACTAGGGATACAGACGGTTCAGCATGTCCAGAAGCGCATAGGCATCCTGCGTGTCCAGTTTCGGTGCCAAGGCAGCATGCACCTGTCGGGAATACCCGTTCCAGACCTGTTCATGCAAACCACGGGCCGCGACGGTCACAAAGACTGTCTGTCCCCGCCCCTTGCCCGATGCGGCCTTGCGGTGGACAAGCCCTGCCTTCTGCATCCGTGCAATATGGCGCGACACTGCATATTGCGGCAGGAACAGGCGGCGTTGCAATTCCAGCATCTGCACACCGTTCTCGCCCGCTTCCTCGGCGGCCAGTAATATTTCATACCAGACAGGGTCAGCAATGCCCTGGGCGCGCAAGACGGCTTCAATCGGGGGCATCAGGGTCCGGTTGATCCGCATCAAGGCAAAGTAGATGCGAAAATACGCGATTTGCGGGTCGCTGTCACCATAGCGGTCCTGTGCACAGCGAACGGGGGGCGCGGCTGGGTCGTCGGGGTGGCGCATGCTGCCTCTCTGTCGGGTTGCGGATGGTGGTGCGCGTCTGGCTTGGGCACTGTCAGCGCCCGCGCGCAAGGGCCATGCGCTACAGTCCCATCACGACCGGCACGCCGTCAAGCTGTGCCACCCGCAAGGGGGTGTCATACAGGTCCGAAAGCAAATCAGATGTCACAATGTCCCGCCACGGACCCGCAGCGATAATGCGCCCCGCCTTCATTGCGATACAGAAATCGGCATAGCGCGCAGCCACCGACAGGTCATGCAAAACCAGCGCGATGCTGCGTTGCCCGGTCTTATCTCCGGTCATGTCACGCAGCCTGTCCATGATGTCGCGGACGTATTTCGGGTCCAGTGCGGCCAGCGGTTCATCCAGAAACATCCAGGGGGTGGATTGCGCATAGGCCATGGCCACAAATGCCCGCTGGCGCTGCCCGCCCGACAGCGTTTCCACATTGCGCGTTGCAAGCTGGTCAAGGTCGAAACGCGCCAATGCCTTGGCAGTGATGGCGCGGTCTGTGGCAGTGGGCCTGCCACGATGATGCGGCCAACGCCCGAAGGCTACCAGATCCTGCACGCTCAGGCGGGGAATAGTGCCCTGTGCCTGCGTCAGCAGCGACAGGATCAGCGCGCGGCGGGCTTCGGACAAGGCATGGATGTTGCGGCTATTGACCAGCACCTGCCCGCAATCGGGGGGCAACAACCCCGCCATACAATGCAACAGCGTGGACTTGCCCGCCCCGTTCGGCCCGATGATCGCCGCCAACCGCCCCGGGGGCACATTCAGCGTGACGTCATGCAAAATGCGCGCACCGTCGCGCGACACGGACAGGTTGTTGATTTCGATCATCTTGCGCGCCTTCCCAGAACAAGGGCCAGAAACAGCAGGCCGCCGGCGAATTCCACAATCACCGCCAGCGCCGATTGCAGGCCCAGCAGACGCTCAAAGACTGCCTGCCCTGCCACCAGAATGGCCGCCCCCATCAGGGCCGCCGCCGGTATCAGCACACTATGCCGGTGGTCCCGCAACAGCGCATGGGCGAAACTGGCCGCCAGCAACCCCAGAAAGGTGACAGGCCCGACAAGCGCCGTGGACACAGCAACCAGCGCCGCCACCACACCAAGGCTTGTCAGCACCAGCCGGTCATGGTCCAGCCCCAGAACACGCGCCTGCACCCGCCCCAACGCTGCAACATCCAGCCGCGGCGCCAGCCACAGCGCGGCGCCCAGACCACATATCAGCACCAGCGCGGCAATTCCCGACATTTCGGGGTCGACTGCGTTGAAACTTGCAATGCTGGCCTGCTGGACAACCGCGAATTCTGACGGGTCCAGCAAGCGCTGTGCAAACCCCGCAAGCCCGCGCAGCAACACCCCCAGAATAACGCCGGTCAGGATCATGCGGATCATATCCTCGGCGCCGTTTCGAAACAATATTCCGAACAACGCCATCGCGGCCGCCATCAGCACGGCGGCTTCAACAACGAATTTCACCGTGCCCGCAAGCGCTACATAGCCCGCCCCGCCAAGGGCCAGAACCAGCATCGTCTGGGTAAAGACAAACAGCGCGTCGAATCCCACAATACCCGGTGTCAGCAGCCGGTTGGTGGCGATGGTCTGGAAAATGACAGTTGCAGCGCCTGTTGCAGCCCCCACCATGACCAGTGCGGCAAGTTTTTCGGCCCGCAGTTCCAAAATCAAGCCAATTGGCGCACGCAGGTTCCACAACAGGAACACCGCGCATAACCCCAGCACCGCGACCCCCAGCGCAACAAGACGACGTTCAGCCATGGCGGCGCACCTTCCTGTTGTGAAGCAGCCACAGAAACAGGCCCGCACCCAGCACCGCGAAAATGGTTGCCGCCGGTATTTCATATGGCCAGCGCACCACCCGCCCCAGAAGATCAGCGCCCAGCACGAACAAAGCCCCCAAAAGCGCCACCCATGGCAGGTTCCGGCGCAGATTGTCCCCGCGCCAGCGCGACACGATATTGGGCACCACAAGGCCCACAAACGGCATGGCCCCCACAGTCACCACCACCACAGCGAAGGTCACAGCCACACAGCCCAGTCCCAGCAACACGGTTTGCAGGTAGTTCAGGCCCAGCGCGCGGGCATATTCCTCGCCCAGCCCCAACAGGGTTATCCGGTCGGCCAGAATGAACAACACCACCGCCAGCGCAGCGATGATCCACAGCAATTCATAGCGCCCGCGCAAAACGCCCGAAAACTCGCCTGTTTGCCAGATGCCCATGAACTGCACCAGATCGCTCATCCAGGCCAGCCACAATGCCATCGCCCCAAGGATGCCACCGTAGATCAGCCCCACCAGCGGCAGCAACATGGGGTCGCGCCGGGGCACCAGCCGCGCCAACAGGAAAAACCCCGCCGTGCCCGCCAGCGCACTGACCGAGGCAACCGACATCTTGACCAGAAGCGCCGCGCCAGGGGCCAGCAACGTGACCGCCAGCAGCCCCAGCATGGCCGCTTCCGGTGTGCCGATCAGGCCGGGGTCAACCAGCCGGTTCTGGACGCTTTGCTGCACAACCACCCCCGCCAGCGCCAGACCAGCCCCCGCCAGAATGGCCGCCAGCGTGCGCGGCACGCGGCTGATGGCAAGCACCATGCCCGTATCAAGCTGCGTGTTCCATAAATTGGTGGCCCCCACCAGCAGGCTTGCGCCAGCCAGCAGGAAAAGCCCGATCAGCCCCCCGATCAGGGCGCGGGGAAACAGGCGCAACTGTCAGCTACCGGACCCGTCAAACGCGGCCCTGATCTGGCCAAGGACAACCTGCAGGGACTGAATACCCCCACCCGCAAGATAGATCGCGCCCCCATCCAGATAGATGATCTGCCCGCGCTGGCCTGCAGTCGTTCCCGCAATCAGCGGGGTGTCCAGTGTCACGGCTGCGGCTTCGCCATCCTGTCCGATCGCTGCCGCACGGTCCAGCACCAGCAGCCAGTCGGGGTTCACTTCGGCGATGAATTCAAAGGACACGGATTCGCCGTGATTTTCGGCTGTGATCGCGCCAAATGCTTCGGGCAGGCCCACTGCCTTATGCAACCAGCCAAAGCGGCTGTCTGCCCCATAGGCCGAAAGCTTTCCGCCATTGGTCTGCACAATCAGGGCGTTTCCCTTCCCCGCCACTGCTGCCGCCGTTTTTGCCAGCGCATCATCCAGGTCACTGACCAGTGCAGCGGCGGCATCTTGTTTGTCAAACAATGTGCCATAGGCCAGAACCCGCGCGCGCGCCTGCCCGATCAGGTCATCATTCAGGATTGTCATGTCGATTGTCGGCGCAATACGCGACAACGCACCAACCTGCGCCTGTGACCGCCCGCCCGCAACAACAAGATCCGGCCCCATGACGGCCAGTGCTTCAAAATCCGGTTCGAACAGGCTGCCCACTGTCGGCAATCCGGCCAAGACCCCCGCCAGATAGGCGGGCGGGGCAATGGCGGGCACCGCCGCAACGGGCACATCCAGCGCCGCAAGCGCGTCAATCGCCGCAAGGTCCAGCGCGACCACGTTTTGCGGGGCGTGTTGCAGTGACACGGGGCCGGTATGCGTTTCAATCGTCACGTCCTGCGCAACGCCGACAAGGGGGGCCAGACACACTGCCGCTGTGCAAAGCATTGTCTTCATAGGGGTATTCCTTATTTTGCCCGGGCTATCTGGCGGCGGCTGGACATACCCGATGATTTTTGTCATCCTTATGTCCGACCAAATAAATCAGGAATTCAGAAGATGCAATACACGCAAAAAGCAACCGGACACTTCCCGACGCTGAAGGCCAGTGCCTACCTTCAGCAGCTTTGCAAGCATTTTGCCCATAAGATCGCAGTCACATTCGACGCCACCAGCGCGCAGGCGGCGCTTCCCACCGGGCCTTGCATCATGGCCGCGTCAGATCACAGCCTGCGCATAAGCCTTGCCGCCGCAACGCTTGAAGATATGGAACGCGCGAAATCCATTATCGACACCCATCTTGAACGCTTCGCATTCCGCGAAGGGTTCAAAACGATGGACTGGGAATAACCCTATCGCGGGGCCAATGCGCAGGCGGGTCGCCACCGCGCCATACAAAAACAACGCTGCACGCCTGTTTTACGGGTCGTCCGGCGTCTGGCTGGCGTCGTGGTGGTCGTCCCCCCCCTCCAGGCCATAGGTCCGCTGCGTGATGGGAACGGCGCCGATTGCGCGTTGCAACGCAGCAAGCAACGCGCTTTCGGCACGGTTCAGCGCGGCCTTGGGGTTCCATGCCAGATGCACGTCAATGGCGGGCGGGTTGGAATAGGGCGGCAGGCGCCACAGCAGCCCGTCGGCCACATCGCGCGCCACGACATGCAAGGGCAGCGGGCCTATTCCCAGCCCCGCGATGACCATGCGCCGCACTTCTTCCAGATGGCTGGATGTGCCTATGATGCGTTCCCTCAACTCCGACTCGGCGCGCAGAAGGGTTACGGATCGCAGCGCATCATGCAGCCTGTCCGTTTCGAAACTGACTGCGGAATGGCCTGCAAGATCTTTCTGGCGCAGCCCCTTGCGCCCGAACAACGGATGCGGCGGGCCACAGAACAGGCCGAAAAATTCCCGATACAGGCGCATATATTCAATTTTCGGGTCACGCCGGTGAACAAGACAAATCGCAAAGGACGCGGTGCGCGCCGTCACGCTGGCCAGCGCCGCGCTGGACCCCAGAACGGAGATCGACAAGGTCGCGCGGGGGTGGCGGGCATGGAAATCCGCCAACACATCATCAAATAGCGGGCAAACAACATGGCTGGCCACAGCGATACGCACATGGCCTGTGATTTCATCCGTCATGTCGCGCATAAGCGTCGAAAGACGGTGAACCGCACCGTGTATTTCCACGGCCTCTCGATAGAGCAGCGCGCCTGCGCGCGTCAGTTCATACCGCCCCGGCGCGCGATCGATCAGGCGCTTTCCAATCCGGTCTTCCAGTTTTTTCAACGCCGTCGAAACAGAAGGCTGGGTCAGGCGCAAGCGCTGCGCAGCGTCCGTGATGGACCGCGCTTCGGCCATAACCACAAAGCTGCGCAGCAGGTTCCAGTCCAGATCACGGGTCAGGCGGTCGATGTCATCGGCATGGGACATTGATGAAACCTATATTCATTATTCCATTTATTAATTTGCCTTATGCCCCCGGAGTTTGCAATCACTTGGGGATCGGGATTTCCCGATGGCCTCACAGGAACGCAGTCATGTCTGTTGAAGCCCGTGAAAAGCGGCAACCTTGGATCTTGCTGTCGCCCGCACTTGGGGCGGTGCTGGTGTTGTTGCTGGTGCCGCTGATGTTCATTGTCGTTTATTCCTTCTGGCTGCGCTCTGCGGTCGGGCCGGATATTCAGGGTTTCCATATCGACAATTGGCAGCGCGCGCTGACAGACCCGTTTTACCGCTACATCTTGTTCAACACCCTGAAAATTGCCGCGATCACCACATTCTTTTGTGCCGCGCTTGGCTATCCCGCTGCCTATTTCATCACCCGGTCCAGCGGGAACAAACTGATTTTGCTGTTGTTACTGATGCTTCCCTTCTGGATCAGCTACATCATCCGCACGATGAGCTGGATCAACATTCTGGGCAGTTCCGGCGCGCTGAACACGCTGTTGATGACCGCAGGCATCACATCTTCCCCCATTCAGATGCTGTATAATGAAGCAACTGTCATTCTGGGGCTGGTGCATTTCCTGCTGCCGTTCATGGTGCTGAATATCTATGTCAGCCTTGACGGGATCGACACAAATCTGGAAGCGGCGGCCACATCCCTGGGGGCCACGCGCTGGCAGGCCTTCTTGCAAGTGACCCTGCCTTTGTCGCTGCCCGGTCTGGCGGCGGGGGGATTGCTGTGTTTCGTTCTGGGCGCGGGCACATATATTACGCCGCTGGTGCTGGGCGGGCCGCGGGATGCGATGTTCGCCAATCTGGTGTTTGAAGCCATTATCACGCAGCTGAACTGGCCTATGGGGTCGGCGCTGTCACTGCTGCTGCTGGTGGTTCTGGGCGCGCTGGTGGCCGTTTACAACCGATTTCTGGGCATGTCGCAACTGACAAAAGGGCTTGGGTAATGGGCAGCGGCAGAAACACAGGGGCGCGCGGAAATATCGGCTGGTCGGTTATTCGCGCCTATACGGTCGGGGTGTATCTGTTCATGTTCCTGCCTGTGGCTGTGGTGGTGCTGCTGTCGTTCAACCAAAACCAGTTTGGCAGCTTTCCCATGACGGGCCTTTCCCTGCGCTGGTTCGAGGCGCTTTGGAACAATGACGCGGTGATGCGCGCCTTTCGCACCTCCATCATCCTTGGCCTGCTGACGGCGCTGATTTCCACCACGCTGGGCGTGCTGGCCAGTCTGGCGCTGGTGCGCTACGCCGTGCCGGGCAAGAACCTGATCACCACAATCCTGATTGCGCCCATTCTGGTGCCCGAAGTGGTGCTGGCGGTGGCGCTGTTGCTGTTCCTGAACTGGCTGGGCATTGGCAAAAGCTTCGCATTGTTGCTGGCGGGGCATGTCATCTTCACGCTGCCCTTCGTCATATTGGTGGTGCAGGCACGGCTGGTCAGTATCCGGCGCGATGTGGAAGAAGCTGCGCTTAGCCTTGGGGCCTCGCCCGTCCAGACATTCTTCGCGGTCACGTTGCCGCTTCTTATGCCTGCTGTGGCCGCAGGCGCGCTGTTTGCCTTCACCATTTCTTTCGATGACATCACCGGCACGCTGTTCTGGAAACCCGGCGGGGTGGAAACAGTGCCAACGCAGATTTTTTCGATGCTGCGCAATTCCATCAGTCCCGAAATCAACGCGTTGGGCACGGTCATGATTGTCATGACTGTGGGCCTGCCGCTTCTGGGCGCTGCGATTGCGCGCACCATCGCCATAAAACGCGGCATGTAAGAACCGCGCCCCCCCACCGACAAGGAGAGACCAAAATGGACAATACAACACGTTATGACCGCCTTCTGCAACGCTACCGCAACGGTGACCTGGACAGGCGCAGCTTTCTGGGCCTGATCGGCGCTGCCGGTGTCGCTTATGGTGTGCAGACACCGTTTGCGCGCATGGCCTTCGCACAGGACGTGACCGAGGTGCGCTTCGATGGTTGGGGCGGCGTTGTGTCCGAGGCCTTCCGCCGCCACGCGTTCGACCCCTACACTGCCGCAACCGGCATCAATGTGGTTGACGGCACTTTTGCGGGCGGCGACGAATACCTTGCGCAGGTTCGGTCATCGCGCGAAGGGGAATATAACATCGCCCATCTGTCCGGCGTGTTCGACTATGCCCGCTATGTGAATTTCGGGCTGGATGTGGAACTGAACCTTACGAATATTCCGAATATGGAACTGGTCATGGATGCGCTGACCAATGCCTTCCGCGGGATCACGCCAGACCACCTGTCCGCAGTGCCCTATAACTACGGCACCACAGGGCTGGCCTATAACCGGGCCTATATCTCGGATGAGGAAATCCGCGAGAAGGGCGCGTCCATCCTGATTGACCCCGCCTATCAGGGGAAAATCGGCGGATGGACCGACTGGCGCACGCGGCTGTGGTATGCGGCCCTGCAAACCGGCCAAAGCCCCAATGACATTCAGGACATGGACGCCGCATGGGACGCCATCCGCACCCATCGTGACCTTGCGCTGAAATACTGGGGATCGGGCGCCGAATTGATGAGCCTGCTGGCCGAGGAAGAAATCTATGTGACCGAAGGCTGGTCAGGCCGGATTGCGGCCTTGCAGGAACAGGGCCATGACATTGGCTATTATGACCCGCCCAACAGCTTTGGCTGGCAGGAATGCATGTTCGTTCTGAAAGGATCCCCTGTAGAGGCCTGCGAGGAGCTGCTGAACTTCATGCTTGCGCCCGAAACCTCGATCGCGGTGGCAGAGGGGCAGAATTACCCGCCCTCGCTGGATGGCACCAAGGTCGATCTGGGCAGCAAAATCCCCACCCTGCCCGCGTATGACCCCAGCGGCACACTGGAGGCGCTGACCTTCGCCAACCCGGCCTATTGGAACGGCAACGAGGGGGAATGGTCCGAAACCTTCGCGCGGGTGCAGCGCGGGTTCTGAAGAAAGGGCCGGGGGGCCAGCCCCCCGGACCCCCCGGAGTATTTCCGGCAAGATGAAGGGAAAGCGGCGTGATTTTCAGGCTGCTGTCCCACCACGGAAGGCGGAACATGGGCGCAGTCAGTCTCAATAACATCGTCAAGCGTTTCGGCACGTTTACAGCGGTCGAGAGAACGTCGCTGACCATACCCGAGGGCGGTTTCACCACGCTGCTGGGGCCATCAGGCTGTGGCAAGACGACGACATTGCGCATGATCGCGGGGCTGCTGGACCCAACCGAGGGCGAGATTGTCATCAATGGCAAACGCGTCAACGACGTGCCCATTCACAAGCGCAATCTGGGGCTGGTGTTCCAGAACTACGCGTTATTCCCACATAAGACGGTGGCCGAGAATGTGGCCTTCGGGCTGCGCTATCGGAATGTCTCCAAAGCCGACATCGCGCGGCGGGTGGGGGATGCGCTGGAACTGGTGCAACTGCCGCATCTGGGCAACCGTTACCCCAAGGCGCTGTCGGGCGGGCAGCAACAGCGCATTGCGCTGGCGCGTGCCATTGTCATTGAACCCGATGTGTTGTTGCTGGATGAACCCCTGTCCGCGCTGGACGCCAACCTGCGCGAAGATATGCGCGTGGAGTTGAAGAATATTCAGGAACGTATTGGCGTGACGACTGTATTTGTGACGCATGACCAGTCCGAAGCGCTGGCCATGTCCGACCAGATTGTTGTCATGAGCAATGGGCGCATCGAACAGGTCGGCGCCCCCGAAGACGTGTATAACACCCCCGCCAGCGAATTCGTGGCCCGTTTTCTGGGCGCATCCAACATTCTGGAAGGGCGCTGTGTGTCGCGCGGGCCGGAAGGTGCGGTGCTGGAGGTGCCTGTATTCGGGCAGGTGATTGTCCCTGCCGCCAAGGCCCCCCATCTGGCGGGCGAAGGGGCGGCCAAGCTGGTCATTCGCGCCGAAAAGCTGCTGCTGCGCGACACCCTGCCCCCGGACGGGGTGTTCAGTGCCCCGGCCACCATTGAGACAGTGGACTATCTGGGCCAGTCGGTGCGCTATTTCATCCGTGCGGGCGACATGCAGCTTCAGGCCATCAACATGATCGAGGACCGCCCCTTCAGTGCGGGCGCGCAGGTTCACATGACACTCAGGCCGCAAGATTGCGCAGCATTGCCCGGATAGCCCCATGACCAAGCCTGAAAGCCATCTTTTCTATCAGTCCAGCCAGCGCCGCCCTGTTCTGGATCAGGCGCGCGGTGTCTATATGTGGGACGTGGACGGCAAGCGCTATCTGGACGGATCTTCGGGGGCGATGGTGTGCAATATCGGGCATTCCAACGAGCATGTGCTGGACGCCATGCGCCGCCAGATGGAGAAATCGACCTTCGGATACCGGCTGCATTTCGAAACCGACGCGTCAGAAAAACTTGCGGCCAGAACGGCGGCATTGTGCCCCGCGGGCATGGACAAGGTGTTCTTCGTTTCGGGCGGGTCGGAAGCGGTGGAATCTGCCATCAAACTGGCGCGCCAGCACGCGCTGGCAGTGGGGCAAGCGGCGCGCTGGAAGGTCATCAGCCGCGCGCCCAGCTATCACGGGTGCACCTTGGGTGCGCTGGCAGTGACCGGCTATGCGCCCCTGACGGACCCTTTCGCGCCGATGATGCGCGAGATGCCGAAAATTCCTGCCCCGCGCGCCTATCTGGACGGGCTGGACGCCAACGACCCCGCCACTGGCGCCCATTATGCCGCCATGCTGGAAGCTGAAATCCTGGCCCAGGGGCCGGACACAGTGCTGGCGTTCATTGTCGAACCTGTTGGCGGCGCATCCACTGGCGCATTGGTGCCGCCGGTGGGGTATATGCAAGCCGTGCAGGAGATTTGCCGCCGGCATGGCGTGTTGTTGATCCTGGACGAGGTGATGACAGGTGCAGGGCGCACAGGGCGGTTTCTGGCGTTGGAACATTGGGGGCTGGCACCTGATATCGTGGTGCTGTCCAAGGGGTTTGCGGCCGGATATGTGCCCCTTGGCGCGATTGTCGCGCGCGACGATCTGGTGGGCGCAGTGCTGGAGGGGGGCGGTTTCCTGCATGGGTTCACCTATGCCGGCAACCCGCTGGCCTGTGCGGCTGGCGCGGCGGTGATTGACGAAATCGCGCGGCTGGGGCTGGTGCAAAACGCCGAAATCATGGGTGTGGCCCTGCGCAAGCGGCTGGATGGATTGATGGCCCGTCATCCAATCATTGGTGATGTGCGCGGTCAGGGGTTGCTGCTGGCGTTTGAGCTGATGGCTGACCCGGTCACAAAAGCCCCCCTGCCCGCCCGGTTGCATGCCCATCAGCGGCTGGTGGATATCGCCTTCGAGATGGGTTTGATTGTCTATTCGCGCCGCACCCGCAACGGGCTGGAGGGCGACCATATCATGGTTTGCCCGCCGCTGATCGTGTCTGAACAGCATCTGGACGAAATGATCGAAACGCTGGACAAGGCCTTGGCCAAGCTGGTCGATGATCTGGCGCTGGCAGAAATGGTGTAAACGCATGTCGGGTATCATCATCACCTGTGCGCTGACAGGGTCCATTCACACGCCCAGCATGTCGCCATATCTGCCTGTCACCGGGGCGCAGATTGCGCAACAGGGGCTGGAGGCCGCGCAGGCGGGCGCGTCCATCCTGCACCTGCATGCGCGCAACCCGGTGACGGGCCAGCCATCCGCAGCATTGCAGGATTTCAATGGGTTTGTGCCTGCGCTGGCCCGCGACACGGACGCGGTGCTGAACCTGTCGACTGGCGGCAGTGCGGTCATGTCGCTGGATGACCGGCTGGCCGCCCCCCTGGCGATTGCGCCGGAAATGGCGTCGCTGAACATGGGAACAATGAATTTCGCACTATACCCCATGCTTGGGCGCGATCGCGACTGGCTGCATGACTGGGAAAGGCCGTTTTTGGAAAATACCGATGATCTGGTGTTCAAAAACACCCCGCGCGACATTGCCCGCATCCTGCACAACCTGGGCGTGGAGCGCGGCGCGCGGTTCGAATTTGAATGCTACGACCTGAGCCATCTTTATATGCTGCGCCATTTTGCGGATCGCGGGCTGATACAGCCGCCCTATTTCATCCAGTTTGTGTTCGGTGTGCTGGGTGGCATGGGGCCGGACGCGGAAAACCTGACGCATATGGTGCGCATGGCCGACAAGCTGTTCGGGGGGGAAGACTATCTGTTTTCCGTGCTGGCAGCCGGGCGGTTCCAGATGCCGCTGGTCACCATGGCGGCCGCGATGGGCGGGCATGTGCGCGTGGGGCTGGAAGACAGCCTGACCATTGCACGCGGCCAACTTGCGCGCAGCAACGCCGAACAGGTGGCCAAAATCCGCGAGATTGTGGAACGGCTGGGCCGCGTCGTCATGCCGCCCGATCAGGTGCGCGCCACGTTGGGGCTGAAAGGGGCGGAACACATCAATGCATAAGCTGGCAACCCTGTTTCGCGACGTGCAAGACACCGACGATCTGGCGCGTCTGGACGAGGCCCTGCGCACCCTTAGCGCAGATATAGGCGAGGAATACGCCGCACCTAGCGCGACACTGGCGCGCGCAGTTCTGGGCGCGCGCCCGGCAGCGCACGGGCTTTTGGCGCTGGATGGCGACCAGACCCTGGGCGCGGCCCTATATAGCCCCGTGTTTTCAACTGTGCGCGGTGCGGCGGGGGTGTATGTGTCCGACCTTTGGGTAAGCAAGGACGCGCGCGGCCAAGGACTTGGTGCGCGGCTGCTGGCGCAGGTTGCGCGCAACGGGGCCGCAGGCTGGCAGGCGACATGGTTGAAACTGGCCGTGTATGACCACAGCCATTCGGCGCAGCACTTCTACCAGCGGCTTGGCTTTGAACCCACCAGCGGCATGCAGGAAATGCACCTTGGGGCGCAAGGCGTTGCAGATCTTATCAAGAGGACCGCATGAAAGCCATATTCGACGAACGACAGCGCCTGCATGACCCCTGCCACTTCATGGCCAATGGCAAAACCTACCCCAGCCCCGAAACCCCCGAACGCATTGCCCGCCTGATGGCTGGCGCACAGGCGGCGGGATGTGCGTTTCAGCCACCGCTGGATGCGGGCCTTGGCCCGATTGCCGCCATTCACAGCGCGGAATACCTGCAATTCCTGCGCACCATCTATCCGCGCTGGCAGCGCATCCCGGATGCGGGGGCAGAAGTGATCCCCAATATCCACCCCGCCACACGGGGCGATAATTACCCCAAATCTGCCATCGGGCAGGCAGGCTATCATCAGGCGGACACTGCCTGCCCCATTGGCGCGCAAACATGGGATGCGGCCTATTGGTCAGCGCAATCGGCCATCACCGGGGCCGATCTGGTCGCGGGGGGGGAGGCCGCGGTTTATGTCCTGTCGCGCCCGCCCGGCCATCATGCGTTTTGCGATCTGGCGGGGGGGTTTTGCTTTCTGAACAATTCGGCCATTGCTGCGCAACGGTTGCGCGCAAACGGGTTGCGGCCTGCCATTCTGGATGTCGATGTGCATCATGGGAATGGCACGCAGGGCATATTCTACGCCCGCGACGATGTGCTGACAGTGTCCCTGCATGCCGACCCCGACCGCTTTTACCCGTTTTTCTGGGGCGCTGCGCAAGAACGCGGCGAAGGGCGCGGGATGGGGTGCAACCTGAACCTGCCACTGCCGCGCGGCACGGATGATGCGGGCTATATGGCGGCGCTTGACACGGCACTGGCACGCATCAGCGCGTTTGGGGCTGATGTGGTGGTCGTGGCGCTGGGGCTGGATGCGCATATTGACGACCCGTTCAAGGGGCTGGCGATCACCACGCCGGGGTTTCAGGCAATGGCGGCGGCCATCGCGGGGCTGGGTCTGCCGCTGGTGCTGGTGCAGGAAGGCGGCTATGTCAGTGACGCGCTGGCCGATAATCTGACAGCTTTTCTGGGTGGGATTTCATGAAGATCGACTTTCATACGCTGTATCTGAAAAAACGCTTCCCCTTGCGGATTTCACGCGGTGAAATTCTGGGCGGGGAAAACCTGTTTATCAGCGTCAGTGACGGCACGCTGACCGGATGGGGCGAAATGGCCCCGGGCGACACAGAAGGGGCCGCAACCGTGGCAGAGGGGCGCGCGCAACTGGAAGGATTTTGCGCAGGCGGGCTGGACGGGGCCATTCATGACATCTGGGCGCGCGCGCATGCGGGCGGTGTGGGGGCCTGCGCCCTGGCGGCGCTGGACATGGCCCTGTGGGATTTGCGCGCCAAACAGGCGAATATGCCGCTTTACAAGCTGTTGGGGCTGGCGCGGCGGGGGGTGGTTTCGTCGTTGACAGTGGGTATCAACCCGCCAGAAGTGGTGTTTGAACGTGTGCCCCTGTTGCTGGCGCGCGGGGCGCGTGCGCTGAAAGTCAAACTGGGCAGCAGGGACGGCATTGACGCGGACAAGGCCATGTTCACGGCAGTCCATGACGCGGCAGCAGGCAGCGGCGCGGCGTTGCGGGTGGACGCCAATGGCGGCTGGTCGCTGCGCGATGCGCGCCACATGATGGACTGGCTGGCCAAGCGCGGCGTGGAATATGTGGAACAACCCCTTGTTCAGGGCGCTGAGGACCAGCTGCCCGACCTGTTCCAGTCCCGCGCCCTGCCGATATTTGTGGATGAATCCTGCCGCTTTTCCACAGACATTCCTGCATTCGCGCATTGCGTGGACGGGGTAAACCTGAAGCTGATGAAAGCAGGCGGTATTACCGAAGCGCTGCGCATTGTCGCCACTGCCCGCGCGCATGGGCTGAAAACCATGATCGGGTGCATGGGCGAAAGCGCGGTCGCGATTGCGGCTGGCGCATCACTATCGGCGCTGTTTGACTATATCGACCTTGATTCACACCTTAATCTTGATCCCGACCCGGCCAGCGGCGCGCCCTTCATAGATGGTGTGACCCTGCCCGCAGACCGGCCCGGCCACGGAGGATGCCTGAATGCTTGACCCCACACACCCCATCGCGTTGTTTGCCGAAGCGACCATGGGCAGCCTGAACGCCAAAATGGCCGAAGGCATATTGCGCTATGGGCGCAATCCGGTGGTGGCGGTGATCGACAGCACGCAGGCGGGCAAGCGTGTTCGCGACCTGTGTGCGCTGGACAGCGATGTGCCGGTTGTGGCCACGCTGGCCCACGCGCAGGCCCTTGGCGCGTCCGTGCTGGTTCTGGGCACGGCCCCGTCAGGCGGGCGCCTGCCCGTCGCGTGGAAGGGCGTCTTGCAACAGGCCATCGACGACGGGATGAACCTTGTCAACGGCATGCATGACCGCCTTCAGCCGCTGTTTGCCGACAGGTTGCGCGCCGGTCAATGGGTCTGGGATTTGCGCGTGCCCCAAGGCGACGCGCCCCCCATCGCCATGGCGCGTGCGGCGGCGCTGGACAATATTCGCGTGCTGATGGTGGGCACGGATATGGCGATTGGCAAAATGACCGCAGGGCTGGAACTGACGCGCAGCTTGCAATCCTTGGGTCATGATGCCGCGTTTCTGGCCACGGGGCAAACGGGTATTGCCATCACGGGCCGCGGCATTCCGCTGGACGCCATCCGTGTGGACCATGCAGGCGGCGCAGTGGAACGCATGGTGCTGGACGCTGGCGGGCATGAAATTGTCGTGGTCGAGGGGCAAGGTTCGCTTCTGCATCCGGGCAGCACGGCCACCTTGCCGCTGATGCGCGGCAGCGCCTGCACCCATATGGTGCTGTGCCACCGGGCGGGCATGGAAACACTGGACGAACTGGACAGCGTCCGCATTCCGCCCCTGCGCGATGTCATTGCCCTGAATGAAGCCGTGGCGCGCGCAGGCGGCGCGCTGACTGCGGCCAAAGTGGTGGCCATCGCGCTGAACACTGCGCGCCTGTCCGAAGCCGAAGCCCGCGCAGCACTTGACGCGGTCGAGGATGAAACAGGACTGCCAACCACCGATCCAGTGCGCCATGGGGCTAGCAAACTGGCGCTGGCAGTGACGGGCGGGCGCTAGCGCGTCATGCGCAAAACCGGATGCCGGTTTTGCGCATATAAACACGCGACCACAAGCAGTTTGAATGGGCCGCGTGCATACCGGTGAACGCGGCGCACCCTAGTGCATGTCGCGTTCATTCGTATTCACGCGACATGCTCTAACTTATTGGCTTTGCATGTTCGAGGAGCTCAAAACCGGTTCCCACTTTTGAGCAACATGCTCTAAAGATAGGGAAGCCAAAGAACCAGCATGGGAAAGGCGATCAGCAGCGCGACATGCAAGATATCTGCCCCCACGAAGGGCAAGGCGCCACGGAAAATCTTGTTTAACGGCACATCCCGTGCAACGCCTGACAGGATATAAACATTCATGCCGACCGGCGGCGTGATCAAGGCAATCTCGGTCATGCGCACCACAAGGACACCGAACAAAACGGCATCGAACCCCATATTCGTGACCAGCGGGAAAAACAGTGGCACTGTCAGGGTCATCATCGCGGATGCGTCAAGAACCATGCCCAGCACAAAATAGACGACCAGTATCAACAGCAGAACAGTCATGGGGGCAAAGCCGCTATTGCTGACAAAATCGACAATATGAAGCGGTATGCGGGTGACTGTGATAAAACTGTTGAACACCAGCGCGCCAAACAGGATGCCGAAGATCATACCTGTCGTTTTGACGGTTGCATAGATTGCCGTGCGCGCGGTTGCCCATGTCAGACGGCCACGCGCCGCCGTAATGACAATGGCCCCGAACGCGCCCACAGCCCCGGCTTCGGTGGGGGTAAACCAGCCCAGAATGATCCCGCCCATCACAAGGCCAAACAGAAAAATCACTTCGCCGGTTGTCTTGAAGCTGCGCAGTTTTTCGCGGAAGGTATATTTCGGCCCACGGGGGCCAGCGTCAGGGTTGATGCGGCAGATTATGGCAATCGTGATAATGTAGAACACCGCCAGCAGGATGCCGGGAATGATACCGGCGGCAAACATCGCCCCGATGGATGTTTCTGTCAGAATCCCGTAGATAATGAACATGCCCGATGGCGGGATCAGCGCGCCGATGGTGCCGCCCGCGACCACGCTGCCAGATGCCAGCGACAGATCATATTTATGTTTGCGCATTTCGGGCATGGCAACCAGACCCATGGTTGCCGTTGTCGCCAGACTGGACGCGCTGACCGATGCAAACCCTGCTGACGCCCCGATCGTTGCCATCGCCAGCCCGCCACGCCTGCGGCCAATCCATTTTGCCGCGAATTCATACATGTCCTTGCCGATGCCGGATGCGAACATCAGATGCGCCATGAACAGGAATAGCGGAATGGTCCCGATAGCGTGGTTGGTGACAATCCCATAAGTTGTCACCCCGATCCGCACCACAGCCGCATCGAAACTGATGATCGCGGCAAAACCGGCAAACCCCACCAGCCCCATTGCAAACCCGATCGGCATTCCCGCCGCTATAAGGGCGAAGACCACAGCAAGCCCCATAAATCCGATAGCGACAGTGCTCATAGTTTGTTTTCCAGTTTTTCGGGGGTATTGATGCTGTCATCATGTCCGAACAAAAGCTGGACAACCTTGAACAGCAGCGTCACGCAGATCAGGATCATGGCGGCAGCCATCATCCACCTGAAGGGCGCAATCGGAATATTGATGATGGGCGATGTTTCGCCCTGCGCGCCACGCCGGATGGCTTCGCGTATCGTTGCCAATGCAACGGCCATCCAGAACAGCGACCCCAAACCAAGCATCAGCCCCTTCAGCGTCAGGCGAAACCGCCGGTGGTGCAGCCGGTCTACAAAAAGCGACACGCCGGTATGTTCGTTTTGCATCGTCGCATAAGCCAGCGCAAAGCTGATGGCCGGAATAAGCAACAGTTCCGCAATAACGTAGGTGCCGGGAAAGGCTATTCCGACTGCGCGGAACACGACCGTCACCACTGTCAGCATCATAAGGGCCAGAATGCCTGCCACGGCAATCATGCCTGACACACGGCTGAAGAAATCCAGAATGCGCTGACCGTATCGCATATATCCATACCTTGAGTGTTTGGGAAAGCGGGGCATGGCGGGGGCCAGCATGCCCCCACCACAGTCACATTGCGGGATCAGTCACGGGGCGCGCGCACGCGTTCCAGAATTTCCGTTCCCGGCAGGCCAAGTGTGTCCAGCCGCTGGGCGGTGGCGCGGGCGGGTTCTGCGAAAGCGGCCGAATATTCGGTGATCACGCTGTCGTCCACGGCGTTGAATGCCACACCCAGTTCCTCGCCATAGGCGCGGCCCGCCTCTTCGGACGCTTGTGCCAGTTCATAGGTCATTGTGGTCAGCCACAGGACGTTGTCTTCAAAGACCTGTTGAATGTCAGCGGGCAGCCGGGACCAGACAGCACCATTCATACCGCGCGAAGGATAGGCCCCCCGGCTATGGGGCAATTCCGAGTAATAGCTGATGACTTCGGCAAAGCTGAGGGAACGCAGCGCTTCATATGGCGCGATGACACCGTCCACGACACCACGTTCCAGCGCGGGATAGGTGTCTGTCATGGGCATGGTCACCCCTTCTGCACCAAAACCGGCCAATGCGCTGACATAGTCAACTGCAGACCGGATACGCAGGCCCTGCAGGTCGCCAAGCTGCTGGAACGGGCGGTCGCGCAGCATAAGATGCATGGGCGTGCCCACATTGAACCCCAGAACCTTGACGCCGTCCAACTCCTCCTCGAACTGGGGAAATTCGTTCCATAGGTCCAGATACACATCCAGCACTTCAAGCGCGTCTTCATAGCCATAAAAGAACGATGGCGTGTTGCGCGACAATTCATACCCGGAACTGGCATAGATCGGCGCGATATAGGCAAGATCGGCTACCCCTGCCGCCAGTTCGTCAATCCCCTCGCGGCTGGTGATCAGCGACCGCCCCCAGAAGGGTGTAATTTCAACACGCCCGTCGGTTTGTTCGTGAATGCGGTCAATCCATGCCTGATCCGCCTCGCCATATGGGTGCGTCGGGCCATAGGGCGACGCATAGGTAAGCCGAAATTCCTGGGCAGTTGCCATGCCCAGCCCAAGGATGGTGCAAATTCCACCCACTATTGCAGTTTTCGTCAGGTTCGCCATCGTTTCCTCCCGATTTGATGGTTAGGTCAAGTGTCGTCTCCGAACACGCCGGACGCGGTGAGGGCGGTAATTTCATCCACCTTCAGCCCCGCCGCATGCAGGATTTCATCGCGGTTCTGTCCGGGCAACGGTGCCAGATTGCGAAACTGCGCAGGCGTTCCCGTTAATTTGACCGGCGTTCCGATATGGCGCATCGTTCGCCCTGTGGCGGATTGCACGCGCAGCACCATCCCGCGCGCCATGTTATGGTCATCGGCAAGCGCATCATGCACGTCATGCACCGCGCTGAACTGGGTTTGGGCGGCGGCAAGCACCTCCAGCCATTCATCGCGCGTGCGCGTGGCGAATATGCGTTCCAACTCTGCGCGCAGCGTTGGCCAAGAGTCGACGTCATGCTGCAATTGCGCATATTCCGGCTTTCCAACCGCATCGCAAAAGCGGCGCCAATAGCGCGGTTCCATATCTGTGGTGACAATGAATTTTCCATCCTTCGTGCGCCATAACCCCATATCCGCGCGGCGCATTCCGCGGGGCGGAATGCTGGCAGGGTCAGGATGGCGTGACAGGACGTTTACAAGAAGCGACATGGAACAATCGCTCATGGCGATATCAACATGCTGCCCATGGCCAGTGCGCGCCCGCGCGGTCAAGGCCGCCAGAATGCCAAAAGCCGCATGCGTTCCCGTGACAATATCGGCAACAGGCACCCCTGCGAAGGACGGTGCGTCAGGGTTTTCCCCCATCCGCGACAGCGCACCCGACACGGCCAGCGCAACCGGGTCATGGCCGGGTTTGTCGCGGTAAGGGCCGGTCTGCCCGCATAAGGTCAGGCTGCAGTAAACCAGCCCCGGATTGACCTGTACAAGGTCGTCAAACCCCAAGCCCAGCCCGGCAAGAACGCCGGGGCGATAGTCCTCGACCACGACATCGGCATCGCGCGCCAGTCGTTTGACAAGCGCCTGCGCGTCAGGATTGCCGATATCAAGTTTCATCGATTTCTTGTTGCGCGACAGGATGTCGTTGTGCCGTATGTCAGCGCGCGCGTCTGCCGACAGGCGGTCCCAGCCAAAAACCTTCGCCTGTTTGTCCAGTTCGCGCGGGTTTTCAAGGCGAATGACCTCCGCGCCCATGTCGGCAAGCAGCCATGTGCAATACGGCCCCGGCAACAAACGCGAGAAATCCAGCACCTTTATTCCTTGCAGCGCGGTCATTCAAACGCCTCCCAGCCGGGAAAGCTGTTCAGCGTAGCCTTGGGCGACAGCGTCCGAGGGGGGGGCGGGCCGCCTGCGTCATGGCCGAATAATGGCCCCGGCAGGCGTGTTGTGCCGGTGTCGGAGGTGACTGGAACGAACAGGCCGCGCTGTGCCAGATGGTCACTTTCGCGCACCTCGTCCAGGTTCTGAATGACCGAAAGCCCCCAGCCCAGTTCAAGCGACCATTGCCCAAGCTGCACCTTTGGGTGGCGTGCAAAGAACGCTTCCAGAATGCTTTGCCAATGGTCGATCACGTCCTGGGGCATGTCGGCAACCAGAATTGCGGACCAGTCCACCGCCGCCAGTTCGCCTGCCGCGTTGTGTTGTTCCAGAACCTTGACGACTGCGCGCATCATGTTCGGGTTGTCGATCATGGACCATGTCACATACCCGTCGGCACAGGGCCAGACCTGACGCACACCCGACTTGCCGCGCACAAGGCGGTTTCCCGTGCGTGTGCCGATCCGGCCCGTCCATTCATACATGATGGCTTCACGGTAATTCGCCAGGGTTGTGGACTGTAGCGCCGACACATCGACACGCTGCCCCTGTCCGGTGCGGTGGCGTGCATGAAGGGCCATCAACCCCGCCGTTGCCACCTGTATTCCTGTCAACGCATAGGCCTGTTCACCGGGAAACCGAAGTGGCGGGCGATCTGGATCGCCGGTAATATGCATCAACCCGCTTTGCGCCATCAGCGTCAGGTCCGTGGCCACATGGCCGCTGCGTGGCCCGTCCGCGCTATAGGGGCGCGCGATTACATGGATCAGGCGGTCGTTTTCCACCAACAGGTTTTCGGGCAAGGCAGGACCGCGTCTGCGGTCATCCAGAAACATATCCGCCCCGGCCAGCACCGGCAAAAGTGACGAAACATCCTCGGGCCAGCTATAGCGGTGCTTGCCATGGCCCCACGCAAGCTCACGCGCTTGCGTGGACGTGTCCCTGCGCGACACGCTGATGACTGTAGCGCCCAGTTCCGCCAGCATGCGCCCGCCCAGGTCCACCAGACCGTCCGACAGTTCCAGAACGCGAATTCCCTGAAGCTGGCTCATGCGATGACCCCTTGTGCGTGCAGTTCTTCGACATCGCGCGCGGACATTCCCAGCATGTCACAAAACACGTCCTTGTTATGCGCCCCCAGACAGGGGGCGGCGGTGACACATGCAGGGGTGTGCGAGAATTTCATCGGCGGGGTGGGCATCATGCTTGTGCCCAGAACGGGATGATCCACTGCAACAAAATGGCCAGCCGCGCGCAATTCCGGGTCTTCAAACACATCGCGCCCGTCCTGCACGGCTGCCGCAGGAACGCCCGCTGCAGCAAGTTCCGCTAGCAACGTGTCGCGGTCCACCACTGCCGTGGCGCGGCCAAGCGCCTGATCAACGGCATCTGCATGTGTGACGCGGTCCTGTGCTGTGTCGAACACCGGGTCGGGGGCGATGCGCAGCACGGCGCAAATGCTGCGCCACTGCGCATCTGTTTCGGTAGCGATTGCGATCCATTTTTCATGACCGGCGCAGGGATAGACACCATGCGGTGACATCACGGGGTCCGAATTCCCCGTTTTGCGGGCCTGTGGTGCGGCAAACAGGTCGGCAATGACATGAACCATCGGCTCAATCTGCGAAATGTCCAGATGCTGGCCCTTGCCCGTCCGCTGGCGGTATTCCAGCGCCGACAACACAGCCACAGTGGCAAACATGGGCGCAACGACATCGCCATAGGCAAGTGGCGGCATGTGTGGGGGGCGGTCCGGCCAGCCCGACAGCGCGGCATGCCCAGAATGGGCGGCGGCAGAATTGCCATACCCGCGAAACCCCGCCATGGGGCCACTGCGCCCCGCAACCGACACACTGGCCAGAATGATATCCGGCTTGATCTGGCGCAGGGTATCATAGCCAAGCCCGATGCGTTCCATATAGCCGGGGCCGAAGTTTTCCACCACGACATCGGCCCACAGGACAAGCTGACGCGCCAGTTCCACCCCGCGCGGGTCCGACAGGTTCAGCGTCACACTTTTCTTCGATGTGTTGGATTGCGCGAAAAAGGCCGAGCCGTCATGGTCAGTAGACTTGCCTGCAAAAGGTGGCGAACGCCGCCCCAGATCAAGCCTGCGCGCAGACTCGATCTTGATGACCATGGCCCCGTTATCGGCCAGGTCCATTGTCGCCCTTGGTCCGGCACCGACCCAACTGAAGTCAGCTATCTTTACACCTTCTAGTGCGCGCATGTTTCCCCCAAGCAACCTGGTCCCTTAACGGTTCATCATATGAACTATTCAGAGCAATTCAACTTATTCCGTCCAGCGCCTTGCCGACATGGGCTTGCATGTCCGCGCGGTTCCAATCGCGCCGGTCCACCATGTCCGACCAGATTTCAATGACCTTCACACCCGCCGCTTCCAGTGCGCGGCGCGCAAATCCCGACCCATAGCCCGAAAACCGGTCATGGCGTGGCACCAGCATCACGGCGGCATCGATCCGGTAGCGCCGCGCCTGTTCAACCAGCCATTCATTCACCCAAGGCGGTTGATGCAACTGTTCATTCATCAATGACATGCGTGCGGCCAGCGCGCGCAACGGGTCATCCCCGATTTTGCGAATATACCCGTCCGAGGCAAATGGCAGATACATGGACCACACAAACACCGCCCCGTGGCTGTCCTCGAATGCCGAATAGAAATCCGTATCAAACCAAAGCCCTGCCCCGATCCACATCATGCGGATGCGTTCATTCGGGCACACGGCCTGCCCGTTTGCAACCCGGTCCGCCACTTCGTCCCGAAAGGTTGCGGCATGCGCCAAAGCCCAGTCAGACCCTCGGTGCCATTGTGGCACCATGACATTCGGGATTTGCTCGGAAATGCGCAAAGGCGCTTTGGGCGCTTGCGCGATCATCTGATCGACATGTTCGAAGATCGATTCCTGCCGGTTTATAGCGTGCATATACTGCGCGAATTCATCCATGTCGAAACGTCTGCCTGTCATCTTTTCTAGTGTCGTGATCAGGGTTTTCATTTCCTCGACCATCAGATCCAGCCGGTCCGGGTGATACAGCTGTTCCCAATTGTCGCGCGCCAGTTCCCACCAACGCGGTTCAGGGTCAGCCACGCCCGGCGCACTGAACAGGTGCAACGGTGCCCCCGTCGCTTTCGCCCATAGGGCAAATACCTTCTGATGTTCATCAGAACTCTGGCGTGCGCACAGAATGGACGGGGTGGGCAAACCGCCCCAAGGCTGGCGCGACGGGTCGTTATCCAGTGCGGCAATCAGCGGCAGGCTGGAATAGCGCGGAAGATGGGGGTGAAACCCCATTTCTGTTGCACGGTCCAGATAATGCTCGGACAATTGCTTGGCAGCGATCACCGCAGACCACCATTGGTTGGTGACAATAGGCATGCCCATTGCGTGGAACAGTTCATGCGGCGTATCTGCGTTGACGAAGGCAAATTTCTCGCCGCCGGTAATATCCTCGCGCAGCTGGCGCACCCAGTCGCGCTGATAGCTCATCGCGGCCGCAGTCGCGTTCAGTGGCGTATAGCTCATACCAGCCCCCGCTGTTTCAGGTCTGTTCGCAGAACCGTGTCCAGCACAGCCAGGCTTTGGTCTGTGGGAACAGGGTCCACGAAACCCAGGTTCACAAGCGCGATGCCTGCATCGTTCAGACGCCGCGTAATATGTGGCACGTCCCAACCAAACACATCATCATGCGGATGAAGCTGACAGATGACCGCATCGCATTTCGCGGCCAGCAAGCGGTCTATCAGGGTGTCGGTGTAGGCATCGGGGGGAACAAGCCTTTGGCAATCCCTATCGGATGCGGCTGCCTTCAAAATGGCATCAGGCGTCGGGTGATCAGGCAAATCCACCGGCCAGGCGGCAACCAAAGGCTGCATGTCGCAGATGACCGCACCGTAGGAGTCGATCATGTCATACAGGGCAGTATGCGTAATGGCCGCCCCAATCAAGCCCAAGCGCGGCGCGGCGCGGGGGGCTTGCGCGACGGGTGCAAGGGCCGCGCGCAGCAGGTCTGCGTGCTGTCCCCCTGCCATCCACCGCCCTGCCACACGCCACGTCATCGCTGTGCCTGCGCGAACAGGTGCATTCGTGGCGCGAAGACACTCTGTCAGGTCCTCAAGCGCCTGTGCGCGCGCCACTTCGTCCTGAAAGGCCCGTGAAAGGGCATCAGGTGTAGGCGGTGCGCTGCCCAGATGCTGCCATAGCGTTTCCAACTGCCGCATGTTGAATTCATGCGCATGGGGCGCATGGACCAGGTTCCACAAGACCAGTTTGGGTGTGGCCGGCGCCAGGCCAAGGCGCCGCAGTTCAAGTGCGTATTGATACGCGACCAGCGCGGCCGTATCGTCGCGGCAAAAGATAATTGCCCGCAGGTCATTGAAACAGCCGCATGCGAAACGGTGCAGGAAGCGCTGCACGGCATGGTCGACGAAGGGTTCGATGCACTGGGACACATTATGCCCGGCATCGACAATGTCCTCCTGCGGCAGGATATGCAGGCATGTGACCGGCGCACCAGTGGCATGCAAAAGAATTTCGGGGAACCCTTCGCCGAATATGCCGATCATATCTTTCGAAAGCACTGTGCCGCGCAAGGCAAAGGCATTTTCCAGCAGGTTGGCCGCATCATCAGACGTCACGTCGCACCCTTTCCCATATTAGTTCATTTAGTGAACTGTTAATGGTGCATGTGTCAATCCCCTTTTCTGCCTTTGACAGCGGGGCCGCCCTTTCTATAGGTTCAATGAAAACCCGAGAGAGGCCTCAATGACCGAACACGAAGGCGCAGACCCGTCCTGTGTCGATTCAATAAACCTTGGCCATTTACGCGAAAACCTGCCGTTCCTGTCGCGCACGATACGGGCTTTCATCCGCGCCGAGAATGCCGAGCATTTTGGCGATATGAACACCGAACACGGGGAAATTGCGACCCTTAGCCTGATCCGCGAGAATGAAGGCATTTCGCAAAACGATCTTGCCCAATACATTGTTTTGAAAAAATCTGCTGTTGCCAGCCTGATCAAGACCCTTGAAAAACGCGGGCTGGTGCAGCGGCGCAAGGTTCTGAGCGACCGGCGCTACAATGCGCTTTCGCTGACACCGGCGGGGTTGGCATGGCATGATCAGCTGATGCAACGGATGGACGCACAGCATAAGGCCATGCTTGGCCCGTTCAGTGCAGATGATCGCGCCGCGCTGCTGGATTTGCTGAACCGGCTTCATCTGCACCTTGCGGCACGGTCATCACAGCGCACCGCCCCATCGCCCCAGCGCATGACGCAAAAGGACTAATCGCGCATATCGGCTGGAAACTTGACCCTGCCCCACATAAAGTTCATAATATGAACTAATTTATATGGAGGGTCATCATGGGGCAGCCACTTGCCGGTATGCGTGTCGCGGATTTTTCGCATGTGATTGCAGGCCCGCTTGCAACACATTTCCTGCGCCTGATGGGGGCAGAAGTCATCAAGGTGGAACCGCCAACAGGGGATGTGCTGCGCAACTACACCCAACGGCAGGAACTGCGCGGAATGGCCGAACCGTTTATCGGCGTGAATGCCGGAAAGAAATCCCTGGTTCTGGACCTGAAGTCGGAGTTCGGGCAGGAAGCCGCACGGCGGTTGATCGCAACAAGCGACGTGATGATCGAGAATTTCCGCCCCGGTGTTATTGACAGGCTGGGACTGGGCCATGCGCGCGTCATGAAAGACAACCCGTCCCTGATTTATTGTTCGGTGTCGGGATACGGGCAAGACGGGCCGATGCGCGACCATCCCGCAATCGACCAGATTATTCAAAGTGTGTCCGGCCTGATGACCCTTTCAGGCGAAGACGGTGCGTCGCCCATGCGAATCGGTTTTCCGGTTGTTGACACCTACAGTGCGCTGATGACGGCGTTTGCAGTGCAATCCGCCTTGCTTCAGCGTGAACGTGACCCGCAAAAGCAA
Organism: Paracoccaceae bacterium; assembly: GCA_017510335.1. Taxonomy (GTDB): domain Bacteria; phylum Pseudomonadota; class Alphaproteobacteria; order Rhodobacterales; family Rhodobacteraceae; genus Roseinatronobacter. Next base: position 47,400 of record JAFWNM010000010.1, read on the forward strand.
GGGCAATATGTCGATGTGGCCATGCTTGACGCGTCGCTGGTGATGATGGCGTCTGTGGTCTATCCGTTGCTGATTTCCGGTCTGGCCCCTGTTCGCACTGGAAACCGCGGCTTTTCCCTGGCCCCGACTGCGGACACGTTTCCAACACGCGATCAGCCGATCACAATCGGGGCTGTTCAGCAAAACCAGTTCGAACGGCTTTGTGCTGTGCTTGGGCTTGACGGGCTGGTGCATGACCCGCGGTTCAAGGATTCTGATACGCGCATTGCCAATGACGACGCGCTACAAGCAGAACTGCGCAGCGCATTTGCCCAATATGATGCTGTGGAATGTGAAGCCCTGCTGGCCAGGGCGGGCGTGCCCGCTGGCGCCGTGCGGCAGGTTTCCGAAGCGCTGGCCCTGGACCAGCTGAAAGGGCGCAACCTGGCCCTTGATGTGCCAACCCCCAATCCGCATGTGCCCATGGCAAAGATCCTGAACGCCGGTTTCCAGTTCGCGCATGACGGCCCCGGCCATGATGCCCCCCCGCCTGCCCTGGGCGAACATTCCGCCGAAATACTGGCGGAACTGGGCATGACTGACCCGCTGCCCAGTCAGCCGGTTGCATGAAGACAACACGGGGCCGATAGCCCAGATCAGCGCCATCACTGCGGGTCATTCGCCATGTCGGGGCCTAGCCATTCGTCAGGCTGGATGCGCAGCTTCTTGATGCGTGAATATAAGGTGGTCGGTTGCAGGCCCAGCAGATGGGCCGCGCCATCCTCGCCCGCGACCTTGCCTTGGGTCATGCGCAGGGCATTGACAAGATTGGCACGCCACACCGACGACAATTCCGCTTCCGTCATCACAACTGCAGTGATTGCCCCTGTCGGGGACGGTCGATGCGCAAGATCCACTTGCAGTTTTCCACCGGTCGAAATGATTGCGCCGCGGTCAATCACGTTCTGGAGTTCGCGCACATTGCCGGGCCATTCATAGCGGATCAGCTTCTCCATGGAATGGCGCGAAATGCTTGGCGGTTTCATGTTCAGACGTTTGCACGCCAGCGCCAGAAAATGCGTGGCAAGCGCGGGAATATCTTCTGGCCGTTTGCGCAGCGGCACGCATTCGATCGGAAAGACATTCAGATACATATGCAATTCCTGACGAAACTCGCCCCGGCGGGCAAGCGTGTCCAGCGATCTGCGGCTGGCGGCAATAACACGCAGGTTGATTGCGCGCGCCCGCGTGTCACCCAGCCGCGTGACGCTGCCTTCTTGCAGCGCATACAGCAGGCGTCCTTGCAGCCCCAAGGGCAATTCATCGACATCATCCAGAAACAACGTGCCGTTATGGGCCAGTTCCAGCATCCCCGGCTTATCGCGCAACGCCCCCGGAAACGCACCGCGAATCTGGCCAAACAGTTCTGCCTCTATGGCGTCGGTGGTGACAGCGCTGCATTTGAAATGAATCAGCGATCTGCGGCGGCGTGAACTGCCCTTATGGATGGCGGATGCGACCAGCGCCTTGCCGGTTCCGGCCTCGCCGGTGATCAGCACATTCGCTTCGGTCGCGGCCACCAGGTCGATCTTGCTTAGAATTTGCAAAATGGCCGGGGACGCACCGATAATGTCGTGATGCGCGCGTTCAGACGCGATGGTTTCCTGCAAATAGGCGTTTTCCTGTTCCAGTTGTTCGCGCAGTTCCTGCACCTGTTGCATGGCATCGCGCAATTTCCGTTCATTTTCCTTGCGTTCGGTAATGTCGCGGAAAATGACCACGGCCCCCGCCAGAACATTCTGATCATAGATCGGGGTCGATACATATTCGACGCGAATGGGCTTGCCATCCTTGCGCCAGAAAACTTCGTCTTCGATGCGGTTGACCTGTTCGAAGCGGAACGACTGATAGATCGGGCAGTCATGGGCCGGGTATGCGTCACCATTCAGGTGATGGTGATGAATCATCGTATGGATGTCACGGCCAAGCAGGTCTTCGGCACTCCAGCCCAGCATCTCGCGCGCGGCGCGGTTGACGAATGTGGTCTTGCCATCAGCGTTGACCCCGTAAATCCCCTCGCCTGCGGCGTTCAGGATAAGCTGGTTCTGACGTTCCAGTTCGTTGAAGAAATCCTGTGCGCGCTGCCATTCCAGCAGGCCAAGGCGCTGCAACTCGCTGGCTTCGGCGATCTGGTCATGGCGCGACATTTCATTCAGGTCGATCAGCGTCAACATGACCTGATGGGAAACATCAGCTATCACTGTGCCGCGCAATTCACAGGTCAGCGGGTGTTTCGCATTGTCCTGCAGCGGAATGTCACGCCGCCACGCCTGACCGCGATGGCCAAGTTCATCCAGAAACACCAGAAACTGGCCAAAATTTCCGGCAATATGCGGGGCAAACCGGAAATCCGCCTTGCCCCCCTGTCCAAGGAAGCGGCGCGCGCGGGAATTGGCGGCCAGAACCCTGTCCCGTGCGGTGTCCAGAACAAGGGTCGGGTGGGGGAAAGCGTCCAGCAGGGAATCAGGCGTCATCTGGTTCAGGGTCATGCCCTACCCTGCCGCCAGCATGTGTGCAGCACAATACGAAAAATCGTAATTTACGAAAAGTCGTATTTCCAATCGCAGCCAAGAACGCACAACATACTGAAAATAAATATTTTATTAAAAAACGGCACGCTTGGTGCTTTTTTGTCTTCTGCGCTGCAGAATTGCTACTGTGGTTTCAGGATCATCAACCTGCATAGGGGAAGCCATGTCGACCAATAGCCTTGGGAACCCGTTTTCTCATAAAACAGACCTGCGCCATGGCGCAGCTTGCGGCTGCGAAACCTGCGTCACCGATGCGCGCGCCCGGGCCAGCGCGCCCACCACATCTGACGCCATGCTGGAACGCGCTGTGGAAAGCGCGGTTGTCCGGTCGGTTTTTGGGCATAACGATATAAGCCGCCGGTCGATGATGGGCATGCTGGGGGGCGGCGCCTTCGCGGCGGCGCTGGCGTCTGTGTTTCCGCTGGATCAGGCCAAGGCGCTGATCATGGATGAACTTGGCGCGCCTGAAAAGCCCGACCTGAAAGTGGGCTTCGTGGCGATTACCTGCGCGACGCCCATCATCATGGCAGAACCCATGGGCTTTTACCGACGCTACGGGTTGAACGTGGAAGTGGTGAAAACGGCAGGGTGGGCCGTGGCGCGGGACATGTCGCTTTCGGGCCAGTATGACGCCAGCCATATGCTGACGCCCATGCCGCTGGCAATGACGATGGGGGCCGGATCGACGGCCGCGCCCTATATCATGCCCGCTGTGGAAAACATCAACGGGCAGGCAATTGTGCTGTCAAACGAACATCTGGACAAGCGCGACCCCCAGCAATGGAAGGGCATGACCTTCGGGGTGCCGTTCGAATATTCGATGCACAACTTCCTGCTGCGGTATTATGTGGCCGAACACGGGCTGGACCCCGATCAGGACATCCAGATCCGCGTTGTGCCCCCGCCCGAAATGGTGGCGAACCTGCGTGCGGGCAATCTGGATGGCTACCTGTCACCCGACCCGTTCAACCAGCGCGCAGTTTGGGAAGGGATCGGCTTTATCCATATGCTGACCAAGGACATCTGGGAGGGCCACCCCTGCTGCGCCTTCGCAGCGCCACGTCGTTTCGCGGTGGAAATGCCCAACACCTATGGCGCGCTGCTGAAATCCATTATCGACGCCACGCAATATGCGTCCAACCCGGAAAACCGCAAAGAAATATCAGAAGCCATCGCGCCCACGAACTACCTTAACCAGCCGGTCCCGGTGATCGAGCAGGTTCTGACCGGCACCTATGCTGATGGTCTGGGCAATGTGCAGCGCGTGCCGGACCGGATCGATTTTGACCCGTTCCCGTGGCAATCCATGGGCGTGTGGATCCTGACCCAGATGAAACGGTGGGGCTATATCAGCGGCGATGTGGATTACAAGGGCATTGCCGAACAGGTCTATCTGGCATCGGATGCGCGCAAGGTCATGAAAGATCTTGGTTATGACGCGCCAGAGGTGAACTACAAATCCCACATGATCATGGGCAAAAGCTTCGATCCTGACCAGCCCGAAGCCTATGTCGACAGCTTTGCCATTAAGCGGGGGTAAGCCATGCAACTGCTTTCTGTCAACAAACGCGCAGCGCTTCTGTCCGTGGTTTTGCTGGTTGTTGCCCTTGGGGCATGGGAAGTCTCGGTAACGCGGCAAGTGATGGGCGAGGCGCTGACGGAATATGAAATCCTAATGGGTCTGGGGCAGCCGCGCGCGGCTGTGCCCCCCCCCAGCGATGTTCTGGTCAAGGCGTGGGAACAACTGAGCAACCCGTTTTACGACGCCGGCCCCAATGACAAGGGCATTGGCATTCAGCTTGCCTATTCGCTGTATCGTGTGCTGACAGGGTTTGCGATGGCTGCAGCGATTGCCATACCGCTTGGGTTTCTGATCGGAATGTCGCCAGTGGCCTACAAGGCGCTAAACCCGTTCATTCAGGTATTGCGCCCCATATCGCCGCTGGCATGGATGCCGCTTGCGCTGTTCATCATCCAAGACAGCGAAGCCAGCGCGATATTCGTGATCTTCATCTGTTCGGTCTGGCCCATGCTGCTGAACACAGCGTTCGGCGTGGCCGGTGTGCGCAGTGACTGGGTGAATGTCGCGCGCACCCATGAACTGGGCAATCTGCGCACTGCGCTGACAGTCATCTTGCCCGCAGCCGCGCCAACAATCCTGACGGGCATGCGCATTTCCATCGGCATTGCATGGCTTGTGATCGTCGCCGCCGAGATGCTCGTGGGGGGAACCGGCATCGGGTATTATGTCTGGAACGAGTGGAACAACCTTGATCTGACTTCGGTGATCTTCTCGATCCTGATGATCGGGTTGGTGGGCATGATGCTGGATGCGGTTTTTGCAATGCTGCAGCGCGCCGTCACCTATGCCGAATGAAAGGACAGCTTCCATGAGCAAACCGTTTCTAAGTGTCGAGCGCCTGACCCAATCTTTTCCTGATGGTGCAGGCGGAACCCTGACTGTGTTCGAGAATGCCAGCTTCGGCATTGAAAAGGGCGAATTTGTTTGCATCCTTGGCCATTCCGGTTGTGGGAAATCCACCATCATGAATGTGCTTGCGGGCCTTGCCGACCCCACATCAGGGGTGGTCAAGATGGACGGGGTGGCCGTATCCGGCCCCAGTCTGGACCGTGGCGTGGTGTTTCAGAACTATTCGCTTCTGCCGTGGCTGTCCGCGCTGAAGAACGTCACGTTCGGGGTCAAGGCGCGGTATCGTGACTGGTCGCGCGAGAAGGTCATCGCACATGCGACCCAGTATCTGGCCATGGTCGGGCTGGAAGGGGATGTGATCCACCGCAAGCCCAGCCAATTGTCGGGCGGCATGCGCCAGCGGGTGTCCATAGCGCGGGCCTTCGCCAACCAGCCCAAACTTTTGTTGCTGGACGAACCGTTCGGGGCATTGGACGCCCTGACGCGTGGCACCATTCAGGAAGAATTGCTGAAAATCTGGGGGCAGACCGAACAGACCGTGTTCATGATCACCCATGACATTGACGAAGCGATCCTGCTGGCGGACCGCATCTTGCTGATGACAAATGGCCCGTTTGCGCGTGTCGCGGAATCTGTGGAAATTACCATTCCGCGCCCGCGCGTGCGCACCGAGATTGTCGAGCATCCGAATTACTACGCCATTCGCAACCATCTGGTGCAGTTTCTGGGCAAACGATCGAAAGAACTGGCCGGCCAGGCCTCTGACGGGGAAAGCCAGTCGCCCCAATCCGTGCGCATAGACCTGACCACCCCCCCGACCGAAGACCCGGAGCCTGCGCCCCGCCCCCCGCGGCTGCAGGCCGTGAATAGCTGACATCCGGCCCCCAACAAGAAAGAGGAGACACCAATGAAAGACCACATGATGGATACCGAGATGCTGACCAAAGAAGACGTGACCGCCCTGATCATTGCCGCGAAAAAGCGCAAGAAAATGAAATGGGAAGAAATTGGCACCGCTATCGGACTGTCGCCTGTCTTCACTCATTCCGCCGCGATGGGGATGAATTCCATGCCCGCCGACAAGGCCGCGGCCCTTGTTGCGCTTCTTGATCTGCCCCTTGAAGCAAAGGACGTGCTGGAAGACTATCCCACCAAGGTCTGGGAACAGGCAGTGCCCACAGACCCTTGCATCTACCGGCTTTATGAAATTGTGGGGGTGTATGGTCCCACAATGAAGGCCATCATTCAGGAAGAATTTGGCGATGGCATCATGTCCGCGATTGATTTTGACATGATCATCAGCCGCGTGCCCCACCCCAAAGGCGACCGCGTCAAGGTTGAAATGACAGGCAAGTTCCTGAAATACAACGACTGGTAAGCGCAAAGTCCCGCACCGCGCCTGCGGTGCGGGAACAGGGTAGCATCATCAGTGATGCGCCTCAGTGATGCGCCCCTGGCCAGCGGTTGAGCACAGAATGGCAAAATTGCGTGCCCGTTGCGGGTGTTGCTGAATAAGGTTCAGCAGCGCCTTTTTTCGTTGCGCATATTGGTATTTGGACTGTTCAACCCGCGCTTTGGGCCCGACAAACAATCGCATGCATTCCCAAACCAGCATCAAGCCCGCCATCTGCAATTCCTTTCGGGCGTTGCTGGGTCTTGCCCGTCCGCGCATTTGACCCAAGACCGAACGACACTGCCATCGGGGCCAAAACGCGGGCGCGGGCAGCATAAACAGGACCCCGTTTTGGGGTTCAGCTTTCCACAAAGCGACACGACAAGCCCCTGCCACGCAGCGCAAAACAGGGCTTTCCGGCCAGGGCAATGCGCGTTCACGCACCGACCAACCCCACCCGCATGCGTTTGCTAAACCGAAGACCCCTTTTGGTTAAAAAAAGCTTGCGGGACGCGAGGATTCGGGTGATCCTGATACGCAGTGGCAAGTCTATTTTAATGCTGCATAGAATTTTGCCACACAAGCCGAGAGATTTTTCTACTCTTCTTCGTTATTTTATTTTGATTAAGGAATTTCCCATGTCTATTTCCCGTAGCGGCACGTTCAACGAAAACCCCGGTGCCGGGGAATGGGCCTATGGTGTCAACGGCACCGGGTCGCTGACGGTTAATGAGGGCAGTGTCCTGACAATGTTCTCATCCTCCGGGGGGGGGCCTTATGTGCGGGTTGGTCGCTTTGCCAATGGCGACGGCACCATGACGATCACCGGCACCGGCAGCACGGTCCAGATCAATTCAGCCAGCAGCATCGATAATCGTGACGGCGCAGGGTTGCAGATCGGGCGCGATGGCGCAGTGGGCGTGGTGAATGTGCTCGATGGTGCAGCGCTGCGAATAATTGACCCTGTCACGGAATTCGTCAGCGGCTCCGGGGATGAATACCTGTATGTCGGGCGTGGCCTTGACGGGAACGGCACCCTGAATGTGCAAGCCAGCGAGGTTGAGGTCAGGGGCAATGGCGCTGCGCTTTTCGTCGGAGAAGACGGCGCAACCGGCACCCTGAACGTGTCGCAGGCGTCCCAGATCCATATCACGAACAGTGTGCCGGAACTGACCAGAAGTGCAAACCTGACTGTAGGGCGCGCAAATTCCACCGGAACAGCGACAGTCGACAATTCAGCCATCATTTTGGAAAACCACGGACGGGGTGAAGCGTATCTGGCGGTCGGCCGGTTTGGCACGGGCACCATGACGGTTACAGGCACCGGCGCCGCCGATCACGGGGTTTTCCTGCATGGCGGAAGTGACGACTACGCCTTCGCCGATATCGGGCGTGGCGTAGGGGGCAATGGCGCAGTGACGGTGACCAATGCCACCTTGCGGTTGCAAAACGATGGTGTCGGGTTCGACGGCGCCACCTATGGCACAGGTGGGGACGCGGAACTGATAATCGGGCGCGCGGGCGGCACAGGCCACCTGACGCTGAATACTGACGCCAAGCTGGAGATGAACGCCAGCACTGACAGCTTGCTTCTTGTCGGCTACGGGGGCGATGGCACCCTGACGGCAAATCACGCCAGCATCGATCTTGTCGCAGGGGACCGTGCGGCGATTATGGTTGGCCATACTGCGGATAGCACCGCAGCGGCCAGTTTCACCGATGGCAGCACAATCAGCCTGGATGGGGCCAGGGCAGGTTTGATTGTCGGTTGGGGAAACGGAAATGCCCAAAGCAACGTCACACTTGACGCGTCAAGCCTGACAATAGCTGCAACTCAGGCGGCGGCGATCACCATCGGAACACCCCCGCCGACCGAAACCGAAGTCACAGGTCCGGGCACAGGCACAATGGCCTTGACCAACAACGCCAGCGTGACGCTGGACGGATCAAGCGGTCAGGCCGGGCTTTTCGTTGGCGGCAGCGCCGGGGGGTCGGGCGCGCTGAATATTGTTGGCGGGTCTTCGCTCACCCTGTCAGGGGCCACGACAATTGCCGAAATCGGCACGAATGGCGGCACCGGCGCGGTGAGCGTCGGGCAAGGCAGTCAGATTGTCGGGTTTGACACTGCCGAAATCGGATCAGTTGGCGGGTCGGGGCGGGTTGCCCTGCAAGACGGCGGAACCTTTGGCGGTGCAGGTTCGGTGACAACCCTGCATCAAAACGGGGTTCTGGAAGCGGGCACTGGTTCGGTCGGCGGTGATCTGGTGATGGATGGCGGCACGGTTGACATGGGGTCGCTGGGTCTGTCGCGCCTGGACGTGATGGGCAATGCCAATCTGGGTGCCGGGCGCGTGCGGCTGGATATCGGCGCGTCGACGAATGACAGCATCGACATTGCAGGCAGTGCCACAGTTGGGACGGGCACCGCTGGCGACACGGAATTCATGGTTAATCTGATCGAAGGCCGCATTCTGGCCGCAGGGCAGACAGTCGATCTGTTGCATGCGACAGGGGGACTTACTGTAAGTGATGTCGGGCAGTTGGCGGCCGGGGTCGGCGGGGCAAATGCCGGGTTTTCCTGGGTCTTCGGGGTGCAGGCATCCCATGCAGACCGCCTGGCGCTGACGGCGTTGACAGCATCTGACAGCGCGGCGGGAACAGGCGGCACGCTGGAATTGGCGGGCGGTACGGCGGCCGTCGCAGTCTGGGATAGCAGCACAGCCCATTGGGTGATCGAAGGCGGCGACTGGGTAGCAGGCATCGCAACAAACCTTGACGTCATGTCAGGCACCGCATTCGGGGACCGGATCGACGCAAGGGGGCTTTCCAGCGCGATCCGCATCAATGGCGGCGCGGGCAACGATACCTTCTATGGCGGCAGCGGTGATGACATCATCATGGGCGGCGGCGGGCAGGACATTGCCATTTATGGCGCTGCGCGCGCGCAGTATGACATTCATACTGATCGCGCCACCGGGGTAACAACTGTCACAGACCTGCGCAATGCCGGCACAACCCCAGATCACGGTGGAACCGACACCCTGACCCGCGTGGAGCTGCTGCGTTTCGCAGATATAGACGTTTCGCTTACTGTCGATACAACGATTGCGATTGCCGGTCGCCCCGGCACGGGAATGACGGGTGTGACGTTACACGCGACCCTAGCCGATGGGTCCGTTGAGGCAGTGGGAAATACCGGAGAAGATGGCCAAGTCCTGTTTTCGACTGCCGCAGCCGGTGACATCCGGATCACGGGCGCGAAACCGTATGACCCCGCCACAGATGGCACGATCACGGCAAGAGATGCGCTGGATGTGCTGCGCCTTGCTGTCGGGCTGTCGCCAAGCTGGGGTTCGGCCGCCCCGCTGGATTTTATTGCCGCAGACATCAATCAAGATGGCCAGATCACTGCCGCCGATGCGCTGGATGTGCTGCGCGCAGCCGTCGGGCTGCAAAGCCCCAACCAGCCACGCTGGTTCTTCATTGACAGTGACACTGACCTGTCGGCCATAAGCCGCAGCAACACATCTGTTGAAGAAGGGGTTCTTTTCAACCCGATCAACGCCGATATATCCGGCCTGAGCATGACAGGCATTTTGCTGGGCAATATGCAGGAATTCCTGCAATGACCCGGCCATGCAAAACGTCCGGGGCGGCGCTTTTGCCATAGAGCATGTTGTTCAATAGTGGGAACGGGTTTTGAGCTTCTTGAACATTAAAAATCATTAAGTCAGAGCATGTCGCGTGAAGACGAATGAACGCGACATGCTCTATGGCAAAAGCGCCACAAGAAGCACGACCTGAGCGTATCAGCCCTTCACTGGCCTGCCAGCGCTGGAAGACCCCGATGCTGGCCCAGGAATGGACACACCAAACAGCCCTTACAATTGTGAACTGCAGGCGGATGCATGCATCTGAACAGGAGTGGTCAGATCGGGGGCGCGTATGCGCAGCTTCACGGGGTTCTGGGTATCGCTAAAGGGCGCGGCAAGCGGATCGGACAGAAACAATCGCCATGTCTGAGGGCGACGGTCTTCAGCTACACGATCATTTCGCCTTAATTCATATGTGAATCTAGTGTCATCAGCGTATGTCGCTTCGATCTGGATCACTCCTGTTTTCATATCAGGAATAGAAAGTTCAAGTAAATCCTGCAAAAATAAACCACTAAATTCTATATCCCCCCATTCGTTATCGAGGGCACTTTGCGCGTTTAGGGTGAAAGGTCCGGGACTGCATGCCGACAAGGCCGCACCATAGATTTGGCTTAAGGAGGAACGCGACAGTGCCCTGAATTGATAATGCGGCAATTCCCAAATTAACATACTTGTGGCTTCTCGTTCACTTTTTAAGAAAAGGTAAGATTCAATTGAAGACGTTTGACTTCCGCCACCAACTCCGAAATTGCTTACCGAGTATCTAGTACTGAACGCTAGGCTGTCACCTGCTCGGAACACGTCAGTCCCACCACCGTTAGAAAAACTGGTGCCAACCAAAACTACCCGATCTGAATTAACTTCAGAATCAGAAAAAAGAATGTCGGCAAGATCAGTGGATGCCGTCTCCGATCGTTCGAATATCGGCGCTTCGAAAAGTATCGAAGATGGGTCAGCGTTACAAACAGACGCTATCACCCTATTATAAGCGCCAACCTGACTTACTTCGTCAAACCCAACAAGATCATATTGTGTATCGCCTAATGCGATGCCGTTTTCTTCAAGTAAGTTTGCTAGCGCTGTAAACGCAGTCAATGCACCAGATGGCGACCAATGATTGTCGCCAGAAAGAAAAAAATCGTTTCGGATTTCGGAATTATTACGCACAATTACTCCAAGGTCAGGTGCGAAAATTCCATTTCTTTTAAGATTATTAATGGCTTCTGAGAAGTTATTAAAAGCACTCTGTATCGAATATGGTGCCGGAGTCGGCATCATTGTATCAAAGCTGTCTTGTTCAAGCGCAAATGACCGTGATGGAGGTATTACAAGTGCAAGAACACCCTCACGTTCCATAATATTCTCATTTAATAGCTTTAGAATTTCCAGTGCGTCATTCTGTAGTGCATAATCCGTTTGCAGATCAAGTTTAGTGATCACAAATCCGCTCTCTGTATCAATATGGAATGGAGCTTGATCCGAGAACAAAGCATACGCCTCTGGATCCGCCATGGCATCGCAGTAAAGCGGCACGTCTTGTGCGGCAGCGAAGGACACGGGCGCGGCACTTAGGAGCAGCGCTGTGCAAGTATAACGCAAATTCATTCTTCCAACCTTTTCAGTGTGCTGAGGGTCAAATACCGCTCGGGGATTTCCCAGATCACCAGATCCGGCGCGCTTGTTGTCAGGTCGGCATCCTGCAGCCAGCGTTCCATGGGGGCAAAGGGGCCGCGCCCTTCTTGCGCAACATTCAGGATGTCGGCACTGAAGGATGTTTTAAGAAATCCCTCGAAATTCCAGGCCGGGTTGGCAGAATAGCTGCTTCCCACCAGAACAACAGGGATTTGCTGTTCCCCAAAAAGCGACTGGAAATCGCCTGCAACTGCCCCTGACACCGTAGAATAAGTGGTAATATCTTCAGGATGGGGACCAACCAGCGGGGCAAAAGGCCCGGTATTTGCGAACCGCATCAGGTCACCTGTATGCGGTTCAGTTCCGGTGGCAAGGGTCACAAACTCGCTTGGGGCGCTGATGGGGCCATCAACCAGAAAGGCAAGATGATAGGCTGCGGCGCGCGCGCCTTCTGGCGTCCAATGCGTATCAGTCCGCAGAAACGGGGTGTCCCCCTCCTCCAGAAGCGCCGACAAAGCGGGCCGCAGGTCGGGGGCAACGACACCGCCCCCTTGCAGCGCACCAAGCGCGGCGTCATAGCGCCCGCCAATGGCCGGACCACGGTCCGGGTGCGGCAAATATGCAGACATGATGCGCGCCTTGTCGGGGATCAACGCAACCACAAGCGCCACCTCTTGCGCGCGCAGGGCCGTTTCCACATCAAGGATGCGCGCAATCTGCGCATTGAACTGCGCGTCGAAATCGGGATGGGTCTCAAACTCCTCGGTGGTGAACAGCCACTCCCCTTCGCCGGCCAGCGCCCCGTCCGACATCTGGCCAAAGACACCGAAAAGGAATGCCGACCACGCGTGAATGGCACCATCCCGGATGACCACTGCTTCGTCGAAGGCGGCCTCCAGCGCGGGCTGGATTACCCCGTCCGTCACTGGACCATCAAACGCAGCGCGCCACGGCGTCACGGCCGATGTCACGGTTCCGATGCAGCCGATTGTCACCATGATTGCCAGACCTGATGCTTTTTCCATCAACCCGCGTCCTAAAACTGAAAATAAAGAAAAGGGCTGTCAGATTGCGCTGTAAGCCGACTGATGGACAAGACTGCAAGCATCAGCATTACGGTTGAACGCAACGCCGGACCAGGGCGCACGTCACGGCCACGCGACAGCAACGGGAAGAAGCTTATGCCAAGGCCGATAGCCAGCATCAGCACTTCGCTGGGGGCAATCTGCCAGGCAATTTCCGGGCGGATGGACAACCCGTTCAGACCGATCATTCCCGCATACATGTCCAGCGCGGCACCGACACTGGTTGCGCGGAACATCACCCAACCGATCACGACAAACGTGAATGTCAGCGGCAAGGCGATCAGCGGTGGCCAGACCTGCCGCTTCTTTACACCCATGGCCCGTTCCAGCGCCATCAACCCGCCATGCCATGCCCCCCATAACAGGAATGTCCAGTTCGCACCGTGCCAGAACCCGCCCAACACCATTGTGACGATCAGGTTGACATAGGTGCGCACCCGGCCTTTTCTGTTGCCGCCCAGCGGAAGATACAGATAGTCCCGAAGCCATGTCGACAGGCTGATATGCCAACGCCGCCAGAATTCGGTGATGGACCGACTGACATATGGCGCATTGAAGTTTTCAATAAAGCGAAACCCGATCATCAGACCAATGCCGATTGCCATCGCGGAATACCCGGCAAAGTCAAAGAACAATTGCACTGTATAGGCAAGAGCGCCCAGCCAGCTTTCAGCCAGTGTCGGGTCGGTCAAGGCAAATATGCGATCAGCAAGTGGCGCGACGCTGTCTGCCACAAGCACCTTCATCGCCAGCCCCAGCACAAAACGGTAGACACCTGCCGCGAACAGTTCCAGCGAATGGGTGCGCGAAACGAACTGCGCTGCCAAATCCTTGTAGCGCAGCACCGGACCCGCAATTAGCTGCGGAAAAAGCGAACTGAAGGCCAGAAAATCAATGATATTCCGCGCAGGGGGCGCATCACGACGGTATATATCGATGACATAGCTGATCGACTGGAATGTATGAAAGGAAATTCCGATGGGCAGCAAAACATCAATTACATGGATCTCCCGGCCCATGAACATTTCTGACATCGCGGAAATATTGGTCATCAGAAAAGTTGTGTATTTGAAATATGCAAGTGCCGCCAGATCGAACCCGACCCCCACACCCACAGCCCAGCGGCGCACCCGTTCATCCGTCGACCAAACGGTGACCTGGGCCGCAAAGTAGCTGACCAGCGACATACCGAATATGACAAGCAGGTATTCGTAGCGCCACCAGCCATAAAACCCATAGCTGAAACACAATATAAGAAGGGATCGGAACCGAAGTGGCGTAAGGTAATAGCAGGCAAGAAACAGAGGAAGAAAAAGGAAAACAAACAAGCTGGTCGAGAAAATCAATTGAGCGGCTCCGAGATCAACTCACTTTGAATCAATTCAACACCGTCAACAGTGACAACAAGGGCGGGATTCTGCCCGCGACGCAACGACAAAGGGATCACGTCGCCCAATTGCGCGTCGCCTGCATGGACCGCAACTGGCACCTGAACGGGGTTTATTTCGCGAAATCCCATCTGGCGCGGGCCAGTAGCCCCAATAATGTCGATGCTTCCATCTGCAGTCTTCAGCGTTATGTCGGCATTCGTCAGGTTAACAAGTGCCAGCATGACACGGGCCGGGTCCCGCGCGGGTTCCTGAAATAATGTCGTTCCATCTGGCTGCCCACCCAGAACTGTATACGACGCCCCCGCTTCGGCACCATCAAGTCCAGTGGCCCGCACGACCCGGTAGGCCGGACTGGAAAGACCATCACCTGACACATCAATCCCGAACACAGTGGTGGGCGCGTCAACACCAATGAAACGCACGAACGCGGCATCATCAGGAACAGGAGCGTCATAAAGCGCTTCCTCTTGCGCGGAAACCGGGACGCCACCGAAGCTAAAGGACAATAGGATCAAAACGAACAAGTGTCGCATCATGGCTGAAATTCCCCTGCTGCCAAGATTGGCCAAGTCGCTTTCAAATCAGTGCTGGGATAAAGCCATACTTGGCGAGGAGATCAAGTGTTTTTCGCTTCACGGCGCGTCAGGTTCTGCCAGATTGCCCGAATTCGGGCAAATCGAACTACAGTTCTGGTCATCGTGACCCATGTTTCAGCAAGGATGAGGGTGAAATGCGCCCCCTCAAAAGGGTGCGTATAATCTTTCCTTGATTGGCGCAGCGGGGTTGCCCCGCGACGGCTGGCAAACCCCTTCCCTGCCGAACGAACGGCGCGCGCCTGCACGGCACCCCAATTCCCAAAAGCGCCGCATTGCGGCTTCGGGAACTGTGGAATGGTGGCCCCTGAGGGACTCGAACCCTCACGCCCATACGAGCCTCAGATTTTAAGTCTGGTCTGTCTACCAGTTCCAGCAAGGGGCCTGATGCTGTCCTCTATCCACAGTAATTTGGTTTCTCAAGTTGAAATTCCTGTCCCGACACTGGGCGCGGCGCGCCAACAGGGCGCCAAGTGCATGTTGTATCTTTGGAATTCAGGCAGAACCCCTGAATATGGGGGCAGAATTTTTCAACCATCTGCGGCAAGCTGCCCTGGCAAAGCGCCGCAACAGACCACGTTTGCAGACCGTCACACCCGCTGCCACGACGGGCCGATCTTGCGTGACACAGACGGCCGCCCCCCCTATGCGCCTTTTGCGGCGCATCCATTACTGCCGCTGCAAGATGGCGGACACTGGAACAAGGCTGATCTGGTCCACCCGCCCTTCGGATTGCCACAAATCCAGGGCATCCAGCGTCGATTGGGTGCTGGCTTCACCAAATACCATCACAAACCCGACCTGACTTGCCTGAAATACCGCACGGTCCAGAAAACGCCGGATGGTGATTGCGCTTTCGCCTTCGGCGTCAAGGATGCGGAACACTTCGGCATGGGGCACCCCCATCGCAGCGGCACTGCGCGCCGCCTGCCCCAGCCCACCCGCGAAGGTTACAAGCCCGTAGCCATCGCGCGCAAGAACCTTCATCACCTCGGATGATAGGCGCGTGTTGCGCCCGAAACCATCGCGCGGCAAATCGATCACGCCCGCAGCCAGCGGCACATTCTCGAAATAGGCCCCGAACGTGACATCTATATCGGACGCTGTGGCCCCGGCGGGAATGCCATTGGCCAAAATCAGCACTTCCTTGCCGGCTTCGTGATACAGCTGCGCAGCTTCTGTGGCGCTTGGGTCCATGGGGTTCAGCGCCACGGTGAAGGGCAGATCACGCGCCGCCAGGTCCCGCCGCAACGGCATGGGCAAGCCGGGGTCATTCAGCACGATCGCCATGAAGGGCCGGTCTGCGGTGTCATCAACCGCAATGGCATTGCGTTCCAGCGCTGTGCGGGTCACTTCCGCGGGCGCGGCGTCCGCGTCATCAGTGGCGACGGGCAGCGCAGACACGGTCGCGCGCGGCGGCGGGGGCAAGCCGGGCATGCCCGCATTGCGGGTTCCGGGCATCGCCGCGCCAGTCTGGGCGTCTGTGGGGGTGCCATCGGGGGCGTCGGTGGGGTCTGGCACAGGTTCTGCCATGTCACTGGCCGGGGCTTGCGCTTCGGGGACGACACCCTGCGGCTGATCTTGATCATCCTGTGGCGGGGCCGCATCATCAGTGTCTGTTCCCCCGGTCGCGGCGGGCAATGGTGCGGGCAGCGAGGGGGGCATGTCCCCCCCCGCCCCCGGCGCGCGGCCTGTGCCCTGCGCAACAGGGGACAATGCAAGCCGCATGTCCTGCCGGACCGGCGCGGGGGGCGTGTCGGCGGACATATCCGCTTGCATCTCGGGTGTGGCGCCTGCATCTGGCGCAACCGCGACAGGGGGTTGCACCGGCGCGGGGCGGTCGGCGGCAGCCTGCGCTACTGGCGCGGTCATCTCCGGCATATCCGCCACCTGTGGCACGTCCCTGCCCCCTTCATCAACGGGGGAAAGCTGGTCATCAGCCGGGGCAGACGGGGGGGCCAAAAACTCGGGGCCGGTTTCGACATGGCGCGGCAGATCCGTCAAGCCCACGGGTGCGGGCCGGTCATCGCCAGCCCCGTCGGCCTGCATGCTGTTCGCGGATGGCGCAAGGGTCTGGCCCACAGGATCAGACAGCACCAGTTCGGGGCCGTCCCCTTCGACCGCGATGGATGGTGCCACCCCTACCGGGGTTTCGCCTTCGATAACGGCCACTGGCGCGGGGGGCGACACCTGCGGCGGAAATACCACCGCAAGCCCCAGAACCCCTACCGCAGCAATGACCAGCCCAAGACCAAAGCCCCCAACACCAATGCTGTTCACCCGAATTCCCCGCTATAAACTGAAGGACCGCTGTTCAGGACAAGCGCATGCGCTGTCACGCAGTCGCCCCCTGGCACCAGCCCCGCTGCACATGCCATCCTTTCCACAAAAGCGCCCTGTGATCAAACAGATTGCGCCCAGCAGGCTTGACCTTCCGGCCCACGCGCGGGCATGTATGGCGGGTGCCCGAAAGTCAGGCCACCCACCCCAACTGTCAAGGCCCCGCCAATGCTGCTATTGATCGATAATTACGACAGCTTCACCTATAATCTTGTGCATTATTTTGGCGAGTTGGGCGCAGATGTCGTTGTGCACCGCAATGATGCACTGGATGTGCAACAGGCCATGGCACTGAACCCGTCGGCAATTGTGCTGTCGCCCGGCCCCTGCGACCCGGATCAGGCGGGGGTGTGCCTGCCGCTGACATTGGCCGCAGCGGATGCGCGGGTGCCGTTGCTGGGTGTGTGTCTGGGCCACCAGACCATCGGGCAGGCGTTTGGCGGGACTGTCGTGCGCGCGCCCCAAATCGTGCATGGCAAGCTGGGCGCGATGCATCATGGCGGCAAGGGGGTGTTCGCGGGCCTGCCATCGCCCTTGAATGCAACGCGCTATCATTCGCTGGTGGTGCAGCGTGACACCCTGCCCGACTGTCTGGAAATCACATCCTGGCTGGAAGACGGGCTGATCATGGGCCTGCGCCACCGGGACTTGCCCATTGAAGGGGTGCAGTTTCACCCCGAAAGCATACGGTCCGAACATGGGCACGCCATGTTGCGCAATTTTCTGGACATGGCGAAGGTCGGCGCGTGATGGATGACCTCAAGCCCCTGATCGGCATTGCCGCCACCCGCCCCCTGACCCGCCCCGAGGCCGAGGCCGCCTTCAACCTGCTGTTTGAAGGGCAAGCCACCCCGGCGCAAACCGGCGGCCTGCTGATGGCCATGCGCACCCGTGGCGAAACAGTGGATGAATACGCCGCTGCTGCCAGTGTGATGCGCGCCAAATGCATCAAGGTCCATGCCCCTGACGGCGCAATGGACATTGTCGGCACCGGCGGCGACGGCAAGGGCACATTGAACATTTCCACGGCAACGGCCTTTGTTGTGGCGGGGGCGGGCGTGCCGGTCGCCAAACACGGCAACCGCAATCTGTCGTCCAAATCCGGTGCCGCCGATGCGCTGGGGGCGTTGGGCATTGATGTCATGGTGGGGCCGCCAGTGGTGGAACGCGCCCTGCGCGAGGTGGGGATCGGTTTCATGATGGCGCCGATGCACCACCCGGCCATGCGCCATGTCGGCCCCGTGCGCGCGGAACTTGGAACGCGTACGATTTTCAACATTCTTGGTCCGCTGACTAACCCTGCCGGTGTGAAGCGCCAGCTGACAGGGGCGTTTTCCGCTGATCTGTTGCACCCCATGGCTGAAACGCTGCGCGCCCTCGGGTCAGAAAAAGCATGGCTGGTGCATGGCGGGGACGGCACGGACGAATTGTCCATCGCCGCCGAAAGCCAGGTGGTCGCGCTGGAGGGGGGCAGCTTGCGCGAGTTTTCCCTGCACCCCGAAGATGCGGCCCTGCCTGTGCATGCCTTCGAGGAACTTCTGGGTGGCAGCCCGCAGGAAAACGCCGTGGAACTTCTGGCCATGTTGCAAGGCGCAGGGCGCGCGGCCTTCCGCGATGCGGTGTTGCTGAACGCCGCTGCGGCGCTGGTGGTCGCGGACAAAGCGTCATCGCTGCCCGAAGGTGTGGAGCGCGCGCGCGACAGCATCGCTTCAGGTGCGGCCATGCGGGCCGTCAACGCGCTGGCGAAAATCAGCCCTGTGAAAGAATGAAACAAAGGACTGCAAATGGCCACCATTCTGGACAAGATCAAAGCCTATAAGCTGGAAGATGTCGCTGCGCGCAAAGCCGCGCGCCCGCTTGCGCAGGTCGAAGATGCCGCCCGCAGCGCCAGCGCGCCGCGCGGTTTTGCCAAAGCGCTGGCCAATGCGCAACGCGACGGCTACGGGTTGATTGCCGAAATCAAGAAAGCCAGCCCGTCCAAGGGCCTGATCCGCGCGGATTTCAACCCGCCCGAACTGGCCCGCGCCTATGCGGCAGGCGGGGCCACCTGCCTGAGTGTGCTGACCGACACGCCCAGTTTTCAAGGCGCGGATGATTTCCTTGTGGCGGCGCGCAGCGCTGTGGACCTGCCCGCCCTGCGCAAGGATTTCTTGTATGACACATGGCAGGTCGCGGAATCCCGTGCGCTGAATGCCGATTGCATCCTGATCATCATGGCATCGGTCAGTGATGCGCAGGCCCTTGAACTGGAAGATGCAGCATTTGGCTGGGGCATGGATGTGCTGGTCGAAGTGCATGACGAAGATGAACTTGACCGCGCGCTGGCGCTGAAATCCCCGCTTCTGGGAATCAACAACCGCAACCTCAACACATTCGAGGTGACACTCGACACCACGCGTCGCCTGTCTAAACTAGTGCCCGATGGCAAATTGCTGGTGGCCGAAAGCGGCATTCATACCCCCGCCGACCTGGCAGATCTGGCCACATATGGCGCGCGCAGTTTCCTGATTGGCGAAAGCCTGATGCGCCAGCCCGATGTTGCTGCGGCCACCCGTGCGTTGCTGGCCCCAATTCCGTCAGAACAGGTGTAATGTGGAAAAACTGACACATTTTGACGCTGATGGCCATGCGCACATGGTAGATGTGTCGCAAAAGTCCCATACGGCGCGGGTGGCAGTGGCCGAAAGCGCCGTGCAAATGCTGCCTGAAACGCTGGCATTGGTGACCGAAGGTCGCGCCAAAAAAGGCGATGTGCTGGGTGTTGCACGGCTGGCGGGTATCATGGGGGCGAAACGCTGTGCCGACCTGATCCCGCTGTGCCACCCGTTGCCGATAACGAAGGTCAGTGTGGACCTGACCCCCGATAACAGCTTGCCCGGTGTGCGTATCCGCGCCGAAGTGCGCACCACAGGCCAGACTGGTGTGGAAATGGAAGCACTGACCGCTGCCTCTGTCGCGGCCTTGACCGTGTATGACATGCTCAAGGCGGCTGAAAAGTCGATGACCATCACCGGCACCCGCGTTGTTCTGAAAGATGGCGGCAAGTCCGGCCGGTATGAGGTTGACACATGATTTCCCCCGAAGAAGCCCTGGCCCGCGTCTTCGCGCTTGTTCAGCCGCTGGACACCGAAAGCCTGCCCTTGGAACATGCTGCCGGGCGGGTGTTGCGCGAAGCGGTCTGCGCACAGCGCGACCAGCCGCCCTTCGCGGCCTCGGCCATGGATGGATACGGGGTTGGCCCCGATGCGCAGGCGGGGGCGAATTTGCGCCTGATCGGCGAAGCCGCTGCCGGACATGCGTTTTCAGGTGCCCTAAGCACCGGCGAGGCTGTGCGCATTTTCACTGGCGCGCCAATACCGCAAGGCGTTGCGCGTGTGGTCCTGCAAGAAGACATTGCCCGCGATGGCGATCGGATCACCCTGCCCGAAAGGCTGGACCAGTCCACGCATATCCGCCCCAGGGGCGCTGATTTCACGCAAGGCGACATTGTCACGGCCCCGCGCAGGTTAAGCGCTGTTGCACTGGCGCTGCTGGCGTCAATGAACTGCCCGAACGTAACGGTCAGCCGCCGCCCCGATGTGGCAATCATCGCAACGGGTGATGAACTTGTTATGCCCGGCGGCACGCCAAGGGCGGACCAGATCATCGCGTCCAACGCGTTCGCAATCAAGGCATTGGCCGAAGCCGAAGGCGCGCGCGCGCGCATTTTGCCCATTGCCGCTGACACCGAAACATCCTTGCGCGCCGTGTTCGACCTGGCATCAGGCGCCGATATGATTGTCACCATCGGCGGGGCGTCAGTCGGGGATCATGATCTGGTCGGCCCTGTTGCGGACATGCTGGGCGCGAAGCGCAGTTTCTACAAGATTGCGCTGCGCCCTGGCAAACCGCTGATGGCGGGCACATTGGGCAAGTCCCTTTTGCTTGGCCTGCCCGGAAACCCGGTATCTTCAATCGTTTGCGCCCATCTGTTCATGCGCCCTGCCTTGCGCGCCATGCTAGGGCTGGGGGAATGGCCACTGCCCACCGCAACCGCAACACTTGCTTGCGATCTGCCCGCGAACGGTCCGCGCACGCATTACATGCGCGCCACACTTGGACCGGGGCCGACAATTACGCCAGTCGGAAATCAGGACAGTTCGCTGCTGACGGTGCTGGCGGGTGCGGATGCGTTGCTGGTGCAGCCCGCTGGCGACGGGCCGCGCAAGGCAGGCGCGCCTATGCGCTATATTGCACTGTAACATCGGTTGACACATTCAGGGAACGCGCATAGAACATAAGGTGAATACCTGTATTTCACAACCTGACGGGGGCCACCATGCTGACACGAAAGCAGATCGACCTGTTGACATTGATCCACAAGCGGATGGAACAGGACGGGGTCGCGCCATCTTTTGATGAAATGAAGGATGCGCTGGACCTGCGGTCCAAATCCGGCATCCACAGGTTGATTACAGCATTGGAAGAACGCGGGTTCATTCGCCGCCTGCCCCATCGGGCCCGCGCCATAGAAGTGCTGAAACTGCCCGACGCCTTGTCACGCGACGGGTTTGTAGCGCAGGTTGTGGACGGCGGCGCAAAAGACAAGCCCGCCCCGCCCGTCACCTCCATGGCAGTGGAAGCATCGGCCATGACCTTGCCCATCATGGGCAAGATCGCAGCAGGCACCCCGATTGAAGCCATCAGCGAAGCGCTGCGCAATGTGGCCGTGCCCGGGTCCATGCTGGACGGGCGCAAACAGCATTACGCATTGGAGGTGCAGGGCGATTCAATGATCGATCTGGGCATCAATGACGGCGATATCGTTGTCATCCGCGAACAGGACGCCGCAGATAACGGGGATATCGTTGTCGCACTGGTTGAAGGGCATGAAGCGACGCTGAAGCGTTTTCGCCGCCAGAATGGCATGATCGCACTGGAAGCGGCCAATCCCGCCTATGAAACCCGACTGCTGCGCGAAGATCAGGTCCAGATTCAAGGCAGGTTGGTCGGGCTTATCCGCAGCTATTGATCCGCGCCTGCGACGACCCCGACCAACTGACAAACACGCGCCCGGGCGAAGGGGCCGCTAAACCATCATTTCCTTGGTCGCGGTCAGGCGAATATCAGGGTAATCGCGCCCAACACGGTCAATATCCCATTGCAGGCGGGTCATGAAGACAGGGTCGCCGTCACTGTCTGTGGCCATGTGCTGCTTGTTTGCGGCGGTAAATGCCTCCACCGCCAATTTGTCACCCGCAACCCAGCGCGCAGAGGTGAATTGTGTAGGTTCAAACCGCACCGGCAGGCCATATTCCAGTTCTATGCGGCTGGCCAGAACTTCGAACTGCAACTGACCCACAACACCCACGATAAAGCCTGACCCGAAGACCGGCTTGAACACTTTTGCAGCACCTTCTTCGGCAAATTGGGTCAGTGCCTTGTCCAGATGTTTGGCTTTCATCGGATCGCCTGCGCGGCAGGCTTGCAGCAATTCGGGCGCAAAGGACGGGATGCCGCTGAAACGAAGTGCCTCACCTTCGGTCAGGGCGTCACCAATGCGCAACTGGCCGTGGTTGGGTATGCCAATGATATCGCCGGCCCAGGCTTCTTCCGCCAGTTCGCGGTCTGCGGCCAGAAACAGAACCGGGCTTGCCACGGTCATTTGTTTTTTGGAGCGCACATGCAGCAGTTTCATGCCGCGTTCAAAATGCCCCGATGCCAACCGCACGAAAGCCACGCGGTCGCGGTGCTTGGGGTCCATATTCGCCTGAACCTTGAACACAAAGCCGGTGACCTTGTCTTCTTCAGGTGCAATCTGGCGCGATTGTGCAATCTGCGGCTGGGGTTCGGGGGCGTATTCGGCAATCCCGCGCATCAGTTCCTTGACCCCGAAGGAATTGATCGCAGACCCGAACCAGATCGGGGTCAAATGCCCTTCCATCACGGATTTCGGGTCAAGGGGGGGCAGCAATTCGCGCGCCATCTCAATTTCGTCGCGCAGTTGCGCCAGCAGGCCGGCTGGCACATGGTCGGCCATTCTGGGGTCATTCAACCCGTCAAGCACAATGCTTTCAGCAATTTTGTTTCGGTCGGCGCGGTCCATCAGTTCCAGCCGGTTGTTCAGCAGGTCATAGCACCCCAGAAAATCCGCGCCCTGCCCGATGGGCCAGCTTGCCGGGGTCACGTCAATCGCAAGGTTTTGTTGGATTTCGTCAATAATATCGAACGTATCGCGGCTTTCGCGGTCCATCTTGTTGCAAAAGGTCAGGATGGGCAGGTCGCGCAGGCGGCACACCTCGAACAGTTTGCGGGTCTGGGATTCAACGCCTTTGGCACCGTCAATCACCATGATTGCGGCATCAACGGCTGTAAGGGTGCGGTATGTATCTTCCGAGAAGTCAGAGTGGCCGGGCGTGTCCACCAGATTAAAGCGGTATGTGCCATAATCAAACGACATCGCCGACGCGGACACAGAAATACCGCGGTCCTTCTCCATCTGCATGAAGTCGGACCTTGTGCGCCGCGCTTCGCCCTTGGCGCGGACCTGCCCCGCCATCTGGATCGCGCCACCGAACAACAGGAATTTTTCGGTCAGCGTTGTCTTGCCCGCATCAGGATGCGAGATGATGGCGAAGGTTCTGCGCCGCGCGATTTCAGGCGGCAAAGCGGGGCGGTTCGGGGCGTGGTCCAACATGGCGCGCGTATATGCGCTGGCGCGCGCCCATGCAAGATGATGTTACTGCGCGCACCGCTTGCAAAACGGGGTCGCAGGCAGCAGGTCCAGCCGCGCAGCACTGATTTCCGCACCGCAAATCGTGCAAAACCCGTATTCGTCCTGCGCCAGACGGGCAAATGCCGCATCGATCATGCGAATCTCGGCCTGGGCGGACTGGCCCAAGGCACTCAGGGTTTCGTCTTCTTCATGCTCGGTGGCATTTTCTTCCCAGTCGGGACTGCCGGGATTGGACAATTCCTGATCGACGAAATTCATGCGCGCCGTCAGTTCAAGCCGCCGTTCGGTCAACTGCGCCTTGCGCGCTTCAAGGGATATGGGGTCAGGCATGGGGTGTGTTTCCTTTGCGTTTGGCCACCAATGTGGTGCAAATCGCGCGCCGCGTCCTTGATCCTTGTCAAATGCCCCTTTTCGCGCGGCGCGCAGGGCGCTAAAAGGGCGGCATGTTGAAAACACGCATCATCCCCTGCCTAGATGTCGCTGATGGCCGCGTGGTCAAAGGCGTGAATTTTGTTGACCTTGTCGATGCTGGCGACCCTGTGGAAGCCGCGCGCGCCTATGACGCGGCGGGTGCGGATGAATTGTGCTTTCTGGACATTCACGCAACCCATGAAAACCGCGGCACCATGTTCGACCTTGTTACACGCACGGCTGAGCAATGCTTCATGCCGCTGACCGTGGGCGGCGGGGTGCGCAGTGTTGATGACGTGCGCGCGCTGTTGCTGGCAGGGGCCGACAAGGTCAGCTTCAATTCCGCCGCTGTGGCCGACCCTGATGTGGTGGCACGGGCTGCAGACCGGTTCGGCAGCCAGTGCATTGTTGTGGCGATTGACGCCAAGACCGTCGCGCCCGGAAAATGGGAAATATTCACCCATGGCGGGCGCAAACCGACCGGCACTGACGCAGTGGAATTCGCGCGCACTGTCGCGGCCAAGGGCGCGGGCGAAATATTGCTGACCAGCATGGATCGCGACGGCACGCGTGCGGGCTTCAACCTGCCATTGACGCGCGCCATTGTGGATGCTGTGCCCGTGCCGGTTATTGCGTCTGGCGGAGTGGGCACATTGGATCATCTGGTCGAAGGGGTGACGATGGGCGGCGCCTCGGCAGTGCTGGCGGCGTCCATCTTCCATTTCGGTGAATATACGATAGGACAAGCCAAGGCGCATATGGCCGCCGCCGGTCTGCCGGTGCGCTTGACATGAGCGCGCTGGACCGGCTGGCAGCCACAATTGCCGACCGCGCGGCAGCAGACCCTGACAGCAGCTGGACTGCAAAATTATTGGCCAAAGGCCCCGAAAAATGCGCCGAAAAATTTGGTGAGGAAGCCATCGAGGCCGTGATCGAGGCCGTGAAGGGCGACCGCGACCGCCTGACGTCAGAAGCGGCGGATGTGCTGTACCACCTGTTGGTCATGTGCGCCGCGCGCGGGGTGACGCTTGCGCAGATCGACGCTGAACTTGCCCGCCGCGAAGGCGTGTCCGGCCTGGCGGAAAAGGCGGGGCGCAACCGCTGACCCCTTGTCGCCAGTTTGGCAAGGGTATATCCTGAACAGGTTAATATTTTAGGCAGGCTCAAATGGGTGACTGGCTACTTTCGCTTGTTGGCACGCCCGAAGGCGCGCGACTGGCCACGATCCTTGCGCTGACATCTGCGTTGGCCCATGCCATCTTCGGCGCGTTGCAAAAGGGCGCGCATGACCCGTGGCTTACCCGTGGGTCCATTGATTTGTGGCTGGCAGTGTTGTCAGCCCCTATCGCGCTGTTCTTCGTGAACTGGCCCAGTGCGGCAATGTGGCCGGTTCTGCTGGGCGTGATTGTCATTCATTTCATCTATAAGCTGGCCATGGCGCTGGCTTATGAAAAGGCCGCCTATACAGTGGTTTATCCGGTTGTGCGGGGCACCGGCCCGGTCATTACCGTGATTGCGGCCATGGCGATTTTTGGCGAAAGCTACACGTTGCTGCAATGGCTGGGGGTTGCCTGTCTGTCGGGCGGCATTCTGCTGTTGGCCCTGCGCAACCTGTCGGAAGAACAAATTGACCTGCGCGCGCTGAAAATCGGGCTGGGATGGGCGCTTGCGGGCGGGGTCATGGTGGCGGTCTATACGACATATGATGCCTGGGCCATCCGGCTGTCGGGCGACCCGTTCAGTTTTCTGGCGTGGTTCTTTTTCCTGACAGCGCTGGATTTTCCGCTACTGGCATGGGCACGCTACCGGCGCATGACGCACCCGCCCCACCCTGCGCCGTTGTTGCTGCGCGGGTTGGCGGGGGCGTTGATTGCCTATATCAGTTTCGGCGGCGTGATGATTGCCACCCTTGTGGGCAAGGTCGGAGAGGCAGCAATTCTGCGCGAAACCTCCACGGTGTTTGCGGCCCTTATCGGCTGGTTCATCCTGCGCGAACGGGTCGGCCCGCGCAAACTGGCGCTGATGGTGCTGATTGCGCTGGGGGCTGTCGTGGTGGAACTGGGACGCTGACATGCGCCCGAAACGCCCACACCCGACACAGCCTTGTCATATATCTAGCGTGTGTTCACGTTCCCAGCGACTGAAATGCGACACAAAGGAATTCCATTCCTGTTTTTTCAGCTTCAGGTAGGCACTGGAAAATTCGCGGCCCATCATCTGCGTTAATTCGCTGTCAGCCTCATAGGCGCGCAGCGCGTCCAGCATGTTCAGCGGCAGTTTTGGTGCGCCTTCAACCGTGTGACCTTCGGCATACATGTCGATATCCCAGCGCTTGCCAGGGTCGGCATTGGTGCGAATGCCGCTAAGCCCCGCCGCAATGATTACTGCCTGCAAAAGATACGGGTTCGCAGCCCCGTCCGGCAGGCGCAATTCAAACCGCCCCGGACCGGGCACGCGCACCATATGCGTGCGGTTATTGCCCGTCCATGTCACCGAATTGGGCGCCCATGTGGCCCCTGAAACGGTGCGCGGCGCATTGATGCGCTTGTAGCTGTTCACTGTGGGGTTGGTGATCGCCGCAAGCGCCGAGGCGTGTTTCATTATCCCCCCAAGAAACGCGCGCCCCTTGTCTGACAAACCAACCTCGCCTGTCTGGCCTTGGCCGGTGTCACTGGCAAAAACATTGGCTGTTGCATCCTTGCCCTTGCCATCCCAGACCGAAATGTGAACATGGCATCCATTGCCCGTCAGCCCCTCAATCGGTTTGGGCATGAATGTCGCGCGGAAGCCGTGCTTTTCAGCGACAGATTTGGTCATGAACTTGAAAAAACTGTGCTTGTCAGCCGTGGCCAACACATCGTCGAATTCCCAGTTCATTTCGAACTGGCCATTGGCATCTTCGTGGTCGGTCTGGTACGGCCCCCAGCCCAGATCCAGCATATAATCGCAGATTTCGCGCACCACGTCATAGCGTCGCATCACGGCCTGCTGGTCATAGCAGGGTTTGGCGGCAGTATCGAACGGGTCTGAAATCTGGTCGCCTGCCGGGGTCAACAAGAAGAATTCGGCCTCGATTCCGGTTTTGACATGCAGCCCCTCGCTGGCGGCGTCATCAATCAGGCGGCGCAGGACATTGCGCGGGGCCTGTGCCACATCCTGTCCTTCCATGATGCAATTTCCCGCCACCCAGGCCACATCCGGCTGCCATGGCAATTGTATGACGGATGACGGGTCGGGCACCGCCAGCATATCGGGATGGGCAGGTGTCAGGTCCAGCCATGTGGCGAAACCGGCAAATCCCGCGCCCGCCTGCTGCATTTCGGCAATGGCCTGTGCGGGCACCAGCTTCGCCCGCTGTCCGCCGAACAGATCCGTGAACGAGATCATGAAATATTTGATGCCGCGTTCCGCTGCAAAGCTTGCAAGATCGAGTGTCATTTTCTTGTCCCTGTTGGTCGCGTGTTTTTTTAAGTGACTGCGCGGGCCGAACCCCCGTCCGACCCGCGCCCGAAATCTTAGTAACCTGCCCCCGGTTTGCCCGGATACCAGTCCGTGCCCGCCAGCGGCACCTGCGCCATGGCGGCCGCTTCCATGGTCAGCGCGCACAGATCTTCGGGTTCAAGATTGTGCAAATGGTTGTGCCCGCAGGCGCGCGCGATGGTCTGCGCTTCCAGTGTCATGACCTTCAGATAATTGCGCAGGCGGCGCCCCGCATCCACGGGGTCCAGGCGCGCGGCCAGTTCGGGGTCCTGCGTGGTAATGCCGGCGGGGTCGCGCCCTTCGTGCCAGTCGTCATAGGCGCCCGTGGTGGTGCCCAGCTTCTGGTATTCGGATTCCCATTTGGGGTCATTGTCCCCCAGTGCAATCAATGCGGCCGTGCCAATCGCCACCGCATCCGCCCCCAGTGCCAGCGCTTTCGCCACATCCGCGCCGGTGCGAATACCGCCCGAGATGACAAGCTGCACCTCGCGGTGCATGCCAAGGTCTTGCAACGCGCGCACAGCGGGGCGGATACAGGCCAGCGTCGGCAGGCCCACATGTTCGATAAATACATCTTGCGTGGCGGCCGTGCCGCCCTGCATTCCATCCAGAACCACGACATCCGCGCCCGCCTTGACCGCCAGCGCCGTGTCGTAATAGGGCCGCGTGCCGCCGACCTTCACATAGATGGGCACTTGCCAGCCGGTGATTTCACGCAGTTCAAGGATCTTGATTTCCAGATCATCCGGTCCTGTCCAGTCGGGGTGGCGACAGGCTGACCGCTGGTCAATACCCTTGGGCAAGGTGCGCATTTCTGCCACGCGGTCGGAAATTTTCTGTCCCAGCAGCATGCCCCCGCCACCCGGTTTCGCCCCCTGACCCACGACAATTTCAATCGCGTCCGCGCGGCGCAGGTCGTCGGGGTTCATCCCGTAACGGGATGGAAGATATTGATAAACCAGCTTGCTGGAATGCCCGCGTTCTTCCGGCGTCATGCCCCCGTCGCCCGTGGTGGTGGATGTGCCCGCAGCGGATGCGCCACGCCCCAATGCCTCCTTGGCTTGTGCCGACAGCGCGCCAAAGCTCATGCCCGCGATGGTGATGGGAATGTCCAGCTCAATGGGTTTCTTGGCAAACCTTGTGCCAAGTGTCACGCGCGTATCGCAGGTTTCGCGGTAGCCTTCCAGCGGGTAGCGGCTGATGGATGCGCCCAGAAACAACAGGTCGTCAAAATGCGGGACCTTGCGTTTCGCGCCGCCCCCGCGAATGTCGTAAATACCTGTCGCAGCAGCCCGCCGGATCTCGGCATTTATCGGGTTTGTGAAAGTCGCCGACTGGATGGGAACGGTCCGGGGAATGCGGGTGTCATGGTCAGTCATGGTCATGTCCTTCAATATGCAGCCGCATTATCGATGTTGAAATTATACAATTTGCGGGCCGACCCGTAGCGGCGGAACTCCTCTGGCTTCGCATCCGCGCCCGCCCGTTCAAGCAGATCACGCAGAAGTTCCAGATGTTCAGCGCGCATTTCCTTTTCCACGCAATCCGCGCCCAGGCTTTTGACCGACCCGCGCACGAACAGGCGCGCTTCATAGATGGAATCGCCCAGCGCCTCGCCTGCGTCCCCGCACACCACCAGATTGCCGGCCTGCGCCATGAAGGCCGACATATGGCCCACATTTCCATGCACCACGATGTCGATGCCCTTCATGGAAATGCCGCAACGTGATGATGCGTTGCCCTTGATCACCAGCAAACCGCCGCGCCCCGTGGCCCCCGCATATTGGCTGGCATCACCATCAATGATAACTGTGCCCGACATCATGTTTTCCGCCACCCCCGGTCCGACAGACCCGGTGACATGAATATGCGCCTGATTGTTCATGCCCGCGCAGTAATAGCCGGTAACGCCGCGCACAGTCACTTCGATAGGCGCATCCAGCCCCACCGCAATGGCATGCGCGCCGCGCGGGTTCAGCACTTCCCATGCTGTGGCATTGGTCTGTGCGGACTGCGCCTGAAGCGTGCTGTTCAATTCACGCAAGGGTTGTGTAGCAAGATCAATAGTTTGCATGATCAGTGACTCCAGAAATAGACAGTGGCCGGTTCGGGTTCCCAGACGCGCGCGGCGTCAATGCCCGGCAGATTGACCAACGCGCGATATTCAGACCCAAAGGCCACATACTGGTCGGTTTCGGCCATGACAGCGGGCTTGCACGCGATCGGGTCGCGCACCACGCCGAAACCGTCCTTGGTGCCGACCACGAAGGTAAAGAACCCGTCAAGGTCTGTCAGCGCCCCTTCCAGCGCCTGCCCCAGGGTTGCGCCTTGTTGCATTTTCCACGTCACATAGGCCGCGCCTACTTCAGTGTCGTTCTGGCTGTCGATGCGCATGCCTGCGCGTTTCAGGGTCCGGCGCAGGTTATTGTGGTTGGATAGCGACCCGTTATGCACAAGGCATTGGTCGGCCCCGGTTGAGAAGGGATGCGCGCCTTGGGTTGTCACCGCCGATTCAGTTGCCATGCGCGTATGGCCAATGCCGTGACTGCCCGACATGGACGCAAGGTCAAAGCGCGCGGCAACTTCGCGTGGCAGGCCGACTTCCTTGTATATTTCAATGCTTTGCCCATCACTCATGACGCGCAGGCCGGGGCGCAATGTGGCCAGCGCATCGCGTGCGCCCTGCGCCTGTGCGGCGGGCAGGGTCAGCACCGCATGTGTGTCGGCGCGGCGCAATATGACACTGACGCCCAGCGCGCGGCCCAGATCATCGGCCAAAGTGGCAAAATCCGCATCGGCAGTGTCGGATTGGACCGTAAGCTTGGCCTGCCCCGCCTGCCCCGTCCCGTAAATCGCGATTCCCGCGCTGTCGGGACCGCGATCGGTCATTGTGACAAGCATATCTGTCAGCATTGCCCCAAGCTGCGGCTCCAGCGACCGATCCTTCAAAAACAGCCCGACTATTCCGCACATCACCACTTCCCTTGCAAATTGCGCTTGATCAAAAGCTATCAAGCGCATGCAGCGGAATCAACTGTGAAGAATATATTTTTCCCCATAGTTACGTCAGTGATGAAAATTCAGGCAACCCGACACGCGCCCACCACAGCGCAGCACGGTCAACCGTTTTGTGGATAGGCGATGATGGACAGATAGCGCGCGGGCAGTTTTTCCAGTCCTTCGGGGCCATGGGGCGCGTCCGCATCGAAGAACAAAGTGTCACCAGGTTGCAAATGGTACAGTTGGTCACTGTGCCGATACAACAATTCGCCTTCCAGCATATAAATCGTTTCAATCCCACCATGCTGGAATGTTGGGAAAATGTCAGCGCTGGTGCTCAGGGTAATCAGATAGGGTTCGACCATCACCCCGCTGGCATTCCCCCCGATATGCCCCAGAAGATTATACTGGTGCCCTGCCCGCGTGCCCGCGCGCGCAATTTCAACGCCGGCGCCAGCTTTGGTATGCACGGCTTCGCGGTGTTCTTCAAAGCGGCGGAAGAATGATGTCAGCGGCACACTCAGCGCATTGGCCAAGGTTTGCAGGGTTGTCAGCGATGGGGATGTGTTGCCATTTTCAATCTTGGATAACATGCCAATAGACAGCCCTGTGGCCTGCGCAAGGTCTGCAACAGTCATCCCCTTCTGGTGACGGTAGCCGCGCACCTCGCGGCCGATGGCCACTTCAAGCACCTTTTCGCGTTCTTCGCGCACCAGGTGGGGGTTTTGGGACAGCGGCACCTTCATGTCCTTGCGGGGTGCAGATTGCGACTCGGTCACGCCAATTCCTCCTTGACTGCAGAACAGGGCACGTCACAAACACCCCATGAAAGGATCAGGACATAGCGGCCATGTTTCACCACAGTGTAGATTTGACAACCGGAAATGAAAATATCCATCTGGGTTTCCTGATCTTTCCGGGGTTTCCGATGGCATGTCTGACTTCCCTGATCGAACCGCTGCGCGCTGCCAACGAAATTGCGGGCCATAAGGCGTTTCGCTGGACACTGATATCAGAACACGGAACCCCTGTTGAAAGCAGCGCGCAGGTGGCCTTTCACCCTTCGGCCAGCTTGTCGAAGATGGGCGCGCTGGATTATCTTGTCATCCTTAGCCCGCCCAATGCCCAGTTCGACAATCCCCGCCACGGGAATGCAACCTTGCGCATACTGGAACGCCATGGAACCGTGCTTGGTGCCGTCAGCGGGGGGGTGTTTCCGCTGGTGCGGGCCGGGGTCATGGCGGGACGGGTCAGTTCAGTGCATTGGTGCTATGCTGCGGCCTTCGCGGATGAATTCCCGGACCATACAACGACCGACGATGTGATCATGACCGACGGGCGGCGCGTGACGGTGTCGGGGGCTGCGGCTGCGTTCGATCTGTCGCTGATGCTGATTGACGCGTGCCTGGGGCCGGAAATCATGACCGAGGTGGCCTGCTGGTTCCAGCACCAGCCCGGACGCGGTGCAGGCACCCGACAGCGCATTCCCGCCCTGCGCGCGGCAGCCACCGCCGATATGATGCCCGAACCCGTGGCCGGTGCAGTGCGCATCATGTCCGAAAATCTGGAAGATCCTATCAGCATTGCAGATATCTGCGACCAGATCGACATGTCCCCGCGCCATCTGGAACGGGTGTTCAAAAAGCTGACAAATAAAAGCCCGCTGGCCTATTATCGCAATCTGCGGCTGGCAGCGGCGCGGCAACTGGTGCTGTATTCCAACAAATCCATGCGAGAGGTTGCGCTGGCGATCGGCTATTCATCGGCCGGTCCGTTCCGGCAGCGGTATCAGGAAACCTACGGCCTGCCCCCGGAAGAAGAACGCCGCAAGATCAACGTGTTCCGCGTGCAGGACAACAGGTCTGTGCCATCGGCGTAATCTGCCGTCAGAACACGGATCTTGCTGCGGTTATCAGGGCATCATGCAAGCTGCGCGCGCCCGATCTGGGGCCGTACACCGTGACCCCGCCCCCATGGCACAGCACGAAACACCCCAGATGGTCGATAACCGTGCGCCGCGCGCCCCCCTGCGCCATACGCGCCATGTCCAGATTGCACAGTCGTTCAAACAGCGCGCCCAACCCGTCGCCCTGCATGTCAAACCGCACCCATCCGCCACTTTGGTCTGTCACACTTGCCATATGCGGCAGGTCGGCCTTCAGGCGGGTGGACAGGTCTGATTGCGGGTCGTCGGGGCCGGTCACCATCCAGCAATGCGGCGCGGACCAGAAGGCGGCCAGCGTGGGGCCTTGGACAAATTGCGCCACATCGGGGGCAGATGTGCCCAAAATGCGCGCCAATGCCGTGGTGCAGGCCGCGTCCTGCCCCAGACGCGCGGCAACGGAAACCAGTGCCATGTCGGGGTTTTCGGTTATGGTGACGGGGCCGATTGTGTCGCTTTGCGGGGCGCTGGACCCCAGCGCGGTCAGGGGGGCAAGGTCATGCACGAAGGCGTTCTCCCTTTGGGTCGACGAAATGCGGCGAAACGACAGTAACTTCGGTATCTTGCCCGGTCAGGGGGGATGCCGCGCGCACCACATCGCCAAGGCGCGTCTCGCCCGATTTCAGAAAACCGATGGCAATATAGCTGTCCAGTGTGGGGGAATAGCAGGCCGAAGTCACATACCCCAGATCATTGGCCGCGCGCGGTGCCGCACCCCTGTCCAGCAGATGCGCGCCTGCAATCACACGCTCTTGCGGGTTCTTGGGCAGGAACCCCACCAGCCGCAGGCCGTTTTCGTCCTGCAACCCTTCGCGGCGCGACAATACCGCGCCAATGCTGTCTTTCTTGTCGCTGACCATACGCCCCATTCCCAGATTAAGCGCTGTGGTCTGGCCGTTGAGTTCGTTGCCGGCGGCATGGCCTTTTTCAATACGCATGACGCCCAATGCCTCGGTCCCGTAGGGGGTGACATCGAATTCACGGCCCGCATCCATCAGGCGGCGCATCAGCGCATCGCCATAGCGTGTGGGCACAGCAATTTCATACGCCAGCTCGCCCGAGAACGAGATGCGGAACAGCCGCGCAGGGCACCCACCGCACACGGTAATTTCCCCGCATGCCATGAACGGGAACCCGTCATTGGACAGGTCGAATTCAGGGTCCACAATTTTTTGCAACAGCGCGCGGGATTTCGGCCCTGCCACGGCAAATTGCGCCCATGCTTCAGTGGTGGAAATAAGCTGCACATCCATGTCGGGCCACAGGCACTGGCGGGCAAATTCCATGTGGCGAAACACCGACACTGCATTGGCCGTTGTGGTGGTGACGACAAAATGATCTTCAGCCATGCGCGCGGCGGTCCCGTCATCCATGGCAATGCCGTCTTCGCGCAGCATCAGGCCATAGCGCACACGCCCGACCGCCAGTTTGGCAAAGCCATTGCAATAGATGCGGTTCAGAAAGGCCGCCGCGTCGCGCCCCTGCACGTCGATCTTGCCCAGCGTTGTCACATCGCATACGCCCACACTGCCGCGCGTGGCGCGCACTTCGCGGTCCACGGACTGGCGCCAATCGGACTCGTCCGCGCGGGGGAAGTATTGTGCGCGCAGCCACATGCCCACTTCGACAAATGTTGCGCCCTGTTCAACAGCCCAGATGTGGCTGGGTGTCAGGCGCGTGGGGCGGAAATCACGCCCCACCGACCGCCCCGCAAGCGCACCCATGGCAACCGGCGTATAGGGCGGGCGGAACATGGTTGTGCCGGTTTGCGCAATGCTTTGGCCCGTCAGTTCGGCCATCACCGCAAGCCCCCCCAGATTGGAGGTCTTGCCCTGATCGGTGGCCATGCCCAGCGTGGTGTAGCGTTTCAGGTGCTCCACAGCGCGGAACCCTTCCTGATGGGCAAGTGTCACATCCTTGACCGTCACATCATTCTGGAAATCCAGCCATGCGCGCGCTTTTGTGCCGCCCACATGCCAGAATGGCGTGATGCGGGTGGCCCCGTCTTCGGCCATGGGAAAATCAGGGGCCTGCACGGTTTTGCCCAGATCGGACAGCGCCTGAATCGCGGCCCCTGCCCCCGTTTCCAGCGCGCCCTGCGTGCTGAACCGGCCAGCCGCCGCGCCCGCGACGCGCATGCCCTGCGGCAATATCCCGCCGGGCACGAAGGCCGCGATGGCCTCATTCCATTCGGGCCGCCCGCGTTGGTGGCTGCTGAGCGCCACATTCGGGTTCCAACCGCCCGACACGCCCAGCGCACCGATGCGCAGGCGGTGTTCCTGCCCGCTTGCCTGCCGCACCGTGACGGATTTCAGCCCCAGACGCCCGGCACTGTCCACCACTTGCGCACCCGCCAGAACCTGCACCCCATCACAGGCGGGCGCATCAACACGCGTGTCCACAATCGCGGCCACATCAACGCCCTGCGCAAGCAGGTCGCGTGCAGTGCGGTGGCCGTCATCATTATTGGTGAAGATCGCCACAGTTTGCGCAGGTGTGACCGCCCAGCGATTGACATAGGCGCGCATCGCCCCCGCCAGCATGATGCCGGGGCGGTCATTATTGGCGAATGATATGGGGCGGTCAATCGCGCCCGCACATAAAACCGCCCGTTTGGAATAGATGCGCCACAATATCTGGCGCGGTTTTCCCGGCGCAGGTTCCGCCAGATGGTCGGCCACGCGTTCCACCGCCGCGTAAATACCGTGATCGAACGCCCCCAGCACAGTGGTGCGCCCCAGCAGCCGCACATTGGGCAGGCTGGCCAGTTCCGCGACAGCGCCCGCCGCCCAATCGGCGCAGGACTGGTCGCCCAAGCCATGGGTTTCGGCATTCAGCCGCCCGCCCATGCGAAAATCCTCATCCGCCAGAATGACCCGCGCGCCCGCGCGCCCTGCAGTCAGCGCAGCCGCCAGACCGGCAGGCCCCGCCCCGATGACCAACAGATCGCAATGCAAGAACCCCTTGTCATAGCTGTCAGGGTCAGGATCGGTTGAAATGGATCCCAACCCTGCCGCGCGCCGGATGATGGGTTCATACAGCTTTTCCCAAAACGCAGCTGGCCACATGAAGGTTTTATAATAAAATCCCGCCGTCAGGAAATTCGACAACCGGTCATTGATGGCCAGCGCGTCCAGTTTCAGGCTGGGCCACGCGTTTTGCGACGCGGCCTCCAGCCCGTTGAACAATTCCGCCACTGTGGCCCGCGTATTGGGTTCCTGCCGCCCGCCCTTGCGCAACTGCACGAGGGCGTTGGGTTCTTCGCTGCCCGCAGACAGCACCCCGCGCGGACGGTGATATTTGAACGACCGCCCCATCAGCCGCACGCCATTGGCCAGCAGGGCCGAGGCCAGCGTGTCGCCCGCATGACCATGATAGGGCTGCCCGTCGAAGGTGAAGCGCAACTGCGTTGTGCGGTCAATCTGCCCGCCCGTGGATAACCTGTTCATAGGCTGCGCCCCTGTTTGCGCGCCACATCGCGCGCCAGTTCCACAGATATAATTTCATGGGTCAGCGTGTTGCGCGTGATGACCAGCCAGCTGCGGTCCCCAGCTTCGTGAAACCATAATTCACGATGCTGCCCGGCCGGATTGTCGCGCAGATAGGCATAGTCATAAAACACATCTTCTGCGCCGTCTGCCATGCCGTCGGGCCGGTCGATCAGACGCGCATCGCCCAGATAGGTGAATTCCTGCGCGTCGCAGGGGCCAAGAAGCGGGTGGTTGATAATCATGCGCGCCCCCTTTGGCGGGTGGCCCGGAACGGGGCAGTGGTATTTGAGTATTTTTGGCAAGATGAAAGCTGCATGGCGCCCCTCAATGCAGGTTGGGCTGCGCGCCCATCCCTTTTTCATCGATCATGCGGCCGCGGCGGAACCTGTCAAAACGGTAGGCTTTGGCCACGTCATGCGGGGTGTCGGTGGCCAGCAGATGCGCAAAACACCAGCCCGATGCAGGTGTGGCCTTGAAACCGCCATAGCACCAGCCCCCGTTGAAATAGAGGCCCTGTATATGGGTGCGGTCAATGATGGGCGATCCGTCCATGCTCATGTCCATGATGCCGCCCCACATACGCAGCAACCGCACACGGCCAAGGCCCGGAAACAGCGCCATGCCGCCCTCGGCCACATCTTCGATGACGGGCAGATTGCCGCGTTGGGCATAGGAATTGTATCCGTCAATGTCACCGCCAAAGACCAGCCCGCCCTTGTCGGACTGGCTGCAGTAGAAATGTCCTGCGCCGAAGGTGATCACACCGGGCAGGACGGGCTTCAGCCCTTCGGAAACAAAGGCTTGCAGGACATGGGATTCGATGGGCAGGCGCATGCCGGCCTGTGCCATCACGCGGCTGGAATTGCCAGCCACCGCGACCCCCACCTTGGCTGCACGAATGAAGCCACGCGATGTTTCAACGCCTTTGCAGTGGCCGTTTTCAATACGGAAGCCGGTAACCTCGCAATTCTGGATAATGTCCACGCCGTGGCTGTCAGCCCCGCGTGCATAGCCCCAGGCCACTGCATCATGGCGCACGGTGCCCCCGCGGCGTTGGGCCAACCCGCCCTTGATGGGAAAGCGGGCATTGTCGAAATTCAGGAACGGGTATTCACGGCGCACCTGATCGGCACCAAGCAATTCCGCATCAGCGCCGTGCAAGATCATGCCATTCCCGCGACGCATGAAAGCATCGCGCTGCGCGTCCGAATGGATAAGGTTCAGGATGCCCCGCTGGCTGACCATGGCGTTATAATTCAGGTCCTGTTCCAGCCCTTCCCATAATTTCAGGGAGAATTCGTAGAAGGGTTCATTGCCGTCCAGCAGATAGTTTGACCGGATGATGGTGGTGTTTCGCCCGACATTGCCCCCCCCGATCCAGCCTTTTTCAAGCACAGCGACATTGCACTGGCGGAACTGGCGCGCCAGATAATAGGCGGTCGCCAGCCCATGCCCGCCCCCGCCGATGATGACAATGTCATACTGCGGCCTGGGGTCGGGGTCGCGCCATGCCGGCGTCCAGCCTTTGTGGCCGCTGAGGGCTTCTTTCAGAATTTTGAAACCGGAATAGCGCATGCGAAACACTCCTTACGGGGGGTGTTTTACCGGATCGCGCGCGCCGCGCTGTCGTGAAATCGGACAGAGTTGCGTTCAAATGCGACTCTCGTTCCAGTTTCCCGCCGACATATGCTGCTGTGCCGGCTGTGCAAAAACACGTCCAGGCATGCGGCGGCAAGGGGCACCGGCTATCGGTTTCTTGAACACCGAAATCAAAGCGGTATGGCATGCCGCGTGAACCCGCCTAGATGATGTTGCGTTCATTCGCATTCACGCGACATGATCTAACTAATTGGTTTTGCATGTTCGAGAAGCTCAAAATCGGTTCCCACTTTTGAGCAACATGCCCTAGCGATAAGATGCTTGTTTGATTGCACAGTGTCTGAAAATCATCGTGGCTACCCCCGGCACCTGAAATGCGCCCGTCCAAGCTATTTCCGACAGGTCATTGCCAAAACGAAAAAGCCCCGCTGCTGCGGGGCTTTTTTCATAACCAGTCATTCTTTTATTTGGTGGAGCCAAGCGGGATCGAACCGCTGACCTCTTGAATGCCATTCAAGCGCTCTCCCAACTGAGCTATGGCCCCACCGTTTTGCCAGTCTCCTGACGATGTCCGCCTATTACGAAAGCAAATGCGCCAACGCAATAGGAAAATCCGGCACCGTCAAAATTTTGACAGCTTAATCTTCGTCATCGCCCGCCACATCGGCCAGATCATCCAGCGCAACTGTGTCGTCATCTTCATCTTCCAGCAATTCGTCATCGACATCGACGGCGTCATCGTCATCGACCAGCAGATCATCGTCATCCTTGACGGCTTTCTTGGACTTCTCTGCCATGGCCGCAACCACCGACTCGCGGCGTTCGACGGTTTCAATCGGGACTTCCTTGCCGGTATACGGGCTGATGATCGGTTTCTTGTTCAGGTCATAAAACCGTTTGCCGGTTTCTGGGCAGACGCGCTTCACGCCCCATTCTGGATTGGACATCGACTTTTCCTTTATTCGCGTGCCTTCCTTCAAGCCAATTGCCGTGCCATAAGTGATGCGGCCTGTAAAGCCCCCTATCCACGCCTGTCCTGCGCAGGCCATCAGATGAAACACCCCAGCCATGGCACCACGGCCCGACAAGATGACAGACACGACCGAGGTGATTGCGCTGGAGGGTGCCCCTCCCATACAGGTCATGGTGCGCCGCTGCCCGCGCGCCAGACGCATGAGTCTGCGCGTGTCCGGCCTTGACGGGCGCGTTACCTTGTCCATTCCCAAAACATTGCCAAAGGCCGCCGCGCTGGGGTTTCTTGCTGAGAAGGCAGACTGGCTGCGCGGGGCGCTGCAGCGCATCCCGAAGCAAACGCCAGTGCAGATTGGCAGCACCATTGCCTTCAAGGGCCTGCCGCTGCATATCGCCAGCGGACCCGCGCGGCGCATCCATCACGAAGGCGACACCCTGTTCGTGCCCCCGGACCCGAATGGTGATAAAACCCCTGCGCGCGTTGCGGCATTTCTGAAAGACCATGCGCGCATGGCGCTTGTTCCGGCGGCGCGCGCCTATGCGCAGAAGCTGGGCGAACCTGTAACATCCATCAGTTTGCGCGACACACGGTCGCGTTGGGGGTCTTGCACCGCAGACGGGCGGTTGATGTTTTCTTGGCGGCTGATCATGGCCCCGCCTGTGGTGCTGGACTATGTTGCCGCCCATGAGGCCGCGCATTTGCGCCATATGGACCATTCGCGCGCGTATTGGGCATGTGTGGCGGGCCTGATGCCAGAGTATCAGCGTCACCGCAGCTGGCTGCGCCAGAACGGCGCTGATCTGCACGGCTTCAGGTTCTGATATGCCCGTGATTTACACTGCAGAACCATAGCGTTCCAGAACATCATGTTCTGCCCCGTCAGGGCGCAACACCGACCGGAACAAGGCCAGCTCGCGCAACTCGAACGGGTCGGTTGCGAATTGCGCGTCGCGCACGATTGCGGTTTCAAGTTCAATCCTGTCGAAACTGCCCGCCCGCAGATAGGACAATGTCACATGCGGGCGAAAGCGTCTGGACGGCAAGGTGAACCCGCAGCCGCGCGCAAGGGTCACGAGTTTGGCCTGGAACCGAGACAGCGCCGCATCAGGGGCCACCACAGCATGCAGGTTATGCGGCGTGTCCTTGCCGAACAGTCCCAACCCCTTGATCTGCAGCTGCAGCGGGGGAATGCGCAAATTGCTTAGGGCAAGGTGCAGTTCTTCCAGCTGGTGCACGGGGCTGTCGCCCAGAAACACAAGCGTGATGTGAAAATTCTCTGGCGGAACCCGGCGCGCGACCGGCAACAGATACTGCTGCAACACCAGCTGGCTGCGAATATGCTGCGGCAGCTCCAGCGCCAGAAACGCCCGAATCACTTTGGCGCTGCGGCAGCGCCGGGGGTGATGACGGCGGCGACATCATACATCACCGGTTCAAAACGCGCACAAAGCTGCGCGATGGCGCGGTTGCGTTCACGCATCGCGGGCGTGCGCAGCATGGCCTGAAAATCCGCGCGCGCCTGCCAGCGGGAATAGGTGGAAATGCGGGTCTGGGCGTCATTGACGTGAATAGCCCCCCCCCAGAAAACCGGGCTGAAACCGGATGACCTTGTCATAGGCGTCGCTGAGCGCGTCCAGCACATCCGCGCATGTCCCCGGTGTCATTTCAAAAGTGCTGATAACAATCTGGCCGTCAGTCTGGGCAGTGATCTGCATGATTGGCCCCTCCTGCGGTATGGTGGCGCAAAGCGGGCGCGGGATCAATCCTTGAGCATCGCCATAAGGCGCGCTTTCTCGCCGTGGTCATGCGGATCTGAAATCGCGCGCGCCAGGGCGTCCAGTGACGCAACGCAATGGCCCGCGCGAAAACTGTCCACATGCGGCAGCATGGCGCGGACACCGCGCGCACGCGGTGCGAAACTGTCCCAGCGCAGAAGCGGGTTCAGCCAGATCAACCGGCGCGACGACAGGTTCAGCCGCTGCATCTCGCGTGCCAGAAGGGCGGGGTCATCGCGGTCCAGCCCGTCCGAGATCAGCACCACAACCGCACCCTGCCCCAACACCCGCCGCGACCAGTCAACATTGAAGCTGCGCAGGCATTGGCCGATGCGCGTGCCGCCCTGCCAGTCCTGTGCCTGCGCGCCCGCGGCATTCAGCGCTGTATCCACATCGCGGCTGCGCAGATGATGGGTGATATTGGTAAGGCGCGTGCCGAAGGTGAACGTATGCACCTTCGCCCAGCCCTGCCCGCGCTGGTTGGCCACAGCATGGACGAAATGCAACACCATGCGCGAATATTGCGACATCGACCCCGATATGTCGCATAACACAACCAGCGCGGGCCAGCGTGTGGCGGGCGCACGGCGGTAAATGCGGGTTATTTCCCCGCCCTGCCGCAGGGCGGCGCGCATGCTGGCGCGCCAATCTGGCCGCCTGCCGGTGGTGCTGGGGCGCAAGCGGCGGGTCTGAAGCGGTTTGACCGGCAACGACAATTGCGCCAGCATGCGCTTTGCTGCTGCCACTTCTTGCGTGGACATCTGCTCAAAATCCAGCTGTCGCAAGCGTTCATCGGCGGAGGCGGTCTGCGAGGCGTCTATCTGGATTTCGGGCGGTGCACTGTCGTCACCGGGCGCGGGCGGTTGCGGGGCCTGCGCCCCGTCCAAAAGCGCCTCGGCGGCGCGTTTCGCCGCCGATTCTGCCGCTTTTTCTTCCGAGACATTGCGGATTGCAGGCAGCATCAGCGACATCATATGTTCCAGATAGCGCGGATCACGCCAGTAAAGCCGGAAAATCTGGTTGAAGACCTGCCGTTCTTCGGGGCGGTTCACGAAAACCGAATGCAGCGTCCAGTAAAAATCAGGCTTGCGATCGAACCCTGCCGCCGCAACAGCCTGAATGGCCAGCCGCACCCGGCCCGGCCCGATGGGCAAGCCCGCGCGCCGCAAGGCCCGCGCGAAATGGGTGATGTTGTCGCGCAGTTTGCCATTCTCGGGGATAGGAATATCAGCGTAGCGCG
Organism: Paracoccaceae bacterium; assembly: GCA_017510335.1. Lineage (GTDB taxonomy): Bacteria > Pseudomonadota > Alphaproteobacteria > Rhodobacterales > Rhodobacteraceae > Roseinatronobacter. The sequence continues at coordinate 89,117 of JAFWNM010000010.1, forward strand.
CCATGGATCACACGCGAGAAAGGGGCGTTGCCCCTCTTGGCTGCGCCAATTCACCCCAGGATATTTTGACCAGAATGAAGATCATGACGGGGCCAGCGCCTGGCGGGCCTCGTCCAGAATGCGCTTGGCTTCCAGTCCTTGCAGGCGGGCAATGTCGTCTTGATATTTGAGGATCGCGCCCAAAGTGTCGGAAATCACTTCGGGGGAGAGTTCGAGCACATCGAGCGCAAGCAGGCATTTCGCCCAGTCGATGGTTTCCGCGACACCGGGTTTTTTGAACAGATCCTCGTTGCGCAGGCGCTGCACGAAAGCCACGATTTCGCGCGACAGCGTGGCCGAGGCTTCGGGGGCGCGGGCGGTCAGAATGTCGAGTTCGCGTTGGAAAGACGGATAATCCACCCAATGATAGAGGCAGCGGCGTTTCAATGCGTCATGCACTTCGCGGGTGCGATTCGAGGTCAGGATCACGATGGGCGGTTCAGCCGCTGCGATGGTGCCCAGTTCGGGGATGGTGACCTGATAATCAGAGAGTGCTTCCAGCAGGAAGGCTTCGAAAGGTTCGTCTGTGCGGTCAATCTCATCAATCAGCAAGACAGGCGCGCCGCCGGGTTGGGGGCGCATGGCCTGCAGAAGCGGGCGTTCGATCAGGAATTCGGGGCCGAACAAGGTATCTTTTACCGTGGCTGCATCCCCTGTGGCCTGTGCGGTGCGGATGGCCAGCATTTGTGCGGCGAAGTTCCATTCATATACGGCCGAAGACGCGTCCAGCCCTTCATAGCATTGCAGCCGGATCAATTGCCGCCCGAGTGCGGCGGCAAGTGTGCGCGCGATTTCGGTTTTGCCGGTGCCCGGTTCCCCTTCGAGGAAAATCGGGCGTTTGAGGGTGAGGGCCAGGAACGCCACAGTCGAGAGCGCGCGGTCCGCGACATAGGCATGATCGCGCAGAACCGCCTGAACCGTGTCGATGCTGGACAATTCCCTGATCACGCGCTGCCCTTTCCTTGTGGTGATGTCTTGCGCCACGCTGGCCTGTGGGCGCGCAGGGGTCAAGACCAAACCCCGCGCCTTGCACCAAAGGACAATGCCCGCAATGCGCACTGACCTGTGACGTCCGGTCGCGCATTTGCGCGTTGAGAGGGCTTTGCCAGCGCGCGGGTTTGGTTTAATGCTAATCGCATGATAGTAGAACTTGGACATTTCGCCCTTATGCTGGCCTTTGCTGTTGCGCTTGCGCAGGCGGCCATTCCCCTGATCGGCGCACATAAAGGCTGGCGCGACTGGATGCTGGTGGCCAACCCCATGGCCAGCGTACAATTCGGGCTTGTGGCCTTCAGTTATGCGGCGCTGACCTATGCCTTTCTGGTGTCGGATTTTTCCGTAAAGCTGGTTGTGGACAATTCCCACACGCTGAAGCCGCTGATTTACAAGATATCCGGCGTCTGGGGCAACCATGAAGGGTCGATGCTGCTTTGGGTGCTGATTCTGGCGCTGTTTGGCGCATCTGCAGCGTGGTTCGGGGGCAACCTGCCTGCCAGTTTGCAGGCGCGGGTTCTGGCGGTGCAATCGGCCATCACGGCGGCGTTCATGGCGTTCACCATTTTTACGTCCAACCCGTTTACGCGGCTAGCTTTTCCACCCTTTGACGGAACGGACCTGAACCCGCTGTTGCAAGACCCGGGCCTGGCGTTTCACCCGCCGTTTTTGTATCTGGGTTATGTGGGCCTTTCTATGGCGTTCAGCTTTGCCGTGGCGGCTCTGATCGAGGGGCGCGTGGATGCGGCCTGGGGGCGGTGGGTCCGGCCCTGGACCCTGGCGGCGTGGGTGTTTTTGACAATCGGCATCGCGACAGGGTCCTGGTGGGCGTATTACGAACTTGGTTGGGGCGGGTTCTGGTTCTGGGACCCGGTTGAAAATGCAAGCCTTATGCCATGGTTGTTCGCTGCAGCACTGCTGCATTCCGCCATCGTGGTGGAAAAACGCGAGACGCTGAAAAGCTGGACCATCCTGCTGGCGATTCTGGGGTTCGGTTTCTCGCTGATGGGGACATTCATCGTGCGTTCTGGCCTGCTGACATCAGTGCATGCATTTGCGATGGACCCTGAACGCGGGGTGTTCATCCTAATGATCCTTGCGGCCTTCATGGGGGGGGCGCTGACCTTGTTTGCCATCCGCGCCCCGGTGCTGGAGGCCAAGGGCGTGTTTGCCACTATCAGCCGTGAATCCGCGCTGGTGATCAACAATGTCCTGCTGGCAGTGTCCTCCTTCGTGGTGTTCATTGGCACAATGTGGCCGCTGATTGCCGAAATGCTGTTTGACAGGGTGCTGTCTGTTGGTCCGCCGTTTTTCAACATGGCCTTCACGCCCTTCATGGTCGCGCTGGCGATGGTTTTGCCCATAGGGGCAATGCTGCCATGGAAACGGGGCAATCTGACGCGGACCATGCGCCCGCTTTGGGGGCTGGCGGTGTTTTCAGTGGCCATGGGCGCGCTGACATGGACGCTGCAGACCGGCCATTCCGCGCTTGTTCCTGTAGGGCTGGCGCTGGGGCTGTGGGTGGTGCTGGGTTCAGTCGTCGATATCTGGTCGCGCACAGGGCGCGGCGAGTGGCGCGCGCGTCTGGGGCGCATCACGCGCCTGCCGCGTGCGGATTGGGGCAAATTTACCGCGCATGCGGGTATGGGTATAAGTGTCTTTGCAGTTGCCGCGCTGGTTGGCTGGGAATCCGAGGATATTCGCGTGGTCCAGATCGGGGAGACTTACCACTATGGTGGGTATGACCTGACGCTGACATCTGTGGACCGGGTTGAAGGGCCGAATTATGTGTCGACCATGGCCACAATCGAGGCCCGCCGTGACGGACGGTTCATTGCGAACCTGCAGCCCGAAAAGCGCTTCTATCCCATTGCCGGCATGCCCACGACAGAAGCGGCGATTGATTACCGTGTGACGCGCGACCTGTATCTGGCACTGGGTGACCCGCAAGATAACGGGGGCTGGGCTGTGCGGTCCTACATCAAGCCCTTTGCGAACTGGCTTTGGTTCGGGTGTATCCTTATGGCGCTGGGGGGTATTTTCAGCCTGAGTGACCGGCGCTACCGTGTGGCAGCAGGCGCAGGAAAAACCCGTGTGGATGCGGTGGCAGCGGAATGAACATGTTGCGCACCCTTCTGGCGGTTTTATGTGTCGCTTTGGCCAGCCCGGCATGGGCTGTCCAACCTGACGAGATACTGGACGATCCTGTGCTGGAATCGCGGGCGCGCGATATATCGGCGGGGCTGCGCTGCCTTGTGTGTCGCAATGAATCCATCGACGAATCAAACGCCGATCTTGCGCGTGACATGCGACTTCTGGTGCGTGAAAGACTGGTAGAAGGCGACAGCAACGAAGACGCCGTTGCCTTCATCGTGGACAGGTATGGGGAATATGTTCTGCTGCGCCCGACCACTGACGGGGCGAACATCATCTTGTGGGTGGCCGCGCCCATCATGTTGCTGATCGCGCTTGGGTCGGCGGTGATTTACCTGCGGCAACGCGACAAGGCCCCTGAAGCCGACAAGACCGGGCTGAACGATGATGAAAAACGCCGCCTTCAGGAATTGCTGAAAGAGTGACGCGCGGTTCAGGCTTTTACCTGTGCGTGACTGCGCTAAGATAGCGCGGCATGTATCACGGGGGACGCAATGGACTATGACACGCTGACAGCCAGCATCGATGAAAGCGGGATAGCAATTGTTACCATGGCGCGTCCTGAAATGATGAACGCGCTGAACAAGCAGATGCGCGCCGAACTGACCCACGCCATCAAGACATTGGCCCCAAAGGCGCGCGTGCTGGTCCTGACGGGGACAGGGCGCGCATTTTGTTCAGGGCAGGATCTGGGCGATGGCGGCAATGCCACGCAGATCGATCTGGAACGCACCCTGCGCGAGGAATATGAACCGCTGCTGCGCACCATTTACGACGCGCCCGTGCCTGTGATTGCAGCAGTCAACGGGGCGGCAGCGGGTGCGGGGGCCAATCTGGCGTTGGCGGCAGATGTGGTGATTGCCAGTGACAGCGCAGTGTTCATTCAGGCATTCACACGGATCGGGCTGATCCCTGATGCGGGCGGCACCTATTTCCTGCCGCGTCAGGTGGGGTTTGCGCGCGCCATGGGGGCAATGCTGTTTGCAGACCGCATTTCCGCCCGTCAGGCTGCAGACTGGGGCATGATCTGGGAAACCGCCCCTGATGATGTGTTTGAAACCACATGGATGGCGCGGGCCAGTGCCTTGGCCAGCGGTCCAACGATAGCGTATCGCAATATCCGCAAGGCCCTGCGCGCAAGCCTGTCCAACAGCCTTGATGCACAACTGGCCCTTGAAGCCCAGCTTCAGGCAGAGGCGGGCAAGACACGCGATTTCAAGGAAGGTGTGCTGGCATTTCTGGAAAAACGCCCGCCAGAGTTTGAAGGGCGGTAGCAGGTCGGTCAGGGGGCGCGGTCGGGTCAGGTGCCAATCCGGGCATTGCGATCAACTTTGGGGGTCTGGCCCTTTCCATTCGCCTGACTCCTTCAGTGCTTCCATCACCTCGCGCGGCATGTAGGTTTCATCATGCTTGGCCAGAATTTCGCTGGCCTGAAACACACCGTCCACAAACCGCCCGGTGCCAACCATGCCTTCGTTTTCGGTGAACAGGTCAGGCAATATGCCGCGATAGCGCACCTCGACCGAGGCAGGGCCGTCGGTTACGCGAAAGATAACCGTGTCCGACTGCCCGCGGATGATCGAGCCTGCCTCGACCAGCCCGCCGATACGGAACACCTCGTTCGGGGGGGGCGGTGCGGCCAGCACTTCTGACGGAGAGCGGAAAAAATTGATGCCGTCGCGCATGGCATACCCGATCAGCGCTGTCGAAAATGCCAAGGCCGCAGCCGCAACCATGATGATCTGGATACGGCGGGTCTTTTTCAGGCTTTTCATCGTAACCTCTTCCTTATGGGAATAGCGGTGCGCCCATAAGGCCCGCCTCCTCTTGCAATCCAAGCATCAGGTTCGCGTTCTGGATGGCCTGCCCCGATGACCCCTTGCACAGGTTATCCAGTGCAGCCACCACCAAGGCACGACCGGGAATGCGGTCCCCGACGACACCGATATGCACGAAATTTGATCCCCGCACATCATGAGTCGATGGTGTTGTGCCAAAAGGTAGCACATGAATCATTGATTCAGCGCAATATCGGGCCTGCAAAACTTCGTGAAGGCGCGCGGCGTCCCCGTCCAGCCACGCCGTGGCCAGAATCCCGCGATTCATCGGCAACAGATGCGGTGTGAACTGGATGTGGACGGGACGCCCCGCGATGCGACTGAATTCCTGATCGAATTCGCCCAAGTGGCGGTGTGTGCCCCCTGCCGCATAAGCCTGTGTGCCTTCGGACAATTCCGAGTGCAACAGGTTTTCCTTCAGCGCGCGCCCTGCCCCACTGACCCCGCATTTCAGGTCCAGAATGATGCGGTCCAGATCGATGACCCCTGCTTCGATCAAGGGACGCAGGATGTATTGGCCTGTCGCTGCATTGCAGCCCGTGCCTGCCACCAGACGCGCGGCGCGAATTTCTTCGCGGTAAAATTCCGTCAGGCCATAGACTGCTTCGCGCTGCAAATCGGGGGCGGCATGAGGCTGGCCATACCATTTTTCATAATCCGCCACATCGCGCAGGCGGAAATCGGCGGACAGGTCCACGATTTTCAAATCGCGCGGCAATTCCTTGATGACGGCCTGCGATGTCGCATGCGGCAATGCGCAAAAGGCCAGATCAATGCCGGAAAAATCCACATCCTCTATGCGGGACAGGTCCGGCAGGTCCAGATGGCGCAGGAAGGGAAAGACCCGCGCCATGGGCTGGCCTGCCTTGCGTTCGCCTGTCAGTGCGGCAATCTTCATGTCGGGATGGGTGGAAATCAGGCGCACGAGTTCGGCACCTGTATAACCTGATGCCCCGAGGATGGCGATGGTCTTGGTCATGGTTCTGGTTCCCTGTGCAGTGGGTGTGCGGGCGCGTGCGTTCTGGGAATAAGCGCGCTCCGCGCGGGGAGTATTTGGGGCAAGATGAAAGCGGGCGCGGTTATGCCGCCCGAAAGGTGATCTGTCGTCGCAAGAACTGGGTGGCCTTGCGCGAGACATTTACCGCATCGCCTGTGGTCAGAAAGGCGCTGTCCTTGCCCGGACCGATCATTTCGGGGCGGCGGGTCAGGTAGTCATGAAGGCTGGCGGCCACGAGATTGGGTTGCGAATAGACATCAACCCCCGCACCCAGTGCTTCGCGGAACGCATGTTCGACCAGCGGGTAATGTGTGCAGCCAAGAACAGCGGCTTCGGGGCGGGGCATGCGGCGCAAAAGCGCCTCCACATGGGAATGCACCAGCGCTTCGGCCAGTTGCATATCGCCTTGTTCTATGGCGTCCACCACGCCGCCGCAGGGCTGCGCCTCGACATCGACACCGATGGCACGAAAGGCCAGTTCGCGCTGGAAGGCGCGGCTGGACACAGTGGCAGGCGTGGCAAACAGCGCGACATGCTTGACCGCAACTTCGCGCGGGGGGGAATTGTCGCCCCAGCCGCGTTCGGTCAGGGCCTCGATCAGCGGCACAAACACGCCCAGAACGCGCTTGTTTTCGGGCACCCATGTTTCCTGCATGCGTTTGAGTGCGGCAGCAGAGGCCGTGTTGCACGCCAGAATGACCAGATCGCACCCTTCCGCCCAAAGCCGTTCCACGCCCGCGCAGGTCAGCGCAAAAATATCTTCTGCATCGCGCACGCCGTAAGGTGTATGCGCGTTGTCCCCCAGATAGACGAAAGGCACATCCGGCATGCGTTCGGTCAATGCGCCCAGAACGGTCAACCCGCCCAATCCCGAATCGAATACGCCAACGGCCATGCACCTGCCCCATAGTCATGAGTTTCACCCTGCATACGTCCGGCGCAGGCGGAAATCCAGCCTGTTCGCACCTATTGGGCAGCAACGCGGGCGGGTGGTGCGTCAAATGCCGCAAGCAATTCCGCCCTGCGTTGTGCCGCAGCAGTTGCATTGCGGTGTTTCACCGGCCCGAAGCCGCGAATTTGCAACGGCAATTGCGCCAGTTCCAGCGCGATATCATGCGTCTGAGGTGTCACGTCGGCCAGGATACGCGGCATCAGCGTTTCATAGTCGCGGATCAACTGCCGTTCCATCCGGCGTTCAGGCGTGGCGCCGAACGGGTCCAGCACAGTGCCGCGCAAGACCTTGAACCGTGCCAGAACGCCAAAGGCGCGCATGATCCATGGCCCGAAGCTGCGTTTGAGCGGGCGACCATCGGACCCCATGCGCGACAGCAGCGGCGGCGCCAGATGAAAGCGGGGCGTGAAATCGCCGTCGAATTCCGCGCGCGCCTTGTCCAGCGTTTGCAGGTGCATGCGGGCCACTTCGTATTCGTCCTTATAGGCCAGCAGTTTGTGATAGCCCTTGGCCACCGCTTCGCGCAGCCGCGCATCGGGGGCCTGATCCACCAGCTTACGGTAGCGTTTTGCAAGGCGTCTGGACTGATAGGCCACCAGATGCGCCTGCCGCAGGGCGATAAGGTCCTCCAGCGATTTGGGCTTGGCCACGACCGTATCAGCCAGCATTTTTGCGGCGGCTTTCGGGTGGACAACGGCCCAGCGCCCCAGCGCAAACGCGCGGGTGTTGCCGTCTACTGCCGCCTTGTTCAGGGTGATGGCCTGCAAAATCGCGGCCTCGGACAGGGGCACAAGCCCCATCTGCCACGCTGCCCCAAGTGCAATCATGTTGGAATAGATGCTGTCGCCCAGCAGCCGCTTGGCCAGTTCGGAATAGTCGAACAGGTGCAGCTTGTCCCCCAGCCGCGCCTGAAGCGCCATTTGCAGATCAGCGCCGGGAATGCGGAATTCGGTGTTGCGGGTGAATTCGCCCGTGATGATTTCATGGGTGTTCACAGCCGCCCCCGTCTGGCCACTGCGCATAAGGCCCAGTGTTTTCGCACCTGCCGTCACCACCAGATCACCGCCAATGACGCAATGCGCTTCGCCCACGGCCACACGAATGGCGCTGATATCTTCAGGGGTATTGGCGATGCGGCAATGGATATGCACCGCGCCCCCCTTTTGGGCCAGACCCGCCATTTCGATCATGCCTGCACCCTTGCCGTCAATATGGGCGGCCATTGACAGGATTGCGCCAATTGTCACAACGCCGGTGCCCCCCACGCCAGTGATGACAATGTTATGCGTGCCGTCGATTTCGGGCAGCACAGGGTCTGCCAGCTTCGGCAAATCGACCGATTGGGATGCAGCACGCCGAACCTTCGCGCCTTCCAGCGTGACAAAGGACGGGCAAAACCCCTTCAGGCAGGAAAAATCCTTGTTGCACGATGACTGGTCAATCGCGCGCTTGCGCCCCAGATCGGTTTCCACAGGCACAATGGACACGCAGTTTGACTGCACGCCGCAATCCCCGCACCCTTCGCAAATGTCGGTGTTGATGAACACACGCGTGTCAGGGTCCGGAAATTCGCCACGTTTGCGCCGCCTGCGTTTTTCGGCGGCGCAGGTCTGCACATAGATGATGGCAGAAACGCCCTGATGGGTGGCGCAATCGCGTTGCACGGCGTCAAGCTTCGCGCGGGGGTGCCAACCCACAGATGCCGGGAAATCCGCGCGGCGCGGTTCTTCCTTTTCGTCAAACACCACGGCAATCTTGCGCACGCCCATCGCGGCCAGTTCATGCGCGATCTGGCTGGGCGACAAGCCGCCTTCGTTCTTTTGCCCGCCCGTCATGGCGACCGCATCATTATACAATATCTTGTAGGTAATATTCGTGCCCGCAGCCAGGGCCGCGCGAATGGCCTGCACACCGGAATGGTTATAGGTGCCATCGCCCAGATTCTGGAACATATGGGACCGTGTGGAAAAGGGGGCCTCACCAATCCAGTTCGCGCCTTCACCGCCCATCTGGGTAAAGCCCACAGTGTTACGGTCCATCCATTGCACCATGTAGTGACAGCCAATGCCCGCATAGGCGCGGTGCCCGTCCGGCACCTTGGTCGAGGTGTTGTGCGGACAGCCCGAACAATAATAGGGCAGCCGCGCGGCCAGATCGGGGGCGTTGTCAGCGCGGCGCGCGTCGGCCAGCAGGGCAAGGCCCGCTTTCACACGCTCGGTGCCGCGCCCTTCTTCGATCAATATCTCGCCCAGACGTTCGGCAATCATGATCGGGTCCAGCGCGTAGCGGGTGGGAAAAAGTTCCACCTGCCGCCCGTGTTCCCATGTGTCGCCCTTGTGCCAGCCATAGACACGGCGCCCGCGCCGGTCGTCAAAAATGGCTTCCTTGACCTGCACTTCGATCAGCTTGCGTTTTTCCTCAATAACGACAATCAGCTCCAGCCCCTCGGCCCATTCATGGAAACTTTCCATATCCAGCGGCCATGCCTGCCCGACCTTGTAGGTGGTTAAGCCCAGACGCGCGGCCTCCTCTGTGCCAATGCCCAGCAGGTTCAGTGCATGAACAAGGTCCAGCCAGTTCTTGCCAGCCGCAACAAACCCGATCTTGGCACCGGGTTTGCCAAGCACGCGGCGGTCCATGCGATTGGCGCGCGAAAACGCTTCGGCGGCGAAACGCTTGTGGTCGATCATGCGCGCTTCCTGCGCCACTGGTGTGTCCACCAGCCGGATGTTCAAGCCCCCATCAGGCAAGGCCAGATCCGGCGAGACAAACTGCATCCGGTTCGGGTTGCCATCGACCACGGCCGTGGCTTCCACTGTGTCTTTCATCGTCTTCAGGCCGACCCAGACACCTGCAAACCGCGACAACGCATAGCCATAATGGCCGAAATCCAGCACTTCCTGAACACCTGCAGGCGACAATACTGGAATATATGCATCCACCATGGCCCAGTCGGATTGGTGCAATGTCGTCGAGGATTCGCCCGTGTGGTCATCCCCCATCGCCACAAGCACCCCGCCATGGGGTGATGTTCCTGCCATATTGGCGTGGCGAAATACATCACCGCTGCGGTCCACGCCCGGCCCCTTGCCATACCAAAGGCCAAACACCCCATCGAAGCGCCCTTCGCCACGCAATTCGGCCTGCTGGCTGCCCCACAGGGCAGTTGCGGCAAGGTCTTCGTTCAGCCCTTCCTGAAAGACGATATTCGCAGCATCCAGCAAGGGCCGCGCGCGGTTCATCTGCTGGTCAACAGCCCCAAGCGGCGATCCGCGATAGCCCGTGACATAGCCGGCCGTGTTCAGCCCCGCCTGCTGGTCGCGTGCGGCCTGTTGCAGCACAAGCCGCACCATAGCTTGCGTTCCATTCAGCAAAACGGGTGATTTTGTCATGTCGAACCTGTCGTTCAACGAAATATCCTGCCGCCCCATCTGCACCTCCCAGCACTGTTGCGTATAAATAAATCATAGGTCAATATTTCTGACCTACAAAGAGAAAACTGGGTAATTCAGCGCTTTTGTGATCAGATAAAAGCCCGTAGAACGAATCATCTGCTTTTGCGCAAACATCTGTATGGAACTGTTGGTATGGACTGGGACAAGCTAAGAATATTTCACGCAGTTGCGGACGCGGGCAGCCTGACGCATGCCGGCGACACACTGCAACTGTCCCAATCTGCCGTCAGCCGCCAGATTCGTTCGCTTGAAGAAGGGTTGGACACTGTCTTGTTCCACCGCCACGCCCGCGGACTGATTCTGACAGAACAGGGCGAACTGCTGTTTGACGCGACCAAAGCCATGAGCAGGCAACTGGAAACCGCATCTGCCCGCATCCGCGACGCCGAGGATGAAGTGTATGGTGATTTGCGCGTAACCACCACAACGGGCTTCGGAACGCTGTTTCTGGCGCCGCGCCTGACATCGCTTTACGCCCAATACCCCGACTTGCGCATTGATCTTATGCTGGAAGAACGCGTGCTGGACCTGCCCATGCGCGAAGCCGATGTGGCCATCCGCATGAAGGAACCCAGCCAGGCGGACCTGATCCGCAAGCGCCTGATGACGGTCAACATGCGTCTTTTCGCCAGTTCGGAATATTTGCGCGCCCATGGAACCCCCCAGAAACTGGAGGACCTGAAGGATTTTCGCCTTGTGTCGCAGAACATCACCTCTGCACAGGTCAGCGCCGGCGCACAACTTATACGCGAACTTACAGCGCAACCCACGCGATCAAGCTTTACTGTAAACAACTACTTTGGCGTGCTTCAGGCCGCGTTGAACCATCTGGGAATCGGCGTTTTGCCTGATTACGTCGGAGAGGATTTTCCCGAGCTTGTTCATGTTCTGCCCGACATTGCCAGCGGCGACATTCCGGTTTTCCTTGCCTACCCCGAGGAGCTGCGCCATTCGCGCCGCATATCGGCCTTCCGCGATTTTGTTGTCGAAGAAATCGTAGCCTACAGGCGCGCGCGACAAGTCTAGGGGATTTGCGCCTGTCCAACATGAGACATGTTCGCAACGCATGACGGCATTGTGCCCGACGCAAGGCAATTTAACTTGCGTAATGTATGGGCAATAACCTATCTAATGGACAAGGCGTTCGAGTTTTTGCTCGCGCCTTTACCTCCCTGTTGGACTAAGGCCGAGCTTCGTGCTCGGCCCTTTTTTTTGCGTTTTCCCCAGCGATTCAGCACAGGCCGGCGGGTCCAGACTGCACATGCAGGGTTGCGAGAAATTCCAAACTGCCAAGAAAACGCACGCGATGCACAGCAGTTCATCAGCGCGGGCCAAGCGCCGCCGTTGCGGTCACTTTTCACTTTATGCGTGTATTCTTGCGTATCCGCCACAGTTTCACCGCGCGCCGCCAGCCATACCATAGCTGCCCTCTTTCCCATCGCGGCCCTTTGCCGTAAGGGGAAGCAACGGCCCGACACTGGCGCGGGCCACGCGTTTTTGCCCTGCCCGAAGGTGCCCTGATATGACCGAACCTGCCATCACCCCCGACCTGATTGCCGCACATGGCCTTAGCCCCGATGAATATGCCCGCATTCTGGACATCATAGGGCGTGAACCGACATTCACGGAACTTGGCATATTCTCTGCCATGTGGAACGAACACTGTTCCTACAAATCCTCCAAGAAATGGCTGCGCACCTTGCCCACGACTGGCCCGCAGGTCATTTGCGGCCCCGGTGAAAATGCGGGCGTCGTGGATATTGGCGACGGGCAAGCCGTGATTTTCAAAATGGAAAGCCACAACCACCCCAGCTACATCGAACCCTATCAGGGTGCAGCCACCGGCGTGGGCGGCATTTTGCGCGATGTGTTCACCATGGGCGCACGCCCGATTGCGGCGATGAACGCACTTAGCTTCGGGGAACCGTCCCATCCCAAGACCCCGCATCTGGTGCGCGGCGTGGTCGAAGGTGTGGGCGGCTATGGCAACGCTTTCGGCGTGCCCACCGTGGGCGGCGAAGTGCGTTTTCACCCTGCCTATAATGGCAACTGCCTTGTGAATGCCTTTGCTGCCGGTCTGGCCAACGCAGACGAGATTTTCTATTCCGCTGCCAGCGGTGTGGGTATGCCAGTCGTCTATCTGGGTGCAAAAACCGGCCGCGACGGGGTGGGCGGGGCCACCATGGCCAGCGCGGAATTTGACGACACTATTGAAGAAAAGCGCCCCACTGTGCAGGTCGGGGACCCGTTCACGGAAAAACGCCTGCTGGAAGCCTGCCTTGAACTGATGGCATCGGGCGCGGTGATCTCCATTCAGGACATGGGCGCGGCGGGGCTGACATGCTCTGCGGTGGAAATGGGCGACAAGGGGGGCTTGGGCATCAAGCTGGAACTGGACCGCGTGCCCTGCCGCGAAACCGGCATGACCGCCTATGAAATGATGCTGTCTGAAAGTCAGGAACGCATGCTGATGGTGCTGAAACCATCCATGGAAGCGCAGGCGCGCGCGATTTTTGAAAAATGGGATCTGGATTTTGCCATTGTCGGCGAAACCATTGCCGAAGACAGGTTCCTGATTCTGCAGGGCAATGAAACCATGGCCGACTTGCCATTGTCGAAACTGTCCTCCAGTGCGCCGGAATATGACCGCCCTTGGATTGAAACGCCCGCCCCTGCCCCCTTGGGCGACATTCCCGACATTTCCGCAATGGACGGGTTGCGCGCGTTGATCAGCTCGGCCAGTTACGCACATAAGGCGTGGGTGTGGGAACAGTATGACACCATGGTCATGGCCGACACAGTGCGCGCGCCGGGCCTTGGCGCGGGTGTGGTGCGGGTGCATGGCACCGACAAGGCACTTGCCTTCACCAGTGACGTGACCCCGCGCTATGTGCGCGCCAACCCCTATGAGGGCGGCAAGCAGGCCGTCGCCGAAGCCTATCGCAACCTGATGGCCGTGGGCGCCACACCGCTGGCCACGACCGATAACCTGAATTTCGGCAACCCCGAAAAACCTGAAATCATGGGCCAGTTCGTGGGCGCCATCAAGGGTATCGGCGCGGCCTGCGCGGCGCTGGACATGCCCATCGTATCGGGCAATGTGTCGCTATATAACGAAACCGACGGCCAGCCCATTTTGCCTACCCCCACCATTGGCGCAGTCGGGTTGATCGACCATGTGGACAATCTGATCGCGGGCTTGCCCCAGGACGGGGATCTGGTGCTGGTGATCGGTGACACGCAGGGCCATCTGGGCCAGTCTGCACTTCTGGCCGAAGCGTTCGGAATGGAACTGGGCGATGCGCCGCATGTCGATCTGGACATGGAACGGCGCAACGGCGCATTCCTGTGCGACAACCGCCAATTGGTCAAGGCGGCCAGCGACCTGTCAGATGGCGGGCTTGCACTGGCCGCGTTCGAAATGGCAGCGTCTGCGGGGCTGGGTGTAACACTGGACACTGACGACATTGCAACCCTGTTCGGCGAGGATCAGGCCCGCTATCTGGTTGCCTGCAGCTTCGATCAGGCAGAAGCGCTGATGGTGGCCGCAGGTCAGGCCGGTGTCCCCCTTGCCCATATGGGCCGGTTCGGTGGCGACAGCGTGACCTTCGGCAAGGACAGCGCGCCGCTTGCGGAACTGGACGTCATTTACAAAACAGCTTTTGGCCGCGCGATCGGGGACGCTTGATTCCCGAACGGACGGGGATTACCTTCAGCCAAAGATAATTGGGGAAGCAAGATGGCCATCACCGCCGAAGAACTGGAAACCCTTCTGAAAGAAGGTTTTCCCGAAGCAAAAGTAACAATCACGGACCTTGCCGGTGACGGCAACCACTACGCCGCCGAAGTGATAGACCCAAGTTTCCGGGGGTTGAACCGCGTGCAGCAGCAACGCGCTGTCTATGCCGCGCTGAAAGGCAAGATGGATGGCAATCATGGCGAATTGCATGCCCTTGCCCTGACGACCAAAGCCCCCGACTGATATTTGACAAAGGACCACAAAACCATGAGCGCGCAAGACACCATCAAACAAACCGTCGAAAGCAATGACGTGGTGCTTTACATGAAAGGCACCAAAACAATGCCGCAATGCGGGTTTTCCAGCCGCGTGGCCGGCGTTCTGAACTTCATGGGTGTTGAATATGCCGATGTGAATGTTCTTGCAGATGACGCCATTCGTCAGGGCATCAAGGATTATTCCGACTGGCCAACCATTCCCCAGCTTTATGTGAAGGGCGAATTTGTGGGCGGGTGCGACATCATCACGGAAATGACCCTGTCGGGCGAACTGGACCAGTTGTTCGAGGCAAAGGGCGTGACCTATGACAAGGACGCCGCCGAGAAAATTCGCGAAGCCAACGCCTGACACCCTGCAATCACGACTTCGGCAGCGCTCCCGCGCTGCCGTGGTTCTGAATGCGCGAAAGCCCATACTGGCAGCACCATGATGCGCGTCAACCAAATAGCCTGTCGCTACTATTGATAGCTCCATTTCCGCTGGCCACTTGTCTTGGCCACAGTGTGAACAACCACTGTGCCATCATCGTGCAGGGTCATCGCCATGGCACCGCTGGCGCGCAAGTCGCGCGGTGTAATCAGCTGGCAGGCACCATGCCCCGCACCTTCCGGTTGGGCAGATGTCACGACAATTCGCCCTGCAATACACAGATCCGGCAGGGTATCCAGCCCGCGCTGCCCCAGCAAATGCACCACGTCCAGCCCATTGCCCCGCAGCGGCACCACGGGGTTGCGCGGGTCCGTCCCCCCCGTGCGGGCAAAAGCATCCGCCTGCGTGTCCATGTCGCCATCCGCCTGCAACCAGCTTTGGACGGCGAAGGACCCTGCCCTGTCACGGCTGACCATGCGCCCCTGTTGCCCCATAAGGCCCACAACCGCCCCGTCCTGCGCAATCAGCAGATGCGGGCGCTCGCTGGCCTGCGCCCAGCCCAGCAGCGCCAGCGCCACTGCACCGCCGCCCAGCCAGGCACCGCGCCCGCGCCAGATGACCATCCACACGCCGCCCAGCGCCATCAGCGGCAGAACCCACGCAGCAGGCTGCACCACCGGCATGACCGCCCCATCAAACCCGCTGACAGTTTCGGCCACCCGCAAAATCCACAAAATGGCCGGTTCCATGACCCGCAAGCCGATCCATTCCAGCCCGAACGGCGCAAGCACGGCGGCCAGAACGGCGGCGGGCATGATCACCACCCCCATAAGCGGCACCGCCGCAAGATTGGCAATCAGGCCATATTCGGCCAAGCGGTTGAAACTGGCCGCCGACACGGGGGCAGTTGCAATACCCGCCACCATGGAACAGATAATGACGCTGACAACCGGCCAGACCCACCGCGGGATGGACCTGCGCCATTCGCGTTCCGCACTCAGAACACGGAAAACAGCCACCAGCGCCACAGTTGCCGCAAAACTCATCTGGAAGCCTGCCTGAACCAGCGCTTCGGGGCGCAAGGCAAGAATGACAATGGCCGCCATCGCGACAGATCGCAACGATATGGCGCGCCGGTCCAGCAAGATGGCGCAAAACATGACCGCCACCATGATAAAAGCGCGTTCCGTCGCCACATTGCCCCCCGACAGCGCCAGATAGAACGCCCCCGCCCCCAATGCCCCCAACGCGGCCAGCTTGCGGGTTGGCACGCGCAAGGCCACCCATGGCACAAGCGCCATCAGCAGCCGCAGCAGCCCGAAAATGAACCCCGTCAGCAACCCCATATGCAGCCCGGATATGGCCAACAGATGCGCCAGGTTGGAACGGCGCAATTCCTCCATACGGGGCTGGCTTATGCCGGCGCGGTCGCCGGTCAGTATGGCACTGGCAAACCCGCCCGCATCGCCGGGCAAACGGTCCTGCACCGCGCCAGATATCTGCATACGCAGGCGGTGAATGCGCAAACCGGCAGCCCCCTCAATGGCGGGGGCGCGTGTCAGAACAGGACTGCGCGTGTAGCCCACGGCGCCCAGTTTCTCGAACCACGCAAGGCGCCGGAAATCGAATCCCCCCGGTTCTGACGGGGCGGGGGGCGGCGACAGGTGCCCTGTCAGCATGACGCGCAGCCCCGGCACAGGGTCGATATATCCTTGTTGCCCATGCAGGCTGACGCGCACGCGCGCAGGGGTCTGCGCCCCTTCAACCCCTTCCAGAATGACCTTGTCCAGCGTCAGGCGCAACGCATCGCTGGCGGAACGGTCAATCTTGACAATGCGCCCTTCGATCGCGCCATAATACCGATATGTCAGCACCGGCGCGGACACCAGATGCACCCGCACCCCCGCCAGCCCCATACCCGCAGCCACAAAAACCGCCCCCAACAGCACAGGCGCAATATCTTCGGGGACAACACGCACCGCAGTGCACAGCGCCACCGCAACCACCGCAAGCGCCACCCATTCGCCCGCAGCGGGATCGCGCGGCAGCGCGAAATACCCCCCGATACCCACAGCAAGGCACACGGGAACGAACAAGAACAAGTGCCCGCGTTGCAGGGCAATCGCCCGAAACACGAAGGACCACGGCCCCGCAAGCCCGCTGACAGGAAAGGTCAGTAGATGCACCCTTGTTTCCCCCGCTGACCTTGCCTAGAACCACGGGTGATCCTGCCGTCACATAGTTACCAAAAGGTAAAAATCCGATGCCCGATGCGCCTGTTGTTACACGCTTTGCCCCCTCGCCCACGGGATTTCTGCATATCGGGGGCGCAAGGACAGCGTTGTTCAACTGGCTGTATGCCCGTGGCCGTGGCGGCAAGTTCCTTTTGCGCATAGAAGATACCGACCGCGCCCGCTCCACGCCCGAAGCGACAGCTGCTATCCTGACAGGCTTGCAATGGCTGGGTCTGGACTGGGACGGTGAGCCTGTCAGTCAGGCCGCGCGCGCCGATCGTCATGCGCAGGTCGCCCATCAGATGCTGGACAGCGGCCATGCCTATAAGTGCTTTGCCACCCAAGATGAGATTGAGACGTTTCGTGAAAGCGCCCGCGCAGAAGGCAAATCCACGCTGTATCAGTCGCCATGGCGCGATGCGGATGCCGCCACCCATCCCGATGCGCCCTATGTCATTCGCGTGAAGGCCCCGCGCGGCGGGGAAACCGTGATTGTCGATCAGGTGCAGGGCAATGTGCGCATTGGCAATGACCAGCTGGACGACATGATCGTGCTGCGGTCTGACGGGACGCCAACCTATATGCTGGCCGTCGTGGTCGATGACCATGATATGGGGGTAACGCATATCATCCGTGGCGATGACCACCTGAACAACGCCGCCCGCCAGATGCTGGTCTATCATGCAATGGGCTGGGATGTGCCGGTCTGGGCGCATATTCCACTGATTCATGGCCCCGATGGCAAGAAACTGTCCAAACGTCACGGGCGCTGGGGGTCGAGGAATACCAGCGCATGGGGTATCCTGCCGCAGCGATGCGCAACTACCTGACACGGCTGGGCTGGAGCCATGGTGATCATGAATTCTTTACTGATGCTCAGGCAAAAGAGTGGTTCGACCTTGGGGGAATCGGCAAATCACCGGCGCGACTGGATTTCAAGAAACTGGACCATCTGACCGCGCAGCACATGACCGTGGCGGACGATGCTGCACTGCTGCAAGAACTGCTGGCATTCCTGAAAGCCACCGACGCACCCGACCTGACACAAGCGCAGATTGACGGGCTGGCCACCGCCATGCCCATAGTCAAGGAGAAGGCCAAAGGATTCTCGCAACTTATTGAAAAAGCACATTTTGTTCTGGCGTCGCGGCCAGTCGGCCAAGACGAGAAAGCGGCGCAATCCCTTGATGATGTATCCCGTGGTATACTGAAGGAATTGACGCCGCGCTTGCAAACTGCTACGTGGGATCGGATTATACTGGAAGACATTGTCAAGGAAACGGCAGAGGCACATGGACTGGGTCTGGGCAAGCTTGCACAGCCCCTTCGGGCCGCGCTTGCAGGGCGGACCAGCAGTCCAAGTGTTTTTGACATGATGATCGTGCTGGGCCGCGAAGAATCGCTCGCCCGCATTCAGGATGTAACGACTTGAGCCGACAGGGCCATCGCGCCCCGAACGCCCCAGTCAGGGATTGTCTGCGTGGCGCCCTGCCCGCAGGCCACAGGGAAAGGATGCGCAATGGCGAATAGTACCGAATCTGCAAAGCTGATCATAGGCGACAAGGAAATCGAACTGCCGATCATGAAGCCGTCAGTCGGCCCTGATGTGCTGGATATCCGCAAGCTGTATGCGCAGGGCGATGTGTTCACCTATGACCCCGGCTTCACCTCGACTGCGGCATGTTCATCCACCATCACCTATATCGACGGTGACGTGGGCGAATTGCTGTATCGTGGCTATCCCATCGAACAGCTGGCCGAAAAATCGCATTTTCTGGAATGCTGCTATCTTCTGCTTTACGGGGAATTGCCTTCTGCCGCCGAACTGGAAGATTTCGAAAGCCGTGTGACACGTCACACCATGATTCACGAACAGATGCAGTATTTCTTCCGCGGGTTCCGCCGCGATGCCCACCCCATGGCCATTATGGTGGGGGTTGTGGGGGCAATGTCCGCATTCTACCACGATTCGACCGATATCAACGATCCGTGGCAGCGCGAAGTTGCTGCGATCCGCATGATCGCAAAAATGCCCACCATTGCGGCCATGGCCTATAAGTATTCGGTCGGGCAGCCGTTTGTTTACCCCAAAAACAGCCTCGATTATTCTGGCAACTTCCTGCACATGTGCTTTGCGGTGCCGGCGGAAGAATATGTCGTCGATCCGATCCTGAGCCGCGCGATGGACCGGATCATGATGTTGCATGCCGACCATGAACAAAACGCGTCCACATCGACTGTGCGTCTGGCGTCCAGTTCCGGGGCGAACCCGTTTGCATCCATCGCGGCGGGCATTGCCTGCCTTTGGGGTCCGGCGCATGGCGGCGCGAATCAGGCCTGTCTGGAAATGCTGCGTGAAATCGGCACGGTTGACCGCATTCCCGAATTCATTGCCCGCGCCAAGGACAAGGATGACCCCTTCCGCCTGATGGGCTTCGGGCACCGCGTCTACAAGAATTTCGACCCGCGCGCCAAGGTGATGAAGCAATCCGCAGACGAAGTGCTGGGCCTGCTGGGCATTGACGACAACGAGACACTGAAAGTCGCCAAGGAACTGGAACGCATCGCGCTGGAGGATGAATATTTCGTCAGCAAGAAGCTGTATCCGAATGTCGATTTCTATTCCGGCATCATTCTGGAAGCGATGGGTTTCCCCACATCGATGTTCACGCCCATCTTTGCACTGTCGCGCACGGTCGGCTGGATTTCGCAGTGGAAGGAAATGATCAGCGACCCCGAGCAGAAAATCGGCCGCCCGCGCCAGCGCTACACTGGCGCGCCCCGCCGCGACTATGCCGAGATCGAGAACCGCTGATATTTGCACGGCACCAATACAGACGCCGCCCCTCGGGGCGGCGTTTTTCATATGTGCCACTGGAATCCGCCCCTGCAATAGCTTAGGTCACAAGGTATGAAACAGTTTCTGCCCACGCTGACCTTGATTGCCACAGCCGCCTTCGTGCTGTCGCCCTATGTGACAGACCCGTTCAGCGGGTTTGACCCGCAGCGTTTTCCTGTCCCGCAGATTGACCCGCCGGTGCAACCTGCGGGCTATGCCTTCGCGATCTGGGGCATCATCTATCTGTGGCTGGCGGTGTTTGCCATTATGGGCGTCTATGCCCGTAGGCAGGATGCGCAGTGGCACCGCGTGCAAGGGCCGATGATCCTTAGCCTTGGGCCGGGAGCGGTATGGTTATGGGTGGCGGGGGTTTCCCCCATTGGCGCGACAGTGCTGATTTTCTGGATGCTGTTTTTTGCCATTCAAGCGCTGCTGCGCGCCCCAAGTCAGGACCGATGGGTTCTTCAGGCCCCGATCGGGCTGTATGCGGGCTGGCTGACAGCGGCGGCGCATGTATCACTGGGGGTGTCACTGGGGGGCTACGGGCTGGCATCGCCGGTATGGGCGGCCATCATCGCGCTGGCAAGCGCCACGGCACTTGCGCTGTGGGTGCTGTCGCGCCGCCCTGACAGCCCTGATTACAGTGTTGCTGTCATCTGGGCGTTCATCGGGGTGCTGGTGGCAAATCTGGGCGGCGCACCCGTCATCCTTGCCGTAACTGCCGGGGCACTGCTGGTCGTTATTGGTGCCGCAATACGCAACCTTTGGGCTGGACACACCAAGACCGCGCTGTAACAAAAAGACGCACGCCAAAAACCGGAGTGGCACATGCCAGACCATGACCCGCTGATCTTTCAACCCGATGGCAGTCTGGCCCGCCTTCGCGCGATCATGCGCGCGCTGCGCGACCCTGAAACTGGCTGCCCTTGGGATATTGAACAGGATTTCGCATCCATCGCCCCCTATACGATTGAAGAAGCCTATGAAGTGGCCGACGCCATTGAAAAAGGCGACTGGCCCGCCCTTCAGGGCGAATTGGGCGATTTGCTGTTGCAAGTGGTCTATCACGCCCAGATGGCCGAAGAAGCGGAGCATTTCACCCTTGAAGACATTACGCGCGGCATTTCCGACAAGATGCTGGCGCGCCACCCGCATGTCTTTGGCAGCGAAAGCCGCGAGAAAAGCGCCCAACAACAGGTGCAGGACTGGGAACGCGTGAAGGCCGCCGAACGGGCCGCGCGCGCACAAAGCGGCGTTCTGGATGATGTGGCCCTTGGCCTGCCCGCCTTGATGCGCGCGGTCAAACTGCAAAAACGTGCCGCGCGCGTAGGGTTTGACTGGCCTTCAACCGATCAGGTTCTGGATAAGATCATCGAGGAATCGCGCGAATTGGTGGAAGCGCGCGACACATTGTCAGAGGCCGAAATCGCAGAAGAATTCGGGGACCTGCTGTTTGTCATGGCAAATCTGGCCCGACACCTGAACCTGGACCCCGAAGAAGCGCTGCGCGCCGCAAATGCCAAATTCACCCGCCGGTTTCAAAGCATCGAACGCGCGCTTGCCACCCAAGGGCGCAGCCCGACCGACAGCACGCTTGACGAAATGGACGCGCTTTGGAACGACGCCAAACGCCGCGAAAAGACCGATGCTGCCCAATGACGCAACCCTGACCGAACAGGGGTTGCCCGCACAGGGGCGCGGCACAATCCTGTTGCTGGCCTGCGGGGCACTGGCGCGAGAGATTGTGGCGTTGAAAGCCGCCAATGGCTGGACGCAAATGGATTTGCTGTGCCTGCCGGCCAATCTGCACCTGTGGCCGGACCGCATTCCCGACGCCGTGGAAAAGGCTGTGATGCAGCACCGCGACCAGTATGAAACCATATTCGTGGTGTATGCCGATTGCGGGACGGGCGGTTTGCTACAGGCAAGATGCGATGCGCTTGGGGTCAAAATGGTCCCCGGCCCGCATTGCTATGCGTTCTTTGACGGTGTGGACGATTTCGCTGCCCGCGCCGAACAGGAAATGACGGCCTTCTACCTGACGGATTTTCTGGTGCGCCAGTTTGATGCCTTTGTCTGGAAACCCATGGGGTTTGACCGCCACCCCGACCTGATCCAGATGATGTTCGGAAATTACACCAGGCTGATCTATCAGGCGCAAACAGACGACCCCGTGCTTGATGCAAAAGCACAAGATGCGGCGCGCAGGCTGGGGCTGGCCTATGAACGGCGATTTACCGGATATGGCGATCTGGCGCGCGAACTGGCGCGACTGGATTAGGGGCTTTGGGCCGATTATGTTGAAAGACTCATTTTTCCCACCACAGCTGCTCTGCTTCGCAAAACACCTTTCTACTGAAGCGCCGATCAAGGTAGTGTGTTTTCCAAGGGCCGCTTTCTACGAGTCACGTTCCAGTTTTTGAGCGTGTTTTTGCAGTAGCGGAGTTTTTTAATGCAATTGGCTTGAAGGGCACGTTGAAGGAATGCCCCAGTGCGGAGCAAAGGCCGCAGGCCGCCGCACACTCGGCGGGCCGTCTCGCGGCCTGCCGATGACCTGAAGGTGTGCCAAGCCTTTGATGTCAGGACTATGCCGCGTGGATAAAGCGCTTCCCCTATGACGCCGGATCGGCAGCCCCCGGCCCGCCGAGTGCGGGCTTCAGCCAAGTGCCAACGTCCCCTTCAGGCCAAAAACCCGCCCGCGCGGGCATCCGCTTCAGGGTGTCTGGTGTGAACCTGTGACCGGCTGTCCCATAACCGTGATGACCCGCCCCGCTGCAGCGCGGGCATCGTCATGGTCATGGGTCACCAAAATGACCGGCAGCTTCCGCGTGCGGGCGCGGTCAAACACGAAATGTCGCATGCTGGCGCGCATGTCGCTGTCCAGACTGGAAAACGGCTCGTCCAGCAGCAAGGCGCGCGGGCCGGACAACAAGCTGCGCATCAACGCCACACGCGCGCGCTGCCCGCCGGACAATGTGGCCGGATCGCGTGCGCCCATGCCTGCCAGCCCGGCCTCGGACAGGGCTGTGTTGATCAGGGCTGCGCGGTCAGGCATGTGTCTGGGCACCCCGAACGCCAGATTGCCCGCAACCGACATATGCGGAAACAGGATGTCATTTTGAAACAGAATGCCCATGCGCCGCGCATGGGTTGGGGTTTGTGTCACATTCACCCCATCCAGCCAGATCTGCCCGCGCATGCCGAACACAGGCGGCACCGCGCCGATCAGCGCCGCAAGCACTGTGGATTTGCCGCA
>JAFWNM010000011.1 GCA_017510335.1 Paracoccaceae bacterium
ATCCGTGGGCACCCTGTCCATCCGCCGCTTCCTGCGCCCCGTCTGCTACCAGAACATCCCCGCAGACCTGCGCCCAGAAGACCTGCAGTAAACAACAAAAAAGGGGCGCGCAAAACACTCCGCGCCCCGTTTGAGAATATGCCTTATATTCCGGTCGTCAGCCTGTGGCCCGGGGCATGATACAGGCGCAACATTCCGATCAGGCGTGCCTGCCGCCAGCTGGTGCGCGTGATCAGCAAGGTGGGTGTATCCGGTGCGGTCTGCAATGCACGCGCCACGTCGGGCGGCGGGCAAGTTGCTTCGATTGCGATTTGCGCCCGCGTCAGGGGCACGTTTCGCAACAACCACTCATCTGCGGGCATGTCATTCAATATGCCGCGCGACAAGCCGGCAACGGTTGCAGGCACCAGCCAGCGATGTTCGACCTGATGCGGCACGCCATTGGCCGTATACAGGGCCGCAATGAACAAAAGCGGCGCGTCACCACGCAGGCCCAGTTCCGCCGCAACCGCCCCGTCGGGCAAACCTTCGCGCGCATCCAGCAGGTGATAGCCCGCATCATGCCCCGCCTTGCGGATGGCTTCGGAAATGATGGGCACATCCAGCGGGGCCTTGCGCACAGGATTGGCGGAAACGGTGGTGCCCCCCTTGCGCTTGCGGTCCAGAAACCCGGCTGTGGCCAGATCGCGCAAGGCACGCCCGACGGTGGAGCGTGTGCATTCATAATGTTCAGCCAGTTCCACTTCACGCGGAATCTGGTCGCCGGGTTTCCAGGCCCCCGACTGGATACGGCCAAGCAAGTCGCCGCGAATGGCCTTCCAGTCAGCTTTGCCAGCGGGGCCTGTCACATCACATCTCTCAATCTTGCCAGAACGTGCCGGTATTCGGCGACGATCGAAGCCTTGCGAATATGCTGGCCAGCACGCACCATATGCCGGCCTGCCGACCATACATCAGCGATGCACCGATTATCGCCTGAAAAAATAAGGGTATCAAGGATCAGGTCGCCGTTGCGCCCTTCCAGGTCGGGCGACTGCCCGTCCAGCGCGACAAGATCCGCCCATAGCCCTGCCGCAATCGCCCCTGCGGCCCGCCCCGCCGCTTGCGCCCCGCCAAAGGCCGCGCCCCGCCAAAGGACATGTCCGGTCGAGCATTCGGAATTTGCCAGCACCGCACGGCCATGATCGCGCAAGCGCTGTGAATATTCCAGCCCGCGCAGTTCTTCGACCAACGAAATGCGGATGTTGGAATCACTTCCAATTCCAAAAATGCCGCCATGTTCCAAATACCGCGCGCCATCGAAAATGCCATCGCCAAGACTGGCTTCGGTGATCGGGCACAGCCCTGCAACAGCGCGTGATCCTGCCAGCGCGACGGTTTCGGCCGGCGTCATCTGGGTGCAATGGATCAGGCACCAGCGGTCCGATAGCGGTGCGTTGTCCAGCAACCATTCCACAGGCCGCGCCCCCAATGCGGCGTGCACTTCGTGCACTTCTTCAAGCTGTTCGGCCAGATGCATGTGCACCACGCGGCCCTTGGCCAGTTCGGCACAAAACGCCAGATCATCGGGTTGCACTGCGCGCAGCGAATGCGGCGCAATACCCACGGCACAGTCGGCCGACAGTGCCGCAACTGTCCTTTCAGTGTCGGACACCAGTTGTGCAAACTGGTCGCGCCCATTTCCAAACCGCCGCTGTCCGGGTGCAAGGGGGCGGCGGTCACACCCGCCATAGCGGTACAGGACCGGCAGCAAGGTCAGGCCCATGCCTGTTTCTTCGGCAGCGGCGCAAATTCCGTCTGCCATTTCGGACAGTTTGCCATAGGGCTGCCCGTCAGGCTGATGGTGCAGGTAATGAAATTCCGCCAGCGCGCCAAACCCTGCTTCCAGCATTTCCATTTGCACCATGGCCGCAATGGCGCGGGCGTCATCCGGGGTCAGGTGGTCAAGGAAGCGGAACATCAGCCGCCGCCATGTCCAGAATGTGTCGCGCGGGTCCGGGCCGCGCGCTTCGGTCATGCCTGCCATGGCGCGCTGGAACGCGTGGCTGTGCAGGTTGACAGGGGCAGGCAACAGCGTGTCGACGACATGCCCCTGTTGTGGCGCATTTTCTGTGACGCGCGCAATCTGGCCCGATGCGTCGATACACACCAGCACATCATTTGCCCATCCGTTTGGCAGCAAGGCCTGCCGTGCCCAAATCATCTGTTCGGTGTTCATCTTCATATTGACACTGTTATTATGCTTACGCATATTAATGGCACGAAGTTTAGCCAAAGGGAATAGCCCAGTGCAAGACAGTGCCGCAGCCAGCCCGAAGGACCAGCCCTTCAGCACCCGTCAGGGGGGTAGCCCGGTGGTGCTGGCCATTCCGCATGCGGGCACCTATGTGCCAGATGACGTTCATGCGGTCCTGAACGAAACAGGCCGCGCCATCAGCGACACTGATTGGCATATGGACCGCGTTTATGGCGGGTTGCTGGAGGATGTCACAGTCGTTTCTGCGCGGTTTCATCGCTATGTCGTCGATGCCAACCGCGACCCGTCGGGCGCCAGCCTGTATCCGGGCCAGAATACCACCGGCCTTGTGCCAGTGACGGATTTTGACGGCAACCCGATCTGGCAGCGCGAACCTGATGCGCCCACGATTGCGGCACGCCGCGCGCAGTTCCATGAACCCTACCACACGGCGCTGGCCGCCGAACTGGCGCGCGTCAAGGCGCTTCACGGCTTTGCCATTTTGTATGACTGCCATTCCATCCGCTCGGAAATTCCGTTCCTGTTCAAGGGCACATTGCCGGATTTCAACATTGGCACGAATCACGGCGTGACCTGCGCGCCCGCCCTTCAGGCGCTTGTCACGCGCCATTGCGCTGCCGCAGACGGGTTTACCCATGTGGTGAATGGCCGTTTCGTGGGCGGCTGGACAACACGGCACTACGGCCAGCCAGACAAGGGCATTCACGCCATTCAGATGGAACTGGCGCAGTCCACCTATATGCAGCAATCCCCACCTTGGGACTGGGATGATGGCCGTGCGACGGCTTTGCGCGCGGTTCTTGGGCCAATGCTGCGCGATATCGCAGCGCTGGACCTGTCCTGAACATAACTTACGACCCCCAACAAGGAGCTAACACAATGAAACATATCACCAAATCACTATGCGCGCTGACGCTGTCAGCCGTGGCGCTTGGCGCGCCTGCCATGGCGCAGGAACGCGTCTTTGTCGGTATTGCAACCGGCGGCACGGGCGGCACCTATTACCCGCTGGGCGGGATGCTGGCGCAGTTGATTTCCAACACTGCTGAACTGGAAGGCAAGCGCATTTCTGCCACAGCCGAAACTGGCAATGCTTCGGTGGCGAATGCCGGTCTGCTGGCCCAAGGCGAAATCGAAACCGCCTTCATTGCTGCCGATATTCTGGACGCCGCTTATCGCGGGGCCAAC
Organism: Paracoccaceae bacterium; assembly: GCA_017510335.1. Classification (GTDB taxonomy): domain Bacteria; phylum Pseudomonadota; class Alphaproteobacteria; order Rhodobacterales; family Rhodobacteraceae; genus Roseinatronobacter. Next base: position 3,446 of record JAFWNM010000011.1, read on the forward strand.
CAGTTCGAGGGGAATGCCGCCGAGAATATCCGCGCGCTTGGGTCGCTTTACCCTGAAACCGTGCAGCTTGTTGCGCGTGCAGGGGCCAATATCACCAGCTTTGCGGAAATGGCTGGCAAATCGGTATCATCGGGTTCGCCGGGGTCAGGCCAGTGGCAACTTCTGGGCGACCTGCTGGAAGCCCATGGCATGACCCGCGAGGACGTGTCCGAGGATTATTCCTCCTTCGCACAATCAGCCGACAAACTGCGCGACGGCAATCTGGATGCGTCTCTGATCACTGCGGGCATTCCCACAGCTTCGATCACGGAACTGGCAAACGGCCATGACGTAACCGTGGTGCCGCTGACCGGCCCGGAAATTGCCGCCCTGCAAGAAGTGCAGCCCTATTACGCGTCCGTCACCCTGCCCGCTGGCACCTATCGCGGCATCGACGCGGATGTGGAAACGCTGGCTGTGCGCGCCATCTGGGCCACGCATGCCGATCTGGACGATGATCTGGCCTATGCCATGGTCAAGGCGCTGTATGACAACACCGAAACACTGGCGCAGGTCCATGTCATGGGTGGCCAGATTTCGCTGGAAACAGCGCTGGAATCCATCTCGGTTCCGCTGCACCCCGGTGCAGAACGGTTCTACCGCGAAATGGGCCTGATCGAGTGATTGGCCTTGGCAAGCGCGGGCTGACCGCGCTTGCCATCGTGATAAGTGTTGCGGGCGGCCCCGGTGCCGCCCGTGATTGCACGCCACGGGTGCTTGACGTGGTGCGCCTGCACGATGGCATGACACTGGCTAGCCTGCCGACAGCCGCCTTTTCGTTGGTATGGCGTCATTCTGTCACCCTGACCCCGGTTCAGGCGGATTACATCATTGACCCGCGCGGCCAGATCATCCAGATCGCGGAACGCTTCGCTGCGCACGGCCCCGGCATGGCCCATGACGGCACAGGCTGGCGCGTGGAAGATGGTCAGATGGTCATCGACCTGCACCGGGATGTGGGGCGCCTGATCCTGCGCAGCGCACCTGCACATGACAACCGCCTGATTGCAGGTGACACGACACTTGATCTGACCCAATGGCCGGCCACACCGCTAGAAATACTTTCGCCAGATTGCAAGGACCCCCCGCAATGAGCACACCTGCCCCCCAAAGCGACCTGACCGCCGCCGAAATGGAAGCGCTGGTGCGCAAATATGACAGCGAAACCAATTTTCGCCGCCTGACGGGCGTAACGGGGCTTGTGGTGACGCTGGCCTGCATCGTGCTGAGTGTGTTTCACATCTATACATCAGGTTTCGGGCTGCTGAACGAGGTGATGCACAGGTCTGTGCATATGAGTTTCATCATGCCGCTGGTGTTCCTGCTGTTTCCGCGCAGCCGCGTCGAAAAGCCAGCGCGCGCTTGGGGGTTCGGGCTGGCTTTTGCGGTGTTCTATGTGTTTTTGGGCGTGCAACTGGCCGATGCCCTAAGCGGGCGCATTCCTGACATGGCGCGCTGGGGGTTGATTGGCGTCAGCTTCGCGCTTGGCCTGACAGCGCTGCCTGTCCCTGCATTGGGGGGCCAAGGTGACCGTTTGTCCGTGACAGATTGGCCGCTGGCCATCGCAGGGTGCGGGTCATCGCTGTATCTGATTGTCTTTTTCGAATCGATCTTCATCCAGAATGTCGGCTTCGCGCAGCCGCTGGATTATGTAATGGGCCTGCTGGCCATCATCATGGTCCTTGAAGCGGCCCGCCGCACCATGGGCGAGGTTCTGCCCGTTATCGGCACCCTGGCCCTGCTTTATGCCATTTTCGGCCCGTATTTGCCCGGTGATCTAGCGCATAGGGGCTATAACATCATTCGGCTGGTCAATCACCTGTATCTGGGCACCGAAGGGATTTATGGCATTGCCATCGGGGTGGTGGCGACATTCGTGTTCCATTTCGTGCTGTTCGGGGTGCTGGCGCAAAAATCGGGGCTTGGCCAGTTGTTCATCGATCTGGCCAGTATTGTTGCCGGTCGCTATGCGGGCGGCCCTGCGAAGGTGGCAGTGGTATCATCTGGGTTTTTTGGCATGATTTCCGGCTCTCCGGTGGCGAATACAGTGACCACAGGTGCGTTTACCATTCCCATGATGAAGGCCAAGGGGTTTTCAGGCCGCTTTGCCGCTGCAACGGAAGCATCGGCCAGTTGCGGGGGACAGGTAACGCCGCCCATCATGGGGGCCGCCGCGTTCGTGATGACCGAAATGCTGGGCGTTCCCTATAACGAATTGATCCTGATCGCCATCATTCCGGCGGCGTTTCACTATCTTTCGACGCTGTTCATGGTCCATCTGGAAGCGAAACGCCTGAATCTTGAAGGGATCGCGCCCGACAAACTGCCGCAATTCATGGATGTGTTGGTGCGGTCGTGGCACCTGTTCATCCCGCTGATCGTGATGGTCACGCTGCTGTTAATGAAATTCACCCCGTTTCTTGCAGCCTTCTGGGGGATTATCCTGACAATCGTGTGTTCCTATATTCCGGTCCTGTTGCAACTTGTGGGGCTTGGCCGGCGCATGGATGCCAGCAGCGCCCTGACACCGTTCAAGCTGAAGGATGCGCTGGTCGGCGGCGCGCAGCAATCCATCGCCATCACGGCGGCCTGTGCCTGTGTGGGCTTCATTCTGGGGGTGACCACCCTGACGGGCATGGGGTTCAAGTTTTCGGGCGCGGTGATTGATGGCGCCGCGTGGATGGGGGCAGCCCTGTCGGGGCTGGACCCGTTTGGGTTCCTGTCGCAAAACGGGACAACGCTGTTTTTCGCGCTGATATTCGTCGCCGTCGCTTGCATCATCATGGGCGCGGGCATTCCCACAACGCCCACCTACATTATTCTTGCCGCGATTGCCGCGCCCGCATTGCAACAGCTGGGTGTGCCGCTGCTGGCCACGCATTTTTTCGTGTTCTACTACGGGGTGCTGGCCGATATTACGCCCCCTGTCGCGCTTGCCGCTTATGCAGGCGCGGGGATTGCGAAATCCGACCCCATGAAAACCGGCATGACCGCATTCCGCCTGTCCATGGGCAAGGCGCTGGTGCCGATGATGTTCATCTATGCGCCCGCGCTTCTGTTCATCGATTTCACATGGTGGGACTTCATGCTTGCGCTGTCGTCTGGCGTTTTGTCCATTGTCGCGCTGTCTGTCGCCTATATCGGGTTTTTCAAAACAACTGTGGCGCGATGGGAAAAATGGGTGCTTAGCCTGGCGGGGCTGGTTCTGGTCGCGCATGACCTGATCGCGATTGTTCTAAGCGCGTCAGTGGTGCTGGCAATCCTGTGGCGCAACACCCGCAAACCCCCTGACACGGCCATCCCGCGCCCGCAGGACTGACCAGCATGAAACCACCGGCAGGCACGGCCTGCCGGTAGGGGCACAGTGTGGCATTGGCCGTTCCTGCGATGCGTTAAGTTATTGATTTCGCGTGTTCAAGAAGCTCAAAACCGCTTCCCCTTTTGAGCAATAAACCCTAGACGACGGCCCCTATCTGCCACGGCACGAATTCATGATCGCCCAGACCCAGCCCCTCGGATTTGGTGACATGTCCTGATGCGGTTGCAAGCACCATTTCCACAATCTGCGCGGCCTTGTCCTGCAGGGGCACCCCGTCAAGCATGTCACCGCAATTCAGGTCCATATCATCACGCATGGTGTCGAACAGGCGCGAATTCGTCGCCAGTTTCAGCGTTGGCGCGGGTTTGGACCCAAAGGCCGACCCCCGACCCGTGGTAAACACTATCAATTGTGCGCCACCCGCAATTTGCCCAGTGGCCGATACAGGGTCATAACCAGGGGTGTCCATGAAACTTAACCCCGGCGCGGTGATCGGTTCAGCGTAGTCCAGCACGGCCTGCAACGGTGTGCTGCCCGCCTTGGCCACGGCCCCCAAGGATTTCTCCAAAATGGTCGTCAGCCCGCCCGCCTTGTTGCCGGGGCTGGGGTTGTTGTCCAGCGATGCCCCGTTGCGCGCGGTATAGTCTTCCCACCAGCTGATCTGCGCAAGCAACTTTTGCGCCACGTCCTGCGTTGCGGCACGGTCCAGCAGCAACCGTTCCGCGCCATAGATCTCTGGTGTTTCCGACAACACCACGGAGGCACCTTGCGCGGCCAGCATGTCACTTGCCAACCCCAGCGCAGGGTTTGCTGTCACACCCGAAAACCCGTCCGACCCGCCACATTGCAAGCCGATTTTCAGCGCAGATACAGGCGCAGGGCTGCGTTTGGCGGCATTTACCTGTGGCAACAACTCCCGGACCCGCGCCTTTATGGCGTCGATCGTGGCGCGCGTGCCGCCGGTGTCCTGAATGGTCAGCCAGTGGAACCGCGCTGCCGCGCCCAGTTCCTGTTTCATGCGCGAAATCTGCATCACCTCGCAGCCAAGGCCGACGAACAGCGCAGCGCCCACATTGGCATGGCCCGCATACCCCGTCAGCACGCGCTGCAGCACATCATACCCCCGCCCGCTGGACGCCATGCCGCAGCCAGACCCATGCGCGAAGGCCGCAACCCCGTCCACATTCGCATACGCATCAAGTGCGCCTTCGCGGTCCAGTTCATCAGCGGCGCGGCGAATGACAGTGGCCGAACAATTCACAGTGGCCACCAGTGCAATGTAATTGCGTGTGCCCACCTGCCCGCCTGCGCGATGATAGCCCTGAAACTGCATTGCGGGCAAATTCCGGTGACGTTCCAGCGCTGCGCGCGCCGCATCCAGTCCGGCACCGGGGGTATAATCGCGCCCATGTGCACCAAAGGCACAGTTATGGCCATGCACATGCGCACCGATGTCAATATCGGTGGTGGCATAGCCGATCACCTGCCCGTATTTTATGACGGCGGCCCCTATGGGCATTGGCCGGCGCGCAATCTTATGGCCTGCGGGGGCAACCCCCTTCAGTGTTAGAATGGCCACAGTATCAGCGGGGTTCAACACCAGCGGTTCAGACATGTGTCACCATGACGCCCGCGCCATGGGCGCATAGCCCCGACAGCGCCTGTGCAAGTTCAGCGGCAAAATCAGCATCATTGCGCAGGGGTTCCGGGAATATTTCGGACAGGGCCAGAAACCCCGCAACAGTCTGGCGCGGATCATCGTGCCACAGCGCCGCCAGACGGGGGGCAAGGGGGTCTTTTACCTCTATCGGGGTGCCGTTTTCGTCCTTGCCGGAAGTGTAGCGCATCCATGCGGCAACAGCCAGGATCAGCCCTGCGCAGCCGCGTCCGGCCGCGCGGTTATCTGCAATGGTGCCCAAAATCCGCTGCGGCAGTTTCTGGCTGCCATCCATGGCAATCTGCCAGGTGCGGTGCCGGATGGACGGGTTGGCATAGCGCGTGGCCAGCGCATCGGCATAGGCACCCAGATCGGTATTTTCCGGCGGTATCAGGGTCGGGATGATTTCGGCCTGCCACAAATGGCGCACATAGGACACGAAGGCAGGGTCGGCCATGACGCTTGCAATTGTCTGGTGCCCCGCCAGATACCCCAGATACGCCAGCGAACTATGCGTGCCATTGAGCATACGAAGCTTCATATGCTCGAACGGGGTCACATCTGCGACCATCTGCGCGCCTGCCGCTTCCCATTTCGGGCGCGGCCCGCAGAAGCGGTCCTCGACCACCCATTGGCGAAACGGTTCATGCATGACAGGCGCTTCGTCGCGCGCGCCGGTCAGGGTGGCCACGCGGTCCAAATCATCAGGTGTGGTTGCGGGCACAATGCGGTCCACCATGGTGGACGGGAACGCCCCATGGGTGTCAATCCAGTCAGCCAGCGCAGGATCGATCAGTTGGGCCATACCCAACACCACAGACCGCACCACGCGCCCGTTTTCGGGCAGGTTGTCACAGCACAGCACTGTAAAGGGCGGCAGGCCACGCGCATGGCGCAGTTGCAGCGCCCGCACCAGATACCCCGGGGCGGATTTCGGCAAGGCCTGTTCCAGATCATGCACAATATCAGGGTGCCCCGTATCCAGCCGCCCGGTGGCGGGTTCGTGGCAATAGCCCTTCTCGGTGACTGTCAGACTGACGATCGACACATCGGGCGCGGCCATCGCGTCCAGCACCGCCTGCGGGTTTTCCGGCGCGACCAGCACATCGCGCAACAGCGTCATGACTTGTGGCTTCTCCCCATCCGGGGCCAGTTCGACCGCCGTATAGGCCCATCCCTGCGGGCGCAACCTGTCGCGCACGCCCGGGCTTTGCAGCGAAACGCCGATCACCCCCCAATCCCCGCCATGCTGCTGCATGGCTTGGGAAATATAGCTTGCGACATGGGCACGGAAAAACGCGCCAAGCCCCAGATGCACAATTCCGGCAGGGGCAGTTGCGGGGGGATGATATAGTCTAGCGGTCAAGCCAGCCTCCATGAACAGTTAAGAAGACGCGATTGATACATTCGGGCGGGGCAGCTGCTGCCCGAATGGTCCGCGGTCACAGGTTATAGGCGCGCTTTGCCAGCCCGTATGCCAGATCATGCGCCAGTTCGGGCGCATCACTTTCCGACAGGCGACCCGTCGCAACAAGCGTTGCCAGATAGGCGCAATCGACCCGCCGCGCCACATCATGCCGGGCAGGAATGGAACAGAAGGCGCGCGTGTCGTCATTGAAGCCGACAGTGTTGTAGAACCCTGCTGTTTCGGTGGTCATTTCACGGAACCGGCGCATACCTTCGGGGCTGTCATGAAACCACCATGCCGGACCCAGCTTCAGGCAAGGGTAAGCACCCGCCAGAGGGGCCAGTTCCCGTGAATAAGATGTCTCGTCCAACGTGAACAAAATCAATGTCAGGTCGGCGCGCATGCCAACCGCATTCAACAGCGGGCGCAGCGCCGTAACATAATCGGTGCGGGTGGGGATGTCGAAACCCTTGTCGCGGCCATACATGGCCTTGACCGGGTCGGAATGGTTGCGGTGTGACCCGGCGTGAATTTGCATCACCAACCCGTCATCAAGGCTCATCCGGGCCATTTCCGTCAGCATATGGGCGCGGAAGACATCGGCCTCTTGAGTGGTGCAACTTCCGCGCAGGGCCTTGGCAAACAATGCGCCCGCATCCGCCTGCGGCAAATCCTCGGTTCGGGCTGTGGGGTGGCCATGATCGGATGATGTTGCGCCGAATTCCTTGAAATAGGCCCGCCTTGCACGATGTGCGTTCAGGTAACCCGCCCAGGTGGTGGTGTCTTCGCCGGTTTGTTCGCCCATCAAGGCGACATTTTCAGCAAACCCGTCAGCTTCGGGGTCAATCACGCCATCAGGCCGATAGGCTGTGACAACGCGCCCTGTCCAGCCGCTTTCGCCGATCATGCGGTGCCAGCGCAAATCATCGGTGGCCGCTTCGGTTGTGGCAATCGCTTCGATGTTGAAGCGTTCAAACAAGGCGCGCGGGCGGAATTCTGGTTTGGCCAGACATGCGGCGATATGGTCATAATACCAATCCGCGCTGTCCAGGTTCAAGCGCCGGTCAATCCCAAAGACATGCTGGAAGGAATAGTCCAGCCACATCTGTGACGGGGTGCCGCGGAACAGGTGGTAATTCTGCGCAAATAAACGCCATATCTTGCGGCCATCGGTTTCCACTGGCCCGCCATCAGCACGCGGCACACCCAGATCGGCCAGCGCGATGCCTTGTGAACACAGCATGCGAAACACATAATGGTCTGGCGTGACAAATAGCTGCGCCGGGTCTGGAAACGCCGCATTTTCCGCGTACCAGCGCGGGTCTGTATGCCCGTGCGGGCTGATGATCGGCAAATCGCGGATGTCAGCATAAAGCGCGCGCGCAATGTCACGGGCGCGCCCTTCAACAGGAAAAAGGCGGTCTTCGTGCAGCAATGGCATTTGCACCTCTGGTTCGGGGGGATATCTGCTCGACTAATATTCTAGTTTACAGGTTCGGTCAAGGGATGTAGATATTCCGCCTATGGCCACGTCACCGCTTCTTCCATCGCTTGATGCACAGCACCCGCGCAGCATGGCTGATCAGGTGTTTGACCTATTGTATGACCGCATCATCAACCTGACGCTGTCGCCCGGCACAAAACTGTCGGAAGCCGAAGTTGCCACGCAACTGGGCGTGTCGCGCCAACCCGTGCGCGATGCGTTCTACCGGCTGTCGCAACTGGGCTTCATCCAGATCCGGCCGCAACGCGCAACCACTGTGACGCCCATTTCCAAAGAGGCGATCCTGCAAGCCTATTTCATTCGCAGCGCATTGGAAGAAGCGACCATGCGCGTGGCCGCACAAAAGCTGGACGCCTCTCATTTCGTGGCATTGCACGATATTCTGACGCTTCAGGAAGATGCGCTGCGCGCCGATGACAAGATCGGATTCCATGCGCTGGACGACCAGTTTCATCATGACATTTGCACTTACGCAGGGCTTGGCTTCGGATGGACCTTGATCAAGGACAACAAGGGCCACATGGACCGGGCACGATACCTTAGCCTGTCCTTCGGGGCACCCCGCGTGCTGACCGAACACCATGACATTCTGGCCGCCCTGAAGGCACGCGACAGCGACATGGCTGCAGCAGCCGCGAAACACCATCTTGGCCATATTGGCGAGATCATAGACTGGTTGCAAGCCAACCAACCGGAAGTGTTCTGACAAGACAGCGCGCGACACGCGGCGTGGACACATCCGCAGGTGGTTCAACTCATACACAAGTGAAGTTTTCATCTGGCGCCCCGTTTCACTTTGGGCTAGACACAAATCAAGCCATCTACGGGGTTTCCCGATGCAGCAGTCCGTTTCGGGCAGATATGCAAAAATCAGTGCAATTTATCTGGGTGCCGCTGGCACAGGCTGGATGGCCGCGCAGGTGCATGTGCCACTGCCATGGATGATCGGCGCCTTGGTGTTTTCCACAGGCATCAGCCTTGGCGGTGTCCAGATCAAGGCGCCTGCCATGACGCGACCGGCAGGACAGATCGTGGTTGCAGGGTCCGTCGGGCTGGCCTTCACCCCGGCGGCGCTGGAATCGCTGGGGGCGATGTTTGTGCCCATGGTGATTGCCGCCTTGCTGACGATTGCGGCAGGATTTCTGGTCGCATGGGTGCTGATGCGCCTGTCAGACGTGGACGCAATGACCGCCACATTGGCATCAGTGCCCATGGGACCCGTGGAATCAGCCCATCTGGCGCAGCGCTATGGGGTAAACCCCGGCCCTGTTGTATTTGCCCAGACATTGCGGATCATGGCCCTTGTGTTGTTGATCCCGCCTGCAATTTTGCTGATCGACGGCAGCGTTGCCGACCCGTCCGAAACCTTGCGCAACATGCACTGGACGCCCACTGGGGCGGCGCTGCTGATTGCACTGGCCGTTCTGGGCGCGTTCGCGTTCAAGATGCTGCGCGTCTCGAACCCGTTTTTCCTTGGCCCGCTTGCTGCATCGGCGGTGGCGGCGGCGCTGGGGCTGCCAGTGACGGCCACGCCCTATGTGGTGCTTGCGGGCGCGCAGGTGTTGCTGGGTGTGTGGCTTGGCGCCGTCATCAACCGAGAGCTGTTCCGCCGCGCAGGGCGGTTTGTGCCGGCTGCGTTATTGTCCACATTGCTGATGATTGCCTTGTGTCTGGCGCTGGCGATTGCCTTGTCGGTGGTCACCGGAACCAGTTGGCCCGCCATGGTTCTGGCAACCGCACCGGGCAGTGTGACGGAAATGGCACTAACCGCCAAGGTGCTGCAAGAAAGCGTGGCGCTGGTCACGGCCTATCACATCACGCGGATATTCATCATCATCCCGTCCGCGCCCCTGCTGACACGGATTACCGCGCGCCTGACCCACTGGACCCCGCCCAAACGGGACTGACTGCAGCCGCGTCAGTTCAGCAAGTCAACAGCCTTGCGGACATTTTCATCCAGTGCTGTGTTGTCCTGTTTTGCCAGTTCACACAAATACGCGCGCATGGACGGGTCCCAGAAATCGCGCAAATGGCTGGCAATGCGTTCGGCCCCGTCATCGCCGGGTTGCGACTTGAAGAAGGTGGCGATCTGGTTGGCCATATACACCAGTTTGTCAGGCTGCATCGGATACCTTTGTAATTATGCGCGCGGGATGCGCGAAAATGTCGAAACCACCGCCACGGGCAAAGGCGGCAACAGTAATGCCGGCGCCTTCGGCCAGTCGCACGGCGGCGGCGGTTGGCGCGGACACGGCAACAAGCACCGGACACCCCGCCATGGCGCATTTCTGCACCAGTTCCACAGACAGGCGGCTGGTCATGATGACAGCGCCCTGCCCCGCATCCAGACCCGCGCGCGCCATGGCCCCGATCAGCTTGTCCAGCGCGTTATGGCGGCCCACATCCTCGCGCGCCAGAATGATTCTGCCGTCACGCGCCATGAACCCTGCTGCATGCATGGCACCTGTCTGGTCGCGCAACGGCTGGCGCGCGGCCAGCGCATCGCCTGCACGCGCAACGGCCTTGCGTGCCAGCCGCAATCCGGTATCGGGCACATAGGGCAAGGGGCGGGTGGCCTGTTCCAGACTGTCAATTCCGCACAAACCACACCCAACAGGCCCCGCCATGAACCGCCTGCGGGCCTGAAGGGCGTCTGACTGGTCGGTGCGCAACCACAGCCGCGCTTCCAGCCCGGCAGGGTGTTCGGCCAGTTCGAAATCCAGCGCATCAGCAGGGGTGGAAATAATCCCTTCGCTTAAGGCAAACCCTATCGCCAGATCATGAATATCGGTGGGGCTGGCCATCATCACCGCAAGGGTCGTGCCATCAAACACCAGCGCCACCGGAACCTCATCAGGCAAGGAGCGCCACATGTCGCGCTGCCCGTCGCTATGGACGGACAGTCCTGACATGCTGGCGGCTGGGGCGTGCGGCATGGCCATCGACCTATTCTGCGGCGGGCAGGATGCGGCGCGCCCGTGCGGCTTGCGCCTGATAGTCTTCCTGCCATTCTGTCGGGCCGTTTGACGGGCTGATCTGCACCGCCGTCACTTTATATTCCGGGCAGTTTGTGGCCCAGTCGGAATAATCCGTGGTGATGACATTCGCCTGCGTTTCCGGGTGGTGGAACGTGGTATAGACCACCCCGGGGCTAACCCGGTCGGTCAGGGTCGCGCGCAGCGTGGTTTCCCCCGACCGGCTGGCCAGTTTGACCCAATCCCCGTCGGTAATGCCGCGTTGTTCCGCATCGTGGGGGTGGATTTCCAGCAAATCCTGATCATGCCAAACCACATTTTCCGTGCGCCGTGTCTGCGCGCCCACGTTATATTGTGACAAAATACGCCCTGTGGTCAGCAATAGCGGGAAACGCGGGCCGGTCTTTTCATCAGTGGCCACATATTCGGTCACAATGAACCGGCCCTTCCCGCGCACAAACCCGTCCACATGCATCAGCGGCGTGCCATCCGGGTTGGCGCCATTGCAGGGCCATTGCACCGACCCTTTTTCTTCCAGCGTGGCATAATCCACACCTGCAAAACTGGGTGTTGTCAGCGCAATTTCATCCATGATCTGGCTGGGATGGGTATAGCGCCAGTTCGCACCCATTGCATTGGCCAGCAACTGCGTCACTTCCCAATCGGCATAGCCATTGCGCGGGGCCATCACCTGCCGCACACGGTTGATGCGCCGTTCGGCATTGGTAAATGTCCCGTCTTTTTCAAGGAAGGTGGACCCGGGCAGGAACACATGCGCGTAATTGGCGGTTTCATTCAGGAACAGGTCATGGACAATGACACATTCCATCGCCGCCAGCCCTGCGGCCACATGTTTGGTGTCAGGGTCCGATTGCAAAATATCCTCGCCCTGGCAATACAGGCCCTTGAATTGCCCTGATACGGCCGCATCCAGCATATTGGGAATGCGCAACCCCGGTTCAGGGTCGATTTCCACGCCCCATGCAGCTTCGAAAATGGCGCGCACTTCAGGCAGTTTGACATGGCGGTAGCCCGGCAATTCATGCGGGAACGACCCCATGTCGCACGACCCCTGCACATTGTTCTGGCCGCGCAGCGGATTTACCCCCACACCGCGCCGCCCGACATTGCCGGTCAGCATGGCCAGGTTGGCAATCCCCATCACTGTGGTGGACCCTTGGGAATGCTCGGTCACACCCAGCCCGTAATAAATGGCGCCATTGCCGCCCGTGGCAAACAACCGCGCGGCTGCGCGCAATTCGGACGCGGGCACGCCGGTCAACAATTCGGTTGCCTCGGGGCTGTGGCGCGCGTCGGACACAAATTCGGCATAATGCTGGAATTCGTCCCAGTCACAACGGGTGCGAATGAAGCCCTCATCCATCAGCCCTTCGGTGACAATAACATGCGCCATCGCAGTGACGACCGCCACATTGGTGCCAGGCCGCAAGGGCAGATGATGCGCGGCCTTGTAATGCGGCCCTTGCACGGTTTCGGTGCGGCGGGGGTCCACGACAATCAGCTTCGCGCCCGCGCGCAGGCGCTTTTTCATGCGGCTGGCAAAAACCGGATGGCCAGCATGCGGGTTCGCGCCGATCACCATGATGACATCGGCCTGTTCCACGCTGTCGAAATCCTGCGTGCCCGCGCTGGTGCCAAATGTCTGGCCCAGCCCGTAGCCTGTGGGCGAATGGCACACCCGCGCACATGTGTCGGTATTGTTGTTGCCAAATACCGCACGCGCCAGTTTCTGCACCAGGTAGGTTTCTTCATTCGTGCAGCGGCTGGACGTGATAACCCCCACGGATTTGCGCCCGTATTGCGCCTGAATGCCGCGCATCTTCGTGGCAGCAAAGGACAGCGCGTCTTCCCAGCTGACCTCGCGCCAGGGCTGGTCGATGCTGTCGCGGATCATGGGGTTCAGAATGCGGTCCTTGTGGTTGGCATAGCCATAGGCAAACCGCCCTTTCACGCAGCTATGGCCGCGATTGGCCTTGCCATGCTTATAGGGCACCATACGCACCAGCTCATCCCCGTTCAGTTCCGCCTTGAACGAACAGCCTACCCCGCAATAGGCGCAGGTCGTGATGACCGAACGTGTGGGCGTGCCCAGTTCGATCACGGATTTTTCCTGCAATGTGGCCGTCGGGCAGGCCTGAACACAGGCCCCGCAAGACACGCAATCAGACGCCAGCGCCGTGTCGGACTTCGCCCCGAACGACACGCGGCTGTCAAACCCGCGCCCTTCAATCGTCAGGGCAAATGTGCCCTGCACTTCCTCGCAGGCGCGCACACAGCGCGAACAGACAATGCATTTCGCTGGGTCATAGGTGAAATACGGGTTGCTGTCGTCTTTCGGCAGGTAATCGCGATTGGCCTCGCCGCTGGTATTGCGCGGCGCAAAATGATTGGCCAGCCCGCCCCCCTCAGGGGCCTGATAGCGCACATCGCGCAACCCCACAGCGCCCGCCATATCCTGCAATTCGCAATCACCATTGGCCGCACAGGTCAGGCAATCCAGCGGGTGGTCACTGATATACAGCTCAATCACACCACGGCGCAGCTTGCGCAGCTTGTCATTCTGGGTATGCACCACCATGCCCGGCGCAACAGGCGTGGTGCAGGACGCTAGCGTGCCGCGCCGTCCCTCGATCTCGACCACGCATAACCGGCAGGACCCGAACGCCTCGACATTGTCAGTCGCACAAAGTTTCGGGATGGAGAGCCCCGCAAGCGCCGCCGCCCGCATGACAGACGTGCCTTCAGGCACAGTCACGTCAAACCCGTCAATCGACAGGGTAACGGGCGCACCCTCGCGCGCAGGGGTGCCCAGATCACGGTCATCAAATGGAATGACAAAATCCTTCATGCGCAAACCCTCTGCTTCATCTTGCTGAAAATACTCCGGGGGGTGTGGGGGGCAGCGCCCCCCACCGGGGCGACGCGCAGAACGCGGCGCAATATACAGGCCAGCATCATTCCGCGGCCTCCTTCATGCGCGCGAAATCGTCGGGGAAATGGGTCAACGCCGACATCACCGGAAACGGCGTGAACCCTCCCAGCGCGCACAATGATCCGTCCTTCATCGTCTCGCACAGGTCGGTCAGCAGCGGAATGGCCGTCCCGTCCCCTGCCGCGATGCGGTCAATGGTTTCCACCCCGCGCACTGCACCAATGCGGCAGGGTGTGCATTTGCCGCAGCTTTCCACCGCGCAGAATTCCATTGCAAACCGTGCCATGCGCAGCATGTCGGCGCTGTCGTCAAACACCACCAGTCCGGCATGTCCGATCAGCCCGCCCGCCGCATCGAATTCTTCATATCCAAGCGCCGTGTCAAATTCCGACACTGGCATATAGGCCCCCAAGGGGCCACCCACCTGCACGGCCTTGACCGGCCTGCCGCTGGCCGTGCCGCCCGCTATATCAGTCACAACCGCACCCAGTGACATGCCAAAAGCCGTTTCAAACAAGCCCCCACGCGCCACATTGCCCGCGATTTGCAGTGTCACTGTGCCGCGCGACCGCCCAAGGCCGAAATCCGCATAGAACTGCGCGCCTTTTTCAAAAATCACTGGCACTGTGGCCAGTGAAATCACGTTATTCACTACTGTGGGCTGGCCCAGAAACCCTTGCAGCGCCGGAAGGGGCGGCTTGGCACGCACCACGCCGCGCTTGCCTTCCAGTGAATTCAGCAAACTGGTTTCTTCACCGCAGACATAGGCACCGGCCCCTTTGCGGATTTCCAGATCAAACGCGCGACCAGACCTAAGGACATCCGGCCCCAGAACCCCCGCAGCGCGCGCAATTTCCACCGCGCGGGTCATCACCGAAATCGCATCGGGGTATTCCGACCGCAGATAGACATACCCGCGTGTCGCCCCCACCCCCAAGCCTGCAATAATCATCCCCTCGATAAGGGTGAAGGGGTCGCCTTCCATGATCATACGGTCGGCAAATGTGCCGCTGTCGCCTTCATCAGCGTTACAGACAATATATTTCTGTGCCGCCTGCGCCTGCCGCACTGTGTTCCACTTGATACCTGTGGGAAAACCCGCGCCGCCGCGCCCGCGCAGGCCAGATGTTGTGACTTCCTCCACAATCTCCGTGCTGTTCATGGCAATCGCACGCTTAAGGCCCGCCAGCCCGCCATGCGCCTGATAATCCTTCAACGAGAGCGGGTCTATGATACCGCAGCGCGCGAATGTCAGGCGGGTCTGGCGCTGCATCCAGTCCAGTTCGTCCACAGGGCCAAGTGCCTTGGCGCTGGTTCCATCCAGAATTGTGCCTGCATCATCGACCGTTGCGGGGCCAAACCCGTGGCGCACGCCCTCCACCTCGACCTCGACCAGCGGTTCCAGCCAGATCATGCCGCGTGTGCCGTTGCGCACCAGGTCCACCGATACCCCGCGTGCGTGCGCCTGCGCCATGATGGCGGCGGCAACATCATCAGCGCCAAGGGCCAGCGCCGCACTGTCTGCAGGAACGTAAATTTTCATGCGCCCACCTCTGCCAGCAATGTGTCCAGTTTTGCCCCGTCGACGCGGCCCATTACCTTGTCATCCAGCATCAAGGCAGGGCCACAGGCGCACAGGCCCAGACAGTAAACGGGTTCCACCGTGACCGCGCCATTGGGGGTTGTTCCATGCCAGTCGATGCCCAGTTTGCGCAAGGCCGCTTCAGCCAGCGCGTCCGCGCCCACAGCCTGACAGGCTTCGGCGCGGCAAATCTTCAGAACGTGCCGCCCTGCCGGAGTATCGCGGAAATCATGGTAAAAACTGATGACGCCGTGCAATTCGGCCCGCGAAATATTCAGCGCTTCGGTAATTAACGGCATCGCAACATCGGGGATGTGCCCGAAACTGTCCTGAAGCGCGTGCAAGATCGGCAGCAACGGACCTTCAAGGCCGGTATGCTGCGCGATAATGGCGCGCATATCATCAAGATCGGGGGCTGGCGCGGAAAGGGTCATGGCTGGCCTCTTTGGTGTTTAGACCACTAAACCACGCCCAATCATACGAAATCAATATTCGTTATTGGTTGATTGATAGCTAAAAACTATCATTTGACTGTTGATAGCTGCCGCGCTTCGCGCAAAAGTGCGTCCAGAACGGGGGTGTGGGGTTCCCGCCACGGGGCAACAAGCCCCACAACATGGGGCGTTGCAGCACCGTGCAGCGGAATGGTGCAGACCGCCTTGCCGCTGGCCAGAAACCGCGCGCTGTCTTCGGGCATGACGGTCATCCAGCCGCCTTGAGCGACCATGGCCATCAGAACCACTGTCGAATTCGCCTCGACCCATGTTTCGGGGTCAATATCCACATCTGCGAAATTGCGGTTGATAATCCGGCGGTTCTGCATGTCTGGCGTCAACAGGCACAGACGTTGCGCGCGCAGTTCTTCCCAACCCACGCTGTCACGCGCCGCAAACCGCGATGCAGCATCACATACAAGAAGATAGCGTTCCTCATACAGGGGTTCAGTGCTGACGCGGCCCATGGGTTCGTTGTCCAGATAGGAAATGCCCGCATCCACATCCAGATTGTCCAGCATCGACAATATCTCGACCGAGGTGCGCGACAGGATGGTTAGCCGCACATTCGGGTGTTTCGCGCTGAATTTTGCGGCCAGCCGCGCCGCCCATGTCAGCGCCGTGGGAATGACCGCAACCCGCAACCGCCCCGACAGGCCATGGCGCTTGAAGCGCATTTCTTCCTTCAACTGGCGGCTGTCGCCCACAATGCGCCGCGCCCAGACCAGCGCGGCCTGCCCTTCGGGTGTCAGCCCCCCATAGCGCGACCCGCGAAAGACAAGCTGCACGCCAAGCTGTTCTTCCAGGTGCTTTATGCCATTGGACAGTGACGGCTGGGTTATGCCCAGACTGCTGGCCGCGCGGCCAAAATGCCCTTCGCGCGCGACAGCAATGAACATTTCCAGCTTATCAAGCATGACAACGCCTTTCGTGATCAGGACCGCCGTGCCCGAACAGGTCAGGCAATGCGGTGCAGGATATCATGGTCAGCGGTAAAATCGGGGTCGTGGGGTTGCGCTGCCTCGGCATCAGCTGGGGGGACGGCGAACCGCAGTCTGGCAAGTGTTCCGCCACGGGCCGCCACGCGGCTTAGTGTCAATTCACCCCCAAGGACCTTTGCAAATTGCCGCGCAACTGTCAGCCCCAGACTATCGGAGGCATCAAGATCAAATTCGGGCGGCAGGCCCGGCCCATTGTCCCGCATTTCCAGCATGGCCGCAATCTGCCCGTCTTCATCAGGGGGATCGACAGTCAGCGTAACATCCACGATCGTTTTACCAGTTTGCGCAGCGCCGTGTTCGATGGAATTCATCATCAGTTCGCTGGCGATCAGCCCCAGCGGAACGGCCGCCCCGTTCAGCAGGCGCAGCGGCGCGGCCTTCAGGGTCAGTGTAACAGGCGCGGATTCTTTCGCAACTTCAAGCGTATCTTGCAACACCTCTCGCAGGTATTCACCTGCATCCACGGCCTGAACATCAATGGAATGCAGCCGGCGTTGCAACCGCGATATTGATGTGATCCGCGCCTGGGACGCCGTTAACGCGCGCCGCGCTTCCGAATCCTTGGTTTGCGATGTCTGCAACCGCAACAAGGCGGCAATTGTCGCAAGGTTGTTGGACACCCTGTGTTGCAATTCAGAAAACATCAGGGTGCGCGATTGCGCCAATGCGGTGGCTTTCGCGCGCGAAAGCGAAAGTTCCTGCAACGCCCATACCGCAGCCGAGATGAACAACACATCGGTTGTCGTGATCAGCACATAAAAGCCGACCGCCAGCAAAGCGCCGCTTGTCAGGCTAAGTGCCCCGACCGGCGCAATAAACCAATACCACGCAATCAGGCCACATACGACCGCGACGACAATACCGCACCGTATTGATGCAAAAACAAGCGACAGCATGACCGCAGGAAAAAACGTCAGAAAGGGAAACCCAGGTGGCAAAACGTCATCCAGGGCGAAACGCAGCGCTGTTGCAACCCCTGTCGCCAGCGCCCCGAATGCAAGTTCAAACTGGACACTGCGCCGCGCCATCAACGCGGCACTTAGACCATTCATCAACCTTCCGAAATGTCTGCTATTGTCAAAAACTGTCGGGGTGCTGATCGGGTTCAAAAGGCGTCCTGTTCGCGCTAGGGTGGTGTTCAAACGTCACAAGAACATCCAAACTGGGCATTCCGCAGCGTTAAAAATTGCCTATATCCAACAAGGACGCAAGCGCATTGTTCCAGACATGCGCGCTTTGGGCGGAATACCCCAATTCCCGCCAAAAACCCGCCCGGAGGCGTCAATCCGGGTCTTTCGGGTCGAACGCAATAAAAAACTGATGCGCGCAAAAAACCGCTATTGCGCCAAAAAGAATGCCGAAGAAAGGGTTTGCTGTCGCAAATTCAAATATCGCCCATGCAAAACACAGGACGGTAATGACCACCCTGCGCCACATCGGGCGATAAAACGGGTGCTGCATGTCAAAAAATTTCATTGGTCAGACTCTACCCCGTGACGTTTTCCAGCCATGAACCATAGGCAGCAGTGCGCCCAGATACAAGCACGCCCAGTTCCAGGCACGCCAGGCGCATTCATTCCAGCAAGGCGCGGGCCGTGCGTTCATCCGTTATCAACCCTGCCAGACGCCCGCTAAGCAAAACCGCCCGCAGCGGGGCCACTTTTTCAGCCCCGCCTGCCAGCGCCACGACCGACCGCGTGCCCCCGCCATCAACCCCGATGGAGATTGTCCGATCACTTAACGGGGTTTCCAGAAGCCGCCCGTGCGCATCAAAGAAATGGCCCAGCAATTCGCCCACGGCGCCCGCATGCGCGATGGCGTTTATTTCCTGCGGTTCGATCATGCCGGACATGACAAGCTGTGTCTGTGCGCTGACTGTGCCGACGCCCACAATTTTCAGCGGTGCAGCTTGCGCCATTGCAAACACATCGGACACGCCGCGCTGCGACAACAGAACATGCCGGTCCTCGATGGTGTTGGCAAAAAACGGGACCGGCATGACATGCGCCTGCGCGCCGGTTTTTTCCGCCAGAAGATGCATCACATCATGGGGGTTCGCGGCAAAATTCCGCGTCAGCCCCCCCAGCAGCGACACAAAGCGCTGGCCCTGCAATTCAAACCGCGGCAAGGCGCGCACCGCGCCCGCCAGCGTGCGCCCGTGACCAATGCCGATAATGGGGTGGGCCTGCATTTCAATCTGGCGGCGCAGATAGGATGCACCCATCTGCGACAAGGCCCGCAGCGGCAGGCCAGTTTCCCCCAGATCGGGGGCAATTTCGCAGACATCCAGACCATAGCGCGCCGCCAGTTGCGCACCCAGTTCCAGACAGCTGACAATCGCGCCGTCGATGCTGACCTTGACCGCCCCTTCGGCCACGGCGCGCGCAATCAGGCGGTGCGCCTTGACCGATGGAATGCCAAGCTGTTTTGCCACTGCAGCCTGTGTCATGCCACCCACATAATGCGCCCAAGCTGCGCGAATGGCCAGGGAATGGTCGTCATCCTCGATGATGGTGCCGGGGCGGCGGGGGGCGGGTTTGTCACTGCCCTGCATTACCATGCGGCGGCCATCACTTGTGCAAGATCGCGGGCATCCAGCACAACGGGGTTGGCTTTCATCGACGAAGATGTTGCCGCTGATTGCGCGGCCAAGTGTGCGTCGGCGTCGCTGACGCCCTGCGCGTGCAGCCCCGCTAGCCCGGCCTGCGCCGTCCATTGCGCCAGTGTCGCAAATGCGTCCTGTGGCGCGCCACCCAGTGCCGCCACAATCCAGCCGCGCACGTCATCAAGGCGGGCCAGCAATTCCGGATCGCTTGCGCGCGCGGCATTCGCGGCCAGCCCATGGGGCAACAACGCCCCACAAATCGCGCCATGCGCGGCCCCTGACAGCCCCCCCAGCGGACCCGCCAGACCATGCACAACGCCAAGCCCCGCATTTGCCAGCGCCAGCCCGCCGCACAGGCTGGTCCATGCCAGCGCATCGCGCGCGCGCGCATCCTCGCCCGTGTCGATCAACTGGCGCAGCGCGGCCAGACCCGGCGCAATGGCACTGCGGCACAGCGCGTCAGTCATCGGGTTTGCACGGCTGGAAATATAGGGTTCGATCACCTGCGTGACGGCATCAAGACCGGATGCAAGCGTAATCGCGCGCGGCGTTCCATCCGTCAATGCGGGGTCCACAATAGCCAGCGCAGGCAACATGGCGGGGTCACGCAAGGACACTTTGCGCCGATGCTCTGCCACGGTGATGACAGCGTTGCGTGTCACCTCGGCCCCGGTTCCGGCAGTGGTGGGAATGGCCACCACTGGCAGGGGCGGAACTTCCAGCGGCAGGCCCTGACCCACGACTTCCAGATGGTCAAGGATGGGCCGGTGTGCAGGGGCCAGCGCGGCTATGGCCTTGGCGGTGTCAATAACCGCGCCGCCACCAAGGCCAACAACCACCTGCGTGCCGCCCCGCGCGGCAAGGGTTCCGGCGCTGACAAGGGGCAAGTCGGGTTCATGGGCGACGGCAAATTCGACAACATTGCACCCAAGCTGTTCCAAGGCCGCACGCAACCACGCACTGCGCGCGCCATTGCCCCCTCGCACCAACAAGACATTCCGGCCCCTTTGCGCAATGCGGGCGGGCGCTGTGTCTGAACACCCGCGCCCGAACAGGATTTCCCCTGCCGTGCTGAACGAAAAACTGGACCTATTCATCTGTGTCATCCCCGCTTGACGAACCCGCCCGCGGCGCGTTCGCGGTGCTATTTAGCACATTCCCCACAAAATCCGAGGGGGATATACACACGCGCGCCCCTACAAATGCAGATCCCCCACCCCGCTATCGATATAGGGGGCCCAGAAGGCCACGCTTTCGCTGATCTGTGCAATCACATTGCGGTCGTCGGGTTCGCGTTCCTTGAAGCTAAGTTCCAGACAAATCTCATTGTCGCGCGCCCCGCCTTCGGCCAGTGCCTGCAATAACGGTTCGGGCTGGACGCGGCCGTTTGCGTTATGCTGCGCCGTGAAGGGGCGATGGCCGCCCTTGTCCATCATGGATTGCTTGATGTGAATAATGGGGCTGACACGCGGCACGGCGCGCGCCCATGCATACGGGTCGGTGTCGCGCGGGTCCGGGCTGGTCACATCGCCGTGGTCGATATCGGCCATCATCCACATGGGCAACGCCAGCCCCGCCGCCATGATGCGGTCCTGCAACGCCAGACTGGCGGCAATGGTTTCGCCAAATTCGCGCGCCACACTCATGGGTTCCCAGAACACATAGGACAGGCCCGCGGATTTCGCATGCTCTGCCACCTCTGCCCAAGCAGCGATGGCAGTATCAATCAGGGCTTCGCGGCGGGTGGGGTCGTCAAAATCACGATAGGTGAAAATGGCGAACTGCGTGCCCACAGACTGCCCGCCCAGATCCGCGATGATATCGGCAAACCCTTTGAACCAGTCAATATAATAGCGCCGCACTTCCGCATCAGGGTGGCCAAAATGGTTCAGCCGCCCATAGGGGCCAGTCATCCCGGATGTGACCCGCACGCCCGTGCGGGCCAAAGCGCCCGCCATCTGGCGGGTCAGGCGGCGCTGCACGGGCGCAGGCCAGGAGGGGTTGATGAATTCATGCGTCAGTTGCAGGTCACGGATGCGCAGATCACGCGCGACAGTGTCCACAAGGTCTGCAGGGTCTGCGAAGCGGTTGACCAGCGGGTTGGTGTTCAGTGACAGGGTCAGGGCCATGGTCATGCCGCCACAGCCAGGGTGCGGTTGAACCAGTCCCCGAACGCCGCCTGTTCATCGCTGCTCAGGTGCAGGCGGTGCTTGGTGCGCCGCCACAGGATATCTTCGGCGCTTTGCGCCCATTCCTGCGCCACCAGATAGCGCACTTCGGCTTCATACAAATCCCCGCCGAAATGCCGCCCCAACCCGTCCAGCCCTTGCGCCCCTGCGACCAGGTGCGAAATGCGCGTTCCATACAGCCGCCCGTAATGCAAGCGCAACCTGCGCGGCATCCAGGGGTAGGTTTCCTTCAGGGTGTCACTGAAACGCTCGAAATCGGCATCGGGCATATCGCCCCCCGGCAAGGGCGCAGCGGCGGTCCAGTCCTTGCCCATTTGCGGGAAATAGCGCCGCATCTGGTGCAACCCGCGTTCAGCCAGTTCACGGTATGTAGTGATTTTTCCGCCAAAGATATTCAGCAGCGGCGCGCCGGCTGTGTCGTCGATGTCAAACACATAATCCCGCGTCACCGCCGAGGGGTTGCCCTGCCCGTCATCGAACAAGGGGCGCACCCCTGAAAAGCTTTCCACAACATCAGCGCGGGTCAGTTTTTCCTTGAAATAGCGGTTCACTGCCGCCAGCAGATAGGAAATTTCATCCTCGTCCACGCTGACATCTTCCGTGCGCCCCTCATAGGCGATATCGGTTGTGCCAATCAGCGCCTTGTCCCCTTCATAGGGGTTGATGAATATCACGCGCTTGTCGTGGTTTTGCACCAGATAGGCATTTTGCCCCTGCCAGAATTTGGGCACAATGATATGCGACCCCTTCACCAGCCGCACATTGCGTGCGGAATTCGCGCCAGCCACACGGGTAATCACATCACTGACCCAAGGCCCAGCCGCATTGACCACCGCACGCGCCAGAAATTCACGCGTCTCGCCGGTGACGGCGTTTCGGGTGGTGACGCGCCACATTCCGTCTTCGCGCCGCGCGGTGGTGCAGGCCGTCCGCGTCAGCACCTGCGCCCCGCGCATTGCAGCATCCACGGCATTCAGGATTACCAGGCGCGCATCATCCACCCAGCAATCGGAATATTCGAACCCGCGGGTATATTTGTCCTGTAGCGGCGCGCCTTCGGGGTCGCGGCGCAAGTCAAGTGTGCGCGTGCCCGGAAGCTTCTTGCGCCCGCCAAGATGATCATACAGGAACAGGCCCAGCCGGACCAGCCATGCGGGCCGGTCGTCAGGGGAATGAGGCAGCACAAAACGCATGGGCCAGATGATATGGGGCGCGGCCGTCATCAGAACTTCGCGTTCGATCAGGGCCTCGCGCACCAGCCGGAATTCATAATATTCCAGATAGCGCAATCCACCATGCACCAGCTTGCCCGACCGCGAGGATGTGCCTTGCGCCAGATCATCTTTTTCGCACAACACCACGCTTAGGCCACGCCCGGCGGCGTCGCGTGCAATGCCCGCCCCGTTGATTCCGCCACCAATCACGAACAGGTCAACTGTCTGGGATAACGTCATTGTTGCGGTTCCTTCTGCATGGACTGGGCGGCGGGGCTGGCACGGTCTGCGGCCATTCCCTGCCAGACAGGCACAAGCGCGCGTCGCGCCGTGCCGTAATGTGTGAACAAACGGTCATAGGTTTTGGCCAGTGCCGCATCAGGCAGTTCCACTGCACCCAGTTCAGGAACAACCCACTCGCGGATGCAGCTGTTCATGTCCGGGTATGCGCCAATCGCCACGGCGGCCATCATCGCGCAGCCTGCCGCGCCTGCTTCCTCGCGGGTGCTGACACGCACAGGGCGATCCAGCACAGCGGAAATGACCTGTCGCAATGCGGCCGACCGCGCGGCCCCGCCACTCAGGCGCACTTCCTGCGGCAAATCCCCCATGGCGCTGTAGCAATCGCGCGCGGCCAGTCCCAGGCTTTCGACAACCGCGCGCAACAGCGTTGCAAACCCCGCCTGTTGCGACAGGCCCACAAAAGCGGCGCGCGCCTGTGCATCCACGAATGGGCCGCGTTCCCCCGCATCCGAAATATAGGGCAGATACACAACCTGCCCCGCCGGGCTTTGGGCCAGCCAGTCATCGATGCGCGCGACAAGGTCCGCATGGGCCGGTGATATGCCAAACTGCGCAACAATTTCCGCAGCGATACCCAGTATCCAGTCAATGTTCAGCGTGGCCGCCATATTTGTCTGAACCTGCGTGACCATATCCGGCACCGGCAGACAAATGACATACCCCGTGCGTTCAGCGTTCAGATGCACGGCACCTGCAGGAAATGCGCGCAAATGCACGCCCGTGGACCCGATGGCAGAACAGGCGGTTCCGGCTTCGCCTGTGTGAACACCCGCCCCCAGCGCGGTCATGACCATATCGACATAGCCCAAGCACACTGGCAACCCTGCAGGCAGGCCAGTGGCGGCAGCGGCACCTGCGGTCAGGGGGTGGGTGGTCTGCGTGCCGTCAATGATCGGCGGCAGCAAATGACGATGGCCTGACAGCCCCAGCGCGGCGATGACAGTGTCATCATACTGGCGCGTGCGGAAATTGCCGAAGGTGAAGCTGGCCTCGGACGGGTCAGTGGCGCGCATGCCGGTCAGGTTCAGATACAGCCAGTCCTTGCAATGCAACGCAACCTGCGCGCGGTTCAGCATATCTGGGCAGGTCCGCGCCATATGGGCCATTTGCGCGCCTTGCTGACAGGTGTTCAGCCCTGTCCCCGTGGCCGCAAAGCGCGCGCCATCATGCCCGCGCGCAGCCAGATCCGCCACTGTTGGTGCGGCACGCGCATCCAGCCACAGCCATGCCGGGCCAACGGGGCGGTTACCCTTGCCCACAAGCCAGGTGCCGTCCCCCTGCCCGGTCACCGCCAATGCCACCACGCTGTTGGCCATGCCGGCATGTGCGCGCAACAATTCTGTAATGGCCGCGACACAGTCCTTCCATGTCTGGTCCATGCACTGGGTCGCGCCACCATCTGCGGACCGGATCACCGAATTGCGCACCGAGGCTGCGCCAAGCTGCTGCCCATTCAGGTCAAAAGCGACCGCCTTGATGACAGACGTTCCCGCATCGATGCCGATAATCACCTGCGAGGATTTTCCCACACTTCGCTCCCTGTTCCGCCCGCCAGACTGCCGCGTTTGACCGCACACAAACCACGCGCCAAATGGCGCGCCTTTGCGCCCTTCGCCACAGTGATCTAGCACAGTTCCCCATCGGTGTGTGAATTTTTTTGCAGACAGTGCAATTTTTTTCAGTTATGGTCTGTTCCAGTCGGCGGGAAATTTGCACCGAAGGGAGGGTGCGCTTGCCGATGGGGGAGGGGAACAACACACCCCTGAAAAGACACAGGCGCCCGTCCATTCGGGCACTTGACGCAGAAAACATGAAGGAGGGGGTGACATGTCCAGCACTGACGCATCCATCAGCGGCACACGCAACGGGTCGCGCGCGAAGTTTGTTGTGGCCGGCGTTGTTGCGGCTGTCATTGCCGGTATTGCAGTTGACACCCATGTGGTGCCCATAGGGTCAGAACAGGATTTGCGCCAACAGGGGTTTAACGCCACCATCTACGGCCAGCAGGAATTCCCCCGCATCCGCGAAAACATTGCCACCCGTGCCGTGAACGCCCCGCAACTGGCCGCCGAAATAGCCGAAGATCAGGCGACAGCCGTTGCGCGCCATGGTGTGGGCGATGGCATAGGCCCGGTTATTCCGGTGCGGTTTACCGGAATTATTGGCGAAGGGCGGTCTGGCATTCATGATGTCACTATCGACGGCTTGCCTGACGGGGTGCGCGTGCGTGTGCAGACCGGCCCCGCCATCAACGGGACAGAATTGCGCGATGCAACCGGCGATATCAGCTTCGGGCAGTTTCGCAACCAGATCGAATATCAGGACGCCGGGTCTGCGCTAAACCGTGCCATGGCTTCGGAAGTCCTTGCGGACCTGAACCGCGACACACTCGAAGGCAGCACTGTGACCGTGACAGGTGCGTTTCGCCTGGTAAATCCGGCCAATTGGCTGGTCACCCCCATCGAGCTGGTGCTTCAATGACCGCCCCTGCGCCGGATGCGTCCGCGCCCGATCTGGAAAACGTTGTCATGGCCGCGCGCCATGTGGCCAAATCCTATGGGGCGGTCAAGGCGCTGAAAGGCGTGAATTTCGACATCCATCGCGGGCAGGTGACAACGCTTTTTGGCGAAAACGGCGCGGGAAAATCCACGCTGATGAAAATCCTGTCCGGGGTAATCCAGCCCAGTTCCGGCGAAATCATCTTCGAGGGGCAGCCCGTCACCTTGCAGTCGACAATCGACGCGCAAGCACTGGGGATTTCGATCATCCATCAGGAACTCAGCCTTGCGCCCAACCTGAACGTGCGCGACAATATTTTTCTGGGCCGCGAAATTTCGGGCCCGTCCGGCGTCGATTTTGCCGAGGAAGACCGCCAGACGCGCCGTCTTATGGCCGAACTGCAAGAAGACATCGACCCGCGCACCCCCGTCGAACACCTGCGCCTTGGCCAACAGCAGCTTGTGGAAATTGCCCGCGCGCTGTCTGTCAATTCGCGGGTACTGATCATGGATGAACCCACATCCGCGCTGTCTGCATCCGAAGTTGATGTTTTGTTCAAGGTCATTCGTGACCTGACGGCGCGGGGGGTGTCCATTGTCTATATCTCGCACCATCTGGAAGAAGCGCTGCAAATCACGGATCATGCTGTCGTCTTGCGCGATGGGGCAATGACAGCCTATGCGCCGCGCGCCGATATCGATCTTGAATGGATCGTGCGGCATATGGTGGGCAAGAATTTCAACCTTGGCAGCCCGCCCACCGGCCACACAATGGGCAGCGCGGCCCTGTCCATTCGGGAACTGACCGTGGTGGACAGCCACAGCGGCCAGAATGTTGTTGATGGTCTGTCGCTGGATGTGGCCAGTGGCGAGGTGGTGTGCATTTACGGGCTTATGGGTGCAGGCCGCACCGAATTGATGGAATGTGTGGCCGGACGGTTGCGCCCCGCATCCGGGCATGTGCTTTTGCACGGCAGGCCCGTTGACGGGTTGACCATTGCGCAGCGTATCCGCGCGGGGCTGGCACTGGTGCCAGAGGACCGCCAGCGCGACGGGCTGGTGCAAACCATGAGTGTGGGGCGAAACCTGTCGCTGGCGTCAATCAGTGATTTCACGCGCGGTTTTCTGACCCAGCTTTCGGCAGAACGCCGGATCATCACACGCACCATCAAGGATGTGACTGTCAAAACCGACGGACCAGATGCGGCCATCGGGTCCCTGTCAGGGGGCAACCAGCAAAAAGTTGTCATCGGCAAGATGCTGGCCACTGGTCCATCGGTTCTGCTGCTGGACGAACCCAGCCGCGGCATTGACATCGGCGCGAAGGCCGAAGTGTTCGGCCTGTTGGCAGACCGCGCCAAAACAGGGCTGGCGGTGTTGTTCTCGACATCGGAAGTCAGTGAATGTCTGTCGATTGCGCACCGCATCATCGTCATGCGCCGGGGGCGCATCGTTGCCGAATTCACCCATGACGCCACCAAGGAACAGATCATGGCCGCCTCTGGCGAGTCGCTGGTCGCCTGAGTAGCAGGAGCACAGTTTATGTCCGACACCCTATCCACCGCGACCAAACCACCGCAAAACCCGCTTTGGAACGCCATTCTGACAGCGTTGGACCTGCTTTTGCGGGGGCGGGCGTTTTTTGCGCTGATTGCGATCATCATCACGTTTTCAATCCTGTCGCCGCGCTATTTCACGCTGGGCAACATGCTGATCATGACCAACCATGTGGCCATTTTCGGCCTGTTGGCCATTGGCATGCTGCTTGTTATCCTGAACGGCGGCATTGACCTGTCGGTAGGGTCCACATTGGCGCTAAGCGGGGTCTTCGCGGGCTTCTTGATGCAGGGCGTGGAACTGACCGGCCTGGGGGTGGTGCTGTATTTCCCGGTTTGGGCCGTGGTGCTGATGACGCTGGCGCTTGGCGGGTTTGTGGGGGCCGTCAACGGGGTTCTGATTGCGTTCTTGAAAGTGCCCGCTTTCGTGGCCACGCTGGGCACGCTGTATGTGGCGCGCGGGGTCGCATTGCTGATGACCAACGGCCTGACCTTCAACAACCTGTCAGGGCGGGCCGAATATGGCAATACCGGCTTTGACTGGTTGGGGTTCAACCGGATCGCGGGGGTTCCTGTGGGCGTCTATGTGATGTTCACAGTGGCAATCGCAGTGACATTTCTGCTGATGCGCACGTCCTTCGGGCGGTGGCTTTATGCTTCGGGGGGAAACATGCGCGCGGCAGAATTGTCGGGCGTGCCGGTCAAGCGGGTTCAGATTTCCGTCTATGTCCTCTCGGGTATGTGCGCCGCAATCGCGGGCCTGGTGCTCAGCTCGCAGCTGACATCTGCGGGGCCGACTGCGGGCAATACATATGAACTGACGGCGATTGCGGCTGTGGTGATTGGCGGCGCAGCCCTGACCGGCGGGCGCGGCACAGTGCTGGGCACGCTTCTGGGGGCGTTTGTCATCGGGTTCTTGTCCAATGGGCTGGTCATCATCGGGGTGTCTTCCTACTGGCAGACTGTCTTTACCGGGGCCGTGATTGTGCTGTCGGTGCTGCTCAATTCCATTCAATACGGGCGACCGGGCAGCCGAAGCTGACCCAACGCCCAACCCCGTTTTCGCGCAACACCATTTCCAAAAAGGGGAGAGGAGCCCCTGCGCGGAAAGTCCCGCCGGACAACCGGCACAACCAAAGTTACACACTTAAGGGAGAAAACCATGTTCAAGATGACAAGACGCACGCTTATGGCGGCTGTGGCGGCCACCCCGCTTCTGGCAGGGGCCGCATGGGCCGACGGGTTGATCACCATTATCGTCAATGACCCGTCCAACCCCTATTGGTTCACCGAAGGCGAAGTCGCACGCACCACCGCCGAAGAACTGGGCTACACTGCCAATGTCTCTGCGCATCGTGGCGATACCAATGTAGAAAGCACCCTGATCGACGCGGCCATCACCAACGAAGCGGCGGCCATCATTCTTGACCCTGCCAATGCGGACGGGTCCATCGGCGCCGTGCGCCGCGCCATTGATGCGGGTATTCCGGTGTTTCTGGTGAACGCGGAAATCAACCAAGATGGTCTGGCCATCGCGCAGCTGGTGTCCAACAATGCCCAAGGCGCGGCATTGGGCGCGCTGCAATGGGTTGACCAGGTGGGCGATGCGTCAACCTATGTGGAATTCTTCGGCAACCCGGCTGACAACAACGCGCAGACCCGGTCCAACGGGTATGAAACTGTCCTAAGCCAGTATCCCGACCATGAAAAAGTCGCCCAGGAAGTGGCCAACTGGGACCGCACCCAAGGGTATCAGCGCATGCAGGCCATCATTCAGGCCCATCCCGATGTCAACGCCGTGATTTCCGGCAATGACGAAATGGCCCTTGGCGCGATTGCCGCGCTGAAGGAAGCGGGCATGCTGGACAACGTGACTGTGGGCGGGTTTGACGGATCACCCGATGCGGTGGATGCCATCCGCGCGGGAGAGCTGGCCTATACCGTGCTGCAACCAGTCGCGGTTTTCGCGCGCGAAGCGGTTATTCAGGCTGATTATTACATCCAGAACGGGGAACCGATGGTTGCGGATGAAAAACAGCTATTTGATTGTCTGTTGATCACCGCCGAGAATGTGGATCAATACACCGCCCCCTTCACCCTGAGCAACTGATCGCAACAGGCCCCTATGACCACAATCGCGCGCCGGACGGGTTTGTTCGGCGCGCGTTTTTCATACAGCCGCGCGCCACATACGAAAACGCCCCTGTCCTGTCATTTCGCGGATCAAACCCTTTGCTTCCATCCATGCAAGATTGCGCTGCACCGCCGCCCGGCTGGCCCCGGTAAGGGATTCGGCCATGGGGGCCGATACCAGTGGCCAGTTTGTCAGTGCCGCGCGCAAGGCCGGCGGCGTGCGCCCCGAAAGGGGGGCCATCGCCGCATCTGCCCGCAAGGTCCATGCATCAATTTGGTCCAGATGGCGCAGCGCAGTCAGAACAGCCGCCGACATTCCGTCACACCAGCGTTTCAGGCGGGCCTCGGGCGGGCCATGGGCGCGCAGCGCTGACGCGCCGCCCATGGCAAGCGGGGCAAACACCGCACCATCGGTGTCACTGGCTGCGATACGCGCGGCTGTAACGGCCGCTTCCAGCGCACCGCCTTGATGTTCCAGGCCCGCCAACGCCCATAGATGGAACCCCATACAGGCGCGCGAAATAGGGTGCAGATGCGCGCCGGACTGCATCAGGTCATGCCAGGCGGCGGCGCGGTCCCCGAAGGGTTCCGACATGTCACCCGCAGCGCTTGCATCATGGCGCCCAAGAAAATCCGCCAGCCCCGCATCCGGCCCCGGCCCGCCCCCCAGCCGCCGCACACCCCAGCCAAGGCGCGCAAGCGCTTGGGCATCATCTTGCACGCCAGCGACACGCAACGCCACCCAAAGCGCCAGCCTGTCGGGTGCAACGCGGGGGCCATTCGTCCAGCTTAGTTCCACCGCTTCCAACAAGGCCAGCCGT
The DNA here is from genome assembly GCA_017510335.1 of Paracoccaceae bacterium. Lineage (GTDB taxonomy): Bacteria > Pseudomonadota > Alphaproteobacteria > Rhodobacterales > Rhodobacteraceae > Roseinatronobacter. Next base: position 33,697 of record JAFWNM010000011.1, read on the forward strand.
TGCCGCCACCCTTCTGGCCCACGCTTCAGGCGTTCATCCAGCGCCCCCAACCGCCCCGCCACCCGCGCAAGCCGCGCGGCATTGCAGGCTTCGGCCTGTGTCCAGTCATCAAGGACGGAAGCTTCCGTTGGGTGCTGCTGTGGTCCGGGGGGCAGGAAATCGGGCACATCATCTGTGATTGCGGGCAAAAACCACAGATCTTCTTGCGCCCCGTCGCGGTCATAGGGGCCGCGCATGTCATCAAAACTGTCCGATACGGGAGTTTTCATATGCGCAAAATACGCGAATTCTGCACGCACTCAAGGGAATTTCCATAAATAAAAAGGGGCCGAACGCACGGCCCCCTTTAAAATATCAGCGGCAGGCAGAAAGGGCGCGTGTTTCATGCACAGCCCGTTTCCCCGCCTTGTCGCAGCAAACCTAGTCCAAACGCGTGACCACGCCTTCTGCGAAGGCGGTGATCATCGTTTGATAGGCATGTTCGGCTTCTACACTCTCAAACAACAGCGGCTCGCCGTCTTCGTCAACGGCTGTGACGCCTGACAAGGACACGCTCAATTCATAGGAATTGAAATTGGCGTTGTTGGTTTCGTCGGTCACATTGACCTGCCCAACCAACACCGATTGTTCCAGATCGAAGCTGCGTTCGAATGCGCTGGCCAGCGCAACTTCTTCCAGCCGCACAGAGATTTTGGCCCCTTCATCCGCGATGCGCTCCACGATCTGGGCCAGAATAGCATTTTCCAGATCTTCCGCGATGGAAGACCAGAACAGCGCTGCCTGTTCGTTGCTGATCGCAGTGATATCGGCGGCGACATCCACCTCAGAGATTTTGTCAACATCTGCAAAGGCCGGGCCGGTCGCCAGGGCAAACAGGGCGGGGGCGAGGAAATGACGGGTGTTCATAACATGGTTCCTTTGATTGATGCGGTCCTGTCCTGGACCCTATTGCTAGAAGAACCCTGAACATCCCGAAATGGTTCCCGCCCCCCCATCACATGCGCGGCACGTCGCGCAGGTGGTCAACGGTGGGGGATGCGCTGCGCCATCGCCCCCAACCATGACACCACCTGCGACACAGTGCTTTGCTTTCGTCCCGCATTTGACAGGGTGTAATAATACCATGCCTCTGCATCGATTGCGGTTTGTGACAGCGCCAGCAAGCGGCCATCGCGCAGATAGCTGGCAATCAGGGCTTCGCGGCAAATGGCCACCCCCTGACCGGCAAGGGCTGCATCCGTCAACAGGTTGGACCCCGCCAGATACAGCAGCCCTTTGGTTGGGGGGTCGGGCACAGCGCATTGCGCCGCTTTCGCCCATTCCGACCACATGCGCGAATCCTCGTCCTGCAGCAATCGTGCGGTCAGAATGTCAGCGTCACTTTGCATCGGGTGCCGCGCCAGATAGGACGGCGCGCAAACTGGAATCGCCCTGCCATTGACCAGGGGTTTCGCCCCGGCGGGCAAATCGCCACTAAGCGAAAACAGGATTGTGACATCAGGTTCGGGGGTCATGGGCTGGTCGGACTGGATGGTTGCCAGATGCAGCGCCACATTGGGGTGGCGTTCATGGAACTGCGGCAGGTTCGGCAACAGCCAGTTCTGCGCCACCAGTGGCATGGCCGCCAGCGTTACCGGCAGGCGTTCGCGCATGGTCAGGCGGTCCACTTCGTGGCGAATACCGCTGAACCCGCGATGCACAACCAGCGCCAGACTTTCGCCTGCATCAGTCAGTTGAATGCGCCGCCCTTCGCGGATCATCAATCGAACGCCGGACCATTCCTCGATCTGGCGCAGCTGATGGCCGATGGCCGATTGCGTGACATTCAGGTTTTCTGCCGCTGCCGCAATGGACCCGTGTTTCCACACCGCTTCCAGAACGCGCATGGCCCGCAAAGGGGGTAACCGGTCCCGCATGGTCGCCTCAATACACAAATAAAACTTGAGTAATCAGACTTTATTGAACTTTTTTATCTCATTCAAGCTTGTTACGCTATCATCAAGGCCCAACAGACCGCATGCCACGCCGTCGAAGGAAAGCAGGCACATGACCAGCACGCCCCCACCCCGCCAGAATGACAGCACGCTTTTGCGTCTGGCGATGGCACAGATGACGTCGTCCAACACACATGCTGACAATATTGCCGCATTGCAGGGTATCGCGCGCCAGGCTGCGGAACAGGGCGCGCAACTTCTGGCCCTGCCCGAAGCGGCGGGTTTGATGAACCGGGACAGGGCATCTGCACGCCAATCAGTGACGACCGAAGACAACGACCCCTTTCTGGCGGCCTGCCGCGACACTGCGCGCGAATACGGGATCTGGGTGCAGACCGGGTCCACCCCGGTTCTGGACCCGCCCGATAAACGGTTTCGCAACAGGGGACATATGATTGCCCCGGACGGCAGCATTGTCGCACAATATGACAAGATCCATCTGTTTGACGTCAATCTGCCCGGCGAACCGCCGCGCCGCGAATCTGACCGCTATGCACCGGGGGACCGCGCCGCGCTGGCGGGAACACCTTGGGGCCTGTTCGGGTTGTCAATCTGCTATGACTTGCGGTTTCCACATCTGTTTCGTGACTATGCACAGGCGGGCGCGACAGTGCTGTTTGTGCCATCTGCCTTCGCGTTAAGCACGGGACAGGCGCATTGGGAAATTTTACTGCGCGCGCGGGCCATTGAAAACGGTTGCTTTGTTGTCGCAGCAGCACAAAACGGGCATCATGCCGATGGGCGCCAGACATGGGGCCATTCACTGGTGATTGACCCATGGGGTAACGTGCTGGTGGATATGAAACAGGAAAACGGCGTTGCACGCGTTGATCTGGACATGACCGCGGTGACCCGTGCCAGACAAATGATCCCCGCGCTGCAAAACACACGCCCCTATGCAAACGCGGAACTGCCGCAGCCGGGCGCACAGACCGACCGATAATAACAAGAAAAACCAACACCCCCAACCTGACAGGAAGGACCTGAACATGCTGTTCAAAAGATTTTGCTTCGCTTCCGCGCTGGCACTAAGTGTCAGCATCCCCGCTTTGGTTGCAGCCCAAGACCGCCCGACGCTGAATTTCGCGGTCGACAACCTGTGGCCCACCATGGACCCCGTTATCGGAATTTCCACCACGGGCGGGCGCGTGCATTCCAATATTTTCGAAACATTGGTGCAGCGCAATTACTTCGAAGACCCTGACGGAAATGAACTTATCCCCGGTCTGGCCACGTCATGGGAACGTACATCGGACACCGTGTGGACATTGACCATCCGCGAAGGGGTGACATTCCACAACGGTGACCCCATGACCGCTGCCGATGTGGCGTTTTCGCTGTCGGCAGACCGCCTGTGGGGGGATGCGCCCATGGCGCCGCGCGGGGCAAGTTTTGCCAGCGGACTGGTCCGCGTGGGAGCCATTGACGATTACACTGTCGAACTGGAAACCGAATTCCCCGACGCAACCTTCATCGCGCGGCTGACAACCCCCATCGGGTTTGTCCTGCCAAAAGACTACTACGAATCCGTGGGCACCGAAGAATTCGGCCAGAACCCCATCGGCACCGGCCCTTACCGCGTGGTCGATTTCGACCCCTCGACCCGTCTGACAGCCGAAGCCTTTGATGGGTATTGGGGCAGTGATCCCATGTTCAGCTCGATCAGCTGGAATGTGATTTCGGAGTATTCCACACGCTATGCTGGGCTTGTGTCCGGCGAATTCGATCTGATTGTCAGCATCCCGACCGACCAGCTTAGCGTCGTGGAAAATACCGACGGCGTTAACCTGCTGGTGTCACAGGTGGGCAATTACCCGATGTTCGCGTTCAACACGCTGGATATTGACGGCATGGAAGACAACCCCATCATGGACGCCGATTTGCGCAAGGCCATGGTCATGGCCGTGGATATGGACACATTGGCGCGCGCGCTGTGGGATGATGCCACCTATGCGCCCACGCCCTTCAACTTTCCTGAATATGGCGACTACCACGACCCCGACCGACAGGCGACCTACGGCTATGACCCCGAACGCGCTGCCGAATATCTGGCGCGCAGCGGCTATGACGGGGAAACGCTACGCTGGCATATCGTGCGCGGGTTCTTCCCCAATTATGAAACTGCCGCCGAATTCATGGTCGAGGAATGGGCCGATCTGGGCATAAACGTGGAAATCCGCATTCTGGACAATTTCGCGCTGGCCTATGAACGCCCTTTCCACCTGCTGAACATGTCCATGTCGTCGGAATTCACGGGTGACCCGTATCGCCCGCTTTGGCTGGATTGGGGTCCGGGGTCCAACCGTGTGATTGCCAGCCATCGCACATGGGAACCGACCGAAGGGTTCCTTGACGCGGGCCAGCGTTTCGCCCGCGCGCAGGAATTCGATGAACGGTATGCCGCCTATATGGACCTGCTGGCCGAATGGGAAGATGTGATGCCAGCAATGTATCTGTGGCGCAATGTTCAGACATTTGCCATGCGCGACGGGCTGGAATTCGACCCCGGCAGCACGCAGGTTACTGTGTTCGACGAACGCTACGTCACCCTGACCGAGTGATCGATGACACAGACAGGGCACCCCGTCCTTGGGCTGCGCGATCTTAGCATCGCGCTGCCCCATGGCAGCGACCGCGACTTCGCGGTGCAGGACATATCCCTGACGGTGCAGGCGGGGGAATGTGTTTGTCTGGTCGGCGAAAGCGGGTCGGGCAAATCGATCACGGGACAGGCCATCATGGGCATGATCCCGCCTGCCTTGACCCGCCATTCGGGGCAGGTCACCTTCTGTGGCCGCGCGCTGGATCTGGACCAGCCGCATGCCATGCAACCCCTGCGCGGGCGCGAGATTGGCATGATCTTTCAGGAACCCACGGCCAGCCTGGACCCGATCATGCGCGTGGGTGCGCAAATTGCCGAAGTGCTGGCAGTTCACGGCTTGCGCGACCGCACACAGCGCCGCGCGCGCCTGCGCCAGTTGCTGGACGCCGTGCACCTGCCGGACCCCGACCGCATTGCACAATCCTATCCGCATGAACTGTCAGGCGGGCAGGCGCAGCGCATCGTCATTGCCATGGCGCTGGCGCATGACCCCAAACTGATCATTGCGGATGAACCCACCACCGCGCTGGATGTCACCACACAGGCCGAAATCCTGCGCCTGCTGAAGGGTTTGCAAAAAGCCCAAGGGGCGGGACTGTTGTTTATTACCCATGATCTGGGCGTGGTGGCCGATATTGCCGACCATGTCATCGTCATGCAGCATGGCCGCATCGTGGAGCAAGGCAGCCGCGATGCGTTCTTTTCCAACCCGCAGCACCCCTATAGCCGCAAACTGCTGGCCGCCCTGCCACAGCGCAGGCCCAACACCGCGCCACGCCCTGCCCCGCCGGTTGTGCTGGAAGCGCGTGATATTTCCCTGACCTATCGCAAACACGCAGGGGTATTGCGCCATACGCTGGTTCCTGCGGTGCGCGATGTATCATTGCAACTGCGCCGCGGGCAAACGCACGGCATTGTCGGCGAAAGCGGGTCTGGCAAATCCTCTTTCGTGCGGTGTCTGCTGCATCTGGAACGCTTCGACAGTGGCAGCGTGCATATTGACGGGCAGGACACTGCGCAATGGGGCGGCACGCTGCCCCGCAGCCTGCGCCAGCGCATCCAGATTGTGCTGCAAGACCCCTATACCGCGTTAAACCCGCGCCAGCGCATCGGCGACACCATAGCCGAAGCCGCGCAAATTCACGGGGCCAGCCGCGATGACGCCCGCGCAAAGGCGCGTGATCTGCTGGAACTGGTCGGGTTGACGCCTGCCGCTTACGCGCGCTATCCGCATGAATTCTCTGGCGGGCAGCGCCAGCGCATATGCATCGCGCGCGCCCTTGCGCCCGAACCCGAAATCCTGATCGCGGATGAAGCGGTTTCCGCGCTGGATGTGTCCATTCAGGCACAAATCCTGGCCCTGTTCCGTGATCTTCAGGACCGGCTGGGGTTCGCCATCTTGTTTGTCACCCATGATTTGCGCGTGGCCAGCGCCATTTGCGACGATGTCACTGTCATGCGCGCGGGCCGCGTGGTCGAACAAGGGCCGATGGCGCGTATATTCGACGCCCCCAGCGCCGAGTATACGCGCCACTTGCTGGAAGCCATGCCAGACCGGGGGAATTTCGCGCTGTCCGGGGTGTCGAACATGGCGGCGCAGGCACAGTTTCCCACAGACGGGGTGACCCCATGACACGGATTATCCTGTTCAAGACCTTGCGCGCGATCATCACGCTTCTGGTGGCGGTGACATTGGTTTTCTTGTTCATTCGCTTGTCGGGCGACCCCGCTGTGGCACTGGCCCCGCCAGATGCGCCCCCCGCTGTAATTGAAGAATACCGCCAGCGCCTGGGGTTGGACCAACCGCTATGGACACAATACCTGTCCTATATTGGCGGCATGTTTCAGGGCAATTTCGGCTATTCCATCCATACGGGACGCAGCGCGCCGTCGCTGTTCATGGACAGGTTGCCTGCAACATTGCTGCTGGGGCTGACCGCGCTTGGCATTTCGGTTGTATTGGGCGTGACACTGGGCACAATCGCGGCGTTGCGGCATAATTCGGCCATTGATCGCATGGTCATGTCCTTTTCGGTGTTTGCCTTTGCGATGCCGAATTTCTTTTTCGGGCTGTTGGTGGTGCTGACGGGGGCCTTGGTGTTCGGGGTCTATTTCGGCGGGTCGGGGGCCACGCGCAGTCTGGGCCAGTTGCTGGCCCCGGCGGCGACATTGGGACTGGCCACAATGGGGTCTTTTGCACGGTTCACACGGTCATCGCTGCTGGAAACGCTGAACAAGCCCTTCATGACAGCCCTTGCCGCGCGCGGTGTGCCCTTCCGGCGCAGATTGTTGCGCCATGCTGTGCCAAATGCGGCCATTCCGGTGGTTACCATGCTGGGCCTTAGCCTTGGGGGTATTGTCGCGGGTGCCGTTGTCACCGAACAGGTGTTTAGCTGGCCGGGTGTGGGGCAATTGCTTATCCGGTCCGTGGAAACCCGCGATATCGCGGTGCTGCAATTCATCGTGCTGATGATAGCACTGGTCATGACCGTAACCAACCTGCTGGTCGATCTGCTGTATCTGGCGCTTGACCCACGCATGAGAGGGGGCAGAAATGGCTGAAAACACCACATTATCAGCCGCGCGCATTCCGTTTGTGGTGCGCTTGTCGATGGGGTTTCTGGCATTGTTTGTGCTGTTTGCCCTGTTCGGCACATGGCTGACCCCATACGGTTTCCGCGAAACCGCCCTGATGCACCGGCTGGAAGCGCCCGGCCTGTTTGGCAGCGGGTCCGAGTATGTTCTGGGCACAGACGCGCGCGGGCGCGATCTGGTCGCGCGGCTGGCCGTGGGGGCACAGATCACGCTTCTGGTGGCAGTTGTGGGCACGCTGATCGGGACCATATTCGGGTCCCTGCTGGGGCTGATAGCGGCTGCGCGGCGCGGCTATACCGAAGCCGCCATCATGACCGCTGTGGATGTGCAGTTGTCCCTGCCCATCATTGTGGTGGCGCTGTTCGTTCTGGCGATGTTTGACAACAGCTTCACCCTGCTGGTGCTGCTGATCGGGTTCACCGGATGGGAAGCCTATGCGCGGCTGGTGCGTGCGGCCACGCTGTCGGCCAAAACCCAGGGCTATGTCACCGCGCAGCGGGTTCTTGGGGCAGGGGCTGCGCGCATTTACCTGCGCCATATCCTGCCCAATGTGTTCAATGTCATACTGGTGCAGTTCACTGTGAACCTGCCACTGACAATATTGCTGGAAACCGCGCTTAGTTTTCTGGGGCTTGGCGTCCAGCCCCCGATGACAAGCCTTGGCCAGATCATGAGCGAGGGGCGCGACAGGTTGCTGAACGCATGGTGGCTGACACTACTGCCCGGCACGCTGATCTTCTTGCTGGCGCTGTCCATCTCGTTGGTGGGGGACTGGCTGCGCGACCGGCTGGACCCCACATTGCGCGGTCGCCAGATCGCATGATCCCCCAATCACAAACAAGGAAATGCCATGTATACCGCACATGAAATGCCCCCGCAGCTGCCACAGGCCGATCTGGACCTGCTGGCGCAGGCAGAGACGGCAACTATAGGACATTTTCGCCATATCGGTTTCATGGATATTGCGCTGCGCCCCCTGCACCCCGGCCAGCGGGTTTGCGGCACGGCGGTAACACTGGCGCTGCCGTCGCTGGATTCATCAATGCTGCATTATGCGCTGTCGGACATGCGCGCGGGCGATATCCTTGTTATTGACCGGCTGCAGGACCAGCGCTTCGCCTGTATTGGCGGGGGTGTCGCATTGGCCGCACTGGCCGCAGGCGTTGCCGGGGTCATTGTGGATGGGCCTTGCACGGACCCGTCAGAAATAATTGATGCCGGCCTGCCGCTGTGGTCGCGCGGCATTTCGCCCATTACCACGCGCATGGCCAATATCGGCGGCGCGCTGAACATTCCCGTATCCTGCGGCGGAACTGTCGTTCTGCCCGGTGATGCCATTCTGGCCGACGAAAGCGGGATTGTCGTTTTGCGCCCGCATGAAGTTGTCGAAACCGCCAAGGATGCGATCAACCGCCAAAACCGCGGCGCGGAACGTCAGGATATGCTGCGCAGGGGCGTCACCCGCATTGGCGACCTGTCGGGCGCGCGCGACCGCGTGGCCAAGGCCTTGATGGGACCGGACAGCTAAGGCACGTCGCGTTCATTCGCTGTCACGCGACATGCCCTTCCTTATTGTGTCCGCGTGTTCGGGAAGCTTTAGAGCGTGGTCCCGTAAAGCTGCCATTCCTGTTCTGTCACCTGCATGGCCAGCGCGTCATGTTCCCCGCGCTTGACCGCTGAAAAGACCTGATGCAACGGCGCGCCAAGAATGGCGTTCATCGCTGCGGACTCTGCGAAGCGGTCAATCGCTTCCAGCCAGCTGCGCGGCATGGGCGGGTAATATGCGCCGCCATTTGGCCCTTCCGCACCCGGTGCGCAGGCCGCCCCGATCCCATCCAGCGCGGCCCCCAGCACCACAGCAGCCACAAGATAGGGATTGGCATCAACCCCGGGCACGCGATGCTCGAAATGGCGGGTTTGTGCGGCGCCTGCGGGAATGCGCAGCGCAACATTGCGATCTTCGGCACCCCATGAATTGGAAACAGGGGAATAAACCGCACCGGCAAACCTGCGCCAGCTGTTCAGCACCGGCGCCAGAACCAGCATCGACTCGGCCATGCAGTTGCGAATACCGCCGATTGCGTGCAGCATGGACGGGGCCAACAGTCCCGCGCTTGGGTCTGCAAAGATATTCACCCCTGTTTCATCCATCAGTGACAAGTGCAGATGCATCCCCGAACCGGAGCTTTGCGCAAAAGGCTTCGACATGAAACACGCGTCCATGCCAAAACGCCGGGCGGTGCTGCGCAGCAACCGCTTCGCGCGCACAATATCGTCAGCCGCGCGCGCCAGATCGCGGTAGCGCAGGGTCAGTTCAAACTGGCCCGGGGCATATTCGGAAATCAGGGTTTCCATCGGTATATCCAGCGCGGCAGCGCCTTCATAAACCGCGTCAAAGAACGGCGACATTTCGTCCAGTTCATCCACCGACATGCAATTGGTGCCCGACAGCCTGCGGCCCGTCAACGCTGCGCGTGCGGGCCGGGGTTTTCCGTCCGCATCCCGGTCCTGGTCGACAAGGTAGAATTCCAGTTCAAACGCGCCCATCGGCCTGTAGCCCATTGCGCCCGCGCGCGCGACCTGCCTGATCATGGCGTTGCGCGGATCAAGGGGTGAGGGGTCGCCTGCAGGTGTTTCCATCTGCAGCAACACCAGGCCCCGCCCGTTTGCCACCTGATACCCAAGGGTGTGGGGCACAGGCCAGCAACGGCTGTCGCCCCCGCCATCATCCATAAGCGCGATTGCCGCACCAATATCATGGCCCGACACATCCTGTGCAAACAGCGACGCAGGCATACCCCGCCCCGATTTGAACAGGCTTTGCAATTCATGGCGGCGGATTATCTTGCCGCGCCCGATGCCGTGAAGATCACTTAGGACAATATCTATCGCCTGCACATCAGGACAGGCGGTCAGAAATTCCTGCGCTTCGGAAAGCGGCGCTTTCTGAAGGGGCGCATCTGCTGTCATGGTCGTCACATCCCGGGGTTTTGCGCCATGTGTATACTGCGTTTTCGGGCAATGTATAGAACCCCGTTTTCGGGCTGTCGCCGAAGCCGGGACCACAACGAATGCCGCATTCACGGCCCTGCAGGCCCGCTGTCAGGGGTTCGGCACGTCCAGCCCGCTGGGCACAGACAGGGGCACGCCCAACCGGCCCGCCAATGCCTGCGCATCGCTCAGGCTGTGCAAAAAGGCCACAATATCCGCAATGTCGCTGTCACTTAGCAAAATGGGCGGGGTTTGCACGGCGTCCCGTATCGCGCCCAGTTCAACAGGGTCATCCATGATCTGCCAGTCGTCCACTGACAAGGCGGGCAAGATGACCTGCGCGCGCCCATAGCGTGCCAAGGCGGACACAGGGTCGGCATGGTCGCGGATGAACCCCGCCAGCGTGGCATGTGACCCCGCATGCCCATAGGGCGCTGTGTGCGCCACATTGCGCAAGGACGGCGTGCGAAACGCGAACGCATCTTCTTCGCGCCCTGTCACGCGCATGCGCCCTGTGTCGCGGCGGTGCGATTCAAACCGCGCAGCCTTGCCCGGCCCCAGTTGCGGCACGCCGCGCGCATGGAACCCATGATCGGTCTGGAACGGGCCGGAATGGCAACTGGCGCAGGTGGCGCGCCCGTAAAACAGCCCCATTCCGCGCGCGGCATCAGCGGGCAAGGTGCCCTGACCGCGCAGATAGGCATCAAACGGGCTGGTATCGGACCGGAATTCAACCGCCACGAAGCCCGCAATCGCGTTCGATATATGCGTAAACGCAATGTCATCGCGGGTGGTAATATCGTCATGCGTTGCAACAAACCGCGCGGCATAGTCGGGAATGTCGCGCACGCGCTGCGCGATCAGGTCCCATGCGCCCCCTGCGCCGGTAATGCGGCCTTGTCGCACGGCCTGCGCAATTTCGTTTTCGCTGTAATGACCGGCCATTTCATCGGGGCTAAGCACGGGAAACATGTTCTGCGCCGACAAAAGCGAGGCAAACCCCGCCATCATGTCCCCTTCAAGGGGCGTGCGCAGGCCGGTTTCGCGGGTCGGGTCAACCTCTATCCGGCCATCATGGAACATGCGGGTGAATTCATGCGCACCCAGGTTCCACAGCGCGGGCGAATTGCGCGGAATGCGTTGTTCGGGCATATTGTCCGGGTCGGCCACCCGCGCGGGGCCAAGGCCCCTGCCCCCGTCGCCCAAACCCAGCGACACCCCGTCAGATGTGCCAAAAGCGGGGTGGTGGCATGTCGCACAGGCCACTTCACGGTTGCCCGACAAGATGGGGTCATAGAATAAATGCCAGCCCAGCCGCACCAGTTCGGGCGGATGGCTGGCGAAATCAGCGTCACCTGCCGCATCGGGCAAGGGCAGTTCGGCCAGCGCCCCGCCACACCCCAACCCGGCCGCAGCCATCAACCCCAAAACGATGTCGCGCATCCTATCCCCCATCCCCATCGGTGCGGCAAACAATGCCGCATCCATGGGGTTTACCGCAAGGGGCTGCAAATCAACCTTGCGGGACAACCGGCGTCCATGCCCCGCCCGCTTTCGACGACCGCAGACAGGCATCAATGAAACGCATGCCCGACAGCCCGTCCGCAATTCCCGGCAAAACCCCACCGGCAGCGGTATCGCCCGCATCATGCGCGCGAATGGCGTCGGCCGCTTCGCGGTAAAGCGTGGCGAACCCTTCCAGATATCCTTCGGGGTGGCCTGCGGGGGTGCGCGTTGTGGCAAGGCCCGCATCGGTGGCCCCCGCCCCTGCGCGCGTCAGAATGTGTGTGGGCTGGCCAAAGCGGGTAAACTGCATCTGGTTGGGGTTTTCCTGCGCCCAGGCCAAGCCCCCCTTGTCGCCATGAATGCGCAGCCGCAGCGCGTTTTCAGTCCCGACCGCCACTTGCGACGCCCAAAGCATGCCCTTGGCCCCGCTGGCATAGCGCAGCATCACATGGGCGTTGTCATCCACGGCGCGCCCTTCCACGAAACTGGACAGATCGGCGGCCAGCGCATCAGGGGACTGGCCAGTGACAAATTCGGCCAGTTGCCACGCATGGGTGCCGATGTCACCAATGGCCCCCCCTGCGCCAGACCGTGCGGGGTCAGTGCGCCATTCGGCCTGTTTGCCGGTTGCCGCTTCGGTCAGCCAGTCCTGCACATATTCGACATGCACCAGCCGCAAACGGCCCAATTCACCCCGCGCCACCATCTCGCGGGCCTGCCGGATCAGCGGATAGCCCGAATAATTATGCGTCAGCACGAATAATTTGCCCGATTGCGCCACCGCGAGTTCCAGTTCCAGCGCATCTTCCAGTCTGGACGCCAGCGGCTTGTCACAAATCACATGAATGCCCGCGCGCAAAAAGGCCAGCGCGGCGGGGACATGCATGTGGTTGGGCGTGACAATCGCAACTGCGTCAATGCCATCATCACGCGCAGATTCTACCTGCGCCATCTGCGTGAAACTGTCATAGCTGCGATCGCGCGCAATGCCCAAGGCCGCAGCGGACGCATGCGCGCGCGCAGGGTCCGATGACAGCGCGCCCGCGACCAGATCCCACTGGCCGTCAATGCGCGCAGCAATGCGATGCACCCCCCCGATAAACGCGCCTTCGCCGCCGCCCACCATGCCCAGCTTCAAACGCGCACTCATGGTGCAATTCCCAGCATGGCGCGGATTTGCGCAATGTCGGTCTGGCCCCCTGCAAAATCGTCAAACGCCTTGTCGGTCACATCGATGATGTGCTGCGCGATGAATGGCGCGCCTTCGGCGGCCCCTTGTTGGGGGGATTTCAGGCAGCATTCCCATTCCAGCACGGCCCAGCTGTCATAGTCGTATTGGGCCAGTTTGGAAAAGATCGCAGCAAAATCAACCTGCCCATCGCCAAGACTGCGGAAGCGCCCCGCGCGGTTCAGCCATGGCTGATAGCCGGAATAGACGCCCTGCCGCCCGTCGGGGTTGAATTCGGCATCCTTCACATGGAAGGCGCAAATACGGTCATGATACAGATCGATGAACGCCAGATAATCCATTTGCTGCAGCAGGAAATGCGACGGGTCGTAATTGATGCGCGCGCGTGTGTGCCCGTCCAGCGCGTCCAGGAACATTTCCCATGTCGCCCCGTCAAAGACATCTTCGCCAGGGTGGATTTCATAGCCGATATCAACGCCGTTTTCGTCGTAAACATCAAGGATCGGACGCCAGCGACGGGCCAATTCGGCAAATGCCTCCTCAATTAGTCCGGCGGGGCGTTGTGGCCATGGATAAAGATAGGGGAACGCCAATGATCCCGTGAAACTGACAGATGTGGACAATCCCAAATTGCGGCTGGCGCGCGCGGCTTTTGTTACCTGATCGACGGCCCATTCCTGCCGCGCTTTTGGGTTGCCATGCAGCGCTTTGGGCGCAAAAGCATCGAATGCCATGTCATAGGCAGGGTTCACCGCAACAAGCTGACCCTGCAGATGGGTGGACAATTCAGTGATTTCCACACCTGCCGTCGCGCAGATTCCCTTGATTTCGTCACAATAATCCTTGCTTTCGGCAGCGCGGTCCAGATTGAACAGCCGGGTGTCGAAAGTCGGGATTTGCACGCCTTTGTATCCAAGCGACCCCGCCCAGTGCGCAATGCCGTCCAAGGTGTTGAAAGGGGCGTCATCGCCAGCGAATTGTGCCAGAAACAGGGCGGGACCCTTTATTTTTGCGGGCATTGGTCTTCCTCGTGGTTTTGTGTGCTCGGGCCGTGCCGCTTAGGGTTGGCCCGCTTCAGGAATATAGTCGAAACTGCGAAACTGCGCGGGCAGTGCACGTCCGGTAATGTCAAACGCAGCCATACCGACAAAAGCCCCGGTAAAAGAGCCATGCTCCCCCCGCCCGCCTTCATCAGATATTACGGACGCATCCAGCGCAGGACCAAGCGCCACCCAGTCCCCCCCTTGATGCCAGTAAAACTGCTGCACCGCGCGGCTGATCTTGGCGGCAAGCCACACAGGACCGGGGGCCAGTGGCACTGGGTCACAGGGCCAGTGCAACGCGCCATCCGGCCAATCCCCGGCGCAGGACATGACTGTCAAGCACCGGCCAAGGGTTTCTTCCCATGTGACAGCGGCAAAATGGAACTTGCTGCGGTTGTAGTAGGTCACCAACCCCGCCGCCTGTTGGTAGGTGTCGGGCGCAAAGTCGGCCAGTTCGGTTTCGGCGCGGTATTGGAAATGTTCCTGTCGCCGGGCGACCAGCGATTGTTCGAACCAGCTGCCAATGCTTTCGCGCGCGTGCAGGCACAATGTGTCACCTGTCAGGGTGAACAGCCGTTCAGGGTGCGGGCTGCGCAACCACTGGAATTCCGGCGGCAGGTCCGGCCCGTCAAATCTGCGCCGTATCGCAGTCGGCGCGCGCGGGTCCACATTCACGGGGGCGGGCACCTCCAGCGCGGGCACAGGACCACCATGCGCCAGATACAGCCAGCCATCATCTGCCCACACGCATTTCTGAATCGCCGTTTCACGCCCCAGCGGTGAAAACCGACCCGGAAGCGGGCGCGAACACAGATGGGTGTGATAGACATCGCCACCTGGGGTTTCCACGATCTGGCCATGGCCAGCGCGCTGCAAGGGCGCGTCGGGGTGGTCCTTGGACGTGATCAGGTGCGTATCGGGGTGCATTTCATACGGCCCATCAATCTGACGCGCGCGCGCCATTGTGACCGCATGGCCATAGCCCGTGCCCCCTTCGGCAGTGGTCAGGTAGTAATAGCCCCCCCGCTTGAACAGATGCGGGCCTTCGACCAGACCCAGCGCACTGCCCGGAAAAATGTTGCGCACCGGCCCCGTCAGCCCGTGTTCGGGGTGCCATTCCTGCAACAGAATGCCGTCAAAAGCGGGGCTTTTGGGTTGGCCGCCAACGGACCGGCCACGGTGGTTCCACTGCATGTTCAAGAACCACTTGCGCCCGTCATCGTCGTGGAACAGCGACGGGTCAAACCCGGATGAATTCACATAGATCGGGTCGGACCACGGCCCTTCTATCGATGGGGCGGTGACGATGTAATTATGCGCATCCTTGAAATTGCCGTCCAGACGTTTGACATCTGTATAAACCAGCCAGAACAGCCCGTCCGCATGTGACAGGCACGGTGCCCAAATACCGCAGCTGTCCGGGTTACCGCGCATGTCCAGCTGGCTGGCGCGTGTCAGGGGCCGGCAGGCCAGATCCCAGTTCACCAGATCGCTGGAACGGTGAATCTGAACGCCGGGGAACCATTCAAATGTCGATGTGGCGATGAAATAGTCATCGCCCACACGGCAGATGGACGGGTCCGGGTTGAAACCCGGTAAAATAGGGTTGCGGATCATGGCCTTACATTCCCTGTGTTGCCTGCCGGTGCTGGGCGCCAATCTGCCCTGTTCATGCCAGCATCGCCTGCGCGTCATCCGGGGTCAGCGCCTGTGGCCGCGCGCAACTGGTGGTGATGTCCAACACCTTGCCGGATTGCGCGGCGTCCAGAATGGCGGTCATCACATCCACCACATGCAACGCAAATTCCAGACTGCAGCGATGCGCCCGCCCCTCGACAATGCCAATGGCCATATCGGCCAGCCCAGCAGCGCGGTAATTGGCGTTTACCCCGTCATTGGCACGCGCAAACGGGTGGTCCCACCCTACGCCTGACGACGTGAATGCGGCTTTGGCAGTCATGCGCACTTCACCGCCGAAGAAATTGGGGTCAGGCACATGCAAGGTGCCGTGCTGGCCATACAGTTCCATAGGCGCATGGCCATGTTGCCACACATCCCAACTGGCGCAATAGGTCACCTGCGCGCCAGACTGGAACTGCAAAATGGCGTGTATGGTGGTGGGCGTTTCCACGGTGATCTTCTCGCCATGGCGGGGTTGGGATGTGATGGTGCGTTCGGCCTGCGCACTCATGCTCATGGCTGTCACGCGTTTGACCGGCCCCAGAAGCTGCACAAGGTTGGAAATATAATATGGCCCAAGATCCAGGATCGGCCCACCACCGGGCTTGAAGAAGAAGTCGGGGTTCGGGTGCCACATTTCCATGCCGGGGCTTTGGACAAAACAGGTGCCCGAACTGATCTTGCCCACGCGCCCTGTATCAACCAGATGGCGCGCAAGCTGGTGTGCGCCGCCCATGAACGTGTCAGGCGCAGACCCCACGCGCAGGCCCTTTTGCGCGGCCTTGGCGGCCAGCGCCTGCCCTTCGGCCAGCGACAGCACAAACGGCTTTTCGGAATAGACATGTTTGCCCGCATCCAGAATTTGCATGGACACGTCAAAATGCGCGGCGGGCACTGTCAGGTTGACGATAATATCAATGTCATCCGCCGCCAGAAGCCCGTCAACAGTTTCCGCACGCAGGCCGAATTCTGCCGCGCGCGCCTTGGCCGCATCCGCGTTCAAATCGGCGCAGGCGCGCATTTCAATGCCCCGAAACAATGGCGCAAGGCGCATATATGCCGCCGAGATATTGCCACAGCCCAGAACCCCGATACCAAGTGCTTTTGTCATGCTCTGCCCCTTAGAACTGGCGGAAATTGGTGATCGACCGGCGCGCGAAGCGGGCCAGATCATTCGGGTTGTCATGTTCCATCACGAACAGGCTGACACCCGCGCCACGCAACGCACCCATGATCGCGGGCCAGTCCATGGTGCCATGGCCCACATCGGCCCAGCCGTCTTCGTCCTCGCATTGCCCTACCGGGGCGATGTCCTTGACATGGGCGGCCGTCATGCGTGGCCCGTGTTGCGCGATCCAGTCCAGCGGGGCACCCCCGCCGCGCACGATCCAGGCGATATCGGCTTCCCATTCCATGGATGGCGCGCCTTCCAGCAGCAGCGCCATGGGTATTTCACCGCTGGCCAGCGGCATGAATTCCCAATGGTGGTTGTGCCAGCCAAAGCGCAAGCCCGCATCCTGCACGCGCTTGCTCGCGACATCCAGTCGTCCAGCCAGATCGCGCCATGCCTGCGCATCCGCCCCGTTGCGATAGGCATCATCGGGGGCGGGGCAATATAGCTGTTTGACACCCAGCGCCTTGGCATTGGCGATGGTCTTGTCGAACTGGTCTTCAAAACTGGCAAGCGGGAAAAAATGCGCTGACGGCATGCTTAGCCCGCGCTCATCAAGCGCAGCACGAAAAGCGCCCGCATCTTCATAGACGCCGCCGAACCCTTCGACCTGCGTGTAGCCAAGCGCGGCCAACTGGTCCAATACCCCGTCCCATGGGGTGAAATTGCGCGCGGAATAAAGCTGGAATGAAACATCCATTGTGTTGTCCTTCTTGGGTTTTCAGTTCACGCGCTACAGGCGCGCTTCGCTTTTCTTGTCAAACAGTGACAGGCGGGCGGGGTCGAACCCTATGGGGATTGTATCGCCGATGGCCACTTGGGCCTGCCCGTCCATGCGGAACCGCACGTCCTGTTCGCCCACTTTGGCCCAAACCTGTGTGTCGGACCCCATGGGTTCGACCATGTCGACATAGGCATCCACTTGCACCGGCTGCGATTGTGCCAGCGCGCCTGCTTGCACATGTTCGGGGCGCAGGCCCAGCCAGACGGGGCCGGATACAGGCGCGCTGGAAAAATCATAGCCTTGCACCGAATGCGCCATGCCGCGCCCCGTGTCGAAATGCTGGCGTCCGGCGTCCAGCTGCCCGGGAATAAGGTTCATCGCTGGTGACCCGATAAACCCCGCCACATATTTGTTGACCGGACGATTGTAGATTTCGGCAGGGGGGGCAAGCTGCATGATCTGCCCGCCTTTCATGATGGCGATGCGGTCTGCCAGCGTCATGGCCTCGACCTGATCATGGGTGACGTAAATCATCGTATTCTTAAGCTTATGGTGCAGCCGCTTGATTTCCACCCGCAAATCGGCGCGCAGTTTTGCATCCAGGTTAGACAGCGGTTCGTCAAACAAAAACACATCCACATCGCGCACCAAGGCACGCCCGATCGCCACGCGCTGGCGTTGCCCCCCTGACAAGGCCCCAGGCTTGCGCTTCAGCAGTGGTTCGATTTGCAGCACTTCGGCAGCACGCGCGATGCGCTGCACGATTTCAGCCTTGGGAACGCGGGCGTTTTTCAAACCGAAGGCCAGATTGCCCTCGACTGTCATTTGCGGATACAGCGCGTAGCTTTGGAACACCATGCCGATGCCGCGCTTGGAAGGTTCTTCCCATGTGACATTCTTGCCTTGAATGTGGATTTCCCCGTCGGTGATGTCCAGCAACCCCGCAATACAGTTCAAAAGCGTGGATTTACCGCAGCCCGACGACCCCAGAAGCACCAGAAATTCGCCCTGCCCCACGTCAAGGTTCAGGTTTTCCAGCACTGTGACAGCGCCAAAAGCAAGCTTCAGTTCTTTGATAGAGATGGAATTTGTCATGTTCTTAGCCTTTGACTGCGCCGGCAGCAATGCCGCGAACGAAAAGTCTGCCTGAGAAGAAATACACCGCCAGCGGCACCAGCCCCGTCAGCATCGTTGCTGCCATATTCACGTTGTATTCCTTGACCCCCTGCACCGAGTTGACGATGTTGTTAAGCTGCACTGTCATCGGGTAATTTTCGGGCCGCGTGTAAACCACCCCGAACAGGAAGTCGTTCCAGATGCCAGTGACCTGAATAATGCCCGAGACAACGAAAATCGGCAGCGACATGGGGATCACGATCCGAAAGAAAATGCCCCAGAACCCTGCACCATCGACGCGCGCGGCCTTGAACAGTTCTTCTGGCAGGGCCACGAAATAGTTGCGGAACAACAGCACGTTTATCGGCATGGCGAAAACGGTGTGCACCAGCACCAAGCCCCACAGCGACCCGAACAGCCCCAGTTCGCGCAAGATGATGACCAGCGGATACAAAAGCACCTGATAGGGAATGAACGCCCCCATAAGCAGGATGCCAAAAAACACTTCAGACCCTTTGAAGCGCCAGCACGCCAGCACATAGCCCGTCAATGCCGCCACCGAAACCGAGATGATCAGCGACGGAATAAGAATGCGGATGGAATTCCAGAACCCGCGCGACAGCCCATCGCAATTGATGCCGGTGCAGGCCTGTGACCATGCCTTGACCCAGGGCTGAAACGTCACTTCCACAGGTGGCGAAAAGATGTTGCCAACACGGATTTCGGCCATGTCCTTCAGCGATGTCACCATCATCACATATAGCGGTAGCAGGTAATACATGCTGAAGATGATCAGCGCCCCATACAGCATGATATTGCGCGGCGAGAGGGCCTTTTGCGGCTTCGCGCCGCGGGGGGTAACAGCGGTCATTGGCGCTTCTCCCTGTATTGCATGTATGCCCAAGGGATCAGGATGATGGCGACAGTGACCAGCATCATGGTGGATGCAGCAAAGCCCTGCCCAAGGTTCTGGCGGGTGAACAGCGTATCATAGACATATTTTGCCGGAACTTCAGACGCGATACCCGGCCCGCCAGATGTCATGGCCACGACCAGATCGTAAAGTTTCACAATCCCGCTGGTGACCAGCACCAACGCAGTGACAAACACGGGCTTCATCATGGGAATGATCACCACGATATATGTTTTCCACACAGGAATGCCGTCCACGCGGGTGGCTTTCCAGATGTCTTCGTCTATGCCACGCAACCCCGCCAGCATGATCACCATGATCAGCCCGGTCCCCTGCCATAACCCCGCAATAAGCAATCCAATAATCACCAGATCGGGGTTATACAGCGGGTCGAAATTGAAATTCGGAAAACCCAGCCCCCGAATGATTGACTGAATCCCGAATTCCGGGTTCAGAATCCATTGCCACGCCAGACCCGTAACAATGAAAGACAACGCGAAAGGATACAGGAAGATCGTGCGGAACGTGTCTTCAAACCGGATTTTGCGGTCAAGCAGGGCGGCCAGAAAAAAACCAAGACACATGGTCAGCACCAGCGACACAATGCCGTAAACCGCCAGGTTTTCAATCGACACCAGCCACCTGCGCGTATTCCACAGACGTTCATACTGGTCAAAGCCAACCCAGTTCAGCCGTGGCAACAGGCGCGAGTCGGTGAAGGAATGCACAATCGTCCAGATTGTGCCCCCCACAAACACGCCAAGCCCCACAAGCACCATGGGAATGGCCGCCAGTTTGGATGAAAGATTGCGCAGCAGGCGGATTGGCGGGCGTGCGCCATCACGAGCGCGTCTTGCGCTTGACATCTTGATCCTCCGGTATTCGGGAAAATGCGGGTTAATGGCCGGGGTTCGGCATTCGGGAACCCCGGCCAGTTAAATCAATCCGCGCGTGCGATGATTTCCGCATACAGACGCTGGGCGTCTTCGGCGGTGTAGCTGGGGTCGTTCCAGAACTCGACCATCAGATCCTCGATCTGGCCTTGGGTATCGGGCGAGAAAGTCTGGTTTGCATCCGGCAGGATGTTGCCGGTCGCCAGAATTTCCAGTCCTTTGGCCATACAGTCATTCGCCGCAGTCAGATCGATATCGCCGCGCACCGGAAGCGACCCTTTTTTCAGGTTGAAGGCAACCTGCGCTTCTTGCGAAATCATCAGCGATGCCAGTTCAAGCTGGGCGGCTTCAACTTCGGGGTTGTTGATTTTCGGGAAATAGAACGCATCCCCCCCGGTCGAGATGATTTCGTTCATTCCAAGGCCAGGCAGGCAGGAATAATCCTCGCCAGCGACAAGGCCCGCGACCTGAAACTCGCCCTGCGCCCAATCGCCCATGATTTGCCCGCCAGCCTGACCGGAAATTACCATATTGGTGGCCTGATTCCAGTCCTGCACGTTGGACCGCGCCGCAAAAGCACGCGCTTGCGCTGCTGCTTCAAACACGCGGGCATATTCGGGGCCTGCCGCCACTTCGGCGTTCTGGTCAATATGCACGGCCTTCCATGCGTCGGTCCCGGCCAGCGCGATGGCCATCACCCCAAATGCACCCGTTGCCTGCCAGGGCTGACCGCCCATGGCCAGGGGAATCTTGCCTGCTTCTTCCAGTGCGGGTGCGGCTTCGATGAATTCTTCCCAGTTGGTGGGAACCGGCACGCCTGCATCTTCATAGGCCTTGTGGCTAAGCCACAACCACTGCCACGAATGGATATTGATCGGCACGCAGTAGATGCGCCCGTCAATGGTGCAGCTGTCCAGAAGCGATGTGGGGTTCACAAAATCACGCCAGCCTTCGGCCTCGGCCAGGTCGGTCAGGTCCAGCATCAGGCCCGCCTCGACCAGTTCTTCGGCTTGGCGACCGTGGTTGAACTGGGTTGCGCCCATCGGGTCACCGCCAGTGATACGCCCGATCATGATGGGGCGCGCTGTGCCGCCTGCACCGGCAATTGCACCATCAACCCAGGTATGGTCGGTGTTTTCGTTGAACAGGCGCGCGAATTCGGCAACAGCGGCCGCTTCCCCGCCCGATGTCCACCAATGCGTTACTTCCAGATCGACGGCCAAAGCGGCAGTTCCTGCGGAAATCAGGCTGGTGGATGCCAGCAATGCAAATGTTTTTTTCATGCGTTCCTCCCTGTACGGCATAAGCCGCATATGTCACGGTGCAGCGCGGATTATTTCAAGATTATCTTGCCCACGCCATGTAATCGATTACATTATTGATACAAATCGACCTCCTCCAAGGGTGAATCACTATGTAATCGATTACACCACCTTCAGTCAGTCGAAACAATCTGTCAAGAAATTTGTAACCGTTCAGATAATAAGGTTCCGGACACTCGGATGCAAAACCCCCCGCCAAAGATCAAGGACGTCGCCCATGTTGCCGGTGTATCCACCGCCACAGTCAGCCGTGCCCTGACACAACCCGACCGCCTGAGCGAGGCCACGCGCCAAAAGGTATTCGACGCGATTGAGACAACAGGCTACCGTGTCAATCAGGCGGCACGCAACCTGCGCACACGCCGCGCGGGCGCGGTTCTTGTGCTTGTTCCCAATCTGGGCAACCCGTTCTTTTCTGCGATCCTGTCCAGCATGAATGACGTGCTTTCTGCCAACGGGTATTCGGTGCTGGTGTTCGACAGCCAGCAACCCGGCGCATCAGAACAAGCCGTGGCAGATTGTTTTCTGAACGGCAGCGTAGACGGCATGATTACCCTTGACGGGCACATGACCAGCACAACCGCCAAGGCCCTGCGCAACGCCAACATGATGCGAAATGTCGTGTTTTGTTGCGAATGGTCCGACCAGTGGCCGCTTCCCTCTATCCGCAGCAACAACGGTTTGGGCGCAAGGCTGGCAGTCGATCATCTTGTTGCGCAAGGGCACCGGAAAATTGCCCATGTCACTGGCCCCGCGTCCAACATTCTGGCCGAAATGCGCAAGTCCGCGTTTTTACAACGCTGCGCGACACATAAGCTGGATGTCCCCGCAGACTGGGTTGTTCAGGGCGATTTTTCGCTGATGGCGGGCGCGCAGGCGGCCGACCGCATTCTGGCCCTGTCCCCCCGCCCGACTGGCGTTTTCTGCGCCTCTGACGCTATGGCGCTAAGCTTTATCGCACGCTGCCGGCAACGCGGGCTGCGTGTGCCCGATGATATATCGGTCATCGGTTTTGATGACATTGAGATGGCCGCTTACGCAGAGCCGGGCCTGACAACCATCCGGCAGGACCGTGCAGGCCTTGGCAGGTTGGCTGCGCAGGAATTGCTGGCCCGCCTGCGCGGTGAACAGAAAACCGAAGGCGCATATGTCATCTATGCCCCTGTTGCCCTGATTGAGCGCGGAACCACTGCCGCGCCGCAAAATGCCACCCAGCCCGGTGCGAACGGGCGCGGTGGCCCGGAACCGGCTACAGGATTTCCAGAACCCGTTGATAAACCCGCATGACCGCCGGTGTGGTCGCATGGTGCCGGTGACGAATGATGAAATAGGGTTCCACGCTGATGTCCTGCGCGATGTCCAGAACAGCCAGACGCGCACCAATGCCATCCGCACCCAGCAGGTCAGCAACCTCTTGCGCTTGCGGGGTAATGGCATTTCCCGCCGCCAGCATCGTTAATGCCACCAGAAGCGAAGAACTGTTCGAAACCCGTTCCGGCAGCGCCATTCCCGCTACGCGGACCATATGTTCAACAGCCTGCCGGATGGGCGCCCCGCGTTCCTGCATAACCCATTCATACTGCCGCAGGTCGGACAAGGCGCAGGCCGGTTGCCCCACCAGCGGATGGCGGTCATTCACCAACAGCACCACCCGTTCGGTGCGCGCGGGGTTCACTTCCAGATCAGCGGCATCATAACCCGGCGGCAGGCGGGCAATGATGAAATCGAACTGGCGATCCTCCAGTCCGCGCACAAGTTCGGCGGAAGGGGCAACATGGATTGTCACATCAATGAACGGGGCCTGCTGGCGGATATGGCCAATGGCAGGCACCGCATACCCCACGGCAGGCCCCGTAACGGCCCCGATGCGCACACGCCCTGACCGCCCCGACTGGATCATGCCCAGTTCCTGTTCCAGCCCTTCGAATTCCGTCAGAATCATGCCCATGCGCCGCAAGACGGAACGCCCCACTTCGGTCGGCGTCATCCCGCGCGGCAAGCGTTCAAATAGCGGGGCGCCGATATCGGCCTCCACCTCTGCCAGAATGCGTGATGCGGCGGGTTGCGATATGGCCATCTGATCGGCAGCAAGCTGAAGCTTGCCGGTTTCGGCAATCCGCAAAAGCAGTTTCAAATGACCAGGCTTCAGGCGCAACAATGACAGCATGGACGTCTACATATCACTAATGATATACCTTGTTCAATAAATATGATTTGATGGAAATGTCATAGCCCCCTATCAAGAAGCTGCCGGTGCCCATGGACGGACCAAAGTCCGACTGCACCGCGACATTTCGCTGGGAGGAGCGCATAATGACATATAAACTTATGACCGCATCGGTGGTCGGCCTGACACTGGCAACAGGTGCCATGGCCGAAGGGGTGATCGGCATTGCCATGCCAACGCAATCATCCGCACGCTGGATCGCGGATGGTAACGCCATGGTCAGCCTGTTTGAAGAAGCCGGCTATTCCACCATCTTGCAATATGCCGAAGATGATATTCCCAACCAGTTGGCCCAGATCGAAAACATGGTTACCAACGGGGTTGATGTGCTGGTTATTGCCGCGATTGATGGCACCACCTTGTCAAACGCGCTGGAAAACGCGCATTTCGCGGGGATTGACATCATCGCCTATGACAGGTTGATCCGCGACAGCGAACATGTCAGCTATTACGCGACATTCGACAATTTCCAGGTTGGTGTGCAGCAGGCGGAATCGCTGGTATCGGGGCTGGAATCGCGCTTCGGGTCGGGGCCGTGGAATGTGGAACTGTTCGGCGGTTCGCCCGACGACAACAACGCCTTCTTCTTCTATGACGGCGCCATGTCGGTGCTTCAGCCGCTGATTGATGACGGGTCGGTTAACATTGTATCCGGCCAGATGGGCATGGACCGTGTCGGCACGCTGCGCTGGGATGGTGCGGTTGCACAGGCGCGCATGGATAACCTGCTTTCCGCCCATTACACAGATGCGGAAATCCACGGGGTTCTGTCGCCCTATGACGGGCTGTCCATTGGTATTTTGTCATCCCTCAAGGGGGTTGGGTATGGGTCGGATGATCTGGAAATGCCCATTGTGACAGGACAGGATGCCGAAGTCCCGTCCATCAAGTCCATTCTGGCAGGCGAGCAATATTCGACTGTGTTCAAGGACACCCGCGAATTGGCACGGGTGACCGTTGGCATGGTGAACGCCCTGCTGGGCGGCGCAGAGCCCGAAATCAATGACACCGAAACCTATGATAACGGTGTCAAGATCGTGCCAAGCTTCCTGTTGGAACCTGTGTCGGTCGATGTCTCGAACTGGGAAGAAGTCCTGATCGGGTCAGGCTACTACACCGAAGAACAGCTGCGCTAAGCGCGACATTCCCAACACGGGACAAGCGCATGCCTTGGGGCATATTCCAGGGCATGCGCGTAACCGCAGCGAAGGGCGGGCACTCATGAAGCCGCTTCTAGAAATGCGAGCGATTTCCAAATCCTTCCCCGGCGTCAAGGCGCTGGACGAAGTGACCCTGTCGGTTGCAGAAGGGGAAATTCATGCAATCGTGGGTGAAAACGGGGCGGGCAAATCCACCTTGATGAAGGTGCTGTCAGGGGTCTACCCTGCGGGCAGCTATGATGGTGAAATTCATTTTGACGGGGCCTTGGCGGAATTCCGGTCCATTCAGGACAGCGAAGCGCGCGGGATCATCATTATCCATCAGGAACTTGCACTGGTGCCGTTGCTGTCGATTGCCGAGAACCTGTTTCTGGGCAATGAAATCAGCAAAAACGGCTATATTCAATGGCATGAAACCACGCGCCGCACGCGCGAATTGCTGGCACGGGTCGGGCTTAGCGACCCGCCCACCATGCTGGTGGAAAAGCTGGGTGTGGGCAAACAACAACTGGTCGAAATTGCGAAAGCGCTGGCCAAGGATGTGCGCCTGCTGATCCTTGACGAACCAACTGCGGCATTGTCGGAATCTGATAGTGACGCGCTGCTGGACCTGATGCTGGACCTGAAGGCCCGCGGGATGACGCAGATCATCATCAGCCATAAACTGAATGAAATCCGCAAGGTGGCGGACAGTATCACGGTTATCCGCGACGGCAGCACCGTGTCCACCATGCGCGCGGACACAGACGAAATTACCGAAGACCGCATTGTGCGCGACATGGTGGGCCGTGACATGGCGCAGCGCTATCCGCCGCGCGAACGCCGCGCGGGGCCTGTGTTGCTGGATGTGGCGAACTGGTCGGTGCGCCACCCGGACTTCCCTGAACGCATGGCCATCAAGGATGTGTCCTTCAACGTCCGCGAAGGCGAGGTGGTGGGCATTGCCGGCCTTATGGGCGCTGGCCGCACCGAACTTGCCATGAGCATTTTCGGCCGGTCCTATGGCCGCGACATTCAAGGCGAGGTGCGCATGCGCGACACCCCAGTGAAGCTGAACACTGTCAGCGATGCAATCGCCGCCGGGCTGGCCTATGTCACCGAGGATCGCAAATCACTGGGCCTGATTCTGGAAGACAGCATTCAGCGCAACATCACCCTGGCCAATCTGCACGCCGTGGCCAGTCGTGGCCTGCTGAACGAAGCACGCGAAGCGCAGGTCGCGGAAAGCTACCGCAAAAGCATGAATATCCGCACACCGGGCGTGTATCAGCGTGTCATGAACCTGTCGGGGGGCAACCAGCAAAAGGTGGTCTTGTCGAAATGGCTGTTTTCAGGGCCAGAGGTTCTGATCCTTGATGAACCGACACGCGGCATCGACGTGGGTGCGAAATTTGAAATCTATGGCCTGATCAACGACCTGTCTGCCCAGGGCAAGGGGGTTGTCATGATCTCCTCTGAAATGCCGGAGCTGCTGGGCATGTGCGACAGGATTTATGTCATGAACGAAGGAACCATCATGGGCGAACTGACCGCACAAGAGGCCAGTCAGGAACGCATCATGTCCATGATCGTCACCAGATCGGAGAAAGTCTGAAATGCAGCAGGCAAACGCACAAACCGGCACAGCGCAATCCATGCGCGACTACCTGGTTAACCACTTGCGCGAATATGGCCTTCTGGTCGCATTGATCATTGTGATGGTGTTTTTCCAGATCACCACGAACGGCACGCTGTTGCGGCCCGTCAACATTACCAACCTGCTTTTGCAGAACAGTTATATTGTCATCATGGCGCTTGGCATGCTGATCGTCATCGTATCGGGCAATATTGATTTGTCGGTGGGGTCAGTCATGGGGTTCATCGGCGCGCTGGCGGCGGTGCTGATTGTGTCCATGGGCTTGCCGCTGATGCTGGCCATCGTGATCTGTCTGATTACCGGCGGGCTGATCGGGGCGGCGCAGGGATACTGGATCGCGTACTGGAAAATCCCGTCATTCATTGTGACACTGGCAGGGATGCTGGTGTTTCGCGGGCTGTCGTTGTGGCTGCTGCAAGGCCAGTCGGTCGGCCCCTTCCCGCGCGAATTTCAGGTTATCGCGACAGGGTTTGTCGCAGACCCGTTTCCCGCCGCATGGGGCCAGTCGCTGGCCGTCATGTTTGGTGAACGCAATGTCAATATTCTGGCGCTTCTGACAGGTGTGGTTGCAGCGGCAGTCATTGTCTGGATGGGGATCAACAAACGCGCGCGCAACAAATCCTTCGGCATGATGGATGAACCTTTCGCGTTCTTCGTCATTCGCAATATCATCGTCGCGGCAGCACTGGTGTTCATCACCTATAAGCTGTCCAGCTTTCGCGGGCTGCCGAATGTGTTGCTGACTATGGGCATATTGACCATCATCTATGCGTTTCTGACCGAAAACACCGTCATTGGCCGCCAGATTTACGCAGTGGGCGGCAATGAGAAGGCCGCGAAACTGTCGGGCATCAAGACCGAACGCCTGACCTTTCTTGCCTTCGTCAATATGGGGGTGCTGGCGGCGGCGGCAGGGTTGGTGTTTGCCGCACGGCTGAACACGGCCACCCCAAAGGCAGGTTTTGCACTGGAACTTGACGTGATTGCCGCAGCCTTCATCGGGGGGGCGTCAATGTCGGGCGGGGTCGGCAAGATTGTGGGTGCCGTGGTGGGCGCGTTCCTGATGGGCGTGTTGAACAACGGCATGTCCATCATGGGGATTGGCATTGATTACCAACAGATGATCAAGGGGTTGGTGCTGCTGGCGGCCGTTATTTTCGATGTCTACAACAAAAGCAAACGTGCATAATTCGGGCAAAGGTGAAGCATGACATTTACACCGGCAACATGGCCGCGCAAGCTGCGGTCGCAGGAATGGTTCGGCGGCACCGGGCGCGATGCGATTTATCACCGGGGGTGGATGAAGAACCAGGGCATCCCGCATGACATGTTTGACGGGCGGCCGGTGATTGCCATTCTGAACACATGGTCGGAACTGACACCGTGCAATGCCCATCTGGCCGATCTGGCGCAGAAGGTGCGCGCGGGCATTTACGAGGCTGGGGGGCTGCCGGTAGAAGTGCCTGCCTTCTCGGCGTCGGAATCGGGGTTCCGGCCCACAGCGATGATGTTTCGCAACCTTGCCGCCATGTCCATTGAAGAACAGATGCGCGGGTTGCCCATGGATGGCTGCGTGTTGCTGGCGGGCTGCGACAAGACCACGCCCAGCCTGCTGATGGCGGCGGCATCCAGCGACCTGCCGTCGATCCTTGTCAGTGGCGGGCCGATGCTGAACGGACATTTCCGCGGGGAACGCGTGGGGTCGGGCACGCATTTGTGGAAATTCTCCGAAGCGGTGAAGGCCGGCGAGATGACACCGGAGGAGTTTCTGGAAGCCGAAGCGTCCATGTCACGCTCGCCGGGGTCGTGCAACACCATGGGCACCGCGTCCACCATGGCATCGATGGCCGAGGCCTTGGGCATGGCGCTGTCGGGCAATGCCGCCATTCCGGCCGTGGATGCGCGCCGCCGTGTCATGGCGCAACTTTCGGGGCGGCGCATTGTCCAGATGGTCAAGGATGATCTGAAACCCTCCGATATTCTGACGAAACAGGCCTTTGAAAACGCCATCCGCACCAATGCCGCAATCGGCGGGTCCACCAATGCGGTCATCCATATGATGGCGGTTGCGGGGCGTGTGGGCATTGACCTGAGCCTTGATGACTGGGACCGCTGCGGGCGCGGCGTGCCCACCATCGTCAACCTGATGCCATCGGGCAAATACCTGATGGAGGAGTTTTTCTACGCCGGTGGCCTGCCGGTCGTGCTGCGCCGCCTTGGCGAGGCTGGGATGCTGCACCGCGACGCGCTGACAGTGTCCGGCGGGCCTATCTGGGATGAATTGCAAGATGTCACGAACCACAACCCCGATGTCATTTTGCCGGTGGAACGCGCGCTAGCGCAAGAAGGCGGCATTGTGGTGCTGCGCGGCAATCTGGCCCCGAAGGGGGCTGTGCTGAAACCGTCAGCGGCGTCGCCCCATTTGTTGCAGCATCGTGGCCGCGCTGTGGTGTTTGAAGATATCGACGATTACAAGGCCCGCATCAATGACCCCGACCTGGACATTGACGAGCATTGCATCATGGTGCTGAAGAATTGCGGCCCCAAGGGCTACCCCGGTATGGCCGAAGTGGGCAATATGGGCCTGCCACCGAAGATACTGAAAAAAGGCATCACCGATATGGTGCGCATATCAGATGCGCGCATGTCCGGCACCGCCTATGGCACAGTTGTTCTGCACACATCACCGGAAGCGGCGGCAGGTGGACCGCTGGCGGTGGTGCGCAATGGCGATATGATCGATCTGGACGTGGCCGCACGCCGCCTGCATCTG
Organism: Paracoccaceae bacterium; assembly: GCA_017510335.1. Taxonomy (GTDB): domain Bacteria; phylum Pseudomonadota; class Alphaproteobacteria; order Rhodobacterales; family Rhodobacteraceae; genus Roseinatronobacter. Next base: position 63,232 of record JAFWNM010000011.1, read on the forward strand.
GACATAAACGACGCGGAACTGGCCGCGCGGCTGGAAGGATGGACCCCGCCTGCGCCCCCGCCTGCATCCGGCTATGCATGGCTGCATGCCGCCCATGTCGAAGGGGCCGATACAGGCGCCGATCTTGATTTCCTGAAAGGGTGCCGTGGCGCCCCCGTCGGAAGGGACAGTCACTGATGAAAATAGCCCTTGTCGGAATCGGAAAAATTGCGCTTGACCAGCATGTGCCCGCATTGCGCGCATCCCCCGATTGGGAACTGGCCGCAACGGTGTCGCGCCATGGCAGCGTGGACGGTGTGGAATCATGGACGGATCTGGACGCCATGCTGGCCGCGCGCAGCGATATTCGCGTCATCTCACTATGTGTGCCGCCGGTGCCGCGTTTTGCGCTGGCCGCGAAGGCCCTGCAGGCGGGGCGCTATGTCATGCTGGAAAAACCCCCGGGGGCCACACTGTCGGAATGCGCGGCCTTGCACGCCATGGCCCAAAGCGCGCGCCTTGGGGTATTCGCCACTTGGCACAGCCGCGAGGCCGCGATGGTTGCCCCCGCAAAAGCATGGCTTTCAGGCAAAACCGTCCGGTCAGGGCGCATCACATGGCGCGAGGATGTGCGCAAATGGCACCCCGGTCAGGACTGGGTGTTTGATGCAGGCGGTATGGGTGTATTCGACCCTGGCATAAACGCGCTGTCCATCCTGACCGAAATTCTGCCCTTTGCGGTGCATTTGCGCGCCGCCACGCTGGAAGTGCCGCAAAACCGCCAGATGCCGATTGCCGCACAACTGGCATTCAGCAACAATATCAGCGCCGATTTCGACTGGCGCCAGACCGGCCCGCAAACATGGTCCATCGCGCTGGAAACCGACCAGGGCACGCTGGAACTGCATGATGGCGGCGCGCGTATGCTGGTGGATGGGACGCCCTGCAATGCCCCCACCGATGCGCTGTCGGGCGAATATCCGCGCCTGTATCAGCGTATGGCGCAGCTTGTTCGCGCGGGCGACTCTGACATGGACATGCGCCCCCTGACGCTGGTGGCCGATGCGTTCATGACCGGAACGCGTGTCACTGTCGACCCTTTCGACTTCTAAGGAAACCTTATGAAAACCCCACTCAAGGGCATTCTGCCCGTAGCGCCCACCCCGTTTCTTGATGATGGCACCCTGGACCATGACGGCATGCGCCGCGTGCTGGATTGCATGATTGATCAAGGTGTTGATGCAATTTGCATTCTGGCCAATTATTCCGAACAGTTTGTGCTGTCCGATGATGAACGCACCGCCATGATGCGCGTGTCGCTGGAACATGTCGCGGGGCGCGTGCCGGTTATTGTGACCATCAGCCATTTTTCCACCGATCTGGTGGTGGCGCGCGCGCGTGCCGCGCAGGCCATGGGGGCCGCCATGGTCATGATGATGCCCCCCTATCACGGTGTCGGGCTGGTCCCCGCCGAGGGGATGATATTTGAACATTTCAAGGCCGTGTCCGACGCCATCACCATCCCTATCATGGTGCAGGACGCGCCCTTGTCAGGGTGTCAGCTATCGGTGCCGTTTCTGGCCCGCATGGCCGGCGAATTGGAACAGGTCAGCTATTTCAAGCTGGAAATGCCCTTTGCAGCCGACAAGCTGGGGGCGTTGATCGAATTGGGCGGCAAGGATATTGTCGGCCCCTTCGACGGCGAGGAAGCCGTCACCTTGCTGGCCGATCTGGATGCGGGCTGCACGGGCACCATGACATCGGCGCTTTTGCCCGAACATATCCGGCCCATTGTCACGCAGTATCTGGACGGCGCGGTGGATGCGGCGCTGGCGCAATGGAAACTGTGCCTGCCGCTGATCAACCATGAAAACCGCCAATGCGGGCTACGCGCGGCCAAAACTGTCATGAAACACGGCGGCGTCATCCGGTCCGACCATGTGCGCCACCCGCTGAAACCACTGACCCCGCGCACCGAAGAACGCCTGTTGCAATTGTCACGCGAACTCGACCTGATTGCCCTGCGCTGGGGCAAGTAACCCCGCCACTGGCGCAGACCAAACGCCCCTTGACCGCACGCGGTCAGGGGGTTTTTTCATTGCGCCAACGCGCCATCAGCCAGGCCTTCATGCGCTGTTCCGGCAGCACCAGAACCAGCCCGGACAGCACAATCACCACCGCACCCGCCAGCATTGCCAAACGCGGAATATCGCCAAAGAACATCCAGCCCAGGATCACGGCCCATAGCAGCAATGTATATTGCAACGGCGCAATCAACGCGGCATCGGCCAGTTTCAGCGCGCGGTTGACACATAGATGCGCGCCCATCGCAACCACGCCCACCAACGCCAGCAAGCCCCAGTCAAACGACCCCGGCATGGACCAGCCCACTGGCGCCGCAATGACACCCGCAACACCGGCACCCACCAGTTGCCAGAACACCAGCGTCATGTCGGGCGTGCCGCGCAAATAGCGCCCTGTGATCATCATCAGCGCAAAACACAGCGACCCGATGATGGCCACAAGACTGGCCAGCCCTGCCCCTTCGCCACTGGGTTTCAGCGCGATCAGCACCCCGATAAAGCCAAACACCACCGCGGCCCAACGCAACGGGCTGACGGATTCGCGCAACAACAGCGGCGACAGCACCGCCACATAAATGGGCGCGGCCAGCCAGAAGGTCATTGTATCGGCAAGGGGCATGTGACGCACCGCAAAGTAAAAGCAGAACACCTCGGCGGTGGAAAAGACAACGCGCGCTAATTGTATGCCGGGCCGGTCGACATGAAACAGCCTGCGAAACCCGAACGCATACAGGAATGGCAACAATACGGCCATTGCCGCAAGACTGCGGATCGCCAAAACCTGACCCACAGAATAGCTGCTGACCAGCCATTTCCCCAGCGCGTCATTGGACGCAAACAGGAACATGCCAAACAGCATCAGGGCCAGACCTGCAAGGGTCGGGTTCATGCGCATCATCGCATCACTTCATCTTTGAAAGGTGGCAAATCGAAACATGCGGGGACCGTGGCCCCCGCATGCCGGTTTCAAGGCTTATTCGCCGCGCAGTTTGGCAAGTTCTGCCTGCATCATGTCGATCACCTCGACGCCGATTGTTTCAGCGTGTTTTTCATACACACCTTCGACAGCGGCACGAATGCGGTTCAACTCTGCGCCGTCCAGTTCGTTGAACGCCATGCCCGCTTCCTGCACATTGTTCAGCGACACGTCGGACAACTCGCGCCCGACACGGCGCTGCACATCACGGCCCACTACGGCACATTCGCGCAAGATGGTCTGCTCGGTTTCCGAATAGGTGTTGAAGATCGGACCAGAGAACAGGATCATAAACGGTGTGTAGGCGTGTTGTGTTGCCGACAGATAGCCCTGCACCTCGTAGAATTTGGAGGTGTCGATCGTCACATAGGGGTTTTCCTGTGCGTCGATCGCGCGGGTTTCCAGCGCGGTGAACACTTCGCCAAAGGCCATTGGCGTGGCATTGGTGCCAAGGGCCTGGAACGTGTCCAGGAAGATGTTGTTTTGCATCACGCGCACGCGCATTCCGTCAAAATCTTCCAGACGGGTGATGGGGCGCACCGAATTGGTCAGGTTGCGGAACCCGTTTTCCCAGTAAGCCAGGTTCACAAGGCCGGAGTCTTCCATCTTTTCTGCGATATAGTCACCGAAAGCGCCGTCAAGAATGGCATCGGCCTCTTCTGCGCTGGAAAACAGGAACGGCAGGTCAAAGACCCCCAGCGCCGGTTCAATACCGACCAAGGGCGAAGATGACGTTACCACCATTTCCTGCGTGCCCGACCGCAGCGCCTGCGTGGCTGTCAGGTCATCGCCAAGTGCCGAGGACCAGAATGCGTTCAGCGTCCACGCCCCGTCGGTGCGCTCGTTGATGCATTCGCGCATCGCGTCGATCCCGTCGCCCACAGGGTGGGTTTCCGCCACACCGTTGGACACCGTAATGGTGCGCGTGCTGATATCCGCCAGCGCGGGCAGCGCAACACCTGCGACAAGCGCAGTTGTCAGGGTCAGTTTGGTCAGGGTTTTCATGGTCTTTCCTCCCAGATTGAAAACAGGTTTCTTCTTCTCAGCGCAGCCATTGCAGCGGCACCAGAACAAGTTCGGGAAACGCAATCAGCACCATCAGCACACCCACCTGGGCAGCAAGGAAGGGCAAGACGCCCCAAATCACCTTGCCCAAGGGCACACGCGCCACGCCACTGACCACGTTCAGAACAACACCCACCGGCGGGGTCAGAAGCCCCACACAGGTGGTCATCACAAAAATGATCCCGAAATACACCGGGTCAATTCCCGCTGCGCGAATGACGGGCATCAACACCGGCACCAGGATCAGGATCGTGGGCGCCAGGTCCAGCACGGTGCCCACCAACAAAACCAGCAGCACAATCACCAGCATCAGCAATTTCGGGTTATCCAGCACCGGCGCCAGAAAGCGCGTCACTTCTGCCGGAATATTGGCCCGCGTGATCAGCCAGGACGTGACCAGCGCACCCGCAACCAGAAACAGCACAACAGATGTCGTTTTGGCGGCGTTCAACAGCACATGATACAAATGCGCTATCTTCAGTTCGCGGTAAACGAACATGCCCACGAACAACGCATATACCGCAGCAATCACGGCCGCTTCCGTGGGGGTGAAAATACCGAAACGGATACCACCCAGAATAATCAGCGGCATGACCAGCGCCCAACCGGCCGCCGCGGTGGCGCGCAGCCTCTCGCGGCCTGTTGCGCGGGGCAGGGGTTTTACATTCTCGCGGCGCGCAACAATCAGCCATGCAATAATCAGTGACGCCGCCATCATGATACCGGGCACAATGCCCCCCATGAACAGCGCCGTGATTGACACATTGGCCGCCACACCAAAGATGATAAACGCAATTGAAGGCGGAATTACCGGCGCAATCACGCCGCCCGCCGCCATCAGACCCGCAGCACGCGGCACGTTATAGCCTGCCTCGCGCATCATCGGGATAAGGATTGCCGCCAATGCCGCCGAATCCGCCGCAGCCGAGCCGGAAAGCGATGCCATCACCACCGCCGCAATCACCGCGACAATGCCAAGACCGCCGCGAATATGGCCCACACAGGACACAGCGAATGCCACGATCCGCTTGGACAACCCGCCTGCGTTCATCAACTCTCCCGCCAGCAAAAAGAACGGGATCGCCAGCAGTGTAAAGGAATTCGCCCCTGTCACCATTTGCTGGCTAATGATCTGCGGGTTGAAAATTCCCATCCATGTCATCAGCACGACCGCGCAGAACATCAGCGCGAATGCGACCGGAACACCAATTGCCAAAGCGGAAAACAGCGTTCCCAGAAAAACCAGAAGAACCATTAACGCGGCTCCTTCTGGTCAAGCAGGTCAAAATCGCCTGTGAAGCGCGCCATCTCATCGGATGGCGTAAGGCCAAAGATCGCGCGCACCATGCGCAGCAGCGCGATCAGCGCAATACATGCCCCTGTGACATAGGTAATCCCGTAAACCCAGATCATCGACAGGCCAATGACTGCCGCACTCATGGACGCATTGATCGGGTGCTGGACCCAGGTGCCCCAGAACAGCACAACCGCGCAACACAGGATGACAAAATTGGTCAGCGCCAGACAAACCCTGCGCCCCACAGGCCCGAACATGCGCACCACAGTTTCAACACCGATATGGTTATATTCACGAAACGCCAGAATGGCCCCGATGAAGGTAAGCCACACAAAGAAGTAGCGCGACATTTCTTCCGAAAAGTTCCACCCGCTGTTGAACCCGTACCGCAGCACGACATTGCCAAATACCATGACAGTCATGCCCGCCAGCAGGGCCACAAGTGCAAATTCGCCCAGCCGGACAGCCAGCAATTCAATTCGTGCCAAATGCTTCACAAGCCCCTCCCGGTTGGCGCAACCGCTGGTCGTCATGACCATTAAGCGGTTGTGATTTCCTAAATGAAAGCGTATATCATTGTCAAACGCCAATTACAGAAATTTGAACGCAGGCATGCCCCAATGAAGGAAAAACAAACCAAAAACAAAGCGATGAAGCTGTCTGACGTGGCGCTGCATGCGAATGTAAGCGTTGTCACTGTGTCCCGCGCCCTGCGCCAGCCGGAACTGGTGTCGCAAGACACCCGCGACAAGGTTGCCGCCGCTGTCCAGTCGCTGGGCTATGTGCCCAATCCGGCGGCGCAGGCGCTTGCGTCTGCGCGCTCGCGGCTTATTGGCGTGGTTATCCCGTCGCTGACAAACCAGATATTCGCAGAACTGCTGCGCGGCGTCATGGACGGGGTAGAGGGCACGACCTATACCCCCCAGTTTGTGAACACGCGCTACAAGTTATCGCGCGAAGAAGACCTGTTGCGCGTTCTGGCAACCCAGCGCCCTGCAGGAATGATTGTGGCCGGAATCGACCAGTCCCCTGATGCGCGCCGCCTGCTTGAACAGATGGATTGCCCTGTCGTGCAGGTCATGGAAACCGGCCCAGACCCGGTGGACATGATGATCGGGTGCGACCAGCAGGATGCAGGGCGCGCAGCTGTGCGCCACCTTATCGAACAAGGATACCGCCGAATCGGGTTTCTGGGTGCGCGCATGGACCCGCGCGCGCAACGCCGCCTTGCGGGGTATAACGACATCATGTCCGCACATGGCTTGTCGGATGATGCGCTGGTTGTCACCACTCCGCATCCCAGCGCCTATTCGGTGGGTGGCCAGTTGATGGCGGATTTGCTGGCCAGCGCCCCGGATTCAGATGCGGTGTTTTGCAACAATGACGACGTGGCATTGGGGGCATTGTTTGAATGCCAAAGGCGCGGATTGCGCGTGCCCGAACAGATGGGGATTGTGGGTTTCAACGATCTAGATGTGGTGTCGTGTTCGGTGCCCACCATCACATCAGTGCGCACGCACCGCTATGAAACAGGCTTGCAAGCCGTTAACATGATAATTAACCAGCTGCATGGCACCCCGCCAGAACAGCGCGTCATTGATGCAGGCTATGACCTGAAAATAAGAAGCAGCACCTTGCGTCAGCAAAAGGGGGCCTGATGTAGTCCCCGACACCATCCCCCCCCTATGCGCTTATTGCATCCCACCACCAACACCCGAATGCCCGAATGTCACACTTTGAAAAGGCAACACTCTCCATGTCCGACACGCGTGCCCACAAGAAATTCCGTTCCCAGGAATGGTTCGACAATCCCAACAACCCCGGCATGACCGCGCTGTATCTGGAACGCTATCTGAACCAGGAATACACCCGCGCCGAATTGCAGGGCGAACGCCCCGTCATCGGGATTGCGCAAACAGGCAGCGACCTGGCGCCGTGCAACAAAATCCATGTGTTCCTGATGGACCGCATCAAGGCAGGCATCCGCGATGCAGGCGGCATTCCCATGGAATTTCCTGTCCATCCCATTCAGGAAACCGGCAAACGCCCGACCGCCGCGCTGGACCGCAACCTTGCCTATTTGTCACTGGTTGAAGTGCTGCATGGCTACCCCATTGACGGGGTGGTGCTGACCACCGGCTGCGACAAGACCACACCCGCCATGCTGATGGGCGCTGCAACTGTGGACCTGCCCGCGATTGCGCTGAACGGCGGGCCAATGCTGGACGGCTGGTGGCAAGGCAAGCGCGCGGGATCAGGCACGATTGTCTGGGAAAGCCGCCGTCTGCTAAGCGAGGGCAAGATCGAATATGACGAATTCATCTCGCGCGTGTGTGCCTCCGCGCCCAGCCTTGGGCATTGCAACACCATGGGCACCGCCAGCACCATGAACGCCATGGCCGAGGCCCTTGGCATGACGTTGACAGGCAGTTCCGCCATTCCCGCGCCGTTCCGCGAACGTATGGCCATGGCCTATGAAACGGGCCGGCGCATCGTGGCCATGGTGCATGAAGACCTGAAGCCATCTGACATTCTGACGCGCGAGGCGTTTGAAAATGCCATTATCGTGAATTCCGCCATTGGCGGGTCCACCAACGCGCCGCCGCATTTGCAGGCCATTGCCCGCCATGCAGGGGTGGATCTGCATGTCACCGACTGGCAGAAAATCGGGTTCAATGTGCCGCTTCTGGTCAATATGCAGCCTGCGGGCACATATCTTGGCGAAAGTTTCTTCCGCGCGGGCGGTGTGCCTGCCGTAATGGGCGAATTGCGCAAGGCAGGGCTGCTGCATGATGGCGCGATGACTGCCAGCGGGGCCACCATGGGCGATGCTCTTGCCGGTTGGGCCAGCCTTGATGATGAAGTGATCCTGCCTGTCAGCGCACCCTTGCGCGAAAACGCGGGCTTTCTGGTGCTGTCGGGCAACCTGTTCGACTCTGCGCTGATGAAAACATCCGTCATCTCGCCCGATTTCCGGGCGCGGTTCCTATCCAAACCGGGGCAGGAAGGCATTTTTGAAGCGCGCGCTGTCGTATTTGAAGGGCCGGAAGATTACCACGACCGCATCAACGACCCTGCCCTTGGCATTGACGAGGAAACCATCCTGTTCATTCGCGGCGTGGGCTGCGTGGGCTATCCCGGCTCGGCCGAGGTGGTGAACATGCAGCCGCCGGACGCGATGCTGCGCGCGGGCATCAACCATTTGCCCACAGTGGGCGACGGGCGGCAATCGGGCACATCGGAATCCCCCTCCATCCTGAACGCCAGCCCTGAATCGGTGGTGGGCGGGGGGCTTGCGCTGCTGCAAACCGGCGACCGCGTGCGGCTGGACCTGAATGCCAGCCGCCTTGATGCGCTGGTGGACCCCGCCGAATGGCAAGCCCGCCGCGAGGCCTGGACTGCGCCGGAAATCCACCATCAGACGCCGTGGCAGGAAATCTACCGCACCCATGTGGGCCAACTGGCCGATGGCGGCTGTCTGGAACTGGCCACCGCCTACCAGCGCATCCGCCACGACCTGCCACGCGACAATCACTGAACCAGAAAGACCCGATCAATATGACACTGAACCAGAACCTGGACGACACCGGCGTGTATATCGGCCGCATCTGGCGGCCTGATATCGGCCCCAGCGTGGTTGCCCTGCGCAACGGCCAGATCATCGACATCACCACCAACACCGCGCCCACTATGCGCGATGTGCTGGAACTGCCCGACCCGCTGACGCATGTGCAAAACACCACCGGCACGCCCGTGTGCACGCTGGCCGACCTGGGCAAGGCCAGCCAGCCCGACGCCGGTGAAAACGACCTGCGGCTTCTGGCACCGTGTGACCTGCAAGCGGTCAAGGCGTGCGGCGTAACCTTCGCGCGTTCGATGCTGGAACGGGTGATTGAGGAGCGCGCAGGCGGTGACGCCGCGCGCGCCGACGCGATCCGCGCCAAAGTATCGGGCGTCATTGGCGACAGCCTGCGCGACCTTGTGCCCGGATCGGCAGAAGCCGCGCGCGTGAAATCCGTGTTGCAGGCCGAAAACCTGTGGTCGCAATATCTGGAAGTTGGCATTGGCCCCGACGCCGAAGTGTTCACCAAGGCGCAACCCATGTCCGCCGTGGGCCATTGCGCCGCTGTGGGCCTGCACCCGTCCAGCAACTGGAACAACCCCGAACCCGAAATCGTGCTGGCTTGCGCGTCCAACGGGCGCATTCTGGGCGCGTGCCTTGGCAATGATGTCAACCTGCGCGACATCGAGGGGCGTTCGGCGCTGCTGTTGGGCAAGGCCAAGGACAATAACGCCTCTGCCGCGCTTGGCCCCTTTATCCGGCTGTTCGATGACCGTTTCGGGCTGGATGACATACGCCGCGCAGAACTTGTCATGACCATTGACGGCGCGGACGGGTTCCAGCTTTCGGGGCATTCCTCCATGCGCGAAATCAGCCGCGACCCGGCGGATCTGGCGGCGCAAACCTGCGGGGCGCATCATCAGTATCCTGACGGGTTCATGTTGTATCTGGGCACAATGTTCGCGCCCGTGGCCGATCGCGGCGCGAAGGGCGCGGGCTTCACGCATCATATGGGCGACCGCGTGACAATTTCCGCTGCGGGGTTGGGTAATCTGGTCAATACTGTTATGTGTTCGACCAAAGCGCCGCGCTGGACGTTCGGCACCGCCGCATTGATGCGCAACCTGGCAGGGCGCGGCCTGCTGTAACAGGATCAGCACTTTTGCGCGACAGACCGCGCAAAAGGCATACATATTTGAAAGGCACGAAAATGACGCATATTCCGCATGGGATGCATTTGATTTCAGGGGAACGGGTTGACGGGGGCGCGCGGTTTGCGTCCGCGCCTGCGCATGGTCCGGCGCATGAGTTTGCGGTGGGCACGCCGGAACTGGTGG
>JAFWNM010000012.1 GCA_017510335.1 Paracoccaceae bacterium
CGCCCTGTGCCGCCGGTTTTTCATTTGCGCGGCACATATGCGGCCATGGCCCTGGCCGAGGAACTGACCCTCGCGGGCCTGCCCGCCCGCGAGATGGTCGCCTATGACCAGCAGGCCTGCGCGTTGCCGGACAAGGCGCGCGACCTGTTGTCGCGCCCGGGACCTGTGGTGGTGCCGCTGTTTTCGCCCCGGTCTGCGCGGTTGTTTGCCGCAGAACTGGAAAAACTGCCCAATCCGGTGGCGCAATTGCATGTCGTCGCCATTTCGCGCCCCTGCGCGGCCGCGCTGGATGGCGGGAAATGCAGCACTTTGCGAACAGTTGACCACCCCGATGGCGGTGCGATGCGCAATGCCGTGCTGCAGGTGCAGGCCGAACTTGAGGATAATGAAAAGCCGCGATAAGGTGGCGTAAGTAAATGCAGTGGCAGCTTTGTCTGCGTGAAAGGTGGGGGTTGGATTTTGGCGCGTAACACGACCAGCAAGGGGACGTCATCCCGCACACGGAAAACCAAACCCGCCAGCGGTGAAGCAACGCCCCAAGCCACCGAAGCGACCCCGCCAAAACCGACTTCTAGCCCGGACATCACGCGTGATAGGGCACCGGACGCAGGTGCCACGCCCGCCCCGGACACGCCCCCTTCTGCAACGGTCAGTGCCAGCACCGGACCCGCCGAAAGTGCCGCCCCCGCCCAGTCCGAACCCGCACAGTCCGAACCCGCCCAACCAGAGGCAGACCAGACGCAGACAGCACAAGGCCCCGCTGATGCGCCGTCCTCAGGCGCCGACATGGCCGCCATGCCTGCGCAGGTCGACGCAGCGGCAGATACGCAAGCAGATACGCAAGAAACAGGCGGGACGCCTGCCTCTGATCCCGCCAGCGCTGATTCCACGGTGGCCAATGCACAAGATGCCGCCCCGTCTGTGCCCGTTGGCGCAGGGTCAAAGCCCGCATTTCTGCCCTTGATTCTGGGGGGGCTGCTGGCCGGTGGCATAGGGTATGGCGCGCATTTTCTGACCAGCGACAGCGCGGCGGTTCAGTCCGAACTGGCGGTGCTACAATCCGAAATGGCGCAATTGCGCAATGATCTGGGGGCCACGCCCGATCTTGCACCGCTGGAAGGGCAGGTGGCGCAATTGCGCACCGCGCTGGACCAGTTGTCAGGCACCGCGCCCGATACGGGGGATCTGGACGCCTTGCGCACGCAACTGGACAGCCTGACCGCCCAGACCCGGACGCAGGCGGAAGCATTGCAACAGGCCCAGGACCAGATTGTCGCCGAACTGGCGCAGGTGCGTGATCTGGCCGAAAACCGCATCGCCAGCGCCGAAGCCGCGATTGACGCGGCACTAGCGCAGTCCGGGCTGGATTCGATTCGCGCCGCGCTGGAAACCGGCCAACCCTTTGCAGAGGCAACAGACCGTGTTGCACAGGGCGGGTTTGCCGTGCCCGATGTGCTGGCCGATAACGCGGCCACAGGTATTGCCACACTCGAACAGCTGCAAGAGCGCTTCCCTGATGCGGCGCGCGCGGCAATCCGCGCCAGCCTTGGCGCAGCGCCTGCCGAAAGCGCAGGTGAACGGGTCGTCAATTTCTTGCGTGCGCAAACCGGCGCGCGTTCCACAGTGCCACGGCAAGGCGATGACCCTGACGCCATCATGTCGCGTGCAAGCGCTGCAGTGGAAGCCGGTGATCTGGACCTTGCGCTGGCGCTGGTGGAGGAATTGCCCGAAGCAGGGCGCGCAGTATTGTCCGACTGGCACGCCGCCGCCACTGCGCGGCAGGCCGCTATTGGACAGACCGATGCATTGGCCCAGATGATTACGAAGGAATAAGGACGTAAAGATGTTTTGGACGCTTTTTAAGATCCTTGCCTTCGTGGCCGTGGTTATTGGCCTTGCTTTCGGGGCGGGGCAGCTCATGGATAGCGGGCAGACAGTTGGCCTGCGTATTGTGGACATGGAATTCGAACTTGGCCCGGTGCAGGCGGCCATTGCGCTTGTTGTGCTGGTGCTGGCAGTGTGGCTGGGCCTGAAGCTTTTGGGCCTTCTGGTGGCGGCACTGCGTTTCATGAATGGCGATGAAACTGCCGTGCGCCGCTATTTCGCCCATAACCGCGAAAAACGTGGGCTGGACGCATTGCTGGGTGCCCTGCTGGCGCAGGCGTCCGGGGACGGGAAAACCGCCGTCGCCAAGGCCGAGAAAGCGCATAGCCTGCTGAACCGGCCCGTCATTACCAGCCTGCTGATCGCGCAAGCCGCCGAACTGAAGGGCAACCGCCCCCTGGCAGAGGAGCATTACAAGCGCCTGCTGGAAGATACCCGCAGCCGCTTTGTCGGGGTCCAGGGCCTGATTCGTGCCAAGCTGGAAGAAGGCGACACCGAAAAGGCCCGCAAACTGGCCCAAAAGGCGCTGGACATGCAGCCCGCCCATGAAGCGACACAAAACACGCTGCTGCAGCTGCAGACCGATGCCGAAGATTGGCAAGGCGCGCGCAAGACGCTGCAGATCAAGAAATCCAGCGGCCACCTGCCGCGCGATGTCTACCGCCGCAGGGATGCGCTTCTGGCGCTGCAAGATGCCGATGCAATGGCGGCGGCCGACAACATGGCCCGCGCACGCGACGCCGCGATCGAGGCCAACCGCCTGTCGCCCGACCTGATTCCCGCAGCCGTTGCGGCCGCGCGCGCACTGGTTGCGCAGGGCAAGGGCAGCTATGCGGCCAAGGTCATCAAGAAAGCATGGAAAGTGCAACCGCATCCCGAACTGGCCGCAGCCTTCGCGGCCATCGAACAGGACGAAACCCCGTTGCAGCGCGTCCAGCGCTTTCGCAAATTGCTGGCCATGCACCCTGATCATGCCGAAACCCGCTTGCTGAAGGCCGAATTGCTGATTGCCGCCGAGGATTTCCCAGCCGCGCGGCGCGCGCTGGGCGATCTGGTGACAACCGCGCCGACATTGCGGGCCTTGACGATCATGGCCGCTGTCGAACGCGGCGAAGGGGCAGATGACGCAGTGGTGCGGGGCTGGCTGGCGCGTGCCTTGACCGCCAATCGCGGGCCGCAATGGGTGTGCACCAAATGCCAGCATGTGCATTCAAGCTGGCAGGCGATATGTGACAATTGCGGTGCATTTGATACGTTGGAATGGCGCGATGCGCCCGACAGCGCCGGCCCGTCGGCCACGCAAACCGAGTTGCTGCCGTTGATTGTTGGCCAGCTTCCCACAGGCCGCACCCAACCCGATGACGCTGATGTGGTGACGGGCGAAGTGGTTGACGAAGACAGCGCAACCGCGCCATCCCCCACCGACCCGAAACCTGCCTGACACATCATGGGGCCAAGGCTGGGCACCCTCGCACATAACAAGCGCTATGCGCTGCCCCGCCTTGGCGTTTTTTACCCCGGCGCAGTGAAATTTGGTCTGGTCTGTCCTTGGAACGGATGCTAAAGACTGCGCCACGGTGCCGCTGTAGCTCAGCTGGTAGAGCACGTCATTCGTAATGATGGGGTCGGGGGTTCGAGTCCCTTCAGCGGCACCACTAGAATAAAGCAAGCACTTGTTTTTAATAAAAAAAGGGAAAGCGCTTTTTGTGTATCCCCCTAATTATATACCCTTTGAGCGTTGCTTAAAGCTTCGGGCGGTTTATTCGGGGGCGTGTCTTGCGCGCAGCGCTTTTTCCACCAGCGCCCCAGAAGCCCAGCGCGGGGATTTGTCGGTTGCTAGCCCGTCGCGGCCATTGTCAGGAAAGAAAACTGCCCAATCCGCGCCAGCTTCGGCCTGAGCAGTGAAGGCTTCCACCGTTTCCCCATCTTCGCGGGTCAGGCTTCCGCCGCCCATCAGCATCGCGGCCAAGGGTTCCCGGGTTTCGGCTTCGCACAAGAAAACCAAGGAAGGCCCGGGCGCAGCCGTACCCCGTTTGCCTTCCAGTCGGCCAAGCCGCTTGCGCAGCGTCATATCGCGCACTCCAATTTAAGCCGCACCGCGAACGCTTCGGTTGCTTCGCCCGGTTCATGGTCGATATGCCGCCACGGTTCGCCCGCCCGCCGCGCAAGCCCCGCCACCAGCACCGGCCCGGACGCGCTGGGCGCAAACACTTGGCGCAGCATCAGCGAAGTTGCAGTGAAAGCGCAGCCGTTTCGGCCTTCCAGCCGGTCGATTCGTTTGCGTAGGGTCATAGGTGAAAATCCACTAGCATTTCGGCAAGGTCGCGCCGCGCCTTTGCTTCGGCTTCGCCACCGGAAGCAATCGCAGCCGCCAGCCGGTCGAGCGCGTCGCACTGGGCGGGCGGTATGCAATCCAGCTTGCACCCCAGCTTTTGTTCCAGCCGTGAAAGCCGCCGCCCCAAGGTCATGTCGCGTTAATCGCACTCTGCATATTTGGATGCGACACACCGTCTAGCCCGCGCTTGCGCTCTTTCGATTGCTTCGGGCGTCATCAGCCGTTCGACGCTATCCCGTGATTCGCGAGAATTTTGTTGCAAGTTCGCAAGCACATCAGCAGCAACAAAGTCACTTTTCCATGTGTTGCCAGCGGCGATATTGCTCCACATATGCGCTGTTTCATAGTCTTGCGGGGTTCCAGCACCTGCAAAGTACATGACGCCTAGCATTGATTGTGCAGGCGCAAACCCTTGCTTCGCAGCAAGCCGAAACCAATCTAGCGCAGCTTCATTACTTTGCTCTAAGGGCGCAGTTCCCATGCGATACATCAGCCCCAATTGATACTGCGCTTATGCATCACCGCTTTCCGCAAGTGGCGTCCAGTTCAACAGGGCTGTTTCGTGGTCTCCGGCCATCGCTGCGTCCCACCCTGCGCGAAGGTCTTGCGCCGCCGAAGGCATGGCAAGCATGATGAGGGGAAGCGTCAAAAGTCTGAGTTTCATTTTCAGTTCACCCCATAACCCGCTTGCCAACCTTATTCTCAATTTGCCTCCCCTTCCAACGCCGCCACGCGGGCTTCGAGTTCCGAGGTTTCCAGCGTGCGCCGGAAGGTTTCCACCAGCCCCATGATATGCGCGCCTTCGGTCGGGGTAAGAACGCGTATGACTTGCCGAATGGCGGGCTGGATTTTTCGATGAACTGGAGGCAGGCGCCCAATTCACACTAGAAGGGTGGTCATGTGTCAAACGAACCGTCGCGAGCATATATAACGAAAAAGGTCTTGCAACGTCGCTATGGCAGGCTTTTGAAATGGAAGAAGCCTATCCGTCCATAACATCAGAGGTCCGTACCATCCGGGCGTCTTCGATGGCTTTGCATTTGATTTGGCGCTGTCAATCCAGGTCTGCTAGGAATCCTTGCAGGATATGACGGACGAGGAGTTCTTCGAGCGTTTTGACCTCAGAGGAGAAGTCAGTAGCGAAAGACATACCATGGCAGAACGCCTTACGCTTGCCGAGCTGAGAGCGGTGTTCAGGCAGGAACCGGTCTGGTTTGCGGGCGGCTTCGGCGTGGAAGGCCGCGAAGCAGATGTGCAGCACTCCGGCCAGGATGCTAAGATGGTCTTTGCATGAAGTTGTTGCGCCTTCCATTGGATTGAAGCGGCACCCTGCTCGCAACAACCCGCCCCTTGGTAATCTTTCCCCACAGGGGGGGCGTGGATGGGAATGCGCGTGTCGGTGGCTATTTCTATCATCCTGCCAGCCTCTCCCAACAAGGGAGGGGGGCTTTTATCCAACACGAAAGCTGCACAATATGCGACTGAGAAGGTTTGCATCCTGTAGTGAGTGAGTTTGCGAACATATCGTCAAGGATCGATTTTCATTTGCCAGAACCGAACCAACGCAAAGCCCGATAGTTGTGAGTGTGATGGCGTGTGTGCCTGCGCGCGTGTCCGGTTTTACCTATCCTGAGAAGGCGCTGCTTCCCTGACGTGCGAGCCACAGGTTGACGGCCAGCAAGATGCCCGAGGTGATGGTGATTGCGATCATGCTCATGGCCATGCCGGTCTGGACGGAGCCTTGCTCGAATTGCGCAAACACGAAGGTTCCCACTGTGCGCAGTCCTGCGGGTGCCAGCATGATCGATGCCACCAGTTCCCGCGAAGCGATGGCGAAGACAAGCATCATCGCGGCAATAAGCGACGGGGCCATCAGCGGCAGGGTGATATGGCGCAGCGCCTGCATCTGGCCGGCGCCTGCAACGCGCGCGGCATCGTCCAGCGATCCCGAAATCTGGCGCAGACGCGCCACTGCATAGCGAATGGGGTAAGGCAGCAATATCCCGATATAGGCGATCAGCAAGATGGCGGATGTGCCATACAGCGTCAGCGGCAGGAAGGGCGAATTCCACGCCAGAATGACCCCTACGGCCAGAACTATGGCGGGAATGGCGTTTGGCAGAACCGACAGCCCGTCCATAACGGCCCGCCCACGGCCAGTGCCACGCACAACGATATACGCCACCAGACCGCCGATGGCAGCCGTGGCAAAGGCCGTGAGCACGGCAAGCCAGCCGCTTGTGATCAGCGCTTGTGCTGCACGGCTGCCCGACTGGAACAGGGGCATATAATGGCGGGTATCAAGGTTGGACCATGTCAACCCGCCCGAAATTGTGCCTGTTATCGATGTGACAGCGATTGCCGCAAGCGGGACCCCCACACTGATCAGCGCGACCAGCAGGAACAGCCCCAGCACCGGCCAGCGCCATGGTCCCAGACTGGCCTTGTCCATGTCCGCAGGCTTGCCCGTCTGGCTGACATAGGAACGCCGCGTCGCAATCCAGTTCTGAAGGGTGAAGGCCGCCAGCACCATGGCCATCAGAATGACCGACCCCAGCGCGGCCCCAGACAGGTCGATCGGCCAGTCCGACAAGCGCGTATAGATCCCTGTCACCAACACATCAAAACCCGTGCGCGCGGCCAGCGCGGCAGGTGTGCCGAATTCTTCAATCGACATCGCAAAGACGATCAGCAAGCTTGCGGCAATTGCGGGAATGGACAGTGGCAGCGTGATCAGAAAGAACGCCTGCACGGGCCGCGCCCCATGCACACGGGCTGCAGATGCAAACCGCCCGCCCACCATTTCCAGCGCGCGTGACACTGCGAAATAGACCAGTGGAAACAGGTTCAGCGTCATCACAAACGCCACCCCTGCAAAGCTGAACAGGAAGCGCCCCATGTCAAAGCCCAGAAGCTGGAACAGATAGCCGCGTGGCTGCAAGGTCATCATCCAGGCAATCGCGGCAATGAAGGGCGGGATCAGGAAGGGGATCAGGAACACCACATCCCAGATGCGCGCGCCGGGCACATGGAACAGGCCGCGCAACACACCGATGGGCAGGCCAAAAAGCAGGCACCCCAGCATGACCGAGAAGGCCAGCATCAGCGTGTTTCGTGCCTGCATCAGCAGGCGGTCATTTTCTGTCAGGATGGCCAGTTTCGAGAACGCCCCGACCAGTGACCCGCGCGCGAAATCAGGAAACACCGCTTGCAGCAGGATGAACAGCACCGGCAGGCCAACAAGGACCAGCAGCGCCGCTGCGGCCAATGTGGTCAGGATGGATTGCGCGCGCAGCATCAGGGCAGGGCCTTTCGGTTAAGGCGTGTCATGGTCATGTGCGATCACGCGACATGGTGGAAGCCGTGAGTGATGTCGCGGGGTCGGCGTGCAAGGCCAGCCGGGGCCTGCGGTCTTGGCGCATGTCGCGTTCATTCGCCTTCAAGTGACATGCCTTGTCTTATTGATTTCGCATGTTCGAGATGCTCAAAACCAGTCCCCAGTCTTGAGCAACATGCCCCGCAGCACGCTGCAAAAGCCTATGGCCCCGAACCGTATCGGGGCCATGGCAGGATCATCCGGTCCGATCAGCGGTTGATCACAGTCGCGTTGAAGCGCGCGATGATGTCGTCGCGCCGCGCCGCAACGGCGTCTTCATCCACTTCAATTACCGTCAGGTCATTGATGCCCGGGCGCAGCCCTTCAACATCGGCGCGTGCGGGCATCATCCATGTTTGCGCGACCATGTTCTGACCGGCTTCGGACAGGACGAAATCCACAAATGCCTTCGCAGCGTCCGGGTTCTGTGTGGATTGCAGGATCATCATGGGGCGCGGCGCGATCACTGTGCCGCTTGCGGGAACAATGACTTCAATGGTTTCGCCGCCTGCAGCTTGACCATAGCTGATGTAATCCACCGCGCCAAACACCACGGCTTTTGCACCTTGCAACACAGGGTTCAGGGCTGCAGCATTGGGGCCAGGCACGATCATGTCATTCGCGGCCAGCCCTGCCAGCAAATCCCAGGCGGCGTCGCCCATTGCGGCTTCCAGGCCCGCGACCAGATCGAAGGCAGCACCTGATTGGGCGGGGTCGGGCATTGTGATCAGGTCGCGATACGCTTCTTCGGTCAGGTCGGCCCATTCGGTTGGGCGGGGGGCGGTGCTTTGCGTGTTCCAGACCATCGCCAGTGCCGAAATGCCTTGGGCCACATAATGGCTGTGGGTCAGGAAATCCGGCACTTCGGCGGCATTGGGTGACAGGTATTCCATCAGCAGGCCGCGCGCGTGCATGTCGCGCGCCGACCCCCAGCTTGCTGAAACGACGACATCGGCCTGCGGGTTGGCTTCTTCGGCTTCCAGCCGGGCCATAACTTGCCCTGTGGTGCCCTGAAACACATTCACAGTGATTCCGGTTTCTGCCTGAAAGGCTTCGGCCAGCGCATCGGCCAGCCCACCGGGGCCGGCAGTGTAGAAGGTCAGTGTGTCAGCCTGCGCGAAGCTGCCAAGCAGTCCAAGTGCAGCAGCAAAGGTGGTTGTGCGAAGCATGGATTTGTCCTTTTGGTTGGGATCACTGCGGAAAAAGGCGCAGACGATCAGCATCGATCGCCAGCGGAATATGGCTGTTCAGGGCGGCGGGGCGGTCGGCGGGGCACACAAGGGTTGCCTGTTCGCCCGCCAACCCCAGATGCAACAGGTAGCGGTCGCCCTGAAACTGGCAGCGCAGCACTTGGCCCATCAACGCCCCTTGCGGGTCATGCCGAATGGCAGTGCGCGGGATCAGGACGCGCGCGGGGCCTTCGGGGGCCAGTCCAGCGAAGGCGGGCAAGTTCAGATGGTCACGGCTGCAGGTAAAACCGCGCGCTGCACTGATACGCCCGTCAATCAGCGCCCCGATGTTCAGGAATTGCGCAACCTCAACAGTGGCGGGGGCCGCGAAAAGCTGTTCTGGCGTGTCGATCTGGGCAATCTTGCCAGCCAGCATGACGGCCACACGGTCCGCGATGGTGAACGCCTCGGACTGGTCATGTGTCACATAAATCGCGGACAACCCCAGTTCGCGCAAAAGCGCACCGATTTCCAGCGCCAGCCCTTCGCGCAATTCGCGGTCAAGGTTGGACAGGGGTTCGTCAAACAACACCAGCGGCGGTTCGGCCACAATTGCGCGCGCAAGGGCCACGCGCTGTTGTTGTCCGCCTGACAGCGTGCCGGGAAACCGGTCCGCCAGATGCGACAGGCCCACGCGGTCCAATGCGCGCAGGGCGCGGGTGTTCCGGGCGCTGCGGCCCAGTTTGCGCATCCGCAAGGGAAAGGCCACATTCTCCAGCACGCTAAGATGCGGCCAGATCGCGTAATCCTGAAACACCATGCCAATGCCGCGCGCTTCGGGCGGGGCGTTGAACCCGCTGCCATCGACCACGCGCTTGCCCGCGATCTGCATCTGGCCCGAACTGGCCGCCAGCAGCCCGGCCGCAATGCGCAGCAGGGTGGTTTTGCCACAGCCAGACGGGCCAAGCAGCGCCACAACCTCGCCGGGGGCAAGATCAAGGTCGATATTGCGCAGAACCTGTGTTTCGCCAAAGGATTTCGCAATTTGGCGCGCCGTCAGTGCGCAGGAATGGCCGGAGTGTGCATAAGTCGTCATGACGCGCCAGTAGCAGGGTTTTGTAACAGTTTTCTGTCGGCCCAGCTGCGGGGCAGCGGCGGTGCGGGCCGGAATTGACAGCGCCAGCAGGCCGCGCCATTGCGCCACCAAAACCCATGGCGTGCATCTTTCAGAACATGTTTTGGGCTGCAAACCCGCCCGGCCCAAGTGACAGCGCGGTGACAGGTGCGCGACGCGGCGATGATACTTCGCCCGACACGCAGCGGAATATTGGCGCAAGACACATGGAAACAGCCGCTATTTTGCACTGAATTTCAGCGAAAAACGCGTCCCGCATCACATCGACGACTTGAAAGTTTTGTATGCTGACGTATGCTTTGCACCGGGAGGCACTGCTAATGGGAAAACAAGAGGTCGCATTCGACCCGGAAATTTTTGCACGGACAGCTTCACTCTTTGCCCAGAAACGCAGTGCATTTGCACCTGACGCTGTAGAAGCGCTTGCCGGTGATGTGTTGCGCAGGCTGGCCTCCTCGACAAAGCCGCATGACCAGTTCGACATTTCCGCCATAAGTGACGACAGTATTGAAGCGTTTTGCGCAGCACTTGTGCGACCGCAATCCGACCCCGCGCGCCAGTTCATCGAAGATCGCCGTGCCGAAGGCATTACGCGGATGGGGGTTTATCTGGGCTATATCTGCGCCGCCGCGCGGCGTCTGGGCGAGGGGTGGGATAACGAACAGCTGTCCTTCATCGATGTGACAATCGGCACCGGCCACCTCTATGCGCTGATGCGTGCGCTGCGCGCCGAACGCTCGTCGGCGCGCATGGAATTCGACGCCAGACGTTGCGCGCTGTTTGCCACAGTCCCCGGCGAGGATCACGGCATTGGCATAACTGTCGCCGCAGACCTGTTTCGGGAAAACGGCTGGGACATCGATCTGCAGATCGGCACCAGTCATGACGACCTGATCGCCCGCGCGGAGGGCACGCAGCCCGCCATTATTGGCCTGTCGCTAAGCACTGAAGGGCGGTTGGATACATTGGTCAGGCTTGTGGTGGCGTTGCGGCTGATCCTGCCTGAAACTGTCATCGGTGTGGCCCCGGCGGCCGGGCTGAATGTGCAGCGCATCCATGACCTGGTGGATATCGATCTGGTGTTTACCAGCGCGCAGTTCTGCTTGCGCCGATCTGGAACAGATGATCCGGCGCCGAAGCTGACGGCGCGCGTTCTGGCGCAGTTGCCTGCGGGCCAGTCGGGGGCGTGCTGCCCGCCTGCGCGCCCACTGCGCGCGCGATCAACGCACGCGATTCCGGCATGCAGGCTTCAAGCTGGGGAAAGTCGTTGACGCACAGGAATTTCGCGTCCCCTGAACAGGAGTGCTGCAACCACGCGCGCACCTGCTCAAGCGGAAGTTCCAGCGCAGCGCCAGAACGCAGATGCAAATAATCCTTGGCAGGTGCGGTCACATACTTGCCCCTGTTAATGGCGACATGATTGTGCAGCGCCATGGGCTGGAACTGCGTTACATCCCGAAACGGATGCGCCAGATTCGCCATGAATTCCGCAGGAAGGCGCGCAAACAGGTCTTCCAGCACAGGGCGGCGCAGCGGATGCACCACATGCGCGCTGGCCCACATATGCGCCGCGTCAAAACCCGCAAGCCGTGCGGCATTGATCTGGGTGAAGTGGTTGAACAGGGCCGGATCGCGCAGCTTCGCGGCGTCTTGGGCAAGGGCCGAATGATCGACCCATTTGCCGCGCAAAACAGGCTTGTCGTTGCAAAACACATCTTCCGGCCGCAGTGGCGCGGTCAGAAACACATCATCGTTGAAATACAAAAACGAATCCGACAGCCCCGGAATGCGCCAGATGACAGTTTCAATCGACAAGGAATTGAAGGTGGGCAAGACGTGGTGCAGCCCGTCAAAAACGATCCGGTGATCAATGATGCGCAAGCGGTCACGAATGCCAAGGGGAATTACCAACATATCCGGCGCCTGGTTGTCCGTCACCAGCCAGATATGGCGAATCCAGGGGGCGTGGTTTGCAAGCGATGTCAGACAATAGGTCAACTCATCGCTGCTGCCCCATCTGTGGGGGTTTATGCCGTTGGCGTGAAGGGCGCGCCTGGCCTGCTTCAGTCTGGCATGGCGTTTTGCCTGATGCGCCGGGTCAGCACCGTCAACCCAAGTGATTACTGCATCTATCGGGCTGCAGGGCTGGCTTGTCATATGAATCATCACGCCTTTTATGAACTCGGACAAATAAGTTCCGAAAAAATGCCTTGACCAAGGGACGGGCAGGCTGCGCTTCCCTATATCCGCCCGCGCGCCATGCCCACCCCACAAAAGCCAGTGAAGGCAGGTTCCACCGGCTTGCGATTATTGAAAACACAAGGAAACTGTTTGTGTCAGAGAGATAGGTTGCACATCCGCACAGTCAACACGAAGGGTAACAGACTGTCTGCGCAGACAAAACTGGATTGGATGGTGCGCAATTCCCTGCATCACATGCCTTAGGGCGGCAATCTGGAAGGGGTGCATGGGTGTTGGCATATGGTGGCTGATAAGCAAGAAGGCCGCTTACATACATCAGTGCGGTTAAGGCATGTTGCTCAAAAGTGGGAACCGGTTTTGAGCTGCTCGAACATGCAAAACCAACAAGTCAGAGCATGTCCGTGAATACGAATGAACGCGACATGTTCTAGAATGGCACTGGGTATGCGCGATTGCGCGTGCTGTTGGTATTATAAATGCCTGCCGTTTTCGAAGCGTCCTTGACGCCTATGCACCATGCGCCATGCGTGATGCAAATCCGGTCACAGCCTTGTGCCGATCCGCAAAATCCCCATAGCGCGGGGCGTTGCCGAAACCGATATTTGCCATTGGTGGTCGGGTCGAACTGCGGTAACGTCCTGACACAGGCAAAGACATCAAGGAGAGCGTTCATGCTGACACTGATCTGTCATCGCGTGACCGGGGGTGCGGTGGCCGCCCCCACGCATTTTTACCGTGTTGATGTCACCTATAATCTTTTCGGGGAATACACTGTCATCCGGGAATGGGGCCAGGTCGGGTCGCGCGGGCGGAATGTAAATGCATGGTTTGCGAACCTGCGTGACGCGATCCTTGTCGCGGACCAGTTCCATCGCCGTGCGACAGATCGGGGGTATTGCCTGACTGAAAAAGTGTTCGCGCCCGCGGCTTGAATGCCTGATGCACTGCCCCAAGCGCTGCGATGTGTGTTTTTGGTGATCCGGCGAAATCACTTTCAAAAGCGCGTTGTGGAATGGGCGCTGCGTTTCCTTTGCTACGGATTACGGCGCGCCGGGCCAGACATGCAGGTTTTCTGCTTCGGTCAGGATTAGCGGAATTGCCTTGGGGTGGGGTGGTTCCACCCTTCGGGTCTGCTCCCCCAAACCAATCAGTGCAGGACGCCTTGTTTCCCTGCGGCCGTTGCACATCGGCCGAATATGTCAACACCCGGTGCCAGGGCCCAAAGCGCCAGGAACATGGCACCCTGACAATCAGGCGACCGACTCCCGCAGATATGGACAGGGGGGAAGGGACAATTGGGTGCATTACAGATTTTTTTGTAGGGGTATGGGGTGTCGCTGCTCAGGTGACAAGATGTCTGCACTTCTGCACGATCTCCGGTTTCCCAATCACATAGCGAAGACTCTGATCGAGAGGTTGGTCAGCCCATGCCAGCGTTGAAACTGCGCCCAGCCGTGTCAGGATTGGCCACATGCCCATGATATCCCAAGTGCTTTCCCCCAACGCCACATGACCGTCGACTTCGCCCGTTGCCACTTCGATCAAGGCATGGGTCGCAGAATTGCAGTTGCGAAACATCATCCCGGACTCCTCAATCAGGAAACGGACCAGGTCGACGCGGTTTTTCTGGGGACATTTGCCGCCAAGCGAAACACCGACCACAGCTTTGTCCGGGTCGAAGGGGCGCAATGCGGAAAGTTCCTTGCCATTCAGGCGCGGCGCATCCTCTCGTCCGCCGGTGATCATGATATCCGCTGCTGGTGCATGCACAACTCCCCAGACCGGCTGGCCATCTGCATAAAGGCCGACAGATATCGCCCATTGGCGGCCACCTCGGACGAAGTTGAACGTGCCGTCAATCGGGTCCACAACCCAGGTCCGGCCAGATGTTCCGGGAACCGATGCGCCTTCCTCGCCGAAAATCCCGTCATCAGGAAATGCAGCCAGAAGCTGTTGCTGAATGAAGGTTTCGACAGCGCGATCTGCCACTGTTACCAGATCGAGTGGCCCTTTTTGTTCCACGGACGCATCTGTAAGCGTGCCGAAATGGGACATGGCAAGTTTGCCTGCGGCGTTTGAAATCTCTGTAACTGCCTGAAACATCAAAGCATCCTATCAAAATATTGGCGTTCGGCGGTGCATCGCGTGGCCGCCTTGGGTGTCGAGGGCATGAATGACATAGTGATAGGGTGCGTCATGTGTGGGCGGTTCCTCATTGGCGTCAAGTTGAAGGGCGAATTCAAATGCAGTGCTGGTCGCCGCAGAAATCAGGGAGCGCCCTAGAAATGCGGTGAACGGCCTGTGCATATGCCCGCAAAGGATCGTCACAGGCGCCGGTTGCGCATCCAGCAGGGCTTGAAGCTGCGCAGTCCCTTCCATCAGTGTCGGCCCGTCAAGTCGGCCAAGGCGTGGCTTGCAGGGCGGGTGATGCATTGCGATGAAGGTCTGACCCTCGAAAGGCTGTGCCAGCTCATGCGCCAGCCAGTCCAGCTGGCCAGATAGCAGGCGCCCGCCAATCTCGCCGGGCGACAGCGTGTCCAGCGCGAGTATCCTGAGAGTTCCCAGATCGCGCCGGTGATACATAAAATCGGGTTCGGCATATGGCTGGTGGGGCGCGACGCTGCGCAGCAGGTGGCGGTCATCATGGTTGCCGGGAACCAACAGATAAGGGATGCGCAGTTCTGCAAGCAGGCCAGAGAGCACGCGATACTCGTCTTCGCGCGCGTCATTGACTGTGTCACCCGTGATGACGACCAGATCAAGCGCGGGCGTAAATTCGTTCAGATCGCGGATAAGGGCATATGCCCGCAAGACTGCGTCCTTGCGCAACAGTCCCACCGGCCCTGCATCGGCCACAAGGTGGAGGTCGGAAATATGGGCGATTTGCATGTGATACCTCAGCGGATGCCAGAGCGCATGAAACTCTGAACGAACTGGCGTTGAAAGATCAAGAAAGCGATAAGCAAGGGGGCGACAGACAGCAGTGTTGCGGCGGTCACCGTGGGCCAGTCTATGCCTTGCTCGACCGTCGAGAAGATTTGCAGCCCGACCGTAATGGGGCGCGTGGTTGCGGAGTTGGTAATGACAAGCGGCCAGAGGAAATTGTTCCAATGATAGGCAACCATCACCAGCCCGTATGCAAGATAAGTTGATTTGGACAGCGGCACATAGACCCGCCACAGCACCTTGAGAGGGCCTGCACCTTCCATGCGCGCAGCTTCATCGAGTTCCTTGGGAACGCTCTTGAACGCTTGCCGGAACAGAAAAATTCCGAAGGCAGAGGCAAGATAGGGCAGCGCAATGGCCGGGATCGTGTCGACCAGACCCATTTGCGCAATGGTGGCATAGTTTCGCACCAGCAACACTTCCGGCATCACCATCAACTGGACCAGAACCAGCATGAACAGCCATTGTGACCCGCGGAACGGAAAGACCGCGAACGCATAGGCCGCCAGCGTGCAGATGACAAATTGCGAGATCACCACGAATGTCACCAGCATAAAGGTATTCAGGAAATAGCGGTCAAACGGTGCCGCGTTCCAGACGCGGACAAAATTTTCCAGCGTCAGCGGCGCGAAAATGTCAAAATTTCCGACATAGACAGGCGGGTGGATGGCCGTCCAGATGGCAAACAAAAGCGGCAGCACCCACAGAAGTGCCAGCCCCCAGGCCAACAGGTTCAGCGCGACGGTTGCGGATTTGGAAGAACTCGAAGCGCTCATCTGTAATGGATCCTCTTGTCGAGATAGCCGAACTGGAACAGCGCGATCAGCGCGAGCACAAGAAGCAGGACAACACTCAGCGCGGCGGCATAAGCCGTGTCCCAGAAGTTGAAGGCCACCTGGTAGATGTAATGCAGCAAAAGCTGGGTCGAATTGTTCGGCCCACCGCGCGTCAGCGCGATGACATGATCTACCAGCCGGAAGGCTTCGATCACCGCATTGATCAGGATGAACAGCGTCGTCGGCATCAGAAGTGGCAGGATAACGCGGCGCAGGCGCTGCAGGTAGCTTGCCCCTTCCAGGGTTGCCGCCTCGATCAGTGATGGCGGGATCTGCTGCAAGGCCGCAAGATAGAATATCATGAAAAAGCCCGCGAGCTTCCAGATCGTGATAGCAATCAAGGCCCAAAGGGCCGTGCCACTCTGGCCCAACCAGTTGGTGCCGCCCCGGCCGAACAGGCCGAAGAACTGATCAATCAGCCCAAGATCCGGCGCGTAAAAGAACATCCAGATATTGGCCACTGCGATCATTGGCAGGATCGTGGGCGTGAAGAAGGCCAGCCGCACAAGCCCGCGCCCTTTGATGCGTGCGTTCACCAGAAGCGCCATGGCAAGCGCCAACCCCATCGATGCCGGGATAACGACAGCGGCATAGATCAGGTTGTTCAGGAACGCACGGTGGAACACGGGGTCCGCGGCCATACGTTCGAAATTCCCCAGCCCGACAAAGGCCGCAGGTCGTCGTCCGCGCGGGGTGGAAAACACACTGTCGATCAGTGTGGCGACTGTGGGGTAGAAGGTGAAAGCAACCAGAAGGATGGCCGCTGGCAGCAGCAGAAAGAAGCTGATCAGTGCATTTCTGGAAATTTTCATCTGTCTTCCCCACAGTCTGTTTTCGGGTGGATCAGTCGCGATACACAGCAAGGATCCGGTCAGCTTCGGCCTGTGCGGCACTCAGCGCAGCTTCAGGGGTCTGTTCGCCGATGATCGCGGCCTGAATGGCGGTGTTGAGCACCTGGTTCACGCGCGCTGCCTCATGGGTCGAGATTTCCGGCTTGGAGTCGGGGATCTGCATCCGGGCGACCTGCGCTTGGGGAACTTCGGCCACGAAGTTGCGCAAAGTCTCGGTTTCCCAGGAGTCGTCGCGCGGTGCAACATACCCGGTCTGCACACCCCAATCGGCCAGTAACTCTGCAGAGGTCATGAATTTCACGAACTCGAATGCTGCCGCCTGCTGTTCCTCGGTGGCACCAGAGAAGATGTAAAGATTGCCGCCGCCCAGCACCGAAGCCGGTTCAGGATTGCCAGGGAAAGGGGCCACACCGAAGTCAAAGGTCGCATTGTTGCGAATGTTCGACAGGTTGCCGGTCGTGTGCCAGGCCATTGCCAGACGCCCCTGCATGAAGTCGTTGGGTGTTGTGCCCCATTCCAGAACCCCTGCAGGGTGAATGCCGTGTTCGGTGCTTAGGTCCACAAAGAATTGCAGCGCTTCGACCACTTCGGGCGCGTCAAAAAAGGTGTGCAATCCGTCTTCGCTGGACAGCATCCCACCATTTTGCGCGACCAGCGCGCCGAACAGCCAATGCACGGCATTCATGCTGCTTGGAATACCAAGGCCATACTGGCTTACATTGCCCGATGCGTCGCGCTGGGTCAGGGCCTGACCCATCTCGACCATCTCATCCCATGTGCGCGGTGGCTGTTCCGGGTCCAGACCGGCAGCGGCAAAGGCTTCCTTGTTGTAATACATTACCGCCGTGGAACGCTGGAACGGAACCGCCCACAAATGGCCGTCCACACGCGCGGATGCCAGATAGGCTGGCATGAAGCCGTCAACCCATGTCTGGTCTTCTTCGGTCGTGATGAAAGTGTCCATTGGCTGGATGACGTCTTCTTCCATCAGCGTGAAAATGTCGGTGGCCAGCAGCACGGCAACTGTCGGCGGCGTGCCGCTGCGCGCGGCGGTCAGGGCGCGTGTCGTTGTCTCGGTATAATTGCCCGAGAATACGGCCTCGACACGAATATCGGGGTGGTGTTCATGAAAGTCGGCGACATAGCCATCAATCACATCCGTCAGCGGGCCACCGACCTGGACAGGATAGAAAAAGGTGATGTCTGTCTGTGCCGCAGCTGGTGACAAGGCAAGCATGCTCAGACTGACGCTGCCCAGCAGCGCCTGTTTCAGATAAGTCATGGTTTGTTTCCTCAGGCTGGTTGGAGTTTGGTCTATGTGAGTGGGGTCGCGGCGGCTTCCCGCCGCAGCCCTGTTTGCGCATCGAACAGGTGAAGCGCGTCTGCGTCCCACCCCAGATGCAACAACGTCCCTGTCCTGATGGAGGGACGACCTTGCAGGCGCACAGCGCAGCGCGCGGCACCTATGTCGACAGAGAGGATGGAATCCGCCCCGAAATACTCGATCTGCGTGACCTTTCCGGCAAGGCCCTGTTCTACTGGGAAAAGATCCTCTGGGCGCAGACCGACAAGCACATCGTCGGGAAAGCTTATGCCGCAGTTGGCGAAAGCGGCTGGCGGCAGAATGTTCATCGCTGGCGCCCCTATGAACCTGGCGACAAAGGTGCTGGCCGGCCGCGAATAGAGCACTTCCGGCGTATCGAACTGCTCGATTTGTCCGTTGCGCAACAGGGCGACCCTGTCTGCCATGCTCATGGCTTCGGTCTGATCATGCGTCACGAAGATCATCGTGATCCCAAGTCGGCGCTGGATCGACCTGATCTCGTTGCGCATTTCGGCGCGTAGTGACGCATCGAGGTTTGATAGCGGCTCATCCAGCAGACAGATCGGAGATTGCGCAATCAACGCCCGGCCAAGCGCCACACGTTGCTGTTGCCCGCCCGACAATTGCGCGGGCCGACGGTCCAGCAGCCCTTCCAGCCCCAGCAAGGGCGCCACGCGCGCAAGTTTCTCAGCCTGAGACTTCCGGGGTTCCCCACGCACCGACAGGCCAAAAGTGATGTTCTCTGCCACGGTCAGATGCGGGAAAAGCGCATAGGATTGGAATACCATCGAAATGCCGCGCTGCGCAGAGGGCAATTTCGAGATTTCAATCCCGTCAAGCTCAATACTCCCCGAAGTTGGCTCTTCCAGACCTGCAATCAGGCGCAAGGTGGTTGATTTTCCACATCCTGATGGCCCCAGAAGCGCAATGAACTCTCCCTCGCGCGTCTCCATCTCCAAATCGCGCACCACATGCGTGTCGCCCCATGATTTGTTCAGCGCCTGCATTTTCAGAACTGGCATGACGGTTTCCTCAGGCAAAGATGAACTTCTTTTGCAGCGCATCTGGCAGAAGCGCTACATGATCAGCCGCGGCACAGTCCGTAACGACGCGGTCAACATCCTCCAGAGACGCGACAACAGAAAAAGCGTTGCGCGCGAATTTTGTGTGATCGGCCACCACCACCACTTCCTGAGCGATTTCGATCATCGCGCGCTGCGTGGCCGCCATCGTAAGGGATGAAATCCCGATCTGTGCGCGATGCAGGTCCACGGCCGACACGGACAGAAACAGCTTGTCGACATTGAAACGCAGGATTGCCTCGATGGTGATCGGGCCGATCATGCTATGATTCATGTCGCTATATTCGCCACCCGTGACAAACAGACGCCCGACACCTGCGCTGCTGAGGCATGCTGCGATATCGGTGCCGTTGGTAACGAACGTCAGATCACGTCGTCCTGCAAGGTGACGAGCGACTTCAAGCGTGGTGGTTCCTGCATCCAGAAACACAACATCGTCCGCCTGCACCAGCCCAGCGGCGGATTTCCCGATTCGCGCTTTCTCTGCAGTGTTCTTGGTCAGCCTTTCAGCGTTTGTATAGTCTTGTGTGACCTGTATGGCGGGCAAGGCACCGCCATGTGTGCGCCTGATCAAGCCGCGCGCTTCCAGATCAACCAGGTCGCGCCGGACAGTTGCTTCAGACACCCCCAGATACGAACGCAGCGCTTGCGTATCGACATAAGCCTCTGACTGTAATCGCTCAAGCAAGCGGGCTTGTCGGCCCGACGCCAAGGAAATCATCTTCTGTTCCGACATCCTCGAATCCCCACACGCACTTCGTATGGTCGGGATCGCATACTTCCATGACAGTCGTGTGACCGAATACCATCAAGTGAATGAAACCGCGCACTGCATGCGGCATGTTTCGGGTTGGTAGGCGTGCTACGCATGCATGCGTGACGCCGGCACACTTGCCAACGCAGTCCAGGGGACCGTTCTTCCGACGCAGGGACACATCAACGTGAAATGCAACACATCAGGCCCAAAGGCAGCAGTTAAGGCAATGGAACTTGTGATGTTTATGGTGGGTGATGAGAGACTCGAACTCCCGACATCTTCGGTGTAAACGAAGCGCTCTACCAACTGAGCTAATCACCCTTGCGCACAGCATCTAGCCAGATTCGCGCGCGGCTGCAATATCGGATCGGCACAGTTTTTCGCCAGATTGTGGTTAATTATATCTTAACCATGTTTTGGGATGAGGGTTCCTATGTCCAGATGGTTCTTGATCCCGGTTTTTTGCCTTATGGCCTGCGATTCCCCGGCGCCGTGGTTGGCACATGGGACAGCCACGCCGGTTCAGGCGGCAGGATATGCAATGACGGTCTGGCAGGCTGGTGACAATGTCGAAGTTATTCGCCATGGCTATGCCCCGCGCAACGACCAGCCGCAATTGCGCCCCGCCATGGCACGCGCGATTGTCGATGTGACGTCCTGCGCAATTCGCCCCGGCACATTGGAAGGCGACAGTGGCGTGTTGCGCGCGAAACTGGATTGCGACTAAGCGCCATTTCCCACCCTGTGCAAAATAGCGTGATCAACATTGCGCCAAATCAAGGTCTGCGCGCCTGAAACATGGTTGTTATACCCCATCCAATTGTGACGAGGGGCACCATGATCAGAATGTTTCCACTAATCTACAGTATTGTCGGTGTGACCTGTGCCGGTATCGGGGTTGTTGTCGCGCTAAGCATCGGGCAGGACACGCTTCAGCCAATTCTGGCATGGGCTGCGGGCGGCGCAGTCGTGGGCGTGGTGGCAAGCTGGGTTATTGCGCGCAAGCTGATTGAAAACTGATCAATCAAACCACATGCGCATAGTCGCTTCAAAGGGGCGCGGGGCTTCGGCATGAAGCCAATGGCCCGCGTCAGGCAGTTTGGCGAATTTCGCATCAGGAAACAGCGCTTTTATGATGTTGCGGTGTTCGGGCAAAACATAGTCCGAATTTGCCCCGCTTAGGAACAGGGCAGGGCGGGGGAAGCTGCCGGTCACCCCCGGCGGCCAGCCAGTGATACGCCCCATTTCGCGTTCCAGCACGTCCAGATTCAGCCGCCAGCGCGGTGGCGACGCGCGCAGGTCCAGCGATTGCAGCAAAAATGCGCGCACGCCGCTATCGGCAATGTCCGTGCCTAGCGCGGCATCTGCATCGGCGCGGGTTTTCAGGGCGGTCAGGTCCAGCTTGCGCATTGCCTCAATCAGGTGGGTCTGGCTGTGCCCATAGGCAACCGGCGCAATGTCAGCCACCAACAGGCGGTTCACCAGATCAGGCTGCATCAACGCCAGCATCATTGCGGCCTTGCCGCCCATGGAATGCCCCAAGACATCCATGGGCGCGCCTTCAGCCGTGATCACTTGCGCCAGATCATGGGCCAGATCGTCATATCCATGGCTGTCGTGCCACGGGCTGTCGCCATGGTTGCGCATATCGACGCTGACAACCCTGCGGCTGTCGGATATGCGTTTGGCAATGGCCCCCCAGTTGCGCGCAGACCCGAACAGGCCATGCACAATCAGCACTGTGGGCAGGTCGGTGGGCGGGCCGTTGCGCAATATGTTCAGCATGGGCGGATTGGCCTGCCCCTGTCAGGTGCAGGCCCCTTTGTCACAGGTTCGGATAGATCGGGAAACGCGCGCAAAGCTGGGCAACCTCGGCCTTGACGCGGGCTTCTACGGCGGCGTTTCCATCTTCGCCATTTTCGGCCAGCCCGTCGACCACAGCAACAATCCAGTCGCCAATCTGGCGGAATTCGGCTTCGGTAAAGCCGCGCGTCGTTCCTGCCGGCGAACCCAGACGAATGCCGCTGGTGACAGTGGGGCTTTCGGTGTCAAAGGGGATGCCGTTCTTGTTGCAGGTGATATGCGCGCGCCCAAGCGCCTTTTCGGTGGCGTTGCCCTTCACGCCTTTGGGGCGCAGGTCCACCAGCAACAAATGGGTGTCTGTGCCGCGCGTGACAATATCCAGCCCGCCTTTGGACAGTTGATCTGCCAGTGCCTGTGCATTGCGGATGACCTGTTTTTGATAGGCGACAAACCCCGGTTGCAGCGCTTCACCAAAGGCCACGGCCTTGGCGGCGATCACATGCATCAGCGGGCCGCCCTGAATACCGGGGAAAATGGCGGAATTGAACTTTTTCGCCAGCGCTTCATCATTGGTCAGGATCATGCCGCCGCGTGGGCCGCGCAGGGTTTTATGGGTGGTGGTGGTCGCCACATGCGCATGCGGGAACGGGCTGGGGTACAGCCCCGCCGCCACCAGCCCTGCGAAATGCGCCATATCGACCAGCAGATAGGCCCCCACGCTGTCGGCAATCTTGCGCATGCGCGCGAAATCGATGATGCGCGGAATGGCAGACCCGCCCGCGATCAGCATCTTGGGCTGATGTTCGCGCGCCAGTGCTTCGATCTGGTCATAATCAATGGCGTAATCTTCTTGCCGCACGCCATATTGCACGGCGTTGAACCACTTGCCCGACTGGTTGGGGCGGGCACCATGGGTCAGGTGGCCGCCTGCATCCAGCGACATGCCCAGAATGGTTTCACCCGGTTTCAGCAGCGCCGTGAACACACCTTGGTTGGCCTGTGACCCCGAATTGGGCTGTACATTGGCAAAGGCACAGTCAAACAGTTTGCAGGCCCGTTCAATCGCCAGGTTTTCTGCGACATCGACATACTGGCACCCGCCATAGTAGCGCTTGCCGGGATACCCTTCGGCATATTTGTTGGTCAGCACGGACCCTTGTGCGTCCATCACCGCCTTGGAAACAATGTTTTCCGATGCGATCAGTTCAATCTCATCGCGCTGGCGGCCCAGTTCGGCCTGCATCGCAGCGAAAAGTTCTGCATCGCGACTTTCGATGGTTTCGGTGAAAAAGCCTGTATCGCGTGGGGTGGTGTCCATTGGGCGGCCTCCGCAAGGGTCTGGTCAGGGGTTTGGGGATCAATTAGCGCATGAAGGCCCGTGGGGAAAGGCTTGATTACGTCGCACAGGCGCAAGTCTGCGACCCAAAAGCGGGCGCGGGTTTCCTATTGGCGCGGTTCGCGCGCAATGGGAACCAGCCCTTGCCAATCCCTGCGGTTACAGGTCACATGGCGCGGACCAAGTCAGCCTTGAGGATGGAATGCCCGCAGATATCGCCTTTCTGGCCAGTTCGGCCCCGGACGCACAAGCCGCCCTTGCAGAGCTGACGACGCAATACGGCACTTGTCCGCTGGACAGCGCGCAGGTGATTGTCGCCTTGGGCGGCGACGGGTTCATGTTACAGACGCTGCACGCCACGCAGGCGCTGGACACGCCGGTTTATGGCATGAATCGCGGTACCGTCGGGTTCATGATGAATGCCTACCGCACCGACGGGTTGCTGGAACGGCTGAAACAGGCGGAAATGGCCGTTCTGAACCCCTTGCGGATGCGTGCGACCCGCATTGACGGCACAGCGGCCGATGTGCTGGCCATCAATGAAGTGTCGCTGTTGCGTCAGGGCGCGCAGGCGGCAAAATTGCGGATCGTGGTGGATGGCCGCCAAAGGCTGGACGAGTTGGTTTGCGACGGGGTTATCCTAAGCACGCCTGCGGGGTCGACCGCCTATAATTATTCTGCACATGGGCCGATCCTGCCCATCGGGTCGGATGTGCTGGCGCTGACGCCGGTTGCGGCATTTCGGCCCCGGCGGTGGCGCGGGGCGTTGTTGCCGAAGGGCAGCCATGTCCGGTTCGAAGTCATAGACCCCGCCAAACGCCCGGTCATGGCAGATGCCGACAGCCGGTCAGTGCGCAATGTGCTAAGTGTCGACATCACATCCGACCAGCGTATTTCGCATAAATTGCTGTTCGACCCTGGCCATGGGCTGGAAGAACGCCTGATCCGCGAACAATTCGTCTGACTGGCACGCAGCACGTCAAAAGCCCCGCGTGCAGATGCGGCGGGGCTTTTGATTGAAAGCTGTTGCGTGTCGGGCGCAGCAGTTCTGCGCGCCCGAATGCGCAGCCTTACAGCAGCGCCTTGACCTTTTGCGCGACATCTTCAGCGGTGATGCCGAATTGCTTATACAATTCGGGCGCGGGTGCCGATGCGCCAAAGCCCTGCATGCCGACAAAACCGGCCTTCTCGCGGCGGCCGCGTTCATCGCACAACCAGCGGTCCCAGCCAAAGCGCACGCCAGCCTCGATTGCCACGCGCACGGGGCCTGCGGGCAGAACCTTGCGGCGGTAGGCCTCGGGCTGGTCCTCGAACAATTCCCAGCAGGGGAAGGAAACAACCCGCGTGCCGATCCCTTCGGCTTGCAGCAACTCGCGCGCCGCCATGGCAATTTCCACCTCGGACCCGGTGGCCATCAGGATGGCCTGGCGCTTGCCGTCGGCTTCGGCCAGCACATAGGCCCCTTGCGCGGTCTGGTTCTTGACCTTGTGCTCAAGGCGCAGCGTGGGCAGGTTCTGGCGGCTCAGGGCCAGCACGGATGGCGTGCGCGGCGCGGTCAGCGCAATTTCCCAGGCTTCGGCGGTTTCCACTGTGTCACAGGGGCGGAAAACATAGGTGTTGGGGGTGGCGCGCAGCATGGCCAGATGCTCGACCGGCTGGTGGGTTGGTCCGTCTTCGCCCAGACCGATGGAATCATGGGTCATCACATAGGTGACCGGAACGCCCATCAACGCCGACAGGCGCATGGACCCGCGCGCATAATCGGTAAAGCACATGAACGTGCCGCCATAGGGTTTGACACCGCCATGCAGCGCCAGCCCGTTCATGGCCGCCGCCATGCCATGTTCGCGGATGCCGTAATAGACATAGCGCCCCTTGCGGTCATCGGCGGTGAACACGCCCAGACTGGCAGTCTTGGTGTTGTTCGACCCGGTCAGGTCCGCAGAACCGCCCATGGTTTCGGGCATGATGTCGTTGACGACTTCCAGCACCATTTCCGATGATTTGCGCGTCGCCACTTTGGGGGCGGTTTCGCTGATCTGTTTTTTCAGCGCGCGGATGGCCGCTTCCAGCTTCTTGGGGGCCTCGCCTGCCATGCGGCGGGAGAATTCGGCCTGTTTGGTGCCCGACAGTTTGGAAAAACGGTCTTCCCACGCGGTGCGGGCTTCGGCCCCTTTGGCGCCAATCGCGCGCCATGTGTCCAGAATATCGGCGGGAATGTCGAATGCGCCATGCGGCCAGCCATAGATTTCCTTGGTCGCGGCAATTTCCGCATCGCCAAGGGGCGATCCATGCGCGCCAGATGTGTCGGCCTTTTTGGGGCTGCCAAAACCGATGATTGTCTTGCAATCAATCAGGACAGGACGGTCAGACCCTTTGGCCGCGTTCAGCGCGCGATCAATGTCAACCGGATCATGCCCGTCACACGACAGCACCTTCCAGCCTGCCGCAGCAAAACGCGCGCGCTGGTCGGTCGAATCCGACAGGCTTACACGCCCGTCAATGGTAATGTCGTTATTGTCCCACAGCACAATCAGGCGGCCCAGCTTCTGGTGGCCTGCCAGCCCGATGGCTTCGTGGCTGATACCTTCCATCAGGCAGCCATCGCCTGCGATGACATAGGTGTAGTGATCCACGATTTTCGGCCCGAATTCCGCGCGCAGCTTTTCTTCGGCCATGGCAAAACCCACAGCGTTGGAAATGCCCTGACCCAGCGGGCCGGTGGTGGTTTCCACGCCCGTGACATGGCCGTATTCGGGGTGCCCTGCCGTGATTGCGCCCCATTGGCGGAAATTCTTGATCTGCTCCAGCGTCATATCTTCATAGCCGGTCAGATACAAAAGCGCATAGACCAGCATGGACCCGTGACCTGCTGACAGGATAAAGCGGTCCCTGTCCGCCCAATTGGGGTTTTTGGGATCGAACTTCATGTGCTTTTCAAACAGCACGGTCGCCACATCGGCCATACCCATGGGCATGCCGGGATGGCCGGAATTCGCGGCTTGCACCGCATCCATGGCCAGCGCGCGAATGGCAGTGGCTTTTTTCCAGTGGTCGGGGTGTGCTTGACGAAGGGCGGCAATATCCACGGGCATCGGTCCTTATTGGGGCAATGTTCGCGCTCTCAATAGCAGTCTTGGCCGTAAGTTCAAGCAAAGGCAGCATGGCGCGCGCCTGTGGCGGGCATTGTTGGAATGTGCAAGGTTTGGCTGTAGTCTTTTGGATATATCCTTGCGTGCCTTGCCAGACGTGATTCGGCATGACAAAAAGGGAAATCGGAACAGGGCGACAGAAAGCAGGACATTTATGAGCGATATAAAAGATCTGGAGCAGCGCATCAGCCGCGCGCTCGACCGGATTTCGCGGACTGTGGACGCCGTGCGCGCCGCACCGGCCCCGCAGGTTTCTTCCCCCCCCCAAGATGTGGAAGACCTGCGCGCCCAACTGGACGCAGAGCGCGCCAAGACCGCCCAATTGTCTGAGCGCGTCAATGCCGTGCGCCAGCGTCAGGAAAGTTCCTTTACGACGCTGGAACGCAGGCTGGCGCGCATGACAGAACAACTGGACCTGCAAAGCCTTGAAATGTTGCGCCTGAAAAAGGCCAATACAAAACTGATAGAAGCCAACCGCCAGTTGCGCGACGGCCATGAAGCCATGGTCATTGAACCAAGCGCGATCAATCGCGCGCTTGTCGCCGAACTGGAAGCCTTGCGCGCGGAACGCGCGGCAGACATGGTTGAAATGGAAGATGTGCTGGGGGAATTGAAGCCCTTGATTGCGACAGGGGATGACCATGCCTGAACAGACCATCATTATTGGCCACAAGGAATTCAAGGTTGCCTGCCAACCCGGCGAAGAAGTGTTCCTGCTGGCCGCTGCCGAAATGCTGGATGCAGAAGCGCGCACACTTCTGGACCAGATCGGCCGTGTTCCCGCCGAACGCATGTTGCTGATGTCGGGCCTGATGCTGGCGGACCGTACCGCCGGGGTCGAGGACAAGCTGCAAGCCGCCGAAGCCGAACTGGCCTCCTTGCGCGAAGAAATTTCGTGCTTGCATGCGCGCCCCATGCCCGAACCGCGCCATGTGGAAGTTCCGGTTGTGCCGCAAGACCTGACCGATGCGCTGACCGAACTGGCTGCGCGTGCCGAAGCGGTCGCAGATGATCTGGACCAGCGCAAATAAGTCTGTACTGCGCTATGGCGCTATGTGCCGCAAGGCTGCCTGCAAGGCGGTGCTGAATTCCGGGTGGGAATAAATGTCGTTGTGGCCCGCCGTAATGCGGGAAACTGTCAGGCGCGCGTGGTGCGACGCCTGTAGTCCTGAAATCAGGGCTTCGGTGCGGGCGGGGGGGATAACCTCGTCCCGGGTGGCGGTCAGAATGGCCACAGGCACGGCCCGGTCGCGCAAATCGGACAGCGGGGTCATGTCGTGGCGCAGCAACCATGTGACAGGCGCCCATGGCAAGCTGTCGCGTGCCACATTGCGCAGGCTGTCGAACGGGGTGACCAGCGCCACCCCTTGCACATCGCGCCTTGCGCCCAGATGGGCCGCGGCACCGCTGCCGATGCTGAACCCTATGGCAATGATCCCTGCTTCGGTGCTGGCCATGTGGTCATGGATCAACACCGCATCATCGCGCAGCGCGCGTGCCGACGGGGTGCCAGTGCTGGGCGCATAGCCACGAAAGTGAAAGGCCGCCACAGGGTGGTCCGGGGCGTGCCGGTGCAAAAACAGCGCCATGCTTTCGGCGTTCCAGGCATTGCCGCCAAACCCCAGCAGCAGGGCCGCATCGGTATTTCGCCCGGGAATGCGCACCCCCTGCAGCACATCGCCGCCGGGCGTTTGCAGCGTCATGCGCGTTGTGCCCTGGGGCAGGAGGGGCGCAGCGCCGGTCAGGCCGCGCGGAAAAATCAGGGATGTCTGAAACGCCGCCAGAAGCGCAACTGTCCCTGCATAGAGCGCCAGCACAATCAGACCGAATTTCAGCACCGTGCCCATAGCGGTTAGGCAGGAAGATGGTCGGCGCGGGGCATATGCGGTTTGATGTCGACCAAGGGCGTGCCGTCGATGGCATCGATTGCGTCAATCGTGATCCGGCCTGCGGGCATGTCCAGCGCCAGAACCCTGACAACCCCCATCCCGATGGGGTTTGGCCGCGCCGGCGAACGCAGGTTGAACGTCCCCGTGGCGCTGTCGCGGTGGCGGGGCATCTGGCGGATCAGGTCGCGGGGGGCGCGGTCCATCCAGTATAACAGCACCAGCGCATCGCCTTGTGAAATCCCTTCCAGCCCCGCGCGAAACAGCGGCGCAATATGCAGATGGGCGGGTTTGCCCGCCTCGCGGGCCTGGGCTATGTTCTTTGGGCAATCTTCCAGCGACCAGCCGCTTTCGATATGGCCAATGAATGTGATTTCAGCCTGCATCGAAATGGGGGCGTCAAGCTGGACCTCGCCGGGGCGGGGGGCGAAACGACCTGTCATTCGGGATCACCGTCATGTTCAGCATCAGGGACACTTCCCCCCCGAAACCCTTGGGCAACAACATATTTTTCGGAACTGTCGGACCGGCTGGCAGGGGGTTTGACATTCGCGACCTTCTTGAAGTTCTGCTTCAGCAGGCGTTGCAAATCCCCTTCGGCACCACCGGCCAGAACCTTCGCAACAAATGTCCCGCCTTCTTCCAGCACGTCAAAGGCAAAATGCGCCGCCGCCTCGCATAGCGACATGATGCGCATATGGTCGGTCTGTTTGTGTCCACTGGACGCCGCCGCCATGTCCGACATGACCACATCGGCCCGCCCGCCCAGCCAGTCCTTGACCTGCTGATCTGCACCTTCGTCCAGAAAATCCAGCACATGGGCTGTTGCGCCGGGCAGGGGTTCGACATCCTGCAAATCCACGCCCAGCACAAACCCCGTGCGCTTGCCCTTCTTTTCGCCTAGCGAATTGACGCGCGCCACAGCCACTTGCAGCCAGCCCCCCGGTGCGCAGCCCAGATCGACAACCCGCGCGCCGGGCACAAGGAAACGATACTTGTCGTCCAGTTCCAGCAGCTTGTAGGCGGCCCGCCCGCGATAGCCATCGCGCCGTGCTGCGGCCACATAGGGGTCATTCAACTGCCGTTCCAGCCAGCGCGTGGATGACAGCTTGCGCCCGCGCGCAGTCTTGACCTTGACCTTCAGTTCGCGGCTGCCGCGACCGGATGTGTTCTTGGCTTTCATTTGTCTTGCGCCTTTCGTCAGGCTTTCATGTCTAGTGCGCCATCGCGGCTCATCTGCGCGTAAAGCAACCCCTCGCGCAACCCGCGATCGGCCACTGACATGCGTTCTGTGGGCCAAACGCGCATCAACGCTGTCAAAATCGCGGCGCCCGACATGATTTGTGTGTGCCGGTCGCGCCCGATGCTTGGGTCTTGCCTGCGTCCGATGGGGCCAAGCGCCAGATATTCGCGGATGACCTTGTCAACCTGCCCCGAATTCATCACCAGCCCGTCCACCTTGGACCGGTCATAGCGTTTCAGCCGCAGATAGGACGCGGCCACCGTGGTGATGGTGCCCGATGTGCCGATGATCTGGAACGCCTTGTGTTGCTTCAGGTCGCTATAGGGCGTGAAGGCTTCAAGCTGTTCTTCGAAATACCAGCTCATCAAGGCAAAGCGCGCCGCGTCATCATCCACTTCTGCGAAGTAGTCCTTCAATGTGGCAACGCCCAGCGGCACGCTGATCCAGTCAATGACTTGCGGTTTGCCGGCAACAGGGTCGCGGTTGAACGCGCCACGATACATGCCCATGATGGCATTGCGCCGCTTTTCAGGGGCCACACGCGACAGATCAATCCAGACCAGTTCTGTTGACCCCCCGCCAATGTCGATAACCAAAAGCTGTTCGGTTTCCATTGCCACCAGCGACGCACAGGACACCACGGCAAGGCGCGCTTCTTCTTCGGCCGTGATGATGTCCAGCCGCAGGCCGGTTTCAGCATGGGCACGGCGGATGAAATCGCGGCTGTTGCGCGCGCGTCTGCATGCTTCGGTGGCCACAAGACGCATGCGCGATACCTTGTGGCGTTCCAGCTTTGCGCGGCAAATGCGCAGCGCCTGCAAGGTGCGCTGCATCGGATGATAGGACAGCAGCCCCGAAGATTTCAGGCCGGTTCCCAATTCGACTGCTTTTGAAAAACTGTCCACGACTTCGAAGTGCCCGCCATGGGGGCGGGCAATCAACATGCGACAGCTATTCGTCCCCAAATCAAGTGCCGCATATAGTTGCGGCTGCCTTGGCTTGGGGTGGCGCGGTGCCTTTGCCGATTTTCGGGCGACGGCAACAGGTGCCGCGCCGTGTGTCGAGTTCGGGGAAGCGCCCACGCCTGCGGGACGCTCGGGCGTCATTCTTCGCCCTCCAATATCGTGTTAAGAAATAACGTAATCAACCGACCTGGAATAAGCAAGGGTTTGCGCGTCATGATGGCGCAGGTAATTTGTCGTCGCGGTCATAATGAAGTTGAAAGATTTGAGGGTCGCGTCCACTCGCTTTTCGGGTGGGCACAAGGTAGGTGTGGCGCGTCGGTGCTGCGCGTGCGCAGGTCGCAACCGGATGGGACAGCAGCCCGGGGCAGGCGTTCAATAGGCCCAGTTCG
This sequence comes from Paracoccaceae bacterium, assembly GCA_017510335.1. Taxonomy (GTDB): domain Bacteria; phylum Pseudomonadota; class Alphaproteobacteria; order Rhodobacterales; family Rhodobacteraceae; genus Roseinatronobacter. Next base: position 30,672 of record JAFWNM010000012.1, read on the forward strand.
GCGCGCGTGAAAGGAAGAACCATGGCACAGCTTGTAATCGTTTATTGGCGCGATATTCCCGCACAGGTCATTGTGGGCAAGGGGCGCAAGGCGCATAAGATCCAGCTTTCGGAACGGTTCGAACAGGCCATTGACCGTTGCGCCATGAAAGTGGGTGCGCGCGATGCGGATGCCTACCTGGCGGAGTGGCGCAAAGCGCCCCCTGTCGAGGTCGCTGGAAGCGATGAAGATGTCGCGAAAACCACCGCAGAGCACCTGGAAGCGCAGTATGACGCAGACAGGCTGAAGCTGCTGATCGCCAATGACGGCTGGGTAGCGAAGGTCTGATTGCAATGACCCGCCGCCCCCGTGTATTGGAGAGTCTCATGGCGCTTTTTAATTTCCGCAGTCCCCCTGCGCAGGGCCAGCCCGCGCCCGACAGTGCCGCCCTGGAGGCGCTGATGCAGGGCTATTCCATCGAAGTGATGCCCCGCACCGCTGAGAAGATCGCGGATTTTCGCGCCATCCTGCCTGCGGGCACGCGCGTCTATATTGCCCATATCGACGGGACACCCATTTCCGACATGGTGGCCACAGCCGCGCGCCTGCGCGCACAGGGCATGGAGCCGATGCCCCATTTCCCTGCCCGCATCATCAACGACAGGGCCGAATTGTCCGACTGGGTCGCGCGCTATCAAGGCGAGGCGGATGTGCGGCAAGCGCTGGTTCTGGGCGGGGGCGTGTCCACCCCCAAAGGTGCCTATGACAATTCCATGCAGGTGTTGGAAACAGGGCTGTTTGACGGGTTCGACCGGCTGCATGTCGCTGGTCACCCCGAAGGCAACCGCGACATTGGCCCCGATGGCGGGCATGAGATTATTCTGAACGCGCTGCGCTGGAAGCAGTCTTTCGCGCAATCAACAGGTGTGAAAATGGCCATCGTCACGCAGTTCGCGTTCGAGGCCAAGCCCGTTATTGCATGGGCAGACGGCCTGCGCGCAAAGGGTGTCACGCTGCCGGTGCATCTGGGCGTGGCGGGGCCGGCGAAGTTGCAGACGCTGATCAAATTCGCGGTGGCCTGTGGTGTTGGCCCGTCGCTGCGCGTGTTGCAAAAGCGCGCCAAGGATGTGTCAAAACTGTTGCTTCCGTTTGAACCCACCGAACTTCTGTCCGAACTGGCCGCGCACAAGGCCGCCACCCCCGATTTCGCACTGGAGCATGTGCATTTTTTCCCGCTGGGCGGGATCAAGGCCAATGCTGACTGGAACATCGCCAATGGTGGGGCAGCCGCCCGACCGGCGCACCGCTGACCGCCCCTTTTCCCCGGAGAGATCATGACCCGCACTGTCCTTGAATCTGCCACCAAAACTGTTGTCATCGGCTTTGATGAACCGTTTTGCGTTATTGGCGAACGCATCAACCCGACGGGCCGCAAAAAGCTGGCCGCCGAACTGGAACTGGATGATTTTACCACGGTTGAACGCGACGCGCTGGAACAGGTGGCCTGTGGTGCGATGGTGCTCGATGTGAATTCAGGGGCGGTTTTCACCAACAAAATGGCAGCAGATCCGCGCTATGCCGACAATAATTTCGTTGAACCGCCGTTGATGAAGGCGCTGATCGAACGGGTGCAGGCGGTGGTGGATGTGCCGCTGTGCATTGACAGCTCTGTTCCCGGCGCGCTGGAAGCGGGCTTGCAGGCCGCCTATGGCCGCCCGTTGCTGAATTCTGTCACCGGCGAGGAAGACCGTCTGGAACTGGTCCTGCCGCTGGTCAAGAAATACAACGTGCCAGTGGTTGCCATTTCCAACGATGACACAGGCATTTCCGAAGACCCCGACGTACGATTTGCCGTCGCAAAAAAGATTGTCGAACGCGCTGCGGATTTCGGCATTCCTGCCCATGACATTGTCGTGGACCCGTTGGTGATGCCGATTGGCGCCATGGCCAGTGCAGGCCAGCAGGTGTTCGCACTGGTGCGGCGTTTGCGCGATGAACTGGGCGTGAACACAACATGCGGCGCGTCCAATATCAGCTTTGGCCTGCCCAACCGTCACGGGATCAATGCGGCGTTCCTGCCAATGGCCATAGGGGCCGGGATGACAAGCGCCATCATGAACCCCGTGCGCTCGGTCGAGATGGAGGCCATTCGCGCGGCCAACATGCTGATGAACCATGACCCAAATGGCGGGGCGTGGATCGGGCTGGCGAAGGTGCTGGACGCCGTGAAAGATGGCGTCACATTCGCCGAAGCGTCCAGGGCTGCGATGGATGCAGGCGCGCGCACCGGCGGGCGGCGCGGGGGGCGGCGGTCACGGGGGTAAGGCCCGCCCCCTCTGGCCATATCAGGGCATATCGCGTTCCTTGGCAATCGCATGACATGCCCTGACCTGTTGATTTCGCATGTTCGAGACGCTTAAAACGGGTTCCCGCTTTTAGGCAACCTACGCGAACACGTCATCGGAACAGAAAAAACCCGCCCAAAAGGCGGGTTTTTTTGTGATGGCGAAGGACTGGAGAAGCTGTTTCGCAGCTTGATGCAGTCAGTCGCGGATCAAGCGAGAGCGCCCGTGTTACCCGGCGCTTGCCGTGCCTTTCTTGGCTTCGGCATAGATGATCAGCGGGGATGCTTCGGAATTCACGGCTTCTTCATTCACCACAACTTCGTTCACATTCTCAAGGCTGGGCAGGTCGAACATGGTATCAAGCAAGATATCTTCCATGATGGACCGCAACCCCCGTGCGCCTGTCTTGCGCAAGATTGCGCGTTTGGCAATCGCGCGCAGCGCTTCATCTGTGAAGCTAAGGTCCACACCTTCAATGTCGAACAGTTTTTGATACTGCTTGACCAATGCGTTTTTGGGTTCGGTCAGGATGGTGACCAGCGCATCTTCATCAAGGTCCATCAATGTGGCGATAACCGGCAAACGGCCCACAAATTCCGGGATAAGCCCGAATTTCAGCAGATCTTCGGGTTCCAGTTCCTTCAGCGACTCGCCAATGGTGCGGGCGCTTTCGTCCTTGACGTCTGCGCCAAAACCGATGGCCGACCCTTTGCCGCGCTGCGCGATAATCCGGTCAAGCCCCGCGAACGCGCCGCCGCAGATAAACAGGATATTGGTTGTATCTACCTGCAGGAATTCCTGTTGCGGATGTTTGCGCCCACCTTGCGGGGGGACACTGGCAACAGTGCCTTCCATCAGTTTCAAAAGCGCCTGCTGCACCCCTTCACCGGACACATCGCGGGTGATGGACGGGTTGTCGGATTTGCGCGTGATCTTGTCGACCTCGTCAATATAGACGATGCCGCGTTGCGCGCGTTCGACATTGTATTCACTGGATTGCAGCAGCTTGAGGATGATGTTTTCCACATCTTCGCCCACATAGCCCGCTTCGGTCAGCGTGGTTGCATCGGCCATGGTGAAGGGCACATCCAGAATGCGCGCCAGCGTCTGGGCCAGCAATGTCTTGCCGCAGCCTGTGGGACCGATCAGCAGGATGTTGGATTTCGACAGTTCCACTTCGCCGGATTTGCCGGAATGGTTCAGCCGTTTGTAGTGGTTATGCACTGCGACGGACAGAACACGCTTGGCTTGTTCCTGCCCGATGACATAATCATCCAGCACATTGCAAATCTCGCGCGGGCTGGGCACGCCGTCGGTGGTTTTCAGGCCGCCGGTTTTTGTTTCCTCGCGGATGATGTCCATGCACAGCTCAACACATTCATCGCAGATGAACACTGTCGGCCCTGCAATCAGTTTGCGCACTTCGTGCTGGCTTTTGCCACAGAAGGAACAATAAAGGGTGTTCTTGCTGTCTTTTTCCGATGTTGCCATCACATACCTCTGTGGTCTTGACTGCGAAAGGGACCTGTTGGCCAAAACAGACCTGTCGCGTTGGCCTTATTATGGTCCAAGGGTAGGTTAGTCGGGGGGGAGGAACAATGCAAAACTGCGAAAAAGCCTTACAAAAATCCCGCCTTGCCCCCCGAATTCGTGTTATGCGCCGGCTGTTTCAGCGCGTGATGTGACGATTTCGTCAATCAGGCCCCAATCCTTTGCCATTTCGGCAGTCATGAAATTGTCACGTTCCAGCGCGTCCTCGACCTTTTTCAGGGTCTGGCCGGTATGGCGCACATAGATTTTGTTTAGGCGTTCCTTCAGTTCCAGAATTTCGCGGGCATGGATGGAAATATCCGTGGCCTGGCCCTGAAACCCGCCTGAGGGCTGGTGGACCATGATGCGCGAATTCGGCAAGGAGAAGCGCATGCCCTTCTCGCCGGCTGCCAGCAAAAGCGACCCCATACTGGCCGCCTGACCCACAACAAGGGTCGACACTTTGGGTTTGATATATTGCATGGTGTCATAGATCGACAGACCGGATGTGACCACACCGCCGGGGCTGTTGATATACATGCTGATTTCCTTGGACGGATTGTCCGCTTCAAGGTGCAGCAACTGCGCGACAATCAGGCTGGCCATGCCGTCATGCACAGGGCCGGTCACAAAGATGATCCGTTCCTTCAGCAACCGCGAGAAGATGTCATAGGCCCTTTCCCCGCGGCTGGTCTGTTCAACAACCATGGGGACAAGGTTCATGTAGGTTTCGATCGGATCTTGCATTACGCCTGCCTTTGTGTGGACCTGTTCGGGTCAGTGATAACATAAATAGGTTGCGGGAATCTTAGTCCTGCGCTTGGGGGGCCGCAAGGGGCAGGCGGGAATTTGTCGCAAACCGCATGTGCCGCCTTATTCCAGGGCCTTGCCCAGACGCGGCAGTTTCGCGCGTTTGAGCAAGGCGCGCACGGGCTGCGCCCGCCCGGACGCGGCTTCGGTTGCGGTGCGCGCAGCGTCCACGGCCTGTTCGACAATTTGCGGCGCGTCCAGCCACAGCGCCATCAGGAACGCATCGGGGCTTTGGGCCTGCAGCCCTTCCGCCTGCAGCGCGCGGCGCGGAAAATCCCGCAGGTTCAAGGTGATGATGCAATCTGCCTGTGCAGATATGGCGGTTGCCAGAACATGCTTGTCTGCTGCGTCGGGCAGGTCCAGCCGCGCTTCCAGTTCGGGGGTGGCGGGAATTTCCGCCATTGGCCACAGGCCGCGCAACTGCGCAATTTCGCCCGATGCAACCGCCGCGCCTGCTGGTCCCAACCGGGCAGCGGCGTGTTGCCACTCTGCCAGAATACGCGCCGACCACAAAGGCGTGAACCCGCCGCGCGCGGCAACACCGACAAGGATTTCGCGCAACACTGTGGGATACAGCACACAGGCATCCAGAACCGCGCGCATCAATCCAGCCGGAAGAAAACAGCCTTCAGATACCCGCTTTCGGCCAGTTGCGGCAATTGCGGATGATCCGCGCCACCAAAGCCTGTGTGAATAAGCTGTGCGCGCCGCCCCGCACGCCCGATCCCGCGCGCACTGGCATTGCGGAAACTGGTCAGGTCAGCGGCGTGCGAACACGAACACAGCCCCAGATAGCCGCCCGGTGCCACCAGCGGCGCGGCCAGACGCGCAACCCGTTCATAGGCGCGCAAGCCCTTGTCCAGCGCGGGTTTGCTGGGCGCGAAGGCGGGCGGATCGCAGACCACCAGATCGAATTGCGCCCCCTCGGTGGCCAGCGCTTCCATCACGGCGAAGGCATCGCCCTGACGGGTCTGGAAATGCTTTGCCAGCGCGCTTGCACTGGCCCCTTGCCGGGCCAGTTCCAGCGCGGGCGCAGAACTGTCCACCGCCAGCGCAGAAGCAGCCCCTTGCGCCAGCGCGGCCAGCGCAAACCCGCCCACATGCGAAAACACATCCAGAACGCGCGCGTCCCTTGCCAGTCGCGCGGCAAAGGCATGGTTGTCGCGCTGGTCGAAAAACAGGCCCGTTTTCTGCCCGCCCAGCAAATCGGCCATATAGGTGGCGCCATTCATCTGCACAGGCACGGCCCCGTCCAGATTGCCGCAATGCAGGACGGTTTCTTCGTCCAGCCCTTCCAGCGCACGCGACCGCCCGCTGGCGTTTTTCACAACCGTCGAAACGCCGGTGACTTGCTGCAGGGCCTGCGCCAACAGGGCAAAATGCGCTTCCGCCCAGGCCGCATTGGGCTGGATGACCGCAGCATCGCCAAAACGGTCGATGATGACACCGGGCAGGCCGTCAGCCTCGGCGTGGACCAGCCGGTAGAAGGGCGCGCCATGCAGGCGGTCGCGCAAGTCCTGTGCGCGTGTTATGCGGTCCGCCAGCCAGTCCAGTGTCACCTCTGCATCCGGGTCGCGGTCCATCATGCGGGCAATGATTTTCGACACCGGGTTGACGGTCACAAGGCCAAGCGCGTTGCCGTCGGCATCTTCCAGATTGGCGAAACTGCCGGCGGCCAATGCGCGCGTGCGCCGGTCTGTGACAAGTTCATTGGCAAAGACCCACGGGAACCCGTGGCGAATGGCACGCGCCTCGGCTTTGGGTTTCAGGCGGATAACGGGACGTTTTGACATGTGCGGCACCTTTTGGCATTCCCCGCAGCCCTACGCCAGCAACACGCCAGAGGGAAGGGGCAGACCGCCACGCGCGCATGCACCATTGGCCAAATGTCGCCCATCCCAGAAGAAAAGCTGCAAAAGCAGGTGCTTTCAATGGTTATTGGTTATTCCTTCGCATGGCGTTTCATCCTATAGTCGTAGGAAAAATGCTGTAGCCTGCGTGCATAGACGCGTTGGCGCGGGCGCGCTGCACACCAGATCGGGGTAACACAAATGATTCGTTCGGAACTGATCCAGAAAATAGCCGAAGAAAATCCGCATCTGTTTCAACGCGATGTGGAACGCATTGTGAACACGATTTTTGAAGAAATCACCGAGGCCCTTGCGCGGGGCGAACGGGTGGAATTGCGCGGCTTTGGCGCGTTTTCGGTCAAACAGCGCGACGCCCGTGTGGGGCGCAACCCGCGCACAGGCGAAAGTGTGAAGGTGGAAGAAAAGGCCGTGCCGTTTTTCAAAACCGGAAAATTGCTGCGTGACCGGCTGAATGGAATTGAGGAATAACGAAATGCTGACCTATCTGCGTTATGGTGTGCTGGCGATTATTGCACTGGTGTTGCTGACATTGGCCCTTGCCAACAGGGCCGTGGTAACCGTGCAGTTGCTGCCAGATGTGTTGGCGGGGCTTTTGGGGTTCAATCTGTCGATGACGCTGCCGCTGTTCATGATCCTTGGGCTGGCGGTCGGGTTTGGGTTGCTGTTGGGGTTCGTGTGGGAATGGGTGCGCGAATACGGCTATCGCCGTGAAGCGTCGCAGGCCCGCCGCGAAGCGGACGCCTTGCGCGCGGACCTGCGGCGGGTGGAAACCATCGCGCCACAAACCCGCAAGGATGATGTGCTTGCGGTTCTTGACGCACGCTGAGGGCACATGTCGGACGCTGTTCATGTAAAGATTTGCGGGTTGACCGACCCTGCCCATATGCGCGCCGCAGTTGACGCGGGCGCGCGCTATGTGGGGTTTGTATTTTTCCCGAAATCACCGCGCCATGTGTCCCTTGCGCAGGCGCGCGCGCTTGCGCTGGCTGTTCCCGAAGGCGTGGCCAAGGTTGCGCTGACCGTTGATGGCGATGACGACATGCTGGCGCGACTGGTTGAACAGGTGCCGCTGGACATGTTGCAGTTGCACGGCCATGAAACGCCCGCCCGTGTCGCGGCGTTGCGCGCGCGGTTCGGGTTGCCGGTGATGAAGGCTGTTGGCGTGGCCGGACCTGATGATCTGGCGGCGCTGGACATGTATGGCCGTGTCGCCGACCAGCTTCTGGTGGATGCCAAGCCAACGCAGGATGCAACACTGCCGGGGGGCAACGGGCTAAGTTTTGACTGGAACCTGATTGCCGGACGGCGCTGGGCGTGCCCCTGGATGCTGGCAGGCGGGTTGCATGCGGGCAATGTTGCGCAAGCCATCGCACTGACAGGGGCGCGTCAGGTGGATGTGTCTTCTGGTGTGGAAAGTAGGCCGGGCGTGAAGGATGCCGCGCGCATGGCCGCGTTTATACGCGCCGCGCAGTCTGCTGTTGCGCTGTCGCACCACACGGCCGATTGAGGGTTTTTCCAGAGAATTGCCGGAATTTCGGGGTCGCAAGGGCGATGGCCGCGAAGCTGAAAGCGTTTCGCGGATGCCGACAGGTTGCTTGGCGTATAGTGCTCAAACCTGGGAACTGGTTTTGGGCGGCTTGAACACGCGAAATCAACATGTCAGAGCATGCCGCCTGAACACGACATGCGCGAATGCGGTCCCTTCATTTCTTGTCACATGCTTTTGGGTGTCTGGACAGAACAGGTTGCGCGCGCGGCATCAGTCCACAAGTTCGGGGGCGATTAGCGCCTTGTCCGACGGCGCATCAGGCTGCACAGGGGCGCAGCGTTTTGGGATGCGCGGCCCTTCTACGGACAGGATCGCTTCCAGCCCTGCGTTGCAGTGGACCAGTTCGGCCAGATACAGATCATCAAGCGCGCTGTAGAAGGATTCGACTGCGCGTGACAGATGCGGGCGCATCACGCAATGGTCTTTCAACGGGCAGGTGTTGGCGGTTGAAAAGCATTCCATGAAGGGCAGGCCGGATTCAAAGGCGCGAAACACCTCGCCTACGCTGATACATGATGGGTCGCGCGCCAGATGGAACCCGCCATGCCGCCCGCGCAGCGTGGTGATGAACCCGTCCTGACCCAGCTTGTTGATGACCTGCGCCAAGTGGTTTTCCGAAGCGTTGATGGCCTGCGCTGCGTCTTGTTTGCGCACCAGCTTTTCCTGGTTGACGGCGCAGAACATCAAGGTGCGAAGGGCCAGATTGGTGCGGGTTGTCAGACGCATTCGGAAAATCCCCCTATCGGCAAGGTGACATGCGGTTAAGGGCCTGTGCCGAAAACATGACCTTTGCGGGTGTATTATCCGCAGCACGGCAGTGCTGTCATTGATCAAGATCAAGTTGGCGCGGCGGTGCATCGGGCGGGGCAATCCGGGGCGCTTGCCTTGCAGATATGAACAGGGGGCGCGTGGCCTGATGCCGTGCGCCCCCCTGACCCGTGTTCATTGGTGTGAACCGTTTACGCTACGCTTCGGGTCGGTAAAAACCTGGTGTGCATTATTGCGCCGGGTGAAACACCGTCACATCGCGCAGCACAACATCCAGCGCGTCGATCTGCCAGCTTTCGGTGACCATGCCCGTGGCCAGATCCAGCGTGTGGAACGCCCCGTTTGCCACCAGCCAGGCTGTGTTTTCCCCCTCGGGGGTGGTGGCGATGTCGAAGGCAACGGGACCGTCAAATGTTGCGCCTGTCGCACCGATTACGACATTGTCGCCATCATTGGGGGCGGTTTGCTGCAAAAGCGCGGCCATCGCAGTGTCGATGTTGAACATCATCGTGCTGTCAGGCTGCCCATGGGAATTGGAATAGGCCGTTGCACCGACCATTGGCATGCCTTCCGTGCCGTCAGTAAACGTCAGGCTGCCATCAACAGTCACCGCCCCGCTGCCCAGATTGACGCGGTGGTTGGTTGTGCCCGACATGAAGCGCAGCGCATCTGCGGCGGGATTGATGTCGACAATGACCGCATCGCCCTGCGCATGGTCCAAGGGGGTGTCCATTGTGACCAGCGCTTCCCATGCGCCGGTTTCGGGGGTGACATTGACCACGTCAAACCCGTCGGTCACAGCAATGATCTGCCCCGTGGCAGGGCGGAAATCAATGCCCAGAATGCGGCCGTCATAGTCGATATCTTGCATCCCGGTGACTTGCGCGCTGTCCAGATCGATCGACACAAGTGTTCTGTCCCCGGCAAGGCCGATTGCTGTGCCTGCGTTGGCCCCGGTTGTCATCAAAACTGCCATAAGGGCCGGTGCTGTAAGCTTGAGCATGAAAATCTCCATTTCCGGTTTGGTTGGTTAACATCACAGGAACGGGGCACATGCTGTAAAAGTTTCAGCGCCCACATCACAGGGCCGTGAAGATAAATCTGCGGGTGCGTCAGTTTGATCTGGATCATACATTCTTAAATAGATATATGATGTGTTGAGTATGTATATTGATGACATTGGGGGGATTCGATGATGGACCTGCAAAAACTTGCTACGAACCGACGCGGGTTCATGGGGCTTGCCGCGGGCGGCAGTGCTGCATTGGCGATGGGCGGCGCGGGCAAACCCGCACAGGCGCAACGCACCAATGCGCGTATCCTGATCATGGGCGCAGGGGCAGGGGGCGCGGCCATCGCCAACCGTTTGTCCGAGCGTCTGGAGGGCGCGCAGATCACCATTCTGGACGGACGCCCGCAGCATTGGTATCAACCCGGTTTCACCTTGATCGCCTCTGGCCTGCGCAAGGCCAGTTACGCCGTGTCGTCCACCGAACAATGGCTGCCAGGGGGCGTGACCTATATCAATGAATATGCCGCCGAACTGGACCCGGACGCGAACCGCGTCACCACAACGGGCGGGCAGCGTATCGACTATGATTACCTGATCGTTGCCACAGGTCTGGTGCTGGACTGGGACGCCATTGAAGGGTTTGACCTGAGCATGGCCGGCCCGCAAAACGGCATCGCGGCCCATTATGCCAGCCCAGAACATGCCGAACTTAGCTGGCAGGCGCTGGACAAATTCACCACCGAAGGCGGCGTTGGCATGTTCGGCCGCCCCGCGACCGAAATGAAATGCGCAGGCGCGCCCGTCAAGCTGTGCTTCCTTGCCGAAGATATTGCCACCACCAAAGGCAATCGCAGCAAATGCGAATTCGTCTATAACGCGCAGGCCACGAACCTGTTTGGCGTGCCGGTCATTCACCACCGCGTGCGCCAGATCATGGATGAACGCGACATCACCTACCGCTATCAGCATGTGCTGAAAGGTATTGATCTGGGGGCCAAAACGGCCACCTATGCCACGCCCGACGGGGACGTGACCGACAAATGGGATTTCATCAATGTGATCCCGCCACAGCGCGCGCCGCAGGTCATTCGCGATTCTGGTCTGTCATGGGCGGAACGCTGGGTTGATCAGGGCTGGATCGAAGTGGACATGCAAACCCTGCGCCATGCGCGCTATGCCAATATTTTCGGGATTGGCGACATCAACGGTGTGCCCAAGGGCAAGACGGCGGCGTCTGTGAAATTTCACATTCCTGTGGTCGAGGATCATCTGGTCAGTGAAATTGCAGGCCGCGAGGGCACGCGCCTTTATAATGGCTACACGTCTTGCCCGCTGATTACCCGCATTGGCCGCGCCATGCTGGTGGAATTCGACTATCAGGACAACCTGACCCCGTCCTTCCCCGGTGTGATTGCGCCGCTGGAAGAATTGTGGATCAGCTGGCTGATGAAGGAAGTTGCGCTGAAAGCCACCTATAATGCCATGCTGCGCGGTCGCGCCTGATCCTGCCCCCGGGGGCGGCTGCCCCCGGACCCCCGCGAGTATTTCGGGCAAGATGAAACCGCCCGCATGAAAGGATGACGAAATGGAAGACTTCAGCCTGATGACGCTGCTGGCCGTGTTCGAGGAAATGTTCGGGCGCGGGCTGTTCTGGGCCATGGTTGCCGTGGCTGCGATCATTACGCTTGGCTATGGCTATGTTCTGGTGCGCGACCGCGCGATGTCGATGCGTAAATTCTTGTTGGCGCAATTGTCCATGCCCTTTGGCGGGGTTGCCGCTGTTGCCTTTGTCATGATGATGACGAATTCGGGCTTTCGTGACATTGGCGGGCCGATCGACTGGATTGTGCTGTTGGGCGTTTTTGTCGCGGGGGCGGTGGGTTTCGCAATTCTGGTCTATGTGGTTCAATCCGTCCTGCGGGGCAAGGAAGCTGACATCTGACCCCTGCATGACGATCCAAGACATGGCCAGCGGCGCTCCTCCAATGTCCGTGTTGGCCTGCCAGCCCGCGCCCTTCCTCCCAAAGGCGCGGGTTTTGGGATTTTTGGGCTTGGCACTTGCGGGGGGCACGCGTATGGTTTTCCACATGAAGACCTTGACCCGCATGATTTGCTGCTGCATTTGCCGCTGAGTTTACGGCGGGCGGTCTTGTTTTCATTTCCCTGATCGAGTTTTCCCCCGCCCGCGCGCCAGCATGGCCCGAGAGGAGAGGACATGACCAAGATTCGGTTGCACAATTCGCGCACCCGCAAGCGGGAAGATTTCATCCCGCTGGACCCTGAAAATGTCCGCATGTATGTCTGTGGCCCCACTGTTTATGACCGCGCCCATCTGGGCAATGCGCGCCCTGTGGTGGTGTTTGATGTGCTGTATCGGTTGCTGCGCCATGTCTATGGCCAGGGGCATGTGACCTATGTGCGCAATTTCACTGATGTGGATGACAAGATCAACGCGCGCGCCGCGCGCATGCAGGCGGATGGCGATGCGCGGCCCCTGAACCGGATCATCCGCGCGCTGACAGATGAAACCATCGACTGGTATCATGCGGATATGGACGCGCTTGGCGCATTGCGACCCAATCATGAGCCGCGCGCCACGCAGTTCATCACCCAGATGATTGCGATGATTGACGGGCTGATCGCCAAGGGCCATGCCTATCTTGCGCAAGGCCATGTGCTGTTTGATGTGCGCAGCTACCCCGAATATGGCGCGCTGTCGGGCCGGTCGGTCGATGACATGATCGCAGGCGCGCGGGTGGAAGTGGCCCCCTACAAGCGCGACCCGATGGATTTTGTGCTGTGGAAGCCGTCCAGCGCGGAGGAACCGGGCTGGGACAGCCCTTGGGGGCATGGCCGTCCGGGCTGGCATATCGAATGCTCGGCCATGAGCCATGAGCTGTTGGGGCCATCATTCGACATTCATGGCGGGGGCATCGATCTGCAATTCCCGCACCACGAGAACGAGATCGCGCAAAGCTGCTGCGCGCATGAGGGCGCGGGGTTTGCGAATTACTGGCTGCATAATGAAATGGTGCAGGTGGAGGGGAAGAAAATGTCCAAGTCCCTGGGCAATTTTTTCACGGTTCGGGATTTGCTGGATACGGGTGCTTGGGGACCTGTTATTCGACTTGTTCTTCTTTCCACCCATTATCGAAAGCCAATGAACTGGACACAGACCAAGGCTGACTCTGCAAAAAAGACACTATCTCGATGGATAAAAATAGTGGCTGAATTTGACGGACAGGCAATTGTCCCGGATCGGTTTCTTGACATTCTGGCAGACGATTTGAACACCCCATTAGCTATAGCAGAAATGAAGTCTTATGCTAAGAAAGGCAACATAGCTGCTCTTATAGGCAGCGCTCAGTTGTTAGGTATTAGCTTCTCGGAGGTTAAGCTTCATCTTGAGGTCGACAAATTTCTCAATGATGGATCTAAGCTCAGCCGTGACTTGCATGAAATCGTTCGCGACATACTCCTACTTCGAGAAAATGCAAGAGCGGAGCGCCGCTTCCAAGACGCAGATGATATTCGGGATAAACTTCAAAGCGTAGGTATACACATTATCGACACACCAGAGGGCAGTTCATTCGAAATTACAAAGCAATTTGATCCAGAACTATTTGGAAAGTTAAAGCTGTGATTTCTCCTGCTCCCTCTGTTCCGCCCGTGCGCCAGCACGGGCGGCGCCCGCCCGCCCCCACGGCGGGCGCTTTTGCGCCCCCCTCGGTCGGGCGCTGCCCGTGTTCTGACAGGTCACACTTGCAAAGGGGACACCCATGACCCGCGAACGCCTTACCCTCTATGACACAACGCTGCGCGATGGCCAGCAGACGCAGGGTGTGCAATTCTCCACACCGGAGAAGCACGCCATCGCCGCGATGCTCGACAGCATTGGTATTGACTATATCGAAGGGGGCTGGCCCGGCGCGAACCCCACGGATAGCGAATTCTTCAACGCCAAACCGCAAACCAGGGCCGTTTTCACGGCCTTCGGGATGACCAAACGCGCGGGCCGGTCGGCGGAAAATGATGATGTGCTGGCGGCGGTGCTGAATGCGGGCACCGATGCGGTGTGTCTTGTGGGCAAGTCGCATGATTTCCACGTCACCACGGCGCTGGGCATCAGCCTTGAGGACAACGTCGAAAACATCCGCGCCTCCATCGCGCATTGTGTGGCGCAGGGGCGCGAGGCGCATTTCGACGCCGAACATTTCTTTGACGGCTACAAGGCCAATCCCGACTATGCACTGGCCTGTCTGCATGCCGCCCATGATGCGGGCGCGCGCTGGGTGGTGCTGTGTGACACCAATGGCGGCAGCCTGCCATCCGAGATTGGCACCATCACCCGCGCGGTCATCGACAGCGGCATCAAGGGCGCGCGTCTTGGCATTCATTGCCATGATGACACAGGGCAGGCCGTGGCCTGTTCGCTGGCGGCAGTGGATGCGGGCGCGCGCCAGATACAAGGCACACTCAACGGGTTGGGGGAACGCTGCGGGAATGCGTCGCTGACCACGCTTATTCCAACATTGCTGTTGAAACCCGCCTATGCCGACCGCTTTGAAACAGGGGTGACGCTGGACGCGCTGCAGGGGTTGCTGCGCATTTCACGCAAGCTCGATGATATTCTGAACCGTGTGCCGCAGCGCAGCCTGCCCTATGTGGGGGCATCGGCCTTCGCGCATAAGGCAGGGCTGCATGCAAGCGCGATTTTGAAAGACCCCAGCACTTATGAACATATCGACCCCGCGCAGGTGGGCAATGCCCGCATTGTGCCGATGTCCAATCAGGCGGGGCAGTCGAACCTGCGGATGCGGCTGGCCGATATGGGCGTGCAGGTCGACAAGGGCGATGCGCGGCTGGGGGCCATTCTGGACCAGATCAAGGACCGCGAGGATCAGGGCTATGCCTATGACAGCGCACAGGCCAGTTTCGAATTGCTGGCGCGGCGTGCGCTGGGGCAGGTGCCCGATTTTTTCGAGGTCAAGCGCTACCGCGTCACTGTGGAACGGCGCAAGAACAAGTATAACCAGATTGTCACCCTGTCCGAAGCTGTGGTTGTCGTAAAAATCGGGGATGAAAAGAAACTGTCAGTGTCGGAATCGATGGACAGCGCCGGTCATGACCGCGGGCCTGTCAATGCCCTGTCCAAGGCCCTGTCCAAGGATCTGGGCCCCTATCAGGCCGCGATTGACGATATGAAACTGGTAGATTTCAAAGTGCGCATCACCCAAGGCGGCACAGAGGCCGTGACCCGCGTGATTATCGATTCAGAAGACGGGCAGGGGCGGCGCTGGTCAACTGTGGGCGTGTCGCCCAACATAGTTGACGCCAGCTTTGAGGCGCTGCTGGATGCTGTGATCTGGAAATTCCTGCGCGACGGGGTGAAACCATGCAAGACCTGACACCGGATGATGCCTTTCTGACGTTATACAGCGATTTGGCGCGCGAAGGGCCGGGGGCGGCCGCTGATCTGGGCTGGGCGCTGTCTGTGGCCGCAACCCCAACTGATGCGCGCATTTGCGATGCAGGCTGCGGATCGGGGGCCGATACAGTGACGCTGGCCAAGGAACGCCCCCGCGCGCGGATCGAAGCGGTGGACCAGATTGCGCAATTCGTGGCGGCGGCGCAAAAACGCACGGCCCCTTTCGGGGATCGCGTGCAGGTGCGTCAGGGCGATATGGCGCAGCTGACCGGCCCCTATGATTTGATCTGGTGCGCGGGCGCGGTCTATTTTCTGGGAATCACCGAAGCGTTGCGCGGGTGGCGGGGCGCGCTGGCGCCGGGGGGCGCTGTGGCCTTTTCGGAACCCTGCCTGCTGCCGCGCCCGTCTGCGGCAGCGCGCGCCTTCTGGGCGGAATACCCGCAGATCACCGATGTTGCGGGCATTCGTGCGCGGGTGGCGGCGGCGGGCTACCGTGTGCTGGGCGAACAGATGCAGATCGGCGCACCGTGGGAAGCGTATTACACGCCCATATCCCGACGTATTGACAGCCTGCGGCCCAATGCCACAGGGGTTCTGGCCAGTGCCTTGGACAAGGCCGAACTGGAAATCGCCCGCTGGAAGGCCGCGCCTTCGGAAATTGCCTATGCCCTGATGGTGGTGGCACCGTCGGATGGATGATCTGGCGGCCCTTGTCCAGCAAGGCGATCCCGACCGCTATGCCGCGACAATAGCCGCGCCTGAAACCGCGCGCGCGCGGCTGTGGCCGCTTTATGCGTTCAATCTGGAAGTCGCGCGCGCCCCTTGGGTCACGCAAGAGCCGCTGATTGCCGAAATGCGCTTGCAGTTCTGGACCGATGTTCTGGATGATATTGCCGCGCAAAAGCCCCCGCGCCCCCATCATGTCGCGGCCCCGCTGGCGCAGGTCTGGCAAGGGGCAGAGTTGCCGGTTGCGCTGGGGCACGGGATGATCAGCGCGCGGCATTGGGATGTTCACCGCGCGCCCTTCGCGGATGAAGCTGCGTTTCGCGCGCATCTTGATGCGACATCGGGGAATTTGATGTGGCTGGCGGCGCTTGCGCTGGGCGCGCCGCCGCAGGCCGAAGCGCCGGTGCGTGACATGGCCTTCGCGTCCGGGCTGGCGAACTGGCTGGTGGCGATCCCGCAGCTTCAGGCGGCAGGGCGCATTCCGCTTGTGGACGGGCGCGACAGCGCTGTTGCGGCATTGGCGCGCGATGGTCTGGCGCATCTGGCGCGGGCGCGGGCGAAACGCCATCTGGTGCCCCGAACGGCATTGCCTGCGCTGCTGACCGGTTGGCTGGCAGGTGCAGTTCTGCGCCGTGCGGCACGCCACCCCGAACTTGTGGGACAGGGCGGTTTGCTGCCATCGGAATTCCGGCGGCGCGGCGCTTTGGTGCTGCGCGCCTTGTCGGGCCGCTGGTAGCTGCCGTGAATTTCGGGACGCCAAGCCCGTTATGGGGGCAATGCCTGCCCGATTGCGCCTTGCCCCGCCTTGCCAAGGCCCCGCCCTGCCAGTAGGGTGCGCGCGAATTCCGCCCTGTGGCATGTGCTGCGGGGCGGCCAGTATGCCCGCCTGTCGGGTGCCACAGCCGTAAGGAGCTTTCATGTTCGTCACCCCTGCCTATGCGCAAGATGCCGGTGCTGCCGGTGGATTGATTTCGATCATCCCTTTTGTCCTGATCTTCGTGATCATGTATTTCCTGTTGATCCGTCCGCAGCAGAAAAAGATGAAAGAACACAGGTCCATGGTCGATGCGCTGCGCCGTGGCGATCAGGTGGTCACGCAAGGCGGCCTGATCGGCAAGGTCACCAAGGTCAAGGAAGATGGCGAGCTGGAAGTCGAGATTGCCGAAGGCGTGAAAGTGCGTGTGGTCAAGCAAACCATTGCAACCGTCATGTCCAAGACCGAACCGGCGACCAAGGACTGACGCCCGCTTCAAGCCGGTGCGTGCGCGCTGCCCGTATGTGCAGGGCCTGCGGACCGCTTTTGACAAGAAGACCATGTCAGGGCATTGAAATGTTCCACACGAACACAAAGATGCCCTGAACAGTCACAGATACCACGGGGACCACGCGCCGATGTTGCAAATACCGATGTGGAAACGCATCCTGATCTGGTCGACCTGCGCGCTTGCGCTTCTGTTTGCCGCACCAAACCTGTTTTATGAGCGTGTGGAACGGCATAACGACGCTGTCGTGGCCCTTGACACGGGGCAGGGCAACGCCGCGCTGGAGGCCGACAGAAACGCCTGGCCCGGTTTCCTGCCCAGTTTCTTGGTAAATCTTGGCCTTGATCTGCGCGGTGGTGCGCATTTGCTGGCCGAAGTGCGCGTGTCCGATGTCTATGCCGACCGGATTGACGGGATGTGGCCTGCCGTGCGCGACAGGCTGTCATCCGAACGCGCCAGCGTCGGGGCAGTGCGACGCATGCCATCAGATGACGCAGGCGAATTGCGCGTGCGCATCGGCAACCCCGATGCGCTGGATCAGGCGGTTGCCTATGTCCGCGAACTGGCGCAACCCACGGAGTCGCTTGCGGGGTTCGGGGCCGCGCGCGATCTGGATGTGCGCCGCGACGGCGAAGAAATTGTCGTGACCCTGTCCGAGGCCGAACGCGCGGCAACAGATGAGCGCACGATGCGCCTGTCGCTGGAAATTATCCGCCGCCGTGTCGATGAGGCGGGCACCCGCGAACCAACCATCCAGCGCCAAGGGGCCGACCGCATCCTGATACAGGTTCCCGGTATTGGTTCCGCCGAGGAACTGAAAGCGCTTATCGGCACGACTGCGCGCCTGACCTTCCATTCGGTGGTGCGCGTTACGTCCGACCCTGATGAAGTGCCCGGACCGCGCAACGTGATTTACCCGTCAATGGATGAGCAGGGTGTTTATTACGTCGTGGACCAGACCCCCGTTGTCACGGGCGACCAATTGGTTGATGCCCAACCCGGAATGGACCAGAACAACCGCCCGGCCGTGAATTTCCGTTTTAACCCCGCAGGGGGCCGGGCGTTTGGCCTGTATACGGCGGAAAATATCGGAAACCCGTTTGCAATTGTGCTTGATAGCGAAGTGGTGTCCGCGCCGGTCATCCAAAGCCATATCGCAGGCGGGTCAGGTATCATTACCGGCCGTTTCACAGTCGAGGAAACCAGCCGCCTTGCGGTGCTGCTGCGTTCCGGGGCGTTGCCTGCAGAAATGGATTTTCTGGAAGAACGCACTGTCGGGCCGGAACTGGGGCAGGACAGCATTGATGCAGGCAAGATTGCCGCCATCGTTGCCATGGTTGCGGTGCTGGGGTTCATGATTGCCAGCTATGGTATTTTCGGGGTCATTGCCAATATCGCGCTGGTGCTGAATGTGGCCATGATTTTTGCGCTTCTGTCGCTGATTGGCGCCACGCTGACATTGCCGGGCATTGCTGGCATTGTGCTGACCATCGGTATGGCCGTGGACGCCACCGTGCTGATTTTCGAGCGTATCCGCGAAGAAATGCGCACCGCCAAGGGGCCTGCGCGCGCCATCGAGCTGGGCTATGAGAAGGCGCTGTCCGCCATTCTGGACGCCAATATTACCACGTTCATCACTGCGCTGATCCTGTTTGCAATGGGGTCCGGCCCCGTGCGCGGGTTTGCCGTGACATTGGGCTTGGGGATTTTGACATCCGTGTTCACCGCGCTGCTGGTCACCCGCCTGATGATGGTGATCTATTATGAACGCCGCCGCCCTAAAACCCTGGCCATCTGAAGGAACATATGCCCATGCGACTGAAACTTGTTCCACAAGATACCGCGATTGATTTCTTTCGCTACTGGAAGGTCACCTTCGGGGCGTCGCTGATTGCAATGCTGATTTCGGTGATCGCGTTTTTCGCGATGGGCCTGAATTTCGGCATCGACTTTCGCGGGGGCACGTCCATCCGCACCGAAGCGCAGGCGCCCGTCGACATTGCCGCCTATCGCGGGGCGATTGCCGGACTTGGCTTCGGCGATATTGCGATAACGGAAGTTTTTGATCCCGCCTTCGCGGCGGATCGCAATGTTGCGATGGTCCGCATCCAGGCACAAGAAGGGGTGGAAGCCATCACGCCCGAGCAGATCGGCGCTGTGCGCGACGCGTTGCAAGCCCTTGACCCGACGCTGAGTTTCGCGGCGGTGGATTCCGTTGGCCCGAAAGTGTCGGGCGAGTTGATCCAGTCTGCGGTGATTTCGGTTGTGCTGGCCTTGGCGGCGGTGCTGTTTTACATCTGGTTGCGGTTTGAATGGCAGTTCTCGGTCGGGGCTGTGGCGGCATTGGTGCATGATGTGGTGTTGACCATCGGGGTGTTCAGCCTGCTGCAAATCCGGTTCGATCTGGCCATCATCGCGGCGCTGCTGACCATTGTGGGCTATTCCCTGAATGACACAGTTGTGGTGTTTGACCGGGTGCGCGAAAACCTGATCAAGTTCAAGAAACGCCCCATCAAGGAAGTTCTGAACCTGTCGATAAATGACACATCGTCACGCACGGTCATGACCTCGGTTACCACATTGCTGGCGCTGATCGCGCTGTTTGTGCTGGGTGGCGATGTCATTCGCGGGTTTGTGTTCGCCATGATCTGGGGCGTGATCGTGGGCACCTATTCGTCCGTATTTGTCGCGTCGGCAGTGTTGCTGCGCCTTGGTGTGAAACGCGATTGGTCAAAGAATGCAGGCGATTCCGCAGGCACGCAATTCGGGGTCAAGGAGGGCTGAGATGCGCTTGTCCGAGATTGATTTCGGGGCATCGCGCCCTGTTGACGGTTACGGCAAGACGTTCTTCCGCATCGGGGGGCAGGTCTGCGCAGCGCCCTTGTTGCTGGTTGCCGGCGATGTGCGGCCCTGGGGCGGGTATGATGATCACGCGCCCCTTCTGGAGTTGGCGGGCCGTGTGGATGTGCTGTTCATTGGCACTGGCGGCACCATCGCGCATATTCCGGCGCAACTGCGCGAGACGCTGGAGGCGGCAGGGCTGGGCGTGGAAAGCATGGACAGCCCCGCCGCGTGCCGCACCTATAATGTGCTGCTGTCCGAACAGCGCCGCGTTGCAGTTGCGTTATTGCCTGTCGGGTAGGGTGTATTGAGTATTTTTGGCAAGATGAAGGGCTGCGGCAGCGCTTTGTCGAAAAGGGGCGTAACTTGAGGCTGAATGTCACGAACCTTGCTTGTGCGCGCGGCGGGTTTGCGTTGTTGGAAGGTGTGGGGTTTTCCCTGTCCCCTGCACAAGCGCTGGTGCTGCGCGGCCCCAACGGGTGCGGCAAGACCACGTTGTTGCGCACGGTGGCGGGGTTGCAGCCCGCGCTTGCTGGCGAGGTGTCCTGTCCGCCCGAGTCCATCGCGTATGCGGCCCATGCGGACGGGTTGAAAACGACATTGAGCGTGGCGGAAAACCTGTCCTTCTGGGCGGCAGTTTATGGGACACGGGGCATTGATGCGGCGCTGGAGCAGATGAACCTGCGCGCGCTGTCGGGGCGCGCGGCGCAAAACCTGTCGGCGGGCCAAAAACGCAGGCTGGGGCTGGCGCGACTTATCGTCACGGGGCGGCCCGTCTGGGTGCTGGATGAACCCACTGTGTCGCTGGATGCAGTGTCGGTGGCGCTGTTTGGCGATGTGGTGCGCGCGCATCTGGCAGGGGGCGGGATGGCGTTGATCGCCACCCATATAGACCTTGGCCTGCCCGAGGCCGATATTCTGGACCTGACGCCGTTCAAGGCGACCATCCCGCACCACGGCAGCGGCCAGTTCGATGAGGCCTTCTTGTGATTGCGCTTCTGGTGCGCGATCTGCGGCTTGCGTTTCGCGCAGGCGGGGGCTTCGGGCTGGGGCTGGCGTTTTTCCTGATCATGGCAGTTCTGGTGCCGCTGGGTGTGGGGCCGGAGCCGGATATTCTGGCGCGGATTGCGCCGGGAATTCTGTGGGTGGGGGCGCTTTTGGCGTGTTTGCTGTCGTTGGACCGCATATTCGCACTGGATTTTGAAGATGGCTCGCTTGATTTGCTGGCAACTGCGCCGGTGCCGATGGAAGGTGTTGTGTCCATCAAGGCGCTGGCGCATTGGCTGACCACGGGGCTGCCGCTGGTGCTGGTATCGCCGGTGCTGGGGCTATTGTTGTATCTGCCGCCGCAAGCCTATGGCTGGCTGGTGTTGTCGCTGGCGCTTGGCACACCGGCGCTGTCGGTGATTGGCACGTTCGGGGCGGCGCTAACGGTTGGTTTGAAACGCGGCGGGTTGTTGCTGTCGCTGCTGGTGCTGCCGCTGTATATTCCGACACTGGTTTTCGGGGCCGAGGTGGTGGCGCGCGGTGCGCAGGGATTGGATGTTGCCACGCCGGTTGCGTTGCTGGCGGGCATTACGGCGGGGGCTGTGGCATTATTGCCCTTTGCATCTGCCCTTGTGATCCGGATAAACCTTCGGTGAGGGGCTGCGTGGCAGTCTTGAGGGCGACCCCAACTGAGGATAGGTGAGCGTTATGGCATCGCTTTGGGAATATGCAAACCCGCTGAAATTCATGCGCACCACAGACTGGCTGTTGCCGGTTGTGGCGGTGGCTGCTGTGGTGACCACAGCGACAGGCCTGACATGGGGTTTCTTTTTCACACCAGATGATTTCCGGCAGGAGTCCACAGTCAAGATTATGTTTATTCATGTGCCCGCCGCGATGATGGCCATCAATGCCTGGGTCATGATGCTGGTGGCGTCGCTGGTCTGGCTGATCCGGCGGCACCATGTCAGCGCGTTGGCGGCCAAGGCGGCTGCGCCCATCGGGTTGGTGATGACCTTGATCGGGTTGTTGACCGGCGCGGTGTGGGGCCAGCCAATGTGGGGCACATGGTGGGCATGGGACCCGCGCCTGACATCGTTTTTGATCCTGCTTCTGTTTTATCTGGGCTATATCGCGTTGTGGTCCGCGATTGATGACCCTGACACAGGCGCGGACCTGACAGCGGTGTTGTGCCTTGTGGGGTCGGTCTTTGCGGTTTTGTCGCGCTATGCGGCGCTGTTCTGGAATCAGGGCCTGCATCAGGGGGCGTCCTTGTCGGTGGCACCGGGAACGCGGATGGATTGGGCCTATAAGGCGCCGCTTTACATCAGCATGGTGGGGTTCGGGCTGATCTTTTTGGCGCTGGTTCTGGCGGGCACGCGCACGGAAATTCGCGCACGGCGCATGAAGGCGCTTGTTGCCCGCGAAAGGATGGTCTGATGCCTGATCTTGGACGTTATGCGATGGAAGTGTTGTTGGCCTACCTTGCCTCTCTCGGGCTGATTGGGGGCTTGGCGCTGTGGTACTGGGTGCGTGGGCGCGCGGTGCGCCAGCAATTGAATGAGGTTGAAAACCGAAAGGCCGGAAATGGGTAAGTTCAGACCGCTGATGTTCCTGCCACCGCTGCTGTTTGTGGCGTTGGCCGCGCTGTTCTGGTTTGGCAATATGCGCGATGACCGGGATGCACTGCCATCGGCGCGCGAAGGGCAGCAAGCGCCGGGCGTGATGCTGACGCAGCTGGGCGAATTGCCGCTGTTTGATGACGACACACTGCGCGATGGACAGGTGAAGCTGGTGAATTACTGGGCGTCATGGTGCGCACCGTGCCGCGCGGAACACCCCTTGTTGGAAGAACTGGCCGAAGAACTGCCTGTATACGGCATCAATTACCGCGACCAAGCTGATCGCGCGCTGGATTTTCTGGATGAGCTGGGCAACCCGTTTGCGGCCAGCGGGCAGGATGCAACGGGACGTATGGTGTTGGATTGGGGTCTGTATGGGGTGCCGGAAACGTATGTCGTGGCCGGTGATGGCACGATCGTCTTGCGCTTCGCCGGGCCAATCACGCGCGATGTGGTGGCAAACCGCATACGCCCCGCAATTGAACGGGCGGCCGCACGATGACCATTGCCTATGGACTGGAACCTGATTTAGGCGTGGATGAATTCGCGCAGGTTTTGCAGGCGTCCGGGCTGGCGCTGCGGCGTCCGTCTGATATGGCGCCTCTGGATGCCATGCTGCGCGGCGCGCAGATCATCGTTGCTGCCCGTGTTGACGGGCGGCTTGTGGGTGTGGCGCGGTCCATCACGGATTGGGCCTATTGCCTGTATTGTTCCGATCTGTGCGTGGATGACGCGTATCAGGGCAGGGGCATTGGCAAGGACCTGTTGACCCGGACCGCGCAAGCGGCCCCTGATGTCAAAACCTGCCTGTTGTTGTCCGCGCCCGGTGCCGTGAGCTTCTATGAAGCTGCAGGCTTCCGGCGGCACGACGGCGCGTTTGTCTTCGCGCAGCGTGAGTGATTATTCCCGCACGATAAACGGGATCACCTCTCGGGTTGATCCTACGGTCAGGACCAGTTCCCAGCGGCCCGGGCGTGTCATCTGACCAGAGCCTGACCATGCGCCCGCGCTGTCCGTTCCCGTGTCCAGCATGATTTCTGCGCCCCCTGTGGGGCGCAATTGCGCGTGGGGGTCCTGCGTTTGCGCGTGTTCCACTGTCACATCAACACGGTATCCGCCATCAATGGCCACTGCTGTGCGGATTTGCGGTGTGATTTCCACGGAATGCAGCAACAGCGTCTGGTTTGCCCCGACAATGGGCAGGGGGTCGCGCACAAAGAACGTCACCGAAGCCATCAGAATGATAAACCCCAGCACAAATGCCAGAAGGGACAGGGCAATGACGCGGGTTGACATGGTGGGCATCTCTTTTGGCGTGGATGATGATGTTGACTAATGCGCAGGCGCGATGACGTCAACCGACAGGACCGTGACAAAAAAGACCCCGGCGATGGCCGGGGTCTTTTGGGATTTGCTGTCAAAACAACGTGGTCAGGCAGATTTTGCCAGATCGCGCAGCACATAATGCAGCACGCCGCCATGTTCGACATATTCCTTTTCAATGCCGGTATCGATGCGGCATTTCAGGGTGATGACCTTTTCTGTGCCATCTTCATAGGTGATGGTGCAGGGCACTTCGGACAGGGGTTTAAGATCGCCTTCCAGACCGCTGATTGAAATGGTTTCGGTGCCGGTCAATCCAAGGGATTTGCGGTTGTCGCCACCCGTGAATTCAAACGGAATGACCCCCATACCCACAAGGTTGGACCTGTGGATGCGTTCAAAGGATTGCGCGATCACGGCCTTGACGCCCAACAGGTTTGTGCCCTTGGCGGCCCAGTCACGGCTGGACCCCGCGCCATATTCCACACCGCCAATCACCACCAGCGGCGTGCCCTGTTCCTGATAGGCCATGGACGCGTCATAGATTGACGTCTGCTGCCCGTCCGGCCCGTTGGTGTAGCCCCCTTCAACGCCTTCCAGCATTTCGTTCTTGATGCGGATATTGGCAAACGTGCCGCGCATCATGACTTCGTGGTTGCCACGGCGCGACCCGTAGGAGTTGAATTCACGCACCGGCACCTGACGGTCGGTCAGGTATTTGCCCGCCGGGGTTTCGGCCTTGAAACTGCCTGCGGGGCTGATGTGGTCCGTGGTGATCATATCCCCCAGAACGGCCAGAATACGCGCGCCTTTCAGGTCGGAAATGGTGCCCGCTTCGGCACCCATGCCGCGGAAATAGGGCGGGTTCTGGATATAGGTCGAAGACGCTGGCCAGTCATAGGTTTCGGAATCCGTGGTTTCCACGGCCTGCCATTTTTCGTCGCCTTTGAACACATCGGCATATTTCGACATGAAGGCTTCGCGCGTCACAGTGCGCTCGACCAGTTCGGCAACTTCCTTCTGGGTGGGCCAGATGTCCTTCAGGTAGACATCCTTGCCATCAGGGGTTTGCGCGATCGGGTCCTTGGTGATGTCGATATTCATGTCACCAGCCAGCGCATAGGCCACAACCAGCGGCGGGCTGGCCAGATAGTTGGCGCGCACGTCCGGGCTGATGCGCCCTTCAAAGTTGCGGTTGCCGGACAGAACCGAAGTGGCAATCAGGTCGTTTTCGTTGATGGCTTTGGAAATCTCGTCCTGCAGTGGCCCCGAATTGCCGATACAGGTCGTGCAGCCATAGCCCACAAGGTTGAAGCCGATGGCGTCCAGATCCTCTTGCAACTCGGCCGCTTCCAGATAGGCCGACACAACCTGCGACCCGGGCGCAAGCGAGGTTTTCACCCAAGGCTTGCGGGTCAGACCCAGCGCGCGCGCCTTGCGTGCCACCAGACCGGCCCCGATCATGACATAGGGGTTCGATGTGTTGGTGCATGAGGTGATAGAGGCAATGACCACCGACCCGTCGCGGATTGTATAGTCTTCACCTTCAACCTTGGCGGTTTTACGCGGGTCTACCGGTGCGGTGGGGGCAGGGCCTTCGTCTGCCATTTCGGCGGCTTCCGCACTTGCCGCTGTGCCGCGATATTCGGACACGACATCAAGGAATTTCTGCGAAGCCTGATCAAGTGCCGTGTGGTCCTGCGGGCGTTTGGGGCCGGAAATTGCGGGAACAACCGTGCCCATGTCCAGTTCCAGCGTGTCGGTATAGATGGGCGCGTAATCCGCCCCGCGCCAGAACCCGTTTTCTTTTGCATAGGCTTCAACAAGGGCAACGCGGTCTTTGTCGCGGCCCGTCTGTTCCAGATAGCGCAGCGTTTCCTGATCAATGGGGAAGAAGCCGCAGGTTGCGCCATATTCGGGGGCCATGTTGGCAATGGTCGCACGGTCGGCCAGCGGCAGGTGGTCCAGCCCTTCGCCGTAGAATTCGACGAATTTGCCGACCACGCCCTTGGCGCGCAGCAATTGCACGACCTTCAGAACCAGATCGGTTGCCGTTGTGCCCTCGACCATGGCGCCGGTCAGTTTGAAACCCACCACTTCGGGGATCAGCATGGAAACGGGTTGGCCCAGCATCGCGGCCTCTGCCTCGATCCCGCCAACACCCCAGCCCAGCACGGCCAGACCGTTGACCATGGTGGTGTGGCTGTCGGTGCCCACCAGCGTGTCAGGGTAAGCGACAGTTTCGCCGTTCTGGTCTTCGTCGGTCCAGACAGTCTGGGCCAGGTATTCCAGATTGACCTGATGGCAAATACCTGTGCCTGGTGGCACAACGCGGAAGTTGTTGAACGCTTTTTGTCCCCATTTCAGGAAGGTGTAGCGTTCGATGTTGCGTTCATATTCGCGGTCCACATTCATCTGGAAGGCGCGCGGGTTGCCGAATTCGTCAATCATCACCGAATGGTCGATGACCAGATCGACAGGGTTCAGCGGGTTGATTTTCTGCGCGTCGCCCCCCAGGGCCTTGATTCCGTCGCGCATGGCCGCAAGGTCCACCACAGCGGGAACGCCGGTGAAATCCTGCATCAGAACGCGGGCCGGACGATAGGCGATTTCACGCGGGTTCTTGCCGCCATTTTTGCCCCAGTCGGAGAAAGCCTTGATGTCTTCCAGCGAAACGGTCTTGCCATCCTCGAATCGCAGCATGTTTTCCAAAACAACTTTCAGGCTGGCGGGCAGTTTGGAAAACGCGCCCAAACCTGCGGCTTCGGCAGCTGGAATGGAATAATAGGCAATGGATTTTCCGCCCAAACTTAGTGTTTTGCGCACTTTCGCGCTGTCCTGTCCGACGATAATGGTCATAAGGTGGCCTCCCTTTAGGGGTTGAAGGGTCTTGCTGACATAGCATTTGCCCTAACATGGGCCTTCGTTCAAGTGGGAATGCGCGTTTTTGTATACCATTGTGCACAAAAAGCGCGGCTGATATGCAGTGTTACCTTCTGGTCATGCCTGCGCGCTCCTCTCAAAACCTTGATTGGCACGGCGTCGCGGAACTGGTTAGATCACATCGAACAATGACACCGGAAGGGAAGAAAATGCGGTTGGCTCTGCGACCGAAGGACGTTGCTTTCGCACTGGTTGGTATGGCCCTTGGCCTTGGAACCACAGCGCAGGCGCAGACCAATCCCGTTGTTGTCGAATTATACACATCGCAAGGATGTGCGGCCTGCCCGCCCGCCGATATCGTGCTGGAAGAACTTGCAGCGCGCGAGGATGTGATCGCGCTTGGGCTGCATGTCGATTACTGGGACTACATCGGCTGGGCCGACAGCTTTGGCAAGGCCGCCTTCAGCGAGCGTCAGCAGACATACGCACGCAACAATGGCCGTGCGTCTGTCTATACCCCGCAAATGATCATTGGTGGACGTGACGAAGTGAAGGGGTCTGCCACCATGCAGGTGATGGGCCTGATTCAGGACCATCTGGCGCAAGCGGGTCATGCGGCGCAGATTTCCGTTTCCCTGACGCCTGCGGGACAGGGGCGCATGCGTATTGATGCGCATTCGGACGTTCCGTTGAAGCCGCCGGTGGATATTCAGGTCGTGCGCTATCTGGACACCGCCGAGGTTGACATCACCGGCGGCGAGAATGAAGGCCGCAAGATTACCTACCATAACATTGTCACCACATGGGATGTGGTTGCGCAATGGGACGGGCTGGAACCTTTCGTGCAGGAAGTCGCCTTGCATGACGCCACCCCGTTTGTAGTGCTGATCCAGGAACATGCGCAGGGCGCAATTCTTGCTGCGGCCCGCCAACGCTAAGCCCTTGTGGGCTGCCGGTTGCGGGGTCCATGCCGTGGCAGGACGGTCGCAAATATGGTAGGGCACACCGCACGAAAGCGGGGCGGCGCGCAATATCTGTGACACCACATTGGGCCGAATCGC
This sequence comes from Paracoccaceae bacterium, assembly GCA_017510335.1. Taxonomy (GTDB): domain Bacteria; phylum Pseudomonadota; class Alphaproteobacteria; order Rhodobacterales; family Rhodobacteraceae; genus Roseinatronobacter. Next base: position 58,669 of record JAFWNM010000012.1, read on the forward strand.
TTTTCATTATGCGGCTTGGGCAATACTGTCGCGCGCAGTTTACAGGTATGGAGTTTGGCACAAGTGCGCAGTATTGACCGATATCTTCTGGTTCAGTTGCTGACGGTCTTTGCCTTTTTCTCGCTGGTGCTGATTTCGGTCTATTGGGTGAACCGCGCCGCGCGGCTGTTTGATGCAATTGTCGGGGATGGCCAGAGTTTCTGGGTGTTTCTGGAACTTTCCGCATTGACCCTGCCCAATGTCATCCGCGTGGTCCTGCCGCTATCGGCATTTGCGGCGGCGGTCTATGTGGCCATGCGCATGACACGCGACAATGAACTGGTGGTGTTGCAGGGAACGGGGCTGTCCTTCGTGCGGATGCTGGTGCCGGTGGCTGTTTTCGGGCTGGTGGTTGCGGTCATGCTTGCGTTTCTGATGCATGTGCTGATGCCCTTGTCGCGCATGCAACTGGCCGAACGGCAGGTCCAGATTGCCGAAAACATAACTGCGCGCCTGCTGCGTTCCGGCGAATTTTTGCAGCCTGCTGACGGGATCGTGGTTTTCTTGCGCGACATCACCCCCGAAGGCAAGCTTGTCGATGTGTTCTTGTCGGATTCCCGCACAGCCGGGACGCGCGTAGAATATAATGCCGCGTCGGCGTTGCTGGTGCCGGGGGCGTTGGGGCCTGCGCTGGTCATGCTGGACGGGGTCGCGCTGATCTATCGTGAAGGGCCGGACCGTCTGGGCACGCTAAGTTTCGATGAACTGACCTTCGACGTTGGCGGCCTGATCGGGCCTGCGGGGCGCAGTGCGGATGTGCGTGAACTGCCTACACCGTTGCTGATGTCGCCTGATGCCGGAAACCTGCAGGTGATGGGGATCACGATGGCGGATGTCCGCTTTGAACTGGCCAGCCGGTTTGCCCAGCCGCTGCTGGCGGTCATGACATCGCTGATCGGGTTTGTTGCGATCTGTCTGGGGCAATTCAGCCGGCTGGGGGCCTGGCGGCAGGTTATGGGGGCCATCATTGTGCTGGCATTGGTGCAACTGGCCAGCAATGCCGCGTCGGGGTTTGCCCTGCGCAATGCGGCGCTTGCGTGGCTGGCCTTCGTTCCGGTGATTTTGGGGGCGGGGGTCGTGGTCACCATGTTGTGGTGGGCAAGCCGCGCCCGCGGCAGGGGATGGACCGCGCGCCCGGCGTCGGGGGCGCTGACATGACGCTTGATCTGTATCTGATCCGGCGCTTGCTGGTGGCCTTCATGATGGTGCTTGGGGTGTTCGTGGGCATGTTGCTGTTGCTGGACATGGTCGAGCAGATGCGCCGGTTCAGCGGCCAGTCCGCAGGCATGGCCCAGATCCTGCGCTTGTCGGCGCTGAACACCCCCGAAGCGCTGTATGAAATTGCACCGCTTGTGTTGATGCTGTCGGCAATCTGGGTTGCGTTGGCATGGTCGCGCAGTTCTGAATTCGTGGTCATCCGTGCGGCAGGGCGGTCCATCCCGCGCTTGATTGTCCTGCCCGCTTTCGTTTTTTTCCTGTTCAGCATCGTGTTTGTCGCTGTCATGAACCCGCTGGTTGCCAGCACCACGCGCGAATACAGCCGCGCACAGGCCCAGTTGCGTGGCGACACGACCAGCGCCGTGATCATCAGCGGTCAGGATGTCTGGCTGCGTCAGGCCGATGCGCGGGGGCAAACCGTCATCTATTCGCCCCGCGCCGAAGACACCGGCACAGTGCTGCATGACGCGACATTCCTTATTTTTGATGCAGATGACGGGTTGTCATTGCGCCTGCGTGCGGGCCGGGCGGAATTGCAACCCGGTCTGTGGGCGCTGCATCAGGTGAAGCAATGGCGCCTGTCGGACATGAACCCGGAACAACAAGCCACTGAAATGGCGCATGTCTCGGTGCCGACTGACCTGACGCCTGAACAGATCAGGGACAGTTTTGCACAGGTGCGCACTGTGCCGCTGGTGCAACTGCCTGCGTTTATCGCGGCCCTGGAACGCGCGGGATTTGCGGCGCTGGAACACCGGATGCGGCTGAATATGGAACTGGCGCTTCCGGTTCTGATGACAGGCATGATGCTGCTGGCATTGGGGATGTGTATTCATCATGCCCGCGCGGGGGGCGCAGGAATTCGGGCCTTAATCACGATTCTGGCTGGATTCACCTTGTTCTTTCTGCGTAACTTTGCACAGGTTTTGGGGGAAACCGGACAGGTGCCTGTCATGCTTGCGGCATGGGGTCCACCTGTTGCGACATTGCTGCTTGCAGTGGGACTGCTGCTGAATCTGGAGGAAGGTTGATGCCTTGGGCCTGTGCGCCATATCGCCAAAATTTGCGGGGCGTCGCGCGGTCGGGTTATGCGGCGGCGGTGGTGCTGGCGCTTGGGTTGGCCGTGGCCGCGCCACTGCCCGCGCGCGCCCAGATCGCGCAGACGCAGCCGGAATTTGCAACATTGGTTGCAGACAGGCTGTATCTGGACGGACCCAACCGCCTGATCGCCCAAGGCAATGTGGAAGCACTGTCCGGCCAGACCCGCTTGCGCGCCGCGCGTGTCATCTATGACCGCCAGACAGGTGATCTGCAAATCGAAGGTCCACTGACCCTGACCGAAGGCGACAGGGTGGTGGTGCTGGCCGAGTCCGCGCAAATGAATGACGGGCTGCGCCGTGGACTGGTGCGTTCCGCGCGTGTGGTGCTGGACCAGCAACTGCAGATCGCCGCCCATCAGGTCGAGCGTGTGGATGACCGCTACACACAGATGAATTCTGTCATCGCATCGGCCTGTGAAATCTGCGCGCAGACCCAGACCCCGCTATGGGAAGTGCGCGCCACCCGGGTGGTGCATGACCAGCTTGAACAGCAAATCTATTTCGAGAATGCACAGTTCCGCCTGTTCGGGCTGCCGGTCGCTTATTTGCCGCGCCTGCGTGTGCCTGATCCGGGGCTGGAACGGGCCACAGGTTGGCTTAGCCCGCAATATACCATTGATACCGGCCATGGTGTCGGGTTGCGCGCCCCTTATTTCATAGCCATCTCGCCCGACAAGGACCTGACGGTGACGCCGTTTCTGGCCACCAAGGAAACACGCGCGCTGGAACTGCGCTACAGACAGGCCTTCGCCACGGGCATGCTGGAACTTGGCGGTCTGGTCGCGCGCGATTCGATCCGGCGGGGAACCACCCGCGCGATGGGCTACACGCGGGGCGCGTTTTCGGTTGGAAACGGGTTTGAACTGTCCTTCAACCTGATCAAGGTGTCTGACAGGCCCCTGCTGGAAGATTATGACCGCCCCGAAGCGCAGCTGACATCCGACATCACGCTGGAACGTGTGCGCCGGGATGAACGTATCCGGGCGCAGGTGCTGCAATTCCGGTCCTTGCGTCTGGTGGACAATAACCGCGAATTGCCCAACCAGATCGGGCAGACCATTTATGAACGCCGCTTCGACATGCCGGGCCTTGGGGGTGTCGGGGGGCTTCGGCTGGAAGCGCATGGTCATTCGCGGCGCAGGCCCCTGGCGGGGGATGTGAAATCGGTTGCGCGCTTCAGCGCTGATTTTGACTGGCGGCGCGATGCTGTGCTGCCCGGCGGGGTGGTGGGGGCGCTTGGTTTCACGCTGGGGCTGGACCATTTCGCCATCGCACCGGGGGCCACAGGGTTTGCACGTTCGAGCACGCGCCTTGTGCCCAATGCCATGGCGGAATTGCGCTGGCCGCTGGTGCGCGCCGATGCGGGCGGCGCAACCCATGTTGTGGAACCTGTGGCGCAGGTTATCTGGGGGCGGGACCGTGTAGATACACTTCCCAATGATATCAGCAGTATGCCCGAACTTGACGAAGGCAATCTGTTCAGCCACAGCCGGTTTGCCGCCCGCGACCAGCGCGAAATGGGGTTGCGGGCCAATCTGGGGCTAAGCTGGACGCGCCATGACCCACAGGGCTGGTCCAGCACCTTTATTCTGGGCCGTGTCTGGCGCAAGGACGACCTTGGGCAGTTTTCGCCGCAATCCGCACTTGCGGGGCAGCGGTCGGATTGGTTGCTTGTCAGCTCGCTTGATACCGATCAGGGCCTGACGCTAAGCAATCGTGCGCTGTTCAATTCAGACCTGCGCCTGACACGCAACGCGATGGAACTGGACTGGAGCACGGCAGAATATTCGATTTCCACCACCTATATGCATATTCGCGCCGATCCTGCGGAAAACCGCGCCGCAAAAGCGGCGGAATGGTCGTTGGACGGGTCGCGCGCCCTGGATGAAAACTGGACCGCAAGTGTGAACTGGCGCTATGACATCGCGCGCAACCGCGCCGCACGCCTTGGGGCCGGGTTAAGCTTCGAGAATGAATGCCTGCGGATGCAGATGGATGTCGAACGCCGCTTTGCCTCTGCCACGACAGCATCGGATACCACCAGCTTCGGGCTGAGCATTGATGTTCTGGGGGTGGGCGGCAACCCGTCACGGGCGCGGCGGGGGTGTTCGGGGTGACGCAACACAAGATGCGGCAGGGGCAGGAAACCTTGCAATCCGCCACCAGATTATCGCGCGCCATGATCCGCACAGGACACGCGCAGCGCATGGATGACAAAGCCGCGCATGTCATGTATGCAAACACCTGACCGACCATGAAATTTCAAGACCAACCGAACGGACCTGACCTGATGCGTTTTTTCACTTCTTCCATCGTTTCGCGGCTTGGCATTGTGATGATGCTGTGCATCGGCGGGGTGTTCTGGGCCGCGACAGTCGCGCAGGCACAAGGCATGTTTGCACCGGCGCGTAAGGTCAATGACCGCATCATTACCAATTATGATGTATCCCAGCGCATGGCGTTTCTGGACCTGCTGAATGCGGGCGCGGTTGATATGCGGCAAGAAGCCCTGACGCGCCTGACCGAAGAAGCGGTGCAACAGGATTATGCCCACCGGCGCGGCATTCGCGTAACCAGTGACGACGTGGCCGAAGGGATGGCGGAATTCGCCGCGCGCGTGGAGTTGAGCGCCGAAGAAGTCCTGCAGATCATGCGCGATAGCGGTATTGATGTGGAAACCTTCCGCCAGTTCGTCACTGTCGGCCTGTTGTGGCGCAAGGTGGTCGAGCAGGAATTCCCGCCTTTGGTTTCGGTGACCGACAGCGATGTGGCGCGCGCGCGCGATATCAGCGCCATTCGTGGCACCCCGCGCGTTCTGCTGTCCGAGATATTCCTGCCAAGCGACCCCGAATTTGCCGAGGCTGTGGGCCAGATCATGGAAATGATTGCCGGTGCGCGCACGCAGGAAGAATTTTCTGCCATTGCGCGCGAATTCTCGCTTGCGGGCACACGCGATCAAGGGGGGCGCCTGGACTGGATGCCGCTGGAAAACCTGCCCGGCAATATTGCTGCGCCGGTGTCCGTGGCCAATGCGGGCGAAATCATCGGGCCGTTGGATCTGAACGGGGCTTTTGCCTTTTTCCAGTTGCGTGCCACCGACAGCACCCGCGAGATTCCTGCCGATCAGGTCCAATTGACCTATAAGCGCCTGCTGCTGCCCGGCGGGCGCAGTGCAGAGAATCTGGACCGTGTTGCGCGTATTCGCGCAAATGTGCGCAGTTGTTCGGAACTGGGGGGCTTCGCCAGCGACCTGAGTGATGCCGCCCTAAGTGAACGTACCGAATTTCAGCGCGACATCGCGCAATCTGATGCGATTGAACTGGCACGACTGGACCGGAACGAAGTGTCGGCCAATACAGTCGAAGGTGGCAACCTGGTCGTTGTAATGCTGTGCGCGCGCGAACTGCAATTCGAGGGGCGCCCTGAAGACAGCCAACTTAGCGATATTCTGTTTGACCAGCGCATGGGCCGCATGGCCGATGTCAAGTTGCAGGAACTTGTCGCAGATGCGGAAGTTCAGGATTACTGAAGCAGTCCTGAAGCCGGACATCACCAAAAGCGATAGGGCGGGCAGGCTGGCAATGTTCAGCTTGCCCGCCTTGCTTTTGGCGCGTGTCACATGTTCGGGATGAAAACGCCGCGCGCCCCCCGCGTGGGGGCGTCAGGGGCTATTCCCTGTCGTCCGATGATCGCGCGCCGCGTTCGCGATAAGGTGTCGTGTTATAATGCGCGCGGTAGCATTTCGAAAAATGTGATGGTGACGTGAAGCCAGACGCCAGCGCAACATTAATGACGCTCATATCCGTTTGCATCAGCAGGTTGCGGGCACGTTCCAGGCGCAACTCCGTATAATAGCGTTTCGGGCTGCGGTTCAGGTAGCGGCGAAACAGCCGTTCAAGCTGGCGGGTGGACATGTCCACATCCTGCGCCAGTTCGGCGGGGCTGATCGGGTCTTCGATATGGCTTTCCATGATTTCGATGACGCGGGCCAGTTTGGGGTGGCGCACGCCAATACGCGCGGGAATGGACAGGCGTTGCGTGTCGCGGTTTGTTCGGATGGACGAATAGATTAACTGGTCGGCCACAGAATTGGCAATCGCACTGTCATGGGCATTTGCGATGATGGTCAACATCATGTCCAGCGCGGCCATACCACCGGCGGAAGTGACGCGGGTGCCGTCAATCACGAAAACGGATTTGGTCAGGTCGATATCGGGGAAATCCTCGGCGAAGCTTGTGTGGTTTTCCCAGTGAATTGTCGCGCGGCGGTTGTCCAGCAACCCCGCCTTGGCCAGTGCCCAACCCCCTGTGCAAATGCCCCCGATGACATTGCCATAGCGTGCGCGCTTGCGCAGCCATGCCAGAATGGCCGGGGTGGTTGCGCGATTCGCATCCACGCCGCCACAGACAATAACAGTTGCTTCCTTATGCAGATCTTCCATGCCGGAATGAACACTTACCTGTGTTCCGTTGGAACAGGTGACTGGGTGTCCGCTTTCGCTGATCAATTGCCAGGTATACAGCGTTTTACCCGCAACCCGGTTGGCCAGCCGCAAGGGTTCAATCGCCGCAGAGAATGCGATCAGGGTGAACCTGTCCAGCAGAAGAAAGGCAAAATGGCGCGGCATGACACTGGCTGCGCTGTCTTGCGCGGCATCTGGACGGGGGGCGAGGGGGGGGGATATCGTGGAACGTGCCATCTGGGGTGCTGTGGGTGTTGCTGTTTGATGGTGGACACAATCAGCTTTCATTCAGTGTGACAAGTCCAATCGTGTTTGCATACTTGGCCCCGCCTTCGTATAGATGCACCTGCGGCGCGACCGCTAACACATCGGATCATGATAAACCGGAGGGTGCCATGACACATGGCTGGACGAAATCAACCTGGCGCAGCAAACCCCGGATCCAGATGCCCGATTATCCCGATCAGACCATGCTGGCCCAGGTGGAAGCGCAATTGTCAAAATACCCGCCGCTGGTGTTTGCGGGCGAAGTGCGCGCACTGAAACGCAAGCTGGGTGCCGCCGCCAAAGGCGAGGCGTTTTTGCTACAAGGCGGCGATTGCGCCGAGAGTTTTTCGGAATTCACCGCTGACAGCATCCGCGACACGTTCAAGGTGTTGTTGCAAATGGCCATCGTGCTGACCTATGGCGCAAAAGTGCCGGTAATCAAGGTTGGCCGTATGGCGGGCCAGTTCGCCAAGCCCCGGTCAACCCCCACGGAAACTGTGGGCGGCGTTGAACTGCCCAGTTACCGCGGCGATATTATCAATGGGTTTGAATTCACCGCCGATGCGCGCATTCCTGACCCGGGCCGCATGCTGCAAGCCTATACACAGGCTGCCGCCAGCCTGAACCTGCTGCGTGCCTTTTCCAAGGGCGGCTATGCCGATATGCACCGTGTCCATAACTGGACACTGGGGTTTGCCAGTGGTGACAAGGCGGAACGCTACCGTGAAATGACCACGCGCATTTCCGATACGCTGGATTTTCTGACTGCAGCGGGCATCACATCCGAAACCAGCAAGGACCTGGCCGAGGTGGATTTCTTCACCAGCCATGAAGCGCTTTTGCTGGAATATGAAGAAGCACTGTGCAGGATTGATTCGACATCAGGCATGCCTGTGGCCGGGTCCGGCCATCTGATCTGGATTGGGGACCGCACCCGCCAGCCCGATGGCGCGCATGTTGAATTTTGCACAGGGGTCCAGAACCCGATTGGTTTGAAATGCGGCCCGTCGCTGACAGCCGATGACCTGAAAGCGCTTGTCGCCAAGCTGAACCCCCAGAACGAACCCGGCCGCCTGACGCTGATTGCCCGGTTCGGGGCCGGGAGTGTGGGCGACCATCTGCCGCGTCTGATCAAGGCGATACAGGAAGAAGGGGCGAATGTGCTTTGGACCTGTGATCCGATGCATGGCAACACCATCAAATCGTCAACGGGCTATAAGACACGCCCGTTTGATTCGGTGCTGCGCGAAGTGCGCGAATTCTTTGCGGTTCATAACGCTGAAGGCACCATTCCCGGCGGTGTTCATTTTGAAATGACCGGCAAAGATGTGACCGAATGCACAGGTGGCTTGCGCGCGGTGTCCGATGAGGACCTGTCCCAGCGGTATCATACCGCATGCGATCCGCGCCTGAACGCCAGCCAGTCGCTGGAACTGGCGTTTCTGGTGGCAGAGGAACTTGTGGGCCGGCGCGCGAAACTGTCCGCGGCAATATAAACAGGGGTGGGGCGGCGACAGAAACAGCGCCGCCCACGACTGTATAATCCATATTCATAAACAAATTTGGCGCCGAAGCAGATGCTTCGGCGCCATTTCAAATTTATTGGTATGGCCTGCAGGCGAAAAAGGTCTTCCTGAAATTCCGGCAGATGTTTTCAAGCCCGAAAAGAGCATGCCGCGCCCATTCGCTTTCACGAGACATGCTCTAGCTTACTGATCTTCGCATGTGCGAGAAGCCTGGAACCTGGACCCGCAATTACGCAATATGCGCTGCTGAAAATGATGTCATGAAATTTGTGTCATGGTCGTTGGGGCAGTGCCTGGCGTCCCTGACGGGGCAGGCAAGTTATGCCTTGCCACCGTTGATAACGCGCAGGAAGGGGGTCTTTGTCGGGTGTTGCTCTGGTTCTGGCAGGGCTTGGGGGGCGGCCAGGCCAAAGCGGCGCGGGGTGCGTCCCACTTCGCCTTTCTGGCCGATCACGCCCAGAACGCGGGAAATGCGGCCTTTGCTGTCGCATAGTGGCATCAGCGCCATCATGCCTTCAAGCTGCGGGCGCCCGAACCCTTCTTCCCCCTGAAGCGACAATGTAACGCGTGCCCCACGGCTGACCTGTTCACAGGCCAACATGATTTCCTGACGTGCCGCGCCCGCGAACAAGGTCGTCAGGGGCATGCCGCGCATGTCCAGGCCTGTCAATTCCTCGATCCGGTGCCCGACGATGCGCAAGCGCGCCACGCGCGGTGTGACCAGTTCCGCCAGAAAGACATGCGCCAGCACGTCCGACAAGGCACGCGCATCGACCAGCATGCGGTCGGGGGCCAGGCCTGTTTTGGGCAGCGACGCCCAATAGGCACCGACACGGTTGACTACTGAAAAACAGCTGTCGCGTGCCTCTGCAGTGTCCAGCAGGGTGGCGCTTGTCGATGTGAACGCGGATTCAGTCATGGTCATACCCTTTCAACTCGGCGGAAGTTCGTGCAGTGGTGCGGCGTCAGGACCAGAGCTTCCGGCGTTTTGCCAACTTCGGTTTCTGGCTTCATAATCTCTCAAGGTGTCTTAATAAGGCATGAATAGCGCATATTTTTCCTAAATTCTGCCACATTTTGCACAAATGGTTAATGCGCGCGATTCCGCCGCAGGCGCTGCCGGCCGACATGGCACATGTTATGGGAAAAATAGCCATGTATTCGATGACAGGCTTTGCCAGCAAATCCACCATGACCGAGCTGGATGGAATTGATCTGGTGCTGGAATGGGACATCCGCGCGGTGAATGGCCCCGGGTTGGATATTCGGTTTCGTCTGCCGGAAAGTGTTGTTTTTATAGAAAAAAACCTAAGGGAACAGCTTGCCGCCACGGTGTCGCGCGGGACAGTTAATGTGGCGCTGAAGGTGCAATATCACGGTGGGGCCGCGCTGGGAATGATTGACCATTCCGTGCTCGATTCCGTTCTTGCAGGCCTGACCGCAGTGACCGCCAAAGCGCAGTCGATGGGCGTTCAACTGGCGCCCCCATCGGCCCTTGATGTGCTGGGATGGCGGTCGGTTTTGCCCAGTGGACAAGATTTTGCCGCAATTGATCCGGCGAATCTGGGCCAGATTGTGGCAGCGGATTTTGGCCTGCTGCTGGAGGACTTCAACGCCATGCGACTCAGTGAAGGGGGGGAACTGGTGCGAATTCTGGACGGGGTGCTGGACCAGATTGCCGCGTTGACCCTTGCCGCGCGCGACATACTGCCCGAACGCAGGCACCACGTCACCGAGGTGATGCGCAAAGCGCTGGAGCATCTGACCGAAGCCGCCCGCCCTGATGCCGCACGGGTTGAACAGGAACTGGCCTTGATTGCGATCAAGGCAGATGTCACCGAAGAAATTGACAGGCTTGCCGCCCATTGCGACGCCGCGCGTGCGTTGCTGCGTGGTGGTCGTGCGGCGGGGCGCAAGCTTGATTTTCTGACGCAGGAACTGAACCGGGAAGCCAACACCCTGTGTTCCAAATCCCAGCATCTTGGACTAAGCAGGATTGGGCTTGATCTGAAAGCGGCAATCGATCAGATGCGCGAGCAAGTTCAAAACCTGGAGTAACCCCCATGAAACGACGCGGCCTGCTGATCATCCTGTCCTCTCCATCAGGGGCGGGAAAGTCGACATTGGCCAAACGCCTTATGGCGTGGGACCCGTCCATCCGGTTTTCCGTATCCGCCACCACACGCGCCCCCCGTCCGGGCGAAGTGGACGGGCGCGAATATTATTTCCGCACAAGAGAGGATTTCACTGCCATGATCGACGCAGGCGAGATGCTGGAACATGCGGAAGTGTTCGGGAATTACTATGGTTCGCCCAAAGGGCCAGTGGAACAGGCCATGTCCGAAGGGCGCGACACCTTGTTCGATATTGACTGGCAAGGCGGCCAGCAGGTTCGCAATTCCACCCTTGGCAAGGATGTCATCTCAATTTTTGTCTTGCCCCCGTCCATTGCCGAACTGGAATCGCGCCTGCGTGGACGCGCGCAAGACAGTGATGACGTGATCGCGGGCCGCATGCGCAAATCGCGCGATGAAATCAGTCATTGGGCGGAATATGACTATGTTCTGGTCAATGATGATCTGGAGCAAACCCACACGGCGCTGTGTGGCATCATTCAGGCCGAACGCCAGCGCCGGGAACGCCAGCCCGGCTTGAACGAGTTTGTCCGCACCCTGAATGCCGAATTCGAGGCGCGCAAAACCTGAGCAATGTCGCCCGGTCCGAAACCATGCCCCTTGCATGACAGTCGAATGTCGCTTGCGTTTACCTTTGGTTATGGTCTGTGTCCTATTTTGAGGGTGTAGGATCAGATATGGGCATTGCGCGATGTTGGTAATTTCTATGCTTCTGGCAGTGATCACCGGGTTGTTCTCGGCTACCGCTGTTATTTTGCTGGGGTACGGGCCAGTTTGGGCGTTGCTGGCCTACAGTCTGTCAGGCGCTGTTGGTCTGGTGCTTGCTTCCTGTGTGATTGTGGCCGCAAATACACCGCAGGTGCGCCCAACCGCCTAAGTGGGGTGCGGCGGGTGTGCCAGTCCGGCGACGGCTGGTGGCAACTGTGCTTGACCCTTCTGCAAAGCGCCAATATCCTTTTTGCGTCATGCCGCTGACATGGGACATGGCAAAACCCGCCAAGGGTGTTTCGCTTTTGTGTTGGCGCTGATACACACTTACCCGGTGCAGGCAGCAGGGGGCGGGTGTAATGCAAACTGACATTTCCCATCGTAAAGCGGCAGCGCGCCTTCAGGCGACGGCCAACCGGAACGCTGCGTTTCTGGCGGGACACCGCAGCCGGGATGCGGATATGGCCGCACATGGTTTGCTGGGCCTTCTGAAAGGGCAGTTTGGCGCTGGTCTGGCCGATGTGGTCTTGGCGGGCTATATGCCGATGCGGTCCGAAATAGACCCACTTCCGGCAATGGCGCAGCATCCTGGCCCGGTCTGCGTTCCCGTCATTACCGGGACCGGCCAACCGCTGGAGTTTCACCGATGGACCCCGCAAACCCCGATGCGCGAAGGTCCGTTCAAGGCGCTGATCCCCGTCGAACGTGACCCCATGACACCGCGGGCGCTGATTGTGCCGTTGCTGGCATTCGATCTGAACGGCTACAGGTTGGGCTATGGCGGCGGGTTTTATGACCGCAGTTTGGAAAAACTGCGCAAGGACGGGCCGGTTCTGGCGGTCGGGCTGGCATTTGATGCCCAGATCTGTGATCAGGTTCCGGTAAATGCCACTGACCAGCAGCTTGACGCTGTCGTGACAGGGCGCGGTGTGGTCTGGTCGCGTTTGGTCTGACGCGGGCGCGGAAATCGTTGCGAATGCGTGTTGCGCAAAAGTGGAAGCCGATTTTGAGCAACACGAACATGCAAATCAATAGGTTAGATCATGCCGCGTGAATGCGAATGAACGTGACATGATCTAAAGCGTGTTGCGTTCATTGGCCGTCACGCGACCCACTCCAACCCTGTGTGGTCGCGTGCGGGTATGCGCAACCGGCTCCCACTTTTGCGCAACACGCGCGAATTGCCGTGGCAGATGTGCTATTCCGCGCTGATTGCGCGCTGGAAATGCTGTTCATCTTCGTCCAGCCGCGCAGTGGGGACAGGGGCCATTGGGAATTCCTCCTCTGCCAGCCCTTCGCGCGACAACAGCACGGCAACAGGGCGTGCCGCAGGAATGTGGGAACATACGATCATGACCGCCACCATGAAGGGCACTGCCAGAAACATGCCCGGTATGCCCCAGACCGCCCCCCAGAATGCCAGTGAAATTATGATCCCAAAGGAAGACAGGCGCAATGTCTTGCCCATCAGCATGGGATCAATGACATTTCCCAGCAGGAATTGCGCCATGCCTGCCAGCACGAAAATAAGAACCGCTGTCGATGGCTCGGTTACCTGAATATAGGCCACAAGCGTGACAATCAGCGTTGCAATAATGGACCCGACCGACGGGATAAAGTTCAAAACGAAGGTCAGCAACCCCATCGCAGCCGCGAATTGCAGATCAAACACCTTCATGATCATGAACACAACAACGCCGGTCACACTGCTGATCAAGGTTTTGACCAGAAGGTAATGGTTCACCCGCCGGATAATGGACCCGATGATGGCATTGACACGCCGCGCCTGGGCCTTGTCGGACATCAGGTTTTCAAGTTTGGTGTCGAACCAGACACGCTCGGCAAACATGAAGCCCACAAACAGGATGATCAGCACAGACTGACTAAGGATTGTGCCCGCCTGGCCCGCAGCCGAACGCAGATACCCCGAAATCTCAATGCTGCGCATGGTTTGCAGCACGGATTGTTCGACATCCTCGCCCATCCAGGAAAACATCTGGGCAATCGCGGTTTGGGCGTCGTCAGTGTAGGACAATGTCGTGGTCAGAACGGTGTTGATCTGTGAAATGACCAGCCCTGCCAATGTCAGCAACCCCGATGCGATCAAAAACACCGCAGCAACCGAGGCCAGCCAGTTCGTGATCCTGAAACTGCCCACCCGCAGCCGAGAGATGGAATTTATCGCATCCGATGTCAGCGAAAACAGGATAATCGCGATGGCCAGCGAAATCAGGATGAATTTCGCCTGCACCAGCAAGAATAACACCACTGCGAAAGCAATAATGCCCATCAGCCATGTTTGCAGCCTGAATTTTTCGCCGAATGTCAGGCGATTGACTGTCGAGTGGCGTGGTGTTTCGGGCTGGTCTGACATCTGGTCCTGAGTGACTGACAATCGTGCATGATACCAAGCGAAGTATGGGCAGGAATGCGCGCTGGCACAACCCCGCGCGCACACGCGCAACAAAAGCCGGACCAGTTATTCGCCGGCGCGCAGGATATAGGCGGCAATCGCGTCCAGTTCGGTCTTGTCCAGATGCTGCAGATTGGCAACCACCGCCGCCATGGACCCGCCCACAACATCAAAAGACGGGGTGAAGCCGCTTTCCAGATAGGCGCTGATGTCAAAATGCGTCCAGTCAAAGCCCGGACCCGCAATTGCGGGAATGCGCCCCTGGCCGGAAGGGTTGGGCGCGCCCAGAAGCCATTGGTCGGGTTGCAACGCGCCAAGGCTGTTGCGCGGTGTGTGGCATTCGGCGCAATGGGCCAGCGCTTCCGCCAGATAGCGCCCGCGCGTCTCGGTTTCGGTCAGATCGCCGGTGACTGTCCAGCCCGCATCCAGATACATCGCTTTCCAAAGCCCCAGACCGCGCCGGATGTTGAACGGAAAGCCCAGGTCATGCGGGCGTGACGGGGTCGCGTCGGCGGGCAGGGTGGTCATGAACGCGTATAGGTCGGCCATATCCTGCGGATCGGCCTTGATATAGGCAGTATACGGGAAGGCGGGGTAATAATGCTGCCCGTCAGGTGACACCCCCGCCATGACCGCATTCAGAAACTCATCGCGTGACCAGTTGCCTATGCCATGGGTGGGGTCTGTGCTGATATTTGGGGCGTAGAATGTGCCAAAACCGGACTGGAACGCCTGACCGCCTGCCAATACCATGGGGTCCGCATCCGGGTCCGCGCCCATGTGGCAAGACGCGCAGCCCGCGGCCCTGAACACGGCTTCGCCTGCCTGTGCGTCGCCCGACAGCCCCGCAAGGCGTGCCGCCGAAAGCGGTTCGGGCGCACTGACCCACCACAACGCCATGCCCGCAGCGGCCCCCACAAATGCGGTTGCCCCCAGCAGTTTCACAACGGGTTTGCGACCGCGCCTTGCGGAATCAGCTTTGCTCATGTCGATACACTATGGCCAGGAATAGGGGTCATGCCCCGGAAAACCCGAAACGGCATGGCCAGACGGGCGGCAGGGGCATGACAGGTTTGCGCCGTCAGCCAGCTTCGGCGCGGTAGGTCTGATGGCAGGCCTGACAGGCCCCGCCAAGGGCCCCAACGGCCGGACGCAGCGCATCCAGCCCGTCACCGGCAACGGTCTGCACATTTTCGGCGGCCATTTGCAAATCAGCGAATTTGCTCACGAAATCATCCAGATTTTCCCAGATCGCGGGCAGGGCGCGGGTGCTATCCACGCTTTGGGCATCTGTTCCTTCTGGCCAAAGACGGCTTTGGTCATGGCGGGTGATGTGAAACAGGTTGTCTGCGGCGGTCTGCGCAAGCGTCGCGTCATAGTCAACGCGCCCCTGCGCCATGCCGCCCAGCACCGCGAAATTATGCACAATCAGGTTGAACTGGCCCTGACGTTGCCCAATCTCGGGGTGGTCTTGTGCCAGTGCCGGCAGGGAGAGGGCGGTGAAAAACAGGCTTGCGCCCAGAACTATGCGTCGCATCAGGAATGTCCCTTGGTTGATTTGAAATATTGCGACCATCCTATGCAGCGGGTCACGAAGATCAACACACGGGCGCGTGATCGCACTGTCAGGTGAAGCGCACCTTGCCGATATAGGGCAGGTTGCGGTTTCGTTGGGCATAATCGATGCCATAGCCCACGACGAATTCATCGGGAATCTCAAACCCCGTCCATCGGGCGCGAATGTCGACTTCGCGCCGCGACGGTTTGTCCAGCAGCGCGCATACTTCCAGCCGCGCGGGGCTGCGGGCTTGCAGCATTTGCAACACATGGCTTAGGGTATAGCCGGTATCGACAATATCTTCGACCACCAGCACATCGCGCCCTTCGATCTTGCCGCTCAGGTCTTTCAATATCCGCACCTCGCGCGAAGATTGGGTGGAACTGCCATAGCTGGAGGCTTCCAGAAAATCCACCTCGACCGGCAGATCGATCTCGCGCACCAGATCGGCAATAAACACGAATGACCCCCGCAGCAGCCCCACCACCACCAGCTTTTCCGTGCCCGCAAAGTCGCGGGTGATTTCCGTCGCCAGTTCCTCGACCCGCGCGGCGATTTGCTTGGCGCTGATCATCTGATCGATGATATAGGGTTTTTGCGTCATTTCGGCCTCTTGATTTTTCGGGCCGACTTTAGGACATGTGCACAACACAGAAAAGAGTGAACACATGCCCCAGCACCATGAACACCGTGATATGCCCTATTCAGCCCAGCAGATTTTCGATCTGGTGGCCGATGTGGCGCGCTATCCGGAATTCCTGCCCTGGACGGCGGCGGCCCGCATCCGCTCGCGCAGGCCCATCGACGGCGGAGAGGAGATGGAGGCTGATCTGGTCATTTCCTTCAAGGTATTTCGCGAACGCTTCGGCAGCCGGGTAAAGCTGTTTCCCGCGAAAGGCGAAATTGACACTGCCTATATTGATGGGCCGTTCAAATATATGTTGTCGCGCTGGCAGGTTCAGGACAATCCCGCAGGCGGGTGCGTGGTGGATTTCCATGTGGATTTCGAATTCCGCAACCCGGTGCTGCAAAAGCTGATCGGGGTTGTGTTCGATCAGGCCATGCGCCGCATTGTTGGCGCGTTTGAAGCGCGCGCCAAGGCACTTTACGGCTGATCAGGCGCTGTCAGGGCGCGCAACAACAGGGCCAGCGCATGCGCAACCGTCGCCTGCCGGACATTGGCGCGCCCCACGGCCCCGAATTCGACTGTTTCCACCGTGACGCCCTGCGCATCTGCCAGCCCGAAACATACACGCCCTTCGGGTTTGTGCTCTGACCCGCCGGGGCCTGCAATGCCTGTCACGGCCACAACCAGCCCCGCTGCAGACCGTGCCAATGCGCCGCGCGCCATTTCCGCTGCCACCTGTTCAGACACCGCGCCGTAAGTGCCCAATGTGGCGGCCTGCACCCCCAGCATCTGTTCCTTGGCCGCGTTCGAGTAGGTGACGAACCCGCGATCCACCACATCCGATGATCCCGCGATATCGGTCAATGCAGCGATAATCATGCCGCCCGTGCAGCTTTCGGCGGTGGCAATCGTCACCTTGCGCGCGCGCGCAGCGCGTAAAACATCCTGTGCGCTGCTCATGCCATGAACACCCCATGCGCCAGCACGGCCAGCGCCACGACCACCAGCGCCGCAAACGCGCCCGCGATCATGTCATCCAGCATCACGCCCAGCGGCGTATGCAGCCGGTCCGCCCAGCCCACAGGGCCGGGTTTCAGAATGTCGAACGCCCGGAACGCCAGGAACGCCACCACCCAACCCGGCCACAACGCGCTAACAGCCACCCCCTGCATCATCGCACCAAGCGAAACAGGCCACAGCGCCAGCCACATGCCCGCCACTTCATCTATGACAATTTCGGACGGGTCAGGGTCTGCCATGCCGCGGGTTTCCTCGACGGTGACCCACCATCCCAGCAAGAACACCAGCGCAGTCGCCAGCGCCAGCAACCAGAATCCGCCCAGCACATGCAGCCCCCATGCCACAGGCAGTGCTGCCACAGTGCCCCATGTTCCGGGTGCGGGCCGCAAAAGCCCTGCCCCGAAAAAGGTTGCAATCACCCGTGTCATGCGCATGCCGCACTCCTTTTCATCTTGCCCAAATACTCTCAGGGGGTGAATGGGCCGCAGGCCCAGAGGGGGCAGAATGCCCCATCACTGCGCGATCAGGCATGCCGTCGCCAGCGCTGCAATGCCTTCTTCGCGGCCGGTGAAGCCCAGTTTTTCCGACGTGGTGGCCTTCACACTGATGCGCGCCGCGTCAATGTCCATGATGCCGGCCAGGGCGTGGCGCATGGTTTGGGCATGTGGACCAATTTTCGGGAATTCGCAAATAAGCGTCACATCGCAATTTCCAATCGCGAACCCGCGTGTGCGCGCCAGGTCGACCGCATGACGCAGGAAAATGTGACTGGCCGCGCCTTTCCATTGCGGGTCGCTGGGGGGGAAATGCTGGCCGATATCCCCTTCGCCCAGCGCCCCATAGATGGCATCTGTCAGGGCATGCATGCCCACATCGGCATCGGAATGCCCCTCCAGCGCGCGATCATGGTCCACCAGCACCCCGCACAGCCAGCACCCATTGCCCGCCCCGAAACGATGCACGTCAAACCCGTTACCAAGCCGAATATCCATGGCGCGTCGTGTCCTTTCCCGCAAAATACCCTCCGCGCGGTCAAAATCCGCTCGATAGGTCAGTTTGAAATTTTCCTCGCAGCCCAGTGTCAGGGCCACGTCAGTGCCTGCCGCGCGCGCAATTTCGACATCATCGGCAGCATCGCCCGATTGCAGGCTATGCGCGGACAAGATGGCGTCGAAATGGAACCCTTGCGGGGTTTGCGCCCGGTAGAGGGCCGCACGGCTGACAGCGTCCTGCGCGTTCCCCGCACCCGCCCCGTCGCCCGCGCGCCACAAGGCGTCCACGACCGGCAGCGCGGGGGTTGCGGCCTTGGCTGTGTCAAGCGCGGCAATCACAGCGTCGATCACGCGTGCAGTCACGAAGGGGCGCGCGCCATCATGAATCAGCACCTTGTCGGGCGGGTCGGGCGCAAGCGCATCCAGTGCCGCGCGCACAGAGGCTGCCCGCGTTGCCCCGCCCGCGACGATCTGAACATGGGTCATCTCCAGACTGTCAGCACGCGCGAAATCATCGGGATGCAGGACCAGCACCAGGCGCTGCAATCCCGCGTTGCGCAGCGCATCCAGCGTATGGGCCAGAACCGGACGGCCCGCCAGACTACGCCATTGCTTTGGCAGGCCACTGCCTGCGCGGGTTCCCCGCCCTGCGGCGACAATGATTGCAGCGATGGTTTGCGTCATCTGGGGCCTTTCGGTTGTTCCTCAGCTATAGGCCGAAGCGGGGGGTGCTGACAATCCGCGCGATGATCCTGCGGATGTGCGTAAATATTAGGCGCATGATGAAATTCGCGTCACGGATTTGGGCAGTTCGTTTGCGCTATCCCGCGCAATGGGTGTATGGCAGGGAAAGAACTTCAGGACAGGGCGCATGACGGCAACCAACATTTCGCAGCAGATTCCGCTTCGGGGCAGCGGCAGAGATACGGTTATAACCCCGCCAGTGCTGTTGGCCCCTTTGGCGGGAATAACGGATTTGCCGTTTCGGCGCGTGGTGGCGCGGTTTGGCGCGGGGCTTGTCGTTTCTGAAATGGTGGCAAGTCAGGAAATGGTGCAGGCCAAGCAATCGATGCGCGCCCGCGCGCGCAGTGAACTGGGGCTGGGAGAGGCGCGCACTGCCGTGCAGATCGCAGGACGCGACCCGCACTGGATGGCACAGGCCGCGCGCATGATAGCGGATGGCGGCGCCGAGGTGATCGACATCAATATGGGCTGTCCCGCCAAGAAAGTTGTGGGCGGCATGTCCGGGTCTGCATTGATGCGCGAGCCTGATCACGCGTTGCGCCTGATTGATGCGGTGGTCGGCGCGGTTACGGTTCCGGTGACGTTGAAAACCCGTCTGGGCTGGGATGACGATTGCCTGAATGCCGCGCAGCTTGTTCGGCGTGCCGCTGCGTCAGGGGTGCAGATGGTGACAATTCACGGGCGCACGCGCTGCCAGTTCTACAAAGGGCAGGCGGACTGGCGCGCGATTGGCGATGTGGTGCGTGCCACGGGTATTCCGGTCATCGCCAATGGTGATATCCTGTGCGCAGACACAGCGCGCAAGGCGCTGGCGCATTCTGGTGCGGCGGGGGTGATGGTCGGGCGTGGCGCGCAGGGTCGGCCCTGGGTTCTTGCGCAGATCGCCGCCGATCTGTTCGGGCAACCGCACCCTGTTATTCCCACCGGGTCCGCGCTGGTTGATCTGGTCGCGGCGCATTATGAAGATATGCTGGCTTTCTACGGCACGGCGTTGGGCATGAAGGTCGCGCGCAAACATCTTGGCTGGTATTCGGAACATGCGCAGGGCTGCGCGGCGTTGCGCCGTGCGGTGCAGACATCCGCGGACCCCGCCCATGTTTTGCGACTGTTGCCTGACGCGCTATGTCAAGCGCCGCAATTGGGGCGCGCGGCATGACGCCACCAGTCACAGGGGCAATCTGGTCGGCGCTACCCTTGCCGGCACTGATGATCGGGGTGGTCCGCGGGCAGGAAACGATTGTGGATTGCAACCCGTCTGCGGAACAGTTTCTGGGCCTGTCGCGGCGCGGTGTGCTGGACCGGGCCTTGGCGCAGCTTGTCCAGATGGATGTGCCGCTGGACGCGGCCTTGGAACGGTGCCGCGTCAACCGCGCGCCTGTGTTTGTCAATGATGTGCATCTGACCATTGGCACACGCGCGCCGGTTCAATGCGCGTTGCAGCTTGCGCTGATCGGGGACAGGCCAGACCTGGTTCTGGTGTTGATCAACCCGCGCGAGATTGCAGGCAAGCTGGGTCAGGCCGAAGGGATTCGCCAATCCGCGCGGTCTGTCATTGGCATGTCGCAAATGCTGGCGCATGAAATCAAGAACCCGCTGGCAGGCATTGCAGGGGCCGCGCAGCTTTTGTCCATGAACCTGCGCCCCGAAGACCGCGAATTGACGGATTTGATTGTCGAGGAAACCCAGCGCATCGTCAAACTGCTCAATCAGGTGGAACAGTTCGGCAACCAGCGCCCGCCCGATTGCGGGCCGGTGAACATACATGATGTGCTGGAACGCGCGCGCCGGTCGGCGGCTGTGGGGTTTGCGGCCCATATGCGCATTACCGACAGTTACGACCCGTCGCTTCCGCATGTCTGGGCCGACCCCGACCAGTTGTTGCAGGTGTTTCTGAACCTGCTGAAGAACGCAGCACAAGCCCAGCCCAAAGGGGGGCGGATACGGATCAAGACCTATTTTGAACAATCGTTGCGCGTGCGCGGCGATCAGGGGCAGGACGTGGCGCTTCCCATCCATATCGAAGTGATTGATGACGGGCCGGGCCTGCCAGAGGATATTGCCGATGACATTTTCGACCCCTTCGTGTCAGGGCGCGAAAATGGCACAGGTCTGGGGCTTGCTTTGGTGTCCAAGATCATATCGGCGCATACCGGCTGGATCAGCGTAGACAGCAAACCCGGCCGGACGGTCTTTCGTATTTCCCTGCCGCGCGCGCCGCAAGCGCCGCAACAGCCAACCCAAACGGAGTATGCCTGATGGACGGAACAGTCCTTGTCGCTGATGATGACCGCACAATCCGAACCGTGTTGACACAGGCACTGACGCGTGCGGGCTGCAAGGTGCATGCCACCTCCAGCCTGACAACGCTGCTGCGCTGGGTGGAAGAAGGGCGCGGCGATCTGGTCATTACCGATGTCATGATGCCAGATGGCAACGGGATAGAAATGATCCCGAAAATCAGTCAGGAACGCCCCGATCTGCCTGTGATCGTCATTTCTGCGCAAAATACCATCATGACGGCCATTCAGGCCAATGAAGTGGACGCGCATGATTACCTGCCCAAACCTTTCGACCTGCCGGAATTGCTGAAGCGGGCGGGGGCGGCGATGAAAAACCGCAGGTTGATGTCCTCTACCGAAGTGGTGAACCGCCCCGCGTCGGCGCCGCCACGCGGGGATGTGCTAAGCATGGAAGGCTTGCCCCTTGTGGGGCGCACGCCGGTGATGCAGGAACTTTACCGCCTGATTGCGCGGGTCATCAATTCGGCCATGCCGGTTCTGATAACGGGGGAATCGGGTACGGGGAAATCCCTGATCGCGCGCACCTTGCATGACCTGTCAGACCGGCGCGGCCAGCCCTTCATCAGCGCCATATCCGAAGATTTCCGGTCCCCTGACGGGGCGCAAACCCTGCTGTCGCGGGTGCGCGGCGGGACACTTCTGTTTGACGAACTGGGCAGCTATGACGACGAGGCGCAGTTGCGCGCCGCCCGGGTGCTGGACATGGTGCAAGATGACGGGCCGCGCATCATGGCCACGGCGCAATCCAACCTTGCCAAGGCGCTGGCCGAAGGCAAGCTGCGCGAAGACCTGTATTACCGCCTTGGCGGGGTCACGCTGAATGTGCCCGCCTTGCGCGAACGTATCGACGATCTGGACCCGCTGGCGCAGCATTTTCTGGGGCAGGCCGCCGAAGATGGTGCCATTCAGCGCAAATTGTCGCCCGATGCGCTGGAACTGGTGCGCGCCTATTCATGGCCCGGCAATGTGCGGCAGTTGCAAAACACCTTGCGGCGCCTGACGCTGACAGGTGTGGAACCCGTGATTTCGCGCACCGAAATGGAAACCGCCCTGAAAAGCCAACCCAGTGCGGCCGCGATTGGTGCGAATTTCAGTGGGGAAACCTTGTCAGAAGCCGTGGCGCGGCATTTGCGGCGGTATTTTGACCTGCATGGTCAGGATCTGCCGCCGCCGGGGTTGCATGCGCGTATCCTGCGCGAAATCGAAACCCCGCTGATTGAAATCGCGCTGGATGCGACAGGGGGCAATCAGGCACGGTGTGCCGACCTTCTGGGCATCAACCGCAACACCTTGCGCAAGAAGATTACCGAACTGGAAATTGAAGTGTCGCGCAGGCGAAAGCTGGCCTGACACGCTTTCCGTGCCTGCCGCCGATGCGCGGGTGCGGGCAAAGGCGGGTTTATGCCCCTTTTGGTTGTTTGATGTAGAATTACCACAGTCGATGTGTCATTCTGGACGCAACAGCGTCAAGCTGACGATAGGGCCGTGATCATATCGGCCAAAGCGGTGGTGGTAGGGTGACTTGTCAGAATTGGGTGTAACTCGAAAACTTGGGGTTGCGGGGCGGTTTTCGCCCGAATGGGAACAGCGCTTTTCAGCGGTTGCGACTGTTGCATTGATCTTGCTTGGCCCGGCCTTGGTGTTGCTGACGCTTCTGGGGCTTGGCCCGCTTAGCGAAGCAGTCGAATCGCGCGGGCTGTTCCTTATCCTGCTGGCCGATCTGGTGTATATTCTGATCGTGGCGGGGTTGGTGGCTGTGCGGGTGGCGCGGCTGGTGGCCGCGCGGCGGTCAGATTCTGCAGGGTCCAAGCTGCATTTGCGCCTGTCGACCCTGTTTGCCGCCATTGCGCTGGTGCCGACAATCACAGTTGCGGTTTTCGCTGCGCTGACAGTGAATGTCGGGCTGGAAGGGTGGTTTTCCGACCGCGTGCAGCGCGTTGTCGGTGCATCCCTCGCCGCGGCCGAGGCGTATCAGTTCGAGCAGGAACGCGACCTGCGCGTTGATACGCGCGAACTGGCGGAATATCTGGATACGGCGCGGCGCTTGTTCCCGCTGCTGGATGAAGGGGATTTGCGCAATCTTTTGTCGGAAGGGCAGGCCGGCATTCAGCGCGGGTTGCGCGTGGCGTTTGTGGTCGATGGTATGGGCGAATTACGTTCGCGCGGGGAACGGTCCTACAGGTTCAATTTCACACCGCCGGACATGGCCGCGATTGAGGCGGCGCGCGATGACATATTCGTTATAAAAGACTGGCAGAACAATGAGTTCCGCGCCATAGTTGCCTTGAATAATTATGTCGATCGCTATTTGTATGTGGCCCGCGAAGTGGATGGGGAAATCCTGTCCTTGCTGGATGAAACCCGCGAAACTGTGGCATTGTATCAGCAGTTGGAACAGGAACGCGGACAGCTGTTGTTCCAGTTCGCGGCGCTGTATCTGGGGTTTGCGCTTATTCTTATTCTGGCGGCGGTCTGGCTGGGCCTGTCTTTTGCCGAACGCCTTGCGCGGCCTGTGGGCCGGCTGGCAGAAGCCGCGCAACGCGTGGGCGCCGGGGATTTCGATGTGCAGGTCAAGTTGTCGCGCGGCGATGACGAAATTACGCTGCTGGGGCGGGTGTTCAACCAGATGACAACCCAGTTGAAGGGCCAGCACGAAGCATTGGTCGAAAATAACCGCCAGATCGAGGCGCGACGGCGGCTGTTTGATTCCGTGCTTGGGTCGGTGACGGCCGGGGTGATCGGGCTGGATGCGCAAGGGCGGCTGGATTTCATCAACAAGGCCGGTCAGACCCTGATCGAGGTGGACGCCGAGGGCGTGCACGATCTGGCGCTGGTGGATGTTGTGCCGGAATTCGCGCCCTTGCTGGACCGTTTGCAGGGCAGTCAGGTGGCCTTGGGGCGGGTTCAGGAAGAAGTGCGGCTGTCGCGTTCGGGGCGGTTGGAAACCTTGCTGGTGCGCGTTGCCGAACGGCGGCGCAGTGACGGGCGGCTGGAAGGATATGTTGTCGCATTCGATGATGTCAGTGATCTGGTCAGCGCGCAGCGCATGGCGGCCTGGGGCGATGTGGCGCGCCGTATCGCGCATGAGATCAAGAACCCGCTGACGCCCATCCAGTTGTCGGCAGAACGCATCGAACGCAAATTTGCGCGCAAGCTGGACATGGAAGATGCTGAAAGCCTGTCGCAGTTGACAGCGGTTATTGTTCGCCAAACCAATGATTTGCGCCGCATTGTTGATGAATTTTCGCGGTTCGCCAGAATGCCCGAACCCGACCGGCGCGCCCATGATCTGGTTGGTCTGATGCGCGATTGTGTGCTGTTGCAGGAAAGCGGCCAGCCCGATGTGCATTTTACCACAGACCTGCCCGACACGCCGCTTGTGCTGGAACTTGATGATACGATGATGACACAGGCGCTTACGAACCTGATCAAGAACGCAGGCGAAGCCACCCAAAGCAAACGCGACACACTGGGGCAAGACGCCTATGTGGCGCAAATCCGCGTTGCGTTGGCAGTCCAGGACAAGGCAGTGCAGATCTTGATTTCCGACAACGGGATTGGCCTGCCCGAAGACCGGGCGCGCCTGTTCGAACCCTATGTCACCACCCGCGCGGAAGGCACCGGCCTTGGCCTGTCAATTGTGCGCAAGATCATCGAAGAACATGGCGGCACGCTGCGACTGGAGGATGCACCCGTTTTTGACGGCTGCGACCACTGCGGGGCAATGGCTGTCATAACCTTGCCGCTTTTGTCTGCGGCTGAAACGGAAATTACCAGTAATGACACAAAAAGCAGGGAAGTTGAGGCATGAGTGACATCCTGATTGTCGATGATGAACGCGATATTCGCGAATTGATTTCCGACATTCTGAAGGATGAAGGGTATTCAACGCGACTGGCCGCGAATTCCGATCAGGCGATGGCGGAAGTCAACGCGAACGCGCCAGCGCTTATGATTCTGGACATCTGGCTGAAGGATAGCAAGATGGACGGGATCGACATTCTGATGAAGGTCAAGCGATCAAACCCGGATATTCCCATTGTCATCATATCCGGCCATGGCAATGTTGAAATTGCGGTCGCGGCCATCAAACAAGGGGCCTATGACTTTATTGAAAAGCCCTTCAATATTGACAAGCTGATGGTCGTGATCAACCGCGCGATGGAAGCGTCGCGCCTGCGGCGGGAAAATCAGGATCTGCGCCGCCGCGATACCCATTCATCTGAATTGATTGGCGAAAGCCATGCTTTCCGTAACTTATGCGCGCAGCTGGAAAAAGTTACCAGTTCCAATGCCCGGATCATGTTCACCGGGCCTGCAGGCAGCGGCAAGGAAGCGGCGGCACGCTTTGTTCATGAAAATTCCGACAGGGCGTCGGGGCCGTTTGTGTGTGTGTCTTCCGCCGCGATGGAACCCGAGCGTATGGAAGAAGTGTTGTTTGGCCGCGAAAGTGGCGAACGCGGGGTCGAACCGGGGTTGCTGGAACAGGCGCATGGGGGCGTCGTGTTCTTTGATGAAGTGGCCGATATGCCGCTGGGAACGCAATCGAAAATCCTGCGTGTGCTGGTTGACCAGCAATTCACCCGCGTTGGCGGGGCCGACAAGGTGCGCGTGGATATGCGCGTGATGAGTGCGACCACCCGCGACCTGTCCGCGCTGATCCGCGAAGGGCAGTTCCGGCAGGAACTGCTGGACCGGCTAAGCGTTGTTCCTGTCCGTGTGCCGGGGCTGGAAGAACGCCGCGAGGATATTCCCCTTCTGGCGACTTATTTCATTGATTTGTTGCACAAATCCCAAGGGTTGCCGCGCCGCGCGTTGGAGGATTCCGCGCAGGCCCATTTGCAGACCATGCGCTGGCCCGGCAATATCCGGCAGTTGCGCAATGTGATTGAACGCGCGCTGATCCTTGGGGATGGGGCCGCCCCTATCGGGCTGGGGGATCTGCAAAATGACAACCGTGCCACCACTGCGCAGGTGGATGACACCGCCAAGGTCATCTTGTCGGGTGCATTGACGGCGCTGCCATTGCGGGATGCGCGTGAACTGTTCGAACGCGAATATCTGTTGTCGCAAATCCACCGCTTCGGCGGTAACATCAGCAGAACGGCGAATTTCGTGGGAATGGAACGCTCGGCGCTGCACCGCAAGCTGAAATCACTGGGGGTCAGCACCGCCAAGAACACGCATTAAGGGGCGCAGCGTCATCAGGTGACATTGCCTTGCATGTGCCTTGCAACGCTGCCAGAAGATGGGCCTTGCGGTCATTTTCGGCTGACCCGACCGACAAAGGAGCGTGCGCGCCATGAAAGTGATTGTCTGTGGGGCTGGGCAGGTGGGCTGGCAGATTGCCCGCCATCTGTCGCGTGAAAACAACGATGTCACCATCGTGGACAACAACCCCGCGCTTGTCCAGCGCGCCACCGACACACTGGATGTGCAAGGGGTGCTGGGCTTTGCCAGCCACCCCGAAGTGTTGGACAAGGCAGGGGCCGGCGATGCCGATATGGTGATTGCGGCCACCTATTCCGATGAGGTGAACATGGTCACCTGTCAGGTGGCCCATTCTGTGTTCGGCGTCACCCGCAAGATTGCACGCCTGCGCCAGCAAACCTATCTGGACCGGCAGTATTCGGGGCTGTTCCGGCGTGAACATATGCCCATTGATGTGATTATCAGCCCCGAACGCGAAGTGTCGTTGGCCGCGCTCAAGCGTGTGGCCTATCCCGGTGCGTTTGACGTGCATGAATATTTTGACGGCAAGGCGCTGTTGATGGGCATGACCTTGCATGTGGACTGTTCGGTGCTGAACACGCCGTTGCGCCAGCTGTCCGAACTGTTCCCGACCTTGCGCGTCATGGTGGCAGGCGTCCGTCGGGGCAAGCGGTTGTTCGCGCCCGAACCCGAAGATCAGTTGTTCGAGGGTGACCAGATTTATGTTCTGACCGATGCGCGCGATGTCGGCCGCTGTTTTGAGGTGTTTGGCAAAACACATGCCCGTCAGGAACGTGTGCTGGTGATTGGCGGTGGCAATGTGGGGCTGAGTGTGGCCAGCATGCTGGAAGCGCAGCCCGAACGCGTGCGCGTGAAGATCATCGAACGTGACAGGGGGCGGGCGGAAATCGCCGCCGACAAGCTGGAACGCTCGATCGTGTTGCATGGCGACGGGTTGGATGCGGAACTTCTGAACGAGGCGGGCATTTCCAAGACGGATGCCGTTCTTGTCCTGACCGATGATGACAAGACAAACCTGCTGGCAGCGGTGCGCGCGCAATCATTGGGGGGCAAGATGTCCATCGCGCTGATCAATGATCCCAGTCTGGTGCCCTTGGCCGATGCGCTGGGGGTTGATGCCTATATCAACCCGCGCGCCCTGACCGTCAGTTCCATTTTGCGCCACGTCCGGCACGGGCGGGTCCGGTCCATCTATATGGTTGGCGACCGAGAGGCAGAGGTGATCGAGGCGCAGGTTCTGGGCACATCGCAACTGGCCGACCGCGCCGTGCGTGACATTCCCTTCCCCGAAGGCGCGTTGGTAATCGGCGTTTTGCGCAAGGGGGAATTTCTGAAACCCACCGGCAGCATGATCCTGCGCGAAGCGGATCTTGTGGTGATTTTCGCCTTGTCGGAAGATGTGCCCAAGGTAGATGAATTGTTGCAGGTTGCTGTCGAGTTCTTCTGATAAGAAGTTGCGGGTATCGTATGTAAATCAACTGCTTGTTATGGGTTGTTGATGTGTTTTGGGCCGTATCGAGGGGGCAGGAATGACGCATGGTTCGCGTGGAACCCTGATTTTGCTGGTCCTTGTGGCCGTGACGGCGCTTGCCATGATTGTGCCCGCTGCTGTGGGGTTCACCCTGCGAGAGCATGAAAGCGCGCGCGCCTTCTTGTATTCCGCGTTTTTGCTGGCCAGCTTCACGGCGCTGATCTACCTGGCAAACAAATCGCGCAAGCCCCGCGAGAGGTTGGTGTCACACCCGTTTTTCGTGTTGTCTGCGGCGTATGTCATCTTGCCGCTGTTGATGGCCATCCCCCTGACAGAAGCTGTGCCCGGCTTGCGGTTTGTCGATGCGTGGTTTGAAATGCTGTCCGGGTTTACCACGACAGGGGCCAGCGTGCTGGACGGCGCAGTGCCGCGAAGCGTGCATCTTTGGCGGGCCATCACCGGCTGGCTGGGGGGGCTTTTCGTTCTTGTTTATGTCATCGCCATTCTGGCCCCAATGAATATGGGCGGCTTCGAGGTTCTGGCCGTGCGCAACGAACGGCGCATGGCGGGGCCTGCGTTAAGCAGGCACATATCCTCTGAATATGACACTGGCGCGGCCCCGGATGCCACGCTGGCGCGGTTGCGGTTGCAAATCGGGCTGATTGCGCCGCTGTATGCGGGGCTGACGCTGTTGTTGTGGGTGTTGCTGTCCATGGCAGGCAATCCCCCGTTGGTGGCGCTGATACTGGCCATGTCGGCGCTGTCCACATCGGGCATTGTGCCGGGGGCGGGCTGGGATGTGGCACCGCTGACAACGCTGAGTGAGGGGTTTCTGGTGTTGTTTCTGGTCTTGGGGTTAAGCCGCACATTCTGGCTGGCGGGCACGCGCGAACATGGCGCGCGGCTGAACTGGCGTCAGGTGGAAATTGGCTTTGCGGTGGTTTTGCTGGCAGGGTTGTGGGTGTTGTTTTTGCTGACATATGCGCTTGCCCCGGACGGGCGTGATGCGGGGTTCTTCCTGCGCGAAGCTTGGAGCGTGGTGTTCAACGGCCTGTCCTTTCTGACAACAACGGGGTTCATCAGCAGTGCCACCGACTTGCAGGACGGCTTCTTTGCCGGGCCTGCGGGTATTGTGTTGCTGGGGCTTGCGCTGATCGGGGGCGGCGTGGCGACAACAGCAGGCGGGCTGAAGCTGATGCGCGTTTTCGCCCTGATGTGGCAGGCCCGCTATGAACTGGAACATCTGGTTCACCCCGCCGCGGTGGGGGGTGACGGGGCGCATATGCGGGGGCTGCGCACGGAAGGGGCATTTTCGGCGTGGTTGTTCTTGCTTATCTTCATCCTGAGTGTGGGCGTCGTGATGTCCGCCCTGACCATTTTGGGCACCACCATGGAAGATGCGCTGGCCTATGCAGTGGCCGCGCTGACAACAACAGGCCCGCTTGTGCATATATCGGGGTCAGTGCCATTGTCCTGGGGGGATCTGGGCGATTGGCAGCGCGCGGTTCTGGGCGTGGGGATGGTGCTTGGCAGGCTGGAATTCCTGCTATTGCTGTCGGTGCTTTGGCCCCGGTCATAATCCTTGCCCTGCCTGCGATGGCACCAATGCAGAAGATTTGAAAGAAAATTGCCCCAAATCCTTATTTGTCGCGCAACGGGTCTGGAAGTTTTCTGCTTGGCGTTTCATACTGTTCCCCATAGGGAGATGAGGCTCTCTGCGTAAAGCAACAAGCCCAGACAAAAAGGCAGACGCATGGCCAGTGACAAACAAAATTTGCAGGACGCATTCCTGAACCATGTTCGCAAGAACAAGGTTCCGGTGACAGTTTTCCTGATCAACGGTGTAAAGCTTCAGGGCGTGATCACGTGGTTTGACAATTTCTGCGTGCTGTTGCGTCGTGATGGCCAAAGCCAGCTTGTCTACAAGCACGCCATTTCCACAATCATGCCCGGCCAGCCAATTTCGCTATATGAAGGTGAAAGCTGATCGCCCGCGCACCTGTTGATGTCTCCGAACTGGGTGGAGAGGGGGGCACACGCCCGACCCGCGCCTATGTCCTGCACCCTGAAATCAGGTCGATAGATCGCGGGCGCCTGCCCGAACACGCCCTTGCGGAAGCTGAAGCGCTGGCGCATGCGTTGCCGGGGCTGAATGTTGTGGGCGCACAGGTTGTGCGCTTGCCGCGCGCGCATCCGGGCCTGTTGTTCGGCACTGGCAAGGTTGACGAACTGGGCGTCATCATGGCGGATCTGGATGTTGATCTGGTGTTGATTGACGGGCCGGTAAGTCCAGTGCAACAGCGCAATCTGGAACGCGCCTGGAAGGTCAAGTTGCTGGACCGGACCGGGTTGATTCTGGAAATATTCGCAGACCGCGCGCGCACCCGTGAAGGGGTGTTGCAGGTGGAACTTGCTGCCCTAAGCTATCAGCGCACCCGGCTGGTGCGGGCCTGGACCCACCTTGAACGCCAGCGGGGCGGGCTTGGTTTTGTCGGCGGCCCCGGCGAAACCCAGATCGAGGCGGACCGCCGCGCCATTGACGAACAGATGGTGCGCCTGCGGCGCCAGTTGTCGAAAGTTGCCAAAACCCGCGACCTGCACCGCGCCGCCCGCCGCAAGGTGCCGTTTCCGGTGGTTGCCCTGGTGGGGTATACCAACGCAGGCAAATCCACCCTGTTTAACCGGCTGACTGGCGCTGATGTGCTGGCGAAGGACATGCTGTTTGCCACGCTGGACCCGACCATGCGCGCGGTCACCCTGCCCACGGGCAAGCAGGTTATTTTGTCCGACACAGTCGGATTCATCTCGGACTTGCCGACGCAGCTTGTCGCGGCCTTCCGCGCCACATTGGAAGAGGTGCTGGAGGCTGATCTTGTCGTGCATGTGCGCGATATTGCGCATTCCGAAACCGAATCGCAGGCCCAGAACGTGCGCTCCATTCTGGCCGAACTGGGCGTGCGCGAGGAAACGCCGCTGGTCGAGCTGTGGAACAAGGCTGATTTGCTGGATGCTGACGGTGTCGAAGCTGTCACCCGCCGCGCGGCGCGTGCCGAAGGGGTCTTTCTGGCCTCGTCTGTCACGGGGCAGGGGCTGGATGAATTTTTCGACGCGGTCACCTTGATCCTGGATGATGTGCGTCACCTTGAAACCCTGTCCCTTGGCTTTGAACAAGGGCGCGAACGCGCATGGTTGTTTCAACAAGGTGTGGTTGAAAGCGAAGTGCAAACCGAAGACGGAATCGCCCTTGATGTCTATTGGACCGATCGCCAGAAGCGGAATTTCCGCGATTTGCGGTCTGGGTCTGGCGGGTCGTAATGGTTGCCGAATTTCAATGATTTACAACCCACTGGTGTGTTTTCGGGGTGAATTAAGGCAGCATTAACCAAATGTGGCAGAACTGCCTTAGTTGGTTAATATTTTGTCAAAATTCATCGCGTTTCTGCCACGATCACACCCAAGCGTGAACATAGTTAACTGCGATACCTGCATCATGACTTGTTGCAAGGTGCCGACATGAGTTTCCATAGCCAGATCATTGCAGACACGACAACACCGGCCACCCCTGACGCGGCGGGTGCAGTGCAGGACCGTCCGCTGGCCATGAACGGGCAGGCTGACACGCGCTTTGACACGACATTTGCCCTGATCCGCCAGTTAACAGGCGCAACGCATGTGTGCGCGCAGTTCACAGGTGATGCACCCCAGCCAGTGCCCGCAGGTCAGGACTGCATCGAAGCACCGCTGAACCTGCACGGGCAGCGCGTTGGCACATTGCGCGCCTTTGCACCCGGTTTTGCGCCAAACGCGCATTCCCTGCTGGAAAGTTTTGCGACGCTGGTTGTCGAACACGCCACATTGTGGGCAGAAGCGCATCGTGATGCGCTGACGGGTGCAATGACGCGCCGCGCTTTCGCAGATGATCTGACGCGTGCCGTGTCCGATTACCGGCGCGCAGGCACAGAATACAGCCTGATCATGCTCGATCTGGATAAATTCAAGGCCATCAATGACAGTTTCGGCCATGCGGCAGGCGATGCGGTGTTGCGCGCCGTCGGGCGGGCTGTGCAGCAGGAATTGCGCCTGGAGGACCGCTTCGGGCGCTTGGGTGGCGAGGAATTCGGCGTGCTGGTCGCCGCTGATGCCGATACCGCGCTGGATATTGCCGAACGGGTGCGCGTGGTCATTGAACAGGCCGTAGCACCGGAATTCCCGCAAGTGGCCTTCACGGCAAGTCTGGGTATCGCAGCTTGCGATATTGACTGCGATACCGTGGATACCTTGATGGCACAGGCCGATGCGCGGCTTTATGCCGCAAAAGCTTCCGGGCGCAACGCTGTTCGTGGCACACGCGCATTCAAACGCAAGCAGCATATCAACTAAGCCCTGTCGCGCCCTTATATCCTTGAGCTGGCGCGGCATGCGTCTTCGTCCGGCAGGGCAGTTCGGTTTGCCGGACACCGCCCCGATATGGCCGAACTGCAGTCGCATTGCCGTGATAGGGCAGGAAATTTCAAGCTTTTCCAATTTGGGGCTTTGATTGCCTGCCGCTAATCCATAAATGGAATGAGTGGACACGCGCTGTCATGCTGTTAGCATGGCCAGAGGGAGAATATCATGCTCAATAACATTGGCCCGGCGGGCTTTATCATCATCGCAGTTGTTGTTCTTGTCTTGTTTGGACGTGGCAAGGTCAGCGCCTTGATGGGCGAGGTTGGCAAGGGGATCACGTCCTTCAAGAAGGGCCTTAAAGACGGGTCTGAAGAACTGGACGACAAATCAGGCGATACGGTCAGAACCGCCCGCGATGTAACGCCCGAAGCCGAACAGGAAAAAGACAAGGCCTGAAGCGCGCAGGGCTGCGGCGCAATACCGCGCAAGCAGGGATGCGCATTGCCTGTGTAGCAGGCGTGCAGGGGG
Organism: Paracoccaceae bacterium; assembly: GCA_017510335.1. Lineage (GTDB taxonomy): Bacteria > Pseudomonadota > Alphaproteobacteria > Rhodobacterales > Rhodobacteraceae > Roseinatronobacter. Next base: position 91,400 of record JAFWNM010000012.1, read on the forward strand.
TGTTTTATGCTGGATATAGGCTGGACAGAACTTCTGGTGATTGGCGTGGTCGCGCTGATTGTCGTTGGTCCCAAAGACTTGCCCAAAATGTTCCGGACCCTTGGCCAGTTCACTGCCAAGGCGCGCAACATGGCGCGCGAGTTTCAGCGCGCGATGGATGAAGCCGCGGATGAAAGCGGCGTCAAGGATATGGCGCGCGACCTGCGCGGCATGACAGACCCCAAGAATATGGGGTTGGATGAACTGAATAAAATGAAAAACTGGGACCCGCTGAAACCCGATGCCCCCGCCAAGGGCACGCCCAAAGCCGACCGTGCGGCAGACCCCACCGATGACGAGGCAGAGCTGGACCAGATCGCCGCCGAGATGGAAGATCTGCGCCGCGACCGCGCACAGCCTGCCGCCCCCGATTCCGCCGTCCCTAAAGATGACACCGCGTCCAAAGCATAGGGCCGCCGCGCAAGAGCATGACATAACATGACAAAATCCCCCGCCAAGGACGACATAGAAGACAAGAGCGCGCCCCTGATCGAACATCTGGCGGAATTGCGTTCGCGGCTTATCAAATCCGTTCTTGCCTTCGTTGTGGCCATGACAGCGTGTTTTGCCGTTGCCACGCCGATTTTCAATTTCCTGACCGCGCCGCTGTGTTCGGCGCTTGCGGATCGTGGGCAGAATTGCGACCTGATCTTCATTAGCCCGCAAGAAGGTTTTTTTGTTGCGGTCAAGGTTGCTGTTCTGGGCGGCTTCATGCTGGCCTTTCCCGTTATTGCAACGCAGATGTGGCGGTTTGTGGCACCGGGGTTGTATCGCTCCGAAAAGGGGGCGTTCCTGCCCTTCCTGGTTGCGTCGCCCTTTATGTTTTTGCTGGGCGCGTCTTTTGCCTTTTATGTTGTCACGCCGCTGGCTTACAATTTCTTTCTTGGTTTTCAGCAGTTTGGCGCAACTGGCGAGGCGCTGGACAGCGGGCAGGCGGCGGCGCCCTTGTCTGTGGTGTTTCAGGGGTCCGCGCAGGAATATCTGAACCTGACAATCAAGTTCATCGTGGCCTTTGGCCTGTGTTTTCAGTTGCCGGTCTTGCTGACATTGATGGGCAAGGCGGGGCTTGTATCGCAAGCAGGGCTGCGCGCAGGGCGTAAATGGGCGATGGTGGGTATTCTGACGCTGGCCGCGCTGGTCACCCCCCCAGATGTGATCACCCAGATCATCTTGTTCGCGGTGGTTTACGGCCTGTATGAGGTGTCAATCTTTCTGGTGGCGCGGGTCGAACGCAAGCGCAATGAACAATTGCGCCGCGAAGGGTTGCTGGACGAGGATGACGAGATTTTCGCAGACGAGATGGAAGACGAGAAATGACGCTGCCGCCTTTCGTGTTGCCATCTGACAAGGCAGATGCGGAGTTGGCCGACACGGACATTTCCGCAAGCCTGTCGCGCATTGCCGATGCCTTGGAACGGGTGGCCCCGCCTGCCGATGCCGCCCCCGATTTTGACGTGGCCGATGCGTTTGTGTGGCATGTCACCCCTGACCGTATGCAGCCAGTGGCGCAGGTCAATCGGGTGGCGCTGGAGTTGCTGGTGGGCATAAACCGGTCGCGCGACACGCTTTTGTCCAACACGCTCCAATTCGTCCGTGGCCTGCCTGCCAATAACGCACTGTTATGGGGCGCGCGCGGGATGGGCAAATCGTCACTGGTCAAGGCGGTTCATGCCAGCGTCGCGCAGCAAGTCCCGCAATCGGCGCTGAAACTGGTGGAAATCCAGCGCGAGGATTTGCCTTCCATCGGGCGGTTGATGGCGCATTTGCGCCAGGCGCAGGCGCGGTTCATCCTGTTTTGTGACGATCTGTCCTTCAGCCATGACGACCAGCATTACAAATCGCTCAAGGCGGTTCTGGATGGCGGGCTGCAAGGGCGGCCGGACAATGTGGTGTTATATGCCACATCAAACCGCCGCCACCTGATGCCGCGCGATATGATTGAAAACGAACGCTCCAGCGCGATTTCCCCGTCCGAGGCCGTGGAAGAAAAAGTGTCGCTTTCAGACCGTTTTGGGCTTTGGCTGGGGTTTCATCCCTGCGATCAGGACGAATACTTGGCCATGATACAGGGCTATTGCGCCGCGTATGGCCTGCAAATCGACCCCGCGCGCCTGCGCGCCGAAGCGATAGAATGGCAAGCCACCCGCGGCAGCCGGTCGGGCCGCGTGGCATGGCAGTTTTTCACCGATCTTGCCGGGCGCGAAGGTGTGCGTATTTGATGCCACCAAGGGCGCGGCGCGGGCCTTTGCTATCACGCACCACATGATAACGCGTGTTATATACAGAAAACCAGGGTCTGATGATCTGAAATATACCCAAAAGCATGTCGCGTTCAGTCGTAGTCACGCGACATGCTCTGACTTATTGATTTTGCATGTCCAAGAAGCTCAAAGCCGGTTCCCAGTTTTGAGCCGCATTCGCTAAACCTGCGGCGCTGCCGCCGCGAAGATTGCGTCGATCATCACCTGATTGCCATGCGACATTTCCAACGGACAGGCAAAGTCTGCGCCCGTCTTCACAGAGGTGCCGAAAGCTTCGATCATCAGCGCGTATTGGTTGACGGCGTTGAAATGCTCGCGGGTGATGCGCCCGTTGGCATCGCACCATTCAACCCGGCAATCCCCATAGCCCGGCCCGTTGAACGGCGCGTTCAGCGCGATCCAGCCGTCTTGCCCGTGAAATACCATCTGCTGGCGGCGCGCCTGCATCATGCCGCAATAGAAGGACAGGGTGAAACCCGCAAAATCCGCCCAGACCCGCGCAAAAATATCGACCCCGTTCTGGGCGCGGATATCGGCGCGCAGCCGGTCTGGTTCCAGTCCGGTTGTCATGCGTGTGGCAATACAGGGGTAAACGCCCACATCCCGCAAGCCCCCGCCGCCCATCATGGCGCTGTGGCGAATATTGGTCAGGTCGCGGTTGGTATAGGTGAAGCACCCGTCAACATGTTCCAGCTTGCCAATAGCGCCCTGCGCCAGCAAATCCCGCGCCAGTGTCCATTGGGGGTGATGGGCCACCATGAACGCTTCGGCTATCAGTTTGCCGGTAGCGTCACGCGTGGCAATCAACTGGTTTATTTCGTCCGCATGCAGCGCGATGGGTTTTTCACACAGGACATGTTTGCCCGCCTGCGCGGCCCTGTGTGACCATTCAACATGCAGGTGGTTGGGCAGCGGAATATAGACTGCATCAACATCAGGGTCTGCCAGCAGCGCGTCATAGCTGTCATGCACGCGCAGCCCTGGCGCCAGTTCCACAAACGGGGCTGCACGGGCCGCATCGCGCGTGGCCACCGCCACCAGTTCGGCACCCTTTGCCAGTTGGATGGCAGGCGCGACATCGGTTCGGGCGATCTTGGCCGCCCCCAGTATTCCCCAGCGCATGGTCATGTCCTTATCTGTTCAAGCGTTAGCGCAACCATACAGGCCAAACCCCGCAACACAAGGGCTTCGCGCCCATTGACGCCCGCGCGCCAGCGGCGTAGGGCAAGAACAGCAACAAGGACGGACAAGATGAACCTGTTTTCCGATATTCGTGCGCTGGTGCTGGACTGTTTGCAGGCCATGGTCGCTGATGGTGCGTTGCCGCAGGGGCTTGATTTCAGCAATGTCGCAGTGGAACCCCCGCGCGACCCCGCACATGGCGATATGGCGACAAACGCCGCTATGGTGCTGGCCAAACCTGCCGGACTGAAACCCCGCGAGATTGCCGAAGCCCTTGCCGCGGCCCTGACGGCAGACACGCGTATTGACAGCGCTGATGTCGCCGGTCCGGGCTTTTTGAACCTGCGCCTGTCATCTGCACTATGGCAAGGTGTCGTTGCAACTGCGCTAAAGGACGGGCAGGGGTTCGGACGGTCCGATATGGGGCAGGGGGCGCGGGTCAATGTTGAATTCGTATCCGCCAACCCCACTGGCCCCATGCATGTGGGCCATACGCGTGGGGCCGTGGTGGGCGATGCGCTGTGCAACTTGCTGGCCTTCGCGGGCTATGAGGTCACGCGCGAATATTACATCAACGATGGTGGCGCGCAGGTCGATGTTCTGGCGCGGTCGGCGTTTGAACGCTACCGAGAGGCGCATGGTCTGTCGCCTGAAATTGCCGAAGGGCTGTATCCCGGTGAATACCTGATAGAGGTGGGCGAGGCGCTGAAGGGCGAATTTGGCGATACGTTCCTTGACCAGCCGGAAGCCGTGTGGCTGGAAACTGTGCGCAATTTCGCCACGGACCGCATGATGGGCATGATCCGCGAGGATCTGGCCGCGCTTGGGGTGCGTATGGATGTGTATTCGTCCGAAAAGGCGTTGTATGGCACTGGCCAGATTGAAACCGCCATTGCCAAGCTGAAGGCGCAGGGCCTGATCTATGAAGGGGTGCTGGAACCCCCGAAGGGCAAAACCCCCGAGGATTGGGAGCCGCGCGAACAAACATTGTTCCGGTCCACGCAACACGGTGATGATGTGGACCGACCGATCATGAAATCGGACGGAAGCTGGACATATTTCGCCCCCGATATTGCCTATCATTCCAACAAGATAGACCGTGGGTTTGATATGTTGATCGACATTTTCGGTGCCGATCATGGCGGCTATGTCAAGCGGATGAAGGCGGCCGTGTCGGCGCTGTCGGGTGGCAAGGTCCCGCTAGAGGTCAAGCTGATCCAGTTGGTAAAGCTGTTCAAGAATGGCGAACCGTTCAAGATGTCCAAACGCGCGGGCACATTCGTAACGCTGCGCGATGTGGTGGATGAAGTGGGCGCGGATGTCACCCGTTTTGTCATGCTGACGCGCAAAAACGACGCCACGCTGGATTTCGATTTTGACAAGGTGCTGGAACAGTCGCGCGACAATCCGGTGTTTTATGTGCAATATGCCCATGCGCGGATATGCTCGGTGTTGCGCAAGGCTTCGGATATGGGCGTTGCCACAGATGACATGGCACTTGCAGGGGCTGCGCTGTCGGCGCTGGATGATCCCGCCGAACTGGCGCTGATGCGCAAGCTGGCGGAATGGCCGCGCATTGTGGAACTGGCGGCGCGCACGCAAGAACCGCACCGCATTTCGGCCTATCTGTCGGAACTGGCGGCTGAATTCCACGGGTTATGGAACCGTGGCAATGATACGCCTGCACTGCGTTTCGTCCAAGAGGGCGATCTTGCCACAACTTCGGCCAAAATTGCACTTGCGCGCGGGACAGGCGTTGTTATTTCCGCCGGTCTTGCTATCTTGGGGGTCACTCCGGTTACAGAGATGCGCTAAACGCACGGGTCGGGGCAAGGAACGGGCAGCGCGGGGCGCGCTGTCCGGAATATAAAATAAAATAGGCGCGAAACGCGCGCCAAACAGCGGCAATGTCGAGCAGGCATCTTGCCAGATGACGAAAAACATGTGTTCGGGCGCATTATTTTGTGTGCCTCGCATATGAGAGAGGCAGTTATGGGTGAGAGCAGGTATTTCCCCGCAGATAATGCCCACGGTCATGTGCCGGTGACTGGCAGGCAACCGCGCGTGCATCAGCAGCAGGGGCGGCCCGAATACGCTTATGGACATGACGCAGGACATGCGCCATATGCCCCATTTGACCCCTATCATGCGCAGCCACATTACGCGCCCGACCATCCGGCATTGCAAGACCCCGCCTATCATGGCGCGCCGGATTATGCGCCCTACCCGCCACAGGCAGCGCCTGATCCCGACTACCGCCACCGTGCTGCTGGCTATGGCCATCCGGGGCAGGGCTACGCGCCTTATGACGCTGCGCCGCGCGGGCATGCTGTGCACGGCAATCAGGGGGCGTATCATCAGCCCGTGCCACCCTCGCGTATGGCCGGGGGTGACGTGCTACCCGGCGGAAAAATGCGGCCAAATGCCGTCATGCATGCGCTTGGTGCCGTCACATCGCTTGCGCTTGTGGTGTCGGCGGGCATCTGGACATGGCAAATGATGCAGCGCGACGTGTCCGGCGTCCCGGTCGTGCGCGCATTGGAAGGGCCTGCGCGCGTGGCACCGGAAAACCCCGGCGGACGTCAGGCGGCGTTTCAGGGGCTTGCCATAAACGAACTTGCCGCTGCTGCCGAAGCAACAGGAAGCGAGTCTATCGTTCTTGCGCCGCCGCCAACAGGACTTGGCGAAAACGATCTGAACCCAAGACCGGCAGACCAGATACAGGCCCCGCTTCCTGCCTTTGGCGCGGATACAACGCCGATCCCTGTTGCCCTGCAGCGCGACACGCCTGAATTCAGCGGGCCGCCGCTGGGCTTTGTGACGCCGAACCGGCTGGCTGTAGCCCGATCGCCCCGCCCGCCGGAACGCGGGCAGGGTGTGCAGGTGGCGCGCGCCGCACCAGCGGTCCAGAATGCGCCGCCCACAGTGTCATCCAGTTCTGATGCGGATGCGATTGCCGCATCAGTGGCCAGTTCGGTGGCGGCGGGCTTGTCTTCGCCGCGCGGGCTGGATGTGGACCCCGCCAGCATTGGTCCGGGAACGCGCCTTGTGCAGCTTGGGGCCTATGATGACGCGCCTGCCGCGCGCGCGGCATGGGACCAGCTTGCGCGCCGGTTTTCGCCCTTGCTGGATGATCGTGGCCGCGTGATTGAAGCGGCCCATAGCGGGGGGTCGGTGTTCTACCGCCTGCGCGCGCACGGGTTCGAGGATGAACGCGATGCACGGCGCTTCTGTTCGGCCCTTGTGGCGCAGAACATAGACTGCATTCCGGTTCTTGTGCGATGACGCCGGCCGCCCCGCGCGCGGTTATTTTCGGCTGCGCAGGGACACGCCTTGATGCGCAGGAACAGCGTTTTCTTGCACAGGCGCAACCCTGGGGCGCGATCTTGTTTGCACGCAATATTGAAACGCCCGCCCAACTTGCCGCGCTGACAGCACAATGGCGCGATGTTGTGGGGCGCGACATCCCCATCTTGATAGATCAGGAAGGCGGGCGCGTTCAACGCATGCGCGCGCCGCATTGGCGTGAGTGGATGCCCGCCCTTGAGCAAAGCATGCACAGCACGGACCCTGTGCGCGCCATGTATCTGCGCGGGCGTCTGATTGCGGCGGAACTGCACGCCGTTGGCATTGGCGTGAATTGCGCACCACTGGCCGACATAGCCTGCGCGCAGACACATGCGATTTTGCGCAACCGCTGCTATGGGCAGGATGTGCATATTGTGGTTGCCTGCGCGCGGGCCATGGCCGACGGGTTGTTGGCGGGCGGTGTGCTGCCAGTGCTGAAGCATATTCCCGGCCATGGCCGCGCGGATATGGACAGCCATCTGGCGCTTCCTGTGGTTGACACCCCGCTGCAGGAACTGATGCGCACCGACTTTGCGGCTTTTCAGGCGCTGGCCGATTTGCCGATGGGGATGAGTGCGCATCTGGTGTTTTCCGACATCGACCCCGACTTTCCCGCCACCACATCGCGGCGCATGATTGACCTGATCCGCGGTGAAATCGGGTTTTCCGGCCTTCTGATGAGTGATGACATTTCGATGCAGGCGCTGCATGGCCCGGTGGCTGCGCGCGCGCAGGCAGCTTTGCACGCGGGGTGCGATATTGTGTTGCATTGCAATGGCAATCTGGACGAAATGCGCGCCCTTGCAGATGCCTGTCCGCCCCTGACAATGGCCGCCCGGTCGCGTGCCGATCATGCCCTGTCGCTGCGATCCGCCCCTGATGGCGCCAGTCTGGCCGCAGCGCAGGCGGAATACGAAACGCTTGCGCGCGCCGTGTGACATTGCTTGACACTGCATCGCGCAAACGCCCATCCTGCACACACTGGCCCGAACGGAGGTGACCTGCATGAGCCTTGCTCCATGGGATGAATTGCGCACTGCCCTGCATGTTGCGCGTGCGGGCACCGTAAGCGGTGCGGCCCATGCGCTGGGGGTGCATCATGCGACAGTCATCCGCCATATCGATGCCTTGGAAGACAGGCTTGGCGTCAAGCTGTTCCAGCGCCATGCGAAGGGCTATTCCCCGACCGAAGCCGGGCAGGCCCTTGCCGAAGTCGCGGGCGGGGCAGAACAGAATTTCGACGCACTGGCCGCGCGGCTGCATGGTCTGCAAGATGGCATTGGCGGGGATCTGGTCATCACCACTGTGCCCGAATTATGTAGTTTGCTGATGCCTGCCATTCAGGCGCTGACGCTGGAACATCCGGCGCTAAGCCCTTGCCTGCGAACGGAAGAACGTGTGTTGCAGCTTGAATATGGCGAAGCGCATCTTGCCATTCGCGCGGGCGCGCGCCCGCAGGAACCTGACAATGTCGTGCAGGCGTTGGGGGCATTGCCATTCGGTCTTTATGGTGCGCGAAGCTATCTTGAACAGCATGGCACCCCGTCAGGACTGGATGATCTGGGCGCGCATAAATTCATTGCGGCAGATGCTGTGCATGTGCGCGCACCTTTCGATATATGGTTGCGGCAGGCTGGGCACAGGGTCGCGTTGCGCAGCAACAGTTCAAGCGTGCGCGCGCTTGCAACCCGTGCCGGCATGGGCTTGGGTTTTCTGACACCCGCGCTTGCGCCTGATGATCTTGTGCAGGTTGTCCCCCCCCAACCGGACTGGTCCGCGCCCATTTGGCTGGTGACGCATGTTGATTTGCACCGCAGCGCGAAGGTTCAGGCCGCAACCGCAGTGATCAAGCAGGAACTGATGAAAAGCTTGGTGAAGGGTTAGTTCCCTTTTGCGGACTTTCACGCTTGGATGATGCACGCAGTTTCGGCAGGCCGCAGGCCGACCCGCCGAAACTGCGGCGGCCTGCGGCCTTGATCCCGCACTGGGGCATTCCTTTGGGGAATGTTGTTCAAAACTGGGAACCGGCTTTGAACTTTGCGAACATGCAAGCTCAATAAGTTAGAACATGTCGCGTGACTACGAATGAACGCGACATGCTTTGACGTCCGCAACAGGTTATGATTTCACGCGAAACGCGCGCCCGTCGGACCGTTTCGGCCATGCCGGGATCAGAAGGACCAGACGCGCGCCGACATGTCCATCATTGCACCCGCCATGGCGGGCGGTTGGGCCACACCCACGCCGTCCAGCAGCACGGACGCATCCGCTCCCATACCCGGCAGGTAGATGGCGCAAACCTCGACCTTGGTTCCGTTGGCCATCAGGTTTTGCAGCATGCCTTGCGGACTGGCGCCGCGCGGCGGCTGGCTTGCGGTTGCGCTTTCGGGGGCATCACGCAGCGCCATGTCCCCGCCCGGCCCACAAAGCAGGATATGCGCATCCGCACCCTGTTCGACGGCTTGCGTCGTCAGCACCATGGCCATCAACTGGGTTTGTGCATTTTCCGATGTGACGATTGTAACCAGTTTGGCGGTATCTTGCGCAAAAGCGGCACTTGCAAGGGCGGTGCACAAGGTTGCGCCAAGCAGGGTGGTGCGAATCATGGTCATGTTGAAAGCCTTTCGTAACAACGCCGCGATTTGCGGCCAATGCCCAAGACTTGCAGAAGCATAGATAAATTCATACATGACGATGTGACGCAGGCAGCGCGCGCACCCTGTCAGGGCGCGCGCCCAGAAACGCCCGTTTCAAAACCTGTCCCCTGCGGAATGCCGCGTTCTGTTGTGGGGATGCGCCGTACAATACCGTCTGGGTGCCGGGTTCGCCCCAGGAATGTGTTCCGCTTTTGCGCAGCCTGCTTCAGTCCTGCCACCACCACACATCGGGTTGAAAACCGATCCAGTCGCCATACACGGGCAGGCGTTCGGGAAACTGCAATTCGCGCGCATGCGCGATGCGGGCACGGTCGTTGAACCAGAACGGCACGACATGCCGGCCCGCTGTCAGCACACGGTCCAGCGCGCGCGCACTGGCGATGAAATCCTCTTGTTCCGAGGATGTGACCAGCCGTTCAATCAGCGCATCAATTGCAGGGCTTTGGACACCCATCCAGTTGCGCGACCCTTCTGCCGTGGCCGCATCAGACCCCCAATACAGGCGTTGTTCGGCCCCCGGCGACAGCGACAGCCCGCGCAGGTAATATGTCATGTCGAAATCGAACGCGTTTGTTCGTTCCGTGTATTGGGCCGAATCAATTTGCGTGACGGTCACATCCATTCCCAGCCGCGACAGGGATTCAGAATAGATTTCAGCAATCGCCAGCACGTCACTGGACCCCTGACGCAACAGGATGGTGAAGCGGAAAGGATCGCCATTTCCATTGCGCAACACGCCTGCGCTGTCAGCTTCCCAACCGGCTTGGCCCAACAGATTGGTGGCGGCGCGCATATTCGCGCGGTTTGCAACACTGCCATCCGAGGATGGCAGGCTGTAGCCGTCCAATGTGCCCGGCAGCAGGTCATCCGCGAAAGGGGCCAGAAATTCCGCCACGCGCCCCTGTGCGGGTCCATGCTCCATGCCCAGAACGGAATTGGAAAAATACGATGTAATGCGCGGGTCTTCCGAACCGTTGATGACCTGACTGATATATTCGAAATTGAACGCATGGATCATCGCTTCGCGCACACGCCAGTCGGCAAACAGGGGGTTGCGGCCATTCATGACAAACCCGGCAATCCCTGACGGGCGCCCGTGCGGGATTTCCGACTTCACGACCTCGCCCGCCTGCATGGCGGGAAAATCATACCGTGTGTTCCAGGATGCCGCGTTGGTTTCGCGCATGGTGTTGAGCATGCCAGAGGTGAAGGCTTCGAACATGGCGGTGCCATCGCCAAAAAATTCCATGCGGATTTCATCAAGATTGGCCTGCCCGCGTATGAAGGGCAGATCATTGCCCCAATAGTCGGGATTGCGCTTCAGGTAGACATAGCGCCCTGCCTCGAACCGGTCGATGACATAGGGGGCAGTGGTGATGGGAATGACCGATGTGCCCGATTCCGCGAAATCCAGCCCGTCCCATTGCGCCTTTTTCAGGATCGGACGCATGCCCATGATCAACGGCAATTCGCGGTCGGGTTCGGTGAATGTGAAGCGGATCGACCGCTCGCCGGTGATTTCCGCGCGCGCTACCCGTGCCCATGTGCCATGATACCGGGGGTGGCCGACTGTGCCCAATGTTTCATAGGACCACAGCACATCTTCGACAGTTACCGGGGTACCGTCAGAAAACGCGGCTTGCGGGCGAAGGGTGAATTCCACCCAGGACCGCGCATCATCCGTTTCAACCGATTCGGCCAGAAGCCCGTAAAGTGTGAAGGGTTCGTCCCAGTTCTGTCCCATCAGGCTTTCATAGGCCAGATATTGCAATTGCCACGGGCTGCGCCCTTTCAGGATATGCGGATTAAGCGAATCAAACCCGCCCACCTCGCCTTGGACAATGCGCCCGCCCTTGGGCGCATCGGGGTTCACATGGGGCAGATGTTCAAAATCTGGTGGTAGGGCAGGGTCGCCATACATAGCTATGCCATGACTGGCCTGCCCGAAAGCGGGCGTATGCGCGATACATACCAGTGCAAAAAGCGCGGCAGCGGTCGTGTTTCGGCAGATGGATGACAACATTCTGGCGACTCCGGGCTAAGGATATCAGGGTATAGTTTCCCCACACGCTACAGTTCGATGATAGAGTTTTCAAACTTTTAGCTTGGAACACGCGGTCACAAGGGCTATATATATCTCACTGCTCGATAGGTTTCTTGCCTGTATGAAACCTGCCTCAATGACTGACGCCCGCCTTGTGCGGGCGTTTTTTTTTGATATCGCCCCCTGTGGTCGGCGAGGTCACACAGCTTTTCGTTGGGTTTTCGTTTTTTCTGTTTATGCTGCACAGCAGCAAAATATACGAGAGGAAAGAAGCATGCAGCTTGCAGGAAAACGCGCCATCGTCACCGGGTCGAATTCGGGAATCGGGTTGGGGGTTGCGCGTGAACTGGCGCGCGCCGGGGCGGAGGTGGTGATCAACTCCTTCTCGGACACGGCCGAGGATCACCAGATCGCTGCAGATATCGCGCGCGATACCGGCGCGCATGTCACCTATATTCAGGCCGATATGTCAAAGGCAGACCAGTGCCGCGCCCTGATCGAAAAGGCCGGTGGATGCGATATTCTGGTGAATAACGCAGGTATCCAGCATGTCGCCCGCATTGAGGAGTTTCCCGTAGACAAATGGGATGCCGTCATCGCCATCAACCTGTCGTCTGCTTTTCATACCACCGCCGCCGCGCTGCCGGGGATGTATGCCAAAGGGTGGGGGCGGGTGGTCAATATAGCGTCGGCGCATGGGTTGACAGCCAGCCCCTATAAATCGGCCTATATCGCCGCGAAACACGGGGTTGTGGGCCTGAGCAAGACCACCGCGCTGGAAGCGGCAGGCAAGGGGGTGACGTGCAACGCCATCTGTCCGGGCTATGTGCTGACGCCGATTGTCGAAAAACAGATCCCCGACCAGATGAAAACCCATAACATGGACCGCGAAACCGTGATCAAGGAAATCATGCTGTCGCGTCAACCGTCCGGGGAATTCGCCACTGTGGAGCAGATTGGCGGAACCGCCGTGTTCCTGTGTTCGGATGCGGCGGCGCAGATCACGGGCACCACGATTTCGGTTGACGGGGGGTGGACCGCCCTTTGATGTCAGGCGCGCAATCAGGCGCTATATGAGTATTTTTGGCAAGATGAAGCCAAGGCGGTGTGGGCTGCGGGCAGGTGCGGCAGTCAAAAAGGCGGACATGGCGCGTTTGGTGCAAGGCGCGTGTTCTGGTGTCCTACAGGGTGCGAAGCTGAAAAGGTGGTCTGCATGGTAAAGCGTATCAATCTGGCATTGCAGGGTGGGGGGGCGCATGGCGCATTCACATGGGGTGTGCTGGACCGGCTGCTGCAAGATGACAGTATAGAGATTGCCGCGATTTCAGGCACATCTGCCGGGGCGCTGAACGCGGCCGCGCTGAAAGCGGGCATGGCGGACGGCGGGCGGGCGGGGGCGCGCGCATTGCTGGACCAGATCTGGCATCAGGTGGGCGCGGTGCATGATTTGCGCCTGACGGGCTGGATTGCGCAGGCATTGCCACCCATTGGGGTGGTCAATTCCTGGATGGAAAGCCTTATGCCCGTCTCGCCCATGGATATGGCGGCGTTGATGACCAGCCCGTACCAATACGGCCCGCTGTATCGCAACCCGCTGGAACCTGTCGTGCGGTCCTTGCGGTTTGATCAGGTCTGCAGCCATGACGGCCCGGAACTGTATATTGCCGCGACCAATGTGCGCAGCGGCAAGATTCGTGTCTTTTCGGGGGACGAGTTGTCGTGCGAAGTGATTCTTGCATCGGCCTGTTTGCCGACCTTGTTTCAGGCTGTCGAATTCGTGGACCCGCAGACCGGCCAGCAAGAAGCGTTCTGGGACGGGGGGTATACTGGCAACCCTGCGCTGTTTCCCTTGTTTGAGCCGCATTTGCCCGATGATATCATGATTGTGAACATCAACCCGCTGGTGCGCGCCAACCTGCCGCGCACCCCGCAGGATATTCAGAACCGCATGAACGAGATCAGCTTCAATTCATCGCTGTTGCGGGAATTGCGCGCGATAGGGTTTGTCAAACGCCTGATTGCCGAGGGCCGGATGGAACGGGGCAAGATGAAGGATGTGCTTTTGCATATGGTGGCCGATGATGCGTTGATGAACACGCTTTCGGTGACCAGCAAAGTCACCCCGACGCCCTATCTGTTGCACAGCCTGAAAGAGGCGGGGCGCGCGGCCTGCAACACTTTCCTGTCGCGGCATAAGTCGGATCTGAATGCGCGCGCAACCATCGATCTGGAGGCGATGTTCAGCTAGCTAACGCGGCGCGATGCCAGGTGCAGCGTGTCGATGGGGGCATCGGTCAGTCTGTGCCTTCGAGGCCAGCAAAACCTGTGTCCCGCAAGTGCCGCAGGGGCAGACCGCGCCGTGCCGCTGGCTGCAGTGAGGTATGTCCCCCCAAAACGCCGCTTTCATACTGGTCCGGTCAGGCGAGAGGGTCATTGAGGGGGGGCGTATCGCCATCATCGCGCGCGCGCAGTTTGCGGGAGTCGGGATATACCAGCCCCGCTGAAATTACCAGTTTGGCGGCATCTTCGATTGTCATGTCCAGCTCGATGACATCATGGCGCGGGACGAACAGCAAGAAGCCTGAAGTCGGGTTTGGTGTTGTGGGCAGGAAGATCGACACCATGTCCCCCTCGCTGGACAGGCGGTCCCCGATTTCGCCGCGCGTCGTGGTCGAGATGAACGCCATCGCCCATATGCCGGGGCGCGGGTATTGGACCAGACAGGCCCGGTCGAATGTGGGGGCGGTGCGTGCAAGGATTGTGTCGGCAATCTGTTTGACGGCGTTATAGATGGAGCGGATGATGGGCATCGCCTCGACGATGCGTTCGCCCCAGTTGACCAGCGTGCGCCCGATCAGCCCTTTTGTGAAATACCCCATCACAAGGGTGAAAATGACAAAGACAATCACCCCCACGCCCGGCACGTCCAGCCCCACCACCGCCTGAGGGTGAAAGCCGCGCGGGATCAGCGGCAGCACCAGCCCGTCAATCCATGTTACGACATTCCACACCAGCCAGATGGTCAGGATACCGGGCGCGATGACGGCAAGCCCCGCGATGAAATTACCCCGAAGGGACGCGATCAGTCCGCGTTTGCTAGGGTCCAGGCTCATGCAACACTTTCTGTATATCCATAGGTCCGGCATAGATGTGCCAGACAGGACCGCTATGCAAGGGCCATCACCGTCTGACCCGGCTGCGCGTTGTTGGTTTGACACTTGCGCCTGAAAAAAGGCTATCTCGCTTTTCCTGAATGTGCTCTAGACGTCTTGCTATGGCCAATGACCTGTATGAAGATTTCTCGGAACGTCTGTTTGCGCATTATGTCGGGGGCGCATGGCGCGCCCCTTTGGGGACCCATCCGATTGCGGTCGTCACGCAAGATGGTCGCGCGCTTGGGCATGTGATTGCCGCACAAAGGGCAGATGTCAGCCGGCTTCGCAACAATTTGCGCGGCGCGGACGCGGCGGCGCGCGGGCGTTTTGCGGACCTCATCGTGCAGGCTGACGCGTCATTGGCGCAGGCCCTTGGCGCGCAAGGCACATGTGTTGATGCAGCTGCGATCAGCCAGATTGCGGCGGGTATAAGGGGGGACCATGGCGCTGTCGGTCACCCCGTTTGTGTGACCGATGCAGTTGGCCAGGCGCCGTCACGTTTCGGGCGACAGCTTGGCCGGGCGCTGTGCGACGGGCTTGTGTATTGCCCCCCCCGAACCGATGTGCTGTTTGCCACGCTGCTTGCGCGCGTGGCCGCTGATGCGGATTTGCCGCCCGGTGCGTTCAACCTGCTGCATGGTGAGTGCGCGCATAGCGCGGCATTGCTGGCCGGTGCGGGCGTGCCACTGCTGTAGCCGGGCCACACGCATACTCCTGACGCGCGACTCTGGGAATGCGCGTAATTCAGGAACTGCGGCGTCACAGATACATGCGCGGTCCCAGAACCTTCGCGGGTATATCCTTGCGGCTTAGGCCCATTTCCGCCAGCTGCGCGTCTGATTTGCCGTTATAGTAGCTGATGCGCCGGTAGGTTGGTGACATTTCCGCCAGTCGTGTCAGAAACGCCAGAATGCCGCTTCCGAATTCTTTGGTGCCGGTTACGGCGTTGGTGCTGAGTAGTGCCATTTGGAAACCCTTCCAAAAAAGTGTTTCCCCCCTTGCCCTGCAAATTAGGTCAGCGTTGCTGACTTTGCCAGTGCAAGTTCGACAACCCCGCCTTGCGTTGCACGCAACCCGCCAAACGCAACAATTTGTTAACCAGTTTTTGTTTCACTTCATATCAGCGGGGGTCAAAAAGTTCTCGCTTTGTGCTGAAAATTGAAATATAGAACATTTAACGAACAAACCTGCGATTGCCGTGCGCGGCGCGCTGTGGAATAAGGGGCGAAACAATGGCTGTAGCGGATTTGCTGACAATGACTGACAAGCGGACGGCAGAAAAACAAAAAGCGCTCGACTCAGCGCTTGCCCAGATTGAACGGCAGTTTGGCAAAGGTTCCATCATGCGGCTGGGTGCTGACAGCCCCGTGGCCGAGATTGAGTCAACCTCCACGGGGTCGCTGGGGCTGGACATCGCGCTTGGTATTGGCGGGCTGCCCAAGGGGCGCATCATCGAAATATACGGTCCCGAAAGTTCGGGTAAAACCACGCTGACGCTGCATGCCGTGGCCGAGGAACAGAAAAAAGGCGGCATTTGCGCCTTTGTTGACGCCGAACACGCGCTTGACCCGCAATATGCGCGCAAGCTGGGCGTAAATCTGGATGATCTGCTGATTTCGCAGCCCGATACGGGTGAACAGGCGCTTGAAATCGTCGATACGCTTGTGCGGTCGGGGGCAGTGTCGATGGTGGTGGTCGATTCGGTGGCCGCATTGACGCCCAAATCCGAACTTGAAGGTGATATGGGCGATTCGAATGTGGGTGTGCATGCGCGGTTGATGAGCCAGGCCATGCGCAAGCTGACAGGGTCCATCTCGCGGTCGAACTGCATGGTGATCTTCATCAACCAGATCCGTATGAAAATTGGCGTCATGTTTGGCAGCCCGGAAACGACAACGGGCGGAAACGCGCTGAAATTCTATGCATCTGTTCGGCTGGATATCCGCCGTATCGGCGCAATCAAGGACCGCGACGAAGTTGTGGGCAACCAGACCCGTGTGAAAGTGGTCAAGAACAAGGTGGCCCCCCCCTTCAAGCAGGTTGAATTCGACATCATGTATGGCGAAGGCATTTCCAAAACCGGCGAATTGCTGGATCTTGGGGTCAAGGCGGGGGTCGTTGAAAAGTCGGGGGCGTGGTATTCCTACGGGGATGAACGCATCGGACAAGGGCGCGAGAACGCAAAAACCTTCCTGAAGGAAAACCCCCAGCGCGCGATGGAGATTGAGGACAAGATCCGCGCGGCCCACGGGTTGGATTTTCCCATGGCAGATGGTGACACCTCCCTGACGGAAGATTGACAGGAACTTTGGGCGCCTGCCATCAGACTGGCGCCCGAATTGCCGCGTTTTCATGGGCGATACGGCCTTGCGTCGTCGGGGAAATCCTGCGGTGATGGTCCTGATGCCCCGCCCTGCGTGCCCGGAGTCGCGCGCAAGGTCGCCTCAGGTGTGGACAGGCCCTGCCTGCGCGGATAAACGGGTTTGAAACCTGTCCCGTCCCGCTTTCGCGCCGGAGTGAAAAATGCCCAGCCTTAACGATATCCGCACGACATTTCTTGATTATTTTGCCCGCAACGGCCACGCCGTGGTGGACAGTTCCCCCCTTGTGCCGCGCAATGACCCGACATTGATGTTCACCAATTCGGGCATGGTCCAGTTCAAGAACGTGTTTACCGGGCTGGAGCACCGCGATTACAACCGCGCCACCACATCGCAAAAATGCGTGCGCGCCGGCGGCAAGCATAACGATCTGGACAATGTGGGTTACACTGCGCGCCACCATACCTTCTTTGAAATGTTGGGGAATTTCAGTTTTGGGGATTATTTCAAATCCGATGCGATCCCCTTTGCGTGGGAATTGCTGACGCGCGATTTCGACATTCCCAAAGACCGGCTTCTGGTCACGGTCTACCATACAGATGATGAAGCCGCGGAAATCTGGAAAAAGGTGGCCGGCCTGCCCGATGACCGCATTATCCGCATTCCTACGGATGACAATTTCTGGCGCATGGGGCCGACTGGCCCCTGTGGTCCGTGCACCGAGATTTTCTTTGACCATGGCCCCAGCATCTGGGGCGGCCCTCCTGGCAGCCCTGAAGAAGATGGTGACCGCTTCATCGAAATCTGGAACCTGGTTTTCATGCAGAACGAGCAGCATGAAGACGGGCGCCTGACGGACCTGCCGCGCCAGTCCATCGATACCGGCATGGGGCTGGAACGTATCGGTGCGCTGTTGCAGGGCAAGCATGACAATTACGATACCGACCTGATGCGCGCGCTGATCGAAGCGTCCTGCCATGCGACCAGTTCCGACCCTGACGGTCCGGGCAAGACACACCACCGCGTTATCGCGGATCATTTGCGCGCTGTGTCTTTCCTGATTGCTGACGGGGTCATGCCCGCCAATGACGGGCGCGGTTATGTATTGCGCCGCATCATGCGCCGCGCCATGCGCCATGCGCATATGTTGGGCGCCCAAGACCCTGTGATGCACCGCCTTGTGCCTGCGCTGGTCAGTGCGATGGGCAGCCATTACACCGAATTGCGCGACGCGCAGGCGCTGATCACCGAAACCTTGCGCGCCGAAGAAACCCGTTTCCGCCAGACACTGGACCGCGGGCTGAAGCTGCTGGATGCCGAGTTGGAAGGGCTGCCCGAAGGGGCGACCTTGTCGGGGAATGCAGCGTTCAAGCTGTATGATACATTCGGTTTCCCGCTGGACCTGACGCAGGACGCCTTGCGCGAACGCGGTCGCGCAGTGGATGTTGCGGGTTTTGACGCGGCGATGGCCGAACAGAAAGCGCGTGCGCGTGCCAGTTGGGCCGGGTCCGGCGAAGCGGCCGACGCCACCATTTGGTTTGATCTCGCGGACCGATTGGGCAGCACAGAATTTCTGGGCTATGACATGGAAACCGCCGAGGGGCAGGTTGTGGCACTTGTTGTCGATGGGGCAGAGGTGAAATCTGCCAAGGGCGAGGTGCAGATCATCACGAACCAGTCCCCGTTTTACGCCGAATCCGGCGGCCAGGTGGGCGATACCGGGTTCATCCGTTCAGGCACCGGCGTGGCCGAGGTGACGGACACGCGCAGAACTGCCGGTCTTATCATCCATTTCGCCAAAATAACCGAAGGGGAAATTCTGGCAGGCCAACCCGTCAAGCTGGACGTGACCCATGCCCGCCGCAGCGCGATTCGCGCCAACCATTCCGCAACGCATTTGCTGCACGAAGCGTTGCGCCGCGCGCTGGGGGACCATGTTGCGCAAAAGGGGTCGTTGAACGCTGCCGACAGGCTGCGCTTCGATTTCAGTCATGGTGCTGCCATCGGCGCAGACCAGCTTGCCCTGATCGAGGCCGAGGTGAACGCGTTTATTCGCCAGAACACCCCCGTTGATACCCGCATCATGACGCCGGATGACGCGCGCGCCCTGGGGGCACAAGCGCTGTTTGGCGAAAAATATGGGGATGAAGTTCGCGTTGTGTCGATGGGCAATCTGGCAGGGTCAGGCAAAGGGCATGATGGCAACACTTATTCGCTGGAACTTTGCGGCGGCACGCATGTGACGCGCACAGGCGATATAGGGGCCTTCGTTCTGTTGAGCGAGGGGGCGTCATCTGCCGGTGTGCGCCGTGTCGAAGGGGTCACCGGACAGGCCGCGCTGGCCTATTTGCGCGCGCAAGATGCCCGACTTTCCGATATTGCAAGCCTGCTGAAAACCCCCGCGCAGGATGTGGGGGCGCGGGTTCGCGCGCTGATGGACGAACGCCGCGCGTTGCAAAATGAGATTGCGCAGTTGAAGCGCCAGGTGGCCATGGGCGGCAGCGGAGATGGCGGTGATGACCTGCAAGAGGTTGCCGGCATCAAGGTGATTGCCAAGATCATGGACGGGGTATCCGGCAAGGATCTGCCCCCCTTGATTGATGCGATGAAGGAAAAGCTTGGGTCTGGTGTTGTGATCCTGATCGCAGACACCGGCGCGAAGCCCGCAGTTGCTGCAGGTGTCACGCCGGACCTGATTGAACGGTTTTCTGCGGTTGATCTGGTGCGCGAAGTTGTGGCCGGCCTTGGTGGCAAGGGCGGCGGCGGGCGCCTGGATATGGCGCAGGGCGGTGGGGTTGATATGTCGAATGCAGACGCGGCCCTTGCGGCGGCCCTGTCCCTGATTGAAAAGGAAACAGCATGAGTGCGCTTTGGATTGCACATGTCGAGGTGACGGACGCGGAAGCCTATGGTGAATACGCCAAGCGTGCCACGGGCGCCATTGCCGCGCATGGGGGCGTGTTTATTGCGCGTGGCGGGCGGTATGTCCAACTGGAAGGGCGGGATCGCGCGCGCAACGTGGTGGCGCGCTTCCCTTCTGTGGAAGATGCAGTGGCATGCTATAATTCACCCGCCTATCAAGAGGCGCTTTCCTTTGCAAAAGGGGCCGCCGAACGTGACCTTGTGATTGTTGAAGAAGTCAGCCCCGCCTAACGCATGCCGTGTTCATGCGCAGTCACACAGCACGCTTTAACTTGTTGATTTTGCATGTTCGAGACGCGCAAAATAGGTTCCCGCTATTACGTGACCTGCTTCAGACCATCCCACAAAAACCGGCCACAGGTTCTCTGTGTGCCGGGGTTGGATGCGCTGGCTTGGACTGTCATTCTGGGAACGGGGCCGTCGGGTAGCTGACACCTGTAAGATACAGCCCGTCTGGCGGGCTGACTGGCCCGCAGGCGGCGCGATCACGCGCTTCCAGTGCGGTTTTCACATCCTCCGGGGCCCATGCCCCCGATCCCACGCGTTCCAGTGTGCCCACGATGCTGCGCACCTGATTGTGCAGGAATGATTTTGCACGCAGCGAGAACCTGAATTCTTGTCCTTCAGGCAGCGTCAGACATTCAATATCAATTGCGTCCAATGTCTTGAACGGTGATGGCGCCTGACATTGGCTTGCGCGGAATGTCGTGAAGTCATGTTTGCCCAGCAAATGGGCTGCGGCGTCCTGCATGGGGCGCAAGGACAGGGCGTGGCGCACATGCCAGACCTGCCCCGCCTCGAATGTTGGGGGGGCGCGGCGTGCCAGCAGGCGGAACAGGTAGCGCCGTTCCTGGGCGGAAAACCGGGCGTGAAATTCCGCATCGACCTTCGTGCAGGCCACAATCGCGACAGGGGCAGGACGCAAATGGTGGTTCAGCGCTTCCATCAGGCGAAAAGGGTTCCAGTCGCGTTGCATGTCGCAATGTGCGACTTGCCCTGTTGCATGCACCCCCGTATCGGTGCGCCCGGCCGCTGCAATGGCGGGCAGGCCGGGGTCCAGCCGCGCCAGTGCCTGCTCGATCGTGGCTTGCACAGAGGGCAGCACCGCCTGACGTTGCCAGCCGCAAAAGGGCCGGCCATCATATTCTATTTTCAACGCATATCTTGGCATGATCGGGCAATTAGCGCGGGCAGGGGGATTTGGCAATCAGCCTTCTTCTGCCAGTATGTTGCGCAATCCGCTTTCGTAATCCGGATACAGAAGTTTCAGGCCCAGCTCCTGTTTTATGCGGTCATTGCGCACGCGCTTGCTGTCAGCATAGAAACTGCGCGCCATGGGCGACAAGTCGGCCTTTTCAAACGGGACTTCGGGCGGCACCGGAACCCCTGCCAGCTGCGCTGCGAAGGCAAGCACGTCTTGCGGCGGGGCAGGATGGTCATCGCACAGGTTATAGATGCGACTGCCGATTTTGGACTGCATTGCGCAATCAAGGGCCTGACCAATATCGGCCTGATGGATGCGCGAGAAATACTGCCCCGGTTTGACCACACGCTGCGCGCGTCCTTCGCGCAATTTCGCAATCGGGCCGCGTCCGGGACCATATATTCCCGCCAGCCTGAAAATATGCAAACGCACCCCCGCCTTTGTGCAAACCTCTTGCCAGGCCGTTTCGGCATGTATGCGGGCACGGGCGCGCGTTGATATGGCATTGGGCGGGGTGGTTTCATCTACCCAGCCCCCTTGCTGGTCGCCATAGACACCGATTGTGGACAAATAGCCCACCCAGCGCAGATGCGATGCGCGCGAAATTTCGGTGCCATGGGCGGCCAGAACGGGGTCTTCCTCGCCCGGTGCCACCGAAACGAGCAGCGCAGTGGCACTGCCCAGCGGCAGCGGGTTCCCCGGCCAGACCAGCGGCGTTACGCCGCGTTCTGCCATGGCCTGTGCCTTGGCGGGGTTGCGGGTTGTGCCAATGATGGTCCAGCCGCGCGGCAACAGCAGCGGTTCCAGCGCCTGCGCGCTGTATCCATGCCCGATAGAAAGAAGTGTTCCTGTCATGGTGTCAGTATTGGTCCAAGTGCTGCGGCACCGCAAGGGCGGGCAGGCGCAGGCTCAGGAATTTTCGCACTGGCGCAGCGGCGCTGTCGCTGGCAGGGTGGCGCAAAACGAAAAGGTTACACCCATGACCCCCGAAACCGCAAAATATGCGCTGATCATGCTGGCCGCCGGTGTGGGCGTGCCGGTTCTGGCTGCACTGAATGCCCAGCTTGGCGCGCGGATCGCTTCACCCGCGGTTGCTGGGGCCATGATGTTTGTGATCGCGGCTGTGGTGGCCTTGGGGGTCGGGGCCGCGCTTGGACAGGCCAATGCGCTGGCAGCCTTGTCTGCGCAGCCGCGTTACCTGTTTCTGGCGGGGCTTCTGATTGCGTTTTACTTGCTGTCGATTTCATGGGTGGCCCCGCGTTTCGGGGTGGGCAATGCGGTCATGTTCGTGTTGCTGGGGCAGATCATCGCCATATGCGTGATTGACCAGTTCGGGCTTTTCGGCGCGCGGGTGCGGCCGCTGGACTGGCCGCGCCTGATGGGCATTGTGCTGATGGCCGCAGGCGTCGTTCTGGCGCAGCGCCCGCCCACATAAGACGTATTTGTAACATGCGGGCCGGGTCATCGGGGCTTTGGGCGCAAAAAGCCGCGTGTTTGATCAATATCAAAGACAGGTTTTCATCAATCTGACATGTTTTGGCATCGATATTTCAAGAATGTCCAATTCAGGAGCATATGATGAAAGATGCCGTGACCGCCGCCCCCGCACCAGCGCCCGATCAGCCGGTTCATGGCCCCGACATATTGGACACAGATGCCGGGGTGCAAACACCCCCCGCGCCAACGGGCGACGTTGCGACCGGCACCCCGGCGTCCATGCCCCCGCTGGATACTGCGAAAAAAATGAAGACCGCGCCGAAAACCTATCGATGGGTGCCTGACCCGGCGGAACTGACCACTGATGAAATCAGGACATTTTTCGAATCCGACCGCTACCCCTATCGGTATAAAATGCCGCGACACACCTATGAGCAGGAAAAGGCGCGTTTGCAGGCAGAGTTGCTGAAAGTGCAGAAATGGGCCATCGAAACCGGGGAACGCTTCGTGTTCCTGTTCGAGGGGCGCGATGCAGCAGGCAAGGGCGGCACCATCAAGCGGTTCAATGAACACCTGAACCCGCGTTTTGCGCGCGTTGTGGCGCTGAACAAACCGTCCGAACGTGAATCCGGCCAGTGGTATTTCCAGCGGTATATCGAGCATTTGCCAACGGCGGGCGAAATGGTGTTTTACGACAGGTCCTGGTATAACCGCGCGGGTGTTGAACGCGTGATGGGGTTTTGCAGCCCGACCGAGTATCTGGAATTCATGCGACAGGCGCCGGAATTTGAACGCATGCTGGTGCGCGCGGGCATCAGGCTGTATAAATTCTGGTTTTCAGTGACGCCCGAAGAACAATTGCGCCGCTTCACAGCGCGCGAAACCGATCCGTTGAAGCGCTGGAAGCTTTCGCCCATCGACAAGGCCAGCCTTGGAAAATGGAATGAATATACCCAAGCCAAGGAAGCGATGTTCTTTTACACCGACACTGCGGATGCGCCATGGACCGTCATCAAATCCAAGGACAAGAAGCGTGCGCGGCTGGAATGTATGAAACACTTTCTGTCAACGCTGGACTATCCCGACAAGGACCCCGAAATCGCAAGAGCGCCCGACCCGCTGATTGTGGGGCGCGCGCGTCATGTGGTCCTGTCGGGCGCGGAATTAAGCCATGTCATGGGGGCTTCTGCCGGGTAAGCGTTCCAATGGGTCAGGAAAATGAAAAGGCGGGCTATCAAGCCCGCCTTTTTCGCAGTTGCTTGCAGGTTGCAAACGCCGTCAGGCCTTGCTTGCACCGTGATCACCTGTGCTTGCAGCATCGCCGAACAGCGCGGCGATACGGTTCCATGCTTTGCGCAACCCAGTTTGGATATAGGCCGCCCGCAGACGGCGCGCATCTTGTTCCAGCCGCGTAACGTCCAGAATGGTCAGTGTTTCATTGTAAAGCGGTGTCATGTTTTTCAGCCTTGATTGATGTATGTCTCTTGCAGCAGTAAATAGACGCTGCGGCGCAGCATTGCGACCGACAATTCGGAAACGCCGCTATGCAGCCCGTGCATTCCTGCGCAGTCCACTTGTCACGTTAGCGCTAACTGTTTATATGATGGCCCAGCACTGAACACTTGCCCGCGCATCTTGCGCCAGCCTATCGGAGGGATCATGCCAATCAATTCCGGGATTGAAGCTGTCACAGACAGAATCCGCAACCGCTCGGCCGCGCGCAGGGGGCAATATATGGACAGGATGCGTGCGGCAGCCGAAGCAGGCCCCGCACGCGCGCATCTGTCTTGCGGCAATCAGGCCCATGCCTATGCCGCCATGGAGGGCGACAAGGATAATCTGGCCGCAGGGCGCGCGCCCAATCTGGGCATTGTGACGGCCTATAACGACATGTTGTCCGCGCATCAGCCGTTTCAGGCATATCCAGACATCATCCGTGCTGCCGCGCGTGCCGCAGGGGGCACAGCGCAAGTCGCGGGCGGGGTGCCCGCCATGTGTGACGGCGTCACCCAGGGCCAGCCCGGCATGGAATTGTCGCTGTTTTCTCGCGACGTGATTGCGCTGTCGGCGGGCGTTGCCATGTCGCATAACTGCTTTGATGCCGCCGTCTGGCTTGGGGTCTGTGACAAGATTGTTCCCGGCCTGATCATCGCGGCAGCGACCTTCGGTCATGTGCCATCGGTGTTTATTCCCGCAGGCCCCATGACCAGCGGCCTGCCCAATGATGAAAAGGCAAAAGTGCGCCAGAAATTCGCCCAGGGCGAAATTGGCCGTGATGAGTTGATGAAGGCCGAAATGGCCAGCTATCACGGGCCGGGCACCTGCACCTTTTATGGCACGGCCAATACCAACCAGATGCTGATGGAATTCATGGGCCTGCATTTGCCCGGCACCAGTTTCATCAACCCCGGCACCCCGCTGCGCGATGCGTTGACCGTGGCCGCGACCGAACGCGCGCTGGCCATCACCGCGCTTGGCAATGATTACCGCCCCGCTGCCCAAGTGCTGGACGAACGTGCATTTGTGAACGGTATTGTGGGGCTTATGGCCACAGGCGGGTCCACCAATCTGGTGTTGCATCTGCCTGCCATGGCGCGCGCCGCGGGCATTGAACTGACCTTGCAGGATTTCGCGGATATTTCCGACATGGTGCCCCTGATGGCGAAGGTCTATCCCAATGGTCTGGCAGATGTGAACCATTTTCACGCCGCTGGCGGGCTGGGCTTCATGATCGGGGAATTGCTGGATGCGGGCCTGCTGCATGATGATGTCTGCACCATCGCAGGGGACGGGTTGGCGCGGTATGCGCAGGAACCCAAGTTGCGCGACGGGGTGCTGGTGTGGGAAGACGGCGCAGGGCACAGCCTGAATGACCGCATCCTGCGCCCGGCAGGAAACGCATTCCAGAAATCTGGCGGGTTGAAACAATTGTCGGGCAATCTGGGGCAGGGGGTCATCAAAACCTCGGCGGTGGACCCCGCGCGCCATGTTATTGAGGCGCGCGCGCGCGTTTTCCACGACCAGGGCGCAGTCAAGACCGCGTTTCAAGCCGGCGAGTTTACGCAAGATACCATTGTCGTTGTCCGGTTTCAGGGACCAGCGGCCAATGGCATGCCGGAACTGCATTCGCTGACCCCCATTCTGGCGGTGCTCCAGGATCGCGGGCTGAAGGTGGCACTGGTCACTGACGGGCGCATGTCCGGGGCCAGCGGTAAGGTTCCCGCAGCCATCCACGTTGCCCCCGAAGCGGCCAAGGGCGGCCCGCTTGCGCGCCTGCAAGACGGGGACATGGTGCGCCTTGATGCGCAATCCGGGCGGCTGGATGTGCTCGAAGACGGCTTTGCGGCGCGCACGCCAGTGGTGGCGGATCTCTCCGCGAACGAATTTGGCATAGGGCGCGAACTCTTTGCAGCCTTCCGTCAGGCAGTGGGGGACTCGACCGAAGGCGCGGCTGTCGTGGTCTAAGCTCTCGGTCTGTGACCGAAGGGCGCGCGCATGCGCGCCCGACGCGCGCCGCAGCCCCCTCAATGGGGGCAAGGGGCGCGCCCCCCCTTTATGTGTCGGGGGCAATCTTCCAGCGCGCCTCGTTTTCCTCGATGGCGCGGATGCGCTCTGCCGTTTTCGGGTGGCTCATCAACCATGCCGGCATTCCCCCCCCGATCCCTGTCAGCGTGTCCAGTTTTCGAAACAGTTCCTTTTGCGGCCCTGTGCCAATATCCGCCTTCACCAACAGCGCCGATGCATAGGCATCCGCCTCGTATTCATCGTTACGGCTCAACTTGGCGGCCAGAACCGACACCAGAAAATTCGCAATCACCACGCCCAAACCGGGCAGGAAGCGGTTGAACACTGTGGCCAGCGCCATGCGCACCGCATTGGTGCCCGAAAAGTCAATCATGCGCTTGCGCGAATGCCCCAGCGCCACATGTCCCAGCTCATGCGCGATCACGCTGGCGAGCTCCTCGGCAGTGACCTCGCCCTGACGGTATTTATTGTAAAACCCGCGCGTGATGAAGATGCGCCCGTCCGGTGCCGCCAATCCGTTTACCGGATCAATTTCATAGATATGGACCTTGATCCGCTCCACGCCCACCGCGCGCGCGAAACGGTCGGTCAGCTGTTTCAGGCGCGCATCCGCCAGCGGGGTTGATTGCGTGTCCAGCTCGCGCTTGGTGCGCCAGCTTGAGAACCAATACATCGCCAGCCCATAGAGCAGCAGCAAAAGAAAAGGGGCAAGTTTCAACATAGTCGGAATATGGGGCGCTCATAGGGGATAGGCAATGGTCATCCCCCCACAACCAGGGTCAAAGCCATCATTCCCGTGAAAGATAGCGTGACAATAACCCCTGTCGTTGCCGGGGCCACGCCGTCTGTCGCCTCTGGCAGCAACTCTGAAAATATCATCCACAACATGGCCCCCGCCGCCAGTCCCAGCCCGACCGGCAAAAACGGTTCGAAACTCAGCACGAACAAAAACGCCGGAACCGCCAGCAACGGCTGCGGCAGCGATGACATGATCGCCCACCATGCGGACTTGCCAATACTTGCCCCGCGTGGAACCATGATCAGCGCAATAGCCAGTCCTTCGGGGACGTTGTGCAGCGCAATGGCAAGGGTAATGAAATCGCCCAACTCCCGCCCGCTGCCATAGGCAACCCCCACCCCCACACCTTCGGCAGCGGAATGCGCGGTCATCACCCCCATGATCAACAAAATCTTCAACCCATCCGCACCATGCAGGCCCGCAATACCACGTTCCCCGCTGGCGTTCAGCAAGGTCTTGGCCAGCCAGATCCCGCCCAACCCCAGCACCAGCCCGACCAGACTGCGCGGACCTGAAAACTCGAACCCCTCATCAATCAGGCTGAATGTCGCGGCAAGCATCAATCCCGCTGCAACAGCATTGCCATAGGCCAGCGCACGCGGCGTCACATCGCGCAGCGCCAGCAAGGGCAAGGCCCCAAGGCCGGTCGCAACCGCCGTGACGGTCGCCGCAAGACATACCAAAAGAACCGTCGGATCAGACATTGCGCATCTTGTGCTTAGAATAATTCTAACCATACTAGGGGTATCGCCCCGCTGTGACAAGCCGCATTGCGCCCCCACTGCGCGTGCTGGAATTTGCGTCTGCACCGTCACATGCCTGTTGTATGGCTGCGCTAAAAATCAGCATGCGACATTTGGTGCGTCATAAAGGCTTGTCAGGGCGTTGGCGCAATATATAGTCCAACCCACGGCGTCCGATACACTCGGACGCCAAGGCCCCCGCGGGGCGCAAGCCCAGGGGGCTGCCAATACGGAGGCGGCACCTATGGATGGTGATTTCAGAACTGATTTTGTGCGCGATCCGGTGGCTCTGCGGCATTTTCCGGCACTGGTGCTGAATGCGGATTACAGGCCACTGTCTTATTATCCCCTGTCTCTCTGGCCGTGGCAGGATGCAGTCAAAGCGGTTTTTCTGGACCGCGTCGATATTCTTGCGGAATATGACCAGGTCGTGCGCAGCCAGCGCATGGAAATCCGGGTGCCCTCGGTGGTTGTGCTGCGCGATTTTGTCAAACCCCGAAAACGTGTGGCCTTCACCCGCTTCAACCTGTTTTTACGCGATGAATTTTCGTGCCAGTATTGTGGGGCGCGCAATGATCTGACATTTGATCACGTCGTCCCGCGCAAGCTGGGCGGGGTAACAAGCTGGGAAAACGTCGTTGCTGCCTGCGCACCGTGCAATCTGGCCAAAGGGTCAAAAACCCTTCGCGCCTCGGGCTTGAAACTGCGCCAGACCCCGTATCGCCCCGATGCCGAAATGCTGCGCAATCTGGGCCGCCGTTTCCCGCCGAACCATTTGCACGAAAGCTGGCTGGACTATCTGTATTGGGATACCGAACTCGAAGCCTGATCAGGCAGCGCTGCGCAATCTGTCCGCTGCCGGTTCTTGTCGGGCGGCCCCGATGCATATCTTTGCGTCAGCAAAGATTTGGGCACTGATCTGCCAGCGCAGATAAAACACAGATACTTTCCCTTCATTCTGGCATAAATATCCCGGGGGCAAGGCCCGAAGGGCCTTGGGGGCAGAGCCCCCCAAATACATGCACAAAAAGAAAGGTGCGACATATGGGCAGGGCAGTCATGGTGCAGGGATGCGGCTCCAATGTCGGGAAATCCATCCTTGTTGCGGGTCTGTGCCGCGCCGCCCTGCGCCGTGGTATGACTGTGGCCCCCTTCAAACCGCAAAACATGTCCAACAATGCCGCCGTCACGCAAGACGGGGGCGAAATCGGGCGCGCGCAGGCCTTACAGGCGCAGGCCTGCGGACTGGACGCTTTGACCGATATGAACCCTGTTCTACTGAAACCCGAAACTGAAACGGGCGCGCAAGTCATCGTCCAGGGCAAGCGTGTCGCCACACTGAAGGCGCGCAGCTATGCGGCTTTGAAACCGCAGCTTATGGGCGCGGTTCTTGACAGTTTCGGGCGGTTGAAAGCATCGCATGACCTGGTGATCGTGGAAGGGGCGGGCAGCCCCGCCGAGATCAATCTGCGCGCGCATGATATCGCCAATATGGGCTTCGCGCGCGCAGCCGATGTGCCGGTCCTGCTGGTCGGCGACATTGACCGCGGCGGCGTGATTGCCCAGATTGTCGGCACCAGGGCGGTTCTGGACATGGAAGATGTCGCAATGGTCGCGGGTTTCATCATCAACAAGTTCCGCGGCGACCCGGGCTTGTTTACACAAGGCTACCATCAAATCGAAGCACGCAGTGGCTGGCAGGGCTATGGCGTGGTGCCGTGGTTTTCCGACGCCATGTATCTGCCTGCTGAAGATGCGCTGGACCTCGGGTCTGGCCGTGCATCGGTCGGGGTTAAGATTGCCTGCCTTGCCTTTCCCCGGATCGCCAATTTCGATGATCTGGACCCCCTGAAGGCCGAACCGGGCGTTGATCTTGTTCTTGTGCGCCCGGGCCAGCCCATTCCGGGCGATGTGCGTCTGGTCATCCTGCCGGGGTCAAAATCCACATGTGCTGATCTGGCCTTCCTGCGCGCGCAGGGCTGGGATATCGATCTTGCGGCGCATATCCGGCGGGGGGGGCACGTTCTGGGAATTTGCGGCGGGTATCAAATGCTGGGCCGGACACTGTGCGACCCAGCCGGGATCGAGGGGCAGGCAGGCGAGGTGCAGGGCCTTGGGGTTCTGGATGTCACCACCCTTATGACCGCAGACAAACGGGTGGAACGGGTGCAGGCGCGGCACTATTCCACGGGGCTTGATGTAGCTGGCTATGAAATACATATCGGACGGACCACGGGCGCGGATTGCGCGCGGCCATACGCGCGCACCCCAAACGGCAATGACGGTGCGGTTGACAGCACAGGCCGGATTATGGGCACATATCTGCACGGGCTTTTCGCGTCCGACCCGTTCCGGTCAGCATTTCTGGCCCATTTGGGCGGAACACCTTCCGGGTTGCAACATGCTGACCTGGTTGAAAAAACACTCGACGCGCTTGCAGACCATCTGGAAACGCATCTGGACATCGCGGGGGTGCTGTCGCTTGCGCGTTGATGTGCGTGAACAAACCAGTCCTGACCACAAAAACCATCCAAAACAATTTCTGCAAAAGCGACGGTCTTTTTCAATGCCGCATTGCGGCAAAACAAGAAGTCAAAGCTGCTCGGTTTCTGATGGACACGCCGAACAGCTTTGGGCAAGCGATGATTACACCATGTCGCGGTCTGTGACGTCACCTGCTTTTCCGCAGCGTTGTCATACCACAGGCGCCCAGCGCTGAAGGCGCCGCCAAAAGCGCGGTCCCCTGACCCGCCCCGACATGGAAATTCTGCAGCGTCAAACCGCGCAACTTTGGCGCAGGTTTTGGCACCATGCGGTGCGGACAGCTGACCACATTCCTGAACTTCGCTGCACAGGAACAAGGCCCACCGCGCTTTCCGCAGTGTATGTCGCACCTTCTGCGCCCGAAAACACCTTGGCCCAGTTGCGCAACACTGCATAGTCCCGCGCTGCGGTGTCGGGGTTCGTGATAGTCCTAATCCGGCAGCGGCACGGTTCTGACTGGAACGCCGCTCACGGACGTGCGGGTATCAGCTCTGCCAGACGCTCCCGCAAAAGTGTGCTGTCGCGAACGGTAGAGCGACCTGCATTCAATAACCCTGACGGCACGGCGCTTGCACCGCGTGACGGCACCGCCATGGGCTGCGCAGCCCCGGCTGCGTCCTGCTGCACAGGGTCTGCAAGTGCCTGCAGCGCGGGTTGCTGTGCGGGCGCAATCCCTTCCGCGAGGCTGGTTTGCACGGCCGCTTCGGTCACATCGGTGGTGTCAGGCCCTGCGGCGACGGATTCCGACACCTGCGGACTTTGCGGCGCCGCGGCGAAATCGCGCACCACTGCGGTGCCGGTGTCGTCAGTATCAAGGGGCAGGGCGGGTGCGGAAATCAGCATATCTGCCTGCACATCAAATCCCAATGTCGAAAGACGACTTGCAAGCTCTGCCTTCACATTCTCGGGCACGGACCGTTCCCAGGGGCTATGCTCGAACACAAGGGTAACGAATGACCTGTCATCAGCCTCGCGCACAAGGTCAAGCAGCAGATCCGCCATGAGGGCGTCTGCTTGGGGTTCGGGCAGGGCCGCGTCGTTTTCCCGCGCAAGGGTGAAAGCTTCCGCATGCCGACCCGAACGTGACACCCCTCTTGCAAGAAGTATGGCAAGCCTGTGCCCCTCTTCTGACCCGCGCAGCGCGCGCAGGGCACCTTGCGCTTCCTGCGCCAGGTCTTCTGACACTGGTTGGTTCAAATCCTCCTGGCGTTGCAGCAGGAATGTCAGGGACTCAAACGTTGGTTCGGATATCAGATTTTGTTCAAGTCGCTGCGCGTCTTCTTCGGACGCGCGCGGCAAATCAAGCGCCGCTTGCGCAATTCGCAACGGGTCGGATTGCGTCTGTGTGATCCGGTCCAGACTGTCGCGAATGCTGTGTGCGGGCAACAGGTGCCCCTGCGCGGCAAGATGGCGGATGACATACGGCCCAAGATGCAGACGCAGATGGGGCGGAAGTGCCTGGACCGATTGTGTCAGGTATGTCACGGGGTACCCGGCGGGCAAATCTTGTGGCAGGATGACCAGCGCTTGCCACAGAACGCCCATTCCACCGCAGGTTTCAAGCCCAGACGGGGTAAGGGTATCTGGCAACGGATCAAGATCGATGAGGTAGCTGAGCACCTGCAAAAACTGGTCTTCGGGCGCGTGCTGTCCGATCAAGGACAGGATCAGCCGCGCTTCGGTCCCGAACCCAAGATACAGATAGTGCTTCGCAAGCGCGCGCGTGGCGTCAAAATCCAGCATGTCTGTCTCGCTGAACAACTGGCCCGGGACATAGGGCGCGGGCGTGTCAGTGGGGGGGGCGGCCCAGTTGGACGGATCCATGACATGATCGGGCGGGCAGGTCGCAAGAGTATTGGTTTGCAATGCGCGCGCCGCGGCACCGCGGGCCGCAGACACGCTGTCGGTTACTGTGAAATGACCTGAAATATCCGCGTTCTGCGTGGGGTTGCCCGGCGCAGGTCGGGTTTGCGTTGTGGTCGTGTCCTGCTGGGGATCTGGCCGCGTGGACTGGTTCGGGGTCAGCAGGCCTTGGCCGACGGCTTCTGACAGCGCGCGGCCCAACTCGGTTGTCATGCCCCCCAGCGCCGGCAACATTTCGGCAGCAGGCTCGGCAGGCTGGGGTGCTGGCACGATGTCCGGGGATGAGGCGCCGACCACTTGTGTCAGCAGCAATGAGGGGCGTTCTTGCGTCGCGGATGCCCGCCCGGTCAACAAGGCCGCAAGGGACTGGCCCGCCAGTTGCGCGTGGGCACGCGGTTCCACGGGTCTTGCAGGTTCGGATTGTTCAATCTGATCTGGCCGCGTTTGCGGGCGGGGCGAATTGGGGGTGGCCATCGCTGCCGGAGTCTCGATTTCAAGGATGTCGATGACAAGATACCGCGGCAAATCCTCGGACGCACGAATAAGGCAATCGCAAGCAAGTTTCAGTTCCAGCCCTGATGCGATTTCGCGCAAGGAGGCAAGCCGCGTGCGTGGAATACGCGCGAATGTCTGAGAGAGATCGAATTCCAGCGCTGGCCCCGAGATGGCCAGGATGCCCAGATGCCCGTCTTGTGACAGGCGCCAGTCATTTGCCTCGGGGATCTGAACAGTCAGACGGGTGAACACACTGTGTTCGCCCGCCCGCACGGGAACAGTGGTGGTCTGCGCCGCTGCCCCGAAGCCGAGGACGCAAAAAACCATGATAGTGAGGTGCCTGATGTGATGCAGCATGATCAGGCCACGTTCTTCTTGAGATCCCGCATCGCATTTTCCAGTTCATTGAAATCCGGGCGTTGATGATGCGGGGTGTTCTGCCGCCCCACTTCGATGCAGATATTGGCTGGATGGGCATGCAGATTGGCGATCAGAACTTCGCGAATCAATTGGAAGAAATGATCGTCTTCTTCAACGATGTCGCGCATGCGGCCCGCGATTGGCCCTACAAAACCATAGGCCAGAAACACCCCCAGAAATGTTCCCGTCAGCGCGCCACCAATCATTTTACCCAAGATCTCTGGCGGTTCCGCGATAGCCCCCATGGTTTTGATGATCCCCAGAACGGCAGCGACAATTCCAAGGGCGGGCAGGGCATCTGCCACGATCTGGACAGCATGACTGGTGTGAAGGGCGTGATGCTTATGCGCTTCAAGGCGTTTGTCCAACACTTCCTCGACCTGATGGGGATCGTCATAATTCATGGATGCGGCGCGCAATGTGTCGCAAATCAGATCAACGACATCATGGTCTGCCTGGATTTTCGGATATTTCGAGAAGATGACAGAATCATTTGGCGCTTCGATCTGTTCTTCAATAGCGACCGGGTTCTGGCGTGAAAGCCAGATCAGTTCGAACAACAGACATAGCAGGTCACGGTAGTCTTCCGGCGACCATTTCGGCCCCTTGAAGACGCGCGAAATATCCCGCCCGGTGCTTTTTATGGTGCCCATGCTGTTGCCAAGGATAAAGGCACCTGCGGCCGCGCCCCCGATCATCATCATCTCGAAGGGGAGCGCCTTGAGAATGATGCCCATCGTCCCGCCAGCGGCAAGATAGCCCCCGAAGACCATAACGAAGATGATGACGATGCCAACTACTGCAATCACAATAAGCCTCTGACTTGAAATTGGGGGAGGGTGGTGGAGTGCCGATCTTCGCGCATCTTCGTTAACAAAGCGCTTCTTTCGCGCGTATATATCAATCCCGGGGCGTGTTCGCGTTTCGGCCGGCCAGAACCGCGCTGATGGAATAGGCCGTCATAGGGTCAAGGGCTGCCATGACCGCGCCCGCAAAATCCGGACGCAAGCGCGCAAAGAAGCCGGCTGCAAACTGGACATCCATCTGGCTGAACAGTTCGGCGGCCTGCTGCGGTTTCATGTGTTCATACACCGCCGTCAGACGCGCGACATCGTCCTCGGCCGCGGATTCCGTAAGTGCCAAGGTCTGAAGAAGGCGTTCTTCTGCCTGAGCAAGCTGTTCAAGTTGCGCACGAATATCGGCTTCGGCCTGCCTGAGTTCCTCGGCGCGTTGTTCAAGGCTTTCTTCCATTTGCTGCAAGCGCGCCTCTCTGGCGCGCAGGCTTTGGAACAGGTCGCCCGGATCGGGGGCGGGCGGGTCCTGTGCGATGGGGGCATCCACCTGGGCGACGTCATTCTCTGCGGCAATGACTTCTGCCACGCCAAGGCCAAGCCTTGACAGGCCAGCCAGAAAAAACAGCCCCGTCAACACCATCAACGCCGAAGAGGCGCCACGTTTTTGAGCTGATCTATGTGCGTTTGGGTGTTTCATCGCCGCCGTCCCATGGTGTCGCGCTGTCGCAAAACGCGGGGTTTGTTGACCTTGCCTTGCAAAAGTGGTGCGAAGTCGTCCGCTGTCAGGGTGTCGGTGTCATCTGTGGCCGCTTCAGCGGCAGACCGTTCTGCCTTGTGCCCCCTTGGCCGGGGTTTGGCGGCGGCAAGCAATAATTCCAGATTGCGCGTTGCCGTTTCTGCCCGTGCGATTGTCAGGTTCAGGCTTGTTTCGGCCTTGGTGCTGGATTGCGACGCGGTATTCAGCGCTTTCGTCAGGGCGTCGACCTGCTGGGACAGGATGGCGATTGCCGAACCCACATCGCCATCAAGGCGCGTCAGCGCGCGCAACCTGCGCGAGAGCAGCATGCAATATGCCGCTGCAAGGAAAGCGCCAAGCGCGACTGCTATATCAACCAGAATTGCCATGACGGACCCCTTAGCTAAGTATAAATTCGGTTATCAGAAAGTCGCGGATATGCCCTTGGCCGGCTACAGTTTGCAGCCGGCGCAGAATCTGGGCACGCAGCCGGATCAGCGAGGCAGGCTCCGCCAGGTCGCGCGGGTCGACCGCGCGCAGATACATGTTGATAATGTCGATGAACCGCGGCTGCAGGCGTTCAAGCTCTGCGCGGGACGTGGCCTCAACTTCGAGTTGGCCTGCAAATTGCAAATGGCGCGAACTTGACCCGGGCGCCAGGCTAACAGTGATTCGCTCAATAGGAATGAACGCAAAATCCTGTGCGAAAGTGGCAGGCTTGTTTGCGGGCGCGGATGGGGCCAGAATCAGCCCCGAATATACGGCATAAAAACCGCCCCCCCCGAGGGCCAAAGCCCCAACAAGGCCAAGCAATATTGGCATAAGGGCCAATTTCTTCTTTGGCTCCCCCTCGGTGCTGGGCACTGTGTCTGTGGCTGCGGTCATCGGCCATTTCCCGTAAAACGAATTTTCTTACATATGCCACAAGGTCACTAACCGATTATTAAGCGAGAGAAGCGAAACTGCGATCAGATCAAGGGCAGAAGCCCACACAAGGAGAATCGCAGTGCAGAAGATTCAGTCGCTCTGGGCCGCACTGGACACGACCAAGCGAATTATGATCATCGGGGCAGTCGCTTTGATGTTTGCGGCGGTCATGGGGTTGGCGCGGCTCGCCTCCAGTCCGGGGATGTCGTTGCTCTATGCCGGCCTTGAAGATGCCGCCGCGGGAGAGGTGATTCAAACACTCGACACGCGCGGTATTCGCTATGAGGTGCGGGGGGACGCAATATTCGTGCCCTCTGCGCTGCGCGATGAAACGCGGCTTATGCTGGCCGCTGCGGGGCTGCCGGCCAATTCCCATTCCGGGTATGAATTGCTTGATTCGCTTTCAGGATTTGGCACAACATCGCAGATGTTCGACGCTGCCTATTGGCGCGCGCGCGAAGGCGAGCTGGCACGCACCATCACGGCCAGCCCGCATATCCGTTCGGCGCGTGTGCATATTTCGCAAGGCGCGAATTCGGCTTTCCGGCGCGAAATCGCGCCCAGTGCCTCTGTCACGGTGACAACATCCTCCGGGATGCTCAATCCCGCGCAGGCGCGCGCGATCCGCTATCTTGTTGCGTCGGCGATTGCGGGAATGCAGCCCGAACAGGTGTCGGTGATCGATGGTGCGGGGGGGCTGGTCTATGGCCCTGAAACCGAAGCACTGGCAAACGGGACCACCACCGACCGAGAGGCCGACATGCGCCGCAGGGTCGAACGCTTGCTGGAAGCCCATGTCGGCCATGGCCGCGCGGTCGTTGAACTCAGCCTTGAAACAGTCACGGACCGCGAGACGATTCAGGAACGCCTGGTTGATCCCGAAACGCGCGTCGCCATCAGCACCGAAACAGAAGAAAGCGAAACCAGCAGCACCGACACGCGCGGGGGCGTAACAGTTGCAAGCAATCTGCCCGATGGCGACGCAGCCGGCACCGACGGCAGTGCCCAGGCCCGCGAAAGCCAGAACCGTCAGCGCACAAATTTCGATGTGTCCGAAACCCGCCGCGAAATTGAGCGCCTGCCCGGTGCGGTGCGGCGGTTGACAGTTGCGGTGTTGATTGACGGGATCACCGAAGCTGATGATCAGGGCGTCATGTCCTGGCGGCCGCGCAACGCCGAAGAACTGGAGGGCCTGCACGAGCTTGTGGCCTCTGCCGTTGGGTATGATGAAACACGCGGGGATGTCATAACACTGCGGTCCCTGCCATTCGAGCCGGTGGCCGCATTGGGCACCGAGGCGAGTTCGGGCATGTTTTCTGCGTCCAACCTGGACATCATGACATTGCTGAAATGGGTCTTTGCGCTGCTTGCACTTGTGGTTCTGGCCCTGTTTGTGCTG
The DNA here is from genome assembly GCA_017510335.1 of Paracoccaceae bacterium. GTDB lineage: Bacteria > Pseudomonadota > Alphaproteobacteria > Rhodobacterales > Rhodobacteraceae > Roseinatronobacter. The sequence continues at coordinate 128,215 of JAFWNM010000012.1, forward strand.
CGGCCCATCCTGAAGGCGGCCACGCAACAAAACGGTAGTCAGGGGTTCGACGGGTTTGACAGCGACGCCGTTCCGGGATTGCCGGGGGCAGGCGGTTTTCCCGAAATGAGCAGTCCGCTGGCGCTGGATTTCTCCGGGATGGGGGGCGGGGACGGGTCTTTCGGGGGCGGGGATGACCCTGTCGCGCGCCTGCGCGAGTTGATCGCTGAACGTCAGCAGGAATCAGTCGAAGTGCTGCGCCACTGGATGGATGACACCGGGAACTCCTCGAAAGGGTCAAAATGAGAAACGTCATGCTGAAACTTGAGGTTTTTGAGTCCGCGCCCGCTGATGAAGAACCGCTTCTGGATGCGGAAGCTGCAGAAAAACTACGCGAAAGCGCCTATGAGCAAGGCTATGGCGCGGGCTGGCAAGACGCGCTGGCGCAGTTGCGCGATGAGGATGCCCTGCGCCAGAGTGCCGCACTCGAAGCGCTGCAGGCGATCAGTTTTACCTATAATGAAGCGCATTCGACGCTGGAAACATCGTTCCTGTCCCTGGCAAGGGCCTTGCTGGACACGCTTGTTCCCGAAGTTCTGCGTCTGTCGCTTCCCGGTCTTGTTCTGGAAAGCCTGCAACAGGCTGCCAGCCGCGATACGCGCGTGCCATTGCAATTGCATTGTGCCCCGCAGGTGCGTGCGACTTTGGAACAGGTGGCCGCCGCAGTGCCGGGGTTGGAGGTCCAGATTCTGGACGAGCCAAGCTATAGCGAAGCGCAGGTGTCCCTGCGTCTGGACGATCAGCAAAATAACATCGACCTCGGTTCGGTGCTGGCGCAGCTTCAGGCCGCGTTTTCACAGCAGCTTGACCTCAAGGCACGCAAAGGAGCCTGACAATGGAAGAACGTGATCTCAATACTGCGATACTGGAACAGGTGCCTGTGGAAATATCAGTATCGGTGGGCCGGGCGCGGCCCATGGTGCGCGACTTGATGCGTCTGGGGCGCGAATCGGTTCTGCCGCTGGACCGGCGTATTGATGACCCGGTGGAACTGTTTATTGCCGACAAGCTGATCGCGCGCGGCGTTCTGGAAGAACTGGAAGGCGAAAATGCAGGTTTTTTGGGGGTGCGCCTGACCGAGATTATCGACCTGAAAGCGGCGCTTTAAGCACATGATACACCGGATCGTCGTTTTGGTGGCAGCGCTTGGCGCGGGCCTTGTGCTGTCGGGCAGCGCTGCGCTTGCGCAGGAGGTGACGTTCAGCTTCGGGGGGGCGGACGGGTCGCTCGCGGTGCGCAGCGTGCAGCTTATTGTCGTGCTGACATTGCTAAGCCTGGTTCCCGGCCTTCTGATCATGGTGACCTGCTTCCCCTTCATTGTGACCGTGCTTGCGATTTTGCGGCAAGCGCTTGGGCTGATGCAATCGCCGCCCAATATGCTGATTGTGTCGCTGGCGCTGTTTCTGACCTATTTCGTGATGGAGCCTGTCTTTGTTGCCGCCTGGCAGGGCGGGATTGTCCCACTCAATGACGGTGATATCGGGATGGAAGATGCGTTTTTGCGCGTGGCCGACCCGTTTCGGCAGTTCATGGCCGCGCGGGTGGATGTGCCAACCTATGAAAGCCTTGCCAATCTGCGCCCCGACAGCGTGGATGATCTGTCCCCCGATGCGCCGCTTTCGGTGTTGGTGCCCGCCTTCATGCTGAGCGAAGTGGCACGCGCCTTTCAGATTGGTTTTTTGATTTTCCTGCCCTTTTTGATTATTGACCTTGTTGTGGCCGCAGTCCTGATGTCGATGGGCATGATGATGGTGCCCCCCGCGATTGTATCACTGCCGTTCAAGCTGTCGTTTTTCGTAATTGCAGACGGGTGGCGGCTGGTGTCGGAAGCGTTGGTGCGAAGTTACATGTAATCCTGGCAATCGGGCCTGATGCCCTTGCCACATCTGCGCCCAAACCCTAAAAGCGGCCCTTGCGAATGCCAGTCAGGGGAATGGTGATGGGTTTCAAAATGGGAATCGTGGGTTTGCCGAATGTGGGTAAATCGACATTGTTTAACGCATTGACGAAAACTGCCGCCGCGCAGGCTGCAAATTTCCCTTTCTGCACCATTGAACCGAATGTGGGCGATGTGGCAGTGCCGGATGCGCGGTTGCAAAAGCTGGCCGATATCGCCAAATCCCGCGAAGTGATACCGACGCGCATGACGTTTGTTGATATCGCAGGGCTGGTGCGTGGCGCGTCCAAGGGCGAGGGGCTGGGAAACCAGTTTCTGGCCAATATCCGCGAAGTTGACGCCATTGCCCATGTGTTGCGCTGTTTCGAGGATGACGATGTCACCCATGTGGAAGGCAAGATCGACCCGGTTGCCGATGCCGAAACCATTGAAACGGAATTGATGATTTCGGATATGGAATCCATCGAACGGCGTCTGGCCAACCTGTCGCGCAAATTGCGTGGCGGGGACAAGGAAGCGCTGGAACAGGACGCGCTGTTGCGCCGTGCGCTGGTGGCATTGGAAGCGGGCAAACCCGCGCGCAGTGTTGAAATCAGCGCCGAGGAAACCAGGACCTGGCGCATGTTGCAATTGCTGACGGCCAAACCCGTGCTGTTTGTGTGCAATGTCGAGGAATCCTCGGCGGGGACAGGAAATGCGCTGTCGGCCAAGGTGGCAGCCATGGCGCAGGCGCAAGGGGCGGCCCATGTTGTCATTTCCGCCCGGATTGAGGAAGAGATCAGCCAGCTTGACGCAGAAGAAGCGCAGATGTTCCTGTCGGAAATGGGCCTTGAAGAAGCGGGGCTGGACCGGCTTATTCGCGCAGGCTATCAGTTGCTGGGTCTGCAGACCTATTTTACCGTCGGTCCCAAGGAAGCGCGCGCCTGGACAATCCCGGCAGGCACCCTTGCGCCGCAGGCAGCGGGTGTCATCCATGGTGATTTCGAACGCGGCTTCATTCGTGCCGAAACCGTCGCCTATGACGATTACATCACCTATAACGGGGAAGCTGGCGCCAAGGATGTCGGCAAATTCCGCGTTGAAGGGAAATCTTATGAGGTCAAGGACGGCGACGTGCTGCATTTCCTGTTCAATGCCTGACGGTCGGGTTTGACATCCCTGCAAGCTTGGGGTTGTCTGGGACCACGTCATGTCTTGCAGGTAGCCTGATGCAAAGGACCCGTCTGTTTCAACTGGCGCTTGGTGCGGTTGCGGCCCTTGCGCTTGTGGTGGTGCTTGGCTGGCTTGCCTGGCACCGTGCGACGGTTGTGTATTTCACGCAGTTGCATGATCGCGGGCAGAACACGCTAAATCTGGCCGAGGCATCCTTGCGCGGGCAATTGTCGCGCTTTGAACGGTTGCCCCATCTTCTGGCAGACCAGCGGGTGATCCGTTCGCTTGTTCTGGCCCCGCGCGACCCTGATCTTGTCGTGGCGGCCAATTTGTATTTGCGCGAAACTGCGGAAATGCTGGGCGCGTCGGATATTTATGTCATGTATCGCGACGGGGAAACCCTGGCGGCCAGCAATTTTGACCAGCCGCATAGTTTTGTGGGCGGCAATTTTGCGTTTCGTCCCTATTTTTTTGATGCGCTGGGCACCAAGGGGGCGGGGCGGTTCTACGCGCTGGGCACCACATCCAACAAGCGCGGGTATTATTTCGGTGCCCCCATCGAGGTTGCAGGCCAGCGCCATGGCGTGATGGTCATCAAGATCGACCTGGACGAGATTGAACAGACCTGGGCCTCGGATGAGGTGCGCATCATTGTGACGGACCCCGAAAATATTGTGTTCCTGTCAAACAGGCCCGATTGGTTGTTCCGGTCTTTCGGGCCGCTGACGACAGACCGTCTGTCGCGCACTGTGCAGACGCGGCGCTATGCCAATGCCGAAATCGGCCAGATCGACTACACGCGCGACACGGACCCGGACGGGTTTGACCTGTTGCGCACCACTGGCAATGACGGCGCGGCGCTGGAATATCTGGTCGCATATGCGAAAATGCCAGATGCCGAATGGATGGTTCAGGTCCTGTTGAACACCCGCCCTGCGCGCGTGCAGGCGGCCAGTGCTGTGGCGCTTGCGGGGTTCAGTCTGGGGTTGATGGCGCTGATCGGGTTTATCCTGTGGCAAAGGCGGCGTCAGCTTGCCGAACGGCTGGCCGTTCAGCAGGCCGCCCGCGACGAGTTGGAAGCCCGCGTCAGCCAGCGCACGTCCCAGCTTGCTGCCGCCAACGCGGCCTTGCGCGACGAGGTGACCGAGCGGCGCGCCACCGAGGACCGCTTACGCCAGACACAAACCGAGCTGGTGCAGGCGGGCAAACTGGCCGCGCTTGGGCAAATGTCGGCGGCGTTAAGTCATGAATTCAACCAACCGCTTGCGGCGGCGCGCAACTATGCGGAAAATGCGCAACTGTTGCTGGACCGCGGGCGCAGCGCTGAGGCGCATGACAATATCGGGCGTATTCTGGGCATGATTGACCGGATGGGCCGCATCAGCCGGCATTTGCGCAATTTTGCCCGCAAGCCCCATCAGCAATTGCGCCCTGTCGATCTGGGGGATGTGATTGCGGATGCGCAGGAATTGCTGGGCTGGCAACTGGCGCGGTCCGGTGTGACGCTGCATGTCGATCTGGGGCAGGAACCGCTGGTTGTCACGGCAGGCGCAGTGCGGTTGCAGCAGGTTCTTGTCAACCTGTTGTCCAATGCCATTGACGCTATTGAGGGGCAGGAGATCAAGACGCTGCGTCTGGTCGGCTGCAGGGTGGGGGATATGGTCGAATTGCGCGTGCATGACAACGGCCCCGGCATTGTCGATGCGGTTCAGCCGCGCATATTCGACCCGTTCTTTTCCACCAAGGAGGTGGGCAAGGGGCTGGGGCTTGGTCTGTCGATTTCCTATAATATCATCCGTGATTTTCACGGCAGGATTTCGGTGCGCAACCATCCTGACGGGGGCGCGGAATTCACGCTGTGCCTGCCTGCGGCGCAACCGCTTCCTGCGCAGGCCGCACAATGACCCCGCCGGTTGTCCTGTTGGTCGATGATGATGAGGATTTGCGCAATTCGACCACGCAGGCGCTGGACTTGGCGGGCCTGCAGGTGGACGGGTTCGCGCAGGCCGAACCCGCGCTGGACCGCATAACAGCGGGGTTTGCAGGGGTGGTCATCAGCGATATTCGCATGCCCGGTCTGGATGGCCTGACGCTGATGAACCGCATCCACGACATTGACCGTGATGTGCCGGTTATTCTGATCACCGGACATGGCGATGTGCCACTGGCCGTGCGCGCCATGCGCGAAGGCGCGCATGATTTCATTGAAAAGCCGTTTTCGGGCGCGCAGCTTGCGTCCATTGCGGCGCGCGCGCTGGAATTCCGGCAGTTGGTCCTTGAAAACCGCCGATTGCGTGCAGTGGCGGGGCAGGCGGATGATCTGGAAGCGCGCCTTCTGGGGCGGTCTGACAAGATGATTGCCTTGCGCCGCCAGATCCGCACCATCGGCCCGTCGGATGCAGATGTTTTGATTGTGGGCGATACGGGCACAGGCAAGGAAATCGTGGCGCGGGCGCTGCATGACCTGTCACCGCGTGCCGCGCGTCCTTTCATTGCCATCACCTGCAGTGCGCTGCCCGACACGCTGATTGAATCCGAACTGTTCGGCCATGAGGCGGGCGCCTTTCCCGGTGCCATCCGGGCGCGGATGGGCAAGTTCGACCACGCGCGCGGCGGCACAATCTTGCTAGATGATATCGGGGCGATGGCCATGGATGTGCAGGGCAAGCTGCTGCGCGTCATCGAAGACCGGGTGACAACGCCGCTGGGGTCCAATGTCCAGCACCAACTGGATGCGCGCTTCATTGCCACAAGCCGTGTCCCGCTTGAAGCCGAAGTGGCCGCAGGCCGTTTCCGCGCGGATTTGCTGTATCGGCTGAATGTGGTCAGTGTGCGTGTGCCGCCGCTGTCGGAACGGCTGGAAGATGTGCCGCAGCTGTTTATCCGCCTGCTGACAGAAGCCTGCCTGCGCCACCGGCTGCCCGCGCGCACGGCCAGCCCTGCATTGCTGGCAGAATTGTCGCGCAATGACTGGCCGGGAAATGTGCGCGAATTGCGCAATGCCGCCGAACGGTTTGCCTTGGGCGTGCAGATGCCTGATGCACCCTTAGCCGCGCGGGAAAATTCAGGCAAACTGGCCGAAATGATGGCAGCGCATGAACGCAAATTGCTGGTGGATGCGTTGATCCGCCATCAAGGGGCGTTGCGCCCTGTCTATGAAGCTTTGGGACTGTCGCGCAAGGCGCTTTATGACAAGCTGGTGCGCCACGGTATCGACAAGGGGCATTTTCTGCCCATGGGCGCCGATATACCCGACACGACACAGGATGATGTGTAGCAAACCACACATGGCTTTCGTGCGATGTGTAGTTTTCTACACATCGGTTCGGATTGGGTTGAAAAAACACCCGACAGCCTGACAGCGCGCTTGAATAAGACCGCCGAAGCGTTTGCTGTGCCCCCAGTGCTTGCAACGCAGAGCGAGGAGTGTCGCAAGCGCCCCGAGCAAATAAATACGCAAAACCAAGGGGAGGTTCCCAATGCGTTATACCAATTTCGCGGCCATGGCCGCTGCTGCTGTTATGACAATGTCCGTGGCCAACGCGCAGGACCGTGACGGCTGGCCATCCGATCTGACAGTTGGCACCGCCAGCCAGGGTGGCGTCTATTTCGTTTATGGCAATGGTCTGGCCGGGTTTCTGGGCGAAGAACTGGGGCTGAATGCCTCGGGCGAGGTGACAGGCGGCCCGGTGCAGAACGTCACGCTTGTGCAAATGGGCGATCATGATATCGGTCTGGTCACCATGGGCCCGGCATTCGAGGCATGGACCGGCGTTTCCGAACTGGCCCCCGGTCTGGAACACAGCGAGATCCGCGCGCTGTTCCCCATGTATGAAACCCCGTTTCAGGGTGTGGCCCTTAGCGGTTCCGGCATCACATCAGTCAGTGATTTCGAAGGCAAGCGCGTCGGTGTTGGCCCTGCTGGCGGGACGCCCGGCACCTATTGGCCCCGCTTCTTTGACACGCTGGGGCTGAATGTCACAGTATCGAATGCGGGCGCGGCCGACACTGCCGGCCAGCTGAAAGATGGTCTGGTTGATGCGTTCGTGTTCGCGGCAGGTCTGCCCATCGGTGCGTTTTCGCAACTGGCCGCAGAAGCTGATGTGGTGATGTTCGGCTTCAGTGAAGAAGAACTGGCCACCATCATGGAAGGTCACCCGGAGGTGTCGCAATTCACCATTCCTGCGGGCACCTACACCTCACAGGACGAAGACCAGCTTTCGGTTGCCATGTGGAACTTTGCCATCGCGCATGCCGATATGCCCGAAAGCCTGGCCTATGAAATCACCAAACTGGTGATGGAAAACAACGACCGCATGCTGCAAATCCACGCAGCCGCTGCAGCAACCCTGCCAGAGAATGTCGGAAACAACTCCTTCCTGCCATTCCACCCGGGTGCCGTGCGCTACTTCGAGGAAATCGGCATCGAGATCCCCGAAGACCTGAAAGGCTGATCCGGCGATCCGCTAAGACGACATCGGGCCAGGGCGGCGTCGCGCTCTGGCCCGTTTGGGAACCGTGGCCTTGTGCGGTTTGACACATGTGGTGCGTTTTCGTGCCCCTGATGGCCCATTCATCGCAGCAATTCCAGATTTGGGGGGAACATGTCTCAGACTGACGCGCAGGGTGCGCAACCTGAAACCGACAATATTGCCGAAGGTGTGGACAACGAAATCGTCACCAGTAACCAGCGTGTGTTTGCGGGTGTGGTGGGTATTGTCGTCACCACGCTGTGTATTCTTTACACGCTGTTTCATGTCGGTGCGATGAATGGTGTCCATGATCGCATCACGGATTTGCTGGGCCTGCCCTCTGTGGACCTGACAGAACCGTGGCGCTACCGGCTTGTGCATGTTGCAGGCGGTCTGGCGTTGGGGTTCATCCTGTTTTCTGCGCGTGCGCTTCATGATGATCGCACCGACGCGCCACTTTCACTGGCCGAGAAGGGGTTGCTGGCGGCGGGCGGGGCATTGATTGTGCTTGCGCTGGGTCAGGTGTCGGTCATGTTGATGACTGGCGACCGCATCACCACGGGTGCGCCTGCTGGCAAACATGTCCTCACTTTCGGCTATCCACTGATCGGGGGCACAGTGCTGTGCTGCTGGCCAGCTGGATTCAGCCCATCCGCAACCGCACCAACCTGTCGCTGGCCGATACGCTTCTGGCGGTTGCTGCCGTTGTGGTGGGAATTTATATCATCGGCCATGCTGATTTGCTGCGCACCCGCGCACAGGTGTTCCCGCATGCCAATGACATGTGGGCGTCCATCGCGGGGATTATCCTTATTCTGGAACTAACGCGGCGTTTGGCCGGTTTGGCGCTGGTCATTATTGTCGGCGTGTTTCTGGCATACGGGTTTGTGGGGCCGTGGCTGCCGGGCGTTCTGAACCATCGCGGCTATGCGCCTGCGCGGTTCTTCGGGTTCATCTATACGGATAACGGCATTCTGGGGCCGACCACGGCGATTTCGTCCACCTATATCATCTTGTTCATAACCTTTGCGGCGTTCTTGCAAGCCAGCCGCGTGGGCGAATATTTTGTGAACTTCGCCTTTGCGGCTGCGGGCGGCACGCGCGGTGGTCCGGCCAAGGTGGCGGTGTTTGCCAGTGGTCTGATGGGCATGATCAACGGCACATCGGCGGGCAATGTGGTGTCCACCGGGACGCTGACCATCCCGTTGATGAAAAAAGTGGGGTATCGACCACAAACAGCCGCCAGCGTCGAGGCGGCGGCCAGTTCCGGCGGGCAGATCCTGCCGCCCATCATGGGCGCGGGGGCGTTCATCATGGCGGAAATCACCGGCATCGCCTACCGTGATATCGTGATTGCCGCGATCATTCCCGCGATCCTGTATTTCACATCCGTGTATTTCATGGTCGACAAGGAAGCGCTGAAGAAGGGCATGCAGGGCCTGCCGCGCGATATGCTGCCGCGTTTTGACGTGCTGGCGCGGCGGGTGTTCCTGTTCATCCCCATCGTCATTTTGATTGGCGCGCTGTTCATGGGCTATTCGGTCATTCGTGCAGGCACGCTTGCCATGGCCTCGGCGGCGGTGGTCAGCTGGTTTACGCCGCATAAGATGCTGGTTCGCGAAATCCTGTATGCGTTCGAAATTGCCGCGCGCATGTCGCTGCAACTGGTGGCGGTCTGTGCGGCGGCAGGTGTTATTGTGGGTGTTATCGCGCTTACAGGGGTTGGCACGCGGTTTTCGTCGCTGCTGCTGGGCTTTGCGGGGCAAAGCCAGTTACTGGCGCTGGTGTTCGCCATGCTGGTGGCGATTATACTTGGCATGGGCATGCCTACCACGGCGGCCTATGCGGTGGCGGCCGCGGTGATTGCGCCGGGGCTGATCCGCATGGGGATTGAACCGCTGACGGCGCATTTCTTCATCTTCTATTATGCAGTGATGTCGGCCATCACCCCGCCTGTGGCACTTGCGGCCTATGCGGGCGCGGCCATTGCGCAATCAGACCCGATGAAGACAAGCGTGGAAAGCTTCAAGATCGGGCTTGCGGCCTTCATCGTGCCCTTCATCTTCTTCTTCAATGATGGCCTGCTGATGCAAGGGGACTGGTTCAACATTATCCATGTGTTCTTTACCGCGCTTCTGGGCATCTACTTGCTGGCGTCTGCGGTGCAGGGGTGGTTGTTCGGCGTTATCGGCTGGCCGCTGCGGGTATTGGTTGGTGGCGCCGCCATCGCCATGATTTCGGGTGGCTGGCTGTCAGATGCAATCGGGCTTGGTGTGGCCGCGCTGGTGTTCTTTATCCAGCGCGGGGGGATCACACCCAATACCGTGGCCAAAGGCCACGACTGACCCTAACAGGGGGTGAAGGTGCGAGGGGCCGCGTCACATATGTGGTGCGGCCCTTTTCATGTGCCGCATTGTCCTTGATGGGAATTCCGACAGGGAAGGGGGCGTGTGATCTGTTGCGAACCATACCACTTGGATGAAGCCCGCACACTTGGCAGGCTGCGGGACGGCCCGTCGCCTTGCGGCGCAAGCCGTCACCGTTCCGCCCGTCAGGCCAGACTGAAACAACCTGGCAGTGTGCCAGACCAGATTTAGCGCGTGATGTCTTCCATCTGGACAAACATGTTCTTCCAGGCGCGGTCTATCAGTTCGGGTGACATATGGCGCGGTTTACCTTCGAAATCGCAGATATTGATCATCTGGTCGATCAGGAAGATGGGCTGATAATTGGCATAAACATTGCCGATTGTCGGGTATTTCTTCTGGATCAGGTAGATGATCGTTTCTTCATCCAGGGGCAATTTGCGTTTCTTGGCAACCATGGCAAAGATTTTCAGAAAATCGCCCTGGCCGGGGCCGTCAATCTTGATCTTGTAGAAAATCCGCCGCAGGGCGGCCTGATCGAAAATTTCGTTCGGGTGAAAGTTGGTCGAGAAAATCACAAGCGTGTCGAAGGGCACAATGAACTTTTCGCCCGACGCAAGCGCCAGAATGTCATAATTCATTTCCATTGGCACGATCCAACGGTTGATGATTGACTGCGGGGGTTCTTCTTGCCGGCCCAGATCGTCGATGATGAACACCCCGCCCATGGATTTGAATTGCAGCGGTGCCTGATAGGTGCGCGATGTGGGGTTATAGTTCAGGTCCAGCATGGACAGTGTCAGTTCCCCGCCGGTAATCACGGTCGGGCGTTCACAATACACATAGCGGTTGTCAAACCTGTTGCCAGTCTGGCGCAGCAAGGACGGGTTGTCGTCGGATGTTTTGACCAATTTGTGCACGATAGGGTCATAGACCGATATGATCTGCCCTGCGGTTTCAATGGCGCGGGGCACGAAGATGCAGTCCCCCATCGCCGCCCTGATCCCGTTCGAGATGGAGGATTTACCGTTGCCGGGGGGGCCATACATCAGAATTGACCGCCCCGAACTGACCGCTGGGCCAAGGTCATCCATCAGGGTGGGGGGCAGGATCAGGTCGCCCATGGCAATTTTCAGTTCGCGCCGCGTAATTTTGATACGGCGAATGGACTGGCGCTGAATCTGTTCGCGGTAACTGTCCAGCGGTACGGGCATTGGCCCGTAATATTCGGATTGCGACAGCGCATAGGTGGCCCGCGCCTTGCCGGCTTCGGTCAGTTCAAACGCGGCTTCGCTTCCGTCATCGTCGGATTTGGTGGCGCGTGCTTCAAGCAGGCGTTCGGCGCGCACCAGGTCCACAAGTTCGATCGTTTGCGGAATGGGCAGGCAGATATGGCGCGCAATGTCAGTGATCCGCGACAGGGACATGCGGTAGATGGTCTTGATCAGGATGTCGCGCATCAGCACTGTGCTTAGCCCCGTCGCGGACAAGGTGCGGATGGGGGCAGGGGGCTGGATTTGCGGGGCTTGGGTGTTCATGCGCGCTGCTCTGATCTTTGGGTCGGAAATTATAGGGTGAACCCTGATGAAATGCTAAATCGCCGCACCGTTTCCAAGGACGGTTGCAAGCGCAATATAGAAAAGCAATGCAGGCCCCAAGGCCAGCCCCAAGGGGAATTCCCGCCGGTGCCAGCTTTCCCAATCGGGGACGATGCGCCGCGCCAACGGCGTGCGCCGAAGCACGCGATGTGCCGCAAAGCTGATGATGACCACCACGCCCAATAGCGGCAAAAACAGGCTAAGATCGCCAAGGGCAATGAATGGCGCCATGGCGGCTGCGAATTTTGCGTCCCCTGCACCCAACAGGCCCACGGAACTTAGGACAAACCCCACGCCCAGCACTGCAGCGAAATTGGCCCAGCCCCATGCCCATAGATACACAGGCAGGGCCACCAGTCCGATAACCAGATATACCCCCAACAGCGCAAGCACGGCCTTATTGTGGATTTTCATCCACTTCATGTCACTCCAGGCGACCCATAGGCTGATGGGGGCAATGAAGGGCAGGAACCACAGCGCCGCTGTGCTGCTCAGCATCATCAGCCGCGCCCCCCACCTTCAAGGGCGCGCAGTGCGCGCACCGCTTCTTCAAAATGCTGCGGATGGGTATCGATAGCTTCGCTCAGCATGGTGCGCCCCACATTGGTGTCGCCCTTGCGAATGGCGGCAATGGCCATCGTGTGCAGCAACATGGCGCGTTCCTGCTGGCTCATGCGCACCAGCGGCAGGCTGTAATTTCCCTGAGCGGCGCGCGCCAGGGCCATGTTGTTTTTGGCGGTGAACAGGTCGGGGTCATGTTGCAGGGCCTGCGTGAACAGGCTTTCGGCGTCGCGCGGGGCGCCGCGTGTCAGTTTGGAATAGCCCCAGTTGTTCAGCACGGATGCAGGGCGCGTTGTCAGCCCGGCAGCGGTTTCATAAAAATGATCGGCCTTTTGCCATTGCTGTTTGCTGTCAGCGATGATGGCTTCCAGCCGGTAGCGGTCAAAGCTTTCATGCGTTGGTGGAACCGCGTTCAGCGTCTGTTCGGCATCTGCCCAGCGGTTGGCGCGGATCAGCGCATCCGCCAGCATGACCCTGTCATCATTGGTGGCGTCGGGATGTGTGACAAGCTTTTGCCAGACAGGCACCGCGTCAGCGACCCGTCCCGCCCGGATCAGGGACCGCGCAAGCCCGCGTTGGTTGCCCAGATGGTCGGGGTCACGTTCCACCTGGGTTGCGAAATAGGCGACGGCTTCTTCGGGGTTCCCCGCCGCGAGCATAAGATCGGCCATGTTCTGGTTATCGACCGCAACGACACTGTCTATCGCGCGCGTAACAGCGGCCTGCTTGCTGCCTTCGCATGCAGATACGACAAGAACGCTGCCTGCCAGCAGCGCAATCAATCCGGGGTGGCGCATTTTTGCGTCCTCACTGCTCTTATAGTGGCGCGGACAACAACAGATACCTGCCGCTTCCCCGCCGCATCAACGAAAGCTGATGTGCCTCTGTGGCATCATAGCCTGTTTCTGCGGTCTTTTCGAGGCTAAACGCAGGTTGTCGCGGATTTCGCCTGACTGGCCGCTGTCAAAGGCGAAAGCGTTGCGAAAATGCAATTGCGCCTCGCCCCAGCGGTTTTGTTCGGCAAGTGCGACACCCAGATTGTTATGTGCGGGTACAAACCGCTGGTCCAGGTCCAGCGCGCGGCGCAATACCTGTTCGGCCTGTTGCACGCGCCCAAGGCGCAGGTTCGCAGACCCGATGGCAGACAGCGCGTCAACAGATGTGCCTTGTTCGGCCATGGCGCGGTAATAGGCGCGCAGCGCCAGTTCAAATTCCCCCGCCGCCATCAGCCTGTGGCCTACGATCAGACCGTCAACTGCATCCACCACGTCGCCGCGCCCGGCTTGTGGACCCATCTGGTCTGGCCCCCTGCCGAAATCTGCAGTCTTTGGGGTAGGGGCACAGGATGCGGCCAGAACGACAAGGCAAGCGCAGGCAACAAGAATTCGCGGCATCAATTCCCCATGATGGTGGCCGGGTTAAGTTCTGTCATAACACCCACAACAGAAGGGCCAATCAGAATGATCAGCAAAGGCGGCACCGTGAACATCATTGTGCCCAATGTCATCTTGGTGGGCAAGAGGTTGGCTTTCTCTTCTGCGCGCATGATGCGTTTGTCGCGCATTTCAGCGGCAAAGACACGCAAGGCCTGGGTGATGGACGTGCCATAGGTGGCGGCCTGCACCATCACTGTCACAAAGGACGTGATGTCGGGCAGGTCCACGCGCTTGGCCATTTCGCGCATCACTTCGCCGCGTTCGCGCCCCGCGCGCACCTGATCGCCCACTGTCGTCAGTTCCTCGCTCAGGGCGGGATAGGCGGGGCGTATTTCCTGGGCAACGCGCTGGATGGACTGGTCCAGCGACTGGCCCGCTTCAACACAGATCAGCATCATGTCCAGCGCATCTGGAAAACCGGCCATGATTTCTTCCTGGCGGGCGGCGGCGCGTTGTTCGACCCAGCGCCGTGGCAGGAAATACCCGATCAGCATGGGTGACACCATGACGGCGGCCAGAACCGGCAGGCCGTTCATCTTGCCCGGCAGGATTACGAAAATCAGCAACAATGACAGCAAGATGCCGCCAATCGCCAGCAGGAACTGGACCGCGTGCATGTCGCGCACAGCGTTCTTGCCGTGGTAACCCGCCAGAACCATTTTCTTGCGGGCCTCGGACAGTTCCTTTTCGTCGGTGGGTTCCAGAAATTTGGCGTATTTGCGCAGCGCTGCCAGATCCAGCCCCGTGCTGGTCCGGCGCAAGGTCTGCCCAACGCCCGCAGCATCGGAATTGCGCGCGCGGGTCGCGGTTTCGCTGAACTTCGCCATCGGGTCGGGGCGGGTATTGCTGACCAATGCGAACCCCGCAATCGCCACCAGCACCAGCCCCCCGATACCGGCCAGCAAAATCATCCCGAATGCACCTTGAAACATGTCCAACATTATACGCCCGTCCTTGTTAAATTCATCTGTCCATTCGGGGGCCGCGTTACACTTTGATATTGGTCATCTTGCGCATATACAGAATGTTCACGATCAGAAACACGCACACGACAATAGCCAGCGGAATATACAGCGGGGTTTCTTTCACGCTGTCGTAATAGTCGGGCTTGATGCCCTGAATCATGACCATCGCGCCGATAGGGAAGGCCGACAGGAACATGCCGGACCATTTCGCTTCGGCGGTAATGGCCTTGACGCGCCGGAACAGTTTGAAACGCGCACGGATCACTTTGGACAATCCTTCCAGAATTTCCGCCAGGTTGCCGCCGGATTTTTGCTGGATGGACACCGACACGGCCAGAAAGCGCAAATCCTGCATATCGACGCGTTCGCCGAATTCGGCAATCGCCTCGCCCGGGTCGCGGCCATAGGCGACCTCATCCGCGATAAGGCCCAGTTCAGTGCCCAGCGGGTCAGCGATTTCTTCGGATGCGATGGTCAGCGCCGCGCCGAAAGGGTGGCCCACGCGCAAGCTGCGCACGATAAGTTCAATGGCTTCGGGCAATTGTTCTTCAATGGCCGCGACGCGCTTCTTGGCCTTGCTCGACAGCCAGAAGAACACCCCGCCAAAGCCGAAGGCCGCTGCAAGGGCGATGCGCAGCCCGGTGGCGGTTGATGTGGCCAGTGTCAGCAACACAAAACTGAACACAGCCACCCCGCCCATAAGCAAGATCAGGCTGGCAGGGGAAAAGGCCACATTGGCCTTGCGGGCATGCGATTCCAGCAAGCCGTATAGCGGCAGCGCTGACACCCCGCGCCCATGCGCCCCGCGTTCCTTGCGCAGGTGTTCCATGACGTCTTTTTTCGTCTGGCCCTTGTCCATCAGGTCCAGACGCCGGTTCATTTTATTGAAATGTTCAATGCTTTTGCCAAAGGCCATCAGGTAAATGCCCTGAATAAGCAAAACAACCGCGCCGAATATCGCCAGATAGATCAAGGGACTGAAGGACATGGGGTTACTTACCTTGGGCCAGTGGGTTCATAGAGTGTTGCGGGCAGGTCATAGCCCCAGCGCGCAAAACGGTCCGCGAAATGGGACCGCAACCCGGTTGCGGTGAAATGGCCCACAATCTTGCCGCCCGGTTCAAGGCCAGTGCGTTCGAAGCGGAAAATTTCCTGCATGGTGATGATTTCCCCCTCCATGCCGGTGATTTCGGTAATCGACATCATGCGCCGCGACCCGTCTTGCAGGCGCGAGACTTGCACAATCAGATTGACAGCAGACCCGATCTGGCTGCGCACGGCGCGCAAGGGCATATCAAGCCCCGCCATCGCAACCATGTTTTCCAGACGGCTGATACCATCGCGGGCATTGTTGGCGTGAATGGTCGTCATTGACCCGTCATGGCCGGTATTCATGGCCTGCAACATGTCGATCACTTCCTCGCCACGGGTTTCGCCCACGATAATCCGGTCCGGGCGCATACGCAGGGCGTTGCGCAAACAGTCGCGCTGTGTGACAGCGCCCTTGCCTTCCATATTGGCAGGGCGGCTTTCCATTCGGCCCACATGAACCTGTTGCAACTGCAATTCTGCCGTGTCTTCGATTGTCAGCACGCGTTCTTCATTGCCTATGAAGCCAGACAATGCGTTCAGCGTGGTGGTTTTGCCCGACCCGGTTCCCCCCGACACGATGACATTCAACCGCGTGGCCACTGCCGCTTCCAGATACAGCGCCATTTCCGGCGAAAAGGCCCCGAAATTCACCAGATCCTGAATGCCAAGCTTTTCTTTCTTGAATTTGCGGATGGACACAAGCGCCCCGTCCACCGCCACAGGGGAAACCATCGCGTTAAAGCGCGATCCATCTGCCAGCCTTGCGTCAACATAGGGGTTGGATTCATCCACGCGCCGCCCGACAGCAGAAACAATCTTGTCGATGATGCGCATAAGGTGGCGGTCATCGCGGAAGGTGACATCACTAAGTTCCAGCCTGCCCGCGCGTTCCACAAAAACCTGTTTGGGACCGTTTACCAGAATATCGTTGATCGTGTCATCGGCCAGCAGCGGTTCCAGCGGTCCAAGGCCCATCACCTCGAAATACAGGTCATGGTTCAGCTGCATGCGTTCGTCATTGTTCAGCACAACGTCGAATTCCGACAGCGCTTCGGCCGCGATGGCGCTGATTTCGGCGCGCACTTCGGCTTCGCTGGCTTTTTCCAGCGCGGCAAGGTTCAGGTCTTCCAGCAAGCGTTTGTGCAGGTCGCTTTTCAGGGCGTTGATGCGCAGCTTGCGCAGCGCCGTCTTGTCGGGGGCGGCGGCGCGGGCGGCCTGCCGGACTTCATGGCGTGTCGGGGGGGCGGGCTGCGCCGCGATACGGGGGGCGGTTGCTTCTGGTTTTGGCGGCAGTTGGTCTGCGGTCACCGAAACAGGCTTGCTTGCGGTTTCCTTGCGATAACGTGCGAACATGATACGAACCTTGTTATTCTGCGGCGATTTTCTCAGCGCTTTTGGCCGGGGCCAGTGTCAGGGCAAGCTTGCGAATTTCCTTGGCAGCGGGGTTTTTGGGCGCAAACTCTGCCAGGGGCAGACCGTGATCATTGGCGTCGCGCACTTGCGTGCCGCCATCAGGGATGAATGTTGTGAAGCTCACACCAAGGCTTTCGGCCATGCGCTTGGCGCGTGACCGCCCGCCAAGGTCGGTAAAGCGCGGCGCGCGGTTCAGCACGAAATGGAACCTGTCCATCGACAAACCATCCGCCTTCAGCGCGCGGATAAGGCGCAGCGTGTTCTGAGCGCTGCGCATGTCCAGTTCCATCAGGGCGAAATACTGTTGGGCCGCACTCAGGACAGTTTCGGTCCAGTGCACAATTGTGCGGGGCATGTCGATGACCACGACATCGAAACTGTCGCGCGCGATGGTGATGACGCGCTCGATCTCGTCGGGGGATAGCAGGTCCAGCGGCAGCATGTCTGATGGGGCGGTCAGGACATGCAGCTTTTCCTGAAAACGCTGCAGCGCCGAATAAAAGGCGTCCGTGTCCAGCGTGCTGGTTTGCGACAGCATTTCATATACTTTTTCCGTGCGCGGCAGGTCCAGATAGGTGGACACAGACCCCGATTGGAAATCCAGATCAAGAATGCAAACCGACGGGCCGGTTTTTCCCTGCGACTGCACCAGTTCCCATGCCAGATTGACTGCAAATGTCGTGGCCCCGGCACCGCCCGCTAGCGACTGGACCGCAAGGACCGTGCCGTTGCATCCGTTTTGGGCTGGCGCGATTTTGGCGTGTGCGGCGGCCAGCGCAGTTTTGCGAAGCCGGTCTATCGCGTCCTTCAAGGCGTTTTCTGGCAAAGGATAGGGAACAAAATCATCCGCACCCGCGCGCAGCATCTGGTGTAGCAAGATGGGCGACAGGGATTCCGCGATCAGCAAAACCCTTATGGATTTGGCAGCCGCGCGTTCGATTATGACGCGAACAAGATTTGTCTGCGCTGCGTCTTCATCATCAAGGGCGATTGCCAGAAGCTCAAGATCTGCTGCTTCGGGATCATCCAGAAATGACACAGTTTCAATAAAGGTCAGTTCCCCCCAGGAGTCGGCGAATACAGCTTCCATATCCTCGATCAAAAGATCGAAGTTCCGCACATCCCGACAGACAGTGCAGGCACGAATTCTTGGTTCTTCCTTCACACTACCCGCCATTACCCAACCTCAATACAAACACATGTGCCGATGTGGTATCTGTGCGGGGAATCATTCATCATGAAAGCCCCTTCGACACTGCACTAAGATTGTCCACAAATCTGGCGAGAATTGGGCCAAAGAACTGCAATTGTTCGACAGTTCCGCAGGCGTTGGGGCAAAGAGCAGCGCGAAACCCGTCAGGGTTGTGCGCAGCGGCCGGCGGGCGAATGCGCAAGCGGCGCTATAGGGTTGTGTGACTGTTTCGCGGTGCGGTTGGCGTATTGCCGCGGCAGTTGATAGAGCGCTTATTTCGCGTATTCGGGAAGTGGAAAACCGGTTTCCAGTTTTCCGTTAAACGCTCTGGAATGTTGCGGAAAACGCGAAACCGGTTTCCCGCAACATTTGCAATCCAAGGTTGGGTGGGGCTTACAGTTTTTCGGTCAGTTCCGGCACCAGCGTGAACAGATCGCCCACCAGACCATAATCGGCCACCTGAAAGATGGGGGCTTCTTCGTCCTTGTTGATGGCAACAATGATCTTGCTGTCCTTCATGCCCGCCAAATGCTGGATCGCGCCGGAAATGCCCACGGCGATATACAGATCGGGCGCGACCACCTTGCCGGTCTGGCCCACTTGCCAGTCATTGGGGGCATAGCCGGAATCGACTGCCGCGCGCGATGCGCCTACTGCCGCGCCCAGCTTGTCGGCCAACCCTTCGATCAGTTTGAAGTCATCCTCGGACCCGACACCGCGCCCGCCGGATACCACAACCTTGGCCGATGTCAGGTCGGGCCGGTCGCTGGCGGCAACCTTGTCCTCGATCCATTCCGACAGGGCAGGGTTATCTGCGGCTGAAATGGTTTCAACGCTTGCCGACCCGCCTTGCCCCGCCGCATCAAAGGTGGATGTGCGGATTGTCAGAACCTTGGTCTCATCGCGCGATTTCACGGTCTGGATGGCATTGCCCGCATAGACGGGGCGTTCAAATGTGTCAGCATCGACAATGCCCGACACATCTGACAGGACCATCACATCCAGCAGGGCCGCAACGCGGGGCAGGATGTTTTTCGCATCGGTTGTGGCGGGGGCCACGATATGGGTGTAATCGCCCGCAAGGCTGACAATCAGCGCGGCAGTGGGTTCGGCCAGACGGTGGCCCAGGCTAGCATCCTCGGCGCACAGAACTTTCGCAACGCCGTCGATTTTTGCAGCACTTGCGGCGGCATCGGCGGCGCTTGCGCCTGCACACAGCACCGTGACATCGCCCAGTTGCGCCGCTGCCGTCACGGCCTTGGCGGTGGCGTCCATGTTCAGCGCACCATCGGTGACTTCGGCCAGAAGAAGAACCGCCATCAGATTACCCCCGCTTCATCTTTCAGTTTCGTCAGCAATTCATCCACAGACCCGACCTTGACCCCGGCAGAGCGCGCGGCGGGTTCGGTGGTTTTCACGATTTCCAGCCGCGGGCTGACATCAACACCGTAATCGGCGGGTGTCTTTTCCTCTAGCGGCTTTTTCTTGGCCTTCATGATATTGGGCAGCGACGCATAGCGCGGTTCATTCAGGCGCAGGTCCACGGAAATGATCGCGGGCAGCTTGACCTTAAGGGTTTGCAAGCCCCCGTCCACTTCGCGTGTGACTGTCGCGCTGTCCCCGTCAACGGACACTTCAGACGCGAATGTGGCCTGTGCCCAGCCCGTCAGCGCGCCCAGCATCTGGCCGGTGGCGTTCATGTCATTGTCGATGGCCTGCTTGCCACACAGCACGATTTGCGGCTGTTCTTCGTCGATCACCGCTTTCAGCAGTTTTGCAACGGCCAGTGGTTCAATATCGGTATGCACATCATCCGCAGCATTGATCAGGATCGCGCGGTCGGCCCCCATGGCCAGCGCGGTGCGCAGCGTTTCCTGCGCCTGCTTCACGCCGATGGACACCGCCACAATTTCAGAAACGACGCCTTTTTCCTTCAGACGGATCGCTTCTTCGACTGCGATTTCGTCAAACGGATTCATCGACATCTTCACATTCGCCAGATCAACCCCGCTGCCATCCGCCTTCACACGGACTTTCACGTTGTAATCGATCACGCGCTTGACTGGCACCAGAACCTTCATTGGCGACTATCTCCCTTTAGCAAAGCTTGTGTGGTTCTACCGACTTGCACTTATGAAAAACAATGCAAAAACGACTTGATGGCAGACCCCGACGCCGCGTTACCGCATATGTCTGCGCTAACGGTTCGCGCCCGGAACCCAAAGAATGTCATCCGCGCCGTTGTCATTGGCAACGCGGCCCGCAACAAACAACCAGTCCGACAGCCGGTTCAGATATTTCACTGCCGATTCGTTGACCCCTTCGATTGTCGACAAGGCAACCGTTTCGCGTTCCGCGCGGCGCGCCACAGTGCGGCACAGATGGAAATGCGCCGACAAAGCCGACCCGCCGGGCAGGATGAAGCTGCGCAAAGGCTGCAGGTTGGCGTTCATGGCGTCAATTTCACGTTCCAGCCGGTCCACCTGCGCGGGGATCATGCGCAGCGGCGTATATTCGGCTTGCGCGTCGCGCTCCATATCGGGGCGGCACAGGTCGGCGCCCAGATCGAACAAGTCATTCTGGATGCGTGAAATGGCCTGCGCCAGGTCATCCGTGGCGTGCAACCGCGCCAGACCCAATGTCGCGTTCAGTTCATCAACTGTGCCATAGGCCGTGACGCGCTGCGAATGTTTGGCCACACGCGCGCCATTGCCCAATGCGGTTTCACCGGAATCGCCAGTGCGGGTATAGATTTTGTTCAGCACAACCATTGTCAGGCTCCCTTGGAACGGAAATAGGCGAAAGCGACAATCAAGATGACGGCGACAAACTGCGCATACAGCCGGTAGCGCATCATCCGATTGCCATGTTTGCGGTTGAATTCGCCGCCTTTGGCAAACCCGCCGATGCCGATCATCAGCACCACAAGCACCACAAGCGATGCGAATGCCGCGATCAGGAACATGGGGTCTTGCAGCAGCATGTCGGAAACTCCTATCGGTTTGGGGGCAACTTAGTCGTCTGTGCGCCAATTGCGAGGGGAAAACCCGATGGCGCTACAATTTGCCCAGCACAAGGTCCAACAGCCGCGTGGGCAGAACACGGCGCAACCCGCCCAGAATATAGGTGGGTGTGGTCACATAGTACCGCGCGCGCGGTTTGCGGCTTTCGAGGGCGGCAATCACGCGGCGCGTGACGGCATCGGGGGGCAGTTCAAAAAAATCGGGTTGCGATTTTTCATACAGGCGTGCCAGCAGGGTGTCGCGGTAATGCTGCGCCCGCGCGCTGTTTTCCCAATCAATCCAGCGTTCGAAATGCGGGATCGAATTCTCGCGTATGCGCGATGTGACAGGTCCCGGTTCGATCAGCACAACGTGAATGCCAGTGCCCGCCAGTTCCAGCCGCAACACGTCTGACAGCCCTTCAAGCGCGAATTTTGTTGCGACATAGGCGCCACGCCATTTCAACCCCGCCAGCCCCAGAACAGAGGAGTTCTGCAAAATGCGCCCATGTCCCTGGGCGCGCATGACAGGCAGGACCGCGCGGGTCAGTTCATGCCAGCCAAACAGGTTCGTTTCAAAAATGCTGCGCAAGCCATCAGTGGGCAAATCCTCGGTCGCGCCAGGCAGGGCAAAGGCACCGTTGTTAAACAGCGCATCCAGTGTGCCCCCTGTTTGGTCCAGTATCTGTGCGAGGGCCGCGTGGATTGTGGCGTGGTCGGTGTAATCCAGCACAAAACTGGCCAGCCCTTCGCCGCGCAACCGCGCGCAATCCTCTGCTTTGCGGCAGGTGGCAAACACCTGCCAGCCGCGTTTTGCAAGACTGTGCGCCGCATGGTAACCAATGCCGGAAGAACAGCCCGTGATCAGAACAGAACGCATCATTGCCTTTCGGAACAGATATGCGCCCCTTCAGGACGACCATGCTTCGCGTTTGCGATAGATGGTCGAGGGCGCGATGTCCAGTTCCCGCGCAGCTTTGGGCACGGACCCCGCATTGCGCCGGATCGCAGATGTGATGACCAGTTCTTCAATCTCGGCCATGGTCATGCCACTCAGGACATCTGCGGGGGTGGCACCAGAAGCAAGCCCTCTCTGCGTGGCGGCGTTTTCTGCGCTGGCATAGCTTTGCAGTTCGGGCGGCAGCATGTCGGGGGTAATGGTTGGCCCGTCATGCAACACCACTGCAAGGCGCAGCACATTGACCAATTCGCGCAGATTGCCGCGCCACGGGGCCTTGCGGAAGACCGATGCGGTTTCAGGGGCCAGTCCTGTAAAGGTTTTCCCTTCTTCCTGCGCAATCTGGACCAGCAGGTGGCGGGCCAATATGTTCACATCCTCGCCACGGTCGCGCAGGGGGGGGACATGCATGGGAATGACGAACAACCTGTAATACAGATCCTCGCGCAGCCTGCCGCTGCGCATTTCTTCGGCTGGGTCACGGGTGGCTGCGCAGATGATGCGCACATCCACCCTGACCGCATCACCGCCGCCGGTTGGTGATGCAGTCCCGTTTTGCAGGAAATTCAGAAGTCTGGCCTGCACGGACGGGGCCATGTCATGGATGTTTTCCAAAAACAGGGTGCCTGCATCTGCCTTGATCAGGGCACCGGCCTTGACTGTTGCAGTGGGTGTATTGCTGCGTTGGGCCTGCCCGAACAGTTCGGATTGTTGCAATTCATGCGGGATGGCGCTGCAATTGAAGGTGACAAACCGGTTTTTTGACCGTGCAGATTTCAGATGCACCGCGCGGGCGCATAATTCCTTGCCCGTCCCGCTTTCGCCCAGAACGAACACCGGCGCCATGGATGTGGCGACAGCGCGGATCTTGTCATATAGCTGGTGCATCACTTCGGATTGGCCAAGGAAGGTCGAATCAATGGCGTCGGTGGCATGTGCGCTGCCGGACACATCTGCGGGCATGTCCCGTTGGCTTTCGGCATGTGCGTTGGCCACTGCACTTATCAGGCGAATGTCGCCCAAGGGTTTGACCAGAAAATCATGCGCGCCCGCGCGGGTTGCCTCGACCGCGGCATTGACCGAACCGTTTGCAGTAATCACGATGATGCGCGTGCTGGGCTGCAGGGCCAGCATTTCACGCATGACGGCCATGCCATCTGAATCCGGCAGCATAAGGTCCAGCAACACGACGCCGGGCCGTGATTCGGCAAATTTCGTCAATGCCTCTTGTCCATTTGACGCGCATAGCGCGTTGTATCCGGCTTTACGCAGGATCGTCCGGTACAGCATTTGCAATGACGGCGTATCTTCTACCAGAAGCAGAGAGGATATCGCAGACTGGTTACCAAGGTTCACATTCATTTAATTGACTCAATATATTGTGACAATGCGGTTCGAACATGGCCGCATTCCCGAATCAGGTCGGGGAACAGCGCGACAAGTGCCGCACCTTCCTTTTGTTGCGCCAAATTTTCCGCGCGCAAAGATATATCGGGTAAAATATTCGCGCCAATCGTCAGCGCAAGCCCCTTCAGTTCATGTGCCAGCATGTGAATTTCCTTGAAATTCAAGTCTGCAGGTCTGCCCTGTGCCGTCTGGACATCAAGCAACGCCCCATGAATTCGTCCGAAATCCTTGGCGAGTTGTTCTGCCAGTTCAGCGGCAAGATCACTGCCGCCAGTGTCCAGCAGGGCGAGGAATACTTCTGGATCGAGCACTGCATTGGTCATAATTTCGCCCACATTGCCAAATAAAGTCTTTCCCTTTTTGATTCTAGCCCATCGCTTGACCAGAGTATAGACATCAGATTTCAACCTGACGGAGAGCGATGTTCGAATTAAGGTCGAAGCTTGGCAAAATCGGTCAAGCTACAAAATGTTCCGAAAAATTAGAAAGATTGTTCTTGGCGCAAGCCTAATGAAAACAAGACCCTATGCGTTTTCCACGAACCGCGCACAGTGCCGTAACCATGCCCGCCAGCATGTCACTGCGTATGTCCGCGCCGTGCTGGTGCAGGCGCGGATTGCACAAGGTGCGTGCTTGGAAATCGCGCGCGCGGTTTCGTGGCCCGCGCGCGCCCGTCACCCTTTGGGATATCCCAGTGATGCAAGGGCCTGCGCAATTTCTGGCAGGATTGCCGGGTCGTCAATTGTCGCGGGCATCTTGAATTCCTTGCCGTCAGCGATTGCGACCATTGTTGCGCGCAGAATTTTTCCCGACCGCGTCTTTGGCAGGCGGTCCACCACCACAGCCAGCTTGAATGCCGCGACAGGGCCAATGCGGTCCCGCACCAGCCTGATGCAGTCTTTGGCAATGTCGGACGGATCGCGCGTTGTGCCGGAATTCAGGCACAAAAAGCCCAGCGGCAGTTGCCCTTTCAGATCATCCGCGACGCCGATCACGGCACATTCCGCAACATCGGGATGGCTGGCCAGCACTTCTTCCATGCCGCCGGTGGACAGGCGATGACCCGCAACATTGATCACATCATCCGTGCGCGCCATGATATAGACGTATCCATCTGCATCCATATAGCCCGCATCGCCTGTCGCGTAAAAGCCGGGAAACTGGTCCAGATAGCTTTTGCGAAACCGGCCTTCGGCATTCCACAGGGTCGGAAGCGTGCCGGGCGGCAGGGGCAGCTTGATGGCAATCGCGCCCAATGTGTCAGGCCCGACAGGTTGGCCCGCGTCATCAAGCACACGAATGTCATAGCCGGGCATGGCGACAGCGGGTGATCCCAGTTTGACGGGCAGGGGGTCAACGCCCATTGGATTGGCCGCAATCGGCCAGCCGGATTCAGTTTGCCACCAATGGTCAATGACAGGCACTTTCAACTGCTCTTGTGCCCATTCAATGGTATCGGGGTCTGCGCGTTCGCCTGCCAGATAGACGGTTTTCAGGCAGCTCAGGTCATATTTTCCGACAAATTCGCCTTTGGGGTCTTCACGTTTGACAGCGCGGAATGCCGTGGGGGCGGTGAAGAAGCTTTTGACCTTGTGTTCGGAAATGACCCGCCAGAAGGTGCCTGCGTCCGGTGTGCCAATGGGCTTGCCTTCAAACACGATGGTGGTGTTGCCTGCAATCAGCGGCGCGTAACAGATATAGCTGTGCCCCACGACCCAGCCCACATCGCTTGCGGCCCAGAACACATCACCGGGGTCGACATTATAGATGTTCTTCATTGTCCAGTGCAGCGCGACCAGATGGCCCGCAGTGGGGCGCACAACCCCTTTGGGCTGGCCGGTGGTGCCGGATGTATACAGCACATAAGCGGGGTGGTCCCCTTCAACCGGGACGCAGTCGGCGGGTTCTACGCCATATTGGAATGCATGCCAGTCCACATCCTGCCCGTCAGTCAGCCTGGCCACTTCCTGTTCGCGCTGGAAGATGACGCAGAAATCGGGTTTATGCGTGGCCAGTTCAATGGCGCCATCCAGCAGCGGTTTGTAATGGATCACGCGCCCCGGTTCCAGACCGCAGCTTGCGGCGATAATGCATTTGGGCTGCGCGTCATTGATCCGCACTGCCAGTTCATTGGCCGCAAACCCGCCAAACACCACAGAATGGATCGCCCCCAACCGCGCACAGGCCAGCATTGCTTCCAGGGCTTCTGGGACCATGGGCATATAGATGATGACGCGGTCACCTTTTTGCACGCCCTTGGCCCGCAGCGCACCCGCGAGAGAGGCCACGCGGTCGCGCATTTCCAGATAGGTCAGTTCGCGCTTGGAATGGGTAATGGGACTGTCATGGATGACCGCCACCTGATTGCCGCGTCCTGCTGCCACATGGCGGTCCAGCGCGTTCCAGCAAGTGTTGACCATGCCATCCTTGAACCATTCATAAAGCGGGGCGTTGTCGTCGAACAAGGCCTTGGAAGGGGCGCGCGCCCAGTCGATTGCTTGGGCTTGTTCCATCCAGAACCCGTTGGGGTCTGCAATCGACCTTTGGTGCAAATCGGCATAGCGCATAACTGTCCCTCCCATGAACCTGACTACTGGGCCTGAGATAGACGACACCACAGCGGGCGCGCAATCCTGTTAACGGGAACAAAGCGGGCGCACCCGAAAGAATTTGCATGTCAGTTTTGCAAATTTTTGCAAATCCGACGTTTTGCGGGCATCTTCCGGGTATCCAGGGCAGATTTGCAAATCCTGGTGCGGCTTTTGGCCTATCCGTAGATCGACACAGGTGTTCCCGCCAAGGCCGACATGTTCAACAATCCGCGCGGTGTGATGGAGGGGGTAACGATATGCGCCGTGTTCCCCATACCCATCAGGATAGGCCCGACTTCCAGTGCGTCGCCGCGCATCTTCAGGATATTGCGCACCCCGCTGGCCGCGTCGGTATTGGCAAAGATCAGCACATTTGCGGGTTCCGAAAACCGTGCGCTGGGGAACATGCGCGCGCGAAGGGCAGGGTCCAGCGCGGCATCGACATGCATTTCCCCTTCATAGTCGAAATCCAGCCCGGCGGCGTCCAGTATTTCCAGCGCGGCGCGCATGTTGCGCCCCGAAGGCGTGTCCAGATTGCCGAACTGGCTGTGCGAACACAGCGCGATCTTGGGGTTCAGCCCGAAGCGGCGCACATGGCGGGCCGCGCCAATGGCGGTTTCCGCAATCTGCTGGGGTGTCGGGTTCGGGTGAACCTGCGTATCAGCGATGAACAGGTTTCCTTCTTGCTGGATCATCAGGCTTAATGCGCCCACAGGATGGCGGTCCTTGCTGCCCAGAATTTTGGTGACATAGTTCAAATGCCACAGGAATTGCCCGAATGTGCCGCAAATCAGGCTGTCGGCATCACCGCGATGCACCATGATTGCCCCGATGGCTGTGGTATTGGTGCGCAAAATGGCGCGCGCCAGATCAGGCGTGACCCCGCTGCGTTCCATGATCGCATGGTAGCTTTGCCAATAATCGCGGTAGCGCGGATCGTCTTGCGGGTTGACCAGTTCGAAATCGCGCCCCGGCTTGATGGACAGGCCCGCGCGTTCCAGCCGCATATTCACCACATCCGGCCGCCCGATCAGGATGGGCACTTCGGTGGTTTCTTCCAGCATGGCAGAAGCTGCGCGCAACACGCGCTCGTCCTCGCCTTCGGCGAAAACGATGCGGCGCGATGCGGCGCGCGCGGCTTCAAACACCGGCCGCATGATCATGGCCGACCTGAAGACGGACGCATCGAGCTTCGCCTTATAGGCTGACAGGTCGTCCAGCGGGCGTTTGGCCACACCAGAATCCATTGCTGCCCTGGCCACAGCGCTGGCCACAACACCCATCAGGCGCGGGTCAAATGGTTTGGGGATCAGGTAATCCGCCCCGAAGCTAAGCTGTTCGCCCTTATAGGCCGCTGCGGCCTCGGCGCTGGTGGTGGCGCGGGCAAGGGCGGCAATCCCTTCGACGCAGCCGATTTGCATGGCGTCATTGATTTCCGTCGCCCCCACATCCAGCGCCCCGCGAAAGATGAAAGGGAAACACAGCACGTTATTGACCTGATTGGGGAAATCCGACCTGCCAGTCGCAATGATCGCATCAGGGGCCACTTCGCGCACCTGATCGGGCAGGATTTCGGGGGTCGGGTTGGCAAGCGCAAAGATGATCGGGCGCTTGGCCATGCGCGCGACATGTGCCGCAGTCAACGCACCGGGGCCGGACAGGCCCAGAAACAGGTCCGCGCCGTCAATCACATCATCCAGCGTGCGTTTGTCTGTGGGCTGCGCGAAGGCCGATTTTTGCGGGTTCATATCCTGCGCGCGCCCTTCATATACCAGCCCGTGAATGTCGCACAGCCATATATTTTCGCGCCGCACGCCCAGTTTTACCAGCATGTTCAGGCAGGCAATACCCGCAGCGCCGCCACCGGTGCTGACAATCTTGATATCCTCGAATGCCTTGCCCGCCACACGCAGCGCATTTGTGGCGGCCGCCCCCACAACGATGGCGGTGCCGTGCTGGTCATCATGGAACACAGGAATCCCCATGCGTTCGCGGCAGATGCGTTCAACGATGAAACAATCAGGTGCCTTGATATCTTCCAGATTGATGGCGCCGAATGTCGGTTCCAGCGCGCAAACAATATCCGCCAGGCGTTCGGGGTCGGGTTCGTTCAGTTCAATATCGAAACAGTCTATATTGGCGAATTTCTTGAACAAAACCGCCTTGCCTTCCATCACTGGTTTGGATGCAAGCGCGCCAATATTGCCCAGCCCCAGAACGGCAGTGCCATTGGTGACGACGGCCACCAGATTGCCGCGCGCAGTGTAGCGCGCCGCATCTTCGGGATTGGCCTTGATTTCCAGACAGGCTTCGGCCACGCCCGGGGAATAGGCGCGCGACAGGTCATAGCCATTTGCCAGCGGTTTGGTCGGGCGCACTTCCAGCTTACCGGGGCGCGGATATTCATGGTATATCAGGGCTGGATGGCGGCTGTCATCCGATGGCAGGTCGGTCATGTCGGTCCCTCAGTGTTCGTTTTGTTTAGTATTAAACTAAACGGCTGCAGGGGCAAGTTCTGCTTTGTGGGGCGTTGGGTGCGGTTTCGCGCCGTGCGCCCATCCCCTGCTTGCAATACGCTGCGCGGCGGCGCAAAGTCACATGCGGGTGCACAGTCAGAATATCAGGGGGCCTATGACGCTATTGCTTGAAGCACGCAAGGTGCGTGAATTGGCTTACGCGCCCTATTCCGGTTTCAAGGTGGGCGCGGCGTTGCGCAGCCCCGATGGACGGGTGTTTGTCGGGTGCAATGTCGAAAACGCGGCTTATCCCGAAGGGGTCTGCGCGGAAGCGGGGGCCATTTCGGCCATGGTGGCCAATGGGGCGCGTGAAATTGCGGAAATCACAGTGGTGGCCGACAGCCCCGCCCCCGTGCCGCCCTGCGGGGGGTGCCGCCAGAAAATCGCCGAATTTGCAACAGCACATACACGAGTGGTCATGGCAACCCTGACCGGGCTAGAGATGACCATGACAGTGGCGGAATTGTTGCCCGGTGCCTTCGGGGCGTCGCATATGGACAAATCCTGATGGCGCGCGCGTTTCTGGTTGTGCTGGATTCCGTGGGCTGTGGCGGGGCACCTGATGCGGCTGATTTTGGCGATGACGGGGCCAATACTTTGGGCCATGTCATTGCGGCTTGCGCGCAGGGGCAGGCGCAGGACGGGCGCAGCGGGCCGCTGCAGGTGCCGGCGCTGGACGCGCTGGGGCTGGGGGCGGCCGTGCGGCTGGCTTCTGGGGTGGCGACACCGGGACTGGCCGCTGCCCCTGACGGGCTATGGGGCGCTGCAACGCAGACATCGCGCGGGAAGGACACGCCGTCGGGGCATTGGGAACTGGCCGGGGTGCCGGTGCCATGGGCCTGGACCTATTTCCCACGGCAGGTTCCCGCATTTCCCGCGGACCTGGTCGCGCGAATTTGTGCGCTTGCGGGCATGGACGGGATTTTGGGAAACTGCCATGCGGCAGGGATACCGATTGTGCAGGACTTGGGCGCGCAGCATCTGCGCACGGGCTGGCCTATCTGCTACACCTCTGCGGATTCGGTGCTGCAGATTGCGGCACATGAAGATGCGTTTGGACTGGACCGCCTGCACCGGCTATGTGCCGATCTGGCACCTGTGGTGCATGCCATGCGCGTGGGGCGCGTGATTGCGCGGCCCTTTTCAGGAACCGAGGACACTGGGTTCAGGCGCACAGGAAACCGGCGTGATTTTGCGATGGCCCCGCCTGCACCGACATTGTGTGACTGGGTGCAGGGCGCAGGCGGGCAGGTTCATGCCGTTGGCAAGATCAAGGACATATTTTCGGGCCATGGAATAACACAGCACCACAAGGGGCAGGGCGATGTCGCGCTGTTTGACCATTTCCTGCAGTTGCTAAGGGATGCGGGGGAGGGGTCGTTGACATTTTGCAACTTCGTGGAATTCGATACGCTGTATGGCCATACTCGTGATGTGTCGGGATATGCCCGCGCGCTGGAACGGTTCGACAAGGTTGCCGCGCAAGCGCTGGCACGACTGCGCCAAGGTGATATGCTGGTCATTACCGCCGATCATGGCAATGACCCCACTGCACCGGGCACGGACCACACCCGCGAACGGGTTCCCGTGCTGGTGGCGGGCTATGGTGTGGGGCAGATCGGGCATTGCGCCTTCGCCGATGTCGCCGCCAGCATTGCCGCACATCTGGGCGTGCCAGCCCAAGGCCCGGGCCGGAGCTTTCTGCCATGATGGAACGTGACGAAATCGTGCAATTCCCCAAGCTGGAACTGCATCTGCATCTTGAAGGGGCCGCGCCGCCTGCGTTCATCCGTGACCTTGCAAAGCGCAGGAAGATCGATATCGCGGGCGTGTTCGATGATCAGGGGCAATATCGCTGGACCGGGTTTGACGGGTTCTTGTCGACCTATGACGCGGTCAGCAGCGCCCTGACGGGGCCACAGGATTTTCATGACCTGACATTATGTGTGCTGGAACATGCCGCAGGGCAGGGCGTCATCTACACCGAGGCATTCTTGTCGCCAGATTTTTGCGGTGGTGGCGACGTTATCGCCTGGCGCGACCATCTGGCCGCGATAGAGGCCGCGGCCCAAACCGCACAATCGCGCTGGGGCATTGTCATGCGTGGCATTGTGACGTGCATTCGCCACCATGGCCCCCAACAGGCGCGCAAGATCGCAAGCTGCGCGCAGGAAACAGCGGGCCAGTTCGTCACGGGGTTTGGTCTGGCGGGCGATGAAACCATGTTCCGCCCGCAGGATTTCGTCTGGCCCTTCGATGCCGCGCGCGAAGCGGGGCTGGGGCTGACCGCGCATGCGGGCGAATGGCAAGGCCCTGATGCCATACGCGCAACAATGCGGGACTTGCGGGTGGCGCGTATC
This sequence comes from Paracoccaceae bacterium, assembly GCA_017510335.1. Taxonomy (GTDB): domain Bacteria; phylum Pseudomonadota; class Alphaproteobacteria; order Rhodobacterales; family Rhodobacteraceae; genus Roseinatronobacter. Next base: position 159,231 of record JAFWNM010000012.1, read on the forward strand.
GGGCATGGTGTGCGCGCCATTCAGGACCCGTCGCTGGTCGCGTATCTGGCGGAAAGCGGCGTGGTGCTGGAAACCTGTCCGGGGTCCAATGTTGCGCTGGGCGTTTATGCGCGTTTGCGCGATCATCCGGTTGCAAAACTGCGCGATGCAGGCGTAAAGGTCACAGTGTCTACCGATGACCCGCCATTCTTCGGCACAACCATGACCCGCGAATATGAAGGGCTTGCCCGTTGCTTTGGCTGGGGTCAGGCCGAGTTTGCCCAGATTGCGCATACAGCGCTTGATGCGGCATTTATTGATGCGCCTGCGCGCAAGCTGCTACTAAAACGACTGGAGGAAGCATGTCCCATCCCGACCTGACCATCATCGAGCACCCGCTTGTTGTGCATAAATTGTCGATGATGCGCGAAAAGACATTGTCCAGCCGGGATTTCCGCAGCTTGCTGCGCGAAATCAGCCAGTTTCTGGCCTATGAGGTCACGCGCGACCTGCCGCTTCGGCTGCAGACCATCACCACCCCCGTGGCCGAGATGCAGGCCCCTGTTCTGGACTGCCCTGATCCAGTTCTGGTGTCCATTTTGCGCGCCGGAAACGGGTTGCTGGATGGCATGCTGGAGGTGCTGCCGACAGCGCGTGTGGGGTATATCGGGCTGTACCGGGACGAGGCGACACTGCGTCCGGTCCAGTATTACTGCAAACTGCCCCCCGAACTGGCCGGGCGGCGGGTGATTGTGGTTGATCCGATGCTGGCCACCGGCCATTCGGCAGCGGCAGCGATTGACCTGCTGAAGGCGGCAGGGGCCACTGACATTGTGTTTCAATGCCTGCTGGCCGCGCCCGAAGGGGTGGATTGCATGGCGCGCGCGCACCCTGATGTGCGCATTGTGACGGCGGCGCTGGATGAATGCCTGAATGAGCGCGGATACATCGTTCCGGGACTAGGGGATGCGGGTGACCGGATTTTCGGCACATCATAAGCTGTGCACGGACGCGAATCGGGTTTACTTTCAAAACTGTTAAAAGGCATGGTCAACGTGCTGAAGCGGGGGTTTCATGTCTGTCAGATCATTTGCACTTTCAGGTTTTTTATCCATTCTTATGACCACCACTGCGTCTGCCCAGACCAATGGCACCGCACCGGCCGAATTGCCGCCAGCAGGGTATGACGCGCGCGAATTCACTGACAGTCGCGGCTGTGTGTTTCTGCGGTCCACCTTCGGGGGGGCTGTGACATGGGTTCCGCGTTACGGGGCGGACCGCCAGCCGGTTTGCGACGGAACACCCAGTATCCGCGCCGAAGTGCGCGAACCAGCTGTCCAACCTGTGCCGCAGCCTGTGGGGTCCGTCCCGCGCGCAGCCCCAGTGGCAACGGGCAAGGAACCTGTGCGCGCCACCGCGCCGGCCCGCCGCCATACGCCGCGCACCCCCGCACTGCGCCATGCCGATGCGTCAGGCCGGCACCCTGATTGTCCGCAGAACGCGCCCTTCGGGCAGGTTGTGCGCGCCAGCGACGCGCGGCTTTTGGTGATATGTGTGTCCAGCATCGATCAGTTCCCCGAAGGTCTGGGACCGAATGCAGGCAATCGCGGACCTGTCGCGTTGCCGCGCAACACAGTCATGCCCGCAGCGGCACCCGCCCCGCAAAATGAACGCAGCGTTGGCAGCCACCTTCAGGTTGGCAGCTTTCGCGTTCCCGACAATGCCACGCGCCTGCGCGCGCGCCTTCAGGCGCAGGGCTTGCCTGCCGGAATTCACCTCGCATCGGGTTTGAACGTGGTCACGGTCGGCCCGTTTTCTGACGCGTCACAGGCGCATCACGCAATGGATATTGTGCGTCGCATGGGCTTTCGGGACGCGTTCTTTCGCCGCTAGACCCTGTTTTGCTGCGTAAGCTGTCTTAAAGAACGGCCAGTTTGGACGTGCGGCCAGCATAGCCCCGCACGCTATTGCATGACAGGCTTGCGCTGAAGGATCCTGCTTCGGCTGACGACAAGCCCTGAAATGATGATGCCCAAGGCCAGAAGAATGCGCGGCGAAAGGTCTTCGGACAGGATCATCACACCCAAAAGCACCGACCAGACCGGCACATGGTAATTCACTTGCGCCAGAAAACTTGGTCCTGCGCTGCGGATGATGCTGATTTTCAACAAGGTCGCCAGCCCCGTGGGCAATAGCCCCAGAAACAGCAGCGCCAGCAGCGGGCGGGGGGCAGGCAGGGCGGGCACCCCTTCGTGCCACAATGCCGCGGGCACCATTATAACGCTTGCCATCCATAACGCCAGCACCCCGAACGCCATGGGGTGCACCTCGGGGCAGCGGCGCGTGACAATCGACCCGATCGCGTAGCTTAACGACGCCGCAAGACAGCCCAAACGCGCCAGCGTTTCCAGTTCCGAACCCGTCATGGCCAGAACACCCGGTCCGATCAGCACGCCCACACCCAGCAGGCCCAGCATGAACCCCGCCGCCTTGGCATTGGTCAGCCGGTCGCCCGGAACCAGAAAATGCGCAAACCCCAGAACGAATAGCGGAATCGCCGCCATGCTGATCCCGGCAAAGCCGGACGTGACATGTTGCTGCGACCAGCTTAGCAAAAAGAACGGCAGCGCGCTTGAAAATATGCCCATAGCTGCAGCAAAGCCCCAGATACCCGCGTGTGTGGGCAGTTTGATGCCCATCACCACAGCAACCCCTGTCAGTGTCAGCGCGCCAATGACAATGCGCCCCGCCGCCACCCAAAGCGGCGCGACCCCTTCCAGCGCGATGGCAATTCCCAGAAAGGACGCCCCCCAGATCAGGCCCAGGGTGGTCAGTGACACCCAGTTTGACAAGGTCGGGTTGCTTGGCATTGGTATGGTCCCCCGGGGTCGGCAGGTTGGTGAATATGTGCAGTAATGCGTTGCGGGTGCGGCGATGTCCAGATGTCGGAAAGATGACGCGCATTGCAGTCAAAACACGCGCAAGCCGCATTAATGACCCAATTTGGCCCCATCAAACGCGATATGTCATGGCGCAATGACCGCGCCACACAGACAGGAAAACCCCAGGAATGCCAAGGTGCACAGCCCAGAACCGCCTGCGCGTTTTCCTTGCCTGCGAAGCCGGTGCGGTTTCGGTGGATTGGGTTGTCCTGTCTGCTGCAGTGATAGGATTGGGCGCGTTTTTCGTGACGCAAGTAAGCCAGGGCAGCGCCAGTCTGGCCAATTCGGTGCAAAGCAGCTTGCAGGGCATGCTTGCGCAAGACCCGATGGATATGGTGGACCCGGTGCCGCGCTACACGATCCAGCGTCTGGATGACGCGCAAGTAGCAAGCTGGACGGCCACTTTTGCCGCGCAGACCGACACGCAGCTTCTTGCGTCTGTGCAGACACGGCATGACCAGTTCATGTCGCATATCGCTGCGCAACAATGGACACAGGCCCTGCAGCGCATCGATTATTTCCATATTATCGAAGAAGAACTGACAACGCGCGGTCTACAGCGCCCCGAAGGCATGCCAACGGCACACTCGTTGTTCAACATTTATACCGATGCGCGCGCCTAAGCGCGACAAACCGCCAACCACAAGCCCCCTCCCTCGAAAGGGAAGGGGCGCAGAGTGTGCAAACCTTATCAGTTGCGCTCTTTGTCGACCATCTTGGACGCGCCGATCCAGGGCATCATCGCGCGCAGTTTCGCGCCCACCTGTTCGATCTGGTGCTCGTCATTGATGCGGCGTGTAGCCTTGAAGAAGGGCTGGCCAACTGCATTTTCCGCCATGAAGTCGCGCACGAATTTGCCTTGCTGAATATCGGTCAGAACCGCTTTCATGCGTGCCTTGGTTTCTTCATAAGACAGAATGCGCGGACCGGAAACATATTCACCATATTCGGCAGTGTTGCTGATCGAATAGTTCATGTTGGCGATGCCGCCTTCATAGATCAGGTCAACAATCAGCTTCACTTCGTGCAAGCATTCGAAATACGCCATTTCCGGCTCATAGCCCGCTTCCACCAGCGTCTCGAACCCCATGCGGATCAGCTCGACCAGACCACCGCACAGAACGGCTTGCTCGCCAAACAGGTCGGTTTCGCATTCCTGACGGAAATTGGTTTCAATGATCCCCGACCGCCCGCCACCAATAGCTGAACAATAGGACAGGCCGATTTCCATCGCCTTCCCGGTCGCATCCTGATGCACCGCCACCAGACAGGGCACGCCGCCGCCTTTGGTGTATTCGCCGCGCACTGTGTGGCCGGGGCCTTTGGGGGCCATCATGATGACATCGACACCCGGTTTCGCCTCGATCAGGCCGAAATGCACATTCAACCCGTGGGCAAAGGCAATGGCCGCCCCCTCGCGCAGATTGTCATGCACATATTTCTTGTAGGTTTCGGCCTGCAGCTCATCTGGCATGGTGAACATGATAACATCGCACCATGCAGCAGCTTCCGCGATCCCCATGACCTTCAGGCCCTCGGCTTCGCATTTCTTTGCGCTGGCGGAACCTTCGCGCAGGGCGACGACAACATTCTTTGCACCTGAATCGCGCAGGTTCAGCGCATGGGCATGGCCCTGGCTGCCATAGCCCAGAATGGCAACTTTCTTGTCCTTGATCAGGTTCACATCGCAATCGCGATCATAATAGACGCGCATGACACTTCCTCCATTAGGTATGTTTCTGCGGCAGAGCATACTGTAATTTCAACAAATTGCGTTTCATATCTCGCGCATATTCCAGAATTAAGGTAAGTGTCATTCGTGAAATCGGAAATTATGAAATAATCATGCGTATCGATGACAGTGACCGGCGTTTGTTGCGCCAGCTTATGGCCACCCCCGATGCCAGCACCGCAGACTTGGCCGCGCGCGCGGGCATGACGGAAGCCACCTGTTGGCGCAGGCTGGACAAGCTGCGCACTGCAGGCATCTTGCGCGGACAACAGGCTGTGATCAACTGGCGCGCGCTGGGCTGGCAGGTCGAAGTCAGCTTGCGCATCACGCTGGATAAAACCAACCCGCGCGCCTTTGACGAATTTGTTGCCGCCGCCCGCCATGTCCCAGAGGTTCTTGAGATCCAAAGCTTTCTTGGCCGTGTCGATGTGCGTTTGAACGTCATTGCCCGGGATATGGCCCATTATCAGCAAATCTACCGCGACCGCATCCTGACCCTGCCCCATATTTCTGACCTGGAGGCATTGATGCATCTGTCCGACATCAAGTCCGAAGAAAGCCTGCCGATATGATTTTCATCTTGCCGCAAATACTCCGGGGTGAATGGGGCCGCAGGCCCCAGAGGGGCAGCGCCCCTTTACACAGCATCCGCACATCACCATGATCGAACTAGACGATACCGACCGCGCCCTGTTGCGGGCTATGGCGCAGGACAGCACCCAAAGTGCGGGCGCGCTGGGGCGCAAGCTGGGGCTAAGCCAGCCTGCCGCATGGCGCAGGCTGAAACGGCTGCGCGACGGCGGCGCGATTGCGCGCCAGCGTCTGGACCTGGACGTGGCTGCACTGGGTTTCGGGGTGACAGTGTTTTTGGGAATCAGTCTGGCGTCCAAGGGGCGCGTCAGCCTTGCGGATTTTGAACGCGCGGTATCTGCCATCCCCGAAGTCCAGACTGTCCAGCATGTGCTGGGATTGTATGATTACCGGCTGCGGGTCGTCGCGCGGGATCTGGCCGATTTCGAACGCATTTTACGACGCCGCATCATGACCTTGCCCGGCATCGGTGCCGTGGATGCCAATGTGTTGTTAAGCGAAGAACGCCTCGCAGGGCCCTTGTAGGGAATTGACCTTGGCGTGTGTATTGGGCAAGACCGCTTTATGCTGATTTACAAGATATTCCGCCGCCCCGAATGGGACGCTATGGTTGCCAGCGGGCGCACAGATGGTGCGCCTGTTGATCTGTCTGATGGCTACATACATTTCTCCACAGCCGCGCAGGTGATGGCGACAGCAGCCAAGCATTTCGCGCAAGAAAGCGATCTTGTCCTGATCGCGGTCAATGCCGGTGATCTGGGCGCGGCGCTGAAATGGGAACCCTCGCGCGGGGGGGATTTGTTTCCGCATCTTTACCGGCCCTTGCACAGGGAAGATGTGCTTTGGGACACCTCCCTGCCGCTGGGCGCGGCGGGCCACATCTTTCCGGAAGGGCTGGTATGAGTGTTCTTGAAACTGCGGGCCTTGCGGTTTTGCGCAGCCTTGACCCGGAAACCGCCCATGGGCTGGCCATCAAGGCGTTGCAATCGGGGCTTTTGCCTATGCCGCGCGCGGTTGTGTCGGGCAGGCTGCAAACACGGGTCGCGGGGCTGGATCTGCCCAACCCTGTGGGACTGGCCGCAGGGTTTGACAAGAACGCCACTGCGCTGGCGGGGCTGTCGCGCGCGGGGTTCGGCTTCGTCGAGGTGGGCGCCGCAACCCCCCGCCCGCAACAGGGCAATGCGCGCCCGCGTCTGTTTCGTCTGGCGCAGGATCGTGCGGTAATCAACAGGTTCGGGTTCAATAATGACGGCGCGCAGGCCATTGCCGCGCGTCTGGCGCACCGGCCTGCGGGCATGGTTCTGGGGCTGAATCTGGGGGCCAACAAGGACAGCAGCGACCGCGCAGGGGATTTTGCGCAAGTCTTGCGCATGACGGGCGCATCTATTGATTTTGCGACGGTCAACGTTTCGTCGCCCAATACCGAACGGCTGCGCGAATTGCAGGGCGCGGATGCGCTGGCGGCGCTTTTGGCGGGGGTTATGTCTGCGCGCGACGAACTGCTGCGCCCGATTCCGGTTTTCCTGAAAATCGCCCCTGACCTGTCAGATGTGGAACTGGCCGAAATCGCTGATGTGGCGCTGGCTGCACGGGTGGATGCCATCATTGCCACCAACACCACAGTTTCGCGCGATGGCCTGACCAGTGCGCAGGCCCATCAGGCGGGCGGGTTGTCCGGTGCGCCGCTGTTTGAAAAATCCACGCGGGTTCTGGCGCGGCTGTCCCACCTGACCCAGGGCGCTGTGCCCTTGATTGGCGTGGGCGGGGTGTCCTCGGCGCAACAGGCCTATGCCAAGATCAGGGCAGGGGCCTCGGCGGTGCAGTTGTATTCGGCGCTTGTCTATGAAGGTCTGTCGCTGGTGGGGCGCATCAATCAGGGTCTGGCCGACGCGCTGGAACGCGATGGCCTGGCCAATGTGGCGCAGGCTGTGGGCCTTGACCGGGACAAATGGCTTTGACTTCATCTTGCTGAAAATACTCAGAAACCGGCGTTCAAGCGTCGTTCCAGCCTTGGGTATAGCACGGCCAGAAACACCCCGCGCAGGACGTTCAGCACCATCAACGCCCCCCAAAGCGCATGATTGCCCCAGACAGGCACAGTCCACCAGATGATGGCTGTGTAAATCGCCACGGCCAGAATGACAGTGTTGCGCATTTCGCGCGTGCCTGTGGCCCCGATGAAGATACCGTCCAGCATATAGGCCCCCACGCCCAGCACACACAGCGCGACCACATAGGGCAGGAAATCACGCGCAGTCGCCTGAACGCCTGCATCCTTGGCCATCAGGTCAATCGCCAACGGACCCAGCGCCCAAAACCCCACCGCCATGACCAGCGCGGCGCCCACCGCCCAGACAGAGGCGCGCATTACCGCCTGACGCATCGCCCCCACGGACCGCGCCCCCACGGCATGGCCCACCAGCGCTTCGGCGGCAAAGGCAAACCCGTCCAGCGCGAAGGCGGTAACCATCAGGAATTGCCACAGCACCTGATTTGCCGCCAGGTCCACATCGCCAAACCCCGCCGAGACGAACATGAACCCTGTCATCGCGCCTTGTAACGCGATGGTGCGCAGCATGATGTCGGAATTGACCGACCACATGCGGCGCAGGCGCGCGGGGTCGAACACCCGCGCCCAGTCGCGCCACTGCGCGCCCGAAAATGCCGCGCGACACAGATACAGGCCAAGCGCCAGTGATGTGGCTTCGGCAATCAAGGTGGCGATGGCCACACCCTGCACGCCCCATCCCAGGCCCAGAACGAACCACAGGTCCAGGGCAATATTCAGCCCGTTCATCCATAATTGCAGGACCAGAACAGACTTTGTGCGTTCGGTGCCGATCAGCCAGCCATTGACAGCATAAAGCGCGATTGTCGCAGGTGCCCCCCAGATGCGGATCGCCAGATAGTCCCGTGCAAGGGCCTCGACCGCGTCGCTGGCGGGCGCTATGCGAAACGCTGCCGCCATGACCAGCACCTGGGCCATTACCATGACCACACCGGCGGCCAGCCCCAACATGATGCCACGCGTCAAAACTGCGCCGCTTTCTGCCAGATCGCCCGCCCCGCTGGCTTGCGCGACCAGTCCGGTCGTGCCCATGCGCAAAAACCCGAAAATCCAGTAAATCGACGCCAGAATCACAGCGCCCAGCCCCACGGCACCAATAGGGGCGGCCGCACCCATCTGACCCACCACGCCCGTATCCACCGCGCCCAGCAACGGCACCGAGATATTGGCCAGAACAATGGGCACAGCGATACGCAGAACGCGCCTGTTGGTCACAGGCTGCGCCGCGCGCGCGGCAGCGGTCATGTCAGCGCCCGCCGGACGGGGACAGGGGCGGCTGGGGCATCAGGAAATGCCCGGTCGCTTGCGCAAACAGCCGCGCGCGGTTGTCTTGCCAGGCTTCCACATGGACGCTGGCATAACGCCTGCCGGAGCGGTTGACCCGCGCCCGCGCATAGGCATCGCGCGGCAGGCCAGTGCGCAGATAATCGATGGTGAAATCTATCGTTTTGGGCAGGCGCGGCATATTCTGCGCCATGCCTTGGGCGCTTAGCCTGCCGGATTCCAGTTCTTCCCACAGCATGGCCCAGCTTAGTTCCACAATCGCCGCCACTTCCATAAAGGACGCGATAGCCCCGCCATGCAGCGCGGGCAGGACGGGATTGCCGATATGGTTTTCATCGAATGGCAGCACCGCCGTCAGTTCGTCGCCATGGCGTTCGAATTGTATGCCAAGAAACTGCGCATAGGGAATTGCCCCCACCAGTGTTTGCAACGCTGTATCGCGCCGGTATTTGACCTGTTGGACGGGTTCGGGCTGTTTCATTCCGGCACCTTTTGCGCATGGTCGAATGTGAAGGCCCCCGTGGCCGTTGCGACCGGGTTTTGCGCGTCGTCATCATGGGCTGTGGCACGCACGAAGGCCACATTGCGCGTGACATGGTAACACACGGCCCGCGCGGTAATACGCTGCCCGGGGGTGGCCGCGCGCATATAGTCGATGCGCAGATCGATAGTGGCCGTGTTCGTGGCCCCCGGATAGGACAGCACAGCCGCCCCCCCGCATGTGTCCATCAACGCAGAAACCGCCCCGCCATGAATGACGCCAGTTGCCGGATCGCCAACAAAACGGGCGTCCCAGGCCATTGAAATGCGCGCCTCGCCGGCGTCAAGCGCTTCTAGCTGCATTCCCAAGGCGCGCGCGAAGGGCAGGGCATTGATGAAACTTTGCGGATCTGGGGCGGACATGGGAACCTCGGGCGTTGGTGCGAATTCTATCTGTGCCCGATCTGGCGCAAATGGCAATAGGGCGGCAGGGAATTGCATCATTGGTATGCAGGGCGTAGCATACCGTTCATACGGCAGGGAGGCATGTGATTTGTCGGATGTCAGGCTTGGGTTCAAACAGATGTGCGCGAAGTTCGAAGTAACGCCGCGCACCTTGCGATATTACGAGTATATCGAATTGCTGTCCCCTGAAAAAGAGGGGCGCAACAGGTTCTACACCCCGCGCGAAGTGGCCCGCATGACCTTGATCATGCGCGGGCGGCGTTTCGGATTCAGTCTTGAAGAAATCCGGCAGTGGCTGGAAATTTACGAACACTCCGGCACGCATACGCAGCTTTCGGCATGGCTGGACATGGCCGATCGCCAGCTTGTTGCGCTGAAAACCCAGTCTGCGGAACTTGATCGCACGATACACGAACTTCATAAACTGCGCGAAGATGCCGCCGCCCTTCTGGGTGACGAAAGAACGTGACGTAAGTTTGCTCTTTGACGTGGCGTTTAACTTTACCTTCACGTCAACATGCATATGTTTTCCCGAAGGCGCGGCGGGCCAGATGGCGCGCAGTTTCCGAATAAGGGGGAAGCCATGTCGCAAGATGTCAAGACGATCCGGCAGATGTGCGATGCGTTTGGTGTGACACCACGCACTTTGCGTTTTTATGAAGCAAAAGAACTGCTTTGGCCCCGGCGTGACGGGCAGCACCGGCTGTTCACGCGGCGCGATCAGGCCAGGCTGAAGCTGATCTTGCGCGGCAAGCGTTTCGGGTTCAGCCTTGAAGAAATCCGCCAGCTGCTGAACATGTATGACCGCGATGACAGCGAACTGAAGCAGTTGCGCAAAACCTATGAAATCGCGCGGGACCGTCTGGCAGACATGGAACGCCAGCGCGACGAACTGACCGAAGCCATCATCGAGCTGAAAAAGGAATTGTCCTGGGGCGAAAATGTCCTGCGCCAGGCCGACAAACCCGCAGCCGCTGAATAACCTGCAAAGCTGCACATCCGCGCATATGCAGCACCGACGACACCAGGGAGAGAAATAGACATGCCCAGCTATACAGCGCCGACCAAAGACCTGAATTTCGTTTTGCATGATCTGCTCAAGATCAGTGCCTCTGAAATTCCGGGCTACGCCGATCTGGATCAGGACTTCACGTCTGCCATTCTGGACGAAGCCGCGAAACTGGCCGAAGGGGCCATGGCACCGTTGAACGCAGTGGGGGATCAACAAGGGTGCCGGCTGGAAAACGGCGTGGTGCGCACGCCCGACGGTTTCAAGGACGCGTTCGCGCAGGTCAAGGCCGGTGGCTGGAACGGGCTGGACCTGCCAGAAGACTACGGGGGGCAGAACCTGCCTTACGTTCTGCAATCGGCGGTGGGCGAAATTTTCTCGGCCGCGAACATGGCGTTCAACATGTATCAGGGCCTGACACATGGCGCGATTTCCGCAATTATTGCGCATGGGTCAGACGAACAGAAAGCGCGCTTCCTGCCAAAAATGATCAGCCTTGACTGGACAGGGACCATGAACCTGACAGAACCCCATTGCGGCACCGATCTGGGCCTGATCCGCACCAAGGCCACGCCACACGGTGACGGCAGCTACAAGATTACCGGCCAGAAGATATTCATTTCCGCCGGGGATCATGACATGGCGGAAAATATCATCCACCTTGTGCTGGCCAAGGCGCCGGGCGGCGGGGACGGCACCAAAGGGATTTCACTGTTCATTGTGCCCAAGATCATGGTGAATGATGACGGCAGCCTTGGTGCGCCCAATGCCGTTTCCGTAGGCAAGATCGAAGAGAAGATGGGCATTCACGGCAATGCCACTTGCGTCATGAACTATGACGGCGCGACCGGCTATCTGGTGGGCGATCTGCACAAGGGCATGCGCGCCATGTTCACGATGATGAATGAAGCGCGCCTTGGCGTGGGGCTGCAAGGCTATGCGCAGGCGGAAATCGCCTATCAGAATTCGCTGGCCTATGCGATCGACCGCCTGCAAGGGCGCGATGTGACAGGCACCAAAAACCCCGATGGCCCTGCCGACCCGCTGATCGTGCACCCTGACGTGCGCCGCATGCTGATGGATCAGAAAAGCTTTGTCGAAGGGGCGCGTGCCTTCACCATGTGGGGGGCAAACCAGATTGACCGCGCCCACCGCATGAATGACGCGCAGGCCGATGGCCTGATCTCGCTGTTGACACCGGTGATCAAGGGCTTTCTGACGGACAAGGGCTTTGATATGTGCATTCAGGCCCAGCAAGTGTATGGCGGGCATGGCTATATTGAAGAATGGGGCGTGTCCCAGTTCGCCCGCGACGCGCGGATCGCCATGATCTATGAAGGCGCCAACGGCATTCAGGCGCTTGATCTGGTGGGCCGCAAACTGGCCCAAGACGGCGGCAAGCATGTGATGGCGTTTTTCGCTTTGGTCAAGGATTTCATCAAGCAAAGCGAAGGCGATGACCGCCTGGAGGCGTATCTGTCCCCGCTGAAATCCGCATCCAAGGACTTACAGGCGGCGGCGCTGTATTTCATGGAAAACGGCATGAAAAACCCCAATGACGCGCTTGCCGGATCCAATGATTTCATGCATCTTTTCGGGCATGTCTGCCTTGGCCTGGTCTGGGCGCAAATGGCGAAGGCCGCGCTTGCCGCATTGGATGCCGGCGCCACAGATCAGGCGTTTCTGAATGCCAAACTGACAACGGGGCGCTACTACATGTCACGCCACCTGCCTGCGACGGCCTTGCATCTGGCGCGCATTCGCAGCGGGTCCGACGCAATGATGGCGCTTGACCCCGACCAGTTCTAGGTCCGAAAACAGGGGCACTGCCTGCATTGTGGTGCCCCCGATCCCCTTGACGGAGACAGCATGCCAAAACGCTTTCGCCTGACCCGCCGGCTCAATCTTGCCATGACCGAAGATGCCTATCGCCGCCTGCGTCGCTTCGCGCAGGACGCCGGGCTGGAGGAAGGCGAAGCGCTGTCCTTCCTGTTCGAGAATTTCGAGTCCGTCACGCATGCCGAAAACCTTGGCCACCGTTTGCGGATGTTCAACTCGGAACTGGAGGCGCGCAAACGATGATCGGTGTCGCCTTCGGCGAGAGTATTTTTAGCAAGATGAAAGCGCGGACAGGATGATGCGCCCCGTCCCTCCGCTTGTGGCATCATCAGAACGGGGCGGCTTCACCTTGCGCGATCATCGGCTCTCCAGCCTGTACCGCGTCACCAAGAATACATCATTCAGGTTAACAAAGCCTGCACGCGTCACGCCTTCATCTTGCCAAAAATACTCAAAAAAAACGCCGCTGCCCAAGCGAAATACCGGTTGGAACCAGCAAGACCTGTCGCAGATTCCACAGGGTGTGCCAGCGGCCGGTTCAACGAAACACAGTGACGACAACAGACTACGGAGGATCACATGAGCGACGCTTATATCTACGACACCATCCGCACGCCAAGGGGCAAGGGGCGCGCTGATGGCAGCCTGCACGAAGTGACCGCCGTGCGTCTTTCTGCTTTGGTCCTGAACCAACTGAAATCCCGCAATGATCTGGACACGCGCGCGATAGAGGATCTGATCTGGGGCAATGTCACGCAGGTGGGCGAACAGGGCGGTTGTCTGGCGCGCACTGCCATCCTTGCATCGGATTTCGATGAGCAGGTGCCTGGGCTGGCGATCAACCGCTTTTGCGCCTCTGGCATGGAAGCGGTGAATATCGCGGCCAATCAGGTGCGCGCCGGCGCGGGCATGGCGTATGTCGCGGGCGGTGTTGAGATGATGAGCCGTGTTGCCATGGGGTCGGACGGGGCGGCAGTGGCCGAAGACCCGTCTGTGGCGATGGAACGGTATTTTGTGCCGCAGGGTATTGCCGCCGATATCATTGCCACGCAATACGGGTTCAGCCGCAAGATGGCAGATGAACTGGCGGTCGAAAGCCAGAAACGTGCGGCCGCTGCGTGGCAGGATGGGCGGTTTTCCCGCTCGGTTGTTCCGGTCACGGACATTAACGGGCTGACCATTCTGGACCGCGACGAATACATGCGCCCTGCCACGGATATGGACAGTCTGTCTGCGCTGAAACCCGCCTTCAAGGATATGGGCGAGGTGATGCCGGGGTTCGACAAGGTGGCCTTGATGAAATACCCGCATCTGGAACGCATTGAGCATATCCACCATGCGGGCAATTCATCGGGTATTGTTGATGGTGCGGCGGGTGTCCTGATCGGCAACAAGGAATTTGGCGAAAAATATGGCCTGAAACCCCGCGCGCGCATTCGTGCCACTGCGAAAATCGGCACGGACCCCACCATCATGCTGACCGGCCCCGTTCCAGTGACCGAAAAAATTCTGCGCGATGCGGGCATGCAGATTTCCGACATCGACCTGTTCGAGGTCAATGAGGCTTTTGCCGCAGTTGTGCTGCGCTTCATGCAGGCATTTGACGTGTCCAGTGACCGTGTCAATGTGAACGGGGGCGCAATTGCGATGGGCCACCCGTTGGGCGCAACAGGGGCCATGATCATCGGCACGCTGCTGGATGAGTTGGAACGCACGGGCAAGGGCACGGGCCTTGCAACGCTATGTGTGGCATCCGGGATGGGTGCTGCAACGATCATCGAACGCGTGTAAGGGGACCAAACCATGACAGATTTTCACTATTCCGTTGATAGCGATGGCGTTGCGATCATCACATGGGACATTCAGGGCAAATCCATGAATGTCTTGTCGCTGGATGGTCTGGCCGAACTGGAAGCGCATGTTGATACCGCGATTGCGGATGACGCTGTGAAGGGGGTGATCATCACCTCTGCGAAGGCGGATTTTGCGGGCGGGATGGACCTGAATGTCATTGCCAAGATGAAAGATATGGCGGGCGATCAGCCTGAAAAAGGCCTGTTCGATGGCATCATGTCGTTGCATCGTTGCCTGCGCAAGATTGAACGCGCGGGCATGGACCCCAAGACCCTGAAGGGGGGCAAGCCGGTTGTGGCGGCCTTGCCGGGCACTGCGCTGGGCATCGGTCTGGAAATCCCGCTGGCGTGTCACCGCATTATTGTCGCGGAAAACCCCAAGGCCAAGATCGGCTTGCCGGAAATCATGGTGGGCATTTTCCCCGGTGCAGGTGGCACCACGCGGCTGGCGCGCAAGCTGGGCGCAATGGGGGCGGCGCCCTTCTTGCTGGAAGGCAAGCTGTCGGACCCCAAAAAGGCGAAATCGGCGGGATTGATTGATGAGGTGGTCCCCGCCGAAGATTTGATGGCGCGCGCGAAGGACTGGGTGCTGGGCGCGAAAGATACCGATCTGGTCAAGCCATGGGACGCCAAGGGCTATAAAATGCCCGGCGGCGCGCCCTATCACCCGGCGGGGTTCATGACCTTCGTGGGCGCATCGGCCATGATCAACGGCAAGACCCAAGGGGTCTATCCTGCGGCCAAGGCGCTTTTGTCGGCGGTGTATGAAGGGGCGCAGGTGCCCTTTGACACGGCCCTCAGAATCGAGGCGCGCTGGTTTGTGCATGTGCTGATGAACCCCAGTTCCACCGCGATGATCCGGTCACTGTTCATCAACAAGGAAGCGCTGGAAAAGGGCGCGAACCGCCCCAAGGTTGAAGATGAGAAGGTCCGCAAACTGGGGGTTCTGGGCGCGGGCATGATGGGCGCGGGCATTGCCTATGTTGCTGCCAATGCCGGTATCGATGTGGTTTTGATTGATGCGCAGCAGGCGGCGGCAGATAAGGGCAAGGGCTATGCCGCAGCTGTGCTGGACAAGGGCATGAAGCGCGGCAAGGTCACCGAGGGCAAGAAGGCCGAGGTTTTGTCGCGTATTGATGCCACGACCGAATATGACGCGCTTGCGGGCTGCGATCTGGTCATCGAAGCGGTGTTTGAAGACCCCAAAGTAAAGGCCGAAGTGACAGCCAAGGCCGAAGCCGTGCTGCCGGACAACGCGATTTTTGCCACCAACACATCGACCTTGCCGATTTCCGATCTGGCGAAAGCCAGCACGCGGCCCGGCCAGTTCATCGGCATCCATTTCTTCAGTCCGGTGGACAAGATGCTGTTGGTCGAAATCATCAAGGGCGCTGAGACGGGCGCGCGCGCTGTCGCCAAGGCGCTGGATTTCGTCCGCCAGATCCGCAAGACGCCCATTGTGGTGAATGACGCGCGCTTCTTTTATGCCAACCGCTGCATCATTCCCTACCTGAATGAAGGTATGCGCATGGTGCGCGAAGGGGTTGCGCCCGCATTGGTGGAAAACGCGGCCAAGCTGATGGGCATGCCCTTGGGGCCGCTGCAACTGGTGGATGAAACATCGCTTGATCTGGGGGCGAAAATTGCCAAGGCCACGCGCGCAGCCATGGGCGAGGCATACGCCGATGGGGATGTCGACGAGGTGGTGTTCTGGATGGTCGAACAGGGCCGGTTGGGGCGCAAATCCGCCGCCGGGTTCTACACCTATGATGACAAGGGCAAACGACAGGGGTTGTGGCAGGGGCTGGATGCGCGGTTCGCACAAGCCGCAGATCAGCCCGATGTCATAGAGGTGCAGCATCGTCTGATGTTCGCGCAAGCCCTGGAAGCGGTGCGCGCGCTTGAAGAGGGCGTGCTGGAAGATATCCGCGAAGGGGATGTGGGCGCCATTCTGGGCTGGGGCTTTGCGCCCTGGTCGGGCGGGCCGTTTTCATGGCTGGACATGCTGGGCGCGGAATTTGCAGTGTCGGTTTGCGACGATCTTCAGGCGCGGTTCGGGGCGCGGTTCACCGCCCCCGAAATGTTGCGCAAGATGGCAGAAGCGGGGCGCAGCTTTTATGCCAGCCGCGCGTCCGCTGCCGCGTGAAGGTAATAGTCCGCGCGCGTGTCCTGTTTCAGGGCGCGCGCGACCTTTTGCAGCTGCGGCAGGCTTAGGCGCGGGGTGTCCAGCACACCCACCGCCGCCGCAGCATGCAGCGGTGAAAAGTCGCTTTCAGCCCGCGCGCTGACAAGTGTGGCGCCTGCGCAGTGAATGACCTGTTCGGACCCGAATGTAAGCATGTGGATCGTCAGGTCCCCCCTGATTGGCACACGGTGAATGCCGCCATACCCTTCAAGTATCAGGGCCTGGATCAGGACAAACGGTTCCCCGAAATCGATTTCGGCCATGTCGGATTCGACGATCACTTCCTGGCAGGGCAGCAATGATATTTGTTTGCGGTTGCCCAGAACCCCCGCAGGCACTGTCATTGTGAAGGCTTTGTGCGCGGGCAAACTTGCCTGCGCGATGGTGACCTTGTGGTTTGCTTCGACCCGCTGCATTCCGTTGTCGAATGTCAGAACCAGATCCCCGGGCAGGACTGTTTCGACACCGCGCCAGCCCGATTCCGTGCCGATCAGCGTGCCGGGCAACAACCCGTCTTCGCGCAGCGCAACATCATAAAGTCCGGCATCCTTGTGCATGGCCGCAGCGATGGCGGGCGCGCAAGCCGACAGGCTACCAATATGGGCAGAACGGGAAAGTGTTGAATTCAGCATTTCGAATCCTCTTTGCGTTGGCCAAAGGCTGTGGGCCTTCTTGGTCCATATGTGACTTAAACACTCGTTAAGGACGAAATCTGGGAAAGAACTGGACATTTCCAAGGCGAGGAACTTTATGTCAGTTTAAGTTCAATATGCGAAATCCAATGCGGTGTGCAGGGAATTGCCGTATACGGATTTGGCGACATCTTGGACGATGGCGCGACAATAAAAAGGGGGGGGGGGAATGGGCTGGCTTTCGGATGAAACCGGTTTGGACCGGACTGCAGCAAATTTTGTTGCCTTAACCCCATTGTCACATTTGCGCCGCGCTGCCGATGTGTTCGCGCATCATGAGGCCATAGTGTATGGCGCGATCCGGCTGACATATGCGCAGTATTGCGCGCGCGTTACGCGCCTTGCCAGTAGTCTTGCCACGCATGGGGTGAAACCGGGGGACGTGGTGGCGACGCTTTTGCCCAATATTCCTGCCCATGCCGAAGCGCATTTCGCGGTGCCCGCTTGTGGTGGCGTGCTGAACGCAATCAATATCCGGCTGGATGTGGACACAGTGGCCTATATCCTTGGCCATGGTGGGGCCAGGCTTATATTGGTGGATACGGCGCTGATGGGCCTTGCCGAAGCGGCCTGTTCCGCCCTGGATGCCCCGCCCGTGATTGTCGAAGTGCCTGACACCCAGGCAGGCTTTGCGCCCACCGGCCGCCATATCGCGTATGAGGAGTTTTTAGATGCGGGTGATCCGCAGTTTGCATGGATCCTGCCACAGGATGAATGGGAAAGCATTGCGCTGAACTACACGTCCGGGACGACGGGTCGCCCCAAAGGTGTGGTCTATCATCATCGCGGCGCGTATCTGTCGACGCTTAGTCAGCCCATTTCGTGGCGCATGACGCTGTTTCCCCGCTATCTGACGATTGTGCCGATGTTTCACTGCAATGCGTGGTGCCATCCATGGATGCTTCCTGCGCTTGGCGGGTGTATGATTTGCCTGCGCGACGTCACAGCGGCGGGCCTCTATCACGCCATCAGCGTTGAAAAGGCAACCCATTTTGCCGGCGCGCCAATCGTGCTGCAAACCATCATCAATGCCCGCCCCGAAGACCGCCTTGCCTTCGATCATCTGGTCGAGGTGTTCACCGCAGGTGCCCCGCCGCCTGCTGCGGTGCTGGCCGCGATTGAACCGCTGGGGTTCAACGTGACGCAGGTGTACGGCCTGACTGAAACCTATGGCCCGGCGACTGAATGCCTGTGGCATGACGGGTTCGGCGCCCTGCAGGGCGATGACCGTGCCGAAATCAAGGCCCGCACAGGTGTGCTTATGCCATTTATGGAAGATATCCGCGTGATGCAGCCCGACACCTTGACACCTGTTGCGCGGGACGGGGTTGCCCTTGGGGAAATCCTGCATCGGGGCAATGGTGTGATGAAAGGGTATTACAAGAACCCGCAAGCCACGGCAGACGCCTTCCGCGGCGGCTATTTCCATTCCGGTGACATCGCGTTCTGGCATGCGGATGGCTATATCAAGATTGCAGATCGTGCGAAGGATATCATCATCTCTGGGGGTGAGAATGTCAGTTCAGTCGAGGTGGAGGGGGTTTTGATGAAACACCCCGCTGTCGGGCTGGCCGCTGTGGTTGCCAAACCAGATGATACATGGGGCGAAGTGCCCTGTGCCTGCATCGAATTGAAGCCCGACGCGCAGGTGACAGAACAGGATTTGATTGCCTTTTGCCGCGCACGACTTGCAGGGTTCAAAACCCCCAAGAAAGTGGTGTTCATGGATCTGCCGAAAACGGCCACCGGCAAGATCCAGAAATCAGATTTGCGCGATTGGGTGCGCGCGCTGTGATGCGCTGGCCTTGCGCGCGAAGCTGCGTTAAGATGCCCTCAAAACGACAAAGCAGGCAAGCGGCATGACGACCGCGCTTAAGAAATATCATAAGCTTGAAGGCATGGGCCTGTGGTCCGGCGGGGTCGAGGACCAGCGCCGCGAAGTTGTCGTGTCCTTCGGGGATGCGACGCTTGTGATCATGGACAGCCGAAGCATGCATGTTCTGTCGCATTGGTCGCTTGCGGCAATAGAGCGGTTGAACCCCGGCCAGCGCCCTGCGCTGTTCAGCCCTGATGGCGAGGCCAGCGAAGTTCTGGAACTGGATGAAGACCTTCTGATTGATGCGCTGAAGGAACTGCATGCGGCCTTGGCCCCGCCGCGCAGTCTGCTTGACCGGCTGCGTCTGCCGATCATGGCGGGGCTAAGCCTTGTCGTTCTGGGGCTTGGCGGGGTGTTGTTGCCGCCTGCACTGGTGGACCACACCGCTTCTGTTGTGCCGATGGCCAAACGGGCGGAAATTGCAGATCGTGTGCTGGCGGATTTGACGCAATCTGGGGCGACACATTGCCAAAGCAGTCTGGGAACCAGCGCACTGGGGGTGTTGCAACGCCGCCTTTTTGACACGCCCGCGCGCCTGGTCATCATGCGGGGGCTGCCACTGGAAACCCCGCGCATTCAGCATTTTCCGGGACAGTTATTCGTGATGGATGCCCGATTGCTGGATCAGGCGCGCAGCGTCGAAGCGCTGGCGGGCGCCTTCGTGATTGCGGGGGTGCGCGCGGCTGCTGACGATCCGTTGCGCCCGTTCTTGCGCCATGTGGGCGTGTTCACCACATTTCGTTTGCTGACTTCGGGGGAATTGCGCCGGGGTGCGGTGCGTGGCTATGCGCTGTCGCTTTTCAATACGCAGATGGCCATGCCCGATATGGACGCTCTGCAAACACGTCTGGACCGGCTGGGCCTGTCGCTGCGGGCGTTCACTGAAAACGCGGTTCCGCTGGACCCGACCGCTGCGCAGATTGCCGCAAGCCTCCACATTGACACTGACACGCCAGCAGACCCCGCGCGCGGTGCGCTGCTTAATGACGGGCAATGGGTAAGCCTGCTGAACATCTGTGACGGGTAGCGGCGCGCGGCAACGCCGCGCTGTTTGGGCTGTGATTCCCTGAAGCGTTCCGGCATTTCTGGTGAAATACCAGAATGCTTTACCTTCTTTTTGTGCGCGATCCCGAACCAAAGAAAACTGTCAACGGCGCCTGAAATTGGGTTAGCGCGTCACCTGCCATGGTGTGTCAAACCAGTGTTCCTGCAGATTTGGCGTGTCGCCGATCCGGTCGATAACGGCGAACCTGCCGGGGTGTGACAGGGGCGTTAACACCCCATGCCAGATATTGCGGTGAAAATTGATGCCCTGCGCCCCGTCGGTTTCAAACGCCAGCGGGGCACCCGGGCAGCCGTTGTCATCCGGTGCAACAATGACAAGGAAGGGATCGGTATGCATGGGGATGAATGCCTGCGTGCCATCAGGGTGGCGTTCCATCATGTCCAGCCGGTAGGGCAGGGTGCGGGGTTGCGCGTCAAACAGGGAAATTCCCGCGCGGCCGCCTTGTCCGAAATCCAGCTTTGCGCGGTCATGGAACCGCCCGCAAAGCCCTTGATTGATCAGCTTGTCGGGCGTGCCGTGACTGTCAAGCACATCGCCAAAGGGGGCGAAGGCGGCCTGTGTCAGCGGGCGTGGGGTCAGGGTATGTGTCATATCTGGCGGCGTGATCCGGTGATGGCGCAGGATTTGAGTATTTTCAGCAAGATGAAGCCAGCATAGCCTTCAGTCGCAATTCGGCAATACGCTCGACCTGATGGCAGGCGGTTGCGAATTCCGTTGTGCTGTCATTGTCGATGCGCGCCTTGAAGGCTGCGAGGATTGAGGCCTTGGTGTTGTCGCGCACCGCAATGATGAAGGGGAAGCCATGTTTTTGCACATAGGCAGTGTTGAGGTTCTGGAACGTTGCGCGTTCGTCGTCGGTCAGGGCATCCAGCCCGGCGCTGGCTTGTTCCTGGGTTGAATCATGCGTCAGGCGTTTGGCTGTGGCCAGTTTTCCGGCAAGGTCGGGATGGGCGCGCAGGACCGTCAGGCGTTCATCCCTGCTGGCCGCGCGAAAGGCCCGCGCGAAAGCATTGGCAAGGCCGGTTGCAGTGTCATGGGCAGGCCCCAGTTCCAGCGCATGGGCGCGTTCTGCCACCCATGGGGAATGTTCATAAATGCCGCCGAAGCAGTCCATGAAGCTGGCGCGGTCCATCTGGCTGGGGCGGGTGTGGCGCTGGTGGGGATGTGTGTTGGCCCAGTGCTGCGCGATGTCCATGCGCCGCGCGAACCACACGCCCTGATGCGCCTGCACATGATCCAGAAACCGCATCAGGCCCGCAATTTTGCCCGGCCGCCCGATCAGGCGGCAATGCAAGCCGATGGACAGCATTTTCGGCGCGCCTGCATCCCCTTCGGCATAAAGCACGTCAAAGGCGTCTTTCAGGTAGCTTTCAAAATCAGCGCCCGTCACCCAGCCCGGCGCGGTGGCAAAGCGCATGTCATTGGCTTCCAGCGTATAGGGCAGGATAAGCTGGTCGCGGTCGCCGAATTCCATCCAATGGGGCAGATCGTCATCATAGGTGTCGGAAATCCAGTCGAACTGCCCTGTTTCCGCCGCCAGCCGCACAGTGTTGACTGAACAGCGCCCCGTATACCAGCCGCGCGGGGGCGTGCCCACTGTTTCAGTGTGTAGGCGAATGGCGTCCTGGATGGCGGCGCGTTCTTCATCCTCTTGCATGTCGCGGTGTTCGACCCATTTCAGGCCGTGGCTGGCAATTTCCCAATCCGCCGCTTTCATGGCGGCCAGTTGTTCGGGGTTGCGTGCAAGGGCGGTTGCCACGCCGTAAATTGTGATCAGCAGGCCGCGCGCTGTGAACAGGCGGTGCAGGCGCCAGAATCCCGCCCGCGCGCCGTAGTCATAGATGGATTCCATGTTCCAGTGCCGTTGTCCGGGCCATGGGGCTGCACCGGGAATATCGGAGAGGAACCCTTCTGATGCGGCGTCTCCATGCAGCAGGCAGTTTTCGCCGCCTTCTTCGTAATTGAGCACCAGTGAGATGGCGATTTTTGCGCCCCCCGGCCAAGCTGCATTTGGGGGCGTGGCGCCATATCCGGTCAGGTTGCGGGGGTAGCGTTGCAAGGTGGCCTCCGGGTTGGGTGGAATGATCCTGTGATAATGCAGAAAAACGGCTTCCGCTTTCAGTCAATTTTTGAAAGACCTGAAAGCGGCGGTCAAGGCAAGGGGCTGGCGTGTGCTGGCGCATCTGGTCTAGGCTCATCCATAGTTTTGCACAAAACGGAGTCGCGCAATGTCCGGTTTTCTGACGACCCATGTTCTGGATACAGCCCGCGGTTTGCCTGCACAGGGGTTGCAGATCACGCTTTATGCGCTGGAGGGGACCGCGCGTGTTGAGATTGCGCGTATGGTCACCAATGATGACGGGCGCACCGACAGCCCGATTTTGCCGCAAGCGAGGTTTGCGACGGGCCAGTATGAACTGGTTTTTGCCGCAGGCGATTACTTGCGTGCAACCGGGCAGGCCGGCGGAGCGCCGCTTTTCCTGGACGAAATTCCCATTCGTTTCGGTATCAACGATGCGAACAGTCACTACCATGTTCCGCTGTTGCTGTCGCCATACGGGTTTTCGACCTATCGCGGCAGCTAGGTGCCTGAATTTCGTCAGAATGGTTGGTTAATTCTTGACGGAATGACGTGACATAAGGTCCAGCGAAATGGAATCAGTAGCATTTGCCAGTGATATGACATTGCGCGTTCTGGTGTTCGGCGGCGCTTACTTTGTTGGGATCAACCTGTTGGCCGTGTTGCTGTTCTGGATGGACAAGCGCCGCGCGAGAAGGGGGGACTGGCGTATCCCCGAACGCCAACTGTTGGGCGTGATGTTCTGGGGGGGCACGCCGGGGGGCTTGTGGGCGCGGCGTGTCCTGCGCCACAAGACACGCAAGGAACCGTTTTGCACCCATATGCAGGTCATCGTGTCGGTTCAGATTGTCGTTGTCGGTGCGCTGGTCGTCTTGTGGACCCAACCAGATATTGTTGGTTGGACGGGCACCCGGATTGTCATGCTTTGGCACACACTCCGTGCCAGTGTCTGACCGTGCCAGTGTCTGACAGCTTCAAACTGCTGTCATGGCAACGAGTTCAGCCCTGATCCTGTCGGCAATGAAATCGGTGAACAAGGACACTTTCAGGTCGCGCAAGCGTTTGTGGGGGGTCAGCGCGGCAAGGGTCACAGGCAGGGGCGGGGTCGCTTCGGCCACAGGCACCAGCGCACCGCTGCGCAGGTGGTCCGCAACCTCGAAGATTGGCTTGAGGACAATACCGTGCCCGTCGAGTGCCCAGCCTGTCAGCACATCCCCATCATCGGATTCGAATGGCCCGCTTATCTTGTAACGCTGCGGGCCGGTAGGGGTTTGCAAGGTCCATTGGAATTCGCGCGCACCCGGAAAGCGCAGGTTCAGGCAATCATGATGTTGCGCCAGCAGGGCCGTGCCGTCCCTTGGCATGCCGCGCCGGTCAATATAGGCAGGGGCCGCGCATAATATTCGCGGGCATTCTGCGATGAAGCGCATTTTCAGCGCGGAATCTTCCAATGGGCCCAGATGAAACACCAGATCCAGCCCTTCGGCTGTCACATCAATGCTGCGGTCGGACAAGCGCAGGCGCAATTCGATTTCAGGGTTTTCATCCTTGAAGGCGGGCACATGGGGTGCAATCAACCGCCTGCCAATGCCAAGCGGGGCGGCGACGAACAGCGTTCCGCGCGGTTGGGCAGTAGCGTGGGTCAAGGTGGCCTCGGCATGCGATATCGCATCAAGGATTTTTAGCGCGCCCTCATAGAACAATGTGCCGTTCGATGTGGGTTTCAGCGACCGCGTCGTGCGATTGAACAGGCGCACGCCCAGATGCTTCTCCAACTCCCCCACTCGCGCTGACGCCACCGCCGGCGAGGTGCGCTGATCGCGCGCCGCCGCCGACATGCTGCCTAATTCATAGACACGCACAAACATCCGGATGTTGTTGATATAGGCCATCGGTATTTTCAGGCTGCATTTGAAAGTGTTCGGGGTTTTAGTGGGTTAACAGAAAGCCATGCGCGGGTATAGCCTGCGCAGAACATCATAACCGGAGGGCACCTTATGCTGGAACTGGCTGTCATTGGCGCATGGGCAGAATTCGCCGTGCGCTGGCTGCATGTGATCACGGCAATCGCCTGGGTCGGGTCCAGTTTCTACTTCATTGCGCTGGATCTTGGTTTGCGCAAATCGCCGGACCTGCCGGAAGGGGCCTATGGTGAAGAATGGCAGGTCCATGGGGGCGGGTTCTATCACGTCCAGAAATATCTGGTCGCGCCCGCACGTTTGCCCGAACACCTGATCTGGTTCAAATGGGAAAGCTATTTCACATGGCTTTCAGGGTTCGCGCTGCTGGTTCTGGTCTATTATGTCGGCGCCGAATTCTACCTGATCGACGCCAATACGCTGGATCTGGCCGTGTGGCAGGCCATCGCAATCTCGATTGCGTCGCTGGGGTTGGGGTGGCTGGTTTACGACCGACTGTGCAAATCCCGCTTCGGTGACAACAACAACCGCCTGATGATCTTGTTATTCGTGCTGCTGGTGATCATGGCATGGGGGTATACACAGGTATTTACTGGCCGCGCTGCATTGCTGCATCTGGGGGCGTTCACCGCCACAATCATGAGTGCGAATGTCTTCATGATTATCATTCCAAACCAGAAAATCGTGGTGGCCGATCTACGTGCAGGCCGCATCCCGGATGCAAAATATGGCCGCATTGCCAAGCAGCGGTCGACGCATAACAACTATCTGACCTTGCCGGTCATTTTCCTGATGCTGTCAAACCACTATCCGCTGGCGTTCGCGTCCGACTATAACTGGCTGATTGCCGGGCTGGTCTTCCTGATGGGGGTCACGATCCGGCATTTTTTCAACACCATGCATATGGGTGGTGGCTACAAATGGTGGACATGGGCCGCAACGACTGCGTTGTTCATCGCCATCATCTGGCTTTCCACACTTGGCCAACCCCGCGATCAGGATGATACGCTTGCCAGTCTGGCCCCCACCGCAGCACGTTTTGCCGACGACCCGCATTTCGAGGATGTCTATTGGACGGTAGTGGGCCATTGCTCCATGTGCCACGCGCAAGACCCCGTCTGGCCGGGCCTGCATTGGGCACCCAAGGGCGTGGTTCTGGAAACCGAAGCCCAGATCGCCCGCGCCGCCCAGCTGATCTACCTGCAATCAGGTATCAGCCACGCCATGCCGCCAGGCAACACGGTGCTGATGGACACGACGTCCCGTGCACAGATTGCCAGCTGGTATCGGCGGGTCAGCGGGTCCTAGAGGATGTCGCGTTCACGCGCTAACTTATTGATTGCGCATGTTCAAGCAGCTCAAGACCAATCCCCATTCCTAAGCACCATGTTCCAGCTTCATCTTGTCGCAAATACTCTGGGGGAAGTCGTCGCAGACGACTGGGGGCAAAGCCCCCTTCATCCAAAATATCAAAAGCCCCGCCGAAGGTTCGGCGGGGCTTTTTCCTGTCTGTCAGCTCATGTAGCTCTGGTTCAGCCAATCGCGGCCTGTTTCACTTCATCATCGATGAAGGGCACATATTGCGCGAAGTTTTCTGCAAACATCGCCACCAGTTTCGCGGCCTGCGCGTCATAAGCGCCGGGGTCTTCCCATGTCCTGCGCGGGTCGAGCAACACATCTGCAACGCCGGGAACCGACACTGGCACATCGAAGCCGAAATTGGGGTCGCGCCGGAATTCTGCAGTTGAAAGCGATCCGTCCAGTGCGGCACTCAGAAGCGCGCGGGTGGCCTTGATGGGCATGCGTGATCCGCTGCCATAGGCGCCGCCGGTCCAGCCGGTATTGACCAGCCAGCATTCAGCGCCGAATTTCGCGATCTTTTCCTGCAGCAGCTTTCCATAAACTTCGGGGCGGCGCGGCATGAAGGGCGCCCCAAAACATGTCGAGAATGTGGGTTGGGGTTCTGTCACACCCTGTTCGGTTCCTGCCACTTTGGACGTGAAACCCGACAGGAAATGATACATCGCCTGTGCCGGGGTCAGCCGTGCAATCGGCGGCAATACCCCGAAGGCATCGCAGGTCAGCATGATGATGTTCTTGGGAACCCCCGCCAGAGAGGTGTCCGAGGCATTCGAGATGGCCTCCAGCGGGTAGGCGACGCGCGTGTTTGCTGTCAGACTGTCATCGGCGAAATCCAGTTCCAGCGTATCGGGGTCGAACACCATGTTTTCCACCACACTGGCGAAGCGATGCGTGGTCGCGTAGATTTCCGGTTCTGCCTCGGGGTCCAGGTTGATGGTCTTGGCGTAGCAGCCCCCTTCAAAATTGAAGATCCCGTTCTCTGACCAGCCATGTTCGTCATCACCAATCAAGATGCGCGCAGGGTCGGCCGATAGTGTCGTTTTGCCCGTGCCCGAAAGCCCGAAAAACACCGCTGCATCATCAGGGTTGTCGATCCCGTGATTTGCGGAACAATGCATCGGCATGATGCCCTTTTCAGGCAGCAGGTAGTTCAGCAAGGTGAAGACGGATTTCTTGTTCTCGCCTGCATAGGCCGTGTTGGCGATCAGGATCAGTTTGCGGTCAAAATTCAGCGCGATGACTGTTTCCGACCGGCAGCCATGGCGCGCGGGATCGGCCTTGAAGCTGGGGCAGTTGATGATCGTGAATTCAGGCACGAAGCTTTCCAGCTCGGTCCCGTCGGGGCGGCGCAGCATGTGGCGGATGAACAGCCCGTGCCATGCAAGTTCAGTGACCACACGCACATCAAGCCGGTGTGCAGGGTCAGCCCCGCCATACAGGTCCTGCACGAATAATTCCCGCCCTTTGACATGTTCAAGCATGTCCTCATACAGGCGGTCAAACGCATCGGGTGCCATGGGGGCGTTGTTTTCCCACCAGATGGATTTTTCGACAGACGGGGTGCGCACTACAAACTTGTCCTTGGGGGACCGGCCGGTATGCGTGCCGGTCGAGGCCAGCAATGCACCGCCAAGTCCCAGATGCCCTTCGCCGCGGGTGATGGCCGCTTGGACAAGCGCTGGTTCCAGTAAGTTGTAATACACTGCCGACGCGCCGGTAATGCCTTGATCTTCCAAGCGTTTGTTTGGGTTGACGCGGGGTTTTGTCATTATGCCTGCTCCGTCTGGCGCGATAACAATCTGGGTCAAGGCCGGCCTTGGCCGACACCGGTTCGGGGGCTTGCGTCTGCGCGCAACCGCCTTGCCCATCGCTATAACACTGGCGATGCAGCGATTGATAGGCGTGTTTGATGCAGTTAGCGCAACCAAATGCGCGTTAGCGCAATATTAAGACCGGGCGCGGATAAATGTGTTGCGGATTCGCACGGTCCGCGGCGAATCCCGGCCTTGCCAGTTGCGCCTGACAAGTATTTTATTGCGTATCACCTGCACTTGGGTGAATATGTGGCAAAAATAAGGCAGTCACGCCAACTACTCCAGCAGTGAAAAGGACAGGCAATATGTCAAGGATTGCACTCGTCGATGATGACCGGAACATTCTGACTTCTGTTTCTATTTGTCTGGAAGCAGAAGGCTTCGAGGTTGAAACGTATAATGACGGCCAGTCTGCGCTGGAAGCATTCAACCGGAAATTGCCCGACATGGCGGTTCTGGATATGAAGATGCCGCGCATGGACGGGATGGAGTTGTTGCAGCGTTTGCGCCAGAAAACCCAGATGCCCATCATCTTTCTGACATCCAAGGATGACGAAATTGACGAGGTTCTGGGCCTGCGCATGGGCGCCGATGACTACGTCAAGAAGCCGTTTTCCCAGCGTTTGCTGGTGGAACGTATCCGGGCCTTGTTGCGGCGCAAACAGGCCATCGAAAGCGGCGAGGAAAACGGCGAGGAAGCGAAAACCATCGTGCGCGGCAACCTTGAAATGGACCCTTTGCGCCACTCGGTCAAATGGAAGGACAAGGATGTGACGCTGACGGTCACGGAATTCCTGCTGCTTCAGGCGCTGGCGCAGCGGCCCGGTGTCGTGAAGTCGCGCGATCAGCTGATGGATGTGGCCTATGATGATCAGGTCTATGTGGATGACAGAACAATTGACAGCCATATCAAGCGCTTGCGCAAGAAAATGCGCAGTGTGGACGAAGAATTCTCGTCCATAGAAACGCTGTATGGGATTGGGTACAAGTATAACGAAGCCTGATAATACAGGGGTAGCCCCTTGAGGTGGCAGCAGGTGGTAGTGTGAAAACAGAAGTCACAGCGTCCAGAACCGACGTTGTTCTTGGTGACGACTGGGTTGGCCCGGGGGATGCGGTCGAATCCGAAGTGCGTGCAACCCGTGCCAAGCGCGGGTTTCTTAGCATTTCCAGTTCACCGCTGGCGCGCAAGATTGTGCTGTTCAACCTTGTTGCGCTGGTTATCCTTGTGGTCAGCGTGTTGTTTACCAACCCGTTCCGGGACAGTTTGTTGCGCCAGCAGGAACAGACCTTGCGGCAAACTGCCCAGATCGTGGCAGATATTGTGGCCGCTGCGGGGGGGATCGATGCCTCGAAAGATGTCCTTGCCCGCCGCCTTACGCTGGATGAACGCTTTGCGATTGTCCTTGTCACGCAAGATGGCACCATTGCCGCGCAGCTAAACGGCACCGAGCGTCCGGATGATGACGTGTTGTCGGAAAAAACCACTTTCATCAGTGACCTGCTGACGCGCATCTGGTCGGCCATGACCTATGTGACGGGGGCGAAGCTAGTTGAACAGCGCGCGCCGGAATTCAACGATATTGCGCAGGAGCTTTTTGCGCGCAATCAGCAGGGCCTGCGCGACAGTTATACGCATCGCGGGCCAAATGACGATATGTGGATTGCCGCCAGCGCGCCGGTGCTGGCAAATGATGTGTTCGGCGGTGCGGTCATCCTGCGCCGTGACGCGCGCGATACTGCCGCGCTTATGCGCCATGACCGTGAACAGGTTTTGCAGTTTTTCCTGATCGCGCTTCTTGTGTCCATCGGGCTGAGTTTTGTTCTGGCATCCACAATCGCGAACCCGTTGGCAGATTTGGCCATGGCTGCGGAACTGGGCAAGCGGCGCGACGGGCGGCGCACCCATGCCGGGCGCGTGCGGATTCCTGACCTGACCGGGCGGCCGGACGAAATTGGCGACCTGTCGCGCGCCATGCGTGGAATGGTCAGCGCCCTTTATGACCGGGTTGAGGCAAACGAGCAGTTCGCGGCCGATGTTGCGCATGAAATCAAGAACCCGCTTGCGTCATTGCGGTCTGCGGTCGGGTCGTTGCGCATGGCCAAACGCGAGGATCAGATCCAGCGTTTGCTGGATGTGATAGAACATGATGTGCGCAGGCTGGACCGTCTGGTGTCCGACACGTCCAATGCGTCGCGTCTGGATGCAGAACTTGTCAAGGAAGAAGAAGAAGAGTTTGACCTTATCAATCTGCTAAATAACCTGTGCGAGCACCTGAGTCAGGAAGCGCTGGCAAAAGGCGTGGAATTCATCAAGCTTCTGCCGCAGGACCCAATTATTGTGACAGGGCTGGAAGGGCGACTTGCGCAGGTGTTCGTCAACCTGATCACCAATGCGATTTCGTTTTGCGAAGACGGGGACGCGGTGCGCATCTGGGCACGCAAGCGCAACGAGCGCGTGTTGATTGTGGTGGAAGATACTGGCCCCGGTATTCCCGACAGCGCCCTTCAGAAGGTATTCAAACGCTTCTATTCGGAACGCCCCGTCAAGCAGTTTGGCAACCATTCCGGCCTTGGGCTGGCAATTTCCAAGCAGATTGTGGAAGCGCATCAAGGCGTGATCTGGGCCGAGAATATCCGCCTGCCTGACGCGCCACTGGGCAGCCCGCCACTGGGGGCGCGTTTCGTAGTTGGCCTGCCCGTGTGAGCGGGGCCGCCGAAACCCTGCTGCATGCCAGCGCGGTAGCCTTTGAAACAACAGGGGGGTGGCACGCGATTGTCGCAAAAGGGCGGTCCGGGTCTGGCAAGTCCGAACTCGCGCTGAACCTGATGGCCATGGGCGCGCGGCTTGTTGCGGATGACCAGACCCGCATGACCCGCGACGGTGCCAGTCTGTTTGCAGATTGTCCCGCGCCCATACGGGGGTTGGTCGAAATGCGCGGGATCGGGCTAATTGCGGCGGCGCCTTTGCGCTGTGTGCGTGTATCGGTGCTGGTCGATCTGGACGTGACCGAAGACATGCGCATGCCGCCCCGACGGGTCACGACAATTCTGGGCGTTGATGTGCCGACCCTACACAAGGTCGAGAGCAGGGCTTTCGCCGCAGCGCTACGGCAATATGTTCTGTCGCAGTCCTGGCTTGATCAGGGGGGGCGGCCATGACCGGGCCATCGGGGGAAGTTCAGGAAATGTCACGCCTGCCATCGGAAACCGAACGCCTGATCCTTGTCACCGGGCCAGCCGGATCAGGGCGCAGCACAGCATTGAAAGCGCTGGAAGATGTCGGGTTTGAAGCGATTGACAACATGCCCTCGTCCTTGGTGCCGCGATTGGTGAAAACACCGCTTCGGTGCCCGCTTGCCCTGGGAATTGATACGCGCAATCGTGATTTTTCAGTGAATGCCGTCCTGACCCTGGTTGAGATTCTGGCAGGAATGCCGGACCTGGATTTCGAACTGGTGTATCTGGATTGCACTGCCGAAACGCTTGGACGGCGTTTTTCGGAAACGCGACGGCGCCATCCGCTGCGCCCCGAAGCCCCGGCAAGCGAAGGCATTGCACTGGAATTGCGCCTTCTGGAACCGTTGCGCCAACGTGCCGATGTGCTTATCGACACAAACCCCATGACGCCCCATGATTTACGCGCCCATCTGCAGGACGTTTTCGGTCAGGACGGGCAGGGGGGGATGCATGTTCAGGTGCAGTCGTTTTCCTTCAAACGGGGGTTGCCGTCTGCGGTTGACATGGTTTTCGACTGCCGTTTTCTGAACAACCCGCATTGGGACCCTGAACTTCGTGCGTTTGACGGGCGCGATGCGCGGATTGCGGGGTTTGTAGAAGATGACGCGCGGTTCGCCCCGTTCTTTGGCCGTGTTCGTGATATGGTTGAGAGTTTGCTGCCAGAATTCGCCCAAGAGGGGAAATCGCACCTGACAATCGCATTTGGCTGCACTGGCGGGCGCCACAGATCGGTTGCAACTGCAGAAAAACTGGCGCAAGCCCTTGCGCAGACAAGGTGGCGGGTGTCTATACGTCATAGGGAATTGGAACGTGTTTCAGCAACGAGGCTGGAAACTGGCAAAGATGAGTAAGGTTCGGGCGTGATCGGAATCGTGATCGTCGCACATGGTGGTCTTGCGCGCGAATACCTCGCGGCGATTGAGCATGTGATCGGCAAACAAAACGGCATTCGGGCGATTGCGATCGAATATGATCATGATCGTGATGCCAAAAAGCTGGAAATCCTGAATGCAGCGGCCGCGGTTGACACTGGCAAGGGCGTGATCGTTGTGACCGACATGTTCGGGGGGTCCCCCTCGAACTTGTCCTTGCCCGCATGCGCATCGCCCAATCGCCGCATCCTTTATGGTGCGAATTTGCCGATGCTGATCAAGCTGGCCAAATCGCGTGACCTGTCCATGCAAGATGCGACCACAGCGGCGCTGGATGCTGGCAGAAAGTACATTAACTCGCTTGAGGTTGGGGGTCAGGGGCAGGGTATATGACGTTGTCCCCAGACCGGAGGAAGGATTTTGATTGACCATGGTTGAACTGGTTCTGGAGATCATAAACGAAAAGGGGTTGCATGCGCGGGCCTCTGCCAAATTTGTCGAGGTGGTGGAACGTCATGACGCCACAGCCGAGGTCAGCAAGGACGGGATGAATGTGCCCGGCGATTCCATCATGGGGTTGCTGATGCTGGCCGCATCGCGGGGAACATCCATTCTGGTGCGCACCAGTGGCGCACAGGCGCAAGACCTGGCCGATGCGCTAAGCGCGCTTGTCATGGACCGCTTCGGCGAAGGGATGTAGCGGCCGCATTCGGTCGCTGGCACCATTCTAGGCGGCTGACATAGGTAAACTTGCCAAAACACCATAGAAAAAGCCGGGCTTTGCAGCAAAGCCCGGCTTTTGAAGTTATATCGCGCGCAGTTACTCGACAGTTTCCTGCGCGGGGATCTGATCAAAGCGCGGTTCGCGTGGCGGCCTGCCAACAACATCGCGCAAGTCATCCAGTTCGATGAAATTATCCGCCTGACGGCGCAATTCATCCGCGATCATGGGCGGCTGGCTGCGTATGGTGGACACCACCGACACCCGCACCCCTTGGCGTTGCAGGCTTTCGACCAGCGGGCGGAAATCCCCGTCGCCGGAAAAAAGCACCGCATGGTCAAGGCGCGGGGCAAGTTCCATGGCATCCACGGCCAGTTCGATGTCCATATTTCCCTTGACCTTGCGACGACCCATGGAATCTGTGTATTCCTTGGCCGCTTTGGTGACCATGCTGTAGCCGTTATAATGCAGCCAGTCGACCAGCGGGCGTATGGGGGAATATTCGTCGTTTTCCAGAAGTGCAGTGTAGTAGAATGCCCGAAGCAATTTACCACGGCGCATGAATTCCTGACGCAGAAGCTTGTAATCAATATCAAAGCCCAAGGCCTTGCCAGCCGCGTACAGGTTCGACCCGTCTATGAAAAGCGCCAAGCGCTCGTCTTTGTAAAACATGGTTTTACCTTTGTGTTTTTAACCTATCACACCATGACTTTCTCGAATACGCATGATGGCTGTGTCAAATATCCTGATCCAACAAGGACAGTTCATATATGCTAGATAGCTTAATTAAGTCTAAGTGCAATCCGATCCTGATTGCACTTGGGTCAAACCTGGCGGGGCATTCGGATAGTCCGGTTGCCCAATTGGATAGGGCCATTCAAGAAATTTCAAAAAATTCAATCACTATCGTTGAACGAAGTCCATACTATCGCACACCGTGTTTTCCTGCGGGGGCCGGTCCCGACTTTGTGAATGCCGCGATTGTGTGCGAATGTGTTTTTGCCCCGCGTGCGTTGCTTGATGTTTTGCATGCGATCGAACAGGCGGCGGGGCGCGAACGCACCGGGCGCTGGCAGGCGCGCGTTCTGGATCTTGATTTGCTGGCGATGGGCCAGATGATATTGCCCGATGTCGGGACATACCGTCATTGGGCGGGCCTGCCGCCAGCGCGGCAGATGCGCGAAACGCCCCCCGAACTTATTTTGCCACATCCACGCCTGCAGGACCGCGCCTTCGTGTTGCAGCCGCTGCTGGATATCATTCCTGACTGGGTGCATCCCGACACTGGACTAAGCGTGCGCGACATGCATGCCGCACTTGATCGCCAGGAATTGGCACAGATTGTTCCGGTTTCGGGCTAGAATGCAAGGAATTGTGACAAGCAGGCGCTTGCGCTGGGACGATTCGCGCAGTATGCAGCAGGTCCTGGCCCACATCTGTTCTGAATTGGAGTCTGCTTATGGCCCGCGTAACCGTAGAAGATTGCGTTGACAAGGTTCCCAACCGCTTCGAACTGGTCGCTCTTGCCGCGCATCGTGCGCGTGAAATCGCTGCGGGCGCGCCGATTACGGTTGAGCGTGACAATGACAAGAACCCCGTCGTTTCCTTGCGCGAAATCGCTGATGAAACGCAATCTGCGGACGAATTGCGTGAACGGCTGATCGAAAGCTTGCAAACCCAGATCGAAGTCGACCTGCCAGAGGATGACAACATGGCCCTGCTGATGGGGCGTGCGGAACATGACAAGCCCGAAGAAGACAGCATGAGCGAAGAACAGATGCTGCGCGCCTTGATGGAAGCACAAGGGCAGGCAGGCTGACGCCATACAGCCAATGGATTGACACCTGCGACGGTGGTTCAATCATGTATAATAGACTTTCGGGGAAGGTTCTAAGCGCGTGATCACATTTGCTGATCTGATCGCATTGGTGCGCAATTATAACCCGAAGACGGATGAAGACCTGATGCGGCGCGCCTGGGACTATGGCGAGGCCATGCATGAAGGGCAGTTCCGGCATTCGGGCGAACCTTACTTCACCCATCCTGTGGCTGTGGCGGCATTGCTGACCGAAATGCGGCTGGATGATGCGACCATCATCACCGCCTTGTTGCATGACACCATCGAAGACACAAAATCCACCTATTCCGAGGTGGCGCAGATATTTGGCGATGAAATTGCCGAACTGGTCGATGGTGTTACCAAGCTGACCAACCTGCAGATCTCATCATCCGAAGCCAAGCAGGCAGAAAATATCCGCAAGTTGCTGATCGCCATGTCACGGGATTTGCGCGTCATTCTGGTGAAGCTGGCGGACCGGCTGCACAATATGCGCACCATCAGGTCAATGAAACCTGCCAAACAGGCGCAAAAAGCCCGCGAAACCATGGATATCTATGCCCCGCTTGCGGGCCGTATGGGCATGCAATGGATGCGCGAGGAACTGGAAGACCTGGCTTTCCGCGTGCTGAACCCGGAAGCGCGCAATTCCATCCTGCGCCGGTTCATCTCCTTGCAGCGCGAGGCTGGCGATGTGTTGCACCGCATCAGCGGGGATATTCGCACCGAACTGGAACGGGCGGATATTGACGCTGTTGTGTTCGGGCGCGCAAAAAAGCCGTATTCGATCTGGCGCAAGATGCAGGAAAAGGAACTGGCCTTTTCGCGGTTGTCGGATATTTACGGCTTTCGGATCATCACCAACTCGGTCGAGGAATGCTACACCGTGCTGGGCCTGATGCATGGGCGCTGGCGTGCAGTGCCGGGCCGGTTCAAGGATTACATCAGCCAGCCCAAATCCAACGGCTACAGGTCCATTCATACCACCGTTTCGGGGCGCGATGGCAAACGCGTTGAAATCCAGATCCGCACCCGCGAAATGCATGAAGTGGCTGAAGCGGGCGTGGCTGCACATTGGGCGTATCGCGATGGCCAGCGCAGTGTGAACCCGTTTGCCGTGGACCCCGCCAAATGGATTGCCACCCTGACCGAAGGGCTTGAATCCGAAGAAGATCACGATGCGTTTCTGGAACATGTCAAACTGGAAATGTATTCCGATCAGGCGTTCTGCTTCACGCCGAAGGGGGACGTGATACAGTTGCCGCGCGGTGCGACACCGCTGGATTTTGCCTATGCGATCCACACGCGCATCGGCAATAGCTGCGTTTCCGCCAAGGTGGACGGGTTGCGCGTTCCGCTATGGACACGGTTGCGCAATGGGCAGTCGGTTGAAATTATCACCGCCGAAGGGCAGCGCCCACAGGCAAGCTGGATTGATATTGTCGCCACGGGCCGCGCCAAAGCCGCAATCCGGCGGTCCCTGCGCGACGAAGACAGGGCGCGCTTCATGCGGTTGGGCACGGAATTGCTGCGCGCCGCATTCGAAAATGCGGGCCGCGACATGAGCAATAAGGCCCTTGCAACGGCGTCCAAGATCATGGGCATTCCTGATGCCGCAGAATTGCGCGCGCGGGTCGGGTCTGCCGAAATCAGTGCGCGCCGCGTCGTGAGTGTATTGTATCCCGATGGGCTTGCGCAGACGCCACAGGTTGACGTCACGCGTCCTGTTCTTGGGTTGAATGCGGATCAGTCTTTCCGGCGCGCGGCCTGTTGCCAGCCCTTGCCCGGTGAACGTATTGTGGGAATAACCTATCGCGGCAAGGGGGTGGTGGCCCATGCCATGGATTGTGATGCCCTTGCCGAATTCGAGGATCAGCCTGACCGCTGGATAGATTTGCGCTGGCAGGATGGAACACATCCGGCAGTGTATTCTGTTACGCTGGACCTGACGATTTCCAACGATGCCGGTGTTTTGGGACGCGTGTGCAGCTTGATCGGAGAGCATAAGGCGAATATCTCGGACTTGCGCTTCGTGGATCGTAAGCCGGACTTCTATCGGCTTTTGGTAGAAGCTGAAATGCGGGGTGTCTCGCATCTGCATGAAGTCATGACCGCGCTTGAAGCTGAAACCTCTGTTGCGCGTATTATTCGCACGCGTGATCCGTCGTTGCGCCCATGACTGGCCCTGTGGGGCCAGGTTCAATGAAAGTTTGCCGCCCGTGGTGTTCAAAAGACGCAACCCAAGGAACTTTCGCCAAAGTGTGGTGAATTTCTTCATTCCCGGCGGGGGGTGGGGCCGGTCGGCAAGCTATGTCATGCACAGGTTGCGCAGGCTGCCGGACAGCCCTGAACGCATTGCGCGCGGCATTGCCGCCGGTGTCGCCATAAGTTGCACGCCGCTTTTCGGAATGCATTTCGTGTCTGCGGCCCTTTTGGCCTGGGCGTTGCGGGGAAATGTTCTTGCGGCTATTCTGGCCACCTTCTTCGGGAACCCGTTTACCTTTCCGGTGATTGCAGTGTCGGCGCTGGAACTGGGCAGTTTTCTTTTGGGAATTGAAAACACCCTTAAGGGCAAATATGCCATACGCGCCTTCGGCGCTGTATGGCAGGAATTATGGCACAACAGCCTATCTGTGTTCACGTCCGAACCATTAAGCTGGCAGAACATGGCGCATTTCGGTTGGGATGTATTCGTGCCCTATATGTTGGGCGGAACGCTGATTGGGGTGGTGTGCGGGGTTCCGGCCTATTTCCTGTCGCTTCCCCTGATCCGGGCCTACCGGAACCGCAGGATGAAGAAGATACAGGAACGCTTTGAACAAGCGCGCAAAAATGATCAGGGGCAGTGAATTGCCCGCCCGGTCATTGAGTTTGGCAGCCTGCCCGCTATTGTGTGTCACAATTGTCAGTTCGGTATAGGAAGTGTGGGAATCAACATGAGTAAGAGAACAGATCGTCCTTTGCGGCTTGGGGTGAATATCGACCATGTGGCGACGTTGCGAAATGCCCGTGGCGGGCGCGACCCTGACCCAGCGCGCGCGGCCATGCTGGCCCAACAGGCGGGCGCTGACGGGATTACGCTGCATCTGCGCGAAGACCGGCGCCACATAAGGGATGCGGATGTGCCTGCGGTCATGGCGGCTGTGACCCTGCCGATTAACCTTGAAATGGCCGCAACGGCCGAAATGCAAGCCATTGCCCTGAAATACAAGCCGCATGCCGTGTGCATTGTGCCCGAACGCCGTGAAGAACGCACAACCGAAGGTGGGCTTGACGTGATCGCGGATGTGGAGCGTTTGAGGCAGTATATTGCGCCGCTGCGCGCGGCAGGCAGTCGCGTGTCGTTGTTCATTGCCCCCGATGAGGCGCAGGTCGAGGCTGCCGCGCGCGTGGGCGCGCAGGTTGTCGAATTGCATGTGGGGGCGTATTGCGATTTCTGCACCGACGGGCAGGATGCGGAATGTGACCGTGAATTGCGCCGCCTGTTTTCCGCAGCCGCACGCGCCCAGGAACTGGGACTGGAGGTTCACGCAGGGCATGGGTTGAATTTCAGCAATGTCGGCCCAATCGCAGCCATCCCCGAGGTTGTGGAACTGAATATCGGGCATTTCCTGATTGGTGAAGCTGTGTTCATAGGGCTGGATGCCGCGTTGCGCGAAATGCGCCGCCAAATGGCACTTGCACGGATGTAGCGGTTTCATGATTTTGGGCGTCGGAACTGATCTGGCCAATATCGACCGCATAGCGGGAACCTTGGCGCGGTTCGGGGACCGCTTTCGCAACCGGGTCTTCACGCAAGAAGAACTTGCCCGCGCCAGACGCCGCGGGGATGATGTGGCCACTTATGCCAAACGCTGGGCCGCGAAAGAAGCCTGTTCCAAGGCGTTGGGAACGGGTCTTGCCATGGGTATTTCGTGGCGTGACATGTGGGTAAGCAACATGGCCGGTGGCCAGCCGGTGATGCATGTGTCCGGATGGGCGGCGGCGCGTCTGGCGCAGATGACCCCGGATGGATATGAAGCCGCAATTCATGTCAGTCTGACCGATGACCACCCATGGGCGCAGGCGTTTGTCGTGATCGAGGCCCGCCCCCTGCGCTGAAGGGGCGCTTGATATCTGGCCAGTGATCCTGCATAGACAGTGTGAAATTTATCTTGTTAAGAATATTCGGGTGCCGGTCCTGGCCCAGATATGTGCAGCGACAAAATGACAGTCTCGAAATTCGATCCCCACACGCGCCCGACCTTCGCGGAACAATTCGCACCCAAATTGCTGACGGTGCTGCGAGAGGGGTATGGCCCAAAGCAGTTGCGCGCCGATGCAATTGCCGGTCTGACAGTGGCGATTGTTGCCTTGCCCTTGTCTATGGCAATTGCCATCGCGTCAGGGGCCACGCCTGCGCAGGGGCTTTATACGGCAATTGTGGGCGGGTTCATCGTCTCCTTGTTGGGCGGGTCACGGTTCCAGATCGGGGGGCCTGCGGGGGCGTTCATCGTGCTGGTGGCCGCAACTGTCGCGCTGCACGGGATGGACGGGTTGATACTGGCCACCTTCCTGTCGGGGCTTATGCTGGCAGTGGCGGGGTTCCTGCGGCTGGGCACATTCGTAAAATTCGTGCCCTTTCCGGTGACAGTTGGTTTCACGGCAGGGATTGCGTTTATCATCTTCGCCAGTCAGATCAAGGAAATCTTCGGCCTGTCCCTGGTGCATGAACCCGGCGAGTTGCTGGAAAAGCTGCCTGCACTATGGCAAGCGCGCCACAGCATGACGCCCCATGCCCTTGGCCTGTCGCTGACAACGGTTGCGGTGATTGTGGCGCTGCGCCGCTGGCGGCCAAGCTGGCCGGGCATGTTGGTTGCTGTCGGGCTGGCGTCTGTGGTGGTTGCGCTGGCGGGACTGCCGGTGCAAACGATCGCAACGCAGTTCGGGGGTATTCCGTCTTCCTTGCCTGCGCCCGCGCTGCCTGTGGTGACATGGGCCAAGGTCTGGGCGGTTCTGCCCGCGGCTGCGTCTTTTGCACTGCTTGGCGCGATTGAATCGCTGTTGTCGGCCGTGGTGGCCGATGGCATGACCGGACGGCGGCACAGGTCCAATTGCGAATTGGTGGCGCAGGGGGCGGCGAATGTCGGGACGTCGCTTTTTGGCGGGTTCTGTGTCACGGGCACGATCGCGCGCACGGCCACAAATGTGCGCGCCGGGGCACATGGCCCGGTTGCGGGCATGCTGCATGCTGTGTTTTTGCTGGTGTTCATGCTGGTTGCGGCCCCGCTTGCGGGGTATATTCCCCTTGCCGCGCTGGCGGGGGTGCTGGTCGTGGTGGCGTGGAACATGATCGAAAAACCCGCTATCGCCATTTTGTTGCGGTCCGGCTGGGGCGAGGCCACTGTGCTGGGTGCCACGTTCTTCCTGACCATTTTCCGCGACCTGATCGAGGCAATTATCGTCGGTGTCGCGCTTGGGTCCATCTTGTTTATTCAGCGCATGGGACGGGCAACTGCTGTTGACGCCCAGACCCCCTTCGTCGCCCGAGACGAGGCAGACATGGCCCGCCCGCGCGAAGCCTATGCCAAGAATATGGCTGCGAACCCCGATATCGTTATATACCGGATTTCCGGCGCGCTGTTTTTCGGGGCCGCGGCAAGTATCGGGTCGGTGCTGGACCAGATTCAAGACACGCATAAAGCACTGGTGGTGGATTTTTCGGCCGTGCCGTTTCTGGATTCAACGGGCGCGAACATGATCGAAGAACTGGCGCATAAGGCCCAGAAACGCGGCGCTACCTTGTGGTTGACCGGCGCTAGCCGGGATATCCGGCGCGTTTTCCTGATGCACGGGTTACGCAAACCGATGGTGCGCTATGCAGTCAGCGTGGAAGCGGCCATAGCCGAGCTTATGCCGCAGACGCCCTAGCGAATGTCGCCTGTCCGAGATGCTTGAAACCGGTTCCCACTTCTGAACAATATGCCCTAATGCAGTGCAGCGATCATACGCGCGCGGGCTTCGGGCAGGGGGCGGCCCACGGCATGGGCTAACCATTGGTTCAGGAAATACCCGCTAATGGCCAGCGATTGTGTCAGATCGAGGGCGCTGAAAGAACCGCCATTCACAAGCGCGGCTGGCAAAGGCAACAGGCGCGCCGCATACGCGCCCGCCCCCTCGATGGTGACAGCGCGGCCCGTGCGGGGGCTGACATAAGCAAGGCCTTGCTGCGCCCCGGTGACTGCGCAGCGGTTCAGGTCCAGTCCGAAGCCGGTTTCTTCCAGCAAGTGCAATTCCCACAGCGCGTAAGTGCGCAGCCAGCCGGGTTGGCCCAAACTGTCCAGAATTTCCATTGTCGCTGCATATAACCCCGGATAGGCGGCGCGTTCGGGCAGCGCGTAGCGGCAAAGCGCACAGACCGACCCAAGCGCGAGCAGCGCCAGACGGTCGCCCAGAATAGGGGCGGCGCGCGGCTGCAACAATTCCACTGTGA
The DNA here is from genome assembly GCA_017510335.1 of Paracoccaceae bacterium. Lineage (GTDB taxonomy): Bacteria > Pseudomonadota > Alphaproteobacteria > Rhodobacterales > Rhodobacteraceae > Roseinatronobacter. Next base: position 199,609 of record JAFWNM010000012.1, read on the forward strand.
AATTGCCCATCTGGTCTTCAAGCCTTGCGCGCCAATGCACATCCAGTTGCGCGCCCGGCTGCAGCACCGGGGCCATTTTGCGCGACGCGCCCCCGCGCACAGCGCCCGAATGACGTCCATGCAGCGCGGTGAATACCTCGATCAGGGCTGTTGCCTCGCCATGTTTGCGAACGCTTAATAATATGCCTTGATCTCGCCACTCCATGATGCCAAGCCTTGCCCCGTCAGGCCGATTTCGGCAAGTGGAATTCAACACCGGATTTCAGGTATCGACCTTCTGCAGCATTGAAAACCCGGGATCAACTGTTTTGGCAATAGACCCCAAATACCGCATCATTGCCGGGCTTATCGGCGGGCTTGCTGTTGCAGCGCTGGTGGCCCATGTGCTGGGGCGTATGGGCAATGCTGGTCTGGCTGCGGTTTTGTGGCGGTCAAGCGGGTATTTTACCATTCTGACCAATAGTCTGACGGCGGGCACATTCTTGACCATAGCGGCAAGCGGGCGGCGCATGTCCTTTGGCTGGATGAGCATGCTGACCCTGTCGATGATCATGGTTGCGCTGGTCTATCATATCCTGCTGGCACATCTGTTCAATCCGCATGGGCTTCGGTGGTGGGTTGATCAGGCATTTCACACGATTTTGCCCGCATCTGTGCTGTGGTTCTGGCTGATGGAGGTGACACGCAGTGACCCGCGCGGCGGGCGACCACTGGTCTGGGCTATCTGGCCTGCCTGTTATGGTGCATATGCGCTGCTGCGCGGGGCCGTGACAGGGTGGTACCCTTATCCATTCCTGAATGTCGGCACGATAGACTGGAGTGATGTTGCGCTTAATCTTGCGGGAATTACGCTTGCGTTTGTGGCGCTGGCCTATGTGATGAATTATCTTGGCCAGCGCATGCCGCTGCGCGACTAGAGCATGCCGCGTTCATCCGCATTCAGGCAGCATGTTCTAAGTTATTGATTTTGCGTGTTCAAGACGCTCAAATCCGGGTCCCACTTTTGAGCGACATGCTCTTGGGTATGCGTCCTAACGCGTTGTCAGATAGGCAGCGCAGCCAGCAAGGGCTGCATAATCATCTTCGACCAGGGCAACAGGGAACCGCTGCACGAGGTCCGACATGCGCCCCATATCGGTAAAGGCCGCTTCAAACCCGAATGTGTCCAGCCACGGGGCAAACGCGCGCGCCACACCGCCAATCAGGTAAATTCCGGCATAGGGCAGGGTGACCAGTGCAAGACTGGCCATTGTCTGGGCCAGAAGCCGGACATAGTGACGTCCCACTGTCTGGGCCAGCGTGCATTCTGCATCCATGGCCGCAAGAATGGCGGCCGCGTCCTTGCCGCCGGCCATACCGGACTGTTCGGCATGGAAATCATAAAGCCGTTCCAGCCCCGCGCCTGCCAGAACATCCTCCACAGAGGCGATGCCGCGCCGCGCAATCAGCCAGTCGGCCAGCCTGTAATCGTCCTGCCCGCGCAAGGGCAGATGAATATGCCCCGATTCCGATGGTGGAACGACCACTTGTCCTGTGCTTGTGCAATACACCGGGGCGGCATTCACGCCGGTGCCCAGCCCGATGACAAGGCGTGTGTTGCCTTCTTGCTGTCCTGTGCGGATCGGGCGCAGGTGGTTTTCCGCCAACCCGCCCACAGCATAGCCCTGCGCCTGAAGGTCATTCAGGAAATGCACCTTTGCGATGTCATTGGTGCGCGCGATGTCCTGCGCATTGGCGGTCCATCCAAGGTTGGTCATCTCGGCTGTGTCACCATGGACCAGACCAGCCAGCGCGAAGGCGGCGTGTTGCGGCTTTTCATCATGCTGTGACAGAAATTCCACCACAATTTCACCAAGGCCCGAAAATTCGGCATTGCGAAAACGCGTCGTGCTTGGCGCGATCAACTTGTGCCCGCGGGCAAGGGCCATTCGCGTGTTGGTGCCGCCAATATCCGCCACCAGAACAAGCGGAGCGTGCGTTGTGGGCTGTGATGCCGTCATGGGTGTGCCTTTGTCAGTTCATGCAAGCGCTTTGGATTGCGTGATAGGATGCTTATGCCAGGCGCTGCAAGGGCATATGCCCCCGCCATGCCCGGCATTGGTGTCTTTCACAGGCCACAACCTGCGGGGGCACAAGAATCCGGCGCGGTTATGGCGTGGCGGGTGGGGCTTACCGGATTGCCGCACCAGTGCTTTCCCCGACGATCAATGTGGTTTCCATCAGGCAGGTCAGGGGCGGGTGTTGCGGGGTGTGAATTGTTTTTAGCAACATTTCGGCGGCTTTGCGGCCTGCTTCGCGCACCGATGATTGTGTTGCCGTAAAAAGCGGCACGTCCCCGCCGTTTGGCAGGTAGGACAAGTCATCATCATGTGTGATGACCGAAACATCGCGCCCAAGGCGGACCCCCTGATCCACCAGCGCGCGCCGCAATCCATACGCCACCAGCATGGAGGACGACAAGAATGCCGTCGGCGGATCTGGCAGGCGCATCAGGTCGGTTGCGGCCCTGTGGCCAAACACTTCGGTCATTTCCGCCTGTCGCATTAGTGCAGGATCTGGCGCGACGCCCGCTTCCGTCAGGGCCTGAACATAGCCGGTGCGACGGCGCATGGCGAAATCCATGTGTTCCAACCCGTTGACCAGCGCGATCCTGCGGTGCCCCAGTTGCAGCAGGAATTCGGTTGCGCGCCTGAAGGACCGGTTGTTGTTGATATCCAGCCACGAATACGGCGCATCCACCCCGCTGGAGCGGCCATGAACGACGAAGGGAACCCCCAGTTGCGTCAGCATGGCAATGCGGGGATCGTTCAGTTTGGGGCCATGCACGATCATCCCGTCTACAGCGCCGCGCGCGATCATGTTGCGGTAAGCCTGTTCTTCATCCGCGTCGGGAACCATACTCAGGACCATTTCATAACCGGCCCGCGAATAGGTTTCGCCCGCCCCTGCAATGAAATCGGCAAATACCGGATTGACGATTTCATGGCTGTCCGACAGCGGGATAACATGGCCTATGGCATGCGTGCGTCCGGTGGCCAGACTTCTGGCGCGGGTGTTCGGGTGGTAATTGGCGCGATCGGCTGCATCGCGCACACGCTTGCGGGTTTTGGCGTTCACTTCCGGATAGCCGTTCAGGGCGCGTGACACTGTCGTTGGCGACAGGTTCAGCGAAGCCGCAAGTTCTTTTAGGGTGACGCCCATTGTTTAGTCAAACCGCATTGGAAATTTGGGTGCAGTATGCGCAAATTTTGCGCCTTGGAAAGTGGTATTTCGCGAATGCCTGATGCTGCACATGCGAAATATATCAACAAAAAAAGGGAATTCCCAAGATAGATTATTGACTTGAATTGGGTGATCGGCAAATGTCCGGTTATCCAAAGCGTTTTGGAAGGTTGATTCCAAACTGCTGGGATACTGATCAGCACAAGCCGAAAAATTGTGCATAACAGATCGTCAACCTTGGGAGGATGACAATGAAGACCAAATTTTACGCAGGCGTTGCAACGCTTGCCCTGATGGCGGGCAGTGCCACTGCGCAAGACCTGATTATCGCGCCGGGAACGGACGGGTTTAATTGGGACAGCTTTGAGGAGTTCGCGGCTGCGCATGATTTCAGCGGCGAAACCATTACTGTTTCGGGGCCGTGGCTGCAGCCGGATGCGGGCATGCTGCGCAATGTTCTGGCCTATTTCGAACAAGCCACTGGCGCGACTGTCAACTATTCCGGTTCCGACAGTTTCGAGCAGGACATTGTCATTGCGGTTCAGGCCAATTCGGCACCCAATATCGCGGTGTTTCCACAGCCCGGGCTGGCATCGGACATGGCGGCCATTGGTGCGCTGGCGCCGCTGGGGCAGGAAACAGCCGACTGGATGGTGGAAAATTATGCCGCAGGCCAGTCCTGGGTTGATCTGGGCAGTTTCGCCAATGCAGACGGCGAACAGGAAATGTTCGGCTTCTTCTACAAGGTCGATGTGAAATCGCTTGTTTGGTATAGCCCCGAACAGTTCGATGAAATGGGCTATGACATTCCCGAAACCCTGGAAGACCTGAAAGCCCTGTCTGCGCAGATCGTCGAGGATGGTGGCACGCCATGGTGTGTCGGGCTTGGGTCTGGTGCGGCAACCGGCTGGCCCGCGACCGACTGGGTCGAGGATATGATGCTGCGCTTGCATGAACCGGAAGTCTATGATGGCTGGATCACCAATGACGTGCCCTTCAATGACCCCCGCGTGGTCGAGGCGATCGAGGCGTATGGCGAATTCGTGCGCACCGATGGCTGGGCGCAAGGCGGCGCAGAAGCTTCCGCAACAACGGATTTCCGCGACAGCCCTGCCGGTTTGTTCCAGATCCCGCCTGCGTGCTACATGCACAAACAAGCGTCCTTCATTCCGTCCTTCTTTCCCGAAGGGTCTGAATATGGCGTGGATTTCGATTTCTTCTACTTTCCTGCATCAAGCGAGCGGGATTTGGGCGAACCGGTTCTTGGCGCTGGCACACAATTTGCCATCACCAATGACAGCCCCGCAACGCGCGGCTTGATCGAGTTCCTGAAAGCGCCCATCGCGCATGAAGTCTGGATGGCGCAGTCGGGCTTCCTGACGCCGCATACCGGCGTGAACCTGGACACATTCGGCGACGATTCGCTGCGCGCGATGAATGAAATCCTGCTGAACGCGACCACATTCCGCTTTGACGCATCTGACGTGATGCCGGGTGAAATTGGCGCAGGGGCGTTCTGGACGGGTATGGTTGATTACACCACCCAAGGCGATGCGCAAGCCGCCGCAGATGCCATTCAACAGCGCTGGGATGCCATGCGCTAGGCCAATCTTGCAGGGCCGCGCCCCGTGTGCGGCCCTGAATTTTGCACATGGCTTGCTAATGGGAAACGCGGCTGCCGGGGCATTGTCGGGACCGAGGGACTGACACAGCTGACGACCGCAAGGGGGGAAGATGTCACCAGTCTTGCAAGGAATTGTGACGATCATCATCGGGGTCGGTGGGTGCGTCGGGTATTTCTATGCGTCAAATCTGATCCTGGACAAGGTCATTTTTCCGGCGCGTGGGCCACAGGCCGGGCGCAATATCAACCGCGCCAACAAGGTGCGCCCGTGGCTGTTCCTGTTTCCTGCCATGTTCGCCTTGGGGTTGTATCTGGTCTATCCTGTGGTGGGGTCGTTCTACAGATCGCTGTTTGACCGTTCTGGTATGAATTTCATAGGGTTGGGGAATTACTTTGACCTGATGAATGAAGGAACATTCCGCACCGCCGTATTCAACAACATGTTATGGGTGCTGTTCGTCCCCGCAATGGCCACGTTTCTGGGCCTTCTGGTGGCGCAACTGACAGACCGCCTGTCATGGGGAAATATTGCCAAATCGCTGATCTTCATGCCTATGGCGATTTCCTTTGTGGGGGCGTCGCTGATCTGGAAATTCGTCTATTCGGCAAATCCGGATATCGGGATTATCAACGCGCTGCGCGACACGTTCGGGATGGCACCAGTTGATCCCATTCAGGTGTCATTCTGGAACAATTTCTTCCTGATGTTCATTCTGGTCTGGATTCAGACAGGGTTTGCAATGGTCATCCTGTCCGCAGCGTTGCGCGGCATTCCCGAAGAAACCATCGAGGCTGCGATCATAGATGGCGCGAACCCGTTTCAGGTGTTCTTTTCCATCAAGGTGCCCCAGATCATGGGGACGATTATTGTCGTCTGGACGACAATTACAATTCTGGTGCTGAAGGTGTTTGACATTGTCTACACCATGACGGGGGGCAATTTTGGAACCCATATTCTGCCCAGTTACATGATGACCTACATGTTCCGCGATGACGGGCGCGCGACTGCTGTTGCCTTCGTTATCATGATCCTCGTGCTGCCGGTGATGGTCTGGAACATCCGGCAAGCCAGAAAAGAAATGCGCTAAGGCGCGGAGGGCAGGACAATGGACAATATCGCGGGACAAAATCAGGGCGGAAGGCTGGCAGTCAACATCACTGTGGTTATTCTGGTGCTGTTGTGGCTGTTGCCGACCATCGGGTTATTCGTGTCATCCTTCCGTGACCGCGACCAGATTTCGAATTCCGGTTGGTGGCAGGCGCCCTTTTCGGTGGACCTGAATTTTCGCACGCGTGTGGCGGCGGATGGCGTGCGCGAAGAAGGCGGGGTTTTCATCGTAGAAGGCAATGTCTTCGATGACCCGGCACTGGCGCAGAATTTTCCGGATGGTGAAGGCATCGTTGCGGCGTATGGCACGCGCGCTGTGGCCCCAGGCGAATTTCGCGCAGGTCAGGTTTCGGAGTTGCGCAGCGGGGGCACCGTGGTCGTCGAACGCGACGGGCGCTACAGGGTAGAAAGTGCCGAAGAAATCGCGCGTGGCCCAACGCTGTATTTTGAAGCGCGCACCCCGCCCAAGTTCACTTTGGCCAATTACCGCACCGTGCTGTTTGCCGACGGGATGGACCGCGCTTTTATCAATACCCTGACGGTGACCATTCCTGCCACGGTCATTCCAATACTGATCGCGGCCTTCGCGGCCTATGCACTGGCATGGATGGATTTTCCGGGCAGGGGGCTGTTGATTGCAGCGGTCGTGGGGCTTCTGGTTGTGCCGCTGCAGCTGGCGCTGGTGCCTTTGCTGAAATTGCACACCGACATTGGCATAGGGCAAAGTTTCTTTGGCATATGGCTGGCGCACACGGGGTTTGGCTTGCCGCTGGCGGTATATCTGTTGCGAAACTACATGGTTGGCCTGCCGCGTGATATTATTGAATCCGCAAAAGTTGACGGCGCCACGGATTTCCAGATTTTCGTTCGGATCATCCTGCCGCTTAGTTTTCCCGCACTTGCGTCTTTTGCGATCTTCCAGTTCCTGTGGACATGGAATGACCTGCTTGTGGCCAAGGTTTTCCTGCCATCAGGCGCGGCAAGCCAGGTCATGACTGTTAAAATTGCCGACGATCTGCTCGGGTCCCGTGGCGGGGATTGGGGTATTCTGGCGACAGCGGCATTTGTGTCCATTGCGGTCCCGCTGCTGGTCTTCTTTACAATGCAACGCTATCTGGTGCGCGGCCTGCTGGCCGGCTCTGTCAAATAAGGAAAGAGAACCTCGTGTCTGTTCAAACTCTGTTGCAGCCTGAACGCGGGCTGGAGCTTTCGCCAGAATGGTGGCGTGGCGCGGTGATATATCAAGTTTATCCGCGCAGCTACCAAGACAGCAATGGCGATGGTATCGGCGATTTGCGCGGTATCGTGGAACGCCTGCCGTATATCGCCAGCCTTGGGGTAGATGCGATCTGGATCAGCCCGTTCTTCACATCACCGATGAAGGATTTCGGCTATGATGTGTCGGACTATTGCGATGTCGATCCGATGTTCGGCGCCTTGTCGGATTTCGATGCGCTGGTGGGCATGGCCCATAAACTGGGGATCAAGGTTCTGATTGATCTGGTGTTGTCGCATACATCTGACCAGCACCCTTGGTTCAAGGACAGTCGCGCAAGCCGCGACAATGCGCGCGCAAACTGGTATGTCTGGTCCGACCCCAAACCTGATGGAACCCCGCCAAATAACTGGCTGTCCATCTTTGGTGGGTCTGCCTGGGCTTGGGACGCGACACGGTGCCAGTATTACTTGCATAACTTTCTGGCCTCTCAGCCCGACCTGAATTTCCATGAACCCGCTGTGCAGGAAGAGTTGCTGAATGTCGCGCGCTTCTGGCTGGAACGCGGCGTGAACGGGTTTCGCCTGGATACGATCAATTTCTATGTTCATGACCGTGAATTGCGGGACAATCCGCCGCTGCCGCCAGAACAGCGCAATGCAAATATTGCCCCTGCAGTGAACCCCTATAACCATCAGGAACATATCTACGATAAGAACCAACCGGAAAATCTGGATTTCCTGCGCCGGTTCCGCGCTGTTCTGGACACCTATGGCGCCTGCGCCGTAGGCGAGGTGGGCGACGCGCAAAAAGGGCTTGAAATACTGGGCGAATACACATCTGGCGGCGACAAGGTGCAGATGTGTTATGCATTTGAATTTCTGGCTGCCGATGCGCCATCTGCGGCGCGCATTTCGGCAGTTTTGCGCCATCTGGACCATGTGGCCCCGGATGGCTGGGCCTGCTGGGCGTTTTCAAACCATGATGTGCCACGCCATATCACGCGCTGGAACCTTAGCCCCGCGGCCGCGCGGGCCTATGCGACCTTGATGATGTGCATGCGCGGGTCGGTATGCCTGTATCAAGGCGAAGAACTGGGCCTGCCAGAAGCGGAATTGTGCTTTGAGGATCTTCAGGATCCTTATGGCATTCAGTTCTGGCCTGAATTCAAGGGCCGTGACGGGTGCCGCACGCCGATGGTCTGGACCGGGGCTGTGGTGAATGGCGGGTTTTCGACTGCCGTGCCGTGGTTGCCGGTGGCGCGCGAGCATGTCGGGCTGGCGGTTGATATCCAGGAACGCGCCCCCGATGCCTTGTTGCACCACTACCGCCGTGCGGTGGCTTTTCGGCGGGCGCATCGTGCGCTGACGCATGGCAGCTTGCGCGATTTGCATGTGTCCGGAGATACGCTGTCCTTCATCCGCGAGGAGGCGGGCGAAGTGATGTTCTGCGCGTTCAACCTTAGCCATGAACCTGCAACATTGTATCTGCCGCAGGGGCATTGGGTAACGGTTGCAGGGGATCTGAACAGTTCCGGCCCCGGCGAGGACGGTTTGGTGCATCTGGGGCCATGGCAGCCCTGTCTTGTCGTGAAACGATAAAACAATGAAGGGGAGGACACCATGGCAGATCTGAAGCTGACTGATGTCGAAAAGGCCTATGGCGAAGTCAAAGTGCTGTCTGATGTCAATCTGGACATCAAGAAGGGCGAACTTGTCGTCTTTGTCGGGCCGTCGGGGTGTGGTAAATCCACACTGCTGCGCATGATTGCAGGTCTGGAAAAGATAACGGGCGGCACATTGGAAATTGATGGCATGGTCGTCAATGACATTCCGCCCGCGCAGCGCGGCATTGCCATGGTGTTCCAATCCTACGCGCTATATCCGCATATGACAGTGCGCGACAATATGGCCTTCGCGTTGAAAATCGCCAAGAAAAGCAAGGCCGAAATTGACGCTGCGGTAAACAGGGCCGCCGATATCTTGCAACTTGACCCCTATCTGGACCGGCTGCCAAAGGCGCTGTCGGGGGGGCAGCGCCAGCGCGTGGCCATCGGGCGTTCCATTGTGCGCGATCCGAAAGTGTATCTGTTTGATGAACCGCTTTCGAACCTTGATGCGGCGCTGCGCGTGGCAACGCGCATTGAAATTGCCAAACTGAAGGAATCGATGCCCGATTCTACCATGGTGTATGTGACCCATGACCAGGTCGAAGCGATGACCCTTGCGACGCGCATTGTCGTTCTTGCAGGTGGCGGAATTGCGCAAGTGGGCACGCCCCTGGAACTTTATGAACGTCCAAACGGTGAATTCGTCGCGCAATTCATTGGATCACCGGCAATGAACCTGCTTGCGGGCGAGGTGACGCAAACAGGGCCGCAAACGTCTGTCAAGCTGACAGGTGGCGGCACAGCGCGCGCTGATATTCCTACAACGGATGCCGATATGGGGCTTGCCGTTAACCTGGGTGTGCGTCCAGAAGACCTGATCGCCACGGATGACGATGATTTCCTGTTTCAGGGAGAAGTTGATCTGGTCGAAGCTTTGGGTGAATTGACCGTTCTGTACTTCAAACCCCATGCGCCCGATGCGGCCCCTGTGCTGGCAAAACTGGCAGGCACACATAGCGGCCTAAGGGGCAAAACTGTCAAGTTGAAGGCCGATCCCGCAAAGCTGCATCTGTTTCATAACAAAGTATCGCTATTGTATCGTTAGAGAGCATGTTCGAGAAGCCCGGAAACGGGTGCCAGTTTTGAACAACATGCTTTAGGGCGCATTGTTAAACTGGAAAAGGCCGCGCTTTCCCAGCGCGGCCTTTTTCGTGTTGTTGTATATCAATATACCAAGCGGCCCGCACCTATGGGCGCATTGTATCGTTTCAGGCGCTGCGGAATTCCCGCATCAGGAAATCCGGCACATGGTCGCCCATGCCAATGACGGCCCCATCGCGGTTTGAACCCCGTTCGCGCGGGGCGTGATCCCTGCCTGCGTTGCTGCGCTGTTGTGATCTGCGCTGTGGCGGATCATTGCGCGCAGCGGCGGGTTCGGGCGTTACAGCTTGCTCTGGCTTGCTGGGGGGTGGTGCAGGGTCTTCCTTCGCATCAACCGGGGCAGCTGCTTCGGCTTTTGCGGGGCGGTCCTTGTGACGCACCCGCACAGGTGCTTGCACGTCAGGGGCTGCGGCGCGCGGCAGTTGCTTTTGCAGCAGCGCTTCGATCGCATCCAGATATTTCTTGTCAGACGGCACCATGATCGAAATGGCCTTGCCTGACCGTCCAGCGCGTCCCGTGCGCCCGATACGGTGCACATAATCTTCAGGATGCGAGGGCAGATCGAAATTGAACACATGGCTGACCGATGGCACATCAAGGCCGCGCGCGGCCACGTCAGACGCAATCAAAAGCCGCAATTCACCGGCACGAAACCGTTCCAGTGTGCGTGTCCTTACAGACTGGTCAAGGTCGCCATGAATGGGGGCAGCATCGAACTTGTGCTTGATCAGGGATTTGGAAACGATATCGACATCGACCTTGCGGTTACAGAAGATAATTGCGTTTTCCAGCTTGTCGCCTTCGACATTGATCAGGCTGCGCAGGGTTTCGCGCTTGAGCTTGGCGGCTGTATCCCGCCGGGTTGCCTGCAGTTCGATCAGTTCCTGCGCAATCGTTTCTGACGCTGTTGCCTGACGTGCAATTTCGACACGCGCGGGGTTTGACAGGAACGTATTTGTAATACGTTCAATTTCCGGCGCCATGGTGGCGGAATAGAAGAACGTCTGGCGCGTGAATGGTGTCAGGCCGAAAATGCGTTCGATATCGGGGATGAACCCCATATCAAGCATGCGGTCCGCTTCATCGACAACCATGACTTCAACGCCGGTCAACAGCAGTTTGCCGCGCTCAAAATGGTCCAGCAACCGCCCCGGGGTGGCGATCAGCACATCAACGCCACGGTCAATCAGTTTGTCCTGTTCACCGAAGGCGACGCCGCCGATCAAAAGTGCCTTGGTCAGGCGGGTGTATTTGGCGTAGGTGTCGAAGTTTTCGGCCACTTGGGCGGCCAGTTCACGCGTCGGCGCAAGAACCAGCGAGCGCGGCATGCGTGCGCGCGCCCGACCACGACCAAGGCGCGTGATCAAGGGCAAGGTAAAAGACGCGGTTTTCCCGGTGCCCGTCTGGGCAATGCCAAGTATATCGCGCCCTTCCAATGCAAAGGGAATGGCCTGCGCCTGAATGGGGGTAGGGGCTGTGTAGCCCGCTTCATGAACAGCTTTGAGGACCTTGGGGTCCAGCTTCAGATCAGAGAATGTGGTCATGCGTTTCCATGGTTTCGGCTTCGGGCCGGAACAGTTATAGGACGCATGCATTTCGCGTCCCGCGATCGGATCAATTGCTGATGCAACATCCTTGCCCTACTGCAATTCCTACCTTGAGTCAATGTGAAGGCACAGATGGCAGTTTGCGCAGCAAAAATATCTTGTTCGGGGCGCATCTTCGCAGTTGCAGCCCGCGTCAAGGCGCGTTATTAGCCCCATGCTGGCACGCGGGTGTGGCGGAATGGTAGACGCAGGGGATTCAAAATCCCCCGCCGCAAGGCTTGGGAGTTCGAGTCTCCCCACCCGTACCAGCTATTTGTTTCCAAAAATTCAGGCAAGCGCGAATGCGGGCAATCAAGCCAGCAGCCTGTGTTCATTGCCGTTTGAAAAGCAATAAAAAAGGCCATGATTGGCTTTTGTCCAATCATGGCCTTTTTTGCATTAAATCCGGTTCAGGAATTGCCGGCGTTCTTCTTTTGCTCGGTCGCTTTTTTGACAGCTTCCGACATCGCAGCAGGGGCAGGTTGCGGGGGCACATTCTGCGCTGGCTGTGTCTGTTGGGCCGCGCCGCGATTGGTTTGCAGCGGATCGTCCTGCCGCTGGACCGACCCTTCAAAATGCGCACCGGATTCGATTGCGATGGTCTTATGGATGATATCACCCTCGACCTGCGCTGCCGATGTCAGGCGCACTTTCAACCCGCGCACGCGCCCGATGACGCGCCCGTTGATGACAATATCATCAGCGACAATCTCGCCGCGAATCGTTGCGGTTTCACCGACAGTCAGAAGATGCGCGCGGATGTCGCCATCCACATTACCTTCGATGACGATGTCACCTGTTGTGCGCAGATTGCCGGTGATTGTCAGATCCGACGCCAGCACAGATGCAGCGGGCTTGGATTTTGTCACTTGTGACGGGGCAGTATCAACGCTGCTTTGACGCAGAAACGAAGGTGTTTCTGCAGAAGGCGACGGCGAAGCACCCTCGTTCGAGGGTTTTGTCGCGGTTTCGTTGATGCGGCTTTTAGAAAACATGCTGTCCAGCCCTTATGTAGGTTATCGGGTTTACTGGTCGACCGTTGATTCGCACTTCATAGTGCAAATGCACACCGGTTGACGCGCCAGTGGTGCCCATACCACCAATTCGTTGCCCGCGCGATACCCTTTGTCCCGCGCGCACATCGAGGGAGTTCAAATGAGCGTAATAGGTTTCAATTCCGAAATCATGTTCAATGACGACAAGGTTGCCATAACCGCCTTGCCGGCCTGCAGATTTCACCACGCCATCGGCGGTCGCGTGAATTGCTGTTCCGCGTGATCCTGCCCAGTCCAGCCCGTTATGCATGGTGCTGCGTCCGGTCAACGGGTGGCGGCGCATGCCAAAGCCGGATGTTTCGCGTACATTTGCAGAAACGGGGCGGGCAACTGGCATACGGTTGATTCCAAGGCGATAGGCATGAATATCTGCCAGGCGCTGCAAGACGGCGTTTGCGCGGGCGATGTCCTGATCCTGGGCCATCACGCCAGAGGTCGACACCGAAATCGGGCGCAGCGACGCGGTTTGCGAATTAGCACCCTGACGCACCAGACGCCGTATTTGTTCGGGCGTCACACCGGCTGCGCGGAAAACGCGTTCCAATGGTTCCACGACCATTTCCAGCGCTTCTTCCAGCTGCGAAAAAATCATGTGGTTGCGGTCGCGCAGCAATTCGTTTTCCAGCGCCAGATGACGCGCCTGATTTACCGATTGTTCCGCATCAAGGGTAAGTTCACGGGTCGAACCCGCCATCTTGTCCATGGCGACAAGCAGGTAGTCCAGCATGTCTTCTGTTTCGCGTGCCCGGTCCGCACTGGTCTGGGTGGTGCCGGTTTCGGCCTGCAGGGTATTTGTCACTTCTGCCAGTCTGGCGCGCGCTTCATCGCGTTCGCGCACAACCCGGCGGATGGTGTGCTGAATGTTGTCTATGCCGGTTTCAAGTTCCAGACGCCGTTCTTCTGATGCAAGCAATTGCAATTGCATGTCCGAAATGCGGGTCATGGCTTCAGCAAAGCGGGCTTGCGCGGCTTCGGTTTCGATGGCGCGCTGGTCACGCTCTGCAGCCAGATCGTTCAGGCGCTGCTCGTAATTTGCCTGATCGCGCACGGCATGGTCCCGCAGCGTGCCCGACCCGATTGAATCCATTAACAGGATGGATGTTGCGATAATACCCCATGCGAAAAAACTGGTCACAGAAGCAAGCGCGATGGCCTGTGTCATGGGGCGAAGGCGAACAAAGCGTGTCGTCGTCTCTGATCGAAGGAAAAGCCTTTGTTCGGGTAGGTGGCGCTCCAGCCGGTGATTCAGTTGCGCAAGCAGTTGTTTCAAAGCACAGTTCCCATATCGCCATCTGACAAGGGCATGCGAAATAACCTTCGCGAACACAAATGCACAAACCAGCGCCCCCCGCGTGATTACGCAAGCTTAACCAGTGCTGCAAGATTTTTCCTGACTGTTGCGCTGCCACATCACCCCCAACGCCCATAATCAGCGAAAAACTGCCGATTCAGGGCAGTTCGCTGTCACTTCGGCGCGTATGCGCGTTTAGAAATGCACGCGTAAGGTGTTCTTCTTTGCCAGTTGGCACAAAGGGTTAACGTGCGGCACCCATATCCGGTTCCGTAAGCGGCCAGTAGAAATCTGGCGGAATGCCCGCTTGGGCGCGTTTTTCTTCGTTGAAGGGGGGGCGCAGCGGGCTGTGGAAATACTTGCGCACAAGGTCAAGAAACACAGGTTGCGGGTCTTTGCCGTCGCGCCCGCAAAGGAAGTTGAACCATTTTGACCCATAAGCCACATGGCCGACTTCTTCGGCGTAAATGATGTTCAGGGCCGCAACGACATTGTCCATACCGGCGCGGGTAAAGATGTCGATCATGCCGGGGGTGACATCCAGACCGCGCGCTTCCAGCACCATGGGCACAACTGCCAGACGCGCCAGAATGTCGGCTGCGGTGTCTTCGGCGGCGCGCCACATGCCTGCATGGGCGGGCAGGGCGCCATAATGGCTGCCAAGCGATTCCAGACAGTCGCAGACCAGCCCGAAATGCTTTGATTCCTCGTCCGCAGCCTTGACCCAGTCATCATAGAACCCCAGCGGCATATGGGTCTGGCCAAAGCGCGCGATCATGTCCCAATGCAGGTCCACTGCGTTCAGTTCGATATGGGCAATGGCGTGCAAAATCGCAATCTGCCCCTGCGCGCTGCCGGGTCGGCGGCGCGGCACATCGCGCGGGTCCAGCAATTCGGGGTGGTCCGGGCGGGCGGGGGTCAGGGGTGGTTCGGCAACCCCAAGGGGCAGGGGCGTGCCCGCCTTGCGCGCGTCAAACCACGCCGCTGCATGGTGCCGGGACCGGGCGCATTTTTCGCGCCCGTCCGCAGTTGTCAGCACATCCACGGCCATTTCCCTAAGCGAAAGAGTCATAGTCCTTGCGCAGCTTTCAGCACATCCTGAGCATGGCCCTGCGCCTTGACCTTGCGCCAGATCTGCGCGATGCGCCCGTCGCTTCCGACAAGGAATGTTGCGCGTTCAATACCCATCGACACCTTGCCATACATGTTCTTTTCAACCCACACCCCATAGCGTTCGCACACATCACTGTCAGCATCTGACACCAGCGCGACCCCAAGGTTATGTTTGGTGATGAACTTGTCATGCTTGGCGACAGTATCTTTGGATATGCCGACAACCTGCGTCCCCGCAGCGGCAAATTCCGATGCAAGTGCTGTGAATTCAAGCGCTTCGGTGGTGCATCCGGGCGTGTCATCGCGCGGATAGAAATACAGCACGACCTTGGCGGGCTGCAGGGCCGACAATGTCAATTCGCCGCCGCCATCGCGGGGCAGGGTGAAATCGGGGGCGGTATGACCTTGTTCATGCATGTCGGTTTCCTTTTATTGAAGACTTGCCCTGTTGTAGCGGTCTTTGCGACAAGTTAAAGGGGCCAGCCCAACCAAGCGCGGTGTTTGCGATGAAGCTGTCTGATTTCGATTTTGACCTGCCCGAAAACCTGATTGCTACGCGTCCTGTGCGCCCGCGCCCTGCCGCGCGTATGTTGCTGGCCGAGGGCGACAGGTTTTCAGACCGCCATGTGCAGGATTTGCCCACCATCTTGCGGGCCGGTGACCTTCTGGTGATCAACACCACGCGCGTCATTCCCGCGCGCCTGACAGGCCAGCGGCCGCGCGACAGTGCCCAAGGGCCGGTCAGCGCGAAGATAGAGGTGACATTGACCGAACCGCGCCCGGACGGGACATGGCGCGCATTGGCCAAGCCGTTGCGCAAGCTTGCTGCCGGCGACAATGTGGTTTTTTCCCCAAGCTTGCAGGCGCACGTCGTGGAAAAAACGGCAGAAGATGTGGTGCTTCGGTTCAATCTGGAAGGCGATGATTTCGACGTTGCGCTGGATATGGCCGGCCAGATGCCGCTGCCCCCCTATATTGCGGGTCGCCGTGCTGCCGATGCGCAGGACCGCGACGACTATCAGACGGTGTTCGCGCGCGACAAGGGCGCGGTGGCTGCCCCGACGGCGTCACTGCATTTCGACGCGGCGCTGATGGCGTCCTTGCGGTCCGTTGGTGTGAATTTTGCCGAAGTCACCTTGCATGTCGGTGCGGGCACGTTCCTGCCCGTCAAGACAGATGACATCCGCGACCATAAAATGCACGCGGAATGGGGCCAGATCACCGCCCCCGCCGCGCAGGCGATTATCGACACCAAGGCAGCGGGCGGGCGTGTCATTCCCGTGGGCACAACCGCCCTGCGCCTGATCGAGACTGCGGCCACAGCGCCGGGCCAGATTGCCCCCTGGAGTGGCAAGACCGATATCTTCATAACCCCCGGCTTCCAGTTTCGGATTGCTGACGGGCTGATGACGAATTTCCATTTGCCGAAATCGACACTGATGATGCTGGTATCTGCCCTTATGGGCGCGGATCGTATTCGGGCGATCTATGCCCATGCGATTGCCAATCAGTATCGGTTCTTTTCGTATGGGGACTCGTCGCTTCTGTTTCCTGACTGAAAAGCCGCTAAAGGGTCGCTTTGATCATATTTCCGACATGACCGCCGGACTATTGGTTTCGCTGGGGGCCACTAGCCTATAGGCTATGTCCAGGTAACGAACAGGCAGGCGCGACAATGTTTTATGTATTCACCGGGTCCTGGGCGCTTTTGCTGGGCATGCTGTTGCTGATGGTTGGCAACGGGGTTCAAGGCACGCTTCTGGGGATTCGCGGCGCGATTGAAGGGTTTTCCACCTTTCAGATGTCCATTGTCATGTCGGCCTATTTCCTTGGCTTTCTGTTCGGGTCGCGCGCTGCCCCCGAACTTATCCGTCGTGTTGGCCATGTGCGGGTGTTTGCTGCGCTTGGGTCGCTGATTTCTGCCGTGCTGGTGCTGTATGCCGCCATTCCTGACTGGATCGTGTGGGCCTTGTTGCGCGTTCTGATCGGGTTTTGCTTCTCGGGGGTTTATGTCACGGCGGAAAGCTGGCTGAACAATGCCTCTACTAACGAAAACCGCGGGCAAACGCTGTCGCTTTACATGATCGTGCAGATGGTAGGGATTATCAGCGCGCAGGCGCTGATCAACTTTGCAGATCCGGCGGGCTTTTTGCTGTTCGTTATTCCATCCGTGCTGGTGTCGCTGGCATTTGCGCCGATTTTGCTGTCGGTCAGTCCTGCACCCACCTTCGGCACGACAAAATCCATGAGCATTCGCCAACTATATGATGTGTCCCCGCTTGGCGTGGTGGGCATTTTCCTGATGGGGGGGGTGTTTGCCGCCATGTTTGGCATGACCGCTGTTTGGGGAACGCAAGCGGGGCTAAGTGTGCTGGAAATATCTATCTTCACGGGGGCCATCTATTTTGGCGGGCTGGTGTTCCAGTTTCCGCTGGGGTGGCTGTCGGACCGGATGGACCGGCGCAAACTGGTTGTCTATGTGGCCCTTGTGGGCACTGTGGGCGGTGCGATGGCGGTGATATTCGACCTGAGTTTCATCTGGTTGGTGGGGGTCGCGCTAATCATCGGGGGCATTTCCAACCCGCTGTATTCATTGCTGGTGGCCTATACGAATGATTATCTGGATACGGACCAGATGGCGGCAGCGTCGGGGGGGCTGCTGTTCGTCAACGGTGTGGGCGCGATTGTTGGTCCGCTGTGCATCGGGTGGCTGATGGGGGTGATGGGTCCGTCGGGCTTTTTCCTGTTTATTATCATCCTGACATTGGCGCTGGCACTGTATGCAATGTGGCGCATGACCCAGCGCGCGGCCACGCCTGTGGACCAGACAGGGCCATTTGCACCCGTGTCGCCGGTTGTGTCGGCAGCCACAGTTGAGGCCGTCTATACCGAAATGACCGAAAATGCCGAACAGGATAATACGCCCTGATATCCTGAACCTGTTGTAAAACAGCAAGATACTGTTGTTTTTGCCAGCATGACGGGTAAATGACTTGCCTGATTGCAGGGGGGCTGGCACGGTTGTTGTCAGGCAGCACAAGGAAAAAGATCATGTCCAGCGTTGATGACGTCATTTCGTTCTGGTTGGAAGAGGTCGGCCCCGCGCAATGGTATGTGCAAAGCGACGCACTGGATGACCAAATCCGCGACCGATACATGCCCCTGTGGCAAAAAGCCCGCGACGGGCGTTTGCTGAACTGGGCCTCATGCCCGCGCGGGGCCTTGGCGTTCCTGATTGTAACCGACCAGTTCCCGCGCAACATGTTTCGCAATGATGCGCGCGCTTTTGCAACAGATGACATGGCGCGGCGTGTTGCGGCACGCGCCTGTCACCTTGGGTTCGATTGCCAGATTGACGAACCTGCGCGCCAGTTCTTCTATCTGCCGTTGATGCATTCCGAAAGCCAGATGGACCAGGACCGGTGCGTGCGCATGTTCCTGTTGCGAATGCCACAAACCGGGGCCGATAATTTGTTGCACGCGCGCGCACATCGCGCCGTGATCCGCGAATTCGGGCGCTTTCCCTATCGCAATGACGCCTTGGGGCGGACCAGTACGGCACCTGAACGCGCCTTTTTAGCGCGTGGCGGATATATGGACGCACTGACGCAACTGAAAACTGCCGCGTAAACGCGATATGCCGGGAACGCATGACAGGGTTTCGTCTTGCGCGTTGCGACGTGACAGTAAATAGTTTAATGGCAAACTACTTTCAGATGTGCGTGCAGGAGGAAAAACCATATGGCCGACAGATCGTTTGACGTTGTCGTAATCGGTGCAGGGCCGGGGGGCTATGTTGCGGCCATTCGCGCAGCACAATTGGGCAAATCGGTGGCAATTGTCGAACGCGAGAATTTGGGCGGCATTTGCCTGAACTGGGGGTGCATTCCAACCAAGGCATTGTTGCGGTCTGCCGAAGTGTTCCACCTGATGCACCGCGCCAAGGAATTTGGACTGACCGCCGATAAAATCGGTTTCGACCTGGATGCGGTGGTCAAACGATCCCGCAAGGTGGCAGGGCAATTGTCAGGTGGGATTGGCCACCTGATGAAAAAGAACAAGATCACCGTCGTGATGGGTGATGCGACCATACCGGCAAAAGGCAAGGTCAGCGTGAAGACTGACAAGGGCACTGAAGACCTTCGTGCCGCGAATATCATCCTGGCAACTGGCGCGCGGGCGCGCGAATTGCCAGGGCTGGAAGCCGATGGTGACCTTGTGTGGACCTACAGGCACGCCTTGCAGCCCAAGCGCATGCCAAAGAAACTGCTGGTAATCGGGTCAGGGGCCATCGGGATTGAATTCGCCAGTTTCTTCAACACGCTTGGCGCGGATGTCACTGTTGTAGAAGTGATGGAGCGTATTTTGCCTGTCGAGGATGCCGAAATCAGCGCCTTTGCGCAAAAGCAGTTCGAAAAGCAGGGCATGACCATCATGACCAAAGCCATGGTCAAGAAACTGGACCGCGCCAAAGGTAAGGTCACGGCCCATATCGAACGGGCCGGCAAAGTCGAGACGCAGGAGTTCGACACAGTGATTTCTGCTGTGGGAATAGTAGCCAATACCGAAGGGCTGGGGCTGGAAAAACTGGGCGCGAAGATTGACCGTTCGTTTGTGGTGACCGATGAATATTGCCGCACAGGTGTTGAGGGCCTGTATGTGATTGGTGATGCGACCAATGGGCCGTGGCTTGCGCATAAGGCCAGCCACGAAGGCGTGATGGTTGCCGAACTTATTGCGGGGGGCCATCCGCATGCTGTTGACCCGAGCAGTATTGCAGGTTGCACCTATTGCCACCCGCAAGTTGCATCAGTAGGCCTGACCGAGGCCAAGGCAAAAGAGCAGGGCCATGCAATCAAGGTCGGACGCTTCCCGTTTATCGGCAATGGCAAGGCAATTGCCCTGGGCGAGCAGGAAGGCATGATCAAGACCATATTCGACGCAAAAACCGGCGAGTTGCTGGGCGCGCATATGATCGGGGCCGAGGTGACCGAGCTGATTCAGGGCTATGTGATTGGCCGGACGCTGGAAACGACAGAAGAAGATTTGATGAACACAGTCTTCCCTCACCCGACGCTTAGCGAAATGCTGCATGAATCCGTGCTTGACGCATATGGGCGCGCGCTGCATTTCTGACATTGCCAAAATGTGCGGCTGCGCCGCAAGCCTATATGTCACGCCCTGCCTGCGGCAGGGCGTTCCTGTTTGGCGCCCAAGCAAAGGGGAGTGATCAATTACGATGCAGCGGTTTGACGTCATCATCCTTGGGGCAGGGGCTGCGGGGCTGTTTTGCGCCATAGAGGCGGGCCGGCGTGGGCGGCGTGTCGCGCTGATTGACCATGCCCGCGCACCAGGCGAGAAAATCCGTATTTCTGGGGGCGGGCGGTGCAATTTCACCAATCTTCATATCGGACCCGAGAAGTTCATGTCCCAAAACCCGCGCTTCGCGCTGTCCGCGTTACGCCGGTATACGCAGCATGATTTCGTTGAAAGGGTTCGCCGCGCGGGTATCGCGTATCACGAAAAGACCCTCGGACAGTTGTTTTGCGACGGATCTTCGCGCGAAATTGTGTCGATGTTGCTGGGCGATATCGCTCAGGCGGGTGTGCAACTGCATCTTGGCACCACAGTGGGCGGTGTTTCCCATGATGGCGGCAGTTTCATTGTTCAAACCAGTGCAGGCCAGTTTGATGCCACGCATCTTGTGGTTGCGACCGGGGGAAAATCCATACCCAAAATGGGTGCGACGGGGCTGGGCTATCAATTGGCAGAACAATTCGGGCACCATGTTGTCGAAACACGCCCGGCCCTGGTGCCGCTGGTGTTTTCCGCTGGGCAGCTGGAAGAGATGACGCCGCTTGCCGGGCTTTCGGTTCAGGCAGTTGTTTCCTGTGGCAAAGCCAAATTTCACGAAGGGCTGCTGTTCACACATCGGGGGCTGTCTGGCCCGTCTATCCTGCAAATTTCAAGCTATTGGCGCGAAGGGCAGGGGGTTGTTGTAAATCTTGCCCCAGAGGCTGATGCCTTGTCTTTGCTAGAGGAACAGAAGCACCGCAACGGGCGGCAGGCGGTGCACACTGCATTGAACAGGTTTCTGCCAGAGAAGCTGGCGCGGCAAGTGGCGCAGCGTGCGCAGCTTCAGGGGAATTTGGCAGATCAACCCAGGTTGGCGCTGGCGCGTGTGCACGAAGCTGTTCACGGGTGGCATGTGATCCCAGTTGGCACCGAAGGCTACCGGACCGCTGAGGTTACACTGGGCGGAGTGGACACCAGGGAACTGGACGCGCGCACAATGGAATCGCGTTCCCAAAAGGGGCTGTTCTTCATTGGCGAGGTGGTTGATGTGACAGGCTGGCTGGGCGGGTATAATTTCCAATGGGCCTGGTCATCAGGCTGGGCTGCGGGTCAGGTGGCCTGATGACCACCCGACCACGCCAACCATACGCTGGCAGCGAAAAACCCTATCCCGACACTTGTTCGCGCAACACCGAAGCTGTCATCGACAACAGCAAATACACACCAAGGAAGATCAGGAACGCCACGATCGAATTTTCCAGTTTGCGCGGATAAGTGGCTTCGTCCGGGGCTATGGGTTCGACTGAAAGCGCCAGATACCGCACTTGCCTGCTGACTTCCATTCGGGCGCTTTCAAGCTGTTGCATGGCTTGCGCGCGCATCATTTCGCGGGTCTGGACCTCTGCTTCGGCCATGATCAGTTCGCTTTGAATACGGGCAAGCGATGATCCCTGACTGGTGCCTTGGGTCATGGAATTGCGCAAAGTCTCGATTTCGGCGCGCAGGGCTTCTTCGCGGCGTTCCAGGGGTTGGACCCGTGCGGCGCTGGGGCGCGCGTTCGACATCATTTCCTGAAGGCTCAGGCGGGTCTGGGTCAGTTCGGTTTCAAGCGCCACAATACGCTGTGACAGCAAGGACAACTCCACCTCGCCCGAAATGATAGAGGAGCGTTCCTGCAACTCAACAGCGGCTTGCCGGGCCTCGACCAGGTTTTGTTGCGCTTCGTCCAGGCTTGCACGGGCTTCGCGCATCTGGCTGTCGCGCAAGCGCTGGGTCATCATGTCGACATGTTCTTCCGCATACCGGATCAACGCCCGTGCAAAACGCTCGCTATCTGCGGGCGAGGCAGCGATCACTTCCATGCGCACCACGCCCTCGGTCGGGTCATAGCCGATCTGGACGTTGCGCTGATATAACTTATAGGCGGCTTCATCGGTAGAATCGTCTGACAGGCGGCGCAGGATATCTATTTGCGGGGTGCGGAAATGGTCCTTGAACCCTTCTTCGGCGTCCAGCCGCAGCATTGCACCGCGCGATTGCAAGAAGCTTTGCACTGATGTGGCTTCGTTCTGGCCGCCCATGCCCATGCCCGCCGCCGATGGAAGCACACCTGACAGCGCGCCCATACCAGACTGGCTGTCAGCCTGCTGGATGACAAATTCGCTTTGGGTTGCATACATGGGCGTCGCGATAACATAGAAATACCATGTCACAATGAAGGTGGGCAACGTGACGAAGGCCAGCAGGCGTGCACCAAGCAAGGCCAGCCGTTTGCGACGGCGCTTGGTAATGTCGCGGCGCACTTTCGCAAGTTCGCGTTCGCGGTCTGCCGCAATTCGGGCCATGCGCGATTGTGCAACGTTCAGCGGGTCATCTGCGGGCGCAGGTGCAGTTTCGCCCCGCAACGCAATCTCTCGGGAAGGTGACTTTTCCCCGTCCCCCAACAAATCCAGCATTGTCGAGCGTGCGAAAGGGTCTATGCCGCGCTGGCGCAAGATAAGCACAGCTTCATACGCGGATGTGGCGCGAATGCCGTGTTTCTGGGCAACACGCATGGCCATGCGCAGCTGGCGCGCGGTCAATCCTTCGCTGCGGATTGCTTCAATCGTGAGGGCAACATTTGCAGCCCCTTCGACATCGGCGGAATGCTCGGCCACTTCAGCGGGCGGGGGCGTTTCTATGGAATCCGTATATTCGGGCTGCGGGGCGCCGGGGGCGGTTTGTGTTTGTCTTGCATCCGACGCGATGCCCGCTTGCCTGGCGTCCGCGCCTGAGGGGGGCGCAGGTGCGGGGTCAGTATGTGCCGGTGCGGCCCTTGGCCGCTTCTGAACGCTTATTGCCGCGACTGGTCGGGGTGAAGGGTGTGGATGCGACGGCGCGTCTGGATGTGGCGGCGCATCCGCGCCCGCAACGGCCGACAGGGTCGCGGATTGCGCGGTTTTGCGCAGACGAAATCGCTGGGATTTAACTGGAGTAGTCATACAGTTCTTTCGCTTGTTCAAGCGTATCAAAAAAATACATCTTGCCATCCCGCAGCACGGCAGCAGAGCTGCAGAATTGTTGCAAGGTTTCTACCTGATGCGATACGATTACAAGACCGGATTGATCAAACCGTTCCTGCATGACCGTGCCCGCGCGCTTGTTGAACGCGGTGTCCGTTGTCGATGGCATCCCCTCATCCACGAGATAGAGGTCGAAGTTCATTGCCAGCATCAACGCAAGTGCCAGTCGCGCGCGCATGCCGGCACTGTATGTGCCAATTGGCATGTCAAAATATTCGCCGATGTCACACATCCAGCGGCAGAATGCTTCCACATAATCGGGGTCAAGGCTGTATAGGGTTGCAATATACCGGATGTTTTCGGTGGCCGTGTGTTTGGTGATCAGCCCGCCCATGAACCCCAGTGGGAAGGACACACTGCAATTGCGGTGAATCTTGCCACTGTCTGGTTTTTCCAGACCTGCCATCATGTTGATAACAGTGGTTTTTCCGGTTCCGTTCTGGGCCAGCACGCCCAGTCGCATACCCGGTGTTATGGTAAAGCTGGCATCGGCCAGAATGACCTTGTGCTGTGTGCCTGTCCAGTAGGACTTGCTGACACTCTCGAAGCTTAACATACCTGTATACACCTGGAACTTATAGAGAACGGATACAAACGCGGTCTGGTCGTGCGATGTTACGACTTAAGGGTATGTAGTGTGATAATGCGGCGAAAATATGGGTAACACGTGCAACAAACAAGGGCTTCACGTTGATTTTAATGCTGGACGGGACCGACGCAAACACGCATCAGTCCCGGCTGTTTATGCAAGTTTCAGCCACGCATGGTCAAAGCGGCTGTCAACGCCCCCAGGTGCGGTTTGCGCCGCAATCGAAATGCACGAAATTGGACCCGGAATAGCGCCCGACACCGCCAGCACGGCAGGCTTCTGCAGCTTGCGCAATCTGCGAAACGGACCGTGATTGTAGCCGGACGTCAGCGGCCTGGCCTTTCAAATGCAACGAGTTTTGCGCCACATTGCGCGAACGCGCCCGCAACATCGCGTTGGTTTGCGGCGAACGATACCCCGACAGAAGCATGTAAGGTTCGTTCGCGCCCAGCAAGTTATGCGCAGCGGCCAGAAAGTCGACAGTGCGCGTGTCAATCCCGTGCACGGCGTTATTACGCCAGTCGCGGAAGAAATGGTTAATCTCGGTCAGGGATTCTGGAATATACGTTCCATCGATCCAGTAGATCAGATTGATGCGTTCGCCCGTGCGGCCGGAATAAAACTGTAGCTTCCGGATGTCGCCAGCACCGCGTGCATAGGCCGTCACACCGGGAAAGAACGGGGCAGCGGTAATGGCCGTGGCTGCAAATGCCCCAAGAATTGATCGACGGGTAACCCTGCTGGATTTGTTTTCACACATCTGAACGGCTGTCCCTTTTCCTGTCCTGACGGTCATTTTTTTATATGGCAATGGTCCCCATGACGGGCGCGACATTGATATTTTTATATCTGTGTCACGCATGCCATGCACCGCCGTTGGCAGGTTTGTTACATATTTGCGCAGGCAACCCAAGAAAAGATCGGCGCATGGTTCCACCTTGTGGCGCAACTAAGCGGAAAATTGCCCACTGCCAGGGCGTGTCCAATGGAACAGGACTATGATCTGGCGACATTCTTATCGCGCATTGGGAACGTGTCATGCTGGCATCATTATCGGAAATTGCTGAAAGAAACCTTAAAGCAACACTCGACATGCGCGGGTGGCTTCCTCTCAGGCTTGTGAGTGGACGTGATCGGCGGTATTTTGCCAAGCTTGTGATCACTGCTTTTTGATTCCCCCCCGCAGGAGGTGCGTTTTGTTGTTTAGGAATGTCGTTTCGAAGATCAATTCCGGCGTTATTGTGTTCGGCCTTGTGTGTGTGTTGGGGACGGGTGGTGTATTGCCTGCCCATGCGCAACAGTTTCCGGCGTTTCGTCAGGCATTGGCTGAAGGCGCATCCTTCGACAGCGGCGTGTCGGCATTCTACCGCGACCGCGACTTTGCCCCCCTGTGGACAGGGGCGGAGCATGCCAGCCGGCGCGCGGCCCTTGTGAACGCCCTGTCGCGTGCCGCAGATCACGGGTTGCCCGCCGCGCGGTATGACCTTGACGGGCTGCTGGCCGCATTTGAAGCTGTTGAAAGCGAGCGCGACCGCGCGCTTCTGGAAGCGCGGATTACCCGTGTGTTTCTAAGCTTCGCCACCGACCTGACCAGTGGCGTGCTGGACCCGCGCCGGATTGACCGCAACATTGTGCGCGAATTGCCGCGCCCTGATCCCGAAACCCTGCTGCGCGCGTTCGAACAGGCGCAGCCCGCAGCGTTCATGCGCAATCTGGCACCGAGTGCGCCGGAATATGCGCGGCTATTCCGCGCAAAGCAGCAGCTGGAATACACCATTCGCAACGGGGGGTGGGGGCCGCGCGTTCCTGACGTGCGTTTCACGCCCGGCACATCCAGCGAAGCGGTGATTGCGTTGCGCAACAGACTGATAGCCATGGGCTATCTGGGGCGTTCCGCGTCGGCCAGCTATGATGCGGCCTTGCAAACTGCAGTGCTGAATTTTCAGGTGAACCACGGTATCGAAGCCGACGGAATTGCAGGCACGGCCACGATTCGCGCGCTGAATGTCAGCGCGCAGGACCGTCTGGAGTCAGTGCTTGTCGCCATGGAGCGGGAGCGCTGGTTGAACATTCCGCGCGGTGACCGGCATATTTGGGTCAACCTTACCGATTTCAACGCCCAGATCGTGGATTTCGATCAGGTCACATTCGAGACACGCGCTGTTGTGGGGGCGCAGGCAAGCGACCGGCAGACGCCGGAGTTTTCACACCGCATGACCTATCTGGAAATCAACCCGGACTGGACGTTGCCGCGTTCGATCCTTGCGCGGTCCTATTGGGGGGCATTGGCGTCTGGCGGGGCGCGGCATCTGGAAGTTGTTGATGCACAGGGTCGGGTTGTGCCACGGTCCGCGATCAATTTTGCGCGCTACACGCCTGCGAATTTCCCCTTCAATGTGCGCCAACCCCCGGGGCCGACGAATGCACTTGGCGAAGTGAAGTTCATGTTCCCGAATCCTTATGCAATTTATTTACATGACACGCCCGAACGCCACCTGTTTAACACCACAGTGCGCACGCATTCATCGGGCTGCGTCCGGCTGAATGACCCCAGAGATTTTGCCTATGAACTGCTTTCGCGCCAGAGTGATGACCCGCAGGCGCTGTATCATTCCGTGCTGAACACACGTCAACAGACGCGGGTTTTCCTGGATGACCCTGTGCAAATCCATCTGGTTTACCGCACTGCGTTTACCAATGCGCGGGGGGATCTGAACTTCCGCGAGGACATGTATGGGCGTGATGCCCGCATTCATGAGGCCCTGAAAAACGCAGGGGCGGTAACTGGCGGTATCCCGAGTTGACATCGCGCGCGCCGGGTCAGCCCCGGCGCGGTCTGATCGCTGGCATACGACCCACAGCGATTTGAGTTGCCCTCTGTTGCGAAGCTGTTACATTCTGGGACGATATGGAACGCACCTGCCACGATACGGAGTGTTCCCGATGGGACTGGAATACATGCAGACTACGACTGACACCGCCCTGCGCGTGATTGATATCATCGCACAACAAGCGATGCTCGACACATCCGAGGTGGGCATGGATATGGCCATGAGTGACCTTGGGCTTGATAGTCTTGGTCTTGTCGAGTGTATCTTCGGGATAGAGGAAGCATTCGACATATCCGTTCCGTTCAACGCCAACGCGCCCGATCAAGCCGAGTTCGATATTTCTACAGTTGGTGCGATCATTTCGGAAGTCGAGAAGCTGATCGCCAGAAAAGCTGCATGAAGCGGGTTGTCATAACCGGCGCCGGCACTGTGAATGCGTTGGCCAATGACAGTGTCGGCACCTACACGGCCCTGCAAGAAGGCCAGTGCGGTATTGGCCCGCTGACATGTCGGGATGTGGACCGCCTGAATGTGCGGGTCGGTGCGGAAATTCGCGGGTTTGACCCTGAACAGCATTTCCCGCGCAATACCTTGCCATTGCTGGACCGCTTTGCCCAGATCGCACTTGTGGCCGCACGCGAAGCAGTCGCGTATGCGGGGCTGCAGTTTGACGCGGCGCTGGGACTGCGGGCCGGTGTCATCATGGGAACGGCAGGGGGCGGGAATCTGACTGTGGATGACAATTATCGCGCGGTCTATGCAGACGGGAAGAACCGTGTTCACCCGTTTGTGGTGCCACGCCTGATGCATAACGCTGCCACGTCCCATATTTCGATGGAATTCGGCCTGAAGGGGCCTGCCTTTACTGTGTCCACAGCCTGCGCGTCTGCCAACCATGCAATGGGGCAGGCGTTCCAGATGGTGCGTTGCGGTATGGCGGATGTCATGCTGACGGGCGGATCAGAAGCGATGCTGGGCTTTGGCGGAATCAAGGCATGGGAAGGGTTGCGCGTCATGGCGCGCGACACATGCCGCCCTTTTTCGCGTGATCGCACCGGCATGATTCAGGGCGAAGGGGGCGCGGTCTTCGTGTTTGAGGAGTTGGAACATGCGCGTGCGCGCGGTGCGCCCATACTGGCCGAAGTGGCTGGTTTCGGCCTAAGTGCCGATGCAGGCGACATTGTCATGCCCGATGTTGACGGGCCAGTGCGTGCCATGCGTGCCGCCCTGTCCGACGCCGGGATCGCGGCGCAGGATGTGGGGTATGTCAACGCCCATGGCACGGGCACGGCCGCGAATGACCGGGTGGAATCGCAGGCGTTGCGCGTTGTGATGAGGGCGCATCTGGACAAGCTTCCGGTGTCGTCGACCAAATCCATGCATGGCCATATCATTGGTGGAACCAGCGCGGTGGAACTTCTGGCCTGCCTGATGGCGCTGAAGGACGGTGTCATTGCGCCCACAATCAACCATACCGAATTTGACCCGGACTGTGTGCCGGACCCGGTGCCCAATGAAGCGCGCCGCGCCAGCGTTGATATCGTTATGAGCAATGCGTTCGCCTTCGGGGGCCTGAATGCAGTGCTTGTCTTGCGCAGATCGCCCTGACCAATCAGGAACCGGCTGTCGTGGCCTTGTCGTTGTCGTCATCTGGCGGATTGTCGACCATACCTTGCGCAGTGTCGCGCAGTTCGTTCAGAAGATCCAGAAGCATATCAAGGCGTTGCGGCCCGAACGCTTTTGCCAAACGGGTGTAGTCGGGTTCTGATTCCTGCAAAACCTGTTCAAACAATGCCCGCCCTGTTTCTGTCAGGGCAACCATATGCCTGCGCGCGTCCGCACATTCGACCTGACGGATCAACCCCCGCTGTGTCATCGCGCGGAAAATGCGGGTCAGCGACGGCGGCAGAATGACACAGCGTTCAGAAAGCGTGCGTGCATCAAGGGCGTCTGCTTCGGCCAACGCGCGCAAAACCCGCCATTGCGGCATGGTCAAGTCATGACCATCGATGAAAGGTTTGAACAACCGCGTTGTTGCCTCTCGGGTGCGCAAAAGCGCAATGGGCAAGGATTTTTCGAATTTGTGCAGCTCGCGCTTGGGTGTCTGGTTCATTACTCCGCCTGTCCGTATTTTTGACACAGTATCAAGCTCTGCCGATATTTCAAAATGAAAATTATTTCGCTGTTGCGGCAAATTGGCACCCGCGCAGGCACAAGATTTCCTGACCGCGCGTTTGCGTCAGGGGTTGCGCCTGCAGGCGCGATTGGGCATCACCCCCCAACTGCGAACCAGTCCAGAACAGGGACAGACCATGACCGACCTTTCAAATGACGCTTATAATGTCACTGCCGATGAACTGCGCCAGTTTATCGAACGCTACGAACATCTGGATGCCGAGAAGAAAGATATCGCTGACCAGCAAAAGGAAGTGATGGCCGAGGCCAAGGGCCGCGGCTATGACACCAAGGTTCTGCGCAAGATCATCGCAATGCGCAAACGCAAGCCTGATGAAATTGCCGAAGAAGAAGCCGTGCTTGACTTGTATAAAGCGGCGCTTGGTATGGTCTGATGGCGCTGCGCGCCAGAATCGCGCGCGAAGCCGGACCCTGCGCGGTCCCCCACACCCTGAAACGACACGCAAAACGCGTTTGAAACATGGCGCAAGGCCGGTTTGGAACGCGGCCTGCGCTGCGTTTCAGCCTGGGCCAACGTCACAGGTCAGAAATGCCCGCCACGGCGGCGGCAGGTCAGGGTTCAATGACAGTTACCCCGTCCAGCCCTGCAAGCGTCATGACATCATCTTCATATAGTGTTGAGAGAAGATCAACTTTCTCCTCTGTCCAGCCGGTAATGCTGACATCGACTTCCATCTTGGATTCATCACAGAATTTGTCCAGAAACGCGCTGATCACGCGCTGGCGATGCATGTCATCCATCGGGGGCGCAGCGTTCAGATAGGTTTCCAGCTTCTCGGCCCCGCCGGGAACCATGACTTCGTCAAACCATTCAAAGCTGTGCTTCAACGGCGTATCGGGGCCATAGCCGCCAACGGCCCCCAGCAGTTTGTGCCAGATAAAGGGCGTGTCTTCATCACACCAGACAGTAATCTGCGCCTCTGGCCACGCGTCCCTTAGGGTGTGCAGCAACATCGACCAGCGTAATTCTTCTGGCTTTAGCGTTTTCAGAATCTTTTCGGCCTGTCCGCGTTTTAACCGGCCCAGAAGTGCTGGCAAGAACGAGGCCGGATTGCGTATTGCCAAAAACAGCCGCACGTCATGGCCGCTGAAGCACGCGCGCAGTGCCTGCAGTCGCTGCGCTGCAGCGGGGTAGAACTGCGCAGTGCGCACCGCGCCGCCTTGCCATGCCAGCAGATCGGGCGCTGACAGGACCAGTCTGGTGGGGTTTTCGTGGTCCAGAATGTTGTCCATGACCATCTGGCCGGTATCTTCTTCGAACTGCGCCCCCGGTTCCGAGGCAGCAAGCTGAAGCAGCATATCGCGGTATCGTGCCTGTTTGGGAACGTCGATTCCCTGGCCTGCCAGCAGGTCACGATTCTTGATCAAACACCGCAGCAATCTGCCATCGTCTGTCAGGTGCACGCCCAAGTGTAACGCAATATCCATCTACAAAACCCCCTGTTCGTTCAACAGCTTTGCTTAAAATTATGTCAGATTTTAGCCACTTATGAGACGAAAATCGTAAGGTCCCCTATCTGAACCGGAAAGTGTTGTTTTCTGCACGGATACATGAAAATCAGTGTTGAGTAATGCCGCGTTTGGAAATATTACGGGCACACGGTGCCGGCTTAGCTCAGTTGGTAGAGCAGTGGTTTTGTAAACCGAAGGTCGGGGGTTCGAGTCCCTCAGCCGGCACCATTTATAATTACTGCCGTCAACGACACGGCAGATTTGTTTGTTTAAGCCCAATATCTTCAAACGCTGCTTCACTCAAAAAGTGGAAATTGGTGGACTATTAATGACCCGAATAACGAAAGCTGTGTTTCCTGTTGCTGGCCTTGGAACCCGTTTTTTGCCTGCAACCAAAGCAATGCCAAAGGAACTTTTGCCGATCATCGACAAGCCGATTGTTCAGTATGCCGTGGAAGAGGCCATCGCCGCCGGTATAACAGAGCTTATCTTTGTGACCGGACGCAACAAGCGCGCGGTGGGGGACCATTTCGACGCGAATCTTGAACTGGAAAACCAGCTTCTTGAATCCGGCAAGACAGAGATGCGCGACATGGTGCGCAATATCGTCCCCGAGGGTGTGTCATGCCTTTTCGTGCGCCAACCCGCCCCGCTTGGACTTGGGCATGCGGTTTTGTGCGCCGCGCCCGCAGTTGGCAACGCGCCGTTTGCGGTTCTTCTGGCCGATGACTTCATGAAAGGGGCGTTGCTGCCAACCGAGGCGCTGATCCGCGCCTATGGGGCGAAGCCGCAAACCTTGCTGTCAGTGGGGCAGGTTGCCCCTGAGGATGTTTCCAAATTCGGCATTTTGCGACCGGGCAAGGAAAATGACGACGGCACCCTGGCCGTTGACGGGCTGGTTGAAAAACCAAAGCGTGAAGACGCGCCGTCAAATCTGGCATCCTATGGCCGGTATGTGTTCCAGCCCGAAGTGTTTGACATTCTGCGCGGGCTAAAGCCGGGCGCAGGCGGGGAAATTCAGTTGGCGGATGCAATCGATATTCTGGCGGCACAGGGCAAGGTTTCAGCCATTGTGAACCAGTCGCAACGCTTTGATTGCGGGTCAAAGCACGGGTATCTGCAAGCGATCATGGATGTCGCGCTGGATGATCCGAAGTATCGGGACTTCATGCTGGCGCTGATGCGCGAAAAGCTGGATCTGGCACTGCGCTGACGGTTGTTTCGCAACCCCGGATAATCACGGCACCTGCAGCCCACCCGCTGCAGGTGCCGTTTTTATACAATTTGAACGCCGTGAATAACCGACACCTGGTCTATTGAGCAGTGTTGGCGCGTTGGCGTTCCCACATCGCGGTGTAGTGGCCATTGCGCGGCAACAGGTCGTCATGGGTGCCCGTTTCGACAATCTGCCCGTCATCAAGCACCACAATCAGGTCGGCATCCACGACTGTTGACAGGCGGTGTGCGATGGTAATGACCGTGCGTCCCTGACCCATTTGGCGCAGACTGTCCTGAATGCTGCGTTCGGTCTGTGTGTCCAGCGCAGATGTCGCTTCATCCAGCAGCAGAATGGGCGGGTTTTTCAGCAAGGTTCGCGCGATTCCCACGCGCTGCTTCTCGCCGCCCGACAGTTTCAGCCCACGTTCGCCCACAGCGGTGTCATACCCTTCAGGCAATGAACAGATGAAGTCATGAATGCGCGCGGCGCGTGCGGCATCTTCCACTTCCTCGCGGGTGGCACCGTCGCGGCCATAGGCAATATTATAGGCGATGGTGTCATTGAACAGGACAGTATCTTGCGGGACAACCCCGATCGCGTTGTGCAGGCTGGACTGTGTGACATGGCGCAGGTCCTGCCCGTCAATAAGAACCGCCCCGCCTGTCACATCATAGAACCGGAACAGCAAACGGCCAATCGTGGATTTTCCCGACCCCGACGGCCCGATAATCGCGACGGTTTGGCCCGCGCGCACGGTCAGGTCAATGCCCTTCAGGATGGGGCGCGCAGCGTCATATCCGAACTGTACATTGTCGAACCGGATTTCCCCGCCGCCAACCTTAAGGGGGCGGGCGTCGGGCGCGTCAGTTACATCGGGGGGCTGGTCCAGCAGGTCGAACATTTCAGCCATGTCGACAAGGGCCTGCCGGATTTCGCGGTAGACTGTCCCCAGAAAGTTCAGGGGCATGGTAATCTGAATCATGTAAGCATTGACCAGAACGAAATCACCAACTGTCAACGCGCCGTTCTGCACGCCGATGGCGGCCATCACCATCACCACCACCAAGCCGGTTGTGATAAGAAAGGCCTGTCCGAAATTCAGGAATGCCAGCGAATAGTTTGTGGCGACAGCCGCAGTTTCATATTGCGCCATGGCACCATCATAGCGCCGTGCTTCCATGCCTTCGGCATTGAAGTATTTGACAGTTTCAAAATTCAGCAGACTGTCTATCGCCTTTTGGTTGGCGTCTGTGTCCTGACGGTTCATCTCCCGGCGCTGTTTCACGCGCCATTCGGTGATCCGGAAGGTGAACCACACATATAGCGAAATCGTCGCCACCACTGCGACCAGATACCAGACATCGAACATCAGAAAGAAAATTACCGCGATCATTAATAACTGCAAGATCAACGGAAAGATCGAAAACAGCAAAAACCGCAGCAGGAATTCAACCCCTTTCACACCCCGTTCGATAATTCGGCTTAGCCCGCCTGTTTTGCGGGTAATGTGATAGCGCAGCGAAAGCCTGTGGATATGCTCGAAGGTTTCAAGCGCCAGTTTGCGCAGCGCCCGCTGGCCGACGCGTGTGAACAACACATTGCGCAATTCCTGAAACGCGATTTCCATCAATCGCGCCATCCCGTAGGCGATTGTCAAGCCCACTGCCCCCAGCGCAAGCATCCATGCCGCCCCTTCGCCCGCCAGGGCGTCGACCGCCGCCTTGTAGAAAAACGGTGTGCCAACGGCGACCAGCTTCGCGATGACCAGCATTATCAGCGCCAGAACGATGCGGCGTCTTACCCATAATTCGCCCTTCGGCCAAAGATAGGGGATGACGCGGCGAATGATGCGCAGCCCGCTGGACGGTGGTTTGGTCTGGGTCTTTCCGTCGGGTTGGCCGGACACCTGCGCACGAGAGGATGGTGACATGATTTGCCTTCGGTTATCAATGGGCGCACTCTAGTCACCCCGGTGCGGATTGACCATTTGGTTGTGAATGCGGGTGTGTGGAGGGCGTTGCGCGCGCGCTTACCCTTCGGGCGGGGGCACGATGAACACTTGCCCCGGGAAAATCAGGTTCGGATTGCGAATCTGGTCGCGGTTGGCGTCGAATATGCGCATATACCGCCGCCCGTCACCGAATCTTGCTTCTGACATGGCCCAAAGCGTGTTGCCCGGCTGCACAATAAGGGCCTGTGGTCCTGCGGCGTCACGGGCAATCTGTGGTGTGACACGTTCAAAGGGTATCTCGGCCCGAGAGATGACCTGCGCGGCCTCGTCGAGTTCATCGACCCGCAGCCTGTAGACGCCACGTTCAATTCCAGCAAGCTGGGCTTGCCAGTTTCCGTCTGCGCCAGCCCTTGTGCGAATGATGGGCTGGTTGTCCAGATAGACCTGAATTTCAGATCCGGCCGAACGACTGCGCCCGCCAAGGGCAACTTCACCTTCGGCGTCGTACACAACGCTTTCGACAGACACGTTAGCTTCCTGCCCGGCCTGCGGCAGGCGGGCCGCATCGCCCAGAACCTGCACACTGCCATCAGACCGCATCAGAACCGCCATCGGGGCCGCTTGTGGGCGGGCTTGGGTGCGGGCCTGGTCGGGCAGGGGGGTATCGTCTTGCGGTTGTGGTGTCGTAATCCGTGCTTGCGCAAGCTCCGGCGCATCCGCGCCGCCATCAACCTGCGGGCGCGCGGGGGGGGACATTCCGGGAAACAAGGGTTGGGTCTGAACTTCTGCTGCCATTTGAACAGGATAGTTGGTTCCATCCGTGTCCCGCTGTCCAACCAGAAGCTCGCTGCGCGGCGCAAGCATCAGCGTGTCTTGCGACCTGACGCGGTGCCCGCTTGGCAGGCGCACTTCCAGTTCAAGGACGCGCGGAACAGCGCTGGGGCGCAAATCGAACATCATCACAAATTCGCCCGCGGGGCTGCTGATGGCCTGCGTGACCTGTTCTTCATCAATCAAGGCGGCAACCTGACTTGTTGCGGGTGCCTTGCCAGCAATCAGGATATCCCCCAGATCGGTGACCCGCACCAGATCGAATTTCGGGGCGGAATCGGTGAACTGATCAGCTATCGCCAGCCGCAGGTCAGCTTCGGGCGCGTCGCCCGGTCCGGCCAGTGCGGCGGGTTCTGTCACATTGCCAAGGCGCGGGGGCGTCAGGACGGGTTCGGAACTGTCTGGCGGAAATATCAGGATATAGGCCAAGGACGCAGCCCCCGCGACAGCAACAGACCCCACAGCCCATTGCGCCAAGGTATCTTTGGGCAGATATTTCAGCATGACGTGATCCTTTGGGCGTGTATGAACCTGCAGCTTGCATCACACGCCGCCTTTACCTTGCGCCAGCATAGCAAGCAGGGTATCCGAGAGCAAAAGAAAACCGACACAAGGTCTTGTAGTAATGCCAGTTTTGCCACTTTCTGTATGCGTCTTTTGCGGTGCGCGCTCAGGCGCTGACCCTGCTTTTGTGCAAGCGGGGCGCGATATGGGCCAGTTGATTGCGCAGCGCGGCTGGCGGCTGGTTTATGGCGCAGGCGATGTCGGCATAATGGGCGAGGTGGCGCGCGCCGCGCAAGCTGGCGGTGCCCCGACATTCGGCGTTATTCCCACCCATCTGATGCATGCGGAAAAGGGCAGGCAATCGCTGTCAACCCTGGTGGTCACCGAAACCATGCATGAACGCAAGAAGGTGATGTTCACCAATTCCGATGCCATCGTCGTTTTGCCGGGCGGGGCAGGGTCGCTGGACGAATTTTTCGAAGTTCTGACATGGCGCCAGCTTGGTTTGCACAAAAAACCTATCCTGTTGCTGAATACGAACGGATACTGGACCCCCTTGGCGGCCCTGATCGATCATGTGATCGAACAACGCTTCGCCGAGGGGAGCATTCGCAGCTTTTTCCAACTGGTCGATACTGTGGATGATGCAGGCCGCAGGCTGGATGCGTATTTCCACAGCCTGCCTGCCTGACGCCTGCAGTTTATTCTGCGGCCACGCGCCCTTGCTTCAGCATGGGCGCCAGATAGCGGCCTGTATGGCTGGCGTCTACTTTGGCAACCTGTTCGGGCGTTCCTGTCGCCACTACCTGTCCGCCGCCATCGCCGCCTTCTGGCCCTATGTCGATAATCCAGTCAGCGGTTTTCACCACATCCAGATTGTGTTCAATCACCACAACAGTGTTGCCCTGATCCACCAGTTCATGCAGCACTTCCAGCAATTTGCGGACATCTTCGAAATGCAGGCCGGTTGTCGGCTCATCCAGAATATACAGCGTTCGCCCTGTGGACCGACGCGAAAGTTCCTTGGCCAGCTTTACGCGCTGCGCTTCGCCGCCTGACAAGGTGGTGGCTTGTTGGCCAACCTTGATATAGCCCAGCCCAACGCGCATCAGCGCATCCATTTTGTCGCGGATGGACGGGACTGCCTGAAAGAAGCCTTGGGCTTCTTCAACTGTCATATCAAGAACGCCAGCTATGCTTTTGCCTTTGAACAGAATTTCCAGCGTTTCGCGGTTATAGCGCGCCCCTTTGCAGGTTTCGCAGGTGACATAGACATCGGGCAGGAAGTTCATTTCGATCTTCAACACCCCATCGCCCTGACACGCTTCGCAGCGCCCGCCCTTCACGTTGAAGGAAAACCGCCCCGGTTTGTAACCGCGCGCCTTGGACTCCGGCAAACCCGCAAACCAGTCGCGGATCGGCCCGAAGGCCCCTGTATAGGTCGCTGGGTTTGACCGGGGCGTGCGCCCGATGGGGCGCTGGTCGATGTCGATCACCATGTCCAGATGCTCCAACCCCTTGATGGTTTCGCAAGGGGCGGGCGTTTGGCGTGCCCCGTTCAACCGCATGCTGGCCGTCTTGAACAAGGTTTCAATGGTCAGCGTGGATTTGCCGCCCCCAGAAACACCTGTGACGCACACGAATTTTCCCAATGGAAAATCCACAGTCACATCATGCAGGTTGTTTCCGCTGGCCTTCACCACTTTCAGCTTCTTGCCATTGCCCTTGCGCCGTGTTTTCGGAACCGTGATTTGCCGCGCGCCTGTCAGGTATTGCCCTGTCACGCTGGCAGGGTCCGCCATGATCTGTTCAGGGGTGCCCTGTGCCACCACACGCCCGCCATGCACACCCGCACCGGGGCCGAAATCCAGCACATGATCGGCGGTGCGGATGGCTTCTTCATCATGCTCCACAACAATGACAGTATTGCCCTGATCGCGCAGGTTTCGCAGCGTCACAAGCAACCTGTCATTGTCGCGCTGGTGTAACCCGATACTGGGTTCGTCCAGCACATACAGCACCCCTGTCAAACCGCTGCCAATCTGGCTGGCCAGACGAATGCGCTGGCTCTCGCCGCCCGAAAGCGTGCCTGCATGCCGCCCCAGTGTCAGGTAATCCAGCCCCACATTCACCAGAAAACCAAGACGTTCGCGTATTTCCTTCAAGATGGCGCGGGCGATTTCATTCTTTTGTTTGCTCAGGTGGTCGGGCACACCCTCAACCCAGTCCAGCGCTTCCTTGATGGCCATCTGGGTGACCTGCCCGACATGCAAACCGCCAATCTTGACCGCCAGCGCTTCGGGTTTCAGCCGGTAGCCCCCGCAGACCCCGCAATCCCGGTGGTTCTGGTATTGCTCGAACTCTTCTCGAATCCAGTTGCTGTCCGTTTCGCGGTAGCGCCGTTCCATGTTCGGCACAACCCCCTCAAAGGCGCGGGTCACATTATAGACGCGCCCGCCTTCGTCATAACGGAAGGGCAACTCTTCGCCGTTGGACCCATATAGCAAAACCTGCTTCACATGGGCGGGCAAATCCTTCCATGGGGATTTGGCATCGAATTCATAATGTTTCGCCAGGGATTCAATCGTTTGCAAAAAGTAAGGGGATTTTCCCTTGCGCCATGGCGCAATTGCCCCGTCATACAATTTCAGCGCATGGTCGGGCACGACAAGGCGTTCGTCAAAAAACAGTTCCACCCCCAACCCGTCACAGGCAGGGCAGGCGCCGGTCGGCGCATTGTAGGAAAACAGACGCGGCTCGATTTCCGATATTGTGAAACCGCTGACCGGGCAGGCAAATTTTTCCGAAAATGTCATGCGCGCGCCATCTTCACGCGCTTCTTCCAGAACTGCAATTCCGTCCGCCAGATCAAGCGCCGTGCGCAAACTGTCGGCCAGACGGGTTTCCATGCCGTCGCGCACCACCAAGCGGTCCACCACAACGTCAATATCATGGCGGAATTTCTTGTCCAAGGTCGGCGGCTCGTCCAGTTCGTAAAACTGCCCGTCAACCTTGACCTGCTGGAACCCCTGCTTGCGCAGTTCCAGAAACTCCTTGCGGTATTCGCCCTTGCGGTCGCGCACGATGGGGGCCAGCAAATAGGCGCGGGTGCCATCCTCCAACGCCATGATCCGGTCGACCATGTCCTGAACTTGCTGCGCTTCGATCGGCAGGCCGGTTTCGGGGCTGTAGGGGGTGCCGGCGCGCGCGAAAAGCAGGCGCATATAATCATAAATTTCGGTCACCGTGCCGACAGTAGACCGCGGGTTCTTGCTGGTTGTTTTCTGCTCAATGGAAATTGCGGGCGACAAGCCTGAAATATGGTCCATATCGGGCTTTTGCATCATGTCCAGAAACTGGCGCGCATAGGCGGACAGGCTTTCGACATAGCGCCGCTGACCTTCGGCATAGATCGTGTCAAACGCAAGCGACGATTTCCCGGACCCTGACAGACCAGTGATAACCACCAGTTGATCGCGCGGGATATCCACATCGATGTTTTTCAGGTTATGTTCGCGCGCACCGCGCACTTCGATGAATTTCTGCTCGGCCATGTGCATCCCCAACGACACCTTGCGTTAACATAGACCTGTGGTGGACGAAGGCCAAGTATAAATATAGAACATTGCCAGAACGCGGCGGGAATTCCCTTTCACCTGGTCGTGTTGACAGACGGGTATAAAATGCCGCGCAAAAGGCTGTTAAATTTTTGATTTAATTTTAAAAAGAAGAATTTGAACAGTTAAAATAGCTTTAAGTCCTATATGAAAAGCTGTCCTTGCCCGAGGTGCTCAGAAGGGTGGGCAGAGCGCCGTTTTCAAGGACTTAAACATGTTTGACTCAGCTTTGTGGGGGGCTGAACAAACCCGTATTCGAACGACACTGAATATCTGTCGGGGTTTGTTGAATGTGGCACATAACAGTGCCGCAAAACTGCTTGCTATGGTGGCAACAGTGGCCTTTTGTTCGACAGTTCTAACTGTCACTGATGCGCAGGCGCGGGTGCGATTTCCAAGCCCGGCGGGGCAGGATGCGATAATGCGCTACCTGATTCCCGCGCAAATGGCCCCGATGCGCATTACTCTGGATCGCGGTGGTGAATTGCCGACCTATATGCGCAAGGTGGAACAGGCGCGTATTACCGGCCAACCAATCCAGATTACCGGACAGTGT
The DNA here is from genome assembly GCA_017510335.1 of Paracoccaceae bacterium. Lineage (GTDB taxonomy): Bacteria > Pseudomonadota > Alphaproteobacteria > Rhodobacterales > Rhodobacteraceae > Roseinatronobacter. The sequence continues at coordinate 238,697 of JAFWNM010000012.1, forward strand.
ATGTCGGCCTGCACGCTTTTTCTGGGCACGGAGAATGTGTGCGTGACCCGTTCTGCGCGTCTTGGCTTTCATGGGCCGTCCAACCGGGGCGTCCCGTTAAGCCCGGTGCTTTTTGAACTATGGTCGCAATATATGGCGGACCATTACCCGGAGCCGATCCGCACATGGTATCTTCGAGACGCGCGCCACAGCATAGGGCCGATGGCGTTTGTATCCGGGCAGGAACTGATTCGGCTTGGCGTTTCGGAATGTGCAACTGCCTGACCTGAACATGCGAAGGGCAGGGCACGCGCATCTTTCCTAAGGGATGGCTGTTTGTGGTCTCGTCTGAAGCATTTTCAAGCAAAAAGGCCATGTCTTGTGACATGGCCTTTTGAAAATGCTTTTACTGCCTGGCGCGCGCTTAGTTCGGCGATGCCGCGGTTGGTGCGTCAGGGGCTTCAGCGGTCGGCGTTTCGGTCACAGGGGCCGGCGCAACGCCGCCAACAGCCACGGAACCTGTTTGTGTTCCTGTCGAAACTGCGGCTGCTGTTGCTGTCACTTCAGCGATGACATCGGCAGGCAGTGACGATGCCTGAACTGTCGCGGTCACTTGCTGGGCAACTGCGGCGCGCTGCGCTGTAGGCATGGAGGTGTTTGCGACGGACAACACTTCTGCGGTCATGGCGCGCACAGTTGCCACGTTGCCACTCCGTACGGCGTTTGCTGTTGCTGCAGCAAGTGCTGTTTGAACTGCTGCAACCTGCGCGGGTGGAACGGGCAGTGCCCCCAGCGATGCGCGCAAGGTGCGCAATGCGGCAACACAATCCCCGGAGGACCCGGTGTTGCAGGCTGATTCCACGATTTGTGCCAGATCTGCGACCTGTGCAGACGCGGTTACGGGGGCAGAAACTGCCAGTGCGGTTCCTAACAGGACAGAATATGTAAACTTGCGCATAACTTTGCTCCTTATAAAGCTTTGATTAATGAATATACCACAGCACCGACGAGTGCAATCGCTTTTGGTCCTGTATAGCCCGTGTGTGCGCGGCGAGGGGCAAAATGTGTCTTTCAACTGCTGGATGATTAAAAATAAGTCGAAATTGTCCGAAAATTCCCCAATACACACACCAACACGTGATCTTATGCTGTTCAAATAGGCGTCACTCGCCTTGACTCGCAGGATGCTGCACGCCAAGTGTTCGGATAAAGTCGCTTTTGAGCATTGCGGATTAAACTACAAAATTGCGTGAGCGATCACAAGCCATGCGTTTGTTCATTGGGAAACAAGAAAGGTTGCGCTGTTGGTTCGGATTTCGTTCGCAGTATTTTCAGTGATTCTAATGATTTGGGCCGTCTATCACGCGCGCGCGGAATTTGTCGCAAGTCAGGAAAGACAGATGACCCAGGCTGCCTTCGCGGTCAGGTTGATGAACCAGAGTGACGACGCGCCCATCACGCTTGTGGCTGCAAATGCCGCACTTAGCCAGCGCGAACAGATGACCATGTGTTTTGATAGCCAGATTTACGGCGTTTACGCGGCGCTGCCAGCAGGAACGCGCCGGTCCATGGCGGAACTGTGCCTGGAGCGCGCGCAAGACATCTTGCGGGCTGCACCGACGCGGTCGGTCGCCCATATGGCGGCTGCAGTGTCCCTGTGGCGTCTGGGTGAACCAGAAGCCGCAACGCAGGCGTTGCAACGCGCGCAAGACACTGGACTGTTTGAAGGTTGGCTGTCGTCGCGGCGTTTGCAGCTTGCAGTCTCCATGGCGTTTGAGGAGGCTGCTTCACTGGAACCAAAAGACGATATTCTGGTTGTTGCAGTGCCGGAATTTGAAACTCTGCTCAGTTCGGGGCCTTTGACGGATGATCTGGTTGAAATATACCAGTCCCATCCGCGCGCCAGAGAATGGTTCATCCAAACGCTGGAAACCCTTCCGGCGCAACAGCAACAACGGTTCATAGTTCGGCTTCGTGCAGCTGGTTAAGGTTATGGTTCTGTCCCGGGGGACGCGTAATGATTGATTTCGACAAACGGCGGTCCACCGCATCCGAGCGCATTGCCAATCGCGCAGAAGCGGCCAGACAGGAAGACAGCCTGACCATGGAATTCGAGGAAATCGCCCTTCAGCATTCCAACGGGGACCGTGCGGTGCACGGGACCGCTGGTCGGCGCATCAACGACGTTGCAGGCTGGGCCTTGATTGTCTTTCTGGCAATTGCGCCTATTCCGCTTGCATCGGCGCGGCCGGTATTCTGGCTGGCGTGGTCTGTTTTGCTGTTTCTGACACTCGCATGTTATATGCTGGCCATGCAGCTTGCAGAACCGGGGCGCAAGCTGGCGGTGCTGCAGGTCTGGCCGTTGCTTGGCGCGGCCGCGCTGCTGCCGGTCGCGGGGGGTGTGCAATACTTCCTTGCCATGTCCGGGGCGCGCACCGAATTTGCGGGCCACGCTGTGCCCTTGGGCAGCATCGTGCCCGAAGCGACCTTGATTGCGGTGATCCGCCTGCTTGGATTGCTGGCGCTTTTCATTCTTGCCTATGAAGTGTCGACGCGCGCACAGCGCGTTTCACGCATGGCGTGGGCCTTGTTCGCAATCATTCTGGCGCATGGGCTTTGGGCCATTATTGCGCTGATATTTCTGGATGATTTCGTCATCTGGGGTGAAAAAATCGCCTATGAGGGGGTGGCCACCGGCACTTTCGTAAACCGCAATTCCTTCGCCACGTTCATGGGTATGGGGCTGGTTGCCGGGGTCTGCCTGATCATGGAGCGCGCGCATCGGCCGCATGTCCGCCACCCCAGCGGCAGCACATGGCTTAGCGAAACCAATATCGAACTGGCCGCGCTATGGGGGGCTGTGGCAATCATTGCGCTGGCGCTGGTTCTGACCCAGTCCCGGATGGGGGTTTTCGCCGGTTTCGTGGCGGCATGGTGCGGTTATATCGTCATGAGCCTGAAATATCATGATAGCATTTCAAGGGTCATCTTGCGCGGGGCGGCGTTGTCGCTGGCGGGGGGGGTGGTCTTCCTGACCAGTTTCCAGACGGGTGTGCTTGAACGCGGTGTTCTTGTCAGCACTGCCTCGGATGTCCGCACGGACCTGTATCTGCAGGTTCTTTCAATGATTCGCGAAGCACCTTTTGGGGGCACCGGGCTGGACAGTTTCGCCGCTGCGTATGAGTTGGTGCACCGCCCGCCGGTGTCCAGTGCGCTGATATGGGATCTGGCGCATTCCACCTATCTGACGTGGTGGCAGGAAGCCGGTCTCATCATCGGAAGCCTGCCCATCGTTATTTTGTGTGCTGCTGCAGTCAGCCTTGTCAGGACAATCCGGCGGCGGCGCACGAATTATGTGGCCCCTGCGATTGGCCTTGCCGCGATCGTGCTGGTCGCGCTTCATTCGCTTGTGGATTTCAGCATGGAAATACAGGCCAATGCGATGGTATTTACCGTTATTCTGGGCATGGCGCTTGGGCGTTTGCGCCGCAAAGAAGACAGGTCCTGATGGCTGGATTTCTGAAGGGGGTATTCGGACAGCGGCGCACGGCCGCATCGTCTGATCCTGACAGGGGGGCAGTGACGGGCACGGCGCCGCGGATTTTATCGTTAAAGCAAATGCCTGCCGCAGTTTACGCTATTGGCGATGCGCACGGGTGCAATGCACTGTATCGCAAACTGGAACATGACATCGTAAACGATGCCGAGGCGTCAGGCATCACAGGCCCGAAGCTGATTGTCGTTTTGGGGGATTTCGTTGATCGCGGGCCAGACAGCGCGGGGTTGTTGCGCCACCTGCTGGACCCGCCCCCCCCCGGTTTCCAGCGAGTTGTGTTGCGCGGAAACCACGAAGACATGATGCTGGCCTTTTTGCAAGACCCGGCCCCTGCGCGCCAGTGGTTGCACTTCGGCGGGACCGAAACGCTTGTGTCCTATGGCATGCATCCGGACCCCGAACATGGTTTTGCACGGCCTGTGCGACATTTGAAACAAATGCTTGATGCGACGATACCCGCAGCACATCGCGAGTTTTTGACGAAACTGCCCTATGGCCTGTCAGTGGGGGGGTATTTCCTGTGCCATGCGGGCATTGATCCGGCGCGCAGCCTTGCGCACCAGCGCCCCGAAGATCTGCTTTGGGGGGGCGGGGACAAAATCGATGCGGCCGCAGGCACCTTCCCTGTCATTGTTCATGGCCATGTCATCACTGAAGATGTGCTTTTGACTTCAAAACGCATAAACGTTGATACGGGTGCTTATGAAAGTGGCAAATTGTCCGCAGTGCGGCTGGTAGAGGATATGCCGCCAATTGTGCTTTCCGTCGGGGGCATTCCTGTTTAGAGAGTGAGTGCAAAGAAATTCATTGAGGCCAGACGAAATGAAGACGGTTCGCGAAAGCCAGTTTGAGAATATGGAAGTTGAAGACACGATCGATCTGCGGGCGATCATTTCCATGTTGCGGCGACGTTTGAAAATTATTCTTTTTTCCGTTGCCATTATCATGAGTGTGGCTTTCATCTATCTGGCCCAGACAACGCCCCTATACACATCGCGGGCACTGGTTCTGGTGGATACTGCGCAAAAGAACCTTCTGCAGCCCGGTCCGGAAGGGGGGCAGAACGCTTCGCTGGCGTCGTCAATCATCGAAAGCGAAGTTGAGTTGCTGCGCTCTGATACAGTGCTTCTGGAACTGATATCTGCAAGCAGCTTGATGCAGGACCCCGAATTCGGTCCATCGCTGTCCCTTACGGACAAGGTGCGGCAGGCAGTGGGAATGGGCGTCACAGAACGCTCTGGCGACGCGCTTTTGAATTCCACCTTGTCAAAGCTGCGCGCAGCGGTATCTGTGCGCCGGCGGGGGCTTACAAACCTTATTGAGGTGTCCATCACATCTGCGAATCCGCAGCGTGCGGCTGATTTGGCCAACACCTTGATCGAAGTGTATATTGACCTTCAGGTGGCTGCGAAATCCGAAGGGTACCTGACCGCGACTTCGGTTCTGAGCCGTCAGATGGATTCCGCCGAAGCAGCGCTTGCGCGGTCCGATCAGGCGCTTGCCGATTTCATTGATACCAATATTGACGCGCTGGAACGCGAAAGCGGTTCTGCATCCGTCGCGCGTTTGCGCCAGCGGCTGGAAGACCTGAACTCCAGCCGGCTGGAAGCGCAAACCCAGATCGAAGCCAGCACACTTGCGCTGGAACGGCAGGATTGGTCCACCCTTGCCTCCCAACTGGAGGCCGAGGGCCTGAGCGCGCTGGAAACCCAGCGTCAAGCGCTTGCCAGCCGACTGGGCGAGGTTCAGGATGGCAGCCCCATAGCCGTTAACCTGCGCTTGAGTCTGGACAACATAGAGCGCCAGCTTGAACAGCAGGGGCGCTTCGCTGTCGCATCTTTGCAAGAGGAAACACAAAGCTTTCAGCGTGACGCCGAAGAAGTGCGCGAAAACATCCGGCGCGAATTGCTGGGCGGCGAGCTTTCGGCTGAAACCCTGTCGCGGATTTACGGATTGCAACAGGAAGCCGCAATTGCACAACGGCAGTATAACACGTTGCTGAACCGTATTCGTGAACTGGAAACCCAGGCCATGGTGCAGATTGCCGATTCGCGCATGGCGTCTGCTGCAATCGCGCCGAATCGCAAGTCCTTTCCCAACACACGCCTTGTTCTGGCGGCCGCTTTCGTGGTGTCGCTGGGGCTTGGGGTCGGCCTTGCCTTTTTAAGCGAATTTTATTTCGGTGGCGTCAATTCGTCTACGCAATTGTCGAATGTGACAGGGGCGCGCGTTGGGGCTGTCGTGCCCAGAATCTCGCAATCCGGTGACCAATTGTCGGTTGCGGATATTATCGCAGAAGCGCCGATGTCACAATTTCCCGAAGCGATGCGCCGTTTGCGGGCCAATATCGAACGGTTTTCCCCTGCACCCAAACGCGGCGTTCCTGTCATCATGGTCACATCTGCCGTTCCCGCCGAAGGGAAATCCGTTCTGGCACTGTCACTGGCGCGGACCTTGGCTGCGGCGGGAAAGCGCACATTGCTGATCGACGCGGACATGCGCAAGCCGTCGATGCACAAGTTGACCGGGGTGGAGTTGTCGTCGGGGTTGTATGAATTCCTGGTATCCGGTCAGGAAAGTGAAGCTGCGGCCGATTGTTATGATTTTGACCCGCGCAGCGATGTAGGCATCATCTTCGGGCGCGAAAGGTCCGGCCAGCCCACTGACCAGTTGGTTCAGTCCGAAGCGTTCCGTGCTGTCATCGATGATGGGTGCAAGCGTTTTGATGTGGTTATCATCGATACACCGCCGCTTATTCCTGTGGTGGATGCGCGCTATATCGCCATGCAATCGGATTGCGCGATTTTCTGTGTGCGTGCTGGCGAAACGAGTCAGTCAGATGTCCGCTTCGCCCATGAGCAGCTGGTCGACTACATGAGCGAGGACGCCGCCGTGCTGGCGGTGCTGAACTTCCATGTCGGTCAGGAAAGCGACACGCGCTATTCGGGTTATTATTACTGAGAATTTTGAAATTTGACGCCAATCTGCAGCAGGGGGCGCGCGTGGCGTGCCCCCATACTGTGCGAGCATTATCAAGGGCAGCGTTAGACGTTTGTATCGGTGCGGTCCGGTCCATAAATTACTTGTAAAGTTATTCTGAATAGGGTTGCTCAGAGCTATTTATTTTTGACGGATCAAGATGCACATTGTCATTGTCGAAGATCATCCCATGATCCTGCAGGTGCTGACAGCCGCTCTTGCTGCGATTGCCGATTACACGGTTGAGGGGTGCAGTTCTGCCGCCGCCGGAATAGCGGCCTGCCGCAACGGGGCCGATCTGGCGATATTTGATTATCGTCTGCCTGACATGACAGGCACAGATGCAGTCAGAATTCTGCGCGACGATCCGCTGACGCGGCATTTGCCCATCATCATGATTACCGGCGACAATGATGCGCGCACGCGGCTGGAGGCCATCAAGGCGGGCGCCACCGATTTTTTGCAAAAGCCGGTGAATATTGATGAATTTCGGTTGCGCGTCCGGAACCTGCTGGCGTTGCATGATGCGCAGAAAACATCTGAAGAACGCGAAAGATTGTTGGAAACCGTGATCGCGGCAGCCGGTGCCTGTATTGCGGTCGCAGATGCCCGCGCCCCCGAAACCCCGATCCTGTTCGCCAGTGATGCATTGGCAAAGTTCACAGGCCGCCACATCCATGACCTTATTGGCAAGGATCCGCTGCAATTCTTGCAAGAAGATGCAGGGTCCCCCGTTCTGCGCGACATCGAAGCGGCCATCACGGCGCGTCAATCCGGAAGCTGCAGTATCGAACTGAAACGGTCCGACGGCGCGCGGTCCTGGACGCAGGTGACCCTGCGGCCCGTGCCGGATACGGGCAAGCAGGCGCGCTTTCTGGTTATCACGTTAAGCGATATATCGGATATGGTTGAAATTCGTGCGGCCCATGACAAGCTTGCAGCAAGGATGAGCGACATCGCCCGCATCAGTGGCGCATGGTTTTTCGAGATCGATGACGCCTGCTGCTTGTCCTATGTCTCCGAAGCGATGGCCACCGCGCTCGGTGCTTCTGCGGACATGGTTCAAGGGGTGCATGTTGACCAGCTTGGGGGGCGCTTTGCGTCGCCTGCGCGCAAGGGCCAGCCCCTTAGCACGCTTTTCGGCGCACCGTTCCATCCTGTCGAAAATGAATTGCTGACCTTCCGTCTGCTTGATGGTCAGGTTCGCGCAGTGCAGGTCAGTATCGTGCCGTTCAAGGATGCAGACGGGCAGTTCGCGGGGTATCGCGGTTATGCGGGCGATGTCAGTGACATTGCGCAGGCGCGTGACGCTGCCGCACGTGCCAGCAGGGCGAAATCAGCGTTTCTTGCCACCATGAGTCACGAGATGCGCACCCCCCTGACAGCTATCATGGGGATGTCGGAACTGCTGACCCGCGACAGCACCGACCCCGACCAACGCGCCAATCTGGGCATGATTACCGATGCCGCGATGAACCTTTCCGATGTGCTGGGCAATTTGCTGGATGTCGCAATAATGGAAAGCGGCACTCTTGGGCTGAATACCGCAGAGTTTGATCCGGTTCTTGCGTTGGACCGGGCGACGCGCATCCATCGTCAGGATGCGCAGGCCAAAGGTCTGTCATTTGATTGTCGCATTGAAGGGGCCGCGCGTGGGGTGCGGTTGGGCGACGGGGCGCGGGTGCGTCAGATTATCCATCATTTGCTGTCCAACGCCGTCAAGTTTACCCCGCAGGGGGCCGTTAGCGTTGTTCTGGATTTGCACAAGGTTGACGCGCTGACGCTAACCGTCACGGATACAGGCATAGGCATGCGCCCCGAGGAACTGGAGGCGGCGTTTCAACCCTTTCTGCAAGCCGATGATGGAATCGCCCGCCGCTATGGCGGCAGTGGTCTTGGGCTGAGCATTGCGCGCTGGTTAAGCAACGCCATGAATGGCAGCTTGCGACTGGACTCGCATTTTGGGAAGGGAAGCACGGCCACACTGACCTTGCCGTTGCCGCAAACCAGAAACACGCAGGTCGATGCCGATGACATCAGTCTTCACGGGCACCATGTGCTTGTCGCCGATGACAATCGCGCCAATCGTAAAATTCTGGATGTGATGCTGCGCAAGATGGGGGCCGATGTCACATTATGCGCAGATGGACAGGAAGCGATCGGGTTATGGAAAACGCAGCCCTTCGACCTGCTTTTGCTGGATATCAACATGCCAGAGGTGGCGGGAACTGATGTCATGCGAAATGTGCGCGAAACCGAAGCGCAGCGCGCCGCGCCGCCGGTGCCAGCACTTGCTGTGACTGCGAATGCCATGCCCGATCAGGTCGCGCATTACCTGGAGGTGGGGTTTGACGGATGCGTGGGAAAACCTTTCACCCGCGCGGCCCTTGCCTCTGCGCTGCGACATGTCCTTCATCATGGGTGACGGGGTTCAGGACAAAAAAATGAACTTGATTCAGTCTTGGTTAAGATTTTGATGACACACAGCGCATAAAGCTGCATTACGCAAGGGGTAAAGCAGGTTTTTCTTATTAAGGGTACGAGGATAGACAAATGACCGGATTTGCACGTTTTTTCATCCCAGTCTTGATGGCTTTTTCCGCCAGTGTTGCGACGGCACAGCAGATTGAACAGCCACAAGATACTGTTCTTCTGACGATTTCGGGAGAAGTCTCGGTTACCAATGCGGACGACACCGCGCTGTTCGATCTGGCGATGCTTGAAGCGCTTGATCAGCATGTTACTGATGTGGAAACACCCTGGCATGACGGGCCGCAGCAGTTCACTGGCCCGCGCATTATCGACTTGCTGAACGCAGTGGGCGCGGCGGGGTCCGAGCTGCGTTTTGTGGCAATCAACGACTATGCCGCGAATATGCCCTGGGGCGATATCGAAGCCTTTGACGTGATTCTGGCCACACGCCAGAACGGCGAAACAATGTCCGTGCGCGACAAGGGGCCGCTGTTTGTAATCTATCCCTTCAACCAGAACCCCGAATTGCGCAACGAAGTGTATTACGGGCGTTCGGTCTGGCAGGTGAAAGAGATTCAGGTGCTTCCGTGAAACTTCCACGACGCCATCCCGCAAGCTTCTGGCGAGATCGTGTTGGCGTCGTTTTCCTAAGTATTGTTGCGCTTCTCTCGGTGCTTGCCGCTGGCATGCTGTTTTCGCGTCTTCTGGACACGGAACGAGAGATGGATTCCATCGTGCGCGAAGATGCAATGTGGGCCGTGTTCCAGTCCGACAGGCATTTGCGGACGCTGGAAAGCCTGGCCTTCGTGATTGTTGAAACAGGCGAGGCAAAATACCACGACCGTTTCGTGCAGAATTACGACATCTTGTATAGTCGTGTCAGCCTGCTTGATGGCGGCACTTTCTTTCTGGACCTTAGCGGGGATGGTGCCCTGTCCCGGCGCGTCGTTGAATTTAACCGCACGATAAGGGGCTTGGCGCCGCGCATTGACGCACTTGTGCCAGCATCACAGGACTATCTTCCAGAGATTTCGCTCCTCGCGGCAGAACTTCGGGATCTGGCGCAATTGTCAAACGACCTTGTTCTAGGGGCAAATGCGGCAATCAATGTCATGCGCGTGGGGGACAGGGCGTTGCGGCGCGAAATACAAGATCAGCTTGCAATGCTGGCGCTGGTCTTGATTGTAGCGTTTCTGGGCATTTTTGCACTGCTGATGACGCAGCTGCGACGGATTGGCAAATCAAACCGCCACATGGCCTTGTTACAGGAACGTAGCCGCCGACAAGCCCAGCGTGCACAAGCGGCCAGCCGTGCGAAATCGGCGTTCCTTGCCACCATGAGTCATGAAATTCGCACACCATTGAACGGAATCATCGGGTCGGCTGATCTGCTTTCGCTGGCGTCCATGCCGCCCCAACACATGCGACGCCTGGACACGATCCGGGCCTCGGCAGCGCTGTTGCGTGATCTGATCGATGGCATTCTGGACTTTTCCAAGCTGGAATCGGGCGCATCAGACGGGCGCTTGGCGGAAATCGACCTTGATGATCTGGGTGACATCATGATCCGGGCCTTCGCGGATCAGGCGCATGAAGCAGGGTTGACGCTGAGTGTGGACATGCCATCGGGCCGAATTGTGACAAATGACTCACGCTTGCGGCAAGTCATGATAAACCTGATTGGAAATGCGATCAAATTCACGCCGCAAGGGCGCGTGCAGGTGCGTGGCGTCATACAAGGCGACACGGTCCTGCGTATCGAGGTCGAGGATGACGGTATCGGCATCGCAGAAGAAGACATGCCGCGCCTGTTTCGGGAGTTCAGCCAGCTGGACGGATCTTTTTCGCGCAAATATGGTGGCAGTGGCCTGGGGCTGGCGATTTGCAAGCGGATTGTCGACGGCATGAACGGCAGGATCGGGGTCCAAAGCAAGCTGGGCAAGGGAAGCTTGTTCTGGTTCGAAATACCTGTTCAAGAAAACACCGCTTTAGAAGACGAAAAAACCGAATTGCGGGATGTTGTTGGCCGGTCAATCCCTGAAAAAGTGCTTCATGTTCTTGTCGTGGAGGATAATGAAGTTAATTTGGATGTCATGAAGGGAATTCTTGCACATCTTGGTCATGACTGTTCCGAGGCGCGAAACGGGCATGATGCGGTTGCCTTCTTGCAAAATATTGTCCCCGATATTGTTTTGATGGACATGCAGATGCCCGTCATGGACGGCGTGGACGCGACACGCCGCATTCGCGCGATGGGGCTGACTTTGCCCATTATCGGGGTCACGGCGAATGCGTTTTCCGAGGATCGCGACGCCTGCATTGCCGCCGGGATGGATGCGTTTGTGCCCAAGCCCGTAACAAGTGCTGTCCTTGACAAGGTGCTGGCGCAGTTTTCGCCCGCGGGCCACAATGACGCCGCCCCGCCTGCATCCCTGACGATATCGCATGACGCACGGCCATCAGTGGAGTTGGATGACATGGAGGAAGACAACCCGCAGTTGAATGACCTTGTCGCGGCGTTGGGCGCGGAACTGGTAGCGTCGTTGGTGGACAGGTTCGAATCCGATATTGCTGTTCTTGAAGGGGATCTTGGCGCGGCAATCACGGCCGGGGATGCAACAGCGCAGGACAACGTGCTGCATACGTTCAAAGGCGCTGCCCTGACATTGGGGATGATGGCATCTGGCGAATATGCACAAGAAATGCGTGCCAGATTGCCGCTGGCCACGACAGAGCTGGACGTGCTTTCGTCCTTGGCCTACGAGGATGTGGCGCGCACACGCCATGTGCTGATTCGCCCAGAGGTTGCATGAGGGACCGCGCTTCGCATAGCTGGCTGACTGCCATATCTGATTTTTTGCAAACACTACGCGCAGAAGATGGCAACGAAATGCGCGTTGTCGCGGACCTTCTGGCAGAGTTATGCGCCGCAACCGAAGCAGAGTGTTGTGCATTGCTGAGCTTGCAAGATGAACATGTCATTTGCATAGCGAGGTCTGACACGGGGTGCCTGCCCGATCTTTCTGCGCTGGACGGTTCAATGCTCTGGGCGGGCGCTGTGCCACCTGATGGTATTTTCCCCTTCAGTATTCGTGGAATTCACGACGCGGTGCAGCCGCTTGCGCTTGTTTTATGCAAAACTGACCTTTGCGCGCTTGCTGATGATGACGCCGCGAAGGTGCAAGATGTGGTGGCGCTGCTGGACATGACCTGCGCGCGACAGGCAGAGATGCGGCGCAGCAAGGTGTTGTCATCGCTGAAGGATGCAGCGGTTCTGGATAATCTGGCAGTCCAGTCTTGGGATAGCGGTGCCCGCGACCTGCTGGGGGCGGCATTGCATAAGCTGACCGAGGCGCAGGCGCTGAGCGTGGACTTGATTGATGACCTGTTGGCCGCCACGCCCGAGCATCTGGATGATGTGATTGATTCAGCGTTGAAGCGGATGGGCCAGTTTTGCGGCTGTGACCGGACATATGTGTTTCAGGAATCCGGCAAGGACCTGATTTCGAACATGTATGAATGGTGTGCTGACGGTATCGATTCAATGAAAGATCTGCTTCAGCATGTGCCAGCCGAAATGGCAGACCCCTGGTTGCGGGGGTTCCGCACAGAGGGGCATTTCTATATTCCTGATATTCTGGCCCTGCCCGAGGGGTCGGAGTTGCGCCAGTCCCTGCAGAAACAGGGGGTAAAATCGCTTCTGGCTGTCCCATTGCAGCACGAAGGGCGCGTTCTTGGCTTTGTCGGGTATGATGCCGTGCGCCAGAAACGGTCTTTCCTGCTGGGGGAGATTCATCTTATCAAATCCGTTGCCAATGTGATTGCCACATTGCTGATACGGCGCAAGACAGACCTGGAAGTAGAAGAAGCGCGCCGCCAGAAAGAGGTGGAGCGCGAGAAGCTGCGCGCAACACTAAGCGTATTGCCCGATGTTTTGCTGGAATTCGATCAGGATTTGCGGGTTACAGGATTTCACGTCAATAACCGCATGAACCTGCCTATTACGCTGGACAGCCTTGTGGGCAGCCCCCTGCAGGCCTATTTGCCCGCGCATGTCGGCGCCTTGGCCGAGCAGATCCGCATGGAGCTTGAAACAGCGGAGCTTGTCACGGGCTATCAGTGCTCGCTAGATATGGGGGGCAAGCAGTATTGGTATTCGGTGTCCGCTGCGCGCCGTCCCGCAGATGTTGAGGGGCAAAGCGGCGGATATATTGCAGTGGTCCGCGATATTACAGACTGGCATCTGCAACGCATCGAGATTGAACGACTGGGCCAGATCGCGATGAACAGCACCAACTTGATTATCATCACGGATGCGCAGGGGTTGGTTGAATGGGTCAATCCTGCATTCGAGCGGCGAACAGGCTATGGGTTGCACGAAGCACTGGGCCGGAAGCCGGGCGAATTCCTTCAGTCGCCTTTGACTGATCAGAATACCGTCGAGAGGATTCGCAAAGCGCTTGCCGCAGAATGCGCGATCACCTGCGAAATTCTGAACAGGACAAAATCAGGCGAACTTTATTGGATTGAAGTTGCGATTCAGCCAATCTTTGACGAGTCGGGCGATTTGACGGGATTCATGTCTGTCCAGACCGACCTGACCGAGCATCGCATCCATGCGCGCAATCTGGAACTGGCATTGAAGGCCGAACAAGCCGCCCGCGCACAGCTGCGAAGCGCGGTCAGCATCATGCAGGATGCGTTCATACAATATGACGCCGATCAGAAAATGGTGCTTTGCAATGACAGGTATCGCGACCTGTTTTCCGAACTTCGCACCGTTCTTGTGCCCGGCAACAGCCTGGCCGAAATTCTGACCACAGGGGTTGAACGTGGCTGCTTTGCACAGGATGTCGCGGACCCGCAAGCCTGGATTTCTGCACAATTGAAGGGGTTCCACCTGAAATACACGGAATCAAATGTGCAAAACCGTGCCGGGCGTTGGTATCGTCAAATCCAGCAACCCACCCCCGATGGTGGTCGCATTGCAATTCTGTCCGATATTACTGACCTGAAGGATGCCGAACAACGCGCCCTGTCCGACCGCGCCCGCGCGATGGACGCGTCGCGCGACGGGATAGCGTTGCTTACGAATGATGGCATTGTCACCTATGCCAACCGCGCTGCGGCGGAAATCTTCCTGCAATCGGCGCCTGATCTGGTATTGGGCCATTTCTGGCGCGATATGATCCTGAGCAAACCCGGTGAACCGCTGGACAAAGTGGCAATTCCCGCCTTCGCCCAGCAGGGGTTCTGGAAAGGTCAGGCCCTTGCCAAACGCCAGGATGGCACCCTGTGCGACGTGGATATTTCGGCCACGCGCAGCAGTGACGGCGGTATTTTGTGCATCTTGCATGACATCACGGAAAAGCTGCATATCGAGGCTGAACAGGAACGCATGCGCGAGGAACTGGCCCTTGCGCGCCGCCGCGAGGAGGTTGGGCAAATCGCGGCAGGATTGACCCATGATTTTAACAATCTTCTGGCGGCCATTTCAGGCGCGGCAAGCCTGATCGAAGAAACCGGCGCGGGTGACAGCAAGGCGCTTGCGGAAAACATCGGATCTGCGGTCGAGCAGGCCTCCGGGTTGGTGCGCAGGATGATGGCGCTGGGCAAGAAGAAGCTGGAAAAGGAACAGATCGATATCTGTGTTCCAGTGCGCGATGCTGTCGATCTGGTGCGCGCAGGGTTGCGTCCGCCGGTTCAGTTGCAGCTGTCCTTGCCGCCCGATCCGGTGACCTGTATGGCCGACCAGACGGCGGTGATGCAAACAATTCTGAACCTGTGCATCAACGCGCGCGATGCTGTGGCTTCGCAGGAGCAGCAAGACCCACCCGGCCTGATAACCGTGTGCATCAGTGACCCCGCCGAGGGGGACGCGCGCAAGGCGTTTGATATTGGTGCCTGTCAGGACGGGGTAACCTATGTGAAGATCACAGTGTCCGACAACGGGCCGGGCATGGACGCAGCAACCCGTGAAAATATTTTCACGCCCTATTTCTCAACCAAGGGTGAACGCGGAACCGGCCTGGGTTTGCCCATCGTGGTGGGGGCGGTGCGCGACCATGGCGGGGCATTGGCCGTGGAAACCGCACCGGGGCAGGGGACTGTTTTCACAATCATGTGGCCATTGGGCAAACCAGATGACCTGTCCGTTCCGATTGCGAATAAGGGCCGTCTGCATGGTTTGTCATTTCTTGTTGTTGGCGCGGATACCCCGAACCTGCGCGAACTGACGGGACTTCTGGAAAATGCGGGCGGGCTGGGTGTGCCCTGTGACAGTGCTGCAGATGCCGAAGAATTCCTTACTGCAGAACTGGATGGCTGGGACATGGTTTTGCTGGACGGTGCGATGGGCCATTGCGCGGTTGACAGCATCATTGCGGCCGCGCAACGGGTCAGGGCCGACCTGCCGGTTGTCGTGCTGGGCGCAGATGCGGCCGATCAAGATGAAATTTCGGATGCGAGCCTTGTTTTGGACACGCCGCGAAATAGTTCAGATATAGTACTGGATATTTTGCATTTGTTGAAAAAATAAACAATGCTGGTGCAGGAGCTGGTGCATGCGGACTGCGCATCATGGCGCAGTGACATGGTATACCGGCGAAATGGCATCGCTTGGGGGGTGGTATGCGTATTCTGATTGCGGATGATCATGATCTGTTGCGCGACACACTGGTTATGTTCCTGTCCAGCGTGGGGGACATGACGGTGGACGGCGCAAACAGCTATGCGCAAGCGCTGGACATAATGGAAAAGGTGGAACCCTACGATCTGCTGCTGCTGGATTACCGTATGCCGGGAATGAATGGGCTGCACGGGTTGAAAGACGCGCTGGAACACAAGCGCGCAAACCATGTCGCGCTGATGTCCGGTGATGCCCCAAGGGCCGTTATCGAAGAAGCCCTGAATGCCGGTGCGTCCGGGTTTGTCCCCAAGACACTGCCCGCGAAATCCTTGCGCAATGCTGTGGCCTTCATGCTGATGGGGGAAACCTATATGCCTGCCGGTTTCCTGCAGGATGTCGATGGCCGCGCCGATCCAGTTTTGCAAGATCTAAGCCGCAGGGAGGCGCAGGTTCTGCGGGGCTTGTGTGATGGCAAGTCAAACAAGGAAATAGGGCAGGATCTGTCAATTTCCGAAGCAACGGTGAAGTTGCATGTCAAAACGATCTACCGCCATCTTGGCGTTGCCAACAGAACCCAGGCCGCAATGATCGCGCGTGACCTTGGGTTTAATTGAGCATTCACAGGCGCAATATGTGACATGGCCGTGTCAGATATTCCCTCAGGTTTGCGCGGGAAAGGCCGTGCCGCCAAAATTCAGCGCGGGTCGCATGACGCCGAATGACCACGACACGCGCTGATTTTCTTCTGGCAATCCGATTGCCGCAAGGACGTTCCGCTTTCCCTGAACCTGTTGTGACGCGCCGTGAACGGCTGCCGTGCCAAAGTTCTGGGGCAAGAATGGCTGTCGGTTATGCCGACAAGGCAAAATCTTCCTGTATGGAGGTGTCGGAAGGGTCCTTCATCATATAGCCGCGCCCCCAGACTGTCTGGATGGGGCAGTTGCCGTCCAGCGCATCGCACAGTTTTTTGCGCAGCTTGCAGATAAACACGTCAATGATCTTGATGCTGGGTTCGTCAACACCCCCATAAAGCTGGCTCATCAGCATGTCCTTGCTCAGGGTTCTGCCTTTGCGCAGGGCCAATGTTTCCAGAATGTCATATTCCTTGCTGGTCAGGGTCAGCAGCTTGCCCTGGGCGGTAGCCGTGCGCGCATCCAGGTCGATGACCAGTTCGCCAATGGTCACCTTGGTGTTGATATGTCCGTTTGTGCGGCGCACCACGGCCAGAATTCTGGCGCTAAGTTCGTCAATCTTGAACGGCTTGGTGATATAGTCATCAGCACCAGCGCCAAGTGCCGCAACCTTCGTGGAAATTTCCATGTCGCCCGACAATATCAAAATAGGATAGGTCAGCCCCTTGCGACGCGCCTCGCGCAATACGTCAAGGCCGGATTCCTGTTTCAGGCGCAGGTCCAGAAGCACTGCGTCAAAAGGGTATAGCTCCATCATTTCCAGCGCCGAGCGGCCGTCAGATACAATTGTTGCATTAAACTTCTTTTGACCCAGCAACGCGGCAATCGTTTGGGCCATCAATCCGTCGTCTTCTACGATAAGGACTTTCATATTAATTCTCCATTCAGCGGTTCATCTTCTCTTAACTGTGCCGCATTGTTCAAATTTTCTCAAAAGGAAAGGCGGGTAAAAAATGTGTTGAAACCATGGCATCCATACCCGTTTGGTAGCAAACCTACCCGAAAGGATAGGTGTTGCATGCAAGGCTTTGAAATGCTTCAAGAATAAGGCTAATTTGTGCCTTTTTTAAGGCTGTATTCTGCCGTATTTTGGACATAATTGGGCGTGCTTTCGGAAAATTAAATATTGGAAACGAATCAAAAATTATCCGGCAGAAACTGCCTAGAAGATTGGGCGCAACTGTGACGCTGGCCCGCGCAAAACGTGGCAGGTTGCTGCCATTCTTGTGATCGCGCCATGTGGCAATATCTGTGGTGTGGGCGTTTGTCAGGTGCTCGGCCTGCTGCATCGCGTGCAGGCCGCGCGCCTGTTCCGGGGCTGGGCTGGTCAGCGCTTGATGGCTTCTTCGCGCAGCGCGCCGGTCACCGGGTCAATTTTCAGGTCGATTTTGCTGCCGTCGCGGGCGTAAAGCTCAACCTCCCAATATCCGTCATCATCCCACTCGATTTCGTCGATCCAAGCAATATCAAAACGGTGTTCCAGCTCCGTCACGATTTCTGACAAGGGCAGTGCTTGTGCAGGGGGTTGGCGGTCCGCCAGTGCAGGGGCTGCACTTACTGCAAGGGCGACGGGGAAAATATATCGAAATTTCATGCATCATTCCTGTCTGTTTCTGGAAAACAGGTATGGGCAGGGCCTTTATTTTCAAGCATCTGCGCTGTTCACAGTTTCGCATGCGCGGATTTTTGCGCGCCTTGGGCATGCACTGGCGCCCAAGGCGTGTGGTATTCAGGACCAATGCCGCGTGTTTCAGTTTCCTGAATTCGTGGGCAAAGCTGGCACCGGTGTCTGTGCATCAAAAAAGATATAGCGTGTGGTTTGTTGATATTGCTGATGGGGTCGCAATATCGCAGAGGGGAAGTCTGGCCTGTTGGGGCTGTCCGGCCAGGCTTGGGCTTCCAACGCGACACCTGCAAACGGTCCATAGCGCCGCTGGCCCAGCCCGGGTAGGCCTGTGACGGGAAACTGTGACGCGGTATAGACCTGCAGCCCCGGTTCCGTGCTGTCCATGCGCATGGCCAGCCCCGTGGCCGTGCTGCGAAGCAAAGCTACCGGGCGCAACGGCATTTTTTTCATGGACAGGCAGAAGTTATGGTCCAGCGCCTGACCCTGCAGGCCGCGTGCGGTGCGGTAGTCGAAGGCACTGTTTGCAACAGGTTCGATTTTGCCTGTCGGGATCAGCGTGTCATCGACCGGCAGGTAATGATCAGCGCGAATTTGCAAGCTGTGCTGCGCAAGATTTCCTGTGTCATCAAGGATGAAATACCCGTGATGGGCAAAGCTGCATGGCGTCGCATGGTCGGTGGTGGCCTGAATATGCACTTCCAACGTGCCAGTCGCCGGCAGGGAGAGTGTTGCAACAACACGCAGGTTCCCGGGGAAGCCCATATCGCCATCAGGCATATGCAACTGAAGTGTTACGCTGTCGGTGCTTTGCGCGGTAATGTCCCAAAGCTGCTGGGAACTGCCAACAGGCCCGCCATGCAATGCATGGCCGCCTGCGCAATTCGGGGCAATCCGGTAGCTTTGCGCGTCAAGATCAAATGCCCCGCCTGCAATCCGGTTTGCAAAACGTCCGACAATGGCCCCAAAGAAGCGCATCTTGTCCAGATAGGGGGCAGCGGTATCAGCCCCAAGGACCAAGGGATGATCGACACCGGCCATGCGCAAATCCTGCACGATTGCGCCAAGGGTCAGCACTTGTGCCACCATGCCGCCGCCGCGCAAGGTCACCTGTTCTATGACCTGACCATCGGGCATTTTGCCAAAGGGCCGGCGCGCGCGATCAGTCATCAAAAGGCCCCGCCATGGTTGGTTTCCTTGTCAGATAAATGTGAACACGACAGATACATACGCAAACTTCGCAGGCGTGTCCCGTCATATTCTTCAATATGTTACAGGACCATTGCGGATGTCAGGAAGCATAAGTTGTTGTGTTGAAAGTATCAATCAGGAAACCAATGTCTTGCAACCGCCTTGGGCCGGCTTCGCTGATCTATCCTGTCAGGGCCAGCCCGACGCCGCCGAATGCTGCCAATATCACGACAGCCCAAGGCGGGGCTTTCCACGCCATCAGCGCGATGAAACAGGCAACTGCCAGTGTGAAATCGCGCATATCCCCGATGGCACTGGTGAAAACCGGCGAATACAACGCCGCCCCCAATATACCCACCACAGCGGCATTCGCACCTTGCATCAGCGATTGCGCGCGCGCCATAGTGCGGAACCTGTCCCAGAAGGGCATGACGCCGATCAGCAGTAAAAACCCCGGCAGGAAGATCGCCCCAAGCGCCAGCGCGGCACCTGCCGCGCCATTCGGCGCTGGTCCCAGAACGGCACCCAGATAGGCCGCAAAAGTGAACAAAGGCCCCGGCACCGCCTGCGCTGCGCCATAACCCGCCAAAAAGTCATCAGACGTGACCCAGCCGGTTGCGACAACTTCGGCCTGTAACAATGGCAACACCACATGCCCGCCGCCAAACACCAACGCACCCGCGCGGTAGAAGCTGTCGACCACCGCCAAGGTCTGGCTTTGGCCTGCCAGCATCGGCAATACGACAAGCGCGGCAAGAAACACCACAAGCGCCGCAACTGCCACCCTATATGGCACAGGCATTCTGATATGCCCCCCCGCGACCGTGCCCGTCCCGCGCCCAAGGGCCAGACCGGCAAGCCCGCCCAGCACGATCGCGCCCACCATGCCCAAAGCGCCGGGAACGAACGCCAGCACTGCCACAGCGCCCCCTGCGATGGCCGCGCGTTCGCGGTCGGGGCAAAGATTGCGCGCCATGCCCCAGACTGCCTGCGCGATGATGGCCACAGCGACAATCTTCAACCCGTTCAACGCGCCTGTTCCCACCGGCCCCGCAATGCTGGCCGCGCTTGTTGCAAAAACCAGCAGCACCAGCGCAGATGGCAGCGTGAAGGCCACAAATGCCGCCAGCGCCCCCAGCCAGCCCGCGCGCATCAGACCCAGCGCGAACCCCACCTGAGACGAGGCCGGACCGGGCAAGAACTGGCACAGCGCCACCAGATCGGCATAGGCAGGGTCACTTAACCAGCGCCGCCGCGTTACCAGTTCATCTCGGAAATAGCCAAGATGCGCAATCGGGCCGCCGAAACTGGTCAGGCCCAGTTTGAAAAAAGCGGCGAACACCTCGCCGGGTGTGCCTTGCGTGCTCATGAGGGGCTAGTCTGCGACAGCAGGTCAGGATGTCCCGTGCATTCGGTCATATGTGCCCCATGTCGTTCTTTGACGATCTGCGATAAACCATGCTTTGCTGTGCGGGTCAACGCGGCTGCGGCGAAAGGCCCGCGCGGCGTCATCCTATGCACAGTTTGGTGACTTGTGTTGACCTTCCCCCAAATGGAAGCCCCATCTACGGAACAGAAAGGGGCGTGGCGCGTTTGTCATGACGACAGTGCGCGCGGGAAAGAAGCCCCCGAAGGCTGCAAATCCTTCAGGCAGAAATTTGCCATACGGTCTGGAAACTCATGTCTTTTCAAAACATCGAGGTCACCAAATGCACGACAATCCGCAGAAAACAGCAACCATTTACCGCATGGTCATGTCGGACCACATATGTCCATTTGGGCTGAAATCGCTTGATCTTCTTGGTCGACACGGTTTTGAGGTTGAGGATCACCATCTGACCAGCCGCGCTGAAACCGATGCTTTCAAAGAAAAGCACGGGGTGACGACCACGCCGCAAATCTTCATCGGTGAAAAGCGGATAGGCGGCTATGATGACCTGCTGGCGCATTTTGGCATGAATGTGCCCGACAAGGATGCCACCACCTACACCCCGGTGATTGCCCTGTTTGCGATGGCCGCCGCGATGGCAGTGGCGGGCAATTGGGCGGCCTATGGCCATGTTCTGACCATGACAGCCGCGGAATGGTTCATTGCCTTTTCCATGTGTCTGTTGGCGTTGCAGAAACTGAAGGATATCGAGAGTTTCTCGACCATGTTCCTGAACTATGACCTGCTGGCGCAGCGCTGGGTGCGGTATGGATATGTCTATCCCTTTGCCGAAGGGGCGGCTGGTGTTTTGATGGTCGCGGGGGCGCTGATGTGGTTGTCGATTCCGCTTGCCTTGTTCATTGGGACAATCGGGGCAGTGTCGGTTTTCAAGGCCGTTTATATTGATAAGCGAGAGTTGAAATGCGCCTGTGTCGGCGGCGACAGCAACGTGCCACTGGGGTTTGTGTCCCTGACCGAAAACCTGATGATGGTCGCCATGGCGCTGTGGATGCTGTTCAAGATCACAGTGCTGGGCCAATGACCCGCCGTCGGTTCACCGTCAACTGACCTGTGATGACGATCCAGCCGTGTCCAGACAGGGCGCGAAAGCTGTCCTGTTGTCTTGTGCGTATCGGGTATTTGTATTGGTCGGAGTGAGAGGATTCGAACCTCCGGCCCCTGCCTCCCGAAG
>JAFWNM010000013.1 GCA_017510335.1 Paracoccaceae bacterium
CATCCCCATGCCCATGCCCGCACCAAGCCCCGCGCCCATGCCCCCGTCACTGCCCTGGGCTGCGTTTTGCATCGCCTGCGCTGCCGAAAACTGGGTGAATTTGTTCAGATCGCCCACAATGCCCATGCTTGTGCGCTGGTCCAGCACCTTTTCCACTTCGGGCGGCAACGAGATATTCTCGATATACAATTCAGGCATTTCCAGCCCGTATTCTGCCAGCGTGGGCGCGATGGCTGTGCCCACCATATCCGACAGGTCTTTGGTATTGGCGGCCATATCCAGCGCGGGAATGCCGCTTGCCGCCAGAACACGGCTGACCTTTTGCACGACAATATTGCGGATCTGGCCGGAAATCTTCTCTTGCGTGAAATCGCCGTCAGTGCCCACGATTTCGCGCATGAACGGCACCGGATCGGCCACGCGAATGGCATAGGACCCGAAGGCGCGCAGCCGCAATGGCCCGAATTCGGGGTCGCGCAGCATGACAGGGTTTTGCGTGCCCCATTTCAGCCCGGCGAAACGGCGCGTGTTGACGAAATAGATTTCGGACTTGAACGGCGAATTGAACCCGTGGTCCCAATGCTGCAACGCTGTCATCAGCGGCATATTGTTGGTTTCCAGCATATACATGCCCGGATCGAACACATCCGCAAGCTGGCCTTCGTGAACGAACACGGCCAATTGCCCTTCGCGCACGGTCAGCTTGGCCCCATACATGATGGAATTGCCATAGCGTTCAAAACGATAGACCATCGTGTTTCGGGTGTCATCGGTCCATTCGATAACGTCGATAAACTGACCTTTAAGGAAACTGAACACCATGGCGGTCCCTCTGGGTTAAGAAATGGGTATGTGCAGATTGTCTAGCTTTGGCCGCCCAACACCTCTGAGGCGATCTGACGGAGGATCGGGCGGGCCTCGCGCTCGCGGATGCCGGGGCGCAGGCGTGGATCATACAGAATGCGCAGCAAATATTCATCCATATCCGTCAGCACTGCGAATTCGGCAGCGTCGTTGAACAAGGACGGGCGCGCGCGCGGGCTGTCATTTGGCAGCCCCATACCTTGCGCAAGTTCTTCGTGATAGCATGCCATGCGCGACAAATCCGGCAGTTCCGCGCGGATGATGGCAACTGCGTCGGTATAAATATCGGTGCCACTGCGCGAAAACGCCAGCACCAGACAAGATACGCTCAGCGGCAGATCAGTGACAATATTTTCGGTCACCTGGTCAATTCCCGGCACCAGATTGCGCAAGCGCGGGCCGATGGCGCGACGCTCGGCTTCGTCCAGAACCAGGATATGGAAATTCGCCCCCCCCGATGTCAGGCTTACGGGGTGGTCGGTCAGTGCCGCAAGACGGGCAGCAAACCCGCTGACAAGGCGCGTATCCGCGCGGCGCATCGCGGCGGGGACCGAGTCCCCGAATTCCAGACGCATTCCAACAGGCACCCGCCAGCGCCGCAGGGGGGCGGGGGTTTCCTGTTCCAGCAACCTGTTTCCAACGAATGTGTATTCGTCATGCAGGGCGACCCGGACAAACACCTCCTCCAGATCGCGGGCAGCGAAGGGCAGGTCGGCGGGCCGCGGGTCAGTGCGCAACAGACCATCGGCCAGACGCTGTTCTTCAATGCGCTGGAAATGGGCAGCAATGGCACCGGATCGGGGCGCGCGGGTTTCAATTTCCGTGGCGGGCGCGGCAGGTTCCGGGGCAGGGGCGCTGGGGACCGTGGGCGCAACCGGCGGGGATTGCGTGGTGGTAAAAGGCACACAGGCCCCCAGCCCGACACTTAGCGCAACGGCACAGACAGGGCCGCGCACCACACGGCCCCAAAGCGCTGGTAATGTGTCGCGGCCTTCCAACATTGTCCTAGCCCTGAACTGTCTCTGGGCCAGCGCCATCGCGCGCCCGCGCAGACGATAGGGAATTGCGCAAATCGGTTTCCATGCGGGTCAGGTCTTCTTCTGCGGCAGCGCGTTTGGCGCGGCCCGCATCGGCAATTTGCAGACTGTCCTCGATTGTGGCGATCAGCGTTTCATTGGCTTTCTTCACCGCTTCAATGTCGAATACGCCGCGCTCGATCTCCTCTCGGACTTCGCGGTTTGCCTCGCGCAGGTTTTCGGCATTCGCGGTCAACAGGTCATTGGTCAGGTCATTGGCCGCGCGCACTGCCTGCGCTGCCTCGCGGGATCTCTGGATTGTCAGCGCTTGTGCAAGCTGCGTTTCCCAAAGTGGCACAGTGTTGACCAATGTGGAGTTGATCTTGGTGACAAGGCTTTTGTCATTTTCCTGCACCAGCCGGATGGAGGGCAGCGACTGCATGGTGACCTGACGGGTCAGCTTCAGGTCATGCACACGGCGTTCCAGATCGTCGCGCGCCGCGCGTATGTCGCGCAATTCCTGCGCCACAAGGACTTTCTCGTTTTCTTCGGCGGCGGCAAGCTGGGCTTCCTTCGCCGGAATGTCAGTTATGTCCAGCTCCTTCAGCTTCGCTTCGCCTGCCGCAATGTAAATCGCCAGCTCGTGATAGAATTCCAGCGTTTTTTCATACAGTTTGTCCAGCGCCTTGATATCTTTCAACAGCGTGGTTTCATGCGTCAGCAGGTTTCCCGTGATGCGGTCGATCTGGGACTGAACCGTGTTGTAGCGTTCCTGAAATTTTACAATCGGCGCGGCCTTGCCAGTCAGGCGTTCCCACCAGCTGCGCTTGCGGCGGGTGTCCAGTTCACTTATCGAAAAGCCGCGCAACGTGGCCACCATGTCGCGCAAACCATCCCCTGCAGGCCCAAGATCCTTGTTCTTGACATCCGCAAGCATGGCCTGGCTGATCTGCTGCAGATCCATCTGCGCGCGTGACCCGAAGCCAATGATGGTGCTTGTCGACCCCATGTCGATTTCGCCCATGCGCGCGCGGATCGCATCTGCATCGGACGCGGGCGCATGGTCAAGGGTGACCATATCTGCCGACGGCTCTGCCAGGGGCATCGTCACGACAGCGTTTATTTCTTCGCTAAGCCCTGCGGCCTGCTGGCGGATGGTGTCTGACATTGCGATGTCCCTCTCATACTTTCAATAATGATACAAAAACTATACAGTGGTTACTGTGCGCGCAGACCTTCTCGTTCAAGCCGTTCGCGCAAGACTTCGATTTCAATCTCCAGATCAGTGCGATCATCTTCCAGCAACGCCTCACGGCGCAGCGCAAAGCGGTTTTCAAGATCATCCAGCAGCGCCTGATAGTCAACGCGCGCCTGTTCGTCGCGGTTCCGTGCGTAAAGATCGGCAAACTTGACCGTCGCATCACGCGCGCCCACCAGATAGACGCCCAGATAGCGCCGCGCCGGCGCAAGCCGCCTGGGATCATTTTCCACCGCGTGAAACAACTGACGAATCGTGCCTGCAAAACTGTCGACACGGCGGGCAAGCGCGCGGTCCCCGCTGCGCTTGATCGCGTCTTGCATGGCACTCAGATGGGTTTCTGCTTCCTCTACGGCGCGCGCCACACGGTCGGTCTGGAATGTATCAACGCCGTCCATTCCCTTGTCGGTCAGCGGGTCCGCACCAAATGCGCCAAAATGCAGCGCCCCACCCGCCACCGCGAAGATGGACGCGGCCACAACCCCGTCTGCCATCCCGGCCAGCGCCAGCCCGGCCCCTGTCAACACTGACGCAAAAATCTTGCGCGGAATCGCAGGACGGCGCGCGACCTTGCGCATGTCATAGGCAGCTTGTGCCAGGACCCCTTCGCGTGTCAGCCATGCGGCCAGCATCAGCGCACCAAAAGCCCCAAGGTTCAGCGCAAGCCCGACAGGGTCCTTGAAAAACGCGCCGATGGCAAAGGCGAAAGGCAGCACAAACAGCATATTGACCCGCGCCCCCACCGGATGGGGGCGGACTGGCACGGATGCAGGGGTGCTGCGGTTCCCGTCAGGGCTGAAACGCCCGCCGAAACGCTGGCTCATGATCTAGCCCCCTGTGATGGCGACATACAAGGTCAAGGCCACAAGAAGCGCGAAGGACGTTTTCTGCAATCCTGTGGACATCTTAACCCCGATGTATAAGCCGAATATCTGGTAAATATAAAAGCTGATCCGCCAGATTAAAAGGATCGAATGGAACCCGGTGCCCAAAAGGTGAAAAGGGGCCCCGGTCCGGTGCTATCGCGTGGGGCGCTTGGGGGGGCGCGCGGGTTTGCCCGCATTGCCCTTGACGGGACGCGCAGGACCACCCGGACGTGGCGGGCGCGCGGGTTTGTTGTCAGCAGGGCCAGCGGGGCGCTTGCCTTTGGGCTTGGGGCCTGCGCCCCGGGTCTGGCGGGGCGGCGCCTCTGCGCTGTCTGGCGGCTGCACTTCACCCAATTGTTCGCGCAGCACCCGCGATTTCACTTCGCTGACCGCGCCCTTGGCCAGTTGTCCCAGCTGGAACGGCCCATAGCTGACGCGGATCAGCCGGTTCACGCTAAGCCCGACATGCGCCATCGCGCGGCGTATTTCGCGGTTCTTGCCCTCGCGTATGCCGATTGTCAGCCAGGCATTCGCCCCTTGCTGGCGGTCAATACTGACGATCATGGGTTGAAACCGCTCGCCATCAATCACAATGCCATCGCGCAGGGGGGCCAGCATGTCGTCGGTCGGGGTGCCATTGACGCGCACGCGGTATTTGCGCAACCACCCCGTGCTGGGCAATTCCAGACGGCGCTTCAGATCACCATCATTGGTCAGCAACAACAGCCCTTCGGAATTCAGGTCAAGCCGCCCCACCGACATGACGCGCGGCATATCTTCGGGCAGGGCGTCAAACACTGTCGGGCGGCCCTGTTCATCGCGCGTGGTGCTGACCAGCCCCAGCGGTTTGTGATACATCCACAACCGCGCAGGTTCCGCGGCGGCCAGTGGCTTGCCGTCCACGCTGATACGGTCGCGCGCCGTGACATTCAGCGCGGGGCTGTCAATGCGCTTGCCATTCACACTGACCCGCCCGGAGATGATCATCACCTCGGCCTCGCGGCGCGACGCGACGCCCGCGCGCGCCAGAACCTTGGCAATTCGTGATCCGTCTTCGGACATCAGCCCCTCCTTGGGTTTCATCTTGCTCTAAATACTCAGGGCTGAACTGGCCAATACCCAAAAGGGGCATGGCCCGCCCTATACCCCTCAGGGGGTCCAACGCAAGAAATTGGCAATCATCCGCAGCCCTGTGGCCTGCGATTTTTCGGGGTGGAACTGGGTGCCCACGATGTTGTCGCGCGCGACAATCGCAGTAACAGGGCCATCATACTCCACATGCGCCAGCAAATGCGCAGGGTCTGCGACCTGAAACTGGTAGCTGTGCACGAAATAGGCGTGATCGCCGCTGCGCACCCCCTCCAGCACCGGATGGGCGCGGTCGATCACCAGATCATTCCAGCCCATATGCGGCACTTTCAACGTGCGATCCTTTGGCGCAATGCGCACCACTTCGCCCCCGATCCAGTCCAGACCGGCCACATCTTCATATTCGCGCCCCATGCTGGCCAGCATCTGCATGCCCACGCAAATCCCCATGAAGGGCACCGCGCGGCGCAACACGGCCTCTTGCAGGGCCTCTGTCAGGCCGTCCACTGCACCAAGCGCGCGCCGGCAGGCCGGAAAGGCCCCGTCGCCGGGCAGCACAATGCGCGTGGCACGCGCCACATCTTCGGCGCGCGCGCTGACCAGCACATCGCCCGCACCAGTTTCAAGCGCCATGCGCTGAAATGCTTTTTGCGCGGAATGCAGATTTCCGCTTTCGTAATCAACCAGAACTGTCAGCATATGCGCCTACAATGCCCCCTTGGTTGACGGAATGGCATCGCCCTTACGCGGGTCGGTTTCCACGGCCATGCGCAGCGCGCGCGCAACTGCCTTGAAGGCGGCTTCGGCAATATGGTGGCTGTTGATGCCGTGCACCTGATCGATATGCAGCGTGATGCCGCCATGAGTGGACAGCGCCTGAAAGAATTCGCGCACCAGTTCGGTATCGAATGTGCCGATTTTTTCGCTGGGAAAGGTGACATTCCACACCAGAAAGGGCCGCGCCGACAGGTCCAGCGCACAGCGCAGCTGCGCGTCATCCATGGGCAGATGGCATTCGCCATAGCGCCGGATGCCGCGCTTGTCGCCCAGGGCTTGGGCGATGGCCTGACCGAGCGCGATACCGCTATCTTCTACTGTGTGGTGATCGTCGACATGCAGATCACCCGACGCCTTCAGCGTGATGTCGATCAGCGAATGGCGCGCAAGCTGGTCGAGCATGTGATCGAAGAACCCCACCCCTGTCTGAATGTCATAAGCCCCGCTGCCATCAAGATTGATATCGACCGAGATTTCGGTTTCGGCGGTCTTGCGGGTGATCAAAGCCTTGCGCATGGGCAATCCTTCACTGTCTCAATTCGGGCGTGCGTGGGTGGTATAGGCGCTTGCGCGGGGCGGGGGAAGGGGGCAATCTGGCCGCAACAGGTGAAAAGGGGCGCAGATGGCACTTCATATCGGGGCGAAGCCGGGGGAAATTGCGGAAACAGTTCTGATGCCGGGCGACCCGTTGCGCGCGAAATGGGCGGCAGAGCGGTTCCTGACTGATGCGCGATGCGTCAATCAGGTGCGGGGCATGTTGGGCTATAGCGGCACATGGCAGGGCCACCGCGTCAGCATTCACGGTTCGGGCATGGGGATGGCGTCGATGTCGATCTATGCGCATGAACTGATCCGCGATTTCGGGGCGAGCACTGTTATTCGCGTGGGGTCAACCGGCGCAATGCAAGACCATGTGAATTTGCGCGATATTGTGCTGGCGCAGGCCTGCACGACCATTTCATCCCCCTCTCGCCCGCTGTTCAGGGAGGTGCAGTTTGCCCCCTGCGCCGATTTCGGCCTGCTGCGCGCCGCCCATGATGCAGCTCGCGCCCAAGGGGTGGCGGTGCATGTGGGCAATGTCTACAGTTCCGATGTGTTCTATGATGAACGCCCAGACCTGAATGCGGTCATGACGCGCCACGGGGTTCTGGCGGTCGAAATGGAAGCGGCAGAACTGTATAGCGTCGCCGCGCGGTTCGGGGCGCGCGCCCTTGCGGTGATGACCGTATCTGACCATCTGCTGCGCGATGAACACCTGTCATCAATGGACCGCGAACAGGGTTTTGGCCAGATGTTCGAACTGGCGCTACGCGCGGCTTTCGCCTGAACGGGACGTGCCGTGTAAGTGGCGCGCGCGGGCGCTGAAAAACTGCTCCAGGGCAAGCAGGGCGTGGGCGTGGGCCAGCACAGCGGGATGGACAAACAGAATGTTGAACTGGTGGCGGAACTCGAAATCCCGCGCAACGGGGATCAGGCCTGCCCCCATCAGATGGGCGCAAATATCCGTATGCAGCCATTGCCCGGACCAAAAGGCGCGGGTTTCCACCTCGATCATCAGGGATTGAACGCGGGGCAGGGTGCGCGCGGCCCCTGCCAACAGCTTTCCCGCTGCCCCCTCGACATCCACCCAAAGTGCCAATGTGCCGGTCTGGTCACTGAAACAGGCGTCCAGCGTTGTTCCCGTCACGGTAACTTCTTCATGGCGGGCGGTGGTGTCTGTGCGTGTCAGCAACGAACTGCGCCCCGATGCGGGCTTGCGCGCCACGCCCCCTTCCTCGATCAGCACATTGAAGGTGACGGGGCCTTCGTGATCGGTCAGCGCGTTCAGGCGATAATCGACGCCCGCGGCCGCAAAATCGGTCAGGGTTGAAAATTTCCTGAAATTATAGGGGTTCGCTTCAAAGGCTGTGACCGACGTTTCGGGCGACAGCGCGCGTATTTTCAATGATGTCGCCGCGTCATGGGCGCCAGCCTCTATAAAATGTGCGGGCTGCAGCGCGCGTTGCAGTCCATAAAACAACTGTCGCAACTGCCGCGCAGATGCCTTGCGCCCCGCGCGTTCTTGCAGGTCATAAAACTGCGCGGCTTCTGAAATTTGCGCCAGATTGCGGGCGACCTGATACTCTTCCATACACCTTCCCATCCCCGATATTTCCAGATGCACAGTGACGCGCGCATCAGGTGCGGTCAAGCGCGCACGGCGTGTTCGCGCAGGCTGATGTTTATATCCCTTGCGCAGCCGGACCAAAGCCGCTAATGCAGCGCCACTTCACAGGTAGGGGCAGGGCCAAGGGACAGACATCCCCCAAGGTCCACCGGTTGAGGCACTGGCCTTCAAATCCCCTACCCAGGCGCAAACCGGAAAGGAAAACGATATGGCGCTTCCTGAATTCACACTGCGTCAGCTTTTGGAAGCTGGCGTTCACTTCGGCCACCAGACCCAACGCTGGAACCCGCGCATGGGGCCATATATTTATGGCGATCGCAACGGGATCCACATCATGGATCTGACGCAAACTGTCCCCATGCTGGACGCTGCGCTGAATGTGGTGCGCGAAACTGTTGCAAAAGGCGGGCGCGTGCTGTTTGTCGGCACCAAACGCCAGGCACAAGGCCCGATTGCCGATGCGGCCGAACGCTCTGCACAATACTACATGAACCACCGCTGGCTGGGTGGCACGCTGACCAACTGGAAAACGGTGTCGCAATCGATCCAGCGCCTGAAATCCATTGACGAGCAACTTGACGGCGGCGCCGAAGGCCTGACCAAAAAAGAGCGTCTGGGTATGGAGCGCGAGCAGGCAAAACTGCAAGCCAGCCTTGGCGGTATCCGCGATATGGGCGGCCTTCCGAACCTGCTGTTCGTGATCGACGTCAACAAGGAAGATCTGGCCATTGCAGAAGCGCGCAAGCTGGGCATTCCTGTTGTCGCCGTGGTTGACACCAACTGCTCGCCCGATGGTGTGGATTACATCATCCCCGGCAATGATGACGCCGCGCGCGCCATTTCGCTGTATTGCGACCTGATTGCCCGCGCTGCCCTTGACGGGATGAGCGCGCAGATGGGCGCTGCAGGTATCGACCTTGGTGCGCTGGAAGAAGCACCTGTGGAAGAAGTGCTGGCCGAAGCGGGCATCGAAGCCTCTGACGCATAAGCGCCGGTTTTGACATGAAATTGTGACAGGGGCGTGTTTGAACGCCTCTGTTTCCTTCATTTGCAGGAGTAAGAGCAATGACCATCACCGCTGCAATGGTGAAAGAACTGCGCGAGACAACAGGCGCAGGCATGATGGACGCGAAAAAAGCGCTGACCGAAAACAATGGCGACATGGAAGCGGCACAGGACTGGCTGCGCACCAAAGGTCTGGCCAAAGCCGCGAAGAAATCCGGCCGCGTGGCCGCTGAAGGGCTGGTCGGCGTTGCTGTCGAGGGCACCAAAGGTGTTGCTGTCGAAATCAACTCTGAAACCGATTTTGTCGCCAAGAATGCCGAATTCCAGGCGATGGTTGCCAATATCACCAATGTCGCGCTGACCGTGTCCGATGTGGACGCTCTGAATGCGGCGCAGTCGAACGGCACGCCCGTTTCGACCATCCTGACCGATGCAATCGCCAAAATCGGCGAAAACATGACACTGCGTCGCATGGCCACTGTCGAGGGTGATTCCGTCGCGGCCTATGTGCACAATGCGGCCACTGACGGCATGGGCAAGATTGGTGTGCTGGTCGCGCTGAAGGGAACCGACAGCGGCATCGGCAAACAGATTGCAATGCATATTGCGGCCACGAACCCTGCGTCCCTGTCCCAAGCAGACCTGGACCCCGCACTTATTGAGCGTGAGAAGTCCGTTCTGACCGAACAAGCGCGCGAGTCTGGCAAACCCGAAGCCGTGATCGAAAAGATGATCGAAGGCCGCATGAAGAAGTTCTTTGAAGAAGTGACCCTTCTTGGACAGAAATTCGTCATGGACCCCGACAAGACCGTTGCCGAAGTCGCCAGCGATGCCGGCGTCGAGGTGGTTGCGTTCGTCCGCATGGAAGTCGGCGAAGGCATTGAGAAAAAAGAAGAAGATTTCGCTGCAGAAGTTGCAAAACTTCAAGGATAAGTCCTTGCGATGATCTGCTTAAGAAACGGCGCTGTCACAGGCGCCGTTTTTTTTATTGCCACCCTCGACAAGGGGGGCGGCGTTTGAAATACTGAAGCAACGCCGAATACCCTTCGGCGTTGCTTTGCTTTGCGACAGGCTGGGCAAACTGGCGATCATATGTTGGCGCATATGATTGCCGCCCACGCATCAGATGCGGAAATTACCCGTCAATCGGGGCGGATTCCATACCTGCAACCGGATCGATCAGGCCAGCTTCGACAGCCGCTTCATATTCGAAACTGTCGATCACGCCGTCGTCGTTCATGTCAACTTCGTCAAACAGTTCGGGCGTCGCGTCAGGCACGGCCGTCAGAAAATCATCCAGGGTCCAGGCAATGTCCGTGGTCCCCATTTGCGCCGTGGCGATCCCGGTCATGAAGGCAAGTGCCGCAATCGATGTCATGGTTTTCTTGATCATCTTCGTTCTCCGTTTTTGTGATGACGGATGCAGGACAGCCCTGCATCTGCGGCAAGGATGTCCTCAATGCGGTCGGTGATACAAGCACGCCACGCCGCTGCGGAAAAACTGTAAGCACGAACCTGCCAGCGCGCCCGAAGATATCGGCAAGTTATTGCCCCGGCATTGTGGCCGCGTCCCGGTCATCGGGAACCGTGCGGGAACCCGCCTGTTGTGCGGCAGCCAAAATCACGGCGCGTCACGCAAGCGTTATACTGCGCGATTCGTTATGACCCACCAAGGGACTTGGTGCGCAGCGTTTCACAGCGGTCGCGTTGCTGGCACGCGCGGGTCATGGACGGGGCCAGCGCCATCATGGCGTCAAACTGTGTCAGGTAGATATGGCCTGTCAGGTCATTCAGGAAATGGCTGCGCGCCAGTTGGTCCATGACAGGGCCTTTGACCTCGGACAGGTGGAACCGGACATCAGCGGTTTTCAAACGGTCGTTGATGGCTTCCAGACTTTCCAGTGCAGAAGCGTCGATGTAGTTTACCGCCGTGCATTGCAACACCACATGGCGCAGGGCAGGGCGGTCGGACAGGGCTTGCACGATGCGGTCCTCCAGCGCGCGGGCATTGGGGAAATACAGGGATTCATCGACCCGTATCGAAAACACCTGATCGTCGGTGACAACAGTATGCCGCGCCACGTTCCGAAAATGCTCGGTCCCCGGAACTTGCCCCACAACGGCCATATGCGGGCGCGATGTCCTGTATAAATACAGTACCAATGACAACCCAACCCCCGCCATCAACCCCTGTTCAACCCCCACCAACAAGGTGAAACCCATGGTTGCGGCCATCGCCGCGCCATCCGCGCGCGAATACGCCCAGGTGCGTGGCAGGGCACGAAAATCCAGCAGCGACAGCACGGCCACAATAATGATTGCGGCCAGCGTTACGCGCGGCAGGGAATACATAAGCGGCGTCAGCACCATCAGCGCGACGGCAATCAAAACAGCAGTCATGGCGCCTGCAGCGGGGGTTGCCGCACCGGCGTCGTAATTCACGATAGACCGGGACAACCCGCCTGTGACGGGCATTGCATTGCTGACACCCGCGCCCAGATTTGCCAACCCCAAGGCCACAAGCTCGCGGTTTGGATCAACGGATTGACGCTTTTTTGCTGCAAGGGTCTGCGCAATCGAAATGCTTTCGACATAGCCCACGATGGCAATCATCGCAGCGGGTGCAAGCAGCAGCTGGATCAGGCCCATGTCGAATGCAGGCACATCAAATTCCGGCAAACCGCGCGGCACATCCCCAAGAATGGCCACACCGCGGTCTTCCAGCCCGAAGACAAGCACCACTGTCGTGGACGCGACAACCGCGATCAACAGCGCGGTTTTGCCCAGAAGCTTCGCTGCGGGGGCCGACAGGCCAATGCGTTGCAACAGCTGCGCCAACCCCGTGCGCGCCCATATCAGAAAGGCAAGAATTGCACAGGCCAAGGTGACCGTCACCCATGATATTTGCGTGATATTCGCCACCAATGACGGCACCACCTGCGGCAATGTCTTGCCGGATATGTCCGCCCCCAGAAGGTGGCGCAACTGGCTGGCCGCGATTAGCAGTCCTGCGGCGGTAATGAACCCGGAAATCACGGGATGACTTAGGAAACTGGCAATGAACCCCAACCGGAACAGGCCAAGGGCCAGCATCATGCCCCCTGACAACAGCGCAAGCCATAGCGCGGCAAGATGGTAGTGCTCCGTGCCGGATTGTGCGACGGCCCCGGCCGCTGCTGCCGTCATCAACGCGACCACGGCCACAGGACCCACGGCCAAGGCGCGCGATGTGCCAAACGCCGCATACAGGACCAGCGGAACGATGGCGCCGTAAAGCCCGGCCTGTGGTGGCAACCCTGCCAGCATGGCATAGGCCATTCCCTGCGGTATAAGCATGATCGTCACCACCATCGCCGCAATCAGATCATTTGTCAGATCCGCGCGCGTGTAGTGTCTGGCCCATGCCAGAAAGGGCAGAAATCTTGTAAGCATATGCCAAAGCCTGTCAGTCGGGGGGCTACCCTGACGCAGGGGCCAGGATAGCGAAGCTTTCATATACTGACAGGGAAAACATATTACAAGATTTGAATATTAAAATCCCTAAGGGAAAACCCGATACCCGCATCCTGATGCATCATGGTGCGAGCATGCACCATGATGCGGCATGTTGTTTTCTTTCGCCGTCATGCAGCACGCTGTAAATTCGGGTGCCCGGTTTTTCACGCCATGCCGGAACAGGACGCGATCAATCCTTCAAACGGTTGATCGTTTCTGCAAGCCGTCCCACGCGGTCGCGTGTTGCAGCAATCTTGGCGTTTACCTGTTCGGCAGCTTCGCGCGCGCACTGCCAAGGCGCGCACTTCACCGGCCACGACTGCAAATCCGCGCCCCGCATCGCCTGCGCGCGCCGCTTCCACCGAGGCGTTGAGCGCCAGCAGGTTTGTCTGCATCGCAATGCTGTCGATCGTTTCAACCACCGCTGAAATTTCCTGACTGGACGCTGTGACATCGCGCACCGCTTCATTGGTGTCCTTGACCGCCTGCGCCCGAGAGGTGATGTCCGGCCCATACATCAGGTATTTCTGCACATCGCCTGCAATATCCGTCAATGTCAGGAAATAGGCGTCAAAAATGGACTGTGTTCCGTCAGCACGCGAAAAGACAATATCTTGCCGACATTCCCCTGAGTCCTTCAATCTGGAAATCTTGTCGGGATCGAGCAATTCAAGCAGGCTGGTCAGGGGTTGCCCGTCAAGATGTGCGGTAAGGTAGTCATTGGCCTTGATACTGCGCCCTTCGGCGTTCCATTCCGCCATTGCCGCCGTCTTGGAAATTGCTTCCAACTGGCGGGTGAATTCCAGCGATGTCAGCTTGATCGACGAAATATTTGCCTGAACGGAAATGAATTTCTCGATCTTTCCGTTCTTGTCGAAAACCGGATTGATCGCTAGCGAAATCCAATACGGTTTGCCCGCGCGGTTATAGTTCAAGATCTCCTCATAGAAGGAGGTTCCGCTAGAAAGCGCCTTCGAGATGCGCTTGACCGTTTCAGGGTCGGTTTCAGGGCCTTGAAGAAAATCACCCGGCCTGCGCCCCATGACTTCTTGTGCGGAATAGCCGGTCAGACGGGTGAAGCCCGAATTCACATAAATCAGCTTGCGGTTTGCGTCTGTAATAAGGACAGCGTTATCTGTTTCATCTGCAACCAGTGACAACAGGCGAATATGCTCGCGGCGCTTCACTTCTTCTGTGACGTCGCGCAGGAAGGCTGTGTAGGTGATGGAACCATCTTCGCGGGGCACTTTGGACAAGGAAAGACTGACCCAGCGCTGTTCGCCATCCTTGCGAAAAAGCTCCACCTCTCGGGAGGTGCCGACAATACGGTTGACCCCCGTGGTGCGGTTGCGATTAACCAGATTGTCATGATTTGCCCGGTGGGTGATGGGGACAAGCATATCGACATTTCTGCCAATAACTTCCTCGCTGTCATAGCCCCAAAGCCGTTCTGCAGCCGGGTTGAAGAAAACGACGTTGTTCTCGCTATCAATCTCGACCACTGCATCAAGGGCTTGTTCCAGCGTTTCGCGCAACCGTCGTTCCGCCGCTTTGATGCCCGATATATCTTTCAGAAACGCAGTATAGCATATGCCCGCGCTGGTGTTGACCTTGGACAAGGTCAGACCAACAGTGACTTGCGTTCCATTGGCGCGTTCAATCTGGACTTCGCGCATTGTGCCGACAATCCGGTTTTCGCCGGTGCGCCGGTTGCGGTTGACCATGTCATCATGATTGTGGCGCATGACCTGGGGCACAAGGTGTTTGACATTACGCCCCAGAACCTGTTCGCGCGGCAGTTGCCACAGGCTTTCCGCAGCCTTGTTGAAAAACACCACGTTATTTTCAGGGTCAATGGAGACGACCGCATCGATGGCCTGTTCAAGGATCGCGTCGTTCTGCTGATCTTTTGCCACGTCCAGACACACGAGCTGCACAGTGCTATCACCCAGCTTAAGGTCATAGGTGCTGCGCTTGAGCATGGAGGCACGCTTGGTGTCCTGCTTGGAGAGGGAGCTCAGCAAGTCCTCGAATGTGATGCCATGCAGGTCGACACCCCATTTGCCTGCCATCTCGGCGAATTCTGAATTCGCGTAAATCACGACGCCCTGATCGTTGACCAACACGCTTGGTTTGGAAATCTGCTCAAGAAAACTGTAGTCCGAAGCAGGCTTGAATGAGGTTGGTCGCCAGAAACGCATATGTCGTATCCTCGAATCGAACATTGTGGTCAGGATACCTATGTCGGGAAATCACTAAATTTCCGTATAGCAGGCGTTGTGAATTAAACCCATAATCAGTATTATGTTAATAATTCCCATTCCGGCAACGGCAACTTGCGATCACGCCCCCCGGTCGCTATGACGCTGCAAAGCGAACCGCAAGAGGCCTGTGCATGATCCCGCGTTATTCCCGCCCTGAAATGGTTGCCATCTGGTCACCGGAAACGAAATTCCGCATCTGGTATGAAATCGAGGCCCATGCCTGCGATGCTCAGGCCAGGCTTGGTGTCATTCCGGCAGAAAGTGCCGCGGCGGTCTGGAAAGCCAAGGATGTGGAATTCGACGTTGCCCGCATTGACGAGATTGAAGCCGTCACCAAACATGATGTCATCGCATTCCTGACGCATCTGGCGGAAATCATCGGCAATGACGAAGCCCGCTTCGTGCATCAGGGCATGACCAGTTCTGACGTGCTTGATACCACCTTCAATGTGCAGCTTGTCCGCGCGACAGATCTGCTGTTGGCCGATATGGATGCCCTGCTGGACGCGCTGAAGCGGCGCGCGATGGAACACAAATTCACCATCCGCATGGGCCGCAGCCACGGTATTCATGCGGAGCCCACAACCATGGGCCTGACCCTTGCGCGGTTCTATGCCGAAATGAAGCGCAACCGCGACCGGCTGGCCCTTGCCCGCACCGAAATTGCCACAGGTGCCATTTCCGGCGCTGTCGGAACCTTCGCCAATATCGACCCAAGCGTAGAAGAACATGTCTGCGCCCAACTGGGCCTGACGCCCGAACCCATCAGCACACAGGTCATCCCGCGCGACCGCCACGCGATGTTCTTTGCGACATTGGGTGTCATCGCCAGCAGCATTGAAAATGTCGCGATCGAGATTCGCCACATGCAACGCACCGAGGTGCTGGAGGCAGAGGAGTTTTTCAGCAAGGGCCAGAAAGGGTCCAGCGCGATGCCACACAAGCGCAACCCTGTGCTGACCGAAAACCTGACGGGGCTGGCGCGGCTGGTGCGCATGGCAGTTGTGCCCGCGATGGAAAACGTGGCGCTTTGGCATGAACGCGACATTTCGCATTCTTCCGTCGAACGGATGATCGGACCGGATGCGACAGTGACACTGGACTTCGCCCTTGCCCGTCTGACAGGCGTGATCGACAAGCTGGTGGTCTATCCTGACAACATGATCACCAACATGAACAAGTTTCGTGGCCTGATCCATTCACAACGCGTGCTTCTGGCGCTGACACAGGCGGGCGTCAGCCGCGAGGATGCCTATACCCTTGTGCAGCGCAATGCGATGAAAGTCTGGGAAAAAGGCTGCGACTTCCAAGACGAATTGCTGGCAGACCCCGACGTGCGCGCGGCCTTGTCCGAAGATGACATTCGCGCAAAATTTGATCTTGAATACCATACCAAGCATGTGGAAACGATATTTTCGCGGGTTTTTGACGGTTAATTTCAAAATCGGTCTTGTTTTGGAAAGAATCGTGCTAGGTTTGAGCCACACTGACGGAGGTAACGCAATGAAACTCAGACTGGCACTTTCGGCAATTGTTCTTTCCCTGACACCCGCGTTTGCATCGGCAATGTGTTCGGGCATGTCCTATGAAACAACCGCATCCAGCTGCATGGCCGGACAGGTTTGGGACAATGACACCGCAAGCTGTGTCGACCCGGTAACAAGCTGAACTGGCGTCCCTTATTGAAGTGCCCCTGCCCTTTGTGGCGGGGGCTTTTTTTGTCGTGGCCCCCAAAACGATACGGTCCGTCAATTGTTTATTGACGTTTTTTTGCGAGGGTTGCGCAAGATACAAATCGCAATGGCTGGGGATCACATGTCGTTAGAACAGATCATCTCTGCGCAAGGAACCATCCTATGAGCAACGCTGCGATGATGCCTTTCAACTCTGGTATGGGTGGGGGCATGGACATGTCAGGGTTTGACACTGATGATGGCTTTATGGCACCGCCTGAACCGCGCAGTTTTTCGGGCACTGACCATCTTAGCGGAATTCAGAAAGCCGCAATCATCGTGCGCATCCTGGTTGCCGAAGGCGTTGATATGCAGCTTTCGTCACTATCGGCAACGATGCAGGCAAATCTTACCCGCACGATGGGGGAAATGCGGCTGGTTGATCGCACCACCATGAACGCGGTTGTGGCGGAATATGTGGACATGCTGGAACAGGTTGGCCTGTCCTTTCCTGAAGGGCTGGATGGCGCGTTGACCTTGCTGGACGGGCGGCTTGACGCGACTGCGGCGGAACATCTGCGCAACCTGGCACGCGGCGGGCATGGGCGCGACCACTGGACCGATCTGGAACGCGCGCCAGATACTGATCTTCTGCCCTTGCTGGAAGCAGAAAGCACTGTGGTGGGGGCTGTTGTTCTGTCGAAGCTGAGCATCGACAAGGCCGCAGGCTTGCTTGCGCAAATGCCGCCTGATCTGGCGCAGGCGCTGGCGCTGTCTGTCGCAAAAACCGAAGAAATAGATCCGGACACGGTTGCCAGGATCGGCGCGTCCCTTGCCCAACAAGTGACAGACAAGCCGCTGCGCGCGTTTGTCAAACCATCGACGAAGCGTGTAGGCGAAATACTGAATTCTTCCCCATCGGCGTTGCGCGACCGGCTGCTTGCCGGGTTGGAAAGTGTGGATCAGGGTTTTGCCACCGGGGTGCGCAAATCGATTTTCACCTTTCAGGATATTCCCGCGCGGATCGAACCGCGCGAAGTGCCGACAATCATGCGTGAAATCCCGTCAGAGGATATGATGTTCATCATCGCGGCAAATGCCGAAGACGATCAACAGACCCTCGAATTTCTGCTGTCGAACATGTCAAAACGCGTGGCCGATACAATGCGCGAAGATGCCATGGCCCTGCCCATTCCCACGGCCAAACAAAAGGATGAGATCATGGCGCGCGTAATGGCGGCTGTGCGAATCATGATTGATTCGGGAACCATCGCGCTCAAATCCACCGAGGAAGAGGAATAGGCATCTATGCGCCATTCCATACTGAACGCGTCCGGTCAGGGGGCAGCGCGGGCAGGGTTTCGTTCCGCGCGCCTTTCGTTCATGTTGCACAAAACCGGGAACGGTTTTTCCGTTTCTGCAACATCCAAGACCGTAGGGATGCGGCGAGCCGCCTGAAAGCATGTTGCTCAAAACTGGGGCTTCTCGCACACGCGAAATCAACAAGTTCGCGCATGTCGTGTGAAGGCGGCAGCCGCTAGTCGGGGCGCGATGTCATGTCGGGCATCACGGTGGCGGCCGCGGAAATCTGCCCTGCGCCCTCTCCCTGAATTCCGGCGGCGTTTGCCTCATCTGTGTCAATATGCATTTCGGTAAAGGCATTCTCGGACACGCGCACCAGCACACGCGTGAATGTCAGGTCGCGCCCTGTCGCCTCCAGCGTGACATTGACCATATCGCCATCCTGAACACCCATGCGCCCGGCATCCTGTGGTGCCATATGAATATGGCGTGACGCGATAATCAGCCCGTCACTGTCCAAGGTGCCCGCAGGGCCGGACAGCCGGATTTGTGGTGTTTCATCCAGCTTGCCGCTTTGGCGCACAGGGGCGTCAATGCCCAAGGCAAAACTGTCTGTGCGCGACACTTCTATCTGGGTGCGCGCGCGCAACGGGCCAAGGATTGCCACATTGTGCAGACTGCCCTTGGGGCCATGCAGGGCCACACGTTCAACCGCCGCCCAGTGGCCTTGTTGCCGCAGGGGTTTGCCTTGGGTCAACTCATACCCCTTGCCAAACAGGGCATCCACGGCCTTGCGACACAAATGCACATGCCGCGCGGACACGGCAACCGGAATGCGCGCCCCCTGCCCCTTCGGGCGCGCGGCGGCACTGGCCACTTCCCGCGCGATCATCAACTGCTCGGCGGTTTCCGTGACCAGCACATTGACCCGCGCGCCATAGGCCTGAATTTGCGGCGCAGCCCTTGCGGACAGGTCCACATTCATGTTGCGGTCATGGTCCAGCAAAACCCCCATGAAACCCAACCCCTCGCAGATGCGCCGGCGCATGGACGCCGAATTCTCGCCAATGCCCCCTGTAAAGACCAGCACATCCAGCCCGCCCATGGCAGCCGCATAGGCGCCGATGTATTTTCGCGCGCGGTATGCGTAGATATGGATGGCAAGCTGTGCGTCCGTGTCGCCATGCGCGGCGCGTTCCTCGACATCGCGCATATCTGATGATCCAGTCAGTCCCAGCAAACCGCTGTGACGGTTCAGCGCATCTTCAATCTGGGCCACGTCCAGCCCCAGTTCGCGCTGAACATACCCGAACACACCCGGGTCCACGTCGCCCGAACGGGTGCCCATGACAAGCCCTTCCATCGGGGTCATCCCCATGGAGCTGTCAATACTGATTCCACCCGCAATCGCACAGGCGCTTGCCCCGTTCCCCAGATGCAGGCTGATCAGCCGCAAGTCCCGCAACTGTTGTCCCAACACCTCGGCGGCGCGATGGGCCACATATTTATGCGACGTGCCGTGAAACCCGTAGCGACGCAGCCCCTGTGCGCGCCAGTCTTTCGGAACGGCATAGGTGCTGGCGCGCGCAGGGTTGGTCAGATGAAACGCCGTGTCAAACACGGCCCATTGTGGCAAATCAGGCCAGACCTGCCGCGCAACATGCACAGCCGCAAGATTGGCTGGGTTATGCAAGGGCGCAAGCGGGGTCAATGCGTCAATCGCGCCCAGCGTTGTGTCTGTCAGCTGTGTGGCCGCACTGAAACGGTCCCCGCCATGCGCGATGCGGTGACCAATCGCATCTATTGTGCCAATTCCTGCCTGTTCTAACAGGGCCGGAACTGCGCGCGTGGCCTCATCCAAGGTGCAATAGGGCGCGGGTTCCATAACGGGTTTGTCTATTCCGTGCCGGTAGTCGCATCCCTTTGGGCCAAATCTGTCGAAACTGCCCTTGAAGATGTGCTTCGCCTGATCCAGCGTTTCGCCCGCATTCAGGTCGAACACCCCGAATTTCAGGGATGAACTGCCCGCGTTGAAAACCAGAATGCGCATGCTGTCTTCCTTGTCGGTCGGGCCATGGCGGCCAAGCTGCCATGGGATATTATTGCACAGGTTTTTTCACATGTTTCATACCCTGTTGCCATGGCATTGCCATGACATGGCGCAAATTTGGGCACATCGGCTGCCGTGCTTGTGTAATTTCGCACAGCGCATGTGGGGTATCAGTGAATTCTGCCCGTTTCGGAACCCGCTATATGGGGGCTTGTAGCACAGTCAGATCAAAGGGTCACAATGACACATTCCACACTTCTTCTTGTCGCGCGCATCTTGTTAGGGGCGCTGTTTCTGGTGTCCGGTTTCGGGAAACTGGGCGATGTTTCAGGCTTCGGCCAGTATATGGCCATGGGCGGCATTCCCGCAGCGCTGGCATGGCCGGCTGTCCTGTTCGAAATTATTGCCGGTGCGGCGCTGATCCTGGGTGTCATGACCCGCATCACTGCCTATGCGCTGGCGGCGTTTTGCGTCGTATCGGGGCTGCTGTATCATTTTGACCTGGGCGACCAGATGCAAATGACACAATTGCTGAAAAACCTGGCGCTGGCAGGCGGGTATCTGGCACTTTCGGTCACGGGTGCAGGCAGCCTGTCGGTGGATGCACGCCTTGATAACCGTGCAGCGGCACCTGCAAGCTGATCAGATGACAAAACTGCAGGGCATGGGCAAAGCCCCCTGCCCTGCAGTATTTCTACCTTACGACAACCCGCGCGCGCTGCGCACCAGATCAAGAATTTTCTTCGCAGCGTCGGGAATGTTTGTGCCTGGGCCGAAAATGGCCTTCACGCCCGCGCCATACAGGAAATCATAGTCCTGCTGTGGGATGACGCCGCCGCAAATGACAAGAATATCATCCGCGCCCGCATCGCGCAGTGCCTTGATAAGTTGCGGGGCCAGCGTTTTGTGACCGGCGGCCTGGCTTGAAATGCCAATGATATGCACATCATTGTCGATGGCATCCTGGGCCGCTTCGTCCGGGGTCTGGAACAATGGGCC
The DNA here is from genome assembly GCA_017510335.1 of Paracoccaceae bacterium. Classification (GTDB taxonomy): domain Bacteria; phylum Pseudomonadota; class Alphaproteobacteria; order Rhodobacterales; family Rhodobacteraceae; genus Roseinatronobacter. The sequence goes on from JAFWNM010000013.1 coordinate 20,826, forward strand.
AACATCCACGTCAAACCCGATATCGGCAAAGGCCGTGGCAATGACTTTCGCACCGCGATCATGGCCGTCCTGGCCCATCTTGACGACCAGCATGCGCGGGCGGCGCCCCTCGGCCTCGGCGAAGCGCTCCACATCGGCCTGTATGGCGGCGAACCCGTCATCGCCTTCATAGGCCGCGCCATAGACACCCGCCAGTGTCTTGACCTCGGCACGGTGGCGGCCGAATATCTTTTCCATTGCCATGCTGATTTCCCCCACAGTCGCGCGCGCGCGCGCCGCGTCCACCGCTGCTTCCAGAAGGTTGCCCCCGTCGCTGGCGCGGCGGGTCAGTTCATCCAGCGCCGCGTCGCATGCGGCCTGATCGCGGGTCGCGCGTATCTTTTCCAGACGGGCAATCTGGCTGTCGCGCACTTTGACATTGTCGATGTCCAGAATGTCGATCGGGTCTTCAACATCCTTGCGGTATTTGTTCACGCCAACGATCACTTCCTCGCCACGGTCGATCATGGCCTGTCTGCGCGCGGCAGTTTCCTCGATCCGCAGTTTGGGCATACCAGAGGCCACGGCCTTGGTCATACCGCCCATTTCTTCAACTTCCTGCATCAGCCCCCATGCGGCTTCGGCCAGATCATGGGTCAGTTTTTCAATGTAATAGCTGCCTGCCAAGGGATCGACGACCTTGGTGACGCCGGTTTCTTCTTGCAAAACCAACTGGGTATTGCGCGCAATGCGTGCGCTGAATTCAGTGGGCAGGGCAATCGCTTCGTCCAGCGCATTCGTGTGCAGTGATTGCGTGCCGCCCAGAACCGCGCTCATGGCTTCATAAGCAGTGCGGATGACGTTGTTATAAGGGTCTTGTTCCTGCAAGGACACGCCCGATGTCTGGCAATGCGTGCGCAGCATGCTGGATTTGGGGTCTTTGGGGTTGAATTCTTCCATCACGCGCGACCATAGCAGCCGTGCTGCGCGCAATTTGGCGATTTCCATGAAGAAATTTGTGCCAATGGCAAAGAAGAACGACAAACGCCCGGCAAAATGGTCAACATCCATGCCCCGGTGGATGGCCGCACGCACATATTCGCGCCCGTCAGCAAGGGTGAAACCAAGTTCCTGCACCAGATTGGCGCCTGCTTCCTGCATGTGATAGCCGGAAATCGAAATGCTGTTGAATTTGGGCATTTCCGCGCTGGTATATTCGATAATGTCCGCAATGATGCGCATGCTGGGTTCAGGCGGGTAAACATAGGTGTTGCGGACCATGAATTCCTTCAGAATGTCATTCTGAATTGTCCCTGACAACAGCTTGCGGTCCACGCCCTGTTCTTCGCCAGTGACAATGAAATTGGCCAGAATAGGAATAACAGCGCCGTTCATCGTCATGGAAACGCTGACTTTTTCTAAAGGTATCCCGCTGAACAGGATCTTCATATCCTCAACAGAATCGATTGCCACGCCGGCCTTGCCGACATCGCTCATCACGCGCGGATGGTCACTGTCATAGCCGCGATGGGTGGCCAGATCGAAGGCCACGGAAACGCCCTGCTGGCCTGCGGCCAGCGCCTTGCGGTAAAATGCGTTCGACTCCTCGGCGGTTGAAAAACCGGCATATTGACGAATTGTCCATGGGCGGCCCGTATACATGGTGGCACGCACCCCGCGTGTATAGGGGGCCTCGCCGGGGATTGTGCCCAGATGCTCCAGCCCTTCCAGGTCTTCCGCAGTATAAAGCGGCTGGACAGGGATGCCTTCCAATGTGTTCCATGTCAGGCTTTCGACGGGGCGGTTTTTCAATTCCTTTCCGGCGATTTCGGCCCAACGGCCTTTTGGCGTGCTCATGGCTGGTCCTTTCTGTCATCACGCGTAGGGAAAAACGCATGCGCTATGGTGTTTTCCTGACAATTGCGACTATATGCAGTGCATGCAGGAGGCATTATGAAACCGATCTTCACGCTTGTTTTTGCGTTGCATTTTCCGCTTGCGGCATTTGCCACCAACGGTCCCGACACGCCCGATACGGGGCAGGATATACCCAGCCTTGCCGCTGATACCGTGGCAGGCGACGACGCAGCCGAAACGCTGCTGTTTCTGGACGCCCGCGAGATTGATGCGCGTGATTTCATTTGGGTAAACCGTATGATCGTTGTCATGGCGGAAACGCCCAACGACCCACAGCTTGAACGCCAGTTGAACGAATTGCGCGAACGCGCCAATGAATTCGTGGCCCGTGATGCCGTGGTGATTTTTGACGCCCATCCCCAGGACAGAAGCCCCTTGCGGCAGGTGCTGCGGCCAAGCGGGTTCGTCACCGCCATCATCGACAAGGATGGAGAGGTCAAGGCCCGCCGACCCGCCGTGCGCACAGGGCGTGAATTCATGGCCATCATCGACAGGTTCCCGTCGCGCCGGCAGGAAATGCTGGAACGCTTGCCAGCAGGGCGCTGACATCCCACACGCCCGTGTTCAGGCGGACAGGCATGCGCGCCTGCCGCCCTGAACACGGAATATGGGGGCAGCGCCATCATGTAAAATAGCCGATTTTTTCGGCCCGCTGCGACATCAGCCACCAGCCCGGCCCGAAAACACTGACCAGCCACAACACAACGGCACTGCCGGGGTCCAGAAGGCCGAACCAGAACAGCACCGCCACCACCGCGCCCGTTCCATAGACAAGCCCGCCCCCGACAGCGACGAATTCCAGCCCAAGGCGAATACGGCTAAGCAGCGGGAAAAGCCCGTGAAATACCGCCATCCCGCCCAAAGGGGGCATTAGCAGAAGAAAATAATACCCATCGCGCACGCCTTCGGAAATACGGGTCAGGATCATCCACATCAGAACAAGGGCTGCACTGAAGCATAGGAAATACATCAGAAAAAGGCGAAAGGGCGTGCGCTTTTGCAGCATCATTCAAACTCCATGATGACATCATCCACCGCCAGCGACGCGCCTGCCTGAACGCTGATGCGCGACACAGTGCCCTTGCGTTCGGCGCGCAGGATGTTTTCCATCTTCATGGCCTCGACTGTGGCAAGTGCCTGGCCTTCGTAAACTTCCTGCCCTTCTTCGACGGCGATGGACACGACCATGCCGGGCATGGGGCACAGCAGCAGTTTTGACGTATCGGGCGGCAGCTTTTCGGGCATCAGTTCCGCCAGTTGCGCTTGCCGCAGGGAGAAGACATGCACCTTCAGGTCCGCACCGCGCAAACGCGCGCGAAACCCGCCGGGAATTTTGTCGATCTTCATCACCAACGGTGTTCCATTGACATCCAACCGCGCCAATGGCTGGCCCGGCACCCAGTCAGACGTGATGCGATACGCCTGCCCGTCCAGCGACACAGTTGCGCCGTCGCGGTCGGCGTCAATGCTGGCCTGCAGGCTTTCCCCTTGAAGATTGACAACCCAATCGGTGCCCACCACGCGTTTATGGTTGTCCATGCGCCCGGAAATGCGCGCGCGGCGAATCTCGGCCACGCGGTTCATGGCGCAGGCGCTGGCCGCCACGCGGCGCAGCAGATCAGGCGCCAGGGCAGCGCCTTCGAACCCGTCGGGGTATTCTTCGGCAATAAAGGCAGTCGTAATGTCCCCGGAAATGAAACGCGGGTGGTCCATCACGGCAGACAGGAACGGCAGGTTATGGCCAATGCCCTCAAGCTCGAATTCATCCAGCGCCAGTCGCATTTCATCAATGGCCTGTCCGCGCGTTGGCGCCCATGTGCAAAGTTTCGCAATCATGGGGTCATAATACATGCTGATTTCCCCCCCTTCGAACACGCCAGTATCATTGCGCACAGCGCGCGATGGTTCGACCAGTTCCGCAGGGGGACGATAGCGCGTCAACCGCCCGATGGAGGGCAGAAAATTGCGATACGGGTCTTCGGCATACAAGCGCGATTCAATCGCCCAACCGTTGATCTTCAGATCCGATTGCGCAAAAGGCAGTTTTTCGCCAGCCGCCACGCGGATCATCTGTTCCACCAGGTCCACGCCCGTAATCAATTCGGTCACAGGGTGTTCCACCTGAAGGCGGGTGTTCATTTCAAGGAAATAGAAATTCCTGTCACCATCAACAATGAATTCCACGGTGCCCGCAGATGTATAGCCAACAGCCGCAGCCAGTGCGCAGGCCTGTTCGCCCATCGCGCGGCGCGTCGCTTCGTCCAGAAAGGGGGATGGCGCTTCCTCGATTACTTTCTGGTTGCGCCGCTGGATCGAACATTCGCGTTCATGCAGATAGACAGTGTTGCCATGGCTGTCGGCCAGAACCTGAATTTCGATATGGCGGGGCTGGGTGACGAATTTTTCAATGAAAATACGGTCATCCCCGAAACTGGACGCAGCTTCGTTCTTGGAGGACTGGAACCCCTCGCGGGCCTCGTCATCATTCCAGGCGATGCGCATGCCCTTCCCGCCCCCGCCCGCGCTGGCCTTGATCATCACGGGATAGCCGACCTGATTGCTGATTTTGACAGCATCCTCTGCATCAGTGATCAGGCCCATATAGCCGGGCACTGTGCTGACGCCGGCTTCCTGCGCCAGTTTCTTGGACGTGATCTTGTCGCCCATCGCTTCAATCGCGTTTGCAGGCGGGCCAATGAAGGCAACACCTTCGGCGGCCAGCGCTTCTGCGAATTTCATGTTTTCAGACAGGAACCCATAGCCCGGATGCACTGCCTCCGCGCCGCTTTGGCGGATGGCGTCCATGATCTTGTCGATCACAATATAGGACTGGTTTGCAGGGGCAGGGCCGATATGGATGGCTTCATCGGCCATGCGCACATGCAGCGCGTTGCGGTCCGCATCGGAATAGACAGCGACTGTCGCAATACCCATCTTGCGGGCGGTCTTGATGACGCGGCAGGCAATTTCACCACGATTGGCAATCAGGATCTTGCGGAACATGCGGACTCCTTGAAAATAAGCGCAGCCATGGCGCGGGTCAGGTAAATGAAGGCGTGGCGCTGCGGCATCACTCTTCCCATGTGTCGAAGGCAAATTCGGACGATCCATCAAACAGCTGCGGGAAGCTGGCCTGGGCTGCGCGCATGTCAACACGCAGCAGGGCGTCATAGCTGGCGGGATCAAATTCGGCGTCTGCCGCGACCACTTCGCGCCCGAACAGCCATGACAGGCGCCCTGCGTCCAGATTGCCACGTTCAAAGGGGTCTTCGCCAAAATGCGCGATCAAAGCGCCAAGAAAGGCTTCATCTGCACGCCGGTCGGCGGCGCGCCGGTCCGCGAAACGCTTGCGCGCAACAAGGGGTGTCACCCCTTTGGGGTTGCCGCGTCGTATGGTGAATTGGAAATCAGTGCTGGGCAAGCGCCCAGGAAAGCCGCGATGCTTCAGCATGGCTGTCCTCCAAAAAGTTGAAGACCCGCGCCAAAGCATGGGGCACGGGCAGGCGCGGGCAGCGCCTGCCCGGCTGGTGATTTAGCGGCCCTTGGGCGAAACAGGTTCAACCATAATAGGTGCGGGAACCGGTTCTGGTGCGGGCTGGTGCTTTGCACAGGCCCCCAATGCAAGGGTTGCGCCGAAAACTGCAAGAAGGGTGAACTTGGACATGCGTATCTCCTGTTGTCACTGTCCGTGAAGATATGCGCAGGGGGGGTGCCCCCCGCCATACCGGCAACGCAAGAAAAAGCCTTGCGCTTGCGAGAAAGACTAACGCATGCACAGGGACTTGACCACAGGTTTTCTAACATGGGGTGCAGGCAGAAAACTAAAATTTGCGGCCTGCACCTTAGCTTTGCGGCCCTGTTTGGGCCAACGGGAACAGGGATGCGTCCCTGTCCCCTGCAAGGCTTAGTATTTCGATTTGCTCGAAACGGGTTCCACATAGATGGGGGCTGCGATCGGCTCCATCGGGGCGGGGCGCTTGTGTTTTTCACATGCGCCAAGCACGAGGACGGCCGACACTGCGGCAAGAAGGGCAACTTTGGACATGAATTTCTCCTGCTCATGAAAACCGGGTGCGTTATTTTGTTTTTTCGCACCGGCGGGGTTGTGGTCGCATGCCAGAAGACATGCCCGCGTATAATATCGCGCCCGCGGAATCCTGACCACCGAAATTCAACGCGGCTGTAACGATGTGGCTGTTGTGCACCATTTCTGCAGTTCAGGCGTGCTTCAGTCATGATAGACATCATCTTCCAACTCGCATCCATCAATTCCGAACTGGAATCCTTCGAAAAACTGCACAATATCTGCATCGCGGGTGCCAAACGGAAGGTCACGTTCCAACATGGTAATGACCGCCCCGTTCCAACCCTGATCCTGCGGGAATTCGCCCAGATCGGCCAGGCTGCGCAACTGGGTGCTGCACAACCACAGCATGTCGTCAAAAACGCGCAGCGCATCCCCTGCATAAAGGCTTGGCGGTTCGGCCAGTTTCGGCACGATGTAACGCAGACGAATCACGGCCAGATCCTCGTCCCATATCTCATCCAGGGGATAGGCGACCTCGCCCGAGGGCATGACTAGTTGATTGCTGCCCTGCCCGATCGCATGCTGCGGCATGGCCCAGCCCAAAGCCGTGCAGAAAATGATCGTGCGTGCCCCCACTGCCCTGCCCCCTAAAGCGGAATATTATCGTGTTTTTTCCAAGGGTTCTTGACCTTCTTGTTGCGCAATGCGGCAAATGCACGGGCCACGCGTTTGCGCGTTGAATGGGGCATGATCACTTCGTCAATGAACCCTTTTTCGGCAGCAACAAACGGGTTTGCGAAACGCGTTTCATAATCCTTGGTGCGTTCGGCAATCTTGTCGGCATTGCCCAATTCGGACCGATACAGGATTTCCACGGCGCCTTTTGCCCCCATCACGGCAATTTCCGCTGTGGGCCATGCGTAATTGAAATCCCCCCGCAGATGCTTGGACGACATCACGTCATAAGCCCCGCCATAGGCCTTGCGCGTGATCACTGTCACCTTCGGCACTGTGGCTTCGCCATAAGCAAACAGCAATTTCGCACCATGCTTGATGATACCGCCATATTCCTGACCTGTGCCGGGCAAGAAGCCGGGCACATCCACAAAGGTCAGGATGGGAATTTCAAACGCATCGCAAAACCGCACGAACCGCGCTGCCTTGCGACTGGAATCAATATCCAGACATCCGGCCAGAACCATGGGCTGGTTGGCCACCACGCCCACGCTGCGCCCTTCAAGGCGAATGAACCCGGTCAGGATGTTCTTTGCAAAATCCGCCTGAATTTCAAAGAAATCCCCTTCATCGGCAACTTTGCGGATCAGTTCCTTCATGTCATAGGGCGTGTTGGCATTGTCGGGAATCAACGTATCCAGACTGTGCTCCAGACGTGCAGGGTCATCAAAGAACGGGCGTACGGGCGGTTTTTCAAGGTTGTTCTTGGGCAGGAAATCCACAAGGCGGCGCACTTCGATCAATGCCTCGACATCATTTTCAAAGGCACCATCCGCCACGGATGACTTGCGCGTATGTGTGCTGGCCCCGCCAAGTTCTTCAGCGGTGACAATTTCATTGGTCACTGTCTTGACGACATCAGGGCCAGTCACAAACATATAGCTGGTGTCTTTCACCATGAAGATGAAATCGGTCATCGCCGGGCTGTAAACCGCGCCGCCCGCGCATGGTCCCATGATCACGCTGATCTGCGGCACCACGCCTGACGCCATGATATTGCGCTGGAACACCTCGCCATAGGCGGCAAGGCTGGCCACGCCTTCTTGGATGCGCGCGCCACCGGAATCGTTCAGGCCAATGACAGGCGCCCCGTTCTGGATGGCCATATCCATGATCTTGCATATTTTTTGGGCATGGGTTTCGCTGACGGACCCGCCCATAACTGTAAAATCCTGACTGAAAACATAAACCTGCCGCCCGTTTATTGTGCCCCAGCCGGTAACGACCCCGTCCCCTGCGGGACGGTCATCCTGCATGCCGAAATCGACGCATCGATGGGCCACGAACATGTCGAATTCTTCAAAGCTGCCCTCGTCCAGCAAAAGCTCAAGACGTTCGCGCGCTGTCAGCTTGCCTTTGGCATGCTGCGCATCAATCCGGCGCTGCCCCCCGCCAAGCCGCGCCACGTCACGATTGCTTTCAAGCTGTTGAAGAATATCTTTCATGAGGTCCCCCTTTTGCGCGGCACACACCGAATGCAGGCGCTAAGCTGGACAATAATGTTTCGTTCCAGGCATTAAAAGAGAAATTAAGATAATTTGCAAACATGTCTGCAGGATGCTTGGCTAATTTGCAAAGTAACGCAAGGGCTGCAATGCACGTTGCGCCTTCTTTTCACATGTGTAACAGTTACGCCAGATGCATATGTCGAAGGCCGATCACGCTGTGACCCCACCCCTTGTCCCGCCGCAAACCGTTTTTCTGAACCGCAACACCCCGCCCCATGTCGCGACACTGGTTGCGCAAGCGTCCATCGCGGCGCTGTCGATGAATGTGTTTTTGCCATCACTGCCGTCGATGGTGATCTATTTCGACACCACCTATAGTGTGATGCAACTTTCGGTTTCGCTGTATCTTGCTGTAAATGCTGTGCTTCAGGTCTTTATCGGCACCATATCGGACAGATACGGGCGCAGGCCGGTTTTGCTGGCGTCGCTTGTGGTGTTCGTTGTTGCGACTGCCGGCACGCTGCTTGCCCCTGACACGACGACATTCCTTGTCTTCCGCATGATGCAGGCGCTGGTTGTGTCCGCAATGGTGTTAAGCCGTGCCTCCATCCGTGATGTGCTGGATGAAAACGCTGCCGCGTCGCGTATTGGCTATGTCACCATGGGCATGGCGCTGGTTCCGATGATCGCGCCTGCAATCGGTGGCTTCCTGGACGAGGCGTTTGGATGGCGCGGCAGCTTTGTGCTGATGTTGTTGGCCGGTATTGGCGTTCTGGCATTAAGCTGGGCCGATATGGGCGAGACAAAGCACGACCGCAGCGGGTCATTGCGCCAGCAATTCGCCACCATGCCGGAATTGATTCGCGCACGGCGGTTCTGGGGCTATTGCGCATCGGCAACATTGGCCTCGGGGGCGTTTTTCGCCTATCTGGGGGGCGCGCCTTTTGTGGGGTCGCAAGTGTTTGAACTGTCGCCGTCGCAACTGGGCATGTATTTTGGGGCGCCCGCCCTTGGCTATGCTTTTGGCAATTTCCTGTCAGGAAGATACGCGGCGCGCTTTGGCATCAACATGATGATCCTGGTTGGCAGCATCATCGGGTTTGCTGGCATGATCCTGCTTGCTTTGTTGTATATGGCAGGCGTGCTGTCGGCGCCGGTGTTTTTCGGGTGTTTCATCATGATCGGGTTGGGCAATGGCATGCTGCTGCCATCGGCCACATCAGGCATGATGTCGGTGCGCCCGCATCTGGCGGGAACAGCCAGTGGCATGGGCGGCGCAATCATGATTGGCGGTGGCGCGGCATTGTCGGCGCTGGCGGGGGCCTTGCTGACACCGGGCAGCGGGGCTGGCCCGTTGATATGGGTCATGCTTGCGACAACGAGAATGACAATTGTGCCGGTGCTGTATGTCATGCACCGGGCGCGCCAGATCAACGCTTGACCTGCGCACGGCAACTTTGCAAAGTTCGGGTGCGAAATTAGCAAAGGCGTCGGGGGAATAGAATGCCACCACAAAAGCTTTACGCCGGGGCAAAGCTGCGCGAAACACGTCTGCAACTTCGACTGACGCAAAAGGACTTCGCTGCGAAACTGGGCGTTTCACTGCCCTATCTGAACCAGATGGAAAACAACAACCGCCCATTGTCCACGGCTGTTGTGCTGGCATTGGCGCGCGAATTCGGCATGGATGTGACCGAACTTTCGGCAGGCGACAGCGAAAGGCTGGTGTCTGACCTGAGAGAGGCACTTGCCGACCCGCTTTTCGCCAGCGCCAACCCCGCCTTGCCGGATTTGCGGCTTGTGGGGGCCAATGCCCCCGGATTTGCCCGCGCATTTCTGGATTTGCACCGCGCCTACCGGCAGGCACAGGAACAACTGGCGTCACTTGACGAAGCCTTGGGGCGCGAAGACACCACATTGCGCCTGTCCCCCTGGGAAGAGGTGCGCGATTTCTTTCATTATTGCGACAACTACATAGATGCTGTGGACCGCGCGGCAGAACATTTTGCCGCCCGCGCCGACCCCGGCACCGATTTCATGTCGCATGCCGCCCAGGTCCTGGCGGACCGCAAGATCACGCTGCGCCTTGTGGCGGGGGATGATCTGCGCCGCTTTGATGCCGCGCGGGGCGTGCTGGAACTGTCGTCCAAGGTGTCGCGCGCGACCCAGGCCTTTCAGCTGGCCCATCAACTGGCGCTGCTGACACAAAATGACCTGTTGGAGGCGACACTGGATCTTGCGCGCTTTCAATCCCCCGAGGCCCGATCGATTGCCAAGATCGGGTTGGCCAATTATTTCGCGGGGGCCGCGCTGATGCCCTACAAGCGCTTCCTGTCGGCCGCGCAGAACACACGCCACGACCTTGAAACCCTGGCCGAGGAATTTGGCGCCTCGATTGAACAAGTTGCCCACCGGCTGTCAACCTTGCAGCGGCCCGGTGCCAAGGGCGTGCCGTTTTTCTTTGTGCGCGTGGATCAGGCGGGCACCATCACCAAACGACATTCCGCCACGCGGCTGCAATTTGCGCGTTTTGGCGGCGCTTGCCCGCTGTCGAATGTGCACCGCGCCTTTGAAACGCCGGGGCGGTTCTTGCGCCAACTGGCCGAAACACCCGACGGGATGCGCTATTTCTGCCTCGCGCTGGCCGTCACCAAGGGCGGGGGCGCGTTTCACGCCCCGGTGCGGCGGTTCGCCATCGGGCTGGGGTGCGAAATAGACCATGCCAGTTCACTGGTCTATGCCGATGGCATGGATCTGGGCCGCGAAGGCGGGTTCGACCCTATCGGCATTTCCTGCCGGATATGCGAACGCGACAATTGCCACCAGCGTTCTGTTCCGCCGCTGGAACGGCATTTGCGCATAGACCCGGACCACCGACGCCTGTTGCCCTATAGCATTGAATGAATATGCAGGTCAGATCACTTCGAAACGGTCCACATCCACCATGCCGAAATCGGTGATCTTAAGATGCGGGATCACAGGCAGCGCGATGAAGGCAAGCTGCAAGAACGGTTCTTCCAGTGTGACACCAAGGGTTTTTGCCGCTGCGCGCAAGGTGACAAGACGGGCGTGGACCTGCTCGTAACTGTCCAGTGACATCAGCCCCGCCACAGGCAGGGGCAGTTCCGCGACAACCTGTCCGTGGCGCACCACGACAAAGCCCCCCTCGATGGTGGACAGCCGGTTCACTGCCAGCGCCAGATCATCATAATCCACCCCGACCGCGACGATATTGTGGTGGTCATGCGCGACTGTTGCCGCAATTGCGCCGGTTTGCATGCCAAACCCGCGCACGAACCCCGTAGCGATATTGCCGTTCTTGCCGTGGCGTTCCACCACAGCAACGCGGGCCAGGTCGCGGGCGGGATCGGGGCGTTTGTCGCCATCTTGCGGCAAGATATCCTCGCGCAGGTGGCGGGTTATGATCTTGCCTTCTACGATGCCAATGACGGGCGTATCTGCGGTATTGCCCGCATGGCGGAAATTCTGTGCGCTGACCTGCGGCGCATGCACGGAATTGCGCCCGACCGGCGCAATCAGTTCGCGCGCGGCAAATGCGGCGTCATCGACCACCCTGCCCCCGCACAGAACCAGATTGGCGCGGCATTGCGCCAGATCGGGCAGCGCGACAATATCGGCGCGCTTGCCGGGGGCTATCTGGCCGCGATCCTTCAGCCCGAATGCCTCGGCTGCCGAAAGGGACGCTGCCCGATAGACCGAGAGTATGTCGCACCCCATCGCAATCAGGCTGCGGATCATGTGGTCCAGATGGCCATGTTCGGCAATGTCCAGCGGGTTGCGGTCATCTGTGCACAGGCACATATAAGGCGCAGTTATGGGCGTCAGCAGCGGCGCAAGCGCCACCATGTCCTTGCTGACGGACCCTTCCCGGACAAGGCAGCGCAGCCCCTTTTGCAGTTTCTCGCGCGCTTCATCCGCCGTGGTGGATTCATGTTCCGTGCGAATGCCCGCGCTGACATAGGCGTTCAGGTCGCGCCCCGACAATAGCGGCGCATGCCCGTCAATATGCCGCCCCGCGAAGGCGTGCAATTTCGCCATGCAGCCCGGGTCGCGGTGAATGACGCCGGGGAAATTCATGAATTCCGCCAGCCCTATGACACTGGGATGATCGGCCAGCGCCAGCAAATCCTGTGCATCCAACGCCGCGCCTGCAGTTTCCATATGCGTGGACGGTACGCAGGACGACAGGTTCACACGGATATCCATGACAGTGCGGGTCGCAGCGTCCTGAAAGTAGCGAATGCCCGCACTGCCCGCGACATTGGCAATTTCATGGGGGTCGCATATGGCCGTTGTCACCCCGCGCGGGGCCACGCAGCGGTCAAATTCGAACGGGGTGACCAGCGACGATTCAATGTGCAGATGCGTATCAATAAACCCGGGCACCAGAATATGCCCGCTTAGATCAATGACCTGCGCACCGTCATAGTCGGCCCCGATGCCCACGATTGTGTCGCCGCAAATGGCAACATCGCCCTGAATATAGCTGCCCGTCACCATACACAGCACCTGCGCCCCGCGCAAAACCAGATCGGCGGGCATTTCGCCGCGTGCTTGTTGGATACGGGTTTCAAGTGTCATGGTCTTGGGTCCTTCATGGTCGGGGGGCATATGCGCAGGCTGCACTGAAAACGCCCGCGCGACAAGCCAAACAACGGCGCAAGCTAGGCCGTGCTGCGCGCCATATCATACAGGGCGTAATCGCGTGCACATCCGGCGCGCAGTTGCTCGCGCAGGGCCGACGACAAACTTGTATCCATCAGGGGCGAGACATTCTTTTGCGGCAAATCCAGGTTGCACCCAAGCCTGTCTTCCAGCCATGCCTGAAACTGCGCCATGGCGTCATAGCGAAACAATGTCTGAACCTGATCATCTTGCATGGGGTGCGTCAGGAACGCGGCCTGCGACCCGACAGCGGCAAAGGCGGGTTTGGGGTCACGCAGATAGCCCGCGACAAATTCATCAAATGTCTTGCCGCGAGTGCTGCGCGGGGTGTCCTTCAGCCAGTCGCCATGGCGGAACCTGAACCAACTGCTTAGCCAGTCTTCTGGTTCGCGGATAAGTGCGACCGTTTCCGGCGGTGTCTTGTTGAAAATCATGACAAATTTTTCAAAACGCCATTTGTAGCGATGATATGTGCAATGCTTGATGCGCGGGTCACCCTGCAACACAATATCCGCCATGGGTGCAAGGGCGGCTTCCAACGATGTGCTGGCCGTTTTCGGTGTTGCCAGTAAAACCAGATTTTGCTTTTCAAAATATAACATTGGTGGCCGATCTTCATGTAATGCATCAGACCCTGTCGCGCCAAGGTCCGTCAGATGTCAGCTTTGGCCATGAACAGCAACCGCGTCAAGGGCCGCGCCATGCGTGCCATGGGTGGTCTTGTCCCAGTAAAACGGCGCCGAGACAAGTTCCCACAGCGCCTTGTAGACGGCAAGCACCGCCAAGGGGAAATACCCGTGCAGCGTTGGCAACCACAGTCGCAAATGCCGGTGATGGCGCGCGCGCGTGGCGACAATGCCAACCGAAAGGTTCACGGCCTCTGACAACAGGAACAGGCCAATGAACGCCACAAGCACGCCGCGCGGGAACGCATCCACAAACGGGTGCGACAGTCCGGCCAGAACCAGCCAGAATGACCACAGCAGCGGCGCAAGCATGAACTGCACCAATGTTCCCAGAAAAAGCACCTGCACACCGAAAAACCGCCACGCCCCAAGCTGCGCCCACAAGGCGCGCGGGTCACGCATATGCACAAGCCATGTGATGGCATAGCCCTTCAACCACCGCGAGCGCTGCTTGACCCATGAAATGGCGCGGCAGTTCGCTTCTTCATAAGTGACGGTGTCCAGAAGCTGCGTGTAAAACCCGTGGCGCGCAAGCCTGATCCCCAGATCGGCATCTTCGGTCACGTTATGTGCATCCCAGCCCCCCAGCCGTTCCAGAATGTCGCGCCGGAAAAACAATGTTGTCCCCCCCAATGGCACAGCCAGACCAAGACGCTGCAACCCCGGCAGGATAACCCGGAACCAGCTTGCGTATTCAATGGTAAAGCAACGCGCCAGCCAGTTGCTGCGGGGGTTGTAGAAATCAAGCACCCCCTGCACACAGGCCAGATTTGCAGGCCCGTTCTGAAAACAGGACACAACACGGTGAATCTGGTCGGGTTCGGGCGCATCTTCGGCGTCATACACCCCAATCAACGTGCCGCGCGCAAACAGCATGGCATAATTCAGCGCGCGCGGCTTGGTTTTCAGGCGGGCATCCGGCACGGGCACTACCCGCATCCAGCGCGGCAGTCCCGCGCGGTCCAGCGCTTGCCGTGTCTCATGGTCGTTTTCTTCGACAATCAACAGCACATCCAGCAGGTTACGCGGCCATGTCAGCCGGGCCAGGCGCGTTACAAGGCGCGGCACTGTTTCGGGTTCTTTATACAGCGGCACAAGAATGGACACGACAGGCTTGCGGCGCTGAACCAGGTCCACCACCGCGCCGGTCTGTGCCGGGTCGGGGTGCGACATGCGCGACAGCGCGGCGATTGCTGCCGCCAGTTTCAGGCTTGCGGACAAGGCCAGAAAAACGCTGGCAATCAGCGTCAGCGCCAGAAATACGGCCTGCGGCTGAAAAATCGTCACCGCCAGCAGCGCCAGCCCCCCGCCACCCAGCCATATGCGCACCCCCCCGAAGGGCATGGTCCGGCAGCTTTCCTGTCGGGCGACGCAGCTTTCGGCCCAAAGGGTCAGCCAGGTGCGCCGCAGCCGCAAAATTGTGTCATGCAGGAATTTCTCGGATATCAGGGCCGGAACGACCGGGCCAAGGGCGGCTTCCAGTTCGGGGCGGCATTGTTCGAACTGGTCGGGCCGCGGGGTGGCCACCACAGTAACCGCCCCCGCGTGGCACCACGGCATGCAGCGCAACGCAATACAGCGTTCGGCCCCCAACAGGTCTGTCAATGTCGGGTCAGGGTCGCGGCTGGCGGCATCAAGGATGGGGGTATCGAACTGGACCGACAGCGCGCGCATCAGGGTGTCTTCGCTGATCTGTCCTTGGGCAACCAGCAAATCCCCCAGATTGGTGGCCTGCTGTGCCTGCATATGCAGGGCATAAACCAGCCCTTCGGCGCTGATGGCCCCCATATCGCGCAAAATTGCGCCCAGCCTGTCGCGCGACTGGCTGTTGTCGCGCACAACACTCAGCCGGACGGGCGGCATGCCATCTGAAGGAAGGGAGGATACCGACCTGATCTTGCGCATCATTGTTCCACTTTGGTTAACGCAAAGGGGAACACGATATTGATTAACAACTGATTAAATAATCAGGGCGCCGGTCAAATCCAAAAGCCACGCGCAGATTTTGGGCCTGCGCGTGGCCTGCGCTTAGCCTGCCTTGCGGTCCGCCATATGTTGCGCGAAGCGTTCAAACAGATAGAAACTGTCCTGCGGGCCGGGGCTGGCCTCGGGGTGGTGCTGGACAGAAAACACCGGCTTGTCCTTCATGCGGATGCCGCAATTCGACCCGTCAAACAAGGATGTGTGCGTCTCAATCACGGCATCGGGCAAGGTCTGGCTGTCCACTGCGAACCCGTGGTTCATCGAGGTAATCTCAACCTTGCCAGTGTCATGGTCCTTGACTGGATGATTGGCGCCGTGATGGCCATGGTTCATCTTGATCGTTTGCGCCCCCAGCGCCAGCGCCAGCATCTGATGACCAAGGCAAATGCCGAAAACCGGAATATCAGCCTTGAGCACATCGCGGATCATGGGAACCGCATAGCTGCCCGTCGCGGCAGGGTCCCCCGGACCATTGGACAGGAAAACACCATCAGGATTCAGCGCCAGCACCTGCTCGGCGGTGGCACTTGCCGGCAGCACCGTGACATCACACCCCGCACTGGCAAGGCACCGCAGGATATTGCGCTTGGCACCGTAATCGATGGCCACGACCTTATGGACAGGTGCGGTCTGGCGCGTATGGCCTTCGGGCCAGGCCCACCGCATTTCGTCCCAGCGATAGCTTTGCGCGCAGGTCACATCGCGCGCCAGATCCAGCCCGACAAGCCCTTTCCACGCGCGCGCGGTCGCCACCAGGTCTTCGATGTCGAAATTTCCGTCCGGGTCATGGGCAAGGGCTACATGCGGGGCGCCCTGCTGGCGGATGGCGCGCGTCAGGCGGCGCGTGTCCACGCCCCCGATGCAAATGCGCCCGCGTCTGGTCAGCCAGTCGACCAGCCCTTCGGTGGCGCGCCAGTTGCTGGGCTGTGTGGGGTCCCATTTCACCACCATTCCGGCCGCGACCGGATCGGCGGTTTCATCATCATCGGGGTTTACACCCACATTGCCGATATGGGGAAATGTGAAGGTAACAACCTGCCCTGCATAGGACGGGTCCGTCATGATTTCCTGATAGCCCGTCATGGCGGTATTAAAGCACAGCTCGGCCACGGTCTTGCCCGTTGCGCCAAACCCGCGCCCATAAAAAATTGTCCCATCAGCCAGAACAAGGCATGCTGTGGGTCTGAGTGTCTGCGCACACATCTTGTCGCTCCGTCATGTTCGGATTTCGCCGGAACCTAAGCCCATGAGCAAGGAGAATCAAGCGAATCCGGCCAAACTCTGAAAAGAAGCGTAGGTATTTGTTTTTTATTGTGTTTTTGAACCTTGCAGGACAGTGCGCCCTTCGGTAGGTTTTGCGCCTAGGTAGATAAACCATAAAACAGGACTGGCCGAATGTCCCTGCGCGACAGAATATCAAGCGAACTCAAAACAGCGATGAAGGCCAAGGACAGCGAAAAGCTGGCAACCTTGCGCCTGATCAATGCCGCCATCAAGGACCGCGAAATTGCTGCGCGCAGTGACGGAACAGGTGGCGAATTAAGCGATGGCGATCTGGTCGCCGTGCTGACACGCATGGTCAAACAACGCCGCGATTCGGCGCGCGCCTATGAAGAAGCGGCGCGTCTGGACCTTGCTGAAAAGGAACTCGCTGAAATTGGCACGATCGAAACCTTCTTGCCGCGCCAGTTGAATGACGATGAAATCGCCCGCGCAATTGATGCCGCGATTTCCGAAACCGGTGCCGCCTCGGTGCGCGACATCGGCAAGGTGATGGGCCTGCTGAAAGCGCGCCATGCAGGTGAAATGGATTTCGGCAAGGCGGGCGCAGTGCTCAAGTCACGGCTGGCCTGAGATAGGGCGCACTTGAAATCCCCCTCACTGCCCTAAATCTTGTCAGGCAAGGTTAATAAAAAGGGTGGAAATGATGTCTCGGATTACAGCGTTCATGCTTGCGGGGGCAAGCACGGCCTTGGTTTTGTCTGCACAAACAAGCCTGGCCGACCCCCTGAACTACAGCGTCGATGGTGTTGAATTTCAAGGATATGTGGCGCGCCCCGATGGGGATGCACGCGGCACCGTGCTGATTGTCCATGACTGGGATGGCGTGAATGATCATGAAATCGCGCGCGCTGATGCCCTGGCACAAGCAGGCTTTGTGGGGGTCGCCGTGGACCTGTTCGGGCGCGACGCCGTTCTGGACGGGTTTGAGGATTATCGCCGTGAAACGGGCGCCCTTTATGCGGACCGTGACACGTTCCGCGCGCGTATTTCAGCAGCCGCAAAAGCTGCCGCACAGCTGGACGGCGTGCCGGAAGATATGGTGATCACAGGCTATTGTTTTGGCGGTGCGGCCGCATTGGAAGCGGCCCGCGCAGGAATGGACATGGCAGGGTTTGTCAGCTTCCATGGCGGGCTGGACACACCGGAAGGGCAAGATTACAGCGCCACCACTAGCCCGGTTCTGGTGCTGCACGGGTCCGCCGATCCGGTTTCGGGAATGGCTGATCTGGCGCGTTTGATGGATGAATTGCACGCCGCAGAAGTGCCACATGAGGCGCAGGTCTTTGGCGGCGCGCGCCATTCCTTCACGGTTCAGGCGTCAAATGACTGGGACGCGTCTGCCAATGACAAGGCCCATGCCGCGCTGGCGCGGTTTCTGGACCAGATATTCTGATATCCGTCGTTACAGCGAATAGCGGTCCGCACTGTCGGCATCCTGACGCAACCGCGTCAGGAACGCTGTGGAAATATGGGTTTTCAGCGCCTCATATGCGCCCTGCCCGTCCTGGGCGGCAATCGCTTCGACAATGGCGGAATGTTCGTCGATGGTCTGGGTGCCGCGTCCTTCAAAACTCAGTGATGTGGTGGCCAGCAGCGCCATGGAGCGATGCACCAGATCAAGTTGCTGCACCAGATAGCGGTTATGCGACGCAAGGTGGATTTGCTTGTGAAACCGCCGGTTGGCACGGCTTAGCGCCTTGGGGTCATTGATCAGCTTGCGGTCTTCCTCCACCATCGTGCGCAACAGCCGCACTTCTTCATCCGTGGCATGACGCGCAGCCAGACGCGCGGCAAACCCTTCCAGTTCGGCGCGCACAGCATAAAGTTCCGCCAGCTGGTTATGATCCAGCGATGCGACAATCAGGGACCGGCCGTCCCGTGTCAGAAGCGACTGCGTTTCAAGGCGTTGCAACGCTTCTCGGATCGGGGTGCGCGACACGCCAAAACGCTCCGCCAGTTCGGATTCCACAAGCCTGTCGCCGGGTTTGTAGACACCAAGATCAATCGCCTCCAGGATCAGGGTATAGGCATCTTTTGGCGGCTTGAAGTCGGGCATAACATCACTCTTTTGCATGGCGGGCGCAACAAGACCCCGCTTTTGGATGAATGACAAGCAAGAATATCCAATTTCACACCAGGTTGCAGAATGCGGCATACAGATCGCGGGCGCTTCCGCGCAGCGGCATATCCGCGCCGCCAGTCACATCTTATTGTCGCAAGAACATGATCTTTGTGCTTGATTGCGCTAACATTCCTGCCGGGCGCATGTTCATCATTGTTTCGTCACAATCCAGCGATTAACCCTGCCTGAAACAACCATCCGGACAGGAGCAACCCATGCGTGCAACCCGCATCGTTCAGAAGATTCTCAGCAATTACGAAGGGGAAACCCCCGGCGTAAAAGCCAACCTGTGCCGCATGCTGATGCAAGGCAAACTGGGTGGCACCGGCAAGATGATCATTCTGCCCGTCGATCAGGGGTTTGAACATGGCCCCGCGCGCACATTTGCGCCCAACCCCGCTGCCTATGACCCGCATTATCACTATCAGCTGGCCATCGATTCCGGACTGAATGCCTATGCAGCCCCCTTGGGCATGATCGAAGCGGGCGCTGACACATTCGCAGGCCAGATTCCCACAATCCTGAAGGTCAACAGCGCCAATTCGCTGATGTCCGACACAGCAGGCAAAAACCAGGCCATCACCGGCAGCGTGGATGACGCGCTTCGTCTTGGTTGCGCGGCAATCGGGTTCACCATCTATCCAGGGTCGGATTGTGCCTTGGGCATGTTCGAGGAAATCTCGGCCATGCGCGAAGAAGCCGCCGCCAAGGGCGTGGCGACAGTCATCTGGTCCTACCCGCGCGGCGAAGCCATCACCAAAGACGGCGAAACCGCCATTGATGTGGCCGCCTATGCCGCACAAATCGCGGCCTTGCTGGGCGCGCATGTCATCAAGATCAAGTTGTCCACAGACCATCTGATGCTGCCAGAAGCCAAGAAAGTCTATCAAGACCAGAATATCGAAATTGCCACCCAGGCCGCGCGCGTCAAACACTGCATGGAAGCCAGCTTCAACGGCCGTCGCATCGTGGTGTTTTCGGGCGGCGCCAAAAAGGGCGAGGATTCGGTCTATGATGATGCCCGCGCCATCCGCGACGGGGGCGGCAACGGCTCCATCATCGGGCGCAACAGCTTCCAGCGCTCGCGCGAGGATGCGCTTTCCATGCTTGGCAAACTGGTCGAAATCTACAAGGGCAAAGCGTAAGCCATCCGCTAAGGCATGTCGCGTGAATACGAATGGATGCGACATGCCCTGGCGCAACAGGAACCACAGGGTTTCATCTTGCCAAAAATACTCAAAAAAATAACCACTGATAGCATCTGAAAAAGGGGGCAGTAGCGCCCCCTTTTTCGCCGTTGCTACTGGCCGCGTTGCAACTGTTCCAGCAACGCGCGCGACGGCTCGCCGGTCACCGTGACCCCGCGCGCGCGCTGATAGGCGCTTATGGCCGATTGCGAATTCGGGCCAATCACGCCATCCGCCCCTTGCGTGTCAAACCCCGCGCGCGTCAACATGCGCTGCATTTCCTGCCGCTCGCCCAGACGCAGGCCGTAACGGTCGGGCTGGAACGTGCCGCGGATGGGGCCTCCCCCGCGCAATCTGTCAGAAAGGTGTCCAATTCCAATGACATAGAATTCAGAGTTATTGTAACGCGTTAACGTCGTGAAGTTGCGGAATGTCATGAACGCCGGCCCGCGCGGCCCATCGGGTATGATGATCGAGGCCGGACCATGATCAGGGAGGGCGCGCCCGTCCATATCGCGCACGCCCAATCCCATCCATTCCGACACCGCGCGCGAACTTCCGCGCCCGGCCAGCCCGGTGTTGAACCCGTCAGGCAGGCGCACCTCCACGCCCCAGGGCTGCCCCCGCGTCCAGCCCATGCGCGCCAGATAATGCGCGGCAGAGGCCAACGCATCAGCCGGGTCTTCTGCCCAGATGTCGCGCCGCCCGTTGCCCGTGAAATCCACAGCGTATTCCTGATAAGTGGTCGGAATGAACTGCGTGTGCCCCATGGCCCCGGCCCATGACCCGCGCATATTGGCCGCATTGGTGTCCCCGCGTTGCAAGATGCGCAGCGCTGCCATCAGCTGGCTTTCAAAAAACGCGCCCCGCCGCCCGTCAAAGGCCAGTGTGGCCAGTGCCGAAATCACAGGTATATCCCCGCGTTCCGTGCCATAGCGCGATTCGAGCCCCCAGATGGCCGTGATCACTTCAGCCTCGACACCATAGCGCCCTTCTATGGCGCGCAAGGTGGCGCTGTGGCGCGACAAGGCCGCGCGCCCTGCCGACAGCCGTTCATCAGACACGGCAATGGACAGGTAATCTTCCAATGTGCGGGTAAATTCGGTCTGCCTGCGGTCGCGCGCAATCACATCGGGCAGGAACCCGGCGCCGCGCAAGGCAGGGTCCAGCACATTGGCGTTTAGTCCGCCTTGGACCGCGCGGGCGCGGAACTGCACCAGCCACGCATCAAACGCGGCATTGGGCTGTGGTTGCATGCGGCTGGCTGGTGTCGTGGTCATCGGCACCCCCCCGCCCATACAGGCCGAAAGCGAGAATGCGGACAGTCCCGCAATACAGAAACGTCGTGTAAATGGCATGGCACTGCTCAACCCTTGTTGTGGTATTGGCCTTATTGGCCTTGTTGTGGTCTTGGCTTCATGCGCTTTTGGCTGTTCATTGACGTGCCGCAACGCCCGAAGCCATTGTTTGTCGCAATTCCGAACCGAAAAAGTCTGTCAACTTTCTCGGAAATTGCTTTAATGCTAGGGGAAAATGCGCCCGCAGAAAAGCGGCCATCGGCAAGGACCCGCATATTGTGAACGCTGCCACCTTGGTTCCCTGCGTCCCGACCGCTAGCATAACAACCAAAGTCATATCGGGGACCGCAATGTTACTTTGGACACCTGCCGCAGCCTTGGCCCTTGCATTGCCCGCATGTGGCCTTGCGAATATCGAAACATCGCCCCGCCCGACGGCGCGCCCCGCGACGTTAAGCGCCCCACAAACTGGCAATTTTGACGTTTGGGTGGCAGGCTTCACCACCCGTGCGCGCGCCAGCGGCATAAGCCAGACCACATTGGACCGCGCCCTGCCCACACTGCGCCACCTGCCCGAAACTGTTGCGCTGGACCGCCGCCAAAGCGAATTTGGCGCGCGCATCTGGGATTACATGGACAGCACCGTTTCGGCCACGCGCATTTCGCAAGGTCAAGCCGCACTGCGCCGCTATGGCGACATGTTGAACCGCATTGAGGCCCGCTACGGCGTACCGCCAGAAGTTCTTGTGGCAATCTGGGGTATTGAGTCCAGCTATGGGGCAAACCGGGGGGGCACGCATATCCTGTCGTCATTGGCGACATTGGCCAAGGACGGGCGGCGCGGCGCGTTTTTCGAGGAACAATTGCTGGATGCCCTGCGCATCATTCAGGCAGGCGATATCAGCGCGCAGGCCATGATCGGGTCTTGGGCGGGGGCGTTTGGCCATATGCAGTTCATGCCATCCAGTTTTCTGACCTATGCTGTGGATTTCACCGGCAACGGGCGGCGCGATGTCTGGGCCGACGATCCCGCTGACGCGCTGGCATCTGCAGCCAATTATCTGGCGCGGCGCGGCTGGACACGCGGCCAGCCCTGGGCGCGCGAGGTTATACTGCCCAGCGGGTTCGATTTGCGCCTGACGGGCCAGACACAACCCACCGCAAACTGGGCGCGCGCAGGTGTGCGCGTGGCTGCCGGGGCGCCGTTGCAGTCAGGTCAGGCGCGGCTGGTTCTGCCCGGTGGCGCGCGCGGGCCGGCATTTCTGACTTATGGCAATTATGACGTTCTGAAGGAATATAACCTGTCGGACGCCTATGTTCTGGCAGTGGGCCATTTGTCCGACCGTTTGCGCGGTGGCGCTGCCCTGCACGGCAACTGGCCGCGCAGTGACCGGCCCCTGACAGGGGACGAGCGGCGCGCCTTGCAGCGCCGTCTGAACGCACTTGGCCATGACACCGGCGGGGTGGATGGGCGCATAGGCCCCGCCACTGTTGCCGCGGTGCAGGCCTGGCAGAAGGCACAGGGTCTTGCCCCGGATGGCTATGTCAACGCGGATTTGCTGCGCCAGATTTTGCCGTGACCCCCCTTGTCGGAAGGCTGGGTATGCAGTAATCAGGGCTTTAATGTTATAATATATCATAACCAAGAAGGTGCCCCATGTCCGTTACCGACGCCCGCCTGCCCGTTACTGTGTTGTCGGGGTTTCTGGGTGCAGGCAAAACAACCCTGCTGAACCATGTCCTGAACAACCGCCAGGGCCGCCGCGTGGCCGTCATTGTCAATGACATGTCCGAAGTGAATATTGACGCTGACCTTATTGAGGCAGGTGTGGACCTCAACCGCGGCGAAGAAAAGCTGGTGGAAATGTCCAACGGGTGCATCTGCTGCACGCTGCGCGACGATCTGCTGGCCGAAGTGCGCAGGCTGGCGCAAGAAGGGCGCTTTGACTACTTGCTGATCGAATCCACCGGCATTTCCGAACCGCTGCCCGTGGCCGCGACATTTGAATTCCGCGACGAACAGGACGACAGCCTGATGGATGTGGCACGTCTGGACACGATGGTAACGGTCGTGGATGCGGTCAACCTGCTGCGCGATTTTTCCAGCCATGATTTTCTACGCGACCGTGGTGAAACACTGGGCGATGAAGATGAACGCAGCCTTGTCGACCTGCTGACAGATCAGATCGAATTTGCTGATGTCATCGTTCTGAACAAGGTTACTGATGCGGGTGCGGCGCAAACCGATGCTGCGCGCAAGATCATCAAGGCACTAAACCCCGATGCCCGCCTGATTGAAACCGACCAGTCGCGCGTGGATGCAGACCAGATTTTTGACACCGGCCTGTTTGATTTTGACACGGCACATGAACACCCGCTTTGGGCAAAGGAATTGTATGGCTTCGCTGATCATGTGCCAGAAACCGAAGAATATGGCGTGACATCCTTTGTCTACCGCGCGCGCAGGCCGTTTGATCCCGCCAAGGTGCATGCGGTTCTAAACGGCAACCTGCCCGGGGTGATCCGCGCCAAGGGCCATTTCTGGCTGGCAACGCGGCCCAACTGGGTGGCCGAATTTTCGCTGGCGGGGGCGATGTCCAGCGTCACGCCGCTTGGCGGGTGGTGGGCGGCCGTGCCGCGCGAACGCTGGCCCGACCACGCAGAAGCACTGGAAAAGATGCGCGAAAACTGGGTGGAGCCATGGGGCGACCGGCGGCAGGAACTGGTTTTCATTGGCGCGGGCATGGACCACGCCGCATTGACCGCAAAACTGGATGCCTGCTTGCTGGACGCCGACAGTTTTTCACCCGAATTATGGGCCGATATGGCTGACCCGTTCCCCAAATGGGGCCAGCGCAAGGCGGCGTGAACCATGGCATCGAACCTGCAATCCAGTTTGCGCAGGCGTTCCAGCCCGATGGCCGAATTCGACCGCCTGCCCCCTGAATTGCGCCACTGGCTGGCGCATGCAGCGCTTCCATGGTCGGCGCGCTCGGCGCGGCGGCTGTGGCACAAGGCGGCGCGCCAGGTCGGGCCGGACCCCCAGACAATTCTGGCCCATCTGGCCCGCGCCGAAGCGCGCAGCCTGGCCAGGGATAGTCCCGCAATCTGGGGCGACGGATATCCGCTGATACGGGAGTAGGGAAAGCTGCTGGGCGCTCTGGTCTTTTGTGGTTATTTGCACTTGGATAAAGCCCGCGCCATCTGTGGGCTGGGGTCTGCCGGTCCGGCGGTATGGAAGTTCGCTTTATACAGGCGGCGCAATCCTGACTTCAAAGGATTGGCCAAAGGCTGGCGAAACCGGCAGGCCGGCGGCCAGCGGCGTTGTCCCGCAGCTTGGGGCAACGCCCCGTGACCGCGTTAGCCCAAAAACACCAGCTCCATACCGCAACCCCCAGCCAAGTTACGCGCGCACGGTCCCGTCACCTGTGACCAGATACTTGAAACTGGTCAGCTGCTCTGCGCCGACAGGCCCGCGCGCATGCATTTTGCCTGTCGCAATCCCGATTTCCGCCCCAAGGCCAAATTCACCGCCATCGGCAAATTGTGTCGAGGCGTTGCGCATCAGGATCGCGCTGTCCAGCCCAGCAAAGAAGCGCGCGGCGACCGCGTCATCTTCGGTCAGAATGGCGTCTGTGTGCTGTGAGCCGTATTGACGGATATGCGCCATCGCGGCATCGACATCATCGACCACCGCCGCTGCCATGATCTTGTCCAGATATTCCTGCCCGAAATCATCGGCTGCGGCGGCAACGACATCTGGCAAATGCTGCAACCCTGCGCCCACGCGCATTTCCACCCCTGCACCAACAAGATCCGCGATGATCTGTGCGCCCAGCCCGTCCACAATGTCACGGTGCAGCAACAGGCATTCTGCCGCGCCACAAATACCAGTGCGCCGCGTCTTGGCATTCAGCACCACGCGGCGCGCCTTGTCTGCGTCGGCATGGGCATCGACATAGATATGACAAATTCCTTCCAGATGGGCAAAGACCGGCACGCGCGCTTCGCGCTGGACCAGCCCCACCAACCCCTTGCCGCCGCGTGGCACAATCACGTCAATATATTCGACCATGCGCAACATGTCCCCCACTGCAGCGCGGTCAGTGGTCTGGACCAGTTGAATGGCATCCTCAGGCAGGTCTGCAGCACGCAATCCTTGCACAAGGGCCGCATGAATGGCGCGGCTGGAATGGAAGCTTTCGGACCCACCGCGCAAAATGACAGCATTGCCCGCCTTCAGGCATAACGCGCCCGCATCGGCGGTTACATTGGGCCGCGATTCGTAAATCACACCCACCACCCCCAAAGGCGTGCGCACCCGCGCAATATGCAGCCCGGTGGGCTGGTCCCATTCCGTGATGATCTGCCCAACCGGGTCATCCTGTGCGGCAATGGTGCGCAGCGCATCGCAAATGCCGGAAATGCGGCCTTCATCCAGCGCCAGCCGGTCCAGCATGGCGGGCGACAGCCCTTTTTGCTGTGCGGCAGCCATGTCACGGGCATTGGCCGCGATCACGTCCTCGCGCTGCGCCCAAAGCGCATCTGCGGCCGATGTCAGCGCCAGCGCCTTCGCTTCTGCCGGTGCCATGGCCAGCACCTGTGCAGCGGCGCGCGCGCGGCGGCCCATATCCAGCATTTCAGGTGAAATATCAGTGCTCATAGCGCCATCTCGTCCCTGTGAATAAGGGCCACACGGCCCGGATAGTTCAGAATTTCAGCAATCTCGCGGGAATGATGGCCCGCAATGGCCGCCGCTTCAAGGCTGGAATATCCCGCAAGCCCCAAACCCAACAAACCCGACGGGCCGTGAATTTCCACCGGGTCACCCCGCTGGAACAGTCCGTCAACATGCGTAACCCCTGCTGGCAACAGCGATTTGCCCTGTTGCAGGGCGCGTTGCGCGCCCGCATCGACATGCACCACGCCCTTGGGCTTCATCGCGGCGATCCAGCCCTTGCGGGCAGAACGCGGGTCGCCCTGCGGGGCGAACACTGTTGCATTCGCACCGTTCAGCACGGCATCCAGCGCATGCATGGCCGCACCCGCAGCAATGATCATGGCACAGCCCGCTGCCGTGGCGGTCTTGGCGGCCATGACCTTGGTTTTCATGCCGCCCTTGGACAGGCCCGAAACCGGGTCGCCTGCCATCGCCTCGATTTCCGGGGTGATGGTGGCGACAAACTCGAAGCGGCGCGCACTCGGGTCGGTTTGGGGGTTGCTGGAATACAAGCCGTCCACATCTGACAACAAGACCAGCACATCCGCGCCAATGGTCACGGCCACCTGCGCTGCCAGCCTGTCATTGTCGCCATAGCGAATTTCATCCGTGGCGATAGTGTCGTTTTCATTGACTATCGGCACCACACCCAGCCCCAGAAGGGTGGACAGCGTCGCGCGTGAATTCAGGTAGCGGCGACGGTCATGCGTATCTTCCAGCGTCAGCAGAACCTGGCCTGCAGTAATGCCATGGGGGGCAAGCGCTTCTTCATAGGCGCGCGCCAGCTGGATTTGCCCGACAGAAGCCGCTGCCTGACTTTGTTCCAGCGCCAGCACCCCGCCGGGCAGGCCCAACGCCCCGCGCCCCAACGCGATGGACCCTGACGACACAACAACAACATCCGCCCCGCGCGCGCGCAGCGCAGCGACGTCCTGCGCCAGTGCGTGCAGCCATGCCGCGCGCAAACTGCCCTGTTCCACCAATAGCGCCGAACCGATCTTGACCACGACCCTGCGCGCCTGTGACAGCGTCACTGCCGCGGTCAGGGTTGCCATGGCTCGTCATCCTGTTCGACATGTTTGCCCTTGTCGATCCGCGCCAGCAGCGCGCGCAACATGGCAGGCATGCCTTCGCCCGATACGGCGGAAATCATGTGCACCTTGCGCCCGCAGGCCGCTTCCAGCGCAGCGCGTTTTTCGGCGCGTTCCTCATCATCCAGCGCGTCAATCATGTTCAGCGCAATGATACGCGGCTTGAGCGCCACATCATGGGAATAGGCGTCAAGTTCCGTGTCGATGATGCGCCAGTCTTCGGCCACATCGTCTGATGTGCCATCAACAAGCTGCAACAACACCGCGCAGCGTTCGACATGGCCCAGAAACTGGTCCCCAAGCCCGCGCCCTTCACTTGCACCTTCGATCAGGCCGGGAATGTCGGCCATAACGAATTCGCGCCCGTCAATGCCCACGACACCCAGATTCGGGTGCAGCGTGGTGAAGGGGTAATCGGCAATTTTGGGGCGTGCATTGGACGTGGCCGCCAAAAAGGTGGATTTCCCCGCATTGGGCAGGCCAGCAAGTCCCGCATCGGCAATCAGTTTCAGGCGCAGCCATATGGTGCGTTCCACACCGGGCTGGCCGGAATTGGCGCGCCGCGGGGCCTGATTGGTGGCAGATTTGAACTGCAGGTTGCCCCAGCCCCCATTGCCGCCCTTGGCCAGTAACAGGCGCTGGCCCAGTTCGGTCAGGTCGGCAATCACCGTTTCCTGATCTTCATCCAGAATTTCGGTGCCCACAGGCACGCGCAAGGTGACAGATGCGCCGTCCTTGCCAGTGCGCCCCTGCCCCATGCCCGGCTGGCCGGAATTGGCGAAGAAATGTTGCTGAAACCGGAAATCGATCAGCGTGTTCAGACTGTCCACGACTTCGACCCAGACATCGCCGCCGCGCCCGCCATCACCGCCGTCAGGGCCGCCATATTCAATGAATTTTTCGCGCCGGAAGGACACGCAGCCCGAACCGCCCCCGCCCGAACGGATATGGACCTTGGCCAGATCAAGGAATTTCATGTCTTTCTCATGCGCCCCGCGTGTTGTCATGCGCAAAAGCGCGCCAGTCCTTTGGGACATTCCGGCACGCTTTGGCATTTTGCTTCGTGCAATCCCGCCATGGGGCTGTGCCCCTTGCTGCCGGATTTGATGTAGCGCTTACAGGGAATCGCGCGCGGCCTCAAGCACTCAGCGCCCTTTCAGCAAACCGCCCAACACCCCGCGCATCAGGGCCTGCCCCGAACGTGTGCCGATCTGGCGCGCAAAAGATTTGGCGAAGGCATCGATGGGGCTGTCACCGCGCCGCGCGGGGGCTTTGGCGGGGCGCGCGCGGGCACTGGCCCCGTCATAGCGCCGCGCGGCGTTGAATTCGCGGGTTTTCGGTGCTTCCGGGGGATGGGCCGCTGTAGCGTGTTCTGCCTCTCGGGCGGCGGCCTCGGCGCGGCGTGCCAGCATTTCATGGGCGCTGTCGCTGTCGATCATCTGTTCATACTTTCCCGCCACGGGCGATTGCACCATCACCATGCGCCGCGCGCCATCGTCTATCGGTCCCATCGCTGAAGATGGCGGGCGGATCAGCGTGCGTTCGGCAATGCCCGGACTGCCCTTGTCCTGTAAAAACGATGTCACAGCCTCGCCCACGCCGACATCGCGGATGGCATCGGCAATATCGAAGCGCGGGTTGGGCCGGTAGGTTTGCGCGGCACGGCGCAAGGCTTGCTGGTCGCGCGCAGTAAAGGCGCGAAGGGCGTGCTGAATCCGGTTGCCCAGCTGTCCAAGCACAGTATCGGGCACGTCATCAGGGTTTTGGGTCACAAAATAGACGCCCACCCCCTTGGACCGGATCAGCCGCGCGACGCGTTCAATCTTTTCCACCAGCGCGCGCGGTGCGCCATTGAACAGCAAATGCGCCTCGTCAAAGAAAAAGACCAGCTTCGGCTTGTCGGGGTTGCCCACTTCTGGCAGGTCTTCAAACAGTTGCGACAACAGCCATAACAGGAAAGTTGCATATAGCTGTGGTGTGCGCATCAGCCGCTCGGCATGCAAGATGCTGACATAACCCCGCCCGTCGGCAGCGTGACGCATGAAATCCGACAAATCCAGCGCAGGTTCTGAAAAGAACGGCGCAGCGCCCTGATTTTCCAACACCAGCAATTTGCGCTGGATGGCCCCGATGCTGGCCGTGGTGACGTTGCCATATTGCAAGGACACCTCGCGCTGGTTGTCGCCCAGAAAATTCAGGATGGCGCGCAGGTCTTTCAGGTCCA
Source organism: Paracoccaceae bacterium (assembly GCA_017510335.1). Taxonomy (GTDB): domain Bacteria; phylum Pseudomonadota; class Alphaproteobacteria; order Rhodobacterales; family Rhodobacteraceae; genus Roseinatronobacter. The sequence continues at coordinate 50,213 of JAFWNM010000013.1, forward strand.
GTATCGGCAGCCCTTCGTCATCTGCAATGCGAAAGGCCACGTTGATGACACCTTCCTGCGCTTCGCTCAGGTCCAGCATGCGCGACAACAGCAGCGGTCCCACCTCTGCCAGTGTTGCGCGCACGGGGTGGCCGTATTCGCCAAAGAAATCCCAGAAAATGACGGGACTTGCGCGGTAGCCATACCCCCCTAGGCCGATCTGGTCGGCGCGGCGCTGCAAAAACCCCTTGTCCGTGCCCGCCAGTGCCATGCCCCCCACATCGCCCTTGATGTCGGTCAGGAACACGGGAACCCCGGCATTCGAAAATTCCTCGGCCAGAATTTGCATGGTGATCGTCTTGCCGGTGCCTGTGGCCCCCGCGATCAGGCCGTGGCGGTTGCCATAGGCCAGTTTCAGCACCTGCGGGGCGCGGTAATCCGTGCCCCCACCCCCGACCAGAACCCGCGCCATGCCATCTTCCATTACTCTTACCCCGTTTACCTGAATTCCGGTGCAAGATTATGCCAAAACATGCCTTGGTGGAAAGGCAATCTTAACCATTTTATCCCATTAATGAAGGGGCGCATCACGCTTGATGATCGGCGGATGCGCTTCCTCCCTGTCAGACTGGCCGCACCTATGGGTGCGGCCTTTTTTATGGCTTCACGCACAGGGCCATCACGCTGAAACAAGGCGCAAAAGAACACGTCACTTTGCCGCGGCGCAGATGACAATCGGGTGAGTATTTCCTGTTGACGCAGTGTTTCTTTCCCCCTACGGTGTGGGCAATCGTCGGCCAGTCCGACAGGGAGAAAAAACAAAAACCAACACGAATAGGGGCCTTCGGGCCCTTATTTTAATTGGATTTATCCCTTGCGCCCTTGTCGCCCCGAAGCCCGTTCACCGCTGCGTGTCGCTGTTTTTTTCGACTGACACAGGGTGTGTGTCGTGATAGGACGCATCAAGAAAACGAGCATCCAAGGATCAAGGCATGTCCAGAACCCCTACCCTATTTTCAACCATTGCATCTGTAGCGGCCTTTGCGGCACTGATGGGCACATCCGCAGCAATGGCCCAGACGACCACCACCACGGATTCGCCTAGTTCGGCCTTGTCCACCGGCGAGGTTATTGGCGAAGAAATGGGCGATGGCAGCTATATCGGCAATACACATGGCGACTGGGAACTGGTCTGTGTGGAAAACCCCGATGGTGAAGACCCCTGCCAGATGTATCAGTTGCTGCGCGATGGCGAAGGCAATGCAACTGCGGAAATCACGTTGTTCCCCTTGCCCCCGGGCCAGGAAGCCGCTGCGGGCGCAACCATTCTAACCCCGCTGGAAACCCTGCTGACGGCGCAACTGATCATGCAGGTGGATGAAGGGGCGGCCAAGCGCTATCCCTTCACCTTCTGCACGGTTGTTGGCTGCATCGCGCGTGTGGGCTTCACCGCCGAAGAAGTGGACGCCTTCCGCCGTGGTGCGCGTGCCGTGTGGCAGGTTGTGCCTGTGGGGGCGCCCGACCAGCCCATCGACCTGTCAATGTCGCTGTCGGGTTTCACCGCAGCCTACACCGAACTATCGGAACAACTGCCCTGATCCACGGGCAGGTTCCCGCCAGCATACCGACCCGGTCCCCAAGGACCGGGTCTTTTTGTTGACACCCCCTTGGCTTCGGGCGGGCAGGCCCGCTACAGTCGGGCACAATCCAAACGTGCAAAGAACCTGAAGGGGGGGCCATGACCAGTTCCGAAATCCTGAAACGCGCCGGGCTTGCGGGCATGACGACAGGCGGTGATCTGGCGGTGCATTCGCCCATTGACGGCACCGAAGTGGCGCGCGTCCAGCAAACACCACCAGAAGACATGCCCGCAATCCTTGCGCGCGCGCAATCTGCGTTCAAGCACTGGCGCACCGTGCCCGCGCCGCGCCGTGGCGAACTGGTGCGCCTGCTGGGCGAGGAGTTGCGCAACGCCAAGGACGCACTTGGCGCGGTGGTCACCCTTGAGGCTGGCAAGATCACATCAGAGGGGTTGGGCGAAGTTCAGGAAATGATCGACATCTGCGATTTTGCCGTGGGCCTGTCACGGCAATTATACGGGCTGACCATCGCCAGCGAACGCCCCGGCCACAGGATGATGGAAACATGGCACCCTTTGGGACCAACTGCCGTTATCACCGCGTTCAACTTTCCGGTGGCCGTGTGGTCGTGGAACACGGCACTTGCGCTGGTCTGCGGCAATCCGGTGATCTGGAAACCCTCGGAGAAGACGCCGCTGACGGCCATGGCGTCGATGGTGGCAATGCGCCGTGCGCTTGCGCGCTTTGGCGATGATGCGCCCGACGGGCTGGTTCAACTGGTCATTGGCGGGCCTGACCTTGGCGCGGCCCTTGTCGAAAGCCCGGATGTGGCGCTGGTTTCCGCAACCGGGTCCACACGCATGGGCCGCATCGTCGGGCCGAAGGTGGCGCAGCGGTTCGGGCGGTCCATTCTGGAACTGGGCGGCAACAATGCCATGATCGTGGCGCCGTCCGCTGATCTGGACATGGCCGTGCGCGCGATTGTGTTTTCGGCGGTGGGCACGGCGGGCCAGCGCTGCACGTCCTTGCGCCGCCTGATTGTGCACAGGTCAATTCAAACCGAATTGCTGGAAAAGCTTAAGGCCGCCTATGCGACCCTGCCGGTTGGTGACCCGCGCGATGCGGGCACACTGGTCGGCCCGCTGATTGACATGGCCAGCCGCGACCGGATGCTGGCCGCGCTGGACCAGGCCCGCGCGCAAGGGGGCATTGTGCATGGCGGCACCCCGTCAGATGCCGTGACAGGCGGGGCCTATGTGACCCCCGCCATTGTCGAGATGCCAGAGCAAAGCGCCATCGTGAAAACGGAAACCTTCGCGCCGATCCTGTATGTCATGGCGTATGACACACTGGATCAGGCGGTAGCGTTGCAAAACGACGTGCCGCAAGGCCTGTCATCGTGCATCTTCACCCTGAACCTGCGCGAAGCGGAAACATTCCTGTCGGCTGTCGGGTCCGATTGCGGCATTGCCAATGTCAATATCGGCCCCTCGGGTGCGGAAATCGGCGGCGCGTTCGGCGGCGAGAAGGAAACCGGCGGCGGGCGCGAAAGCGGGTCAGACGCATGGAAAGCCTATATGCGCCGCGCCACGAACACGATCAATTATTCCGCGCACCTGCCGCTGGCCCAAGGGGTCCGGTTCGACATTTGACAAAGCCTGGCCAGTGGGCGGGCGGTGCCCGCCCTGCCCGTCGGCACAACAACGCTGACAGAGGGGGTCAGCGGTCCTGCGCCAGAAATTCCAGCACCATGGCGGCGGTCCAAGTGAACTGCCCCCCGCCCAAAGCCTCGCCCGTCATCGGGTCATAGTATTCGGCAAAACCACCCTTATGGATCAGCTCCAGACTGTCGGCGGAAATACGCGCGGCAGTGCGCCCCTGTCCTGCGCGTGCCAGACCATCGGCAATCATGTAATTCACCACCAGCCAGACCGGGCCACGCCAATAGCGCTTGGCGTCAAAACGCGCATCCTGCGGGGGGTGACTGGCCACACAATAGCGCGTGGCATGGCCATCGATTGTCGCGGCAATGCGCGCAGCCCGTTCGGGCGGAATGTCACAGAAGGCGGCCAGTATTCCCCCAACGGACGCGCTGTCGATCAACTGCCCGGTAATGCGGTCCTTGCACAGATACTGGCCATGCCCGTCTGACCAAAGGCTTTCCATCGCGGCCAGTCCGCGGGTTGCATAGCTGCGGTTTTCTTCGGCAATCGCGTGCTCTCCCAATTGCGCGGCCAGTTCGGCAAGGTCGGTGCAAGCGCGGATAAGGATTGCATTGAACCCGGGGTCCACCACCTGAAAGGGTGATGCCTCATGCAATTTTGATGTGTCCCAGTTCAGACTGCGAAAATGTTCGACAAGCCACAGATACCGGTCATATTGTTCCTTGGTGGGCCGGTGCGACGGGTCTGCATGCAAGGTGTCGCGCCGCGTATAGGGGGTTATCCCTTCAGTGGGGACGCGGTTGAACGGCGCGTCCCAGTCCACGGAATTGTCGCGCCCTGCCTCCCAGGGGTGCAAAATGGCCACCAGCCCTTCGCCCTGCGGGTCGCGGGTGGCATAGAACCAACGGTGCCAGGCAGCCACCTTCTGCAACAAGGCGCGCACACGCGCAATTGCCGCTGCCTGGTCCTGGGCGCGGTCAAACAGCCGCTTCAGCGCGAACCCGGCAACTGCGGGCTGCGTAATCCCCGAGGTGGGCACTGGCCGGTTCGTGCCCCAGACCAGCGGTCCGGGGAAATAGCCGTCATCCATCTGGTGAAAAATGATATGCGGCACCATCCCGCAGGGCCATTGATGCGCAAACAGCGTTTCAATTTCCGTCCATGCGCGGGTTTCGTCAAAATGGCGTTGCCCAAGCGCGGTCAGGCAACTGTCCCAGTTCCACTGGAACGGATACAGCCCCTTGGTGGGCACAGTATACTGCCCCCTGTCGTTGATTTTCAGAATATCGATTGCGGCAGTGCGCAGCGCGTCTGTCATGCGATGGCCTTTTGTGTTGCGGGGTCAAACCAGCGAATGCGGTCGGGAATGGGCGCAAGGGTGATCACCTCGCCCGGGGTGATGTGGCGGTCGCTGTCCAGCACGGCGCGAAACGGCTGGCCTGCCACCTGCGCAGTGACCAGCGTATGCGGCCCAAGGGGTTCGACAACGCGCACTTCGGCGCGCAGGCCAGTGTCGGACGGGTGCAGGTCTTCGGGGCGAATGGCGAATTCGGCAGCAGCCCCTTGCGGCCCCGCGAAGCTTTGCCCTGCCACTTGCCAGCGCCCTGCCCCGTCTGGTTTCGCAGGCAGGAAATTCATGGGCGGGTTGCCAATGAAACTGCCTACAAACCGCGCGGCCGGGTTGCGATACACTTCGGTCGGGCGGTCGGCCTGCACAATATAGCCGCCATTCATCACACTGATGCGGTCGGCCAGTGACATCGCTTCAACCTGATCATGGGTGACATAGATGGTGGTGGTTTTCGATTCCGCCAGAACGCCCTTCAACTCGGCGCGCATTTCCAGCCGCAGCAGCGCATCCAGATTGGACAGCGGTTCATCCATCAAAATAACATCAGGTTCCATCGCAAGCGCGCGCGCCACGGCCACACGCTGGCGCTGCCCGCCCGACAATTCGCCTGAATAGCGCTTCAGCAATTGCTCGATATGCATCAACTCGGCAGTGCGGCGCACACGGCGCTCCACCTCGGATGAGGCGACTTTTGCCATGCGCAACCCGAAGGCGATGTTTTCAAACACTGTCAGATGCGGGAACACTGCGTAATTCTGGAACACCATCGAAATGCCGCGCGCACGCGGCGGCAAGTGGTCGACCCGCCGTCCCCCGATCCAGACCTCGCCCTGACTGGGGGTTTCCAGCCCCGCGATAATGCGCAAAAGCGTGGTCTTGCCACAGCCCGACGCCCCCAGAAGCACCATGAATGCCTGATCGGCAATGGTCAGGTCCACCGAATGCAGCGCCGTGAAGCTGCCAAAATCCTTGGCCACACCCTTGATGACAATTTCAGCCATATTGGCCCCTTCCTGTTTTTGGTCGCATGTCTTGTGCAAAACCGGCTGCCGCCTTTGCGCGACATGGCTTAGCGATTGGCGATGCCCCACATCGCGAACAGATATTTACGCACCGCAAAGATGAAGATCAGTGCAGGCATGACCAGCGCCGCACCGCCCGCAAATTTCAGCGGCAAGGGCGACACATTCAGCGATTGCAACAAGAACGCCGTCAGCGTGCGGTTCTCGATGGTCAGCACTGCCGCCGCAAACACCTCGTTCCACGAAATGACAAAAGCGAAAACCGCACTCGCCATAATGCCCGGCAGCGCCAACGGCAGCACAACCTTGATGAAGGCCTGCACCCTGTTGCAGCCCAACGTCCATGCAGCTTCTTCCAGTTCCACCGGAATACCGGAAAACAGCGAAAAAGTGATCAGCACCGCAAAGGGCAGCGCCAGCATCGCATGCACCAGCGCCAGCCCCAGAACCGTGTCATCCAGCCCCGTGCGAATGAACATCACCGCCAAAGGCAGCGCCAGCAACGGCAATGGAAACGCCCGCGTCATGATAACCAGCACACGGAAGAATTCCTTGCCCGGAAAATCGAACCGCGACAGCGCATAGCCCGCCGGCGCCCCCATCGCGATGGACAGCACCATCGTCAACACGGCCACCTTGACCGAATTCCACAGCGCCTGCGTGACGCCCTGGAATTGCAAGAAGAACTGCACCGAGGCCAGATCGAAACTTGGCCAAAGCCGTTTTGGAAATCCTGTCACCTCTGACGGGGCCGACAGCGCGTTGACAAACAAAAACCAGATGGGCACCAGCACCCATAAAACCAGCAGCGCAATGCCCGCATGAAACAGCAAGCGGCCCGCGCGCCGTGCCTCAAGCTGGGGGGCTGGGTGTGTGGTGGCGGCGGGGGGTGTATCACTCATATCCGCGCTCCTTTGGGCACATGCAACAGGCGCAACACCACCAGCGAAAACGCCACCGACAGCCCCAGAATGACCATCGCATAGGCCGCCGCAACACCGCGATCCTGCAACTGGAACTGCCACTGGAACGTCTCGCCCATCAGCACAGGCAGGGTCGTCCCCCCCAGCGCCATGACAACAGCAAACACCTCAAACGCCATAAGAATGCGCAAGATCAGCGCGGTCTGCAGACTAGGGCGCAACAGTGGCAGGGTCACGCGCCGGAAGCGCTGCCAGCGGCTGGCGCCAAACACTTCGGCGGCCTCGCTATATTCCTTGGGAATAAGTCCCATGCCCGCCACGATAATGACCATCATAATGGCTGTCGCGCGCCAGATCTCGGCCAGACAGACAGCCAGAAAAATAACCCACATATTCTGATAGCCCAGATACAGCGTCGGGCGGTCGATAATGCCAAAACTGTGTAACATGGAATTCAGAAAACCGGATTGTTCGAATATCGCCAACCAGATCAGCCCCGCCGCCAGATCGGAAATTCCCAACGGAATGGCGAAGATATACAGCAACCCCGACCGTCCGGTTTTCAGTTTTTGCACCACGGATGCCATGGTCAACGCCATGACCAGTTGCACCGGCACCACAATGGCCGTCAGCCAGATCGTGTTCCAGAATGCTGGTGCGAATTTCCAGTGGCCCACCATGCGGCTGAAATTGTCAGTCGTCCATTCCCCCCCGCGTGTCAGGCTTTCAATCACCACCAGACCGAACGGATAGAAAAAGAACACCAGCAAAAACACCGATGCCGGCAACAGCAACAGATAGGGCAAGGCTCGTGGCATCATCGCCTCCTTATGGGCGGGCGGTCGCTCCCGCCCCCATGATTTTCATCTTGCCGGAAATACTCGCGGGGGAACCCGGCCCCGCAAGGGCCGGGTGGGGGGGCGGCAGCCCCCTGCTAATGGCCTAGTTTACAGGGCAAGGACCCTCTGATGCGGCATCGGGTGCCCAGCATGGCGCGCCCGCTTCATCAAGAATGCGCCGCAAGACATCGGCCTGATCATCCAGCACGGCGCGTACGGGTTGGCCTGCCAGAACAATACGCTCAAACGTGTCATTATAGACCTGATTGAACTGACCACCCAGATCCCCAAGGCCCACCGGCAACAACGCCGGCAAGGCGTCCTGCGCCCCCGACATGGCCGCAATCGCAGCCCCCGCCGCCTGAACGGAGGGGGGCATGTCATCAGGGAAATCCACATCGATCACGGGAAAGAAATTCGTGGCGCGCAAGGTCGCGATCTGGGTTTCAGGTGCCAGCATATAGTCGATCAGCGCTGCCGCCGCGTCCATGTCGGGGGCTGTCGCAGGAACAGCAATCCCCGCCAGAACCGGCATGAACCCGCGACCCGACGGACCAGACGGCGCGGGAAAGGCCACGAAATCCTCGGGTTGCTGGTTGAACGCATCTGCCAGACGCGCAGTGTGGTCAAACACCACCCAGGCATCGCCGGAAATCAGCTGTTCCTGCATGAAGCTGTAATTGGTGGACGCGGGGTTTGTATGCTCCCACAATTCCAGAAACGCGGTCCAGGCCTGTTCTGCCGCATCAGACCGGAATTCCGTCACCATGGACCCGGTATAGGATGGCAGCAGATACCCTTGAAAAAAGCGGTGCTTCAGCCCTTGTGGTCCTGCCGGAAACCCGAAGCGCGGCTCGCCCGTGGCTTCATGCATATTGGCGGCCCATGCGATCAGATCGTCATAGCTTAGCGCCATCAAATCCGCCCCGTCCGGCAGGTATTCCAGCGCATTTGTATGCGCGGCCATCACATATGTGGCCTGCATCCATGGAATATATTTCTGTTCGGTGGTGCCAAGCGTGCCCAGTTCCATGAAGCCCGGGGACACGGCGCTGGCATCCACCCCCGACAGGTCGGCCAGATTGTCTGACAGCGGGGTGAAGTCCCCGTGCAAGGCCCCCAGCACCCCGATGCTGCCACTGCCCGCACTCAGTTCGGCCTGAATGCGCGTCAGCCATGGGCCGGGATCGGCAGGTTGAAAGGATACATCCCCGTCAAACCCTGACAAAACCTGCTCGCGCATGGCCTGGGTTTCTTCAATTGGGGTGGCCTGACTGGACCAGAACAAGGTCTCGGCAAGGGCGCCGGTGGAAATTAAAGCGCTTGCAGTGGCAAGCAAGCTTAGTCTCAACGTGGTTTTCATTGTCGTTCCTCCCTTTGGGCAGTGATTGCGCGGTCAGGCCGCGCGTTGGGGTGCAACCCCGTGTGTGCCCCGCAACACAAGTTGCGGACGCACAAGCCGCTGGTCATGCGGCGAACTTGGCGCTTTGATCCGCGCCAGCAACATTTCAGCCAGTTGTGTCGCACTGTCTGCTATGCATGCATCAAATGTGGTCAATCCCGGCGTGACATGGGCAGCCGAGGGGATATTGTCGAACCCAATAATCGACAGATCATCAGGAACCGACAGCCCTTGCGACTGGGCCTGGGCAATCAGTTCAAGCGCCAGCCCGTCTGCAATGGCCAGTATTGCTGTGGGACGGTCCGGCCCCGCAAGAATGCCCGCAACCGCCTTCGCACGCGCCTGCGCGTCATAGCGCGAACACGACACATGCCGCAATGTCAGCGCAGGGTCGCCATTGGCGTCATAGGCCTTGCGCAGACCCGCCTCGCGTTTCTCACGAAAGGTCAGCGGGTCATCGATGCTGAGAAGACCGAACCGCCGGTGCCCCGCCTGATAAAGCAGATCAAAAGCTTGTGCGAAGGCAACTTCGCCATCAGTGTCAAGCCAGCTATAGCCTTCCTCGTCATGCGCAAGCCGGCCATGGGCGACGAAGGGCACCCCGCGCGAGAGCAAAAGCGCAATGCGCGTGTCGTTGCATTCAATCCGGCTGACAACAACCCCGTCCACCCGGCCAGAGGTGATCAGGCTTTCCAGATGGCGGTCTTCGGAACCGTCACGCGGAACGGCGGACAGCAACAGTTCAACCCCCTTGGCGCCGAACCCTTCAGTCAGGGCGCTGACAAATTCGCCAAGGAACGGGTCGGCAAGCCCGCGCCCGCGCATGGGCAGCAAAAACCCCGCAAACCCCGTGCGCCCCGATGCAAGCGCCTGCGCCGTGCGGTTGGGAACATACCCCAGGTCCTTCGCGGCCTGTGCCACCCGCGCGCGGGTTTTCACGGCAATCTGTTCATGCTGCGCCAATGCCCGAGACACTGTCGCAGGTGACAGGCCCAGATGGCGCGCAAGGTCAGATAAGGTGCGGGTTTTGGTCACGATTCCCTCCGTTGATGTTTAGTTAAAGCGCATTAAATTATTTTGCAAGCGCTTTAACTAGTTCCCTACAGGGCCAGTCTCCACCCTTGGGTGTTGCGCGGTTCACGGCTGTCGGGGGTGTTCAGTCCATGGTGTCAAGCAGGTTACGCCCTCTGGCATCCTCGACCTCGATGACCCACAGATCGGGGTCATAGCTGCGCTGGCGCGAAATTGCGTCGTCCACCACTGCTTCGGGGCCTTCGGTCAGCACCTGCCATGCGCGTGCGCCACTGTTCAGGTCAAACCCGCGCTGATAGGCGCGCGCTGTCCCGTCCATCAAGGCCAGCTTCACCAGAACCGCGCCCGCCGTATCATCGCCGCGCGCAATCACATAGGCGGGTATGCCGTCAATCTGCAAGCGGCGCAGATAGGCCGACACCCAGATGCCGGATGCCAGCCGCGCACTCATGCGTTTCCGTCGCGGAAATCCAGACCCATTTCCGAATAGCGCGCCGCTTCTTCCAGCCAGTTTTCGCGCACTTTCACTTGCAGGAACAAATGCACGGGACGGCCCAGAAACTCGGTAATCTCGGTTCGGGCGGCTTGTGAAATCGATTTGATCGTTTCGCCCTTGTTGCCCAGTACAATGCCCTTATGCCCATCACGGATGACATAAATGATCTGGTCAATGCGCACTGACCCGTCCTTGCGTTCCTGCCACATTTCGGTTTCGACCGTCAGCTGATAGGGCAGTTCTTCATGCAGGCGCAATGTCAGTTTCTCGCGCGTCATTTCGGCGGCGATCATGCGCAAGGGCAGGTCCGCAATCTGGTCTTCGGGGTAAAGCCACGGCCCTTCGGGCAGGGTTTGCGCCAGCCAGTGCCGCAGATCCTCCACGCCATGCCCGCGTTCGGCGGAAATCATGAAGGTTTTGGCAAACGGATAGGCCGCGTTCAACTTCTCGGACAAGGCAAGCAGGGCTTCGGCCTTCACGCGGTCAATCTTGTTGATGGCCAGCGCGACGGTCTGTTTGGGTGATATGCGGTCCTTCAGGGCATCGATGATGGATTGCGTGCCGTCGGTCAGGCCACGATGCGCTTCCACCAGCAGCACCACGACATCAGCATCCGCAGCCCCGCCCCAGGCGGCGGCAACCATGGCGCGGTCCAGCCTGCGGCGCGGACGAAACAGGCCGGGCGTGTCCACAAACACCAGTTGTGCGGCCCCTTCCATGGCGACACCGCGAATGCGGGTGCGGGTGGTTTGCACCTTGTGGGTCACAATACTGACCTTGGCGCCCACCATGCGGTTGGTCAGGGTGGATTTACCCGCATTGGGTTCACCGATCAGGGCAATGAAACCAGCGCGGGTCGGTCCTGTTTCGGGGATTGGGGTGTCGGTCATGTCTGGCCCTCCAGCCGGTCAAGAAGCAGATGCGCGGCTTTTTGTTCTGCCTGCCGTTTGGAACCGGCGCTGGCTTGCGCCGTCGCACCGTCCGACAGTTGCACTTCGATGGTGAATACAGGCGCATGAGGGGGGCCGCTGCGGTCGCGTTCAACATAAACCGGCGTCGTTTGCCCGCGTGCTTGCGCCCATTCCTGCAACGCTGTCTTGGGGTCGCGCGCGTCATCCTTGACGCTGGCAATGCGCGCCCCCCAAAGCCGCAGCACCATATCGCGCGCCGCATCAAAACCGGCATCCAGATAAACGGCAGCAATCACGGCTTCCATGGCATCGGCCAGCAACGCGTCCTTGCGCCGCCCCCCCGACAGCATTTCCGAACGTCCCAGTTTCAGCACATCGCCCAGATCGACGCTGCGCGCCATATCGGCGCAGGCTTCCTTGCGCACCAATGCGTTGAAGCGCGGCGCAAGCTGGCCTTCGCTGGCGGACGTGTCAGCGCGCAACAACGCTTCGGCCATCACAAGGCCCAGAACGCGGTCGCCCAGAAATTCCAGCCGCTGGTTGTCCGGCCGCGACGGCGATGAAATGGAAGGGTGCGTCAAGGCACGACGCAACAATTCAGGGCGGACAAACGCATGCCCGATCCGGCTTGAAAAGGCTTGCAATTCCTTTGACAGCGTCACGGAAGCCTCGCGAAAAAGCGGTCACTGCGCCATGTCCAGAAGAAAAACAGCGACCGGCCCTCGGCGGAAAATACAACATGGCGCGCGCGCCCGATCAAATGATCAAACGGCACCATGCCCACACCGCCCACACTGCGCGGCATGCGGCTGTCCAGCGAATTGTCGCGGTTGTCCCCCATGAAGAAGAAATGCCCTTCCGGCACAGTGAACACCGGCGTGTTATCCGCAGCCCCGCCATCCGTGATATTGAGCACCGGATAGCTTACGCCATTGGGCAAGGTTTCAATCGCGCGCGGTTTCAGGCACTGACCACCCTGCCCCACTGGTGCATTCGCGCAGCGCGGAAACTGGCCGGCGCCGCCCTGACGGTCATAGGTTTCGAAAAAATCGCCCGCGGGTTCCTGCGGCACCGCTTCATCATTCAGATACAGCATTCCATCACGCATCTGCACCCTGTCACCGGGCATGCCGATCAAGCGCTTGATGTAATCCGCCCCTGTGCCGGGGTGGCGGAATACAACAACATCGCCACGTTCCGGTTCGCTAGCGAACAAGCGGCCCGTGATCGGGCACGCACCGAACGGGCAGGAATACCGTGAATACCCGTAAGCCATTTTATTGACGAACAAAAAATCCCCGATCAGCAGTGTTTCCTTCATCGACCCTGACGGAATCCAGAAGGGCTGGAAAAACAATGTGCGAAACAGACCTGCAATCACCAAGGCGTAAACGATTGTCTTGATGTTTTCCCAAAGGCCGTCTTTCTTGCCGTCGCTTGCTGCCATGCGCCCAATCCGCCTGTTGTCATTTTACCCAAAGGTGTCGCGCGCTTCATGGGCGGGGGCGGGCATGAAGTCAAGCTGTTGGCACATGACCCGCACATGAAAGTGACGGCAGTTTCGGGGTTTCCAAGCCCGCAGAACCTGCGTATACACAGCATATGTCATTGAATGCACATATCCCGGCACCCGCCGCTTCGGCCTTGCAAATGGGTCTGCTTCTTCTTAGGGGCCTCTGAGCGTGTCCTGAACGGGCGCGCCACTCAGAGGTTGCAAGCGCCCGAACATCGCATCAGATAGAACAACGCTCCGCTTACAGGACTTCCACAATGACGAAAAGCACCCCCAAACAGGACCATGTCCTGATATTTGACACCACATTGCGCGATGGCGAACAATCCCCCGGCGCGACCATGAGCCATGCCGAAAAGCTGGAAATCGCCAGCCTTCTGGACGAAATGGGTGTTGATATCATCGAGGCTGGGTTTCCCATCGCATCAGAGGGTGATTTTCAGGCCGTCAGCGAAATTGCACGCAATTCGCGCAATTCGGTAATTTGTGGCCTGTCCCGCGCCAATTTCAACGATATCGACCGCTGCTGGGAGGCCGTGAAACACGCCGCGCGCCCGCGCATTCACACCTTTATCGGCACATCGCCCCTGCACCGCGAAATTACCGCGCTGGATCAGGATGCGATGGTTGCGCGCATTCACGACACAGTCAGCCATGCGCGCAACCTGTGTGATAACGTGCAATGGTCCCCTATGGACGCCACCCGCACCGAGCATGACTATCTGTGCCGCGTTGTCGAAACCGCCATCAAGGCAGGGGCCACGACAATCAACATTCCCGACACTGTGGGCTATACCTATCCGCGCGAAAGTGCAGACCTGATTGCCATGTTGCTGGAACGTGTCCCCGGCGCGGATGAAATCATCTTTGCGACGCATTGCCACAACGACCTTGGCATGGCGACTGCCAATTCGCTGGCCGCCGTGGAGGCGGGCGCGCGCCAGATCGAATGCACAATCAACGGGCTGGGCGAACGCGCGGGCAATACCGCACTGGAAGAAGTTGTGATGGCGCTGCGCGTGCGCAATGACATCCTGCCCTATCGCACGGGCATCGATACAACCAAGATCATGGGCATTTCGCGCATGGTCGCGGCCGTGTCGGGCTTTCCGGTGCAGTTCAACAAGGCCGTGGTCGGCAAGAATGCCTTTGCGCATGAATCCGGCATTCATCAGGACGGCATGCTGAAGAACAAGGAAACTTTTGAGATCATGCGCCCCGAAGATATCGGGCTGGCAGCGACCAATCTGGTCATGGGCAAGCATTCGGGGCGCGCGGCGCTGCGCGCGAAGCTGTCGGAACTGGGCTATGAGCTGGGCGACAACCAACTCAAGGATGTGTTCGTGCGCTTCAAGGCGTTGGCCGACCGCAAGAAGGAAGTGTATGACGACGACCTGATCGCGCTGATGACCGAAGCCAGCCTGAATGACGAAGACGCCTATCTGCAAGTGCGCAAGCTGCGCGTGATTTGTGGCACCGAAGGACCGCAGGAAGCGGAACTTACATTGTCGATTGGTGGCGTTGAAAAATTTGTCGATGCCACAGGCGACGGGCCGGTGGATGCCACGTTCAATGCCGTCAAGATGCTGTTTGCACATGAGGCCAAGCTGGAACTGTATCAGGTGCATGCGGTCACCGAAGGCACCGATGCGCAGGCGACGGTCAGCGTTCGTCTGGCCCTGGATGGCGTCGTGTTTTCGGGCCAGTCCTCGGACACCGACACGGTCGTGGCGTCTGCGAAAGCGTATGTCAACGCGCTCAACCGCATGGTGTTGCATCGTCACCGGGGCAATCTGTCCGCCCTGATGAGCAGCGCAAGCTGACACTTCCCCGCCCGATGGGGGCGGCGTGCCGGGCAAATCATGCCCGGCACGCCGCCGAAATCGCGGCTTTGTGCGGGCGCAGAAGCCAATTCCCGCTTATCTTGCAACTGCCCCCCCTTTACCGCGTGCCCTGCCCCGCCCTATAAGGCACCGGCGGGTCACGCCTGCGGTTCCCAGCGCCGATTCCAAGTGAAGGACGGAAATATCCACATGCCCCTGTTTCCCAGTCTGTTTTCATCTGACATGGCCATCGATCTTGGCACGGCCAACACGCTGGTCTATGTGAAGGGGCGGGGCATTATTCTGAATGAACCCTCAGTGGTGGCCTATCACACCAAGGACGGGCGCAAGGCCGTTCTGGCAGTCGGCGAGGATGCGAAGCTGATGCTGGGGCGCACGCCCGGTTCGATCGAAGCCATCCGCCCCATGCGCGACGGCGTGATCGCGGATTTCGACGTTGCCGAGGAAATGATCAAGCATTTCATCCGCAAGGTCCACCGCAACACCATGTTCTCGAAGCCCAAGGTGATTGTGTGTGTGCCCTATGGCGCAACCCCGGTTGAAAAACGCGCAATCCGTCAATCGGTTCTGTCGGCAGGCGCACGGCGCGCAGGGCTGATTTCCGAACCCATCGCCGCCGCAATCGGGGCGGGCATGCCCATTACCGACCCCACTGGCAGCATGGTCGTTGATATTGGCGGGGGAACCACGGAAGTGGCGGTTCTGTCGCTGGGCGATATTGTCTATGCGCGCTCTGTTCGGGTGGGTGGCGACCGGATGGATGAAGCGATTGTCAGCTTCTTGCGCCGCAATCAGAACCTGCTGATCGGCGAAGCCACGGCAGAAAAAATCAAATGCACCATCGGCACCGCGCGTATGCCAGATGACGGGCGCGGCCAGTCCATGATGATCCGCGGGCGCGACCTGCTGAACGGTGTTCCAAAGGAAATCGAAATCACGCAGGCGCAAGTGGCCGAAGCGTTGTCCGAAACCGTGACGACCATCTGCGAGGCAGTGATGATTGCGCTGGAAATCACCCCCCCTGATCTGGCTGCCGATATTGTGGACCGCGGCGTTATCCTGACGGGGGGCGGCGCGCTGCTGGGCGAATTGGACCTTGCCTTGCGCGAACAAACCGGCTTGTCAATTTCGGTCGCGGATGAGGCGCTGAATTGTGTGGCCATCGGCACCGGCAAGGCGCTGGAATACGAGAAACAACTGCGTCACGCCATCGATTATGAAAGCTGACGCTGCAACAGGCCGGGTTTGAACTTTGGCATCCGATCGTCAGACAGACCAGGACTATATTCGCCCTGTCAGGCGTATTCTGATCGGGGTCATGGTCTTGTCTCTGTTGCTGGTCTTTCTGGTCTGGCGCGTTGACAGCCCAAGGGTGGAACAGCTGCGCACGGACCTGATAGACAGGATCGTGCCTTCTTTTGATTGGGCCATGCGCCCTGTCACGCGGGTGGCGGGTATGCTGGAAAACCTGCAATCCTATGCCCGTATTGTCGAACAGAACCAGGAATTGCGCCGCGAATTGCAGCAAATGCGCGCATGGCGCGAAGCGGCCTTGCAACTGGAACAGCGCAACGCGCAGCTTCTGGACCTTAATCAGGTCCGCATCGACCCGCAATTGACCCATGTAACAGGGGTTGTCATGGCCGATGGCGGTTCACCCTTCCGGCGGTCGGTGCTGTTGAATGTGGGGGCGCGCGACGGGGTGCAGGATGGCTGGGCGGTCATGGATGGTCTGGGGCTTGCGGGCCGTATCGCGGGGGTCGGCAACCGGACATCGCGGGTTGTGCTGTTGACGGATACGGCCAGTTCCGTTCCCGTGCTAATCCAGCCTTCGGGGCAGCGGGCCATGCTGTCGGGGGACAATTCCGTGTTTCCACTTCTGGAATTCATCGAAACCCCCGACGAATTGCGCCCCGGTGACCGGGTTATAAGTTCCGATGACGGCGGCGTATTTCCCGCAGGTCTGCTGATTGGCGAAGTTGTGCAGACACGCGACCGCCGCTTGCGTGTGCGCCTTGCGGCCGATTATGGTCGGCTGGAATTCCTGCGCGTCATGCGCTCGCGTCCGGTTGAACAGATTTTACACACTGGAAACCTGATTGTTCCTGACCCGCCGCGCCTGCCCGAACTGCCCGAACTGCCCGAGGGCGTGATCGCGCCCGCCGGTCCGGGCGCAGAAAGCGCCGTGGATGAGTAAACGCCGCCCCGCCGGAAAAGCGCTTTATGTGGTGCTGTTTCTGTCGCTGGCCGCATTGGTCACATTCCTGCGGCTGTTGCCGATGCATGATTATGGCGCTGTGCCTTCTGTGCCCTCTGACGGGGGGTGGGGGGCAAATGGGCGCGACTGGCCGGCCCCCGATTTCCTGCTTTGTCTGACGCTGGCCTGGGTTGTGCGGCGTCCGGACCTGCTGCCTGCACCTGTTATCGCGGCATATTTCCTGTTCGAGGATTTGCTGCTGCTGCGCCCGCCCGGCCTGTGGGCGCTGATTGTTCTGGGGGCCACGGAATTTCTGCGCACCCGCACTGCGTCGCTGCGCGGATTCGGGTTCTGGCTGGAATATGCGCTTGTTTGCGGGCTGATGCTGGCCATGTTTCTGGCCAATCGCGCCGTGATCGCAATTGTGATGATGCCACAAGCCCCGCTTGACTTGAGCTTTGCGCAGTTTCTGGGCACAGTCATTGCATATCCGGCTGTGGTGGCTGTGTCGCATTATGTGTTCAAGCTGCGCAAACCCGCCACAGGTGAAGTTGATGTTCTGGGACAGAAATTGTGAAACGCACAGATCGCGACAAGGAAGTCAGTCAGGCAACAATCACGCGCCGCGGCCTGATCATTGGCGGCGCGCAGCTTGCATTTGCCGGCGCGCTTGTGTGGCGGCTGCGCGATATGCAGTTGATGCACTCCGAGCAATTCCACCTGCTGGCCGAGGAAAACCGCATCAACCTGCGGCTGCTGCCGCCCACGCGCGGGTTGATCTTTGACCGCAACGGTGTGCTGCTGGCGGGCAATGAACAGAATTACCGTGTTGTCATCAAACGCGATGACGCAGGCGATATCGATCTGGTTCTGGACCGCCTGTCGCAGCTTATCACATTAAGCGAGGATGATCTGGACCGCGCGCGGCGCGATTTGCTGCGCCACCGCCCCTTCGTGCCGGTAACCGTGGCCGAACGCCTGAACTGGGAAGAAATAAGCCGCATTGCGGCCAATGCCCCGGCCCTGCCGGGGGTGACGCCGGAAATGGGGTTGTCGCGCGCCTACCCCCTGCGCGAAGATATGGCCCATGTCGTTGGCTATGTCGGCCCTGTGTCCGAACGCGACCTGGAAGCATTGGAAGCCCCTGATCCGGTGTTGATGATCCCGCGCTTCCAGATTGGCAAAAGCGGTGTGGAACGCGCGATGGAAGATCGCTTGCGCGGAACCGCCGGGTCGCAACGCGTTGAGGTCAATGCCGTGGGCCGGGTCATGCGCGAACTGGACCGCGCCGAGGGGCAACCGGGCAGCAATGTGCATATGACCATTGATGCGCGGCTGCAGAACTACGCGCTGGAACGCATGCGCGGCCAAAGCGGGGCCGCCGTCGTTCTGGACACGGCAACAGGCGATATTCTGGCGCTTGCCTCTGCCCCCAGTTTTGACGCAAATCTGTTTGTGCGCGGCATTTCCACCACGAATTTCAACGCGCTTTTGGATGATGACTATCGCCCCTTGTTGAACAAGACCGTGCAAGGCATGTATCCGCCCGGGTCCACCTTCAAGATGGTTACAGCCCTTGCGGCGCTGGACGCAGGCGAAACAGATGGCGAGGAACGGGTGTTCTGCCCCGGTCATATGGATGTGTCGGGCAACCGTTTTCACTGCTGGCGGCGGGGCGGGCATGGGCGCGTGGGCCTTGTGTCCGCGTTGTCGGAAAGCTGCGATGTGTATTTCTATGAAATGGCGCAACGCTGCGGCATCGACCGGATCAACGCGATGTCCGAACGTATGGGCCTTGGCATCCGCTATGATTTGCCCATTCCGTCAATCGCCGGGGGCTTGAACCCGACACGGGACTGGAAACGGCGCAACCGCAACGCCGAATGGTTGGTGGGCGACACGGTCAATGCGTCCATCGGTCAGGGGTTTGTGCTGTCTACGCCGTTGCAGTTGGCTGTTATGACAGCGCGACTGGCCACGAACAAGGCCGTTCTGCCCCGCTTGTTGCGCGACCCGCTGGAACAGGCCGAACCGCAGGCCGCATCGCTGGACCTGCGCCCCGAATGGCTGCGTATGATCCGCCGTGGGATGGTGGACACGGTCAATCATGCGCGCGGGACGGCCTATTCGTCGCGCGTGGTGGCCGATGGGCAGGAAATCGCAGGCAAAACCGGCACGAGTCAGGTATTCTCAATCACCCGCGCGGAACGCGATGCGGGCATCCGCCAGCAAAGCGACTTGCCGTGGAACCGGCGCAACCATGCGCTGTTTGTCAATTACGCCCCTGTTGAGGCGCCGCGCATTGCGGTGGCGGTTGTTATTGAACATGGGGGCGGCGGGTCATCGGCCGCCGCCCCCATCGGGCGCGACATTACGCTTGCCGCCCTGAATGACGGCATACCGCCGCTTTCGGCCTATCCGGCCCCGCAACGCAACCGCATTCGCGCCGAACAGATCGAGTTGGAAGACCGCCTGCGCGACCCGCAGCTTTTGCGGATAAGCCGCGCATGAGTTACCTTGAATACAACACCAAGCGCATGCCTTCGGGACTGTCAAAAGTACTGTATGTCAACTGGCCGCTGGTGGTGCTGCTGGTCGCGGTCGCGTGCTACGGATTCATCATGTTGTATTCCGTCGCGGGCGGAAATGCTCGGCCTTGGATGGACCCGCAACTGCGCCGCTTCGGGGCAGGACTTGTGTTGATGCTGACGATTGGGTTTGTGCCGCTATGGTTCTGGCGGTCGATTGCCGGTATCGCTTATGGCCTGTCCATCCTGCTGTTGCTGGGGGTGGAATTTTTCGGAACAATCGGGATGGGCGCAAAACGCTGGCTTGTCATCGGGCCTGTGCGGTTGCAACCCTCGGAACTGGCCAAGATCACCACAATTCTGGCGCTGGCTGCGTATTATGACTGGCTGGGCATCAAGAAAACATCCCATCCGCTTTGGGTGGTTGTGGGCATCGCTATTGCGGCGGTGCCGGCGTTTCTGGTGCTGCGGCAACCGGATCTGGGCACAGCGCTGTTGCTGACTGTGGGGGGCGGCGTGGTGATTTTTGCCGCCGGGGTGCATTGGGCCTATTTCGCGGCACTGATTGGCAGCATGGGCGCGGGGATCACCGCTGTCATGTCCTCTCGCGGGACGGATTGGCAAATCCTGAAGGATTACCAGTATCGGCGCATCGATTCCTTCCTTGACCCGTCGCTTGATCCTTTGGGCGCGGGCTATCACATCAACCAGTCGATGATCGCGCTGGGATCGGGGGGGTGGTCGGGGCGCGGATTCATGGAAGGAACCCAGGCGCGGCTGAACTTCCTGCCCGAGAAACACACTGATTTCATTTTCACCACCCTGGCCGAGGAATTCGGCTTTGTCGGTGCAGTGTCGCTGCTGGTGCTGTATCTGATGATCATCGGGTTTTGCCTGCTGACAGCGTTTCGCACGTCCAGCCGGTTCGGGGCGTTGTTGGTTGTGGGTGTTGTAGGCACGTTCTTTCTGTATTTTGCAGTTAACATGGCGATGGTCATGGGGCTTGCGCCCGTGGTGGGGGTGCCGTTGCCGCTGGTGTCCTATGGGGGGTCGGCCATGATTGTTCTGATGGTCGGGTTCGGGTTGGTGCAATCGGCACATATTCACAGACCAAGGTTGCCCTCATGACGCTGACAGTTCTGTTCGCCGCAGGCCAGCCCTTGTTTGATGCGTATAAAACCGCGCTGGAACAGGCCTTTCAGGATCATGCGCTGAATGTGCGGCTGGTCACGGATGCGCCACCCGAACAGGTGGATTATATCATCTATGCCCCGTCCAGCCCCTTGCAGGATTTCACGCCTTATACAGCGTGCAAGGCGGTCTTGAACCTTTGGGCCGGGGTTGAAAAGATCGTTGACAACCCGACCCTGACCCAACCGCTATGCCGCATGGTGGACCCTGCCCTGACACAGGGAATGGTCGAATATGTCTGCGGTCATGTGCTGCGCCACCATCTGGGGATGGATGCCCATATTCACGCCCGCCCCGGCGACTGGCAGCCCGTTGAACCCCCGCTTGCGCAGGAACGCAGCGTTGGCATTCTGGGGTTGGGCGCATTGGGGCTGGCGGTGGCGCAGGCGCTGGGCCATTTCGGGTTTGACATTCACGGCTGGGCGCGCAGCCCCAAATCCGTGCCGGGGATCACTTGCCATCATGGGCCGAAGGGGTTGGAAGCCTGCCTGTCGCGCGCGCAGATTCTGGTCACGTTGCTGCCCCTGACAAGGGACACGGAAAACCTGCTGGATGCGCGGACATTGCAGATATTGCCAAAAGGGGCGGCGCTTATCAATCCGGGTCGCGGCGGGCTTGTGGATGACACTGCACTGATTGCCGCGCTGGACAGCGGGCAGTTGGGCCATGCCACACTGGATGTGTTCCGCACCGAACCCCTGCCCGCGGACCATGCTTTCTGGGCACATGCGCGCGTGACCGTGACACCCCATATTGCCGCCACAACGCGCCCGAAAACGGCGGCGCGGGTGATTGCGGAAAATATTGCGCGCAGCGCGCAAGGCCAGCCCCTGTTGCACCTTGTAGACCGCCCCCGAGGATACTGAAGGCCCGCAATTTTCATTATTCCGAAAGGGTCAGGTGCCATAGTGCAAGCGCAGCCTTCAGGCCGGTTTTCGCGCGGGATCGCAATGTCGCAAGTTACCCAAGGGGCACCAAAAAGCCCCACACAGCCCTGTGCATGTCACGCACATGCCGGAATTCCTGCATGGATATTGCTGCCCGCCGGGGTGGTTCTGACGCTGGGTGTGTTGATGCTGGCCAGTGCCCATATGGACCACTGCGCGCGCGATCCGCTGTTTTGCCCTGCGCCAGTCGCGGCACCTGTTGATCAAACGCCTATAGTGCCATTGCGCCCTGTGCTGGGGCATGCGTTCACTGCGCTGCCGATGTCGCTTGGCGCTGGCAGGGACGCGCCACGCTACTCACTGCCCCCTGGCGCCAGCATGCTGGATGTCGCCACCCATCCGGGCGCGATTGCGCTGGACCAGATCAACCTTATTGCCATTTTGCAACAGGGCGACACGCGGCAGGCATTGGTCCGTCTGGCAAACGGAACAATTCTGCGCCTGCGTCAGGGCGACAGGCTGGACGGGGGCACAGTGGCTGCGATTGCCGATAACGCCATCTATCTGCTGCAACCCGACATGACCCCGCGCGCGCTGGTCCTGGGCGGCTGAGTCGAGAGTGCTTGCATCCGCGCTGTGACCGCGCGACAAACCGCTGACGCAAATTGCAACGCCGGATCATGCCATGCCCCCACCAGCCCCCGCCGACACGTTTGAAATTGCCGTTATCGGGGCGGGCATTGTGGGGTTGTCCATCGCCCTGCGGCTGGCAGATCAGGGCCATCAGGTCACGCTGATTGCGCCCCCTGATGACGAAAGCGGTGCATCCTATGGCAATGCAGGGGTTATTGCAGATTATGCGGTCATGCCTGTGGGCACACCCGATGTGTTGCGCAACCTGCCGGCATTGCTGTTTGACCGCGACAGCCCCTTGTCCATCCGCAAGGCATCGGTTCTGACACTCGCGCCATGGTTGCTGCGGTTTGCGCGCGAATGCCTGCCAGCGCGCAGCCGCGCCAATGCGAAGGCCATCGCGGCCTTGCTGGCGCCCACGCCCGCCGCATGGCGGACACTGGCACATCATGTCGGGGGGGCGCATCTGCTGAAGCCGCAGGGGTCGCTATATCTGTTTGAGACACAAAAGGACCAGCGCGGTGCGGATTTTGCCCTGCCGCGCAGTCTTGGGGTTAATGTCGAGAGCATCTCTCGTGCGGAGCTGGGTCAGCTTGAACCGGGCCTGCCTGCGCATGTGGGCCATGGCGCGGCGTTTTTCCCCAATACAGTGACACTTCATGACCCGCGCACCATGCTGCGCCTGTTGCGTGCAGCCGTGGACGCGGCCGGCGTGCAGCAGATTCCCGCGCGCGTCACCGGACTTGTGCACGATGCGCAAGGATATGTGACACTGACAAGCGCGCAGGCCAGATGGCAGGCGCGCAAGGTGGTGCTGGCGGCGGGCGCATGGTCACGCGATCTGGCGCGCCAGGCAGGGGACAAGGTGCCGCTGGACACCGAACGCGGGTATCATCTGGAATATGATATGGCCGCCCTGCCCCTGACCCGCCAGATGGCGCCGGTATCGCGCGGGTTCTATTTCTGCCCCATGGCGGGACGGTTGCGCGTGGCAGGCACTGTGGAACTGGGCGGGCTGGACGCCCCTGCCGCGCCCAACAGATGGGCCGTGATGGAACGGGGCGCGCGCGCCATATTCCCCGACCTGCCCGACCCCGACCGCCGCTGGCAGGGTTGCCGCCCGTCCCTGCCGGATTCGCGCCCGGTCATCGGGCCGTCGCGCTTTGGTGGGGATGTTATCCATGCCTATGGCCATGGACATCTGGGCTTGACGCTTGCGCCAGTTACAGCGCAAATCGTGGCCGACCTGATTGCCGGACGCCCCCCCGCGCTGGATATTGCCCCCTACCGGCCCGACCGTTTCTGAACCAGTGTCGCCGCCAATGACAACAGCGCAAACAGCAGCGCGGCCACCACAACGATGGACGGGCCGGACGGGGTGTCGTGCCACAGCGACAGTTGCAACCCGCCCCAGACTGCCCCCCCCCCAATGGCCACCGCGCACAAGGCCATCATTTCGGGCGTGCGCGCCAGATTGCGCGCGGCCGCAGCCGGGACAATCAGCATGGCCGCAATCAGCAAGGCACCGACGATTTTCAGCGCCACAGCAACCACCACGGCCAGCGACAGCGTCAGCACCATGCGTTCGCGCGCAGGACTAAGCCCCGAAGCATGGGCCAGATCCTCGTTCAGGGTGGCGGTCAGAAGCGCTGACCAGCGCCACAGGATCAACCCCAGAACCAGCGCGGACCCTGCAAGAATGATCGCCAGATCCATATGCGACACCGCCAGAATATCGCCGAACAAATACGCGGTCAGGTCCACCCGCACCGCAGGCAGGAACGACACCGCCACCAGACCGAATGCCAGCGCCGAATGCGCCAACACCCCCAATGTGGTATCCATGGCCCAGCCGCGCCCCGCCATGACCGACACAACCATCGCCATCAGCAGCGCCACGACCAATGTGCCCACGAAAATGCTGATCTGAAACCCCAGCGCCAACGCGACCCCCAGAATGGCCGCATGTGACGTGGCATCCCCGAAATAGGCCATGCGCCGCCAGACAACAAAACACCCCAACGGGCCTGTGGCCACTGCCACAGCCAGCCCGGCCAGCAGGGCGCGCATCATGAAATCATCCAGCATGGGACGCATCTTCCTTGTGGTGGTCGTGGTGGTCGTGATCATGGTCGTGGTCGTGCTGATGCTGGAACAAGGCCAGCGCCCCCCCTGTGCCCATGCCAAACAGCGCGCGGTATTCGGGCGCGGCGCGCACCACATTGGGGGTTCCTTCGCAGCAGATATGCCCGTTAATGCACACCACACGGTCAGACGCACTCATGACAACATGCAGATCATGGCTGACCGACAAAACAGCGCAGCCCGTATCACGGCGCACATCATCAATCAGCCGGTAAAAACTGGCAACACCGGGTTGGTCCAGCCCGGCGGTGGGTTCATCCAGCATCAGGATATCTGGCTTCATCAGCAGGGCGCGCGCCAGCAAGACGCGCTGAAACTGCCCGCCTGACAAGGTGCTCATGTTCTGCCCCGCCACATCCGGCACGCCGACACGGTCCAGAACAGCGGCCATGTCCGCCGCGCTGCGCCGTTTGGGCAGCGACAGGAACCGTCGCACCGGCAATGGCAGTCCGGGGTCAATATGCAAGTGCTGCGGCACATAGCCCACCTGCAACCCGGCCTTGCGCATGACCGACCCTGCACTGGGCGCAACCACCCCTAGAAGGGCGCGCAGCATCGTTGTCTTGCCCGACCCGTTTGGCCCTACAAGCGTGACAATCTCGCCGCGGTTTATGGTGAAATCGATGTCGAACAGCACACGCCGCCCGCCATAGTGAACGCAAACGCCCCGCGCCTGTATCAATGTCACGAAAGGCCCCCTTGCTGTGTCGGGGTGCCATTCCGGCAGTCACGGCACTGGCCAACAGCTTCGATTGTGGCGCGCGAAAGTTCAAACCCCATATCGCGCGCGGCCTTGCCAAGGGCGGTGCCGACAGCTTCGCTTGGGGCCTCGGTCACGCTGTCGCAGGTTTCGCAAATCAAAAAGGCCGCGCGGTGGTCATGCCCGGGATGGGCGCAGGCCGTGAAGGCGTTTAACCGCCGGATGCGATGCGCCAGCCCGTGATCCACAAGAAAATTCAGCGCCCTGTAGGCCACTGGCGGTTGGGCACCGAACCCGTCAGCGGCCAGTTTTTCCAGCACATCATAGGCGCCAAGCGCGCCATGCGCCTGCAACAGGATTTCCAATGTGCGCCTGCGCACTGGTGTCAGGCGCAGGCCCTGCGCCTTCACGCGCGATTCCGCTTGCGCCAGAATCGCCTGTGCCGGGGCCTGCCCGCTATGGTCCGGGCAACAAAAAGACCGGGTTTCGATGCTGTTTGTCATGCGACGCGCCTTGACTGTTATGATATAACATAAGATATGTACTGAAATACCATAACACAAGGAGTTCAGGATGCGCCACTCTCTCGCATTGGCCTGCGCCATGATGGCAACACCCCTCGCCGCGCATGATATCAAGATTGTCACGGATTTTCCTGTGACGCATTCGCTGGTGTCGATGGTTCTGGGGGACCATGGCAGCGCTGATTTGTTGCTGGACCGTGGCGGTGACGCGCATTCCTTTCAGTTGCGTCCTTCACAGGCGCGCGCATTGGCAGATGCCGATCTTATTTTCTGGGTGGGCGAAGACCTGACACCATGGTTGGCCCGCGCGCTTGCTGGCACACAAACCGGCGCTGACGTGGTAACGCTACTGAATGCGGATGGCCTGACTTTGCAGGGGTTCTCGCATGGTCACGCACATGATGACCATGCTGACGATCATGATGACCACGGGCATGACGACCACGCGCACGACCATGACGACCACGCGCATGACGACCATGGGCACGACCATGATGACCACGCGCATGACGACCACGGGCACGACCACGACGACCACGCGCATGACGACCACGCACATGACGACCACGGGCACGACCACGACGACCACGCGCATGACGACCATGGGCACGACCATGATGACCACGCGCATGATGACCACGGGCACGACCACGCCCATGATGGCACAGATCCCCATGCCTGGATGAATACGGGCAATGTAGAAATCTGGCTGGATGTCATCGCCGCCGAACTGGCCGAACATGACCCCGAACACGCGCAAATCTATCTGGCCAATGCCCAAAGCGCAAAATCCGAAATCTCCAGTCTTGCACAGGAATTGGCTGGTGTTCTTGAACCTGTCAGCGCAGCACCGCTGGTCATGTTCCATGACGCATATGGCTATCTGGCCGCGCAGTTCGGCCTGAATATCGCGGGCACCATCGCGCTGGGGGACGCAGCCGCCCCCGGTGCGCAGCGCCTGAGCGAGTTGCGCGCCTATTTGCACGATGAAGGCGCAGT
The DNA here is from genome assembly GCA_017510335.1 of Paracoccaceae bacterium. Taxonomy (GTDB): domain Bacteria; phylum Pseudomonadota; class Alphaproteobacteria; order Rhodobacterales; family Rhodobacteraceae; genus Roseinatronobacter. The sequence goes on from JAFWNM010000013.1 coordinate 76,573, forward strand.
CTGCGTCTTCCCGGAAGTGAACCATTCCTCGCGCTATATCGATATTGTGGTGGAAGGCACGCAAACCCGTGTAGGTGCTGAACTGGACCCTGCCGGCGTGACGCTGGAACCCGGTGCAGGGCTGTATCCGGCGCTGATGCGTGACATGGCACAAGCGCTTGCGGAATGTGTGTCCCGCGGGTAGCGACCCCCCCCCGCGCGGCGACCATTTGACTGGACGCCGCGCAGGGGAATGTTTAGGTCTGGTGTCAAGCAACAGGACCACCAGACATGACGAACACAACAGACCTGACCCTTTATCTTGCTGCGCCGCGCGGCTTTTGTGCGGGGGTGGACCGCGCAATCAAAATCGTGGAACTGGCGCTGGAAAAATATGGTGCGCCTGTCTATGTGCGTCATGAAATCGTGCATAATAAATATGTCGTGGACGGGTTGCGCGCCAAGGGCGCAATATTTGTCGAAGAACTGGCAGATTGCCCCACTGACCGTCCCGTGATCTTTTCAGCGCATGGGGTGCCCAAATCCGTCCCCGAAGAAGCGCAGGCCCGCCAGATGCTGTATCTGGACGCGACCTGCCCGCTGGTCAGCAAAGTGCATATCGAAGCCGAACGCCACCATGCGAACGGGTTGCAAATGGTCATGATCGGCCATCAGGGCCACCCTGAAACCATAGGCACCATGGGCCAGTTACCCGATGGCGAAGTGCTACTTGTCGAAACCGCCGCCGATGTGGCGCAACTACAGGTGCGCGACGCACAGAAGCTGGCTTTCATCACGCAAACCACATTATCAGTCGATGACACCGCCGAAATTGTGGCGGCTTTGCAGGCGCGTTTCCCCGCGATCATCGGACCGCATAAGGAAGATATCTGTTATGCGACCACCAACCGCCAGGAAGCTGTCAAGGCGATTGCCGGCAAGATCGACGCGCTTTTGGTGATTGGTGCGCCCAATTCTTCAAATTCGCAGCGCCTTGTTGAAGTGGGCCGCGCCAAGGGCTGCGCCTATGCGCAACTGGTGCAGCGCGCGCATGACATTGACTGGCGCGCACTCGAAGGGATTGGCGCAATTGGTATTACCGCAGGCGCTTCGGCCCCCGAAGACCTTGTGAACGAAGTCATCGACGCGTTTGCTGCGCGGTTTGATCTGACCGTCGAACTGGTTGAAACTGCAAAAGAACGCGTCGAATTCAAGGTGCCGCGCGCGTTGCGCGAAACCGCATGACGCGGGTTCCCCGTCCTGCGCTGTATCTTGGCCTTGCGGGGCTGCTGCCCTTCATCTGGGGTGTGGCAACATTGCTGCTGCCCCCCTTGGCAGACGCAACGCACAGCCTGATCGGCGCGCGATTTGCCGGGCATTCGGGTCTGGTCAGCTATGGCGTGGTCATATTATGCTTCATGTCCGGTGTGCTTTGGGGGTTTGTGGCCCGCGGGCGCCCGAACAGTTGGACGGGCTACGCGCTGTCGGTTGGCCCGGCACTATGGGCGTTCTTTTTCGTCGGCGGCAGTGTCACACAATCGCTGAACGCGCTGATCACAGGGTTTGTTGTGCTGCTGGTCATAGATTTTCAGTTCAGCCTTTGGGGGCTGACGCCACGCTGGTGGATGACGCTTCGGGTAATTCTGACAGCGGGTGTCGTGGCCTGTCTGGCCTTGGGCCTGTGGTTGGGCTAGGCTGTCGCCAAAGCACGCTTTTCAGGAATTTGCGCCTATGATCCTTTATTCAATGCCCTCATCCGGCAACAGCTACAAGGTGCGTCTGCTGCTGGCGCTACTGGGGCGGCGGGATGTGACCCTTGTCGATGTAGAAGCCCAATCCGACGCATTGACGCGCGCCAAACAAGAACACCGCCTGCCCTTTGGCAAGGCCCCTGTGCTGATGCTGAAGGATGGCACGCTTTTGCCTGAATCAAACGCAATCTTGTGCTATCTGGGCGAAGGCAGTCGTTTCGTGCCGCAGGACGCGGTGGCACGCGCGCACATGCTGGGCTGGATGTTCTGGGAACAAAACCAGCATGAAGGCGTCATTGCTGTGCGGGCAGCCTTGCGGACATACCCGCACCGGCGCGCGCAAGCCACGCCCGAACACCTGGCCGATCTTCTGGCGCGCGGCCATGACCTGCTGGGGGTCATGGAAACCCGCCTGTCGCAGCAGGATTGGCTGACAGACACCGGCCCCACATTGGCCGATATCTGCCTTTTCGCCTATACCCACAGCGCAGGCGACCGCGGCGGTTTCGAGATGACGCAGTTTCCTGGCATTCGCGCCTGGATTGACCGCATGGTGCAGCTTGACGGGTTCGAGGGGCTGGAATGACCACGCTTGTTGCCTATACTGACGGGGCATGTTCCGGCAATCCCGGCCCGGGCGGCTGGGGGGTATTGCTGCGCGCCTATCACGGTGAAACCATCGTGAAGGAACGCGAATTATCGGGCGGCGACGGGGACACCACCAACAACCGCATGGAATTGATGGCCGCAATTTCCGCGCTGGAAGTTCTGGAACGCCCCAGCGCCGTGACCGTCGTGACCGACAGCGCCTATGTGAAAAACGGCGTGACCAGCTGGATACATGGCTGGAAGCGCAATGGCTGGCGCACTGCCGACCGCAAACCTGTCAAGAATGCCGACTTATGGCAGCGGCTGGATGCGGCACAGGAACGGCACAACGTGACATGGACCTGGGTTAAAGGGCATGCAGGCCATCCCGAAAACGAACGCGCGGATGAATTGGCCCGCGCGGGCATGGCCCCGTTCAAACCCTCAAAAGCTGCCTCATGACATTGATACAGGGGCTTGATTACACATCCGTGTTTATTTTTGGACTAACCGGCGCACTTGCCGCCAGCCGGGCACAGCTGGACATTGTCGGGTTCTTGTTTCTGGCCTGCCTGACCGCCGTGGGCGGGGGCACGCTGCGCGATGTGCTTTTGAACCGCGATCAGGTGTTCTGGATCGCAGATCCGGGGATGATCTTGTCGGCCTGCGCGGCCGCTGTTCTGGTCTTTCTGACGGCCCATTTGCTGGAATCGCGCCTGCGAACCCTTGAATGGCTGGACGCGCTGGCGCTGGGGGTTGCGGTTCCTGCCGGTGTCGGGGTGGCCATGGGCATGGGGCAATCCTGGCCGATTGTGCTGATCATGGGCGTCGCCACGGGCACATTCGGCGGTTTGATGCGCGATGTGGTGTGCAATGAACTGCCGCTGGTGCTGAAGAAAGGCGAACTTTACGCCAGCGCCGCGCTTGTGGGTGCCTGTGCGGCAGTTCTTGTGGCACAGTTCACCACAGAAAACATGGTTATCCTGCTGGCCTGCGGGGCGACAACCATCGCCCTGCGCGCGGGGTCAATTCGTTTCGGGTGGTGCCTGCCTGTCTATAAAAGCCGCCCCCCGCGCCAGTAAGTCCAACCCTGGCTTCATCTTGCCAAAAATACTCAACTTGAAGCGGGCTTTCCAGACATCTGAGAATAAACGTCCCGCATTCTGGCGGTTCTGCGCGTCTATGCGGAAACTCAGCGCCCCTGAAACCGTTGCCATATCCACAACAACGCCAGCGACCCCAGCAGCGCCAGCACAAACCCGCCGACCCAACCTGCCGAACTTGCCAGAAAACGAAAGCCCAGACCGCCGACCACAGCACCAAGAATGCCGATCACCATGGCAGTGGGCAAATCGGTGTTCATGCGCATCAACCGCGTGGCCAGCACCCCTGCCAGCGCCCCCAGAACAATCAGCGCCACAACGGGCATGTCAGGCGCCCTGTCCGGTGGCAAGCTGCGCCGCAATCTGCGCACGCGACTGCCGGCCGCGTTCGGTGGCGGATTTCAACTGTCCACAGGCGGCCATGATATCCTCGCCGCGCGGGGTGCGAATGGGGCTGGCATAGCCCGCCTTATGGACAATGTCGGAAAACGCCTCGATGCGCGCCCAGTCGCTGCGCTGATAGGGGGCGCCGGGCCATTCATTGAACGGGATCAGGTTGATCTTGGCAGGAATGCCCGCGATCAGTTTGACCAGACGTCGCGCATCGGCATCCGAATCATTCACATCTTTCAACATGACATATTCAAATGTAATGCGTTCGGAATTGGACAGGCGCGGATATTCGCGTAAAGCGTCCAGCAATGTCTTGATATTCCAGCGTTTGTTTATCGGAACCAGCTTGTCGCGCACCTCATCTGTGGTGGCATGGAAACTGATTGCCAGCAAACAGCCAATTTCCTGCGCTGTGCGCGCGATTTCGGGCACAACACCAGATGTGGATAAGGTGATCCGCCTGCGCGAAATGGACAGGCCTTCGCCATCCATGACAATTTTCATGCCGTCGCGCACATTGTCGAAATTATAAAGCGGCTCGCCCATGCCCATCAGGACAACATTGCTGACAAGGCGCGTTTCATCCTTCGGTGCGCCCGGTTCGGGCCATTCCCCCAGATCATCACGCGCGACCAGAACCTGGCCCACAATTTCCGCAGCTGTCAGGTTGCGCACCAGTTTCTGGGTGCCTGTATGACAGAAGGAACATGTCAGCGTGCAGCCGACTTGCGAAGAAATACAAAGGGTTCCACGGCTTTCTTCAGGTATGTAGACGGCTTCCACCTCGTGGCCGCCAGCGATGCGCAGCAAATATTTGCGCGTCCCGTCATCAGATATCTGGCGTGTCACGATTTCGGGGCGCGCGATTTCAAAATGCTCTGCCAATTGCATGCGATAGGCTTTGGCCAGATTGGTCATCAATGCGAAATCCTGCACGCCCCAATGGTATATCCATTGCCATATCTGGCCCACGCGCATTTTTGCCTGCCGTTCGGGTGTGCCAGTGGCCACCAATGCATCGGCCATTTGCGCGCGCGTCATCCCGACCAGGTTGCGCTTCCCCCCTTCGGGCAGGCGGCGCGGTAGTGTCATGACATCCTGCGTGATCGGGGCTGTGATGGCCATTTGCGGTATCCTTGGAAGCAAGCTTTGGTCACATATAACAAGACCGCCCGGAATTTACAGCCCGGGCGGTCACATTCGGGTAAATTGCGTGATCACTCAGCGCATTGACGCTGCGCTTCTTCGGTTGCGGCTGTGAAGCCGAACAGCGAAAATGTGTCCTGCGTGTTGGTCCCGCGCGACGAACGCGCCCGCACCACTGCGTCTGTGCCCGCGCGCATGGCCGCGAAAATGCGCTGGTCTTCTTCCGGCGACCCGGCCCAGGCCCATTCCCCTTCGACGAAAAGCTGGAATTCATTGGTGCCGATCGTCACATCGACGGTTGAATCCGGTGCAAACGGGTAGCCCCCGGTAAAGGACACCTGCGGTGCGCCGCTGCCCCCGCGATAGGTTGCAAACAGCAATATATCGCCGCGGCGCACCTCGACAGGTTGGCCGCCGCGTGTGTTCAGGGTTTCGCGCGGGGCGGACACGGCCCAGCATTCTTTTGGTTCTTCTTCCACGAACACGCTCCAGGCCGTATCAGCGGCAACGCGGTTGGTGGATTCCTGCGCGAATGCGTTATTCGCGAACCCGCCCGCACACATCATCGCCACACATGCGAGTGTCGTTCCGTTCAGCCGTATCGACGCCATCTGCTTTCTTGCCTCCACTTGGTCCGGGCTTTAGACTGGTATTCGCGCATTGTGGATGCGCAAGGCCCTAGCGCCTTTTATCGCCAAGGGTCAGGAATTTCAAAGCCCTCATCGTAAAAAATCGCGCAGGCGTGAATGCGTTATGCGTCCATATCACGGAATTGAGCGACAAAATGCCGAAATCCAATAAGATACATGACCATGCAGTGCCGCTGATCGAACTGTGGCGCGGTGATTTGCTTGAAAGCGTGCATCTTGGGCATGCTGTCGTGATGCGCGCCGATGGCGAGATTGTCGAGACTTGGGGCCAGCCTGATGTTCTGATCTACCCAAGGTCCAGTTGCAAAATGGTGCAGGCCCTGCCCCTTCTTGAAACCGGCGCCGGGCGCGACCTGAGCGCGGCGCAATTGGCGCTGTGCTGTGCCTCGCATCAGGGGGCGGGGGTTCATGTGCAGGGCGTGGCGCGCTGGCTGTCCGATCTGGGGCTTTCGGAACGCGACCTGCGCTGCGGCGCCCAGCACGCCGAAGATATTGAAGAACGCAACCGCTTGATTCTGGCACATGACAGCGCCTGCCAGTTGCACAATAACTGTTCGGGCAAGCATGCGGGTTTTCTGACGCTGAACCGCCATCTGGGCGGGCACAGCGAATATGTGGAGGCCGACCACCCTGTGCAACGCGCCGTGCGGCAGGCATTTGACGAGGTCACAGGCATGACTTCGCCGTTATATGGAATAGACGGGTGTTCCGCACCGAATTTTGCCACCAGCCTGCAAGGGCTGGCGCTGGCCATGGCGCGATTTGCGGGCGCATCTGACACGGGCGATGCGCGCACCCGCGCGATGGTTGCACTACGCAACGCCATGATGGCGCATCCCGACCTTGTGGCGGGCGAAACGCGCGCCTGCACCGACTTGATGCGCGCCATGGGCGGCAAGGCAGCTGTCAAATTCGGGGCCGAGGCCGTTTTTGTGGCCATCCTGCCCCAAGCGGGGCTGGGTATCGCGCTGAAAATCGTTGACGGTGGCGCGCGCGCCGCGGAATCAGCGATCACCGCGCTTTTGTTGCGCTACGGGGTGCTGGAACGCGGCCATCCGGTTGTCGCGCGTTACCTTGGCGACCTGCGCAACCGGCGCGATCTGGTGGTGGGGCAGACGCGCTGCGCACCCGGTTTTTGCGCAAATCCCATGTAATTGCCGGTTAATTCCGCTGCAGTGCGGCACAACGCTTTGCGCAGATGCACGAATGCGGTATCGCACCATGTAAACAATTCATGAAAAGGACCAGCACAGAATGTTCAAATTTCTTTTCGGTAAATCCGCCAAGGAACCAGAGGTTATTGTTCGTGAAACCCAACGCGAGACGGTGGAACGCGCGCTAAAGGAAGTGAATGACATTCTGGCAGGGTTAAGCCCAAGGGCAGTTGTCACTGTCGATTTGCAACACGGCACAGTGTCGGTTTCGCTGCCCGAGCAAATGCCCGACGAGGCCAAGGCCCTGCCCGCCCCCGACCCCACCCCCGCTTCGGATGGCACCGCCCAAAGCCCAGAGGGCAAAAACGCACCCCCCTGAAGGCGCGATCTTGCGCGCGCGCCACGCCATCAGGGGCCTGTGACGCCCGATCGGTAAAGCCCGCCCCGGCGTCATGCGCCGGGCTACAAAACTTTGCGTTTTCAGGACCAACAGACGGGATGCAATGCTTGCACGGTGGCAAACACTGTCGTAGCGTCCCGTGACCAATTTATACAAAGGACGGATATCATGGCCGAGTCATCCCCGGGTTTCGACACATTGCAAATTCACGCAGGGGCGCGGCCGGACCCCGCCACTGGCGCGCGTCAGGTGCCCATCTATCAGTCGACCGCATTCGTGTTCCGCGATGCGGACCATGCGGCAGCATTGTTCAACCTGCAAGAAGTCGGCTATATCTATTCGCGCCTGACGAACCCGACAGTTTCGGCCCTGCAAGAACGCATGGCCACATTGGAAGGGGGCGCGGGCGCAGTCTGTGTCTCGTCGGGGCACTCGGCCCAGATACTGGCGCTGTTCGCGCTGATGGGACCGGGATTGAACATTGTGGCGTCCAACCGGCTCTATGGGGGCACAGTCACCCAGTTCAGCCAGACGATACGCCGGTTCGGCTGGTCAGCCACTTTCGTGGATTTTGACGATCTGGACGCGCTGGATGCGGCCATTGATGAAAACACGCGCGCGGTCTTTTGCGAATCCATCGCCAATCCGGGCGGGTATATCACTGATCTGGACGCCGTGTCGGCCATCACCGACCGTCACGGAATTCCGCTGATCGTAGATAACACGACCGCAACCCCCTATCTGTGCCGCCCCATCGAACATGGTGCCACGCTGGTGGTCCATTCGATGACAAAATACTTGACCGGCAATGGCACTGTCACAGGCGGATGCGTCATTGATTCGGGGAAATTCGACTGGTCGGCGAATGACAAATTCCCGTCCCTGTCCCAACCCGAACCCGCCTATCACGGGCTGAAATTCCACGAAACCTTCGGGCCGCTGGCCTTTACCTTCCATTCCACGGCTGTGGGCCTTCGTGACCTTGGCATGACCTTGAACCCGCAGGCGGCGCATTACACGCTGATGGGCATAGAAACGCTGTCGCTGCGGATGGACCGCCACTGCGAAAACGCGCTGAAAGTCGCAAAATGGCTGGAAGCAGACCCCCGCGTGGCCCATGTCACCTATGCGGGCCTGCCATCCTCGCCCTATCATGGGCGCATGGCCAGAATTTGTCCAAAAGGGGCGTCGTCGCTGTTCACCTTCGCCTTGAAGGACGGGTATGAAGCCTGCGTCAAGGTAATCGACTCTGTGGACCTGTTCAGCCATGTCGCCAATCTGGGCGACACGCGGTCGTTGATCATCCATTCCGCATCCACCACGCACCGGCAATTGTCGCCCGCGCAACAGATCGCGGCAGGGGCTGCGCCCGATGTCATTCGCCTGTCGATCGGTCTGGAAGATCCCGCTGACCTGATTGCCGATCTGGATCAGGCAATGACCAAGGCCTGTTCAGCATAGCGCGCGCAGGACCAGTCGGCCAAAAGCGACCTTTCGGGGCGGGACACCCGTATCCGAAAGGTCGCTGCCGGCGACTGATCACCATTCTGGCAAAAGCGCAAAGCCTGCTTGCCGTTACATGGGTCAGGCGTTAGCTAAACCCTAAGCTTCATATCGGGGACCTTGGCGATTTTTCGCTTTTGCGCGAACAGATCGCGGAAATGAGACTCCCTTCAAACCTGATTGATGTGCTAAAGGCGCAACATGAAAACGAATTTCGCTCTTGGCATTACGCAGTCCGGTGTCACCTTGTGGCAGCGGGGTGATCGTGGTTGGTTACGCGTCGGTGCTGTCGCACTGGATCATCCGGACATGGACGCCGCTGTGGCGGACCTTGTCAAAACCGCAAAGACGCTGGTTTCCGACACTGTCCTGACCCAGCTTGTCATTCCCGAAGATCAAGTCCTTTACACCCGGATCACGGCACCCGGGCCGGGGGTGGATGCGCAGCGCAGCCAGATTCGCAAAGCGCTGGAAGGGCGCACACCCTTTCCGGTGGAAGAACTGGATTTCGACTGGACAGGCGCAGGGCCTGATGTGGATGTGGCTGTTGTCGCGCGCGAAACCCTGATCGAAGCCGAAGATTTCGCCAAAAAGCACGGCCTGAACCCTGCCTGTTTTGTGGCGGCCCCTGTGGGGGGCGCGTTCAACCACGCGCCTTTCTTTGGTCACAGCCGCGTTCTGCGCACCCTTCTTGGCGATCCTGCCAAGCTGACCCGCGACAGGGAAATCTTGCGTGAAACTGGTGTTGTGGCGCCGCCTGCGCCCGTTGCGCCGCCCGCCAAACCGGCGGAAGCGGACGCGCCACCCCCTGCCCCCAAAGCACAGGATGACGCAGCCAAAGCGGGACCGCAGCCCCAAAAGCCCGCCGAACCAAAGCAAGACCCGCCAGCGCCGCGCAGCACCGCCACCCCGGATGCAAAGCCCGCAGCCACCCCCGTGGCGACACCAAAGCCCAAGACGGACAACAAGACCCGTCCAGACGGGACTATCGGCGCGGAACCACGGTCCACCAAAGCTGACGCAGCCACCACCACTTCAGGGCCGGCAGTGTCGCCAATTGCAGACGTTCCCATTCCCGTGCCCCCTGTCGCGCCTAAAAACGGACAGGAGGCAGTGTCCATCGGGTTCAAAAGCCGCCGAACACCCCCGCCGCTTCAGGACAAGAAGACCGCGTCCCCTGCCGCAGCGAAGGCCGACACAACGCTGACAGGACAAAAACAAAAGCTGGCAGCGATGGGCAATGCGGCGCGCGCAGAGCCTGCTGTGGTCACAAGCAGGCTTGGCGAAGGGTTCCGTAGCAAATACGCCAGCGCGAATGCGCGCATTTCCGAAAGCATGGGGCATTTGCGCACGCGGTTGCAAGCGGCGGCCAAAAAAACGCCCCCCAAACCGGCGCCGGATGCCCCCGCCATGCGCGCCGACACCCCGAACACTGCCAAAACACCACCAGATGGCGCAGTCGCGCCGTCCAGCGCGACCCCAGGCACCGCGCCCAAGACGCAAAAAACCGCCGCGCCAAAAGATACCGCGCAATCCCCCAAGGCCACGCTTGCGGGGGCGATTGCATGGCCAAAATCCGCAAACAGCGCCCCACCCGTGCGGAAAACCCCGCTGGAAACGCTGCGCAGCCTTGGCCAAAGCCCGGCCCCCGGCACTGGAAAAAGCACTGACCCAGAAGCAGAACGGCTGACGGTTTTCGGGGCACGCGGGAATTCGGCAGCACCGGGTCCGGTATCTTCCAAATCGGGCGCATGGGCGTTGATTGGCGGTGGCGCGCTGATGATCGTGGTGGCGGCAGGGATCTATGCGTTTTATTTTGCCCGTCCGGCCCCTTTGGACGTGCCTGTAGCGTTGGCACCTGCACCACAAGCCGCATTGGACACGCCTGAAACCCTGTCCGATGATGTGGTCGCCACAGATGCCGAGGACATCGAGGCCGCGCTTGGCGTGGAGGATGTAGCACAACGCGGACCGACTGCCGACACATCCGTGATGGAAGAAGGTGTGCCGGGCGCAAGCCCTGATGAGGACGCAGTTCAGGCCGATCAGGGCCGCACCCCCACCCCCGAGCAGGAGCAAGGCCGCATCGCGGGGCTTCGCTCGCCAGCGCTGATCATGCCGCAGGAGCTTTCGGCCTTGCCTGCACGTCCCACCGCGCCCGACCCGTTCGGAACAGTGCCCTTGCCGCCCCTGCGCAGTGAACTGGCGGAACAGAACGCCCCCGCGCCCGAAGCCGCCTTTCAGGATGACATCGCCACCGACAATGCCGAAAGCGCCTTGCCCGCTGGCGAGGACGCGCTGGAAATAGATGTTACGCAAGGGCGGCCCGGCACGGCCCCGCCCGAAAAACCCGTTCGGTTCACCTTGCCGGAAACGCCAGCGCAAGCCCCCGCAGATGCGCCCGACACCCAAGCCCCCGAACCCGAGGATGATGCGGCCGACACGCCCGCACCCCAAAGCCCTGCTGCAGCAAGCACCTTCGCGGCGGCGCCCGATGATGGGGCCACAGATGCGCCCCCCGCTGAAAGCGACATGCAGATTGTCGTCACGCCCGGCACACCGCCCGTTGTGCCCCCTGCGCGCCCCGCAGGGTTGGCACCACAAAGCGACCAATCGCAAGATCAGGGGCAGGCTGATGAGGATGGGCAAACCCAACAAGCCGCTGCACCCGCATCTGCCGGCGGGCTTGCATTGACGGCGTTGCGTCCAGCAAGCCGCCCCAGCGACCTGACGGCCCGTGCGGAACAAGTTCTGGAAAGCGCGGCAGCGCAAATTCAGAACACCACGCCCCAAGCAGTTGCCGCATCCTTGCGACCATCGGACCGGCCCAGCGAATTCGCCTCGACCGTTCAGCGCGCGCTCAGTGCATCGACCGCTTCCGCGCCAGCATCCACAGCGGGCATTTCCGCACAGCAACAACAACCCGTCCAGACGGCAAGTGCCGCGGCAATGCCGCGCATTCCCACATCCACATCGGTATCGCGCGAAGCAACACAGGCGCGCGCCATCAACCTGCGGCAAGTCAACCTGATCGGTGTCATGGGCACCGCGTCGAACCGGCGCGCGCTGGTGCGCCTGTCCAACGGGCGTGTCATGACCGTGCGCGTGGGCGAAAGCCTTGATGGCGGGCAGGTCACGGCGATTGGCGAAACCGAATTGCGCTATAACCGGCGCGGCCGTGATGTTGTGTTGCGCATTGCATCCTGACCCGGCCCGCGTGATAACAAGCCCCAACAGCGTCATGGGCCAGATCGCGCCTGAACACAGGAAATAAAGATGTCCGAAAAGCAGGTTTCGCCCGCCATCAAGATCGAGCTGGAATTTGGCCCGGTTTTTGCATTCTTCGTGGGGTATATCGCCACACGCGGGCAAAGCTATATGATTGGCGGCACGGAATATGACGCCTTCATTCTGATGACAGCCGCCTTCATTCCGGTGATGGGGATTGCCACATTCGCCTTATGGAAGCTCTCGGGCCGCCTAAGCAGGTTGCAACTGGTGACGCTGATCATGGTTGTGGTGTTTGGCGGGCTGACAGTGTGGCTCAATGACGAGCGTTTTTTCAAAATGAAACCCACAGCCGTGTATTCAATCTTTGCCATTTTGCTGGCCATTGGTCTGGCACGCGGCCAAAGCTGGCTGGAACTGGTCATGGAAGGGGCATTGCCATTGACACATGACGGCTGGATCGTGCTGACAAAACGGCTGGCCATCATGTTTGCGGCCATGGCATTGGCCAATGAACTGGTCTGGCGCAGCCTGTCCACCGATGCCTGGGTCAATTTCCGCACCTTCGTTCTGCCGTTTGCGCTGTTTGTCTTCTTCATGGCGCAAGCAAAACTGTTTGAACGCTACAAGCCCGCACCCGACAAATAGCCGCACAAACGCAGCTGAAGGCCCGGCAATGGCACTGCCGGGCCACAGGTCAGCAGATCGGTCGCGCTTGCCAAACAGGACTTTTTGCGCATCGCGGTCCTTTTGCAGATTGGCGCGGTGTTCTTCGCCAAGCGCGCGCCCCTTTTCTACCGCAGGGCGGTTTCCGACAGCATCCAGCCAGCGTGCAAGATGGGGCTTGTCCGACAGGTCTTGTTCCTGACCTTCCCACAGCGTGGCCCATGGCCAGATTGCCATATCCGCAATGGAATAGAAGCTGCCCGCCACATAATCGTTTTCGGCCAGTTGCCGGTCCAGCACCCCATACAGGCGCGTCACTTCATTGCGGTAGCGGTCCTTGGCATAGGGCAAATCCTGTGCCGGTTCCAGCGCGGGCGCATATTTCAGGAAATGGTGGGCCTGCCCGGCCATTGGCCCCACCCCCCCCATTTGCCACATCAGCCACTGGTCCACGGCCACGCGGTCGCGTTCAGTGTCACCATAAAACTGGCCGGTTTTGCGCGCCAGATATTGCAAAATCGCACCCGATTCAAAAACCGAGATGGGCGTTCCATCCGGCCCGTCTGGGTCAACAATTGCCGGCATGCGGTTATTGGGCGCGATTTTCAGGAAATCGGGCTTGAACTGGTCGCCTGCGCCAATATTCACGAAATGGACATCATAGGGCAGGCCCATTTCTTCTAATGCGATGGAAATCTTCCAGCCGTTGGGGGTGGGCCAGTAATGCAACGCGATGCTCATGTGTGCTCCTGTCATAGGTGATTGCTGCACAAGCTAAGCATTTCACGCCAAATGCCAAGCACCAAACGCAAAAAAGGGGGCGCGCACGCCCCCTTCATTTTCGCACAGATACAATGAGGTTCAGCCAGCCGCCATGACCGCGCGGCGTGTCATCACCCCCACCAGATGCGCGCGGTATTCCGGGCTGCCATGCAAATCGGCAATCATGTCATCCGCAGGGCAGGACAGGCCCGCAACTGCATCCGCGGCGAAGCTGGACGACAGCGCCGCTTCGGCTTCGGCCCAGCGGAACACGCCGTTTTCGGATGCGCCGGTCACAGCAACCCGCACACCAGACGCATATTTCGCCACAAACACCCCCGTCAGCGCAAAACGCGAGGCCGGTTGCAGGAATTTCGCATAGGCGGATTTTTCAGGGATCGGAAAACGCACGGCAGTGATGATTTCGCCTTCTTCAAGCGCCGTGGTGAACATGCCTTGAAAATAGTCATCCGCCGCGATTTCGCGCGTATTGGTGATGATGGTCGCGCCAGTGCCCAGGGCCGCCGCCGGATAGCAGGCAGACGGATCGTTATTGGCCAGACTGCCCCCGATGGTGCCACGGTTGCGCACAGCGGGGTCCCCGATCTGGCCGGCAAGTGCTGCCAGGCCCGGAAAATCCGCCGCTGCCTGTGCGGCCACGCTGGCATGTGTGGTGGCCGCGCCGATGGTCAGGGTGTCGCCGTCGCGCGACACGCCCTTCAGTTCGGCAATCCCCGTCAGGCTGACCAGCGTTTCGGGCGCGTTCAACCGTGCCTTCATCGAGGGTATCAGCGTTTGCCCCCCCGACAGGGGTTGCGCTTCGTCATTGGCCAGTGCGGCAACCGCTTCGGCCACACTCGACGGTTTGACCAGTTCGAAATTATACATGGCTTATGCTCCCTTAGCCGTTGATCGCCGCCCAGACGCGCGCGGGCGTCAGGGGCATATCGATATGGGTGACATGGGTATGGCCCGCGCGGTGCAGGGCATCAATCGCGGCATTGACCACCGCAGGCGGTGATCCGATCGCGCCCGCCTCGCCGCAGCCTTTTACACCCAGCGGGTTATGCGTGCACGGTGTGATACAGCTATGGTCCACGGTGAAACCGCGCACATCATCGGCGCGCGGCATGGCGTAATCCATGAAACTGCCCGACAGTAGCTGCCCCTGATCATCATAGGCGCAGTTTTCCATCAACGCTTGCCCGATCCCTTGGGCCAGCCCGCCATGCACCTGCCCTTCAACAATCATGGGGTTGACGATATTGCCGAAATCATCTGCCGCGATGAAGCGCAGGATGTCAATCTTGCCGGTTTCCACGTCCAGTTCAATCTCGCACCCATAAGCGCCCGACGGGTAGGTGAAGTTTGACGGGTCATAAAACGCGGTTTCTTCAAGTCCCGGTTCCAGATCTTCAAGCGGGTAGTTATGGGGCACATAGGCCGCCAGTGTCACGCCCGACCAATCCACTGATTTGTCGGTGCCCGCGACGCTGAACTTGCCATCCTTCAACTCAATATCTTCGGGCGCTGCTTCCAGCAGATGGGCCGCGATTTTCTTGGCCTTGTCGATGATCTTGTTCGTGGCCTTCACAATCGCGGACCCGCCCACGGCAAGGCTGCGTGACCCGTAGGTGCCCATGCCCATGGGGGTGTTGGACGTGTCGCCGTGGTGAATTTCAATGCTGGTCGCATCCACCCCGATCATTTCGGCCACCACTTGGGCAAAGCTGGTTTCATGCCCCTGCCCGTGACTGTGGCTGCCCGTATAAACGCTGATGGACCCTGTCGCATTCACCCGCACAGACGCAGATTCATATAGGCCCGCCCGCGCGCCCAACTGGCCCACAAGGTTGGATGGCGCAATGCCGCAAGCTTCGATATAATGCGCAATGCCAAAGCCGCGCAGCTTGCCGCGTGCTTTGCTTTCTTCTGCGCGTTTGTCGAAATTGGCGTAATCGGCCAGTTCCAGCATCTTATCCATCGTGGCGTCATAATTGCCCGTGTCATAAACCACCGCAACCGGCGTCTGATACGGGAACTGGTCAGGTTTGATGAAGTTCTTGCGCCGGAGTTCAATCGGGTCCACGCCCAGTTCGCGCGCGGCCTTGTCCACAAGTCGTTCAATCTGGAAGGTGGCCTCGGGCCGCCCTGCGCCGCGATAGGCATCAACCGGCACAGTGTTGGTGAACACTGCCTTGACGTTGACGTAAATCAGCGGGGTTTTGTAGTTCCCCGCCATCAGCGTGCCATGCAGCCATGTGGGGATGGACGGCGCGAAAGTGGACAGATAGGCGCCCATATTCGCATAGGTTTCGGTGCGCAGTGCAGTGAAATTATGGTCCGCATCCAGCGCCAGTTCGATCTTTGTCTTATGGTCACGCCCATGCGCATCGGAAATGAACGCCTCGGACCGCGATGATGTCCATTTGACGGGCCGCTTCAACACTTTCGCGGCATAGGTGCAAAACGCTTCTTCGGCATAGTGATAGATTTTCGACCCGAAACCGCCGCCCACATCAGGGGCCACGACGCGCAGTTTGTGTTCGGGAATATTCAGCACAAACGCGCCCATCAGCAGCCGGATAACATGCGGGTTCTGGCTGGTCGTATACAGCGTATGGCTGTCATTCCACGGGTCATAATCGCCCACGGCCACGCGCGGCTCCATCGGGTTGGCAACAAGGCGGTTATTGGTCAGTTCCAGCGACACAACATGCGCGGCACTTTCAAACGCGGCATTCACTGCGTCCTTGTTTTCCTCGACAAAGCCCCAGTCATAGCACAGGTTGCTGGTCAGTTCGTCATGGACCTTGGGCGCACCATCTTCAAGGGCGGCTTTCATGTCGACAACCGGCTCCAGTTGTTCGATGTCAACCTCGATCGCTTCGGCGGCATCGCGGGCCTGTTCATAGGTTTCGGCCACCACAGCCGCAATCGGGTCGCCCACATGGCGCACCTTGCCTTCGGCCAGAATGGGGTGTTTGGGCTCCTGCATCACCTGCCCGAAACGGTCCGTCACCTGCCAGCCGCAGGGAATGCCGCCCGCAGATTCAAAATCGGCAGCGGTAAACACCCTCAAGACGCCGTCCATCCCTTCGGCGGCAGATGTGTCAATGCCCTTGATGCGCCCATGCGCCACGTCAGAGCGCAGGAAATGCACGAAGCTTTGCCCGCGCAGGTTGATATCATCGGTGTATTTGCCGTTTCCGGTCAGAAACCGCACATCCTCGCGCCGTTTTGTGCTGGCGCCAATGCCGTCATCTTTGGGCATTTCTTCCTCCTCAAGAAATATGATGGGGGGGGGCATGCAGCGCATGCCCCAAGTAGCGTTATTCAGCCGCCAATGCGCCTGCATCCTGCCCCGATGCGGCCATCACGGCGCGCACGATGTTCTGATAGCCGGTGCAGCGGCAAATATTGCCTTCCAGATAGTGGCGCACTTCTTCTTCGGTCGGGGTGGGGTTGTCGGCCAGCAGGGCGGCAGTGGACATGACCATGCCGGGCGTGCAGAACCCGCATTGCAGCCCGTGATAATCCTGAAACGCCTGCTGGATCTTGCCCAGACTGCCATCAGCGTTGGCCATCCCCTCAACTGTCGTCACCTCTGCCCCGTCCAGATCAGCGGCGAAAGCTGTGCAGGATTTCACGGCCTTGCCGTCCACCAACACCACGCAGGCCCCGCATTGGCTGGTATCGCAGCCCACATGCGTGCCCGTCAGGCCCAGAAGATCGCGCAGATAGCTGGACAGCAATGTGCGCCCTTCGGTA
The DNA here is from genome assembly GCA_017510335.1 of Paracoccaceae bacterium. Lineage (GTDB taxonomy): Bacteria > Pseudomonadota > Alphaproteobacteria > Rhodobacterales > Rhodobacteraceae > Roseinatronobacter. The sequence continues at coordinate 93,667 of JAFWNM010000013.1, forward strand.
TCTGCCGACATTTTCCGGCCATTCACTGTCATTGTTACCTTGGTCATCTGGCTCCTCCCGTTCGTAGCTGAGCGTAGTTAAACACGAATTATTCCCGTCGGCATATGCCACCTTAGGCTTAGTCTGGCGTGGCACTTTCGCCATGGCGGCGCGGGCGCGGGCGGGTTGGAATTTCCTTCAGCAAACCGCCAACCCCCATGCCCATGATATCAGCCGCACTTACATCAAGCCCGCACACAACACGTTCCAATACCCAATCAGCCCCATTCAGGGCGGGGCTTTTCGCGCAACCGGGCAGGCCGATGACCGCGCGCGCCCCCAGCCGCCCGATAAACAGCAGATTGCCCGGATCAACCGGCATGCCAAAATGCACCACCTGCCCGCCTGCCCTGCGCAGCGCTTCGGGGGCAGTGTCATGCAGATCAGAGGTTGCCGAGCCTGTCAGGATCAACACAAGATCCCCTTTTGCCTGTGTCACTGCCTGTGCAAGCGCGTCAATAGTGTGGGGCACCATCCCGCCATCATGCAGCGCAACCCCCAACCTGTCCAGTCGCGCCGCTGTGACCGCAAGCCCCTTCTGGCCATCCGCCGCAGGGTCCACCCATGTCTGGATCAAACTGGCCGAGGCCAGAACCGGGGCTGCCACGCGCAACCCACCCCGCCCCGCCGCACAAGCCGCGTCCACAGCCCTGCGCGCCACACCATAGGCAATGATTTTTACAGTGGCGACCATGCCGCCCGGATCAAGGCGCATGAAATCGTGCAGGGTCGCGCAAGTGATCGCAGGATCAACCGCATTGAGCGCGTCAATCTGCGCAACCGCCACGCGCAGCACACCTGCACCTTGCGCAACAATATTGACCCGCCCCGTGCCAACAGGTTTCAGCACCAACCCCGCCGCCACAGGATCAGGCACAAGTGCTTGAGCAACCGCAAGCGCTGCCGCGTCTTCGTCCAGATCATCGGCATCAAGGCGCGCAACCGTCACAGTGTCCAGCCCGGCCACCTGCAATAGGGCTATTTCGTCATCGCCAAGGCAGGTTCCCTTGCGCAAACGCCCCGATCCATGCGTTACCGAATGCGCCAGAATTGCCCCTTTTGCCAAGCGCACCGGAACAGGGCCGAATTTCATGCGCGCGCGCCCCGCAGCGCCTGCGTTATCTGCGCAAGTGTTGACACGGCAATTTCCGCAGGCGTTCTGGCCCCGATATTCAACCCCACTGGTGCGTGAATGCGCGCAAGCTGGGTGTCATCCAGCCCCGCCGCGCGCAACCTGTCCAGCCGTTTGGCATGGGTGCGGGTGGACCCCAGACACCCCAGATAAAACACATCCGATTGCAGCGCGGCAATGATTGCGGGGTCATCCAGCTTGGAATCATGCGTCAATGTGACAACAGCGCTGCGCGCATCCAGCCCGAGTGCGGCCAGCGCCTCATCAGGCCAGTCGTGGTTAATGGTTTCGCCCGGAAACCGCGTTTGCGCGCCAAACGCTTCGCGCGGGTCCACCAGCACAGGATCATACCCCGCCAGCCGCGCCATGGGCAAAAGCGCCTGCGCAATATGCACCGCCCCCACGACAATCAGGCGCAGCGGCGGATTGTGCAGCGTCACCAACTGCCCGGTATCATTCAGCCCGGACCTGTCTGCACGGAATTGCGCGGCAAGCTTGCTGTCGTTGGGGCCTGCAAGCCAGCGCGCCCAGGTTGTCAGATCCGTCACGCAGGCGACTGCACGGCGCGCGGCACGGGCAGCGACAATATCGGACAGCATGGCCGGTGACAGGGCAGGCGCGGCCTCTGCAACGGGTTCCACAAGAATGCGGATTGTGCCGCCACAGGCCAACCCCACTTCAAACGCTGTGTCATCGCTGACCCCGAATTCAAGAACGCGCGGCGTGCCATCGCGCAGGGCTTCAAGCGCGTCCATCACGACCGCCCCTTCGACACAGCCGCCCGACACAGACCCCATGATTTCGCCATCCCCAGAAATTGCAAGCTGACTGCCCGCCTGGCGCGGGGCGGACCCCCATGTTTCAACCACGGTGGCAAGTGCGGCGCCACGCCCGTCCTTATACCAGCCAAGGGCGATTTCGGGAATCTGGTCGTGGCGATAGCTCATGATCATGGCCTTGCTTGCTGCGATGTTGGCACACCATTGCATTGACAGCGCCGCTTGGCAAATCCGTCCTTTAGCAGACTACGCAAATTCGGTTCTGGCGGATTCTGGCAGATGCGCAGCTCATGCATACTCGACTCTGGCGGCAAAAGGCGCAGAATGCACCCATGGCAAGATTGAGCACACACCCCTTTCTGACAAGTCCCGGCGCGCAGCGCTTCGCCCATCGCGGCGGCGCATTGGAGGGCGAGGAAAACACCCTGCCCGCCTTTCGTCACGCTGTTTCCCTTGGGTATACGCATGTCGAACTGGACGTGCATGCCACCCGCGACGGGGTGGTGGTGATTCACCATGACGACACCTTGCAGCGCCTATGTGGCGACACACGCGCGATTGCGGCCATGGACTGGGCAGAATTGCAGACCATCCGCACCCGTGGCGGCGCGCCCATCCCGCGCCTGGACGACCTGCTGGAGGAATTTCCCGAACTTTTCGTCGCGATCGAAGCCAAATCGCACAGTGTCGTCGCCCCCCTTGCGGGGCTGATTGCGCGCATGAACGCGCTGGAACGCATCTGCATCGGGGCGTTTGACCCCGCACGCACCCGCCAGGCGCGCGCGTTGCTGGGGCCGGACCTTCTGTGGTCGCCCGCACATGGTCAGGTTGCGCGGCTATGGGCGGCGGGATGGGGGCTGCCGCTGGCGCTGGATGATTTCGCAGTTGTGCAGGTGCCGGTCAGCTGGCGGGGCATACCACTGGTGACGCCGCGTTTCTTGCGTGCCGCCCATCAGCGTGGAATACATGTGCAGGTCTGGACAGTGAATGACACCGACCATATGCAAAGGCTGCTGGACTGGGGCGTTGACGGGCTGATGACAGACCGGCCCAGTTTGCTCAATGATGTCATGGCCCGGCAACAGCGCGAGTGATGTCAGGACACAGTCCCGTTCACGACCAGCACCATGACGGCGGCATAAAACAGAAATGATGCCGCCAGCACGAAAACATGCCAGATCGCGTAATGGAATATCAGCCGTGTGGCCAGGTAAAACCCCACACCCAACGTATAGACCAGACCGCCAGCGATGATCAGGACAACTGTTGCCATGGGCAGGCTGGCCAGCATTTGCGGCAAAATCAGAACCCCGACCCAGCCCATCCCCAGATAAAGCGACAGCGCCGCCCAACGGAACCGTTCAGGCGACAGGCATTTCAGCGCCACGCCGCAAAACGCCGCGCCCCATAGCCCTGCCATCAACCAAAGCCCCTGCCCCGGGATCAGCGTGAAGGGCGTATAGGTTCCCGCAATCTTGATATAAATGGCCGAATGGTCAAGCCGCTGGAACAGCCAGTTCAACCCCGCTTTCGGGGTCAGGTTATACAATGCCGACGCCCCTATCATGGCAAGGAAGGCCAACCCATAGATCAACACTGCCCAGAACGCGCGCGGCTGCCCGCTGTTTTGCGCCATCACCAATGCGACACCAATAATCAGCGGAACCGCCACAAGCGTTCCTGTCACGCCAATGACATGCACCGCCGCATCCATGCGTTGTTCTGCACGCGAATATTCGTCTTTTTTACGAAGCAGCATGTTTTGCCCGGAATATGTCATGTTGCCCACCATACAGGGCCTTGCCGGGACACAAAGCACAATTCACATCACGACCACATGACCTTGCGGCAAAATGCGCTGTCATATGTCTTGATTTCCGCGCCATTCCCGCCTAGCCCCGCAGAATGTTCGAATGGAAGGTTGCCCATGACTGTTCACCTATACGCCCATGACCTGCCCGATGATCTGGAACTTGGCCCGGTCGTGGCCATAGACTGCGAATCAATGGGATTGAACCCGCATCGTGACCGGCTGTGTGTGGTGCAGTTGTCGGACGGGAACGGACATGCGCATCTGATTCAGGTCGCGCGCACCATTCAGCCGGCCCCCAACCTGGTGCGGGTGCTAAAAGACCCCGATACGCTGAAGCTGTTTCATTTCGGGCGCTTTGACATTGCACTTTTGTTGCACAGCTACGGTGTGACCACGGCCCCTGTCTATTGCACCAAGATCGCGTCCAAGCTGGTGCGCACCTATACCGACCGTCACGGCCTGAAGAACCTGCTGACGGAACTTCTGGGGGTGGATATTTCCAAGCACCAGCAAAGTTCGGACTGGGGCGCGGCGCAGCTTACGCAGGCGCAGCAGGATTACGCGGCATCGGATGTGTTGTATCTGCACGGGTTGCGCGATGTGCTCAACAGCATGCTGGAACGCGAGGGGCGCGCCGATCTGGCGCAGCGCTGTTTCGATTTCCTGCCGACGCGGGCGGAACTGGACCTGACAGGTTGGCCAGAAACAGACATTTTTTCGCATTAGGGGCGTTCGGGAATGTCGCGCACCCCAAGAAGCTGGCGGTCAGGGCTGTCCCTGGCATTGCGTCTGGTTCTGCCTTTCGGGGCCTTGCTGTTGCTGTCCACGATTTTTCTGGTATCGCGCAGCGTTGATCCCAGCCAGGCTGTTGCGCTGGCCAATCTGGATATTGACGAACTGACACGCGAACCCCGCATCGGGACCGCGCGTTTTGCCACCGTAACGTCAGCCGACACTGCAATTGCCATCAACGCGCGCACAGTGCGCTCGCCCGCGAACCCGCAGCCCGATGACCCTGTTCAGTTGATGCTGGAATCCCCCGAAGGAACAGCGCTTTTCGGGTCAGGCGGCGAAATTGCCTTCAGGGCCGAAACCGGCCATCTGGACCAGGTGGCAAATATGCTGACCATGACGGGCACGGTGCGCCTGACGGATGCCAGCGGCTATGTGGTGACTATGGACAAGCTGCAAACCCATCTGGACAGGTCCAGACTGGACGGCACCGGGGGGGTGTCGGGCAATGGCCCCGCAGGCGAGATTTCGTCGCAATCCTTGACGATCACACCGCTGGACGACACCGGAAACGGATATCTGCTTGATTTCATCGGTGATGTCAGGCTTCTATACATTCCGACAGATTGAAGGAGCAAGCATAGTGCACCAGCGCAGCAGCATGGCTTTCGCCCTAGGGCTTGGACTTGTGGTATTGTCGGCCCCCCTGCAGGTTCTGGCACAGGGAACAGGACTGAGTTTTTCAGGGCTGCAAAATGTGCGCGGTCTGCCGGTTGAGATCAAGGCAGACAACCTTCAGGTCAATAACCAGACTGGCGAAACAGTGTTTTCGGGCAATGCGGTTCTGGGGCAAGGCGACATGCGACTGGCCGCGCCGGAAATCACGATCATCTATGCCGCCGCCGGGGATGGCACGATTGAACGGCTGGAAGCCTCCGGCGGGGTCACATTGGTGACCGCCGATGAAGCCGCCGAAGCGCAGACCGCCGTGTATGACGTCGCGGCCGCAACTGTGCGCATGCGCGGGGCCGTCTTGCTGACGCAGGGGCAGAATATCCTGTCCGGCGACAGCCTGTTTGTGGATTTGCGCACGGAACAGGGCCGGATGGAAGGGGGCGTGCGCACCCTTATCCAGACCAACCCCTGACGCCGCGATGACAGATCACCCGATATTCGACAAGTCATCGCGCCCCCCCGCGCAAAAGACCGCCAAGGAAGCGCACACCGGCCAAAAGCTGGAAATCACGCATCTGCAAAAACGCTATGGCAAGCGCGTCATCATCAAGGACGTGTCCCTGACGCTGCACCCCGGCGAAGTCGTGGCCCTGCTTGGCCCGAACGGATGTGGCAAGACAACCTGCTTTTACTGCATCGCCGGGATAGTGAAGCATGAAGGCGGCACTGTGCGCATTGACGGTCAGGATGCGACCGGCCTGCCGCTGTTTCGGCGCGCGCGGCTGGGGCTGGGCTATTTGCCGCAGGAAATGTCAATCTTTCGTGGCCTGAGCGTGGCACAGAATATCATGGCCGTTCTGGAACTGCGCGAACCCGACAAACGGCGCAGGCGCGACCGGCTGGAAGACCTGTTGCAGGAATTTTCCATTGAGCACTTGCGCGACCAGCCCGCACTGGCCCTTTCAGGCGGGGAACGCAGGCGCGCGGAAATCGCGCGGGCACTGGCTGCAAACCCGCGATATGTGCTTCTGGATGAACCTTTTGCAGGGGTCGACCCCATCGCAGTGGGCGAGATTCGCGCCTTGGTGGCCGATCTGAAAACGCGCGGGCTGGGTGTGCTGATTACAGATCATAACGTGCGCGAAACATTGGCGATCGTGGATCGTGCCTATATCTTGCATGATGGTCGCGTGCTCAAAAGCGGGTCGCCTGCGGAAGTTGTGGCTGATGAGGATGTGCGCCGCGTCTATCTGGGCGCGGAGTTTCGGCTGGACTGAACTGCTGTGCGCCAGCCCCGCTGCGGAGTTGATCGAAAGCATTGACAACACACCCCGATTAAGCGCCAAATGGGGAAAACAGGCAATCCACCATTGGCCATATATGGGAAAAACCTGTTCGGCCAGCGGTGCGAAAAGCGCGTAATTACCCCGCGGGACAGGCCCCGCCTGCCCGCTTTACAGCAAGGAGAGGCGCATGCGCTATCAGATCAGTGGCAGACATATTGAAATCGGCGAAGCCCTGCAGACACATGTGAAGTCTGAATTCGGGGAACTGGTCGAGAAATACCAGCAACGCCCCACCGAAGCCGTTGTTGTATTTTCCAAGGATGCCCATCTGTTCGTATGCGAATCCACCTTTCACCTGTCCACTGGCCTGACCGCGCAAGCAAAGGCACAAGCCACGGAAATATATGCGGCTTTTGAAGCCTGCCGCGAAAAGCTGGACAAACAGCTGCGCCGCTACAAGCGCAGGCTGAAAGACCATCACCGCGACCGCACAAGCCCGGTTGAATTTGCCGGCGCACCCTCGTATATCCTCGCTTCAGATGAAGATGATGGCGCGGTCGAGGCAGACTCGCTTCAACCGATTATCATTGCCGAGATGGAAACCCGCATTCCATCATGTTCCGCAGGGGAAGCCGTGATGCAGATGGAATTGTCGCATACCAATGTGCTGGTTTTCCGTAACGAACGTCATGGTGGCGTCAATGTGGTCTACCGGCGTGAAGACGGCAATATAGGTTGGATCGATCCGCAAAACTGACCCCCGAATTCCGGCACCACCGCGCCTGACATCGGCGTCAGGCGCGGCTATCTTTTTGACGGAGCATGATTAATGGACATGTCGACCCTGCTAACCCCTGGCGCTGTTCGCGTGCTTGGATCAACGACCAGCAAAAAGCGCCTGTTGCAGACTTTGGGCGATATGGCCGATTCCGTCTACGGGCTGGATTCCGATCTTGCGATCGAGGCATTGCAGGAACGCGAAAGCCTTGGGCCGACGGGCGTTGGCCATGGTGTGGCGCTGCCGCACGCACGCCTGGAAGGGTTGGACCGTGTTGTGGGGGTGTTCCTGCGGCTGGGCAAACCGCTGGATTACGCTTCGGTCGACAAGGTTCCGGTTGATCTGGTCTTCGCGTTATTTGCGCCGCGTTCTGCCGGTGTGGAGCACCTGAAGGCGCTGGCCTATGTGTCGCGGACCTTGCGCAACCCCGACATTTGCAACAAGCTGCGCTCAAACGACGATACGACCAAGCTGTTTGAGATTCTGAACAGTGAAAAATCAATCAAAGCTGCATGATTTTGCGGCGTCATGACGGGGGCTTTGCGGCGTTCCCCCCGCGCCAAATGCTTTGACGTATTGGTTTTGCGTGTTCGAAACCACAACATCGGTTCCCACTTTTGATAAACATGCGCTAGCTTGCCGCCATGTCAGCGCCAGCGTGCCAGTCGGCATATCCCAGACGGGCATAGTCTTCGCCATAGGCTGCGCGTCCCAGTGCCTCAATCTCAGGGTCATAGATACTGGCAAGCGTCAGTTTATGGCGGCGCTGTTCTGCGTGGAATTCCGGTAATGCCCGCCCACATGTCTGGCCCAACAGATGCAGGCTGTCAGACAGCCGGTCATCGCGCAGAACATGGCGAATTGGCCCGCGCGCTGCGATATCGGCAATAAGGTCTGATTGCAGTGCCCATGCTGGATGGGTGGTCATACCTGTCTGGCCATTCAGGTTTGCATGCAAGAAGCGCAAGAACGCCGCAAATCCGCGCTTGTGGTCCGCGCGGGTGTATTCATCGGGGGGCGCGCCGTCCTCGGGCAGGGCAATGTCATATGTGCGCAGCAAAAACTGGCGCAGGTTCTTCCGCGCCCCATGCAGCACCTGCCTGCGATAGACATCATGCGCCCGGTCCAGCGGGTGGCGGGTTACCGTAAAGGAAATATGGCCGGGATTGGCACGCAACCAGTCCTGCCAGCTGTCCGGGCTGAACGCGTGCAGCAGGTTGTCGCGGGTTGTGTCATCAATCGCGGCCATCCAGTCCAGAACATCACTGTCATCGCCCCCCGCCAAGGGGGCATAGGCCAGGGCAACATTGCGACACGCCCGATAAGCCCAAACCATTCCCCCGCGCGCGGGATCGAAGGACGGGGTGCGCGACAGGTTGAAACGGTCCAGCCGCGCCATACCTTCGCGCACAGCACCAAAATTCGTAAGTTTCTGTTCCAATGGTTCCGGGTTCTGGCGTTTCAACTTGTCAGACGTCTTGTCAATACGCGCGCCACATCCCAGCCATTTTGCAAGGCCGTTCAGAACCTCCAGATCATTGGCATCATCATACGCGATGTAGAAGGCCGACTGCCCGAATGTTTGAAGCATACGCTGGATGCGCAGTTGAAACGCCTGCAATTGCGTGACGTGGTGTTCAAATTCCACCGGATCAAACGTGACCTGTGCGCTGCGTTTCGTCTTCACATCGCCCAGTTTCCATTGCTGCGTGGTTTGCGCGATTTTCAGTGAAACATAGCTGTCCATCGGGTTGCGGGTCAGAACAATCTTGGCGCAACGCGGGTCTTCCATAATGGTGTTCAGAATGCGCGGGTCATGGTCATGGAAGTACCGGAACCCGGCCAGCCCGTCTTGCAGGCGAATGGCATCAAGCAAGGCAAAGGGGTTCATGTCGCGCTGTGCCATCGTGACGCCCAGCAATTCGTCACATCCCTGATGACCAATGAAGGCCGGGTTGAACACCTCGCCCAGGCAGTTCAGGCCCTCAAACTCGTTCAGGTTGGATTCCAACAGGTTGGACCCCGTGCGCATTTCAGCAAGCAAGACAAAATAGGTGACCTTATGTGGTGCCGTCATGTCCACTCCAAAACCCTCGCGCTTACCGCTTGTAATCTTGCAGCAAGACTGGCGGCAATCCAAGATTGCGCAAATGCGCCAGATATTCGTCAAATCCGTCCAGGGATAGGATTTCAGGCAACCCGGTCAGTGCGGCAGGCCCAACATCGGGGAAGGCCGCGCCAACAGTCTGGGACAGATACCGCTGCGGATCTTCCAGAAACTCTGCCAGCGTCCAGACCCGAATATCTGCCGCAGCCCATTTCGATTGCAAAATGGCAATGAAGTCCTGTTCGCGCCGCTGCAACCAGCCAATATGACCCAGCACATCATCAACCTTATACTCGCCACGAAACAGCGGCAAAATGAAACACCCGCTGATAACTGAAATCTGCGCGTTGCGGTCGGTGGCCATGAACCAGTTCAGGTCCGATGTCATCGTGTCGCGGCTGTTATAGGAAAAACACTGCCGTTCGCCACGGGTGGCCCAGATCAGATTCGCCAAAAACATGCGCGGGTTATAGTCGCGCAGCGCGGCGGAATTGCTGATTGCGCCGTGATACACCTTTGCGCCGCCGTGGAATTCCACTTTCTCAGGGGCGAAAACATGGCCATGCACGCGGCAATTCGCGGTCTGACCCAGCCAGAAATCAAAATTGCGGAAAAGCTGCTGGAACCCGCAAAACACCGAATAGGGCGCCGCAGTCTTGGCTGTCGCGGTGTCGTCCAGCGGGAAACGGCTTTGCATATACAGCCCTGCGCGCCCATCACTGCGCTGTTTGGCGGCAAGTTCAAAATAGCGGTCAATCTTGGCGGGTTGCGGATCGATCGGCGTTTCGCGCGCTGGCTGGTCGGACAGAAAAAAATCATACAACCCCTGCGCATCGGGCCATAACTTGCGCGCAACAAAGCAATCGGACCGGCGCAGAAGCTGCAAGTGGTCGTCATAAAACAGGTTGGGCCGGCCATTGCGGTCAAATTTCACCAATGTCAGCGACCGGCTTTCTATACGGTCGGACACCATGCGCACCATCGTCTGGAAATAGCTTTCATCGGGAATCCAGGTGCCCTTGAAATAGCGGTCATAGCGCGCGCGTTTGGGGTGGTTCAAAATGCCCTGCAGGGTTTTGCGCGACAGACACCACCATTGCGACCCCATATGCGGCTGCAGCGGGCGCGGCACATCCCGGCCAATGCCAAAGCGGCGCTGTAAGTCCACCAACATGTCGAACGCCCATTTATGGCGCTTCCACGACAGCGGAAAATACAGCGTGAAGCGTTCTTCGGACAAGCCACCCTTGATCCAGGGCGCATGTTCAATGGACACGGATTCGATAAAATCGACATCGCGGCGCGTGTCCAGCCAGTCCAACAGTTCCGCAGCCGGACGCAAGGGAATACACGCCCCCGATGTCAGCAAGACATGTTCGACCTGCGCGAACTCCTGCAGCATCTGTTCCGATGCGGCCTGTGTGGCGGCCACTATGGGCCATGTGCCCCATTCGCACCGGAACCGCGGGCTGAAGCGCAACAAGGGATGGTCGCCAAGATCCTGCCTGAAGGCGTCCATCTGCGCGTCACTGACGGCGCGATCCACATGAATGACAACCGGACAATCTGCGGCCAGCCAGAACCGTGCCACCTGTGCGGCGCGGTGCAAGGCCGTATGGCACAGCATGACAATGCCCAGCGACGATGTCCCGGCCGCAGGTGCAGGGCGAAGGGCGGTGTTCATGCCCAATCTCCTTTTGACATCAATCCAAGGATCTCAAGCTGGCGCCAGTTGATATATTCTGTCGAGAAATCGCACCATAAATCCCCCTGATCCTGCAATCCCCGATCATAGGCCACATATTCACGACTGCCCGCATAATGCTGGCCGCGCACCAGTTCCTCGCGCGCTTTTGCAACGATGGTGTCCAGAAACTTGGCATGCAACAATACGCCAGAGGCCTGCTCGCCGCCATTGTCATCATACACCTTGTTCAACCCGCGCGGCAGCAGCATATGCGTTGAACTGACATAGGCGTATTTGCGTGACCAATGCACAAGCGGGGTCTTGTTCAAGGCAGGCGCCTGTTCAGGCCGGTCCCCGTGAAAAGCGCGCGCGCGCACGCCGCCTTGTATCCACAGGTTCTGCAGCTTGCCGTTGCGCTTGATCGAATAGTTGCAAGCATCAAACCAGCGCGCAATTTCAAACGGGTTCTGACCGCTTGCATAAGGATGGGCGGTCACTGGCCCTTTGGGATACATGTCCAGCAACATAGCGGAAAATGACCGCCGCCCCTGACTTTCCAGCCAGTCGGTCAGCGCATGCAAGGGGCGCGTGTCACAAAACGGATAGACCAGAAATTCATCGACATCGACAACAAGTGTCCAATGCCCTGCCCCATAGCGCCATTGCAGATGGTTCAACCAGTCAACCCCGAAGCACGACGCCTTGTAACTGGCCCCTGTCACCCAAAGCGACACATCTTTCTGGCCTTCCAGATACTCGGTCGTGCCATCATCAGACCCGTTGTCGACCATCAGGAAATGCCGCACCCCCTGCGCGCGGTAATAGTCCAGAAAATAGGGCAAACGGACCAATTCGTTGCGCAATGTCGTAAATGCAAGAATGTCGCCCTGCCGAATGCCGGCGGTGCGATTGGCCCGCGCTTTCAGTTCCAGACTCTTGCGCAAGGCCCGCATCAGTTTTGTCTGACGTTGCGCGCGCAGTTTCAGTTGCGCTTTCAATGCCTTCATTCTGTCCACTCATACAACACTGGTGCGGCATTCCCGGGGCAAACGCCTGCGCACCACGCCCAATTTACCCTTGAACCTTTGCCCAGCCAGAAAGGAACATGCAATATTTCTTCCTGCCGTGGATCAATAAATCGACTATCCGTGTTCAATCAGGCCCACCCCCCGCGCGACAGCAGCCCAAGCTGTTCCAGTTGTTGCCAGCCTTCGAACTGCGTGGATGCCTCGCACCAAAGGTCAGGCGCCTGTGCCACAGCATCATAATAATTGTCAAACACTGCCGCATTCCCGAAATGCTGCGCGCGCGCTTTCTCAATAGGGGCTTTTTCAACGATGGAATGCAGGAACTTGGTGTGCAGCAACGCCCCTGCGATAGCCTCGCCGCCGGTGCGGTCATAAAAGCGGTTCATTGCGCGTGGAAGAAGGGAATGCGTCGAATTTACCCATGCGTTATGCCAGCTCCATTTCACAAGCGGCAGTTTGGTCAGGGTTGGGGCGCGGTTGGGGGTGTCGCGGAAAAACACCCTTGCGCGCGGCCCGCCCTGTATTAACAGGCAATCCAACAGGGGTTTATGGGCAATGACGTAATTGCCCGCGTCAAACCAGTTCAGAACCTGCAGCGGGTCTGCGCCCGCAGGACAGGACACACCATCCAGCGGCCCTTTGGGATACAGGTCCAGCATCATGGCGGGCAGGCCCTGTTGGCCCTGGCTGTCCAGCCAGTCGGTCAGGGCGCCCAAGGGGCGGGTTTCCCAATGCGGGTAAATCAGCAACTCATCCGCATCCGCCACCACGCACCACCGCCCCGACCCGTAGCGCAGCATCAGCGCATTGATCCAGTCCATACCGAAGCGCGACGCCTTGTAGCTGGCCGAACTGCCCCAGACAGAAGTATCTGTCTGGTCCAGCAGCACTTGGCGCGTGCCATCGGTGCTGTCATTGTCGACAAACAGAAAATGCCCGACACCCAGCTTGCGGTAATGGTGTAAAAACCAGTCGATACGCTCGCGTTCATTGCGAATGGTGCAAAACAGCAAGATGTCGTTTCGCGCCCATGTTCCGCGTTTCAACACGGTCAGTTCGCGGGCCTTGGCAATCGCGCGCGCGCGCAGTCGGCGGCGTTTCCACCGCATGCGAAAATCGAACCAGCGATCCTGTGACAAGGGAATGGGCGTCAGCATATGCCAGTCATGCGCCAGAGTTCCGCAGCAAGGCAAGAGCAAACACACCTGTGCAGCGACCGGCCACGACACCGCGCATCACAGTGCAAAGGAAAAAAAGGGGGCGACAGCACCGCCCCCTTTTATGGCTATGCCGACGTTACTGCGCCGCTTGACGCTGCGCCATCATGTCCATCAGGAATTCGTCAAGTTCGTCGCGCAATTCATCACGCGCCAGCCCGAAGGCGACCGTTGCCTGCAAGAACCCGGCCTTGGACCCGCAATCATAGCGCTGCCCCTCGAACCGGAACCCGTAGACATTGCGCTTTTCCTCGATCTCGCGGGCAATCGCATCGGTCAGCTGGATTTCACCGCCCACGCCCGGTTTGATCTGGTCCAGATGGCGCATGACATCAGGGGACAGGACATACCGCCCGATCGCGGCCAGATTGGACGGTTGCGTGCCCGGCGCCGGTTTTTCCACCATGCCCGACATGGGCAGAATTGGCCCGATGGCTGGCGGCACGTCCATAATACCATAGCTGGACGCCTTGTCAGGCGCGACTTCCATTGCCGCGATCATATTGCCGCCAGTCTGCGCGTAAGCTTCGATCATTTGCTGCAGACAGGGCTTGTCTGCGGCGATCACGTCATCGGGCAACAACACCGCAAAGGGTTCGTCCCCCACCAGATGGCGCGCGCACCACACAGCATGCCCCAGCCCCAGCGCCTGATGCTGGCGCACATAGGCGATTGCGCCGCTGTCCATATTCGTGGCCTGCAAGGTTTCCAGAAGCGCCGTCTTGCCCTTGGCCCTTAAGGAGTTTTCAAGTTCCGGCGCATGGTCGAAATAATCCTCCAGGGCGCCCTTGCCGCGCGATGTCACAAAAATGAATTCGGTAATTCCCGCCGCGCGTGCCTCGTCAATGGCGTATTGAATCAGCGGGCGGTCCACCAGCGTCATGATTTCTTTCGGAACCGATTTTGTGGCCGGAAGAAACCGCGTGCCCATGCCTGCAACGGGAAATACTGCTTTTGTAACCTTGCGCTTCATTTTTTCCATCCTGTTGTGCCTGTCTAGGTTAACGAATGGTTAACAATGAAAATGCGGCAGGTTTTGGGTCAAATCTGGGGCGATGCGTGGCAATTGATTTTTTCCCACTGCAGGGCCGTATTACCAGCCCTGCCCCGCCATGCCGGGATGGCGTTGACCCTATGCAGGCAACAGCGCAACCGTTGGACTGGCCGCGATGAAGAAAGGGTTTTCATATCCCGCTTTGCCATAGGCCAAAACGGTGTGGTCGGAAAATGTCACCACACGCCCGCCAGCCCCGCGCAACACGGCGTCCCCTGCGGCAGTGTCCCATTCCATTGTCCGCCCCAGTCGGGGGTAGAAATCAGCCTCTCCAGAGGCGACAAGACAGAATTTCAGCGATGACCCGGCGCTGCACAGATCAGCGACATTATATTGATCGATGTAATCATTCGTTGCCTGATCCCTGTGGGATTTCGACGCAACCACCAGCAACGCGCCCATATCGGCCTTGCGCAGCTGCAATTCACGCAAGCTTCCCTGCGACGTATCACCGAAGGGTCCGGCCTCCTCGACGCTGCGCCCGTCCGCGCGGGTATAGAACATGCGCCCCTTTGCCGGGGCATAAACCACACCGCGCAACGGCACACCGTTTTCGACATAGGCAATGTTGACTGTAAAATCACCACGCCGGTTGATGAATTCCTTGGTCCCGTCCAATGGGTCCACAATAATGAACCGCTCCGCGCTGAGTGTATGGCTGTTCGCCTGTTCCTCGGTCACGACTGTCACGCCCGGAAAGGCCCGCGCCAGACCGGCGGAAATAACCGCATCAGCGGCTTCATCCGCTTCGGTAACAGGGCTGTCGTCGGATTTGGTGCGAATGTCGAAATCGGGGCGGTCGTAAATGGCCATGATGACCTTGCCTGCCTGCAAGGCAAGCGCGCGGAATTCGGTTTCGATCTTCTGGAAATCAACAGATGCCATCATGCTATCCTTTTGTGTTCGTCGCGTATCCAATGATGTGGCCCCGGTTCAAGGCCAATTGCCCAAATCTGTATTTCGGGTTATGACAGGGTTTGACCTGACAGACGTGGCGACGCAACCCACACCTGAACAAAGAGCTTGGAAAATGTATTCTTCCCCCGGGCGTAGCTCGATTTGGGCGCAGTTCTTTACAACGCTGACCCTGATATTCAATCAGGGGGTGCGCAATGTGCGAAAAAGCCATGGCAACGCAATTATCGGACTTTTGCTGAACATCACGCAGACCCTGATCCTGGTTGCCGTGTTCATGGTTATCTTCCTGTTTGCAGGGATGCGCGCAGGGGCAGTGCGCGGGGATATCTTGCTGTATCTTATGACCGGGGTGTTCATGTTCATGGCCCATGTGAAGGTCATAGGTGCGGTCGCCGGCGCCGAAGGCCCCGCATCCGCCATGATGAAACACCGTCCCATGAACCCCATTGTCGCCATCGGCGGGGCCGCATTGGGGGAATTGTATATTCAGGTGGTCACAGTGGTTGTCTTGTTGTTTCTGTATCACGCGTTATGGACACCGCTGACCATTTATCAACCCATCCAGACCTTTGCGGTGTTCATGACCGTGTGGTTTGCAGGGCTTGCCATTGGCGTTGTGATGTATGCCATCAAGCCATGGATGCCCAGTGCCAGCAAGCTGATTACCATGTTCTACACACGGCTGAACATGGTGGCGTCGGGCAAGTTCTTTCTGGCCAATACGCTGCCTGAATCCGTGCTGCCGTATTTCATGTGGAACCCGCTGTTCCATGCAATTGATCAGGCGCGCGGCTATGCGTTCATCAACTACAACCCCATGCATACATGGGTGTATTACCCGCTTATTTTCGGCGGGTGCGCGCTTGTTCTGGGGCTTTTGGGGGAATTCTACACCCGATCGCGCGTATCCATGAGCTGGTCTGCAAAACACTGACGCAGACCAGCGCCACAGGATTTGACAGTCACGACGCAGTGATTTCGCGCAAGATCGCGCGCACTGCCCCTGCCGGGTCCTGGGCCTGCCAGACGGGCCGCCCCACAACAATATGATCGGCCCCGTCCCCAAGCGCGCGCGCGGGTGTGGCGACACGCTTCTGGTCGCCCAGTTCAGCGCCCGCAGGCCGCACGCCCGGCGTGACAATCAGCTTGCCCGCAGCTTCGGGCAGCGCGCGAATGGCCGCCGCTTCCTGCGGGCTGGCAATGACCCCATCCGCGCCCGCCGCCAAGGCGCGTGCGGCGCGTTCCAGCGTAATTTCGGTAATGTCGCCGGGCCGGATCATGCCCGCATCCAGATCGCCCCGGTCCAGCGATGTCAGCACTGTAACCCCCAGAATTTTCAGGCTGGACCCGCCTGCCCCTTCCTTGGCGGCGCGGACAACATGGGGATCACCATGCACAGTCAGGAAATCCAGATCATATTGCGCAATGCCCCGCACTGCCGCCGTCACAGTCGCCCCGATGTCAAAGAACTTCATATCCAGAAAAATGCGCTTGCCATGTTCCTGTTTCAACTCATTCGCCAGCGCCAGCCCGCCGCCCGTCAGCATGCCCAGCCCGATCTTGTAAAAGCTGACCGTATTGCCAAGCTGTCTGGCCAGTTCCAGCCCTGCAAGCGCATTGGGAACGTCAAGGGCAACTATAAGGCGGTCATCGCTGGTCATTGTCATGGCGCGGCATCCTTTCAGGTGTTGGGGTTGACCGGCCCTAGCGGATTGCGCCCGCCACGACAAGATGGCGCAAGTTGAAAACCTGCGGGAAACAGCGGTCCTGCTCAGTCAAAGAAACTGCGCAATGTATCGCTGAGCATTCGTGTGATCAGGTCTTGTGTGACATACCCTGTGGGGCTTAGGTCAAAATGCGACTGGGCGCGGGCAATTGCCTGACGCGACTGCGCATCAAAGGCCCCGTCTGTCGCACCCGGGTCAAACCCCATCCGCGCCAGCCGCTGTTCGATCAGAACACGGGTCGGCCCTGTCAGACCAAGCGCGGATTCGGCGGCGCGGGCACCCGCATTGGCCTGCGTGTCGGGGCTGTCTGTGTCGGGCGGGTCAAGCGTGTCTATCCGGGCAATCGCGTCGGCGGCGAATTCCCCCTCTGGCCAGGCCACCAGATAGCTTTCATACGCATCCACGCTGTCACGCCTGCGCGCCTGTTCCCATGCGGCACGGTCACGCCGCTGGCGCTGCGTGGTTTCCATCTGGTCCAGCCGGTCGCGCGCCAGACCGGCGAATATTCCTTGCGGGTAGCGTTCCAGATAGCTGCGCAGCCCGGCTTCATCGGCGCCAGCCCCTGTGGCATCCCAGAATGCGCGATCGGCGCGTTCCAAAGCTTCGCGGCGCGCGCGCTCCTCGGCGTCACGCTCGGCGGTGCGGCGCGCGGCATGTCCGGCTAGTCGCATCACTTGTTCGCGTGTCAAGAACCCCGTCTCCTCCAGATCATGGCCGCTTTGCCAGCCACGGATGGCCGCGCGCGTGCCCGGCCCGAAAATGCCGTCAACGCCGCGTGTGTTGAACCCCATGGTTGTCAGATCGCGCTGGATGGCGCGGCGCTCCTCGCGCGTTAGCGCCAGCGCCTGCTCGATGCGTTCGGGGGAATTGCGCAAACGCTCAAGCGCGCCGCGTGCGGCCTGCGCGTTCAGGCCGTTTGGGAAACGGTCCAGATACGCGCGATAGGCGTCTTCTGTGTCGATTTGCTGCGCATCTGCCCATGCCTGACGATCCGCACGCGCCAGTGGCGCAAAACCGGCTGGCAAGAAGGGCACAAGCGGTGAAATCGTGCCTTCGCCTGACAGGCCGCGTGTCTGGTCAACCACATCCGACAAGACAGAACCCGGGCGCAATATGGCACGCACGCCCTGCACGACCTGCGGAACAGGCCCGCGCACAACGCCCACGCCCTGCGGCACCAACAGACGCGGCGGAAGCCCGCCGTCCAGCCCGTCCCCGTAGCTGCCGCGCGACAGGTCCGCCCCGGCAAGCCAGATTTGCGCACCATCAGCGGCACCGCTTGCTATTTCAAAAATGGTGTCCAGCCGCAGGCCCGCCCCGTCGGCCAAGGCAAGGCCGGGTTCATCGGCATCGACCCCCAGAAACCACGCCCCGGCGCGCGACTGCGCAAAATGACCGGCAAGCACAACAATCACACGCTCCGCCCCTGCGCGGTGCAGTTGCGCATGCGTGCCCGCCAGTTGCGCGCGCATTTCTTCCGTGGTCAGGTTGCGCCCTGATACGACCTGAAACCCCGCTGTTTCCAACGCTGCAGTCAGGTCAAGCACCTGTTCGGCGCCGCGCAGTTGGGCGGCATGATCATAGCTGTCATTGCCAATCACCAGCGCAAGCCCACCGGCGTGGACAGGCTTGATCGCAAGCAAAACGCACAGAACCACAAACCAAAATCGCATGATGACACCCCCGCTGTTGACACGCATCAGGGCGGTTTAGTCGTAGCGGCGCAAATCCTCGATCACCAGCCCGTCATTGGGAAGCGACCCCGGCGGCACCAATTCGACCTCACCCCTGAGTTTCAGGGTAGACAGCACACTGGCTTCATACAATGCCGGATTTGATGCGCGCGTCTCAATTCGCACTGTCATCACGTCCTTTTCACCGTCGCGCGTCGCAACAACGCGGGCGCGGTGAATTTCATCATGATGTGCGACAAGGGCCGCCACCTGTTCGGGGCGCACGAACATGCCCTTGATCTTGGTCGTCTGGTCTGCGCGCCCCATCCAGCCCTTGATGCGCATATTGGTGCGCCCGCAGGGGCTTGCGCCCGGCAAAACGGCGCTAAGATCACCTGTGGCAAACCGGACCAGCGGATAGTCGGTGTTCAGTGTGGTGACCACCACTTCACCGACCTCGCCTTCGGGGACAGGCACGCCTGTGCCGGGGCGCACGATTTCGACAATCACGCCTTCGTCCACCACCATGCCGTCCAAGGCGTCGGTTTCATAGGCAATATTGCCCAGATCGGCGGTCGCATAACACTGGCGGCAGGTGATGGCGCGCGCCGCATAGAAATCACGCAAGGACGCAAACAGCGCGCCCCCCCCCACCACTGCCTTGGTGATCTGCAGCGCAACACCCATATCATCGGCTTTTTCCAGAATGATCTTCAGGAAATCGGGCGTTCCTGCATAGGCCGTTGTGCCAATATCGCGCGCGGCAATGACCTGCAATTCGGTCTGGCCGGTGCCTGCGGGCAGGACCGTGGCCCCGACTGCGCGGGCGGCGTTTTCAAACATCATGCCCGCTGGCACCAGATGATAGGAAAAACAGTTCTGGACCACATCGCCCCGCCCGATGCCACTGGCATGCAAAAACCGCCCCAGACGCCACCAATCCGGCTGAACCCGTCCGGGTTCATAAATCGGGCCGGGGGATTGAAACACATGGTCGAATTCCGCCAGCGGCCTTGCAGACAACCCGCCGAAGGGCGGGTTTGCCGCCTGCGCCCCGGCCAGGTCGGATTTGCGCAGCACCGGCAGCCGCGCAAGCGCCGCGCGATCCGTGATCGTGGCAGCATCCTGTTGGCCCAGATGGGCCGCAAGCGCTGGTGCTTTCAGTGCTGCAGCAACCACCCCTGGCAGGGCAAGGGCGTGATCCGCGCAACGCGCATCCTGTGATCGGGTTTCCAAAGGGTCGAACGGGGTCATGGCGGTGCCTTTTGGGGGTTGCAGGGCTAGAGAATGTCGCGTTCAAAGGTATTCACGGGGCATGCTCTGAGTTATTGATTTCGCATGTTCAAGACGCTCGAAACCGGTTCCCACTATTGAGCAGCATGCTCCAGGGGTCGCAGATGTCAGGCCGGCATCAGGCCAACCAGCGCTTGCGGCGGCGGTAGCTGCGCACATCGCGGAAACTTTTGCGGCCCTTGTCGGACATGCCCAGATAGAATTCCTTGACATCGGGGTTTTCGCGCAGGTCCTGCGCCTTGCCTTCCATCACAATGCGCCCGTTTTCCATGATGAAACCTGTTGTCGCATAGCGCAGCGCGACATTGGTGTTTTGTTCGGCCAGCAGAAAGGTAACGCCCTGTTCGCGGTTCAGGCGGGCGACAATTTCAAAAATCTGTTCCACCAGTTGCGGGGCAAGGCCCATAGACGGTTCATCCAGCAAAATCATGGACGGGCGCGACATCAGCGCGCGCCCGATGGCAGTCATTTGCTGTTCGCCGCCAGAAGTATAGCCCGCCTGGCTTTTGCGGCGTTCCTTCAGGCGGGGGAAGTATTCATACACCAGTTCAAGTTCCGCAGCCACCGCGCCACGCCCGTCTGTGCGGGTATAGGCGCCGGTCAGCAGGTTTTCTTCCACTGTCAGATGCTCGAAACAATGCCGCCCTTCCATGACCTGAACAACACCCGATTTCACCAGTTCTGCGGGGTCCAGCCCCACGACATTGCGCCCCTCATACAGGATGCTGCCTTTGGTGACTTCGCCGCGTTCGGAATGGATAAGGTTTGAAATTGCCTTCAATGTGGTTGATTTACCCGCCCCATTGCCGCCCAGAATGGCCGTGATGCCCCCCTTCGGCACATCAAGGCTGACGCCTTTCAGCGCAAGAATGACGTGGTTGTAAAGCACTTCGATATTGTTGACTTCCAGAAGTGTCGTTTGCGTGGGGCTTGCATCTAGCATGGCGTGGGGCCTTCGCGTTCGGGTGGGGGGTGCGGCCCCGGATCAGGTCCGGGACCGCTGTTGTGTTCAGTTCAGGCAAGCGGGGCTGATGTTGTTTTCAGCCGCATAGGCAAGACTGTCTTCCATGGCCATTTCCATGATCAGATCGCGGTCAGGGGAAATCCAGTCCGTGATCAGGTTCCATTCACCGGCTTCCGCATCCCATTGCTGGATCATTGCCGCGCCGGAACCACCGTGGTTTTCACACGCCACCGAGAAGGCAGGGCCGAAATTGGGCAGGCCCAGTTCAACCATCAATTCTTCGGTGATTTCCAGATTGGCCATGCCGTCACGCATCATCGCAGGGGTGATGGCCGCAACGCCGTGGATTTCCTGCGCCTTCTTGGCGGCCTCTACCGCCAGCATGGCCGCATACATGCCGCGCGAATACAGCACTGTGCCCACTTCATCGCCGGTGCCTGCATATTTGCCCGCATCTATGACATAGCGCTGCATGTCGTCATAGATGGGGTAATCCCTGCCTGTGCCGTGCATGGCCAGCGCCTTGTAGCCATGCGCACCCGCGCCCACAGGCCGCACATCCTGCTGCGAGCCGGACCACCACACGCCAATGAAGTTTTCCATCGGAAAGCGTATGTTGGCGGCTTCCTGAATGGCGGTCGGGTTCATCACACCCCAACCCCACATCACAACATAATCGGGGCGTTCACGGCGGATCTGCAACCACTGGCTGCCCTGTTCCTGACCGGGACTGTCCACACCGATGGTCACCAGTTCATACCCGTGGGTTTCCCCAAGGCGCGTCAATGTGGGGATGGGTTCGCGCCCATAGGCCGAATTGTGATACAGAAGCGCAATTTTCTTGCCGTCCAGGCTGCCGTCATTTTCATCCAGCAGATAGTTGATGATCACGCTGGCCCCGTCCCAGTAATTGGCCGGGTAGTTGAAGGTCCAATTGAACACTTCGCCGTTCACCGCGGATGTGCGCCCATACCCCATGGTGTGCATGGGAATGCCATCTTCCATGGTGCGCGGGATCAACTGATAGGTGATGCCTGTGGACAAGGGCTGCAACACCAGCGGGTTGTCATTGCGGATGGACTGGTAGCATTCGACCCCGCGTTCGGTGTTATAGGCAGTTTCGCATTCCGTCTGGCGGATGGGCACCCCCCCGATGCCGCCATCCCGTTCGTTGATCAGCGTCAGGTAATCGGAATACCCGTCGGCAAAGGGAATGCCCCCCGCCGCGAATGGCCCGGTCCGGTAGCTGAGTGACGGAAAGTGCAGCGTGTCGGCCAGGTTTGGCCCTGCTACTACCATGGTCGCCGCAAGTGTCGCGGCCAGTCTGGTCATCTTCATCGGTTCTCCTCCCATATGGATGACAGTTCCAAAATCGGCCTGTCCCCTGTGTCAGTAAGGGAACGGCCAAAGGCGCAATTTCTCTTTTATTGTGCGCCACAATGCCGCGATGCCATGCGGCTCCACGATCAGAAAGGTCAGGATCAGCGCCCCCACGATCATGATTTCCAGATGCGCGGCAAGATCGGTTGGCCAACCCAACGTGTTGACCAGCAAAAGCTTCAACAAAACCGGCCCCACGATCAGGAACGCCGCCCCTGCAAACGCGCCGAAAATCGACCCAAGCCCGCCAATGATCACCATGAACAAAACAAGGAAGGACTTGTCGATGCCGAACGCCTCGCCAGCCTCGGCGGCGCCCAGATAGACGGCAAACAGCAGCGCACCGGATATGCCCACAAGGAAGCTGGACACGGCAAAGGCCGTCAGTTTCGCAATCAGCGGGTTCACCCCGATGATTTCGGCAGCGATGTCCATATCGCGGATGGCCATCCATTTGCGCCCGATGCTGCCGCGTGTCAGGTTGCGCGCAAGCCACGCACTTGCCACCAGAAAACACAGGCAGATCATATACATCGACACTGCCGATGCGCGCGGCCCAGTGACCGGCACCCCGAAAATTTCGCGCGTTGGTGCCGAAATCATGCCAGTGGGCGAATAGTTGTAGAACCACGCCGTGCGTGTGAACAGCCAGATCAGGAAAAACTGCGCGGCCAATGTGGCCACCGCCAGATAAAACCCCTTGATGCGCAAGGATGGCAGGCCAAACAGCACCCCAACCGCTGCAGTCACCACGCCTGCGATAATGATGACGAAAATGATGTTCAGGTCGGGAAACGCCGTCATCAGTTTGTAGCTGGCATAGGCGCCAACCGCCATGAAGCCACCTGTGCCAAGCGACAACTGCCCGCAATAGCCAATCAGGATGTTCAGCCCCAAGGCCGCAATCGCATAGATCAGGAACGGCACAACAATGGAATTGGCCCAGTAGTCATTTATGATCAGCGGCATGACCAGAAAGGCAAAACCCAGCAGAACATAATAGCCATAACGATCGAATTTGATCGGAAAGGTCTGGCTGTCGGCGACATAGCTTGTCTTGTAATCGCCCGCTTCACGGTAAAGCATATCCCTACACCCTTTCGATAATACGTTCGCCAAACAGGCCCTGTGGCCTGAACAGCAGGAACACCAGCGCCAGCATGTAGGCGAACCAGTTTTCCGTCGCGCCGCCGATGATGGGGTTCATGAAGAAGTCGAACAGCTTTTCGCCCACACCGATGATCAGTCCGCCCACAATTGCACCGGGGATGGATGTGAAGCCGCCCAGAATAAGCACTGGCAGCGCCTTGAGTGCTATAAGCGACAGGGAAAACTGCACCCCCGATTTTGACCCCCACATGATGCCCGCAACAAGTGCCACAATTCCCGCGATGGACCAGGTCAGAACCCAGATGAAGCGCAGGCTGATACCCACCGATAGCGCGGCCTGATGGTCGTCAGCCACCGCACGCAGGGCGCGGCCCTGTTTGGTGTATTGCGAAAACACTGTCAGGACCGCCACCAGCACCGCAGCAATACCAGCCGCCCAGATTTCCAGCCGGTCAATATAGAAGCCATATCCGAACCAGTTGAATGTTGCTTCATCCACCGCCGATGACATGCCCTTGGGCAGGCCGACATCCAGCGCCTTGACCTCGGCGCCCCACATGATGTCACCAACCCCTTCCAGAAAATACGCAAGGCCAATGGTCGCCATGAACAGGATGATCGGTTCTTGATTGACAAGGTGTTTCAGAATGAACCGTTCCACCAGAATGGCCAGCGCGATCATCACCAGAACCGTGGCCGGAATGGCCAGCATGGTGGGCATGTTCCAGCCGAAATGATGCAGCCGCGTGCCGAACATGGCGTTGATCAGATGCGAGAACGGAATTTGCCCCGACTGGAACCCCACCAGTGTCAGCGCTGCAAACAGCGCCATCACCCCTTGGGCAAAGTTGAAAATACCGCTGGCCTTGAAGATCAGCACGAAGCCCAGCGCCACCAGCGCATACATCACACCGGCAGTCAGCCCGTTAAGGGACGCTTCCAGCGCAAAAAGTAACGTATCAGGCATATCTGCCCCCTCCCCTGCGGTCTGTCGCCTGTTCAGTCATGTGCAACCCCAAGATAGGCGTTGATCACTTCTTGATTGTTGCGCACCTCCTCAGGGGTGCCGTCCCCGATTTTCTTGCCGTAATCCATCACCACCACGCGGTCCGACAGGTCCATCACCACGCCCATGTCATGTTCGATCAAGACAGTTGTGGTGCCGAATTCATCATTCACATCCAGAATGAAGCGGCACATGTCTTCTTTTTCTTCCACATTCATGCCGGCCATGGGTTCGTCCAGCAACAAGATGGCGGGTTCGGCAGCCAGTGCGCGCGCCAGTTCCACGCGCTTCTTCAAGCCGTAGGGCAGGCGCGACACGGGGGTTTTGCGAATATGCTGGATTTCCAGAAAATCGATGATCTTTTCGACCTGCGCGCGGTTCTCGGCTTCTTCGCGGGCGGCGCGGCCCCACCAGATGGCCTGCTGAAACATGTTTGCCTTCATATGGTGCAAACGGCCGGTCATAATGTTGTCCAGAACGCTCATGCCTTCAAACAGCGCGATGTTCTGGAAGGTGCGCGCGATCCCTTGTTGCGCCACCTGATAGGGGCGCATGCGGGGACGCTTGTATCCTTTGTAAATGACCTCGCCTTCTTGCGGGTGATAGAACCCTGAAATCACATTCAGCATGGACGATTTGCCTGCGCCATTGGGTCCGATGATGGCGCGGATTTCCCCCCAGCGAATGTCAAAACTGATGTCCTTGATCGCCACAACCCCACCGAAGCGCAGGGTGATGTTGCGCATTTCCATCGCAACCCCGCCAATCTTGCGGCCATCTGCGGTCATGAAACCCGCGTCGGAATTTGTATCGAGCATCGTTCCCCCCTGCCCGCTCATTCTGCCGCCACCTGTTGGGCGACTGTGCCGAACACCCGCGCATCGCGGATTTCCAGCGTCGCTTTCAAAACGCCCTTGCGCCCGTCTTCATAGGTGACTTCGGTTTCGGTATAGATGCTGTCCTTGTCGCTATAGAGCGCGTCGATCAGATCAGCGAATTTCTCCTCGACGATGCGGCGGCGCACTTTGCGGGTGCGGGTCATTTCGCCGTCATCGGCATCAAGTTCCTTATGCAGCACCAGAAAGCGGTGAATCTGGCAGCCCGACAGGAACTTGTCCTGCGCGACACTTTCATTGACGTGTTCGACATGTCCCTGAATGGCGTCCAGCACCGGTTTCAGCCCCGCAAGTTCCTGATAGCTGGAATAGGCGATATTGTTGCGTTCCGCCCAACTGCCAACGGCGTTCAGGTCGATATTCACGAAGGCCACGCATCTGTCGCGCCCATTGCCGAACACCACCGTTTCCAGAATGTTGGGAAAGAACTTCAGCTTGTTTTCCACATATTTGGGCGCGAACATGCCGCCATCGGCCATCTTGCCCACATCCTTGGCGCGGTCGATGATGCGCAGATGGCCGGTCGCCTCCTCGAAGAACCCCGCATCGCCCGTGGCCACCCAGCCTTCACTGTCCTTGGTAGAGGCAGTGCTTTCGGCATTCTTGTAATAGCTTTCGAACGTGCCGGGCGAGCGGTAGAACACCTCGCCATTATCAGCGATGCGCACTTCCACACCTGGCGATGGCACCCCCACTGTGTCCGACCGCACTTCACCGTCGGGTTGCTGGGTAATGAACACGCTGGCTTCTGTCTGGCCGTAAAGCTGTTTCAGGTTGATCCCCAGCGCGCGATAGAAATCAAATATTTCCGGCCCGATGGCTTCGCCCGCAGTATAGGCCACCCGAATGCGCCGCAGGCCAAGCGTATCTTTCAACGGGCCATACACCAGCACAGTGCCAAGCGCGTATTTCAACCGCTGCATCGCGCCCAAGGGCTTGCCATCCAGCAGTTTCGGCCCGGTATCGCGGGCAAAATCCATGAAATGGTGAAACAACCGCCGTTTCAGGGGCGAGGCATCTTCCATGCGGATCATCACTGTGGTCAGCATGGTTTCAAAAATGCGTGGCGGTGCGAAATAATAGGTCGGGCCAATCTCGCGCAAATCCGTCATCATGGTCTGGGCGGATTCAGGGCAGTTCACGCAAAACCCCGTCCAATACGCCTGCCCTATGGCAAAAATGAAATCCCCAACCCATGCCATGGGCAGATAGGCAAGAATTTCATCGCCCGGGCGCAGGTTGTCGAATTCCGAACTGTTCTTGGATGTGATGATGATGTTGCGATTGCTGAGCACCACGCCCTTAGGCTTGCCGGTGGTGCCGGATGTATACAGCATGACACAGGTGCTGTCCCAGCCCAGCGCCGCGATGCGCGTGTTCAGTTCCGGTTCCAGCCGTGTTTGCGCCGCGCGCCCTTCGCGCATGACATCATCCAGCCAGTTCATGTGGCTGTGGTCGTATTTGCGCATCCCGCGCTTGTCCAGATACAGGATTTCATCGATGCAATGCACCGTTTCCTGAACCTCCAGCACCTTGTCGACCTGTTCCTGGTCACCGCACACGACAAATCGCGCGCCGCAATGGTCCAGCACATAGGCCATTTCTTCGGCAACCGCGTCCTGATACAGCGGCACAGGAATGGCCCCCACCGATTGCGCCGCGACCATGGACCAATACAGCGCCGGACGGTTGCGCCCGATGATGGCGACATAATCGCCCTGTTTCATGCCAAGCGCCAGAAACCCCAGTGCCATGGCGCGCACATGGTCATGGGTCTGCGCCCATGACCATGATTGCCAGATGCCGAATTCCTTTTCACGATAGGCCGTCTGGCGGCCGTACTGCGTGGCATTGCGTGCCAAAAGCGCAGGGATGGAGCAAAGCCCATCCAGTGTTTCCTTGGGTGCTGCTGTGGTGGTCACAGACAAGTCCTCCTCCTGTCGGTCAATGCAGGCAAGCCAGCCCTCCGCTGCTGTCTTGTCTGAATGCGCGCGCCCCGAACGTGTTTGGTCATGTGGCCGTGCGATTCTTGCGGCAGTTTTACCCAAACCTTAC
Source organism: Paracoccaceae bacterium (assembly GCA_017510335.1). Taxonomy (GTDB): domain Bacteria; phylum Pseudomonadota; class Alphaproteobacteria; order Rhodobacterales; family Rhodobacteraceae; genus Roseinatronobacter. Next base: position 121,016 of record JAFWNM010000013.1, read on the forward strand.
GAATTGTAACGCGCGTTGTTCTGGGCTTCCGAAGTGGTCAGCGACAGTCTAGGGTTCGGGCAAGGGCGGGCTTTTGCCCGGAACGGGGGGCGCAGGCGTGGCATTGACGGAAAACACCCGCATCAACCTGATGGCGGCGGGGTTAAACATGATCCAGCAGGCGCTGTCGATTTTTGACAGCACCTTGCGGCTGTCGGTCAGCAACCGGCGCTATCAGGAAATGTTTGAACTGCCAGAACATCTGGTCCAGCCCGGTGTGGGGTTTGAAGATACAATCCGCTATCTGGTGTCGCGCGGGGAATACGGCCCTGTTGACGACCACGAACAGGCCGTGCGCACCCGCGTGGAGGCCGCGCGCGCCTTCGTGCCCCATTACATGGAACGCCTGCGCGCCAATGGCCGCTGGATCAGCGTCGAAGGTGCCCCCCTGCCACAGGGCGGATGGATCACGGTCTATACCGACATTACCGAAGTGAAGTTGCAAGAGGGGCTGTTGCGGGCGCGATCAGAAGAATTGTCGGACGAATTGCTGGCCCATGCCGAACGGCTGGCCGCCACCAACCGCGCGCTTGCCGCAAGCAACGCGGCCCTTGAACAGGCCAAACGCGAATTGACCGAAATGGAGGCCCGCACCCGCCTGACCACCGAAATGATGCCCGCGCATATTGCACATATGGATTGCGATCTGCGCTATACGTTTTCCAACCGGCGTTTGTCATCCATCTTTCCCGGCCTGCCGCGCAATGGAGTGGGCCACCCCGCAAAGGCGGTTTTGGGCAGTATGTATGAAAAGATACTGCCACTTCTGGAACGCGCGCTGGGCGGGGAAAACGCCGTGCATGAATTCACCCATGATGACAGCGGGCGGCGTATCCGGCTGGCGCTGACGCCCGACAAGGTGGGCTGCGGGCCGATCAATGGCATTTACATCATGTCCATGGACGTGACCGAGGAAACACAGGCCCGCGCGGCCCTGGCCCAGACGCGCAAGCGCGAACTGGCCGCGCAACTGTCATCGGGTATGGTGCATGATTTCGGCAATCTTCTGACCATCATTCTGGGACTTCAGGGCCAGATGCTTCGGGCCGGTGCCCTGCCTGCGCATATGTCGCAACTGGTGCAATCCACCATCGCGGCTGCGCGCCGGGGGGGTGTGCTGCTGGAACGGCTTGCGTCCATTTCGGGCCACCGGGAATTGCAACTGCGCCCGACTGATTTAAGTGCATTGTTGCACGACCTGTCGCTGATGGCAGGCCCCGCGCTGCCCGACAACATGCGCCTTGATATGCAGATCGCCCCGGACCTGCCGCTTCTGCTGCTGGATCAGGGGGTTTTGCAAGACAGTGTGCTGAACCTTATCCTGAACGCCCGCGATGCGATGGCAGGCCAGGGCGGACAGGTCACACTGACAGTCACGAACGTGGCCGATACATGGCTGGAACTGATGCTAAGCGACACTGGCACGGGGTTCAGCGACGAAGCCCTGCACAAGGCGCTTGATCCGTTCTTCACCACCAAAGGGGCGGACGGAACCGGCTTGGGGCTGGCGATGGTCTATGACCAGATTACCCTGTCGGGGGGAACGGTCCGGCTGGCAAACCGCCCGCGCGGGGGCGCGCAGGTGACATTGCGCCTGCCGTTCAAGCCCGTGCCGCGCGCGCGCGCGCTGCCACCTGCGGGGCTTGTGCTGCTGGTTGAAGATACACAAAGCATTCGTGAATCCGTGCGCGCGATGCTGTGCGATCTGGGCCATAGCGTCATCGAGGCGACAACAGCAGATGAAGCGCTGGCGCTGGCCGATCTGCCGGATCTGGACATCATGCTGTCGGACATAAACCTGCCCGGCACGCTGTCGGGCCTGGACCTTGCGCGCGCCTTGCGTGGTCGCGGACAGATGCGGCTGTGCCTGATGACTGCGCTGCCCGCCTATGACCGCTTGCACCGTGAAGCCGCGGGCGAATTCCCTGTCCTGACAAAACCTTTCAGCCCCCAAGACCTGCGCTTCACCCTGGAGGGGATTTCATGACCACAGCCCATATCGCCATTCTGGATGATGAACCCGAAATCAGGCAAATCCTGTCCCAGACCTTGCAGGATGCGGGGTTTCAGACCTCATCCTATGCGCGCGCGACCGAATTTGAAGCCGCGCTGCGCAAGGTCACGCCTGATGTCTGTCTTGTTGATCTTGGCCTGCCGGACCGCGACGGGCTGGCCCTGGTGCACCGGCTTGCGCTTGAATCGGGGGCGACGATCATCATCATATCAGGCCGCGCGCAGGTGCAAGACCGCGTCACGGGGCTGGAACTGGGCGCGGATGACTATATCATCAAACCGTTTGATCCCGCCGAAGTTGTGGCGCGCATCCGCGCGCGTTTGCGCAAACCCGCTGGTCCGGGGGCCAGCAGTCCGAAAATCGCGCGCTTTAACGGGTGGGTGGCGCAGTTCGACCGCTATGTGCTGATTGATGATCAGGGGCAGGAAACCCCGTTCAGCCATGCCGAAGGGGAAGTGTTGCGCCTGTTTCTGGAAAGCCCCAAACGCCTGATTTCGCGCGCGCAAATGCTTGATACCCTTGGCGGTGGCGCTGGCGAAAGCTTTGACCGCGCCATGGATGTGCGCATTTCACGCCTGCGCACCAAACTGTGCGAAGATCCGCGCAACCCGCGCTTGATCAAAACGATCTACGGTGCCGGCTACATCTTCCTTGGGGATGTCAGCTGGGGGTAGCCACTGGCCCCCGCCCCTATCGGGTGGCGCTGTCACAGGATGCTTTATGTTTACAGCGCAGCCCGCATCGTTCAAGATATGCCAAGTCTGACTTCAGGACAAAGGAGCAAGGATGCGCAAATTTCTTGTCATTCTGGACGACAGCCGCGAATGCCTGAACGCCATCCGCTTTGCCGCGCTGCGCGCCGCCAAGACGGGCGCCGAGGTGCAGATTCTGTCTGTCATCAGCCCCGAAGAATTTCAGGGCTGGATCGGCGTGGCCGATGTCATGCGCGCCGAAACCCGGGAGCGGATTGAAGCGCATTTCGAAGTTTTTGCCAAATGGATGCGCGACCGGCAAGGGTTGCACCCCGAACTTGTCATCCGCGAAGGCGATGCAGTGGAAGAAGTGCTGGCCCAGATACAGGATGACCCCGATATCGGGTTTCTGGTTCTGGGCGCGGGAACCGAAGGCAACACCCCTGGCCCCATCGTCACGCAACTGGTGCGCAATTCCGGCACCCTGCCAGTGCCCATAACCATTGTTCCCGGCGAACTTGACCGCGACAAACTGGAAGCCATTGCCACGGGATAGCGTATTTTTCGCCCACGCCCCCAGTTTGCACATGTGACCAAATGCGGCTAGGTCCAATGCCAGATCGCAAAACACAGGAAACATCATCATGAAATTACTGCGCTTTGGCCCGAAAGGTCAGGAAAAACCGGGGTGTCTGGATGCACAGGGCAATCTGCGTGACCTGTCAGGGGTAAGCGATGATTTCGGCGGCGACACTGTGGCGCTGGAAGCACTGGCCAAACTGGCATTGTTGGATCTTGAGACGCTGCCGATAGTGGCGCAGAACACGCGCCTTGGCGCGCCCCTTGCGCATGTTCCCAATTTTTATTGTATCGGCTTGAACTATGCCGCGCACGCCGCTGAAACCGGCGCAGAAAAGCCCAAGGAACCGCTGGTCTTCTCCAAGGCCACATCCTCGCTTGCCGGACCGCATGATCCCATTATCATTCCCAAAGGGGCCGCGCGGACAGATTGGGAAGTGGAACTGGGTATCGTTATCGGAAAACGGGCGCTTTATGTCGATGAAGCTGACGCATTGGGCTATGTTGCAGGCTATTGCGCGGTCAATGACGTTTCCGAGCGCGATTTCCAAAAGAACCGCGGCGGGCAATGGATCAAGGGAAAATCCGCGCCCGGTTTTGGCAAGATCGGCCCGTGGATTGTGACAGCTGATGCAGTGCCCGACCCGCAGGCGCTGCGATTGCAGCTATCAGTCAACGGGCAAACACGGCAGGACTCGACCACGGCAGATATGATTTTCACAGTTGCGCAGATCATATCCTATATGTCCCACTTCATGGAACTGGTGCCGGGCGACGTGATCGCAACCGGCACCCCGTCGGGCGTTGCGGCGGGCATGTCGCCCCCGCAATTCCTGCAACCGGGCGATGTTGTGTCGCTGACCGTAGAAGGGCTTGGAACCCAAAGCGCTGATGTCATCGCCGCAAGCTGATCCGGGCAATGTGTCGCGGGTCACTTGATCCCCGCGACACATTCTGGCGCTGTCACGCGCATATTCCATACGCATACCGCAACCCGGTGTTCGCGCCAGGCGTGTGCGTCATGGCCGTTATACGACCGCATCTTTCAGCAGGCGCGCAATCTCGTCTTTCAGCGCCAGACGCTTGCGCCGCAACTCCACCTCGTGGTCCTCCGAGACAGGTTCAACCAAAGTCTCTGCCCGGTGGATGGCGCGGTTTATCTCATGATACTGGTCCGAAAGCTTAAGGAAATGCGCATCCTCAACTTTCAGGCGGTGAATTAGATCAACGGAACCAGGGAACTCTTCGGCCAGTTCGTGCGGGGTGTGCGACATTTCGAACTCCTGTTTTACTATACTGTCAAGAATAGTCGAAACGGCCGTTCCAAACATTGATCTGTCGCAAATGATTTCAGCTAAGATGCCATAATTTCGCGCACACGTTGTGCCAGCCAGTCCAGCTGCGCATCATGCAAGCCCAACTCACCCAGATGGGCGGCCGTGTTGATCAGGTAATCACTGTTCGGCCCGCGCCCCCCCACGGCGCGCGCGATGATGTGCGCCTGTTCTTCCAGCTCCAGCCCGCCGCAATACTGCGCGTGGTCGCGGTCAATAACATATGTCACAGCGTCCAGTTGCCGCCCGTCACGCAAATACAGGGTTTCGCGGCTTTCAAGATAGGCGGCTGAAATCAGTTCGCGCGCGCGCAGGTATTCCAGTGTTTCCTCGGCAATGCGTGCAGGAATTTCAAAAGCGATGCCTTCGCAATGGCCTGTCCCCCTGTCCAGGGCAAGAACCAGCCCCGGTTGCGCGATGGTGCCGCGATGATGGATCGAACGCATGCAAAACGACCGCGTATACCCGTCCAGCCGCGCAATATGCTGGCTGGACCACGCAAAACCCGGATCCCAGATAAGGGAATCGTATCCGAATACCCAAAGTGAACTACGCCGCAGCATGTGACTGGTCCTTTTCCATGGGCAAGGTGTAAACATGTTTTGTGCAATATTGAAAAGGGGCAAGTGATGCGCGTTATATTGACAACCTTGGTGCTGGCGGCAGTCGGCTATGGGGCATACTGGCACATTTCAGCGCGCAGTCTGGACACAGAAATCAGCGCGACACTGGCCCGCAGCGAGGTCATAAGTGTTGCAGATTACACCCTGCGCGGTTTCCCGCACAGGTTTGACCTGACGCTGAACGCCCCCCGCCTGCACCTGCCCGACGCCACGATCACATGGCGCGGCGATGTTTTGAACCTTCACGCCCTCAGCTATCAGCCCCATCATGTGATTGCCGTGTTTCCCGACCTTCAGCATATTACCCTGTTTGGCCAGGACTGGGTTGTGCGCAGCCCTGATGCACGCGCCAGTGTTGTTGCGGCCCGCATGCAAGGCGGGTCGCTGGATCGCGCGAATCTGGTGTTCGAGGTGCCGGAATTCGCGCAAGGCAACCAATTGCACAGGGCCGATTCCCTGCGCGCAAGTCTGACCCAAATAAGCGATGCACACTACCAGCTTGCGCTGGAACTGTCGGGCCTGCGCCCTGATGCGGCAGTGCGTGCGGCGTTGGGGGCCACAGACACGTTACCGCCCCTTCTGGCGCGCAGTCGTGTGATGGCAACACTGGAATTTGCTGAACCCTTGCAGGTGAACGGGCGTCTGCCCACTGTTCAGGACATCAACGTGACAGATGCTGAAATCATCTGGGGGGACATCAGCCTACAGGCGACAGGGCGCTTGCGTCCCGACCTTGGCGGCACAGTTTCAGGGCAGCTTGACCTGCGCGTAACCAACTGGGATCAGGGTCTGGCGCTGATGGCGGCGGGCGGTATGATCGACCCCGACGCCACGCAAATGGCCCGTATGATGCTGACTGCGATGAGTGACCGGGAAACAGGACAACTTGACCTGCCTTTGCAGATTCGTCAGTCCGTCATGTCAATCGGACCGCTTGTTCTGGGCCATCTGCCGCGTCTTTGACCGTTTCTGGTACCGAAACCAGATCGCGCAAGGCAGGGCCGCCACCACCCCAAGGCTGTTGGCGATAAAATCCGCAAATTCGGCCGAACGACCGAAATGCGGCTGGATCAGTTCGACCGCCCCGCCATAGGCCACTAGCCCCACCAGTATAACAGGCCAGAAGCTCATACGCGCCACATAGGCGGGAAAGGCCACGACGAAAAACACGCCAAAATGCACCAGCTTGTCGACATGTTCGGGAAAGCGCCCTTCGTTTTCGGGCACGGGCATCAACAGAACCACAGTCACCACAACCAGCAAGATTACCGAAATCACCAGCGCGATACGGCGCTGGCGCTCTGAAATGACAGGTGGTTTGAACATGTGGTGTGCTGTCCCGGTCCGTGGTCAATTCCGCCGTCCGTGACAGAAACACCCCGCAGGATCAAGCCTGCAGCCGCTCTCTCTGGGGGGGCTGACGCAACTGTGCGGTAATTCTGCCCATTGCACGTTCTTCAAGCTGGCGAACACGCTCTTTCGAAATTCCCAGATCGACGCCAATTTCGGCCAGCGTGCGGGGGACGTCCAGCAAATGGCGTTCGGTGATGATGCGCTTTTCGCGCGCGGGCAGATCGTCCACGGCTGAATACAGCATCCGGCGCCTGCGCCGCGTTTCCATGTCATCAAGCACGAAATCTTCGGTTGCGGGGCTGTCATCCTCGATCGTGTCCAACCAGTCGCGCCCGTCATCTTCGCCACTGCTTTGGGGGGAATTCAGCGACAGATCCTGTCCTGACATGCGCCCCAGCATGATTTCAACCTGCGCTTCAGGCACATCAAGTTCGCGCGCGACCGATGTTGACAGCGCCTCGTTGCGGGTTTCCCCGTCATCGAGCTTGGACAGGGTCTTGCGCAGATGGAAGAACAGTTTTTTCTGCGAGGCATTGGTGGCGGTGCGCACCACCGACCAGTTGCGCATAACGTATTCCTGCATGGATGCCCTGATCCACCACGCTGCATAGGTCGAAAACCTTGCGCCATTTTCAGGGTCATATTTTTCCGCAGCGCGCATCAGGCCCAGATTGCCTTGTTGGATCAGGTCATCCAGCGGCATGCCATAGCGGCGGAAACGTGTCGCAACAGACACGGCCAGACGGCTGTAAGCGTTGATCAGGCGGTGCAAGGCAGCTTCGTCACGCTGATCGCGCCATGCAATGGCAAGCGCGTGTTCGGTTTGCGGGGCCAGCATTTCGCGTTTCATGGCGTTGCGGATAAACTGGCTTGTTCTGGGGTCTCGTTGTTCCATGGCGTCCTCTTGTTCGCCGGTATGTATCGACTCGAAACTATAGCGTATCGCTATCAGTTCCCGGGCGGGCTTGTCAATGGCCCGACTGCGGATTACCTGCTTGGCATCAATGTGCATTCGCAAACGGGGCAATGGCACCAACATGACCCAGGATATGGCCGATCTGATTGTGCATCTTGCACGTCTGGCGCAGAATACCGGACGCACCGAACTGACGGCGGCGCAATGGACGGCGCTGCGTTTTTTCGCGCGGGCCAACCGTTTTTCACGCACGCCTTCCGCGTTTTCGGAATTTCACGCCACCACCCGCGGCACCGCGTCGCAAACCGTTAAATCCCTTGTCACACTTGGCCTTTTGCAGCGTCAAAACAACGCCTCTGACGCGCGTTCGACCTTGTTAGAGGTGACACAGGCCGGCCATGACATGTTGTGCCATGACCCCTTGGGCGATCTGCGCCGCGTGTTGGCGGCATTGCCAGAAGACCTGCGCCAAACCCTGTCGGTTGCCCTGCAGCGCGCAACCACAGACCTTGCCAGATTGCGCCAAGTGCCGACGTTTGGCACTTGTGCCGATTGTAGCCATTGCAAGGAAGGCACGGACACTGCCTATTGCCATTGCACCGAAAGCATGTTGACCAAACCAGAAATGGCATCTTTCTGCATTGATTTTCAGCCGACCAACCGCGCAAGCTGATACACCGCCCGACTTTGCGCGGGGTTAATCTGCGATATGCCTGCGTGCAAAGCCGCTGGCGCATGGTCACGTGATCTGAACACTTGCCCCTTCTGACGGCTTTCCTTACACAGGGCGCCAACCCTATGGGAAACGTGGAAAGAGTTATCGCATGTCGAAGCCCAAACCCAAATCCGGCCAGAAATTTTCGGCCAAGAATATCGCTGCAGGCTTCTTGATGGGGCTTTTGGCACTTAGCCTTCTTGGCTTCGGTGTAGAAGGGTTCGGGGGCAGTGCGCGCAGCATCGGCAGCGTGGGCGGGCGTGACATTTCCACCAATGAATACGCGCGCGCCCTTCAGAACGAACTGCGCGTCGTGCAAAGCCAGACAGGACAATCCATCACCATGGAACAGGCCCGCCTGTTCGGTCTGGACCAGATGGTGCGCGAACAACTTGTCACCACCGCCGCGCTGAACAATGAAGCGCAACGCCTGGGTATTTCAGCCGGTGATGAAACGGTGCAGCGCGAAATCCTGCAAATCAGCGCGTTTCAGGGCCTTGGGGGCCAGTTTGACCGCGAAGCCTATCGCTTTGCGCTGCAAAATGCGGGCTTGAACGAATCCGAATTCGAGGATTCCATTCGTGAAGATGTCAGCCGCAGCATTTTGCAACTGGCTGTCATCAGTGCCGCGCGCGCCCCTGACATGCTGGTGACGCCGTTGTTGAACCATCAGGCCCAGACGCGCGACTATTCCATCCTAAGCCTTCGGTCTGACGATCTTGCGACCCCGGTAGGCATGCCTGATGACGCGGAATTACAGGCGTTTTATGACGCCAATATCGACAGTTACACCCTGCCGGAAGGCAAGCGCATCCGCTATGCGTGGCTGACGCCCGACATGCTGATCGACACAGTCGAAATTGACGAAGCTATCTTGCGCGACGCCTATGAGGCACGCGCACAGGAATTCCGCCAACCCGAACGCCGCCTTGTGGAACGGCTGGTATTTGCCGATTTGCAGCAAGCCGAAGATGCCATGGCCCGCCTGACAGCCGGCGATATCAGCTTTGTCGATCTTGCGGCAGAACGTGGCCTGAGCATCGAAGACACCGATATGGGCGATGTGACGCGCGCCCAGCTTGGCACGGCTGCGGACGCTGTTTTCGCGCTAAACGAACCGGGCTTTGCCGGGCCTGTGGAAACGTCCCTTGGGCCGGCAGTGTTCCAGATGAACGCCATACTGGCCGCGCGCGAAACCCCGTTTGAAGACGCCGCGCCGCAACTGCGCGAAGAACTGGTCGCGGACCGTGCACGGCGTATTCTGTCGGATGATCTGGACCTGTTCGAAGACCTGCTTGCAGGTGGTGCCACAGTGGAAGAACTGGCCAGCGAAACGGAAATGCGCGGCGGCGAACTGGATTGGCGCACAGGCGAAACCGCTGGCATCGCGGCCTATGAATCGTTCCGGTCGGCAGCGCGCAATGTGCAAGACGGCGACTTTCCCGAAATCCAGATTCTGGATGATGGCGGACTGTTCACCCTTGAACTGATTGAGGACCTGCCCCCAATTCCCCGCCCGCTTGACGATATTCGCACGCAGGTGACTGGCGACTGGCGGCGCGCGCAGATCGTTGAAAACCTGCGCATTCAGGCTGATGAGATTGTTGAGGCATTGGAGGGGGGCGCGGATTTCGCGGCACTCGAACTGGTGCCAGAGCGTTTCGAAGGGATGCGCCGCAGCGATGTGCTGCCTGACCTGCCGCGCGACCTGGTCGGTACCGCCTTTGATATGGACACCGATGATGTGCGCGTTGTCGCGGGCGCTGACCGTGTGTTTGTAATCCAGCTGCACGCCATATCCGACCCCGACCTGATGATGGACGATGTCGCGGGCCTGCGCGATGCGCTGTCGGAACAACTGGCGCAAAGCGTAGCCCAAGACCTGTTCACTTATTTTTCGTCGGCCTTGCGCCAATCCCAACCCATTCAGTTCAATCAACAAGTGATTGATGCTGTTCACGCGAATTTCTGAACGCCCATGGCCAGCCTTACCCCTGAATTCCAGCGTTTTGAGGCGGGTTGGACACGCGGTGAAAACCAGCTTGTCTATACCCGTCTAGCTGCCGATCTGGATACGCCGGTTTCATTGTATATGAAGCTTGCCGGTGCCAGCCGCGACAGTTTCATCCTTGAATCGGTCACTGGTGGCGAAGTGCGCGGGCGCTATTCCATCATCGGCCTGAAACCGGACCTGATCTGGGAATGTCGCGGCACCCAAAGCCGGATCAACCGCGATGCACGTTTTGACCCAGACAGTTGGCAGGACATGCAGGGCCATCCGCTGGACACATTGCGCGAAGTCCTCGCCGAAAGCAGGATCGAAATGCCCGACGACCTGCCAGCAGCCTCGGCGGGTTTGTTCGGGTATCTGGGCTATGACATGATCCGTCTGGTCGAGGATTTGCCCAATATCAACCCAGACCCCATTGGCGTGCCGGATTCCATTATGCTGCGCCCGTCTGTTGTGGCCGTGCTGGACGGTGTGAAGGGCGAAGTGACTGTGGTTTCGCCCGCATGGGCCGGGTCCGGCCTGTCGGCGCGCGCGGCCTATGCGCAAGCAGCAGAACGGGTCATGGACGCAGTGCGCGATCTGGAACGCAGCGTGGCGCAGGCCCCGCGCGAACTGGGCCATCAGACCGCTGCCCTTGGCGCGCCTGTATCGAATTTTTCCAAACCGGAATATCTGGCAGCGGTGGAGGCCGCGAAGGAATACATCCGCGCAGGCGATATTTTTCAGGTCGTCCCCTCACAGCGCTGGTCGCAGAAATTCATGCTGCCGCCTTTTGCGCTGTATCGGTCCCTGCGGCGCACGAACCCGTCCCCGTTCATGTTTTATTTTGATTTTGCCGCACAACCGGGCGGGTTCCAGATAATTGGCGCCAGCCCGGAAATTCTGGTGCGTTTGCGCGATGGCGACGTGACCATCCGGCCCATTGCCGGCACCCGTCCGCGCGGCGCAACGCCCGAGCAGGACCGCGCCTATGAAGCGGATCTTCTGGCCGACCAGAAGGAGCTTGCAGAACATCTGATGTTGCTGGACCTTGGGCGCAATGATGTGGGGCGTGTGGCGAAAATTGGCACAGTGCGCCCGACGGAAGAATTCATCATCGAACGCTACAGCCATGTGATGCATATTGTGTCCAACGTGGTGGGCGAACTGGCCGAAGGGCAGGACGCGCTTTCGGCGCTTCTGGCTGGCCTGCCAGCAGGCACAGTGTCGGGCGCACCCAAAGTTCGCGCGATGGAAATTATCGACGAGCTGGAACCCGAAAAACGCGGCGTCTATGGCGGTGGCGCAGGGTATTTCGCGGCAAACGGCGAAATGGACATGTGTATTTGCCTGCGCACAGCCGTGCTGAAGGACCAGACATTGTATATTCAGGCGGGCGGCGGTGTGGTCTATGACAGCGACCCGGAGTCTGAGTATCAGGAAACCGTCAACAAATCCAACGCCTTGCGCCGCGCTGCCGAAGATGCGGGCCGGTTTTCGGGCGGGAATGGCTGAATTGGATTTTCGGCTGCGTCGGGGCTGAAAGGGACGCCCAAAGGCGCGGAATCCAGGCCGAAGGCCGCCGCGCCATCGGCGGGCCGTCCCGCGGCCTGCCGATTACCCTGATGGCACGCCAAGCCTTTGAATGCAGGAGTATGCCGCCTGCATAAAGTGCGCGTCTCAAGTGTCGGATCGGCAGACCCCGGCCCACCGATAGCGCGGGCTTTATCCAAGCACGAATAACCCCTTCAGGCCAGAATTGCATATCTTCCGCTGTCAATATGCACCGTGGCCCCGAAACCCATCGGGGCCACTGGATCACACTGTCAGCAAGCCCTATTCTGCCGCGTCAAGATAGCTTTCAACAGGCGGACAGGTGCATACAAGATTGCGGTCCCCGAACACATTGTCCACGCGTCCCACAGGCGGCCAGTATTTGTCCCCCCGGAAGCTTGCGGGCGGAAAACAGCCTGTTTCGCGCGAATAGGGGCGGTCCCATTCTGCCACCAAATCCTCGACCGTATGAGGGGCATGTTTCAGCGGGTTGTTTTGCGCATCCATCCTGCCTTCTTCGACCGCGCGAATTTCGTCGCGGATGGCCAGAAGCGCCGTGATAAATCGGTCAATCTCGGCCTTCGTTTCGGACTCGGTGGGTTCGACCATCAGCGTGCCCGAAACAGGCCAGCTCATCGTGGGGGGCATGGAAGCCATTGTCAATCAACCGCTTGGCAATATCATCCACGGTGATACCCGCCTTGGCGAAAGGGCGTGTGTCAATGATGCATTCATGCGCCACGCGCCCCTTGTTGCCCATGAACAGGACATCATAGGCCCCGCGCAACCGTGCCGCGATATAATTGGCGTTCAAAATGGCCACGCGCGTGGCCTGAGTCAAGCCCGCGCCCCCCATCATCAGGCAATAAGCCCATGAAATCAGCAAGATGGACGCCGACCCATACGGCGCCGCAGACACCGGCCCTTCAGCGCCGCCTGTTTCGGGATGCCCCGGCAGGAAGGGCGCCAGATGGGCCTTTACCCCGATCGGCCCCATGCCCGGGCCACCCCCGCCATGGGGAATGGCAAATGTCTTGTGCAGGTTCAAATGGCTGACATCGCCGCCAATCTCGCCGGGTTTGACCAGCCCCACCATGGCGTTCAGGTTCGCACCGTCAATATAGACCTGCCCGCCATGCTCATGGGTTATGGCGCAGACCTCGCGCACAGTTTGTTCAAACACCCCGTGCGTGCTGGGATAGGTGATCATGCAGGCCGCCAGCCTGTCGCCGGCTTTCGTAGCCTTTTCGCGGAAATCATCGATATCCACATCGCCATTCGCGCTGGATTTGACGACAACCACCTTCATGCCGCACATTTGTGCGCTGGCGGGGTTGGTGCCATGCGCAGACACGGGAATCAGGCAAATATCGCGGTGCCCCTGCCCGCGCGCCCGGTGATAGGCCTGAATCGTCAAAAGCCCCGCATATTCGCCCTGCGCGCCGGAATTGGGTTGCATCGACATGGCGTCATAGCCCGTGATTTCGCAAAGCTTCGCCTTCAGGTCCGAAATCGCCTGCGCATAGCCCTGCGCCTGATCGGGCGGGCAAAACGGGTGCAGGCTGGAAAATTCCGGCCAGCTTAGCGGAATCATTTCAGCCGCCGCGTTCAGCTTCATCGTGCAAGACCCAAGCGGAATCATCGCGCGGTCCAGCGCAAGGTCACGGTCGGACAGGCGGCGCATGTAGCGCATCATTTCCGTTTCGGCGCGGTTCATATGGAATATGGGGTGGGTCAGGTAATCGCTGTCGCGCAAGAAGCTTTCGTCAAACCCCAGTTCCGCACGATGCGGCGGCACGCCTTCAATGCCAAACACCCGCAAGACGGAAATCAAAACCTGTTCATCGGTGGTTTCATCCAGCGAAATGCCCACATGCGTGGTGCCGATCTTGCGCAGGTTCAGCCCTTCCTGACGTGCGGCGGCCAATATACCCGCCTGCCCCACACCGACATCAACTGTGATGGTGTCAAAGAAATCCTTGACCACCACACGCGCACCGGCCGCGCGCAGCGCATGATACAGGCGCTGGGTGCGGAAATGCACCCGTTCGGCAATGGCGCGCAGGCCCTTGGGGCCATGGAACACCGCATACATGGACGCCATGACCGCCAGAAGCGCTTGCGCAGTGCAAACATTGCTTGTCGCTTTTTCACGCCGGATATGCTGTTCGCGGGTTTGCAGTGACAGGCGGTAGGCGCGATTGCCACGCGCATCGATGCTGACGCCGACAATACGCCCCGGCATGGCGCGCTTATAGTCGTCACGGCAGGACATGAACGCGGCATGCGGCCCGCCATAGCCCATGGGCACCCCGAAACGCTGCGCGGACCCCACGGCAATATCGGCCCCAAGGCTGCCAGGTTCGCGGATCATGGTCAACGCCAGCAGGTCGGTCGCCATGATGGCCAGCGCGTTTGCCCCGTGCAGGGCGTCAATCTGCGGTGTGAAATCGCGCAGGTCGCCATAGGTGCCGGGATACTGGAATATCGCGCCGAATACCTGATCTGCCTGCAGGCTATCCGGTGCCCCCACAATGATTTCAATGCCCAACGGGGCCGCGCGGGTTTGCATGACCGCAATATTTTGCGGATGGCAGTTTTCATCCACGAAGAACGCCATCGCCTTGGACCTGGCCACGCGCTGCGCCATGACCATCGCTTCTGCGCAGGCCGTGGATTCATCCAGAAGCGACGCATTGGCCACAGGCAGGCCCGTCAGGTCCGCAACCATGGTCTGGAAATTCAGCAGCGCTTCCAACCGCCCTTGGGCAATTTCCGGCTGATAGGGGGTGTATGCTGTATACCAGGCGGGGTTTTCAAAGATGTTGCGCAATATCGCGGGCGGGGTCACTGTGCCGTAATACCCCTGCCCGATCAGGCTGGTCATGATGCGGTTCTTTTCCCCCACGGCCCGCAATTTTGACAGCAATTCACCTTCGGACAGGGGCGCCCATGTCAGCGCGTCAGGCTGGCGCAGATCGGCGGGAATGGTCTGGTCAATCAACTGGTCCAGACTGTCACACCCAAGCGCGTCAAGCATTTGCGCCATTTCTTCGGGCGTTGGCCCGATATGGCGGCGATTGGCAAAATCATAGGGGTTATAATCCGTGGGGGTATAAGTCATGCGTTTCTCCGCTTCCGGGGATCAGCCCAGAAATTCCTTGTATTCGTCCTCGGACATAAAATCGTCCAGAACACCCAGATCATCGAGCTTCATCTTGAAGAACCACGCATCCCCCTGCGGGTCTTCGTTCACCAGCGCGGGCGTGTCGACAAGGGCCTCGTTGACCTCGACAATCTCGCCATCGACGGGGGCCAGAATGTCACTTGCGGCCTTGACCGATTCGATGACGCAGACTTCGTCACCTTTGGCCACCATGGCTTCAATTTCAGGCAGTTCCACGAACACCACATCGCCAAGCTGTTCCGCGGCGTGTTCGGTGATTCCCACGACCACGACATCGCCCTCGACGCGCAGCCATTCATGTTCTTCGGTAAAACGCATAGAATCCCTCATTTGCAGTAGGTTGATGGGCGAAAGGGTAAGGCCGCCACGCGCACAGGCAAACGCTTGCCGCGCAGTTCGGCCCAAAGTTCCGTTTCCGCGCCTGCATATTCAGCAGGCACATATCCCATGGCAACAGGTCTTTCGACAGAAGGGCCAAACCCGCCCGACGTGATGGTGCCGATTTGCGCGGCGCTGTCCTGCGTGGCAAAAAGCGGGGTTCCGGCACGCATGGGCGCACGTCCTTGCGGGCGCAGCCCCACACGCTGGCGCGCTGCCCCCTGCGCCAATTGCGGCAAGATCACATCTGCGCCCGCAAAACCGCCCGCGCGCGCCCCGCCATTGCGCCGCGCCTTCTGGATGGCCCAACTCAGCGCTGCTTCCACAGGGGTGGTGGTGGTGTCGATGTCATTGCCATACAGGCACAGCCCCGCTTCCAGCCGCAGACTGTCGCGCGCGCCAAGTCCAATGGGCGCGACATCCGCATGGGCCAGCAGCACGCGGGCAAATTCTTCGGCCTGTGCTTCGGGCACAGAAATTTCGAACCCATCCTCGCCGGTATAGCCTGACCGCGACACCCACAGGGGCACGCCGTTCCAGTCGTGATTGGCGACATCCATGAAGCGCATCTTGGCAATATCGGGCAAAAGCGCTGCCAATACCGCTTCAGCGCGCGGCCCTTGCAAGGCCAAAAGCGCGCGGTCCGTCACCTCGGCCACGTCCAGTTCAGGAAGATTTGCGCGCAGATGCGCCAGATCTGCTGCCTTGCACGCGGCATTCACCACAGCCAGCAGATGATCGCCGCGATTGGCCACCATCAGATCATCCAGAATACCGCCCGCGTCATTGGTAAACATCGCGTAGCGCTGCCGCCCTTCCGGCAGCTCCGCCAGCGCCACAGGCACCAGCCGTTCCAGCGCCAGCGCGGCCCCCGGCCCGCGCAAGATAACCTGCCCCATATGGCTGACATCGAACAACCCCGCCTTGGCCCTGCAATGCAGATGTTCGCCCATCACCCCCAGCGGGTATTGAACGGGCATGTCATAGCCCGCGAAGGGCATCATTTTTGCCCCCAGTTCCAGATGTAGCGCATGAAGCGGGGTGCGCCGCAGGTCGGTTTGCGTATCGGACATACTGCCCCTTCCGGTTGGGCCTGATGGCCCGGGTCCATGTTGCGGCGGTTGGCCGCGTTCCATGCCCCCTCTGTCCTGTGCGCCTGAGATCGCTATCCCTTCGGCGGGCGGCCAAAGCTGGCGCGCCTCTCTCCAGAGTCCGTGTGCAGACCGGTCCTTTTGCCTGAGAGTTTACCGGGGCGGTTGCTCCTTCGGCCCTAGTTGTGAAACCAGCGTCTCCCGTATCTGCGCCCTTTTGTTAGCGGAAAGCCCGCGCATTTGGCAAGCGAAAATGCCACGCTTGCACCTTTGCGGCAAACTGGTCAGATATACGGCATGAGCGATCCATATTTCTTTGGCTACGGGTCTTTGGTGAACCGCCAGACCCATGATTACACTGATGCGCACCGCGCCGCGATTCGCGGTTGGCGGCGGGAATGGCGGTATTCGCACCGTCTGGACAAGACGTTTCTAAGCGTGGTCCGCGATCCCGAAACGCGGATCGACGGATTGATTGCGCGCGTGCCGCGCGCCGATTGGGCAGCGCTTGACCTGCGCGAAACGGGCTATGGCCGCCACATTGTGCCGCCAGACAGTCTGCACCACGATTCGCCCTTGCCGGTCACTGCGCAAATCTATGCAGTGTCGCTGGACGAGTCAGGCTTGCCGGATGTGTCGCATCACATTCATCTTAGCTATCTTGATGTTGTCGTGGCCGGGTTTCTGGCGGAATTCGGCACTGATGGCGTGACACGGTTTTTTGCAACGACGACCGGCTGGGGGGCCGTGCTGGATGACCGCGCAACCCCGCTTTACCCCCGCGCGCGCCCGACCACCACAGCATTGCGCGAAATGGTTGATGACAGCCTTTCGCAATTGGGCGTCAGGCGGGACACTGCGTAGCAGCTCAAGAAGAACGGCTTGCAAGGCGTTGAAATAAAACCTGTATGTATATGTTAATGGAATAGGCGGCCTGCGACCTTTGCTTCGCACTGGGGCATTTCCGCGAATGCCCCCTTCGGGCCAGCTTCACCTTAACAAGGCGCCGTTTAACAAGGCGCTGTGCGACGCAATCGCCCCGCAATTGTGTCTTGCGCAAAAACACGCAACGACAAAGAGGGGTGAGAGCGTCGCGTGAGTGCCAATGAACGCGGGCACACTCTAGAATTCCTCGTCTTCCGAAACACCCCAGATGTGGCGCTTCTCCACCCATCCGCGTGCGGTTCCGATTTCCAGCCTGCACCAGTCAATCTGGCAGGCGCGGACTTGTGCAATCACACCGCGTTCCAGCAGGGCAGCAACGCTGGATGCACCGTCAGGGGCGTTGTGCATCTGCACCATGTCCCCCTGAACAAGCACCGATCGCACACCCGACAACAGCGCGTAATGCATCCAGCCTCCCTGCCCCTCTGCATCCTCAACGCGGCGCCAGTGTTCGTATTCGGCTGTCACGCGCAACGGCAGGTCGCGGCGTGTGAACACCCAGTCCACGCGGTGGGACGTATCCGGCCCGCGCCGCGCATTGCCTTCGCTGGCCTTCATCGACACATAGCGGGGCAAAGGCAGGTTTGTGACCGGCCCACGGTCCAAAGCCTGCGCAAGCACAGGGAAAGCGGCCAGAAGCGCCGCCAGAACAAGGGTCGTTTTCATCATTTTGCCTGTCTGCCCCGGTTTTTCCGTGATCGGTGACTGCGTGTCTTGTGACGGCTCTTTCAGCCTTTTCGCGGGAACGGGGTGCAATGGGTGCTTGCAGCCTGTTCCAGTTCATTGCACTTTGCCAGAAAGCCCCTGATTTGCAAAGAGGTGAGACGCAACCATGCCCACACAACGCCTGAGTGTTGTCGTAACGCGACGCCTGCCCGACGTGGTCGAAACGCGCCTGAAAGAATTGTTCGACGTCACGCTGCGCGATGACGACACGCCCATGACCCGCGACGAGCTGGCGCAGGCCATGCGCAGCGCTGATGTGCTGGTGCCCACCATCACCGACTTGATTGATGCAAGCCTGATGGCGGGCGCGGGCGAACGGCTGAAGCTGATTGCAAATTTCGGCGCGGGCGTGGACCATATTGATGTGCAATCCGCGCGCCAGCGTGGCATTCTGGTGTCCAACACCCCCGGTGTCCTGACCGAAGACACTGCCGATATGGCGATGGCGCTGATGCTGGCTGTCACGCGCAAAATTCCGCAGGGCCTGCAGGTCATGCAAACCGGCGGATGGCGGGGGTGGTCGCCCCTGGCCAATCTGGGCACGCGTATTGGCGGCAAGCGTCTGGGCATTCTGGGCATGGGCCGCATTGGTCAGGCCGTGGCGCGGCGCGCGCAGGCGTTTGGCATGCAAATTCACTACCACAACCGCCGCCGCCTGCGCCCCGAGGTTGAGGAAAAACTGGAAGCCACATGGTGGGAAAGTCTGGACCAGATGGTGGCGCGCATGGATGTGATTTCCATCAACTGCCCGCATACGCCATCCACCTTTCACCTGCTGAATGCGCGCCGCCTGAAATTGCTGAAACCGACGGCGGTGGTCATCAACACGTCACGCGGCGAAGTCATTGACGAAAACGCCCTGACACGCGGATTGCGCGCCGGTGAAATTGCAGGCGCCGGGCTGGATGTGTTCGAGCATGGCAATGAGATCAACCCACGGCTGAGGGAATTGCCCAATGTGGTGCTGCTGCCGCATATGGGGTCGGCCACACTGGAAGGGCGCGTTGAGATGGGCGAGAAAGTCATCATCAATATCAAGACCTTCGCTGACGGGCACCGCCCACCGGACCAGGTGTTGCCGTCCATGCTGTGAAGGCGCGCTCAGGCGGGCTTCCATTTGATCGAACACCCCATGGACGCTACCTGATCGCGCGGGCCTGCGCCGGTTTACGCGATCTGTGCCATGGCCTCGTACAGGTCGCGGCGCGCGCCATCTGGTGCAGCGGTCCGCCCGGACCCGTCCAGCCGCCCGCGATAGTGCAATTCCCCTGCCGCATTCAGGCCAAAAAAATCTGGCGTGCATTGCGCGCCCCATGCGCGTGCCACCGCCTGGGTGTCGTCATGCAGATAGGGGAACGGAAAATCATGGCTGCGCGCAAGATCGGCCATCTTGTCGAAACTGTCAGCAGGATAGGCTTGCGCATCATTGGCACAAATCGCGGCCACGCTCACGCCGATGACCTGCAAATCCCGCGCATCGCGCAAAATGCGGTCCAGCGCAGACAGCACATAGGGGCAATGGTTACAGATGAACATCACCAAAGTGCCCTTCGGCCCCTTGATCTCCTCAAGCGTGTAAATACGCCCGTCCGTGGCGGGCAGGCTGAACTCCGGCGCTGTCCAGCCAAAATCGCAAACTGGTGGGGAAACGGCCATCATATCCTCCTGTTTTGTCGATCAAACCAAGTCTTCGGGCAGGTCCGGCCAGTCTTGCCGGTTCACGTCCGGGATGCAACACACCGCCGCATTGTTGTGCAGTACAGGGCTTATTTTTACCCGTTTTCGGGACTATCATTGCAGCCAACAGGCAAAGCAGGCGCACCCCATGGCCGAGTCCGACCCACAGCACCGCAAAGCATGCAACCGCGTGCGCAGGCGACATGTGTTCTACATCCCGGGGTATGACCCCTTCCCCCCGCGCCGCTACCGCGAACTGTATCGCACCGAATCTGCACTTCAGGCCGGCATTTCCGGCTACCGGATAAGCCAGCACCCCAAAGCAGGATCATCCGGTCCCTATGGCTGGCATGTCAGCGCCAGGATTGACGGGCAGGACACCGAAACCGACATGGTTATTCTGCAATGGTCCGACATCGTGCGCGCATCCATGCAAGCGGGGATCTGGTCCACCTATGCGCTGCTGCTGCGCACTGCATGGATTTACTTTTCGGGCGGGGTCATGTTCCGGCTGTTCCGGTTGCGCGCGGGGCCGGGAATTGCGGCCATGTATCCGGTTGTCATGTTGCTGGGGCAGTTGCTTACAGCGCTGGCAGTTGCGTGGTTGCTGGGGTGGGGTCTGGCGCATGTGCTACCGCAATGGCTGGCCTATGCGCTGGGGCTGGGCGTGGTTGCGCCCGTCCTGCACGGGTTTCGCAAGATTGATGGCAGGTTTTTCGTGCATTACCTGCTGCTGGATTTCGCGTTCACCGCCAAGCATCGGGGCCGCAACCCGCCAGAGCTGGAAGCGCGGCTGGATGAATTTGCCGACCTGATAGCAAACGCCCTGCAAAACCCCGATCTGGACGAGGTGCTGGTTGTGGGCCATTCTTCGGGCGTGCATCTGGGTGTGTCGGTGCTGGCGCGTGTTATCCGCGCAGGCCATGCCACGCGCACAGTGCCCGTTCTGTCCTTTTTGTCGCTGGGCCATGCTGTGCCGATGCAATCCTACCTGCCCGACGCACAGGACCTGCGCCATGACTTGCGCTATTTGTCCACCCGCCCAGACCTGTTCTGGCTGGACGTGACGGCCCCCGGCGATGGGTGCTGTTATGCGCTGTGCGATCCTGTCAGCAGTTCCGGTGCCGCGCCCGCCACAGGCAAACGCTGGCCCTTGGTCATTTCCGCAGCCTTCACCCAAAGCTTGCGCCCCGAAACCTACCGCAAGTTGCGCCGCCGGTATTTCCGGCTGCATTTCCAATATCTTTGCGCCTTTGATGCGCCAAAGGATTATGATTATTTCCAGATCACCGCAGGCCCGATGACATTGGCGGACAGGTTCCGCGACCGCAAACCGTCTGCGTCCGTGTCGCATGACTGCTATTTGCCCGAAACTGCGCGCCTGCCATGACACGCCCCCCCATGCCCGACCACCGCGCCGACCGCGTGCCGTTCTGGCGCCATCTGGGCATGTTCCGGCGCGATATCTTGTCCACCCAACCCGCGCGCCTGTATCGCGCGAAAATGGCGGAAGTGAAGCTGCCGTTTCTGCATTCGGTCATGGTGAACACGCCCGATCTGGTGCGGCTGGTCTTGCAAGACCGCCCGCGCGATTTCCCCAAATCCGACCGCGTGCGCGAAGGGTTGCGGTTGCTGCTGGGCAATTCGGTCTTTGTGACCAATGGCGCAGAATGGGCACGCCAGCGCCGTATCATTGACCCCGCGTTTGAAGGGGGGCGGTTGCGCGACACCTTCCCAGCCATGTGGGACGCAGCGCAGGCCGCCGCAAACCGCCTGCACACAGGCGAGATAGAGATTGAGGAGGAGATGAGTCATGCCGCTGCTGATGTCATTTTCCGCACGCTGTTTTCCGTGCCCATCGCGGATGGCACCGCCGCAGAAGTTTACCGCACATTCCGCGCCCATCAGCGCAGCGCGCCAATTTTGAACCTTGCGGCCCTTGTGCCGCTGCCCGCATGGATGCCGCGTTTTTTTCCCCGCCAGACACGGGCGACAGCCGCGCGTATCCGCGCGCTGATCACGCACATGACCACCGACCGCACGGCCGCCATCCATGCAGGCACCGCGCCCGACGATCTGGCCACCAAAATCATGACAACCCGCGACCCTGAAACCGGCAGCACATTCGACACCGAAGAAATGGTCGATCAGGTCGCGATTTTCTTTCTGGCGGGGCATGAAACCAGTGCATCCGCGCTGGCCTGGACATTATACCTGATCGCCACCCATCCCGACTGGCAAGCCCGTCTGGCGCAAGAAGCGCAGGCGCTTGCGCCCTACATCCAAACCGGCACCGCGCCGGAATTCGGGGTGCTGAAACGCTTACCCCTGATCCGCGACACATTCCGCGAAGCACTGCGGCTGTATCCGCCTGTGCCGATGCTGGTGCGTGAAACGGCCAGGGCAGAGTGTTTTCGCGGCAGGACGCTGGCGCGCGGCGCGCAAGTCATCGTCAGCCCGTGGCATCTGGGGCGGCATGAAAACATCTGGCCCGACGCCCACGACTTCCGCCCCGAACGCTGGCAGGACGCTGCCACCAAACACCACGCCCGCGACGGGTTCATTCCGTTTTCAACTGGCCCGCGTGTATGCACAGGGGCAGGCTTTGCCATGGCCGAAGCTGTGCTGATACTGGCGCGATTGCTGTTCACATGGGAATTCCGCGCCATACCAGACCGCGTGCCGGTGCCCATGGCGCATATGACCGTGCGCGCGCGCGATGGAATCTGGCTGAAGCTGCGCGCGCGGGAATAAGGCGCGGAACAAAGGCCGCCGCGCTATCA
The DNA here is from genome assembly GCA_017510335.1 of Paracoccaceae bacterium. GTDB lineage: Bacteria > Pseudomonadota > Alphaproteobacteria > Rhodobacterales > Rhodobacteraceae > Roseinatronobacter. The sequence goes on from JAFWNM010000013.1 coordinate 143,612, forward strand.
TCCCTGCCTTGCGCGTCCTGCACCTACCCGTTCAGACCGCCCACATCCCCAACACCCAGTTTTGCAAACAGCGTTGTGCGAATATCCGCAACCGCACGCCAGTCCGCCGCGCGGCTGGCAAACAGCGTGGCTTGCGAACAATGCACGGGGGCGTCGTGCAGAATTTTCAGGTGGTTCGCCTGCAGCGTTTCACCCGTCGACGTGATGTCGGCAATCGCTTCGGCGGTCAGGTTCTTGATGGTCCCTTCGGTCGCGCCCTGACTGTCCACAAGCTGGTAATCGGCCACCCCATGGGCGCGCAGATACTCGCGCACCAGCCGGTGGTATTTCGTGGCAATGCGCAGCCGGAACCCGTGGCGCGCGCGAAAGGCTGCCGCCACGGCATCCAGATCATCCAGCGTTTCCACATCCACCCAGGCCTTGGGCACCGCCACCACAAGATCGGCATGGCCGAACCCCATCAGCGCCAGTTCCACAACCTGCGCCTGCCAGTCCGCCAGCGTCTCGCGCACCAGATCGGACCCTGTAACCCCCAGATGAATGCGCCCTGCCGCCAGTTCGCGCGGGATTTCACTGGCCGACAGCAGCACCAGTTCCACGCCATCCACCCCCGCGACACTGCCCGCATATTCACGGTCCGCGCCAGTGCGCTGCAGCGTCAGGCCATGGGTTGCGAACCAGTCAAATGTTTTCTCCATCAGCCGGCCTTTGGACGGCACGCCCAGTTTCAACATCATGCGCCCCCCCCCAATGCAACCAATGTGTCGGGACGGATCACGCCGCCCACCGCCGGAATTTCCCGCCCCTGCCCCAGCACTGTGGTCAGCGCATCATAGCGCCCGCCCGTGGCCACCGGCGGCATATCGGCGCGCTGCGCGATGAACCCGAACACGAACCCGTCGTAATATTCCATGTTGGTGCGCCCGAAACTGGCCTCGAACGGCAGGCTGGATGTGTCAATCCCCGCATCGTCCAGCGCGTCCAGCCGCGCCTCCAGCCGGTCCAGCGCGGGCACGAGCGCGTCCCAACCCTGCGCGCGCAAATCGCGCGCAACATCGCGCGCCCCGCCGCTTAGCGACAACAACCCTTCAAGGGCTGCAATCTGCGCGGCGGGCACAGGCGGGGTTGCGGCATCTTCCAGCAGGGCCGCAACACGTTCGGCAATCTGGGCCTCGTTGCGCAATCCCACCAAGGGGCCAGCCTGATCAAGCAATGTCGCGCAGGGGGCCACCTGCAAGGCGCGCAGCAACTCCGCGCGCGGCGCAGCAAGCGGCCCCTGCCCGCCCATGCGTTCAAGCAGCGCGCGAAACCGTTTTGGGCGCCAGATATGCCGCATCAAGGCCGCCTTGCGCCGCGCGCTTGTGTCCAGCCCCGCAACAGCGGCTTTCAGAATGCCAATATCACCCGTGACCGGGCGCAGGTCATAGCCCGACAGAAGCTGCGCAAAACGCGCGAACACTTCCGCATCGGCACGGGCGGGGTTGTCGCGGGCGAACAGTTCAAACCCCACTTGCAGGTATTCGCGCGCGCGGCCCTGATCCTGCTTGCGGAAAACCGGCCCTGCATAACAATAGCGCGCAGGTTCCGCGCCACCTTGCATATGCGCCTGCACCACCGGCACGGTAAAATCGGGCCGCAGCATCATTTCCCCCAATGCGGGGTCATGGGTGACATAGGCGCGCGCGCGGATGTCTTCGCCATACAGGTCCAGCAGCGTTTCAGCGGGTTGCAGAATGTCTGCCGTGACCACCTGCGCGCCCGCGTCTTGCAACTGCGCCAGCAGGTTTTGGGCAAGGGTCGCTGCGGCGGTCATGTGTGGCGGTCCAGAATATCGCGCACAGCCTGCACCAGATTGTCGCGCGGCACTTCCACTTGCGCAGGCTGGGATTTCCATTCTTCTACAGTGGCTTGCTGGGCAATCTTCGCACCAAGGATTAAGTCCTTGATCTGCACCATCCCCTTGGCGGCTTCATCCCCGCCTTGGATAATGGCAATGGGGCTGCCGCGTTTATCGGCGTATTTCAACTGGTTGCCGAAGTTTTTGGGGTTGCCCAGATACATTTCTGCGCGAATGCCAGCGGCGCGCAAGTCCCCCACCATGGCCATGTAATCGGCCATGCGGTCACGGTCCATCACAGTCACAACAACCGGCCCCTGCGCGGCTGCGTCCAGCCGCCCCTTGGCGGCAAGGGCGGCCAACAGGCGGTCCACGCCAATGCTGACACCCGTTGCAGGCACCGGCTGGCCAGTGAAGCGCTTGACCAGATCATCATAACGCCCGCCGCCTGCGACGCTGCCAAACTGGCGCGGGCGGCCCTTTTCGTCGAGGATTTCGAAGGTCAGTTCGGCCTCGAACACAGGGCCGGTGTAATAGCCGAGGCCACGCACCACCGAGGGGTCGATGATAATGCGGTCGGGGCCGTAGCCTTGGGCGGCAAGGAGTGACGCTATTTCTTCGAGTTCCTTTACACCCTCGCAGCCTATATTGCTGCCACTTATTGCTTCTCGAATTTCTTCGGCGATAAAGCTATTATATCCAGTGCGATCGAAGTCCTCGCCTGCAGATATATCTTCGGCGCTCTTCGCCGTAGATGTCATGCTCAAGTAATCCAAACATCTTTGCGCTTGGGCAGTCGTCAAGCCGACTCCGTCGATGAAAGCCCCAGACGAATCCTTGCGCCCACTTTGAAGGAGTTCAGCAACACCCGAGAAGCCCACCTTGTCGACTTTATCTATCGTTCGAAGAACAGCGGCGCATAGTTCAGGTTGGTCGCCGATTCCCATCAACTCGAGAACACCATCCAAAACCTTCCGGTTGTTCACGCGGATCACATAATCCCCGCGCTCGATCCCCACGGCCTCCAACGCGTCTGACAGCATCGCGCAAATCTCGGCATCTGCCGCCACCGACGCCGCGCCCACAGTATCGGCATCGCATTGATAGAACTGCCGGAACCGCCCCGGACCGGGCTTTTCATTGCGCCAGACCGGTCCCATCGCGTAGCGGCGGTAAGGGGTCGGCAGGTCGTTGCGGTATTGCGCCGCGACCCGCGCCAAGGGCGCTGTCAGGTCATAGCGCAGCGCCAGCCAGTCACTGTCTTCTTCCCATGCGAACACGCCTTCATTGGGGCGGTCCACATCCGGCAGGAATTTTCCCAAAGCCTCGACCGTTTCTACAGCAGATGTTTCCAGCGCGTCGAACCCGTAGCGATGATACACATCGGCAATCTTGTCCAGCATCGCCTTGCGCGCGGTCACTTCGGTGCCGAAATAGTCGCGGAACCCTTTGGGGGTTTCGGCTTTCGGGCGTCTGGGGCCTTTGGTTTTTGCCATGATCGGACACTCCTGTCAGGGTCGGTCTGGCCTTAGCCCAAGGGGCGGCAAGGGGCAAGAGTGCGCGCGCGCAATCCCGCGACGCCCCGCGCGGACCACCCACCAGATATTGCGGCACAAACCCGCCCCACCCCCATATCACGCTTATCCACAGGCCATGCACAGGCTTATACAATTTGCGCACCACGCCCGAATCCTGCTAGTGTAGGCGCTAACGAGCATGGACATCGGCGGTAACAGGCATGAACGAGATCACAACGATCCGGTCGGGGGACACAGCGACCCCCGACACAATGCCCCATAATATTGAAGCGGAACAACAGCTTCTGGGGGCAATTCTGGTCAATAACGATGTGTATGACCGCATTTCGACGCTGGTGAAACCGGCGCATTTCTTTGACCCTGTGCATCAGCGCATTTTCGAAATCGCGGCCGCGCGCATTCTGAAAAACGCGCTGGCCAGTCCGGTGACCATCAAGGCCTTCATGGAAGATGATGAAGGGCTGAAGGAACTGGGCGGGCCTGCCTATCTGGCGCGGCTGGCGGCGGCGGCAATTTCGGCCTATGCGGCGCGCGATTATGCGCAGATGATCTATGAACTGGCCGTGCGGCGCGACCTGATCCGGTTGGGACAGGATATTTCGGCGCGCGCCAGCCAGATGGATGTCGCCTCGGAACCCAAGGAACAGATTATCGAGGCCGAACAGCGGCTGTATAAGCTGGCCGAACAGGGCGTGGCCGAACGCGGGTTCCAAAGCTTCCTGAAGGCCGTGACCGAAGCCGTAAATATTGCCAATGCCGCCTATCAGCGTGATGGCGGGCTTGCGGGCATTTCCACAGGGCTGATCGATCTGGACAAGAAACTGGGCGGGCTGCATCCGTCGGACCTGATCATCCTTGCCGGGCGTCCATCGATGGGCAAAACATCGCTTGCGACGAATATCGCGTTCAACATCGCCAAAGCCTATAAGCGCGGGCAAAAACCTGACGGGTCCGAAGGGGCTGTTCAGGGCGGCGTTGTGGGCTTCTACAGTCTGGAAATGAGTGCCGAACAGCTGGCCGCGCGTATTCTGTCGGAAGCTTCCGAAGTGCCCAGCGAACAGATTCGCCGTGGCGACATGACCGAGGAAGAATTCCGCCGCTTTGTCGAAGCGGCCAAGTCGCTGGAAGCCTGCCCGCTGTATATTGACGACACGCCCGCCCTGCCAATTGCGCAAGTCGCAGCCCGTGCGCGGCGGCTGAAGCGCACGCATGGGCTGGATGTGCTGATGGTGGATTACCTGCAACTGCTGCGCGGCACATCCAAGGAAAGCCGCGTGCAAGAGGTGTCGGAAATTACCCAAGGTTTGAAGGCAATCGCCAAGGAACTGAACATCCCGGTCATTGCGCTGTCGCAGCTGTCACGTCAGGTCGAAAGCCGCGAAGACAAACGCCCGCAACTGTCGGACTTGCGCGAATCCGGCTCCATTGAACAAGATGCCGATGTGGTGATGTTTGTATACCGCGATGAGTATTACCGCGAACGCGAAAAGCCGTCTGATCATGACCTGGAAGCCATGGCCAAATGGCAGGAGATCATGGAAACCGTGCATGGCAAAGCCGAAGTCGTCATCGGCAAACAGCGTCACGGCCCCATCGGCACAGTTGAATTGTCGTTTGAAGGGCGCTTCACCCGTTTCGGCAACCTTGTCAAACCGTGGCAACAGGGCGGTGGTGACGGGTTCTGACATGCCCGCGCAGGGCATTACAGGGGTAAACCATGTCACCCTTGTGGTGGCAGATTTGCCGCGTTCCGTGCAGTTTTACAGTGACATTCTGGGATGTGTTCTTCGTGCGCAATGGGCGCGGGGGGCGTATCTGGACGCAGGCGGGCTGTGGCTGTGCCTTGAACTGGGCGAACCGGACATACGCGATGATGACACGCATCTGGCCTTGTCCTGTGCAGACGACCAGTTTCCGGCACTGGCACGCCGGATTGCGGCCCATGCCCCCCAATGGAAGGAAAACCGTTCCGAAGGGGCGTCGTTGTATTTTCTGGACCCCGACGGGCACAAGCTGGAACTGCATCTTGGGGACATGTCCTCGCGCCTTGCACAGTATCGAAGGTTCCCACCAGACGGCTACCGCGAATTCTGATCCGGGTCGCGCCTGTGCCCCGCAATCATCACGCGCCTGCCGCAGTCGTGCCTGATTCTGACTGCATTACCTAACAACACGTTAATACGAGTGCTGTAGAGCAGGAGGGTCGACATATGCAGACAACAGCAAGAACACGCTGGATCAGCAAACTTATCGCGCAAGCAGAGGCTTCGCAAACACCCCTTCCATGGACACGCAGCGCAAAACGCGCGCGGCGCAACGCGGCGGCCTGCATGCTGTCCGGGGCGGCCTGACTTACAGCGCATTCCTGAAACTGTCGCACCATATCGGAACCCGCGATGCACTGTTTTGGCAGTCGGGGGCGCGAGACTGTGTTTTGGTAACAAGTGAAATCAGTATGTTGTTCAAAGGGCACCCAAACAGGTGCCCTTTGAATTCTTGCATTCGCAATCGGCTTCAGGCGGCCTGCTCGCGCATGATCTGGCGTGGTGCGGCGGCCTGAATTTCAATCTGACGGGGCTTGAGTGCCTCTGGCAGTTCGCGCACCAGATCAATATGCAGCATGCCATCTTGATGCACTGCGCCTGTCACGCGGACATGATCGGCCAGATGGAAGCGCCGCTCGAATGCGCGGGTGGCAATGCCGCGATGCAGGAACTGGCGGTCTGTCGCATTGTCCTGACCGCGCCCAGTGACAAGAAGCGCGTTTTCCTTGACTTCGACGCTTAGATCATCCGCGCCGAACCCGGCGACGGCAATGGAAATCCGATAGGCGTTTTCCTGCACGCGTTCAATATTATAGGGCGGATATGTGGTGTTTTGCAGGTCGCTTGACATAACACGGTCAAGCAGATCGGCCATGTGGTCAAAACCAATGCTGGCACGGTATAGCGGGGTTGGATCAAATCGACGCATAAGCATCCTCCTTGAAGTGAAGCGATGGTATGTTTCACGCCCTCCGGAACTGGACAGGCGCGGTTTTCGGGTTTGCGGCAGGTCCAAAACAGGCCCCTGCTGCCCTTATGATCTGGGAAAGCAGATACAGGGTTTCAAGCCCCCCTGACGGGTAATTTCAAGGGCGCAAAAACCGCGCGCCGCCCCCTGCACTCATCTGGCGGGGGCCAGTATCCGTGCCATCGGGCACGCGCATGAAACGCCTGTCGCCCTGCGCAAGTGCTGCGCGCAGCACATCCAGCCGCGCCCCCAGTGTCGCACCAAAGGACACTTCCACATCGCGCCCGCCCATAGTGGCATCCCCCTTGGCGGACACAACGGACACAATGCGCGCCTGACCATTGTGCATGGTAAAGACCGGCGCCCCCGATGACCCGAAATCCACCGAACAGGACATGACCAGAACGCCATCGCGTTCCTGCCCCAGAACATCGCATGATTCCTGCAGCGCCGGGGTTTCGCTGCGGTCGCGCCCATAGGACACAACGCCAATTCTGTCGCCCGCGCGCGGTTGGCTGTGTACGCCAAACGCCGTGACGCCGAACCCCCGCATCGGGTGCGTCAATTCCAGAAGCGCCAGATCATGGGCAATATTTTGTGCAGAAACGCCGCCTGCGCGGTCATAGGCGGGGTGGATGGCACTGCGCAGCACCCGTCCTTCGGCAACGGCGCGACCATTGCGAAACCCTGCGCGAAAAGCGATATCTTGATCTTGAAAACGCGCCCCGGTCTGGCGGTCATAAAGGCAATGCGCCGCAGTCAGAACATGGGTTTCGCTGATCAACGCGCCCGTGCAAAAGCCCGATTGCCCGAAATCCACGCGCCCGACCCCTTCCCAGCCGTAAATCTGCATGCCGCTGTCAAGCATTTGCAGCGGGCTGTCAGTGGATTGCGCCAGCACGGGCGGGGTAAACGCTGCGAAAATCGCAATCAGCGAAGCCAGAAATCGCATCCATAGACCTTCGGTTCAGGGGGTGTTCAGGCAATATCGCATGGCATGATGGCCAGAAAATGGCAATCCCGGCCCTGTCACGGCGACAGGGCACGCGGCTTTGGCCCGCCCGTGGCCCAGTCCAGCAATTCCACCATATGCACCACCGGCACTTGCGTTCCAGACCCGATCTGCATCATGCAACCCAGGTTTCCTGCGGCAATCACATCGGGCGCAGGCGCTTCCAATGCGGCCACCTTGCGCGATTTCAACACGTTCGAGATTTCGGGCTGCATCAGGTTATAAGTGCCTGCCGACCCGCAGCACAGATGGCTGTCGCGCGGTTCCACCACGTCAAACCCCGCCCGCGCCAGCAAATCCTTGGGGAAGGTCTTGATCTTCTGACCATGCTGCAAGGAACATGCGGCATGATAGGCCACTTTCATACCTTGCGTTGGTCTTTCGGGCAGGTCCAGTTTCATCAGCACTTCGGACACATCCAGTGCAATCGCCGCCACCGCTTGTGCCTTTTCGGCCAGGGGGTCATTGCGGAACATATGCCCGTAATCCTTGACGGTGGTGCCGCATCCGCTGGTGTTGATGACAATCGCATCCAGCCCCGCGCCCTGCAGTTCCGCGTGCCAGGCATGAATATTCCTTGCCGCACTTGCATGGCTTTCGCGGGTCTTGCCCATGTGGTGGGTCAACGCCCCGCAACACCCCTGCCCCTGCGCAATCACCACTTCCGCGCCAAGGCGGCGCAACAGGCGAATGGTGGCATCATTGATATCGGTATTCACTGCGCGCTGTGCGCAGCCCGTCATCAGCGCAACACGCATCTTTCTTGGCCCCTGCGGCGCGAATACCTGCGGGTCATCATTGCGGCTGACCGGCGGAATATGGTTCGGGGCCATGTCCAGCATGGCGCGCAAACGCGCATCTGGCATCAGCGCACGGAACGGGCGGCCCAGCTTCGCGCCCAGAAGCGCCAGCCGGAAACGTGTGGGATAGGGCAAAACCCGCGCCAGGCCCCAGCGCAACAGGCGGTCCGACAAGGGCCGCTTATAGGTGCGTTCAATATGGGCGCGCGCATGGTCCACCAGATGCATGTAATGCACCCCCGACGGACAAGTTGTCATGCACGCAAGGCACGACAGGCAGCGGTCAATATGCTTGACTGTCTTCTCATCAGCGGGACGCCCCTTTTCCAGCATGTCCTTGATCAGGTAAATCCGGCCCCGCGGGCTGTCCAACTCATCCCCCAGCACCGCATAGGTCGGGCACGTCGCCGTGCAAAACCCGCAATGCACGCAGGCGCGCAGCACCTCGTTTGAACGCGCGATGGCGGGGTCTTGCAACTGCTCTGTGGTGAAATTCGTCTGCATCCTGCCCCCTAGCCCATCATTGCGGGGTTCAGCACCCCGCGCGGGTCAAATTTCATGCGCAGCCCTTGCGCAATTTTTTCCAAAGCCGCCGGTTGCGGCGGAAAAACGGCCATGCGCGCGCGTGTTACATGACTGGCGCGCACCAATGTCGCATGTCCCGCAAACGCCCCCAGACGCGCGCGCAAATCCACGCCTTCAGGGGTCAGAAACCACAACAACCCGCCGCCCCAATCCAGGATGACAGGACAGGACATGCGCGCCACCAGATCCGGCGCCGCCGAAGGGGCCACCGACACGCGCCATACATCGCCCGCCAGCCCCGCAAATTCAGTCACATCACGGATGTTGCGCCACAAGGCCACGCTTTCGGGCGCCTCCAGAACCTGCCAATCCCCCCCCAAAGCGGCTTGCAATTGCGCAGTCCGATACGCGACCTGCCGCGCAAACCCCTCGATGCGCAAGCAAACGCATCCCTCACTGTCCACAGCGGCACCGCTGACTTCATAAGGCGTGCCCAGCGCCGCTGACATCACCCTGACTGCATCAGGCACAGACAGGGGCGCGCTGCGCAATGTGGCTTCGGTTTCGGGCGCGGGCAACAACTTGAACGCGCATTCTGTCATCACCCCAAGCGTGCCCCAGCTTCCCGCCATCAACTTGACCAGATCATACCCCGTGACATTCTTCATCACCCGCCCGCCATTCTTGATGATCGCGCCTGTCCCGTCGACGAAACGCACGCCAATCAGGCTGTCGCGGCAGGCACCTGCCTGCACCCTGCGCGGACCAGAGGCATTGGCCGCCACCATCCCCCCCACGCTTGGCACCCCCTGCGTGCCCAGAAGCGCGCGCATGTCCATCGGTTCAAACGCCAGTCGCTGCCCCTCACTGGCAAGCGCCGCCTGCGTTTCGGCCAGCGGCGTGCCCGCGCGTACAACCAGCGTCAACGCGCCCGGATCATACAGCGTGATGCCCGACAGCCCTGCCGTTGACAACACAGCCCCCGCCACGGGGCCGCCCATATCCCGCGTGCCCCCCCCCATAATGCGCAAGGGGGCCACAGTGGCGCGCACCATCTCGGACAGGTCTTGTTCACTTTCAGGGCGCATGGCACCGGCCTCCATAGCTGCCGAAAACAGCTTTCATCTTGCCAAAAAATACTCGCGGGGTGAATTGGGCCAAAGGCCCAAGAGGGGGCACAGCCCCCTTACGCGGCCCGCCGCGTTGCACTTGCCGCCAACGGGAACACCTTGGCGGCATTCATCAACCACCTGGCGTCGAACACATCCTTGATACGCATCTGCGCTTCCATATCCGCGGCCGTATATTGCACGCCCATCAGGTCGCGCTTTTCAATACCCACGCCATGCTCCCCCGTCAGACACCCGCCCACTTCCACACATAGCTTCAGGATATCCGCGCCAAAGGCCTCGCAGCGTTCCAGATCACCGGGTTTATTCGCGTCAAACAGGATCAGCGGGTGCATATTCCCGTCCCCCGCATGAAAAACATTGGCGACATCCAGCCCGTAGTCGCGCGACATCTCGCCAATACGGCGCAGGACCAGCGGCAGGCTGGACACCGGGATCGTGCCATCAAGACACATGTAATCATTGATCTGCCCCATCGCCCCGAAGGCAGATTTCCGCCCCAGCCATATTCTGGCGCTTTCCTCAGCGGATGCGCTTTCGCGCAGCTCAATCGGGGCGTGGCGCTGTGCAATATCCTTGATGCGCGCAAGCTGTTCATCAATCTCTCGCGGTGATCCTTCAACCTCGACAATCAGCAGCGCTTCGCAATCAGGGTATCCTGCCTTGGCAAAATCCTCGCAGGCGCGAATGCAGGGCCGGTCCATGAATTCGATGGCGACAGGCAAAATCCCTGCCTTGATGATGTCGGACACGCAGGCACCGGCCACTTCATTGCTGTCAAACCCCATCAGGACAGGGCGCGCGCCTTCGGGTTTGGGCAGGATTTTCAGGGTGGCTTCTGTCACAATGCCCAGTTGCCCTTCGGACCCGCAGACCACCCCCAGCAGGTCCAGCCCGCCCGCATCCAGATATGGGCCACCAAGGGTCATGATGGTGCCATCCATCAAAACCATGGTCACCCCCAGCAGGTTATTGGTTGTCACCCCATATTTCAGGCAATGCGCCCCGCCGGAATTCATGGCAATGTTTCCCGAAATCGCGCAGGCCAACTGGCTGGACGGGTCCGGCGCGTAGAAAAAACCATCCCCCTCAATATGGGCTGTCACTGCCAGATTGGTTATTCCCGCCTGAACACGCACATACCTGTCCTGGGTGTTCACTTCCAGCACATCGCGCAAACGCGCCACACCAATGACAACCGAATCCGCACTGGGCAGGGCACCGCCCGCCAAGGATGTGCCAGACCCGCGCGGCACGACGGGCACACCTTCATCATGGCAAATGCGCAAAATTTCCGCCACATCTTCCGTGCATGATGGCAGCGCTACAGCCATGGGAATGCAGCGATAGGCCGTCAACGCGTCGCATTCATACGCGCGGCATCCGGTTTCATCGGTGATCAGTGCCTCCTGTGGCAGCACTTCGCGCAGTCGCGCCAGCACCTGCGCGCGCTTGGCAAGGACGGCACCGTTCGGTTCGGGCATTTCCATGACAACCCCCATATATTGGTAAGTTCAGGTTACCAATATGGCGAATACAAGGAAAGCGCGAAATGCCCCTATACCACCAGGGCACGCAGCATCAGTTTTGCCGCAATGGCCCACATGATCAGGCCAATGAAAATTTCCAGCACCCTCCAGGCACCGGGCCGCGCCAGAACCGGGGCCAGCAGGCGCGCGCCATACCCCAAACTGGCAAAAAAGACAAAAGACGCCGCAATAGCCCCCGCGCCGAACGCCCATTCCAGGGGCGCATATTGTAATGACAGCGCCCCCAGCAAGGCGACAGTGTCCAGATAGACATGCGGGTTCAACCAGGTGAAGGCCAGGCAAATGGCCACAACCCGCACCAGCGGCACCGGCGCACTGTCAGTCGGGTACAAGGCCGCACCACCGCGCCATGCGGCGCGAAACCGCAACGCGCCATAGACCAGCAAGAAGACCACACCAGCCCACAGCATGATCTGCTGAAAGGTAGGCAATGTGGCAGCAATCATATGCGCCCCTGCCACGCCAAGGGCCACCAGTAGCGCGTCAGACACTGCACAAATCAGCACCACAACGCCCACATATTCGCGCCGCACCCCTTGGCGCAACACAAACGCGTTTTGCGCGCCAATCGCGGCAATCAACCCCAGCCCGGAAAAGAACCCCGCAATCCAAGCACCCCCCATATCCGCCCCCCGTGCAATCCGATGGGGGCTTATCAATCACGGCGGCTCAGGCTTCAAGCATTGTTGCGCCCGGCCCCATGACAAGGGCGCACAGGCAAGTGCATGGGTTGTTCAGAAGCGGCACTGCAACCTTGGGTCAAGCACACCCACAAGGCCGGATGAAACCCGCCTGGGTAATGCCATGGAAATGCCGTCCGCAGGGGGGTCAATCCCCCCAAGGACGCCCCCCCCCTGCAAGATCACTGCGCCGCAATGGGCGCAGGATCAACCAGCGCAACAATATCCATCATGATGCGGTTTAGCTGGAAATCCTTGGGCGTATAAACCTGCGCGATCCCCATCGCGCGCAAGCGTTCGGCGTCATCTTCGGGAATGATACCGCCAACGATCACCGGCACATGTTCCAGCCCTTCGGCCCGCAAAAGGCGCATCAACTCTTCCATCAGCGGGATATGCGACCCCGACAGAATGGACAGCCCCACAACATGGGCGTTTTCATCGCGCACGGCGGCAACAATCTCGGCGGGGGTCAGGCGAATGCCCTCATAATGAATATCCATCCCGCAATCGCGGGCGCGCGCGGCAATCTGTTCGGCCCCGTTGGAATGGCCGTCCAGACCGGGCTTGCCCACTACGAATTTCAGCTTGCGGCCCAGTTTTGCGCTGACCGCCTCCACAGCGTCGCGCACGGGGTCCAGCCCCTCGGTGCGGTTGGATGGCGCGCGGCTAACCCCCGTCGGCCCGCGATACTGGCCAAAGGCCGCGCGCACAGTCTCGCCCCATTCGCCAGTGGTGGCCCCCGCTTTGGCCGCCGCAATCGAGGCGGGCATGACATTGACGCCCGCGCGCGCAGCCTCGCGCAGATCGGCCAGCGCCTGTTTGACGGCGCCCGCGTCGCGCGCATCGCGCCAGGCGTGAAGGCGGGCAATCTGGTCGGCCTCGGCCAGCGGGTCGCACACCATGATCGCGTCTTCGCCTGTGGTCAGGGGCGATGGTTCGGTGGTGGTAAATTTATTCACCCCCACCACCAATGTCTCGCCGGACTCGATGCCCGTGATGCGTTCTGCATTGGCCTCGACCAGCCGCGATTTCATATACTCGATCGCCCGCACCGCGCCGCCCATATCATCAATTCGCGCCAGTTCTTCGCGTGCGCCTGCCATCAACTCGGCCACTTTGCGGTCAATGGCGGGGTTGTTGTCAAACAGGTCATCGAATTCCAGCAAATCCGTCTCGAACGCCAGCACCTGTTGCAAGCGCAAGGACCATTGCTGGTCCCACGGGCGCGGCAGGCCAAGCGCTTCGTTCCATGCGGGCAATTGCAGCGCGCGGCAGCGGGCTTTTTTCGACAGCGTGACGGCCAGCGCTTCAATCAGGATGCGATAGACATTGTTTTCCGGCTGCTGTTCGGTCAGGCCAAGACTGTTTACCTGCACCCCATAACGGAACCGGCGGTATTTGGGGTCATCAATACCATAGCGAATGCGACAAATCTCGTCCCATAAATCAACAAATGCGCGCATCTTGCACAGTTCGGTCACGAAGCGGATGCCGGCGTTCACAAAGAACGAAATCCGCCCCACCATCTGCGGGAAATGTTCCGCAGGCACCTTGGTTTTCAGATCATCCAGCACCGCACAGGCCGTGGCCAGCGCAAAGGCCAGTTCCTGTTGCGGTGTCGCGCCCGCTTCTTGCAAATGGTAGGAACACACGTTCATCGGGTTCCATTTGGGCAGATGCGCGCGCGTGTAGGCCGCCACATCGGTGATCATGCGCAAGCTGGGTTCGGGCGGGCAAATATAGGTGCCGCGCGACAGATACTCCTTGATCAGGTCGTTTTGCACCGTGCCGTTCAGTTTGGAAATATCCGCGCCCTGTTCTTCGGCGGCAGCGATATACAGCGCCAGCAACCACGGGGCTGTGGCGTTGATTGTCATGGAGGTGTTCATCTGTTCCAGCGGAATCTGGTCAAACAGCATGCGCATATCGCCCAGATGGCAGACAGGCACGCCAACCTTGCCCACTTCGCCGCGCGCCAGTTCATGATCGCTGTCATAGCCTGTTTGCGTGGGCAGATCGAAGGCCACAGATAGCCCTGTCTGGCCCTTTGACAGGTTGGTGCGATACAGCGCATTCGAGGCTTTGGCCGTCGAATGTCCTGCGTAGGTGCGAAACAGCCAAGGCTTGTCTTTTGCGGGTGCGGTTGCGGCGTCGGTCATCTTGGCACCTTTGTCCAGCTTGGGTATGGCGCGCAGCCCAGAAGGTGCCGCGCAACTTTCTTACCTAAACGGATGATTTAAGCGCAAGATAATGTCAAGCCAAAATCGCTGCAATGCGGCAATCCGAAAACCCCGCCCCTGTTATGGGTGTTTGCATATCGCAAAAAACAGACCGCACCGGCATGTGCCAATGCGGCCTGTCAGCTACAGGGGGCTATTTATGCTGTCGCCACTGCGTCAGGCGCGGCGCGGGTTTGTGGGGCAATCACGGCGCACTTCGCGCTCGCGCAGGCCAGTTGCGACAAGCATGCAGCGGTCGCGCGCCTCATAATAATAACCGCGTGCATACCACATGACCGCGCGATCAATACTCCCATTCGACACCAGCCATGCCCCCCGCAAATAGCGGCCTGCATATTCAAGGTTCACTTCCGCGTTCAACAAATCCTCGGGCCTGCCCTGAAACCCCATTTGGCGGGCTGTCTGGGGCAAAATCTGCATCAATCCCCAATAAGGGCCATTGCGGGCATGGGCGCGATAATCGCTTTCGCGTTGGATAACTCGGTGCAGCAGCGCTTCTGGAATACCGTGTTTGGCCGCATACTGGCGCACAAGGGCGCGCATTTGCGGTGTCTCTCCGGGATATAAATCCGCGCTTGGCCCTATGGCGCGCGTGGCTTGCGGGCTGGAATTGCCGCACGCCGCCAAGGCAAGCACAACAACGGTCATCAAGACATAACGTGGCATGGGATCAATCCTGTCGCATGGGGGCCGCAATAACGCCAAGCGCGTCAAGCGCTGCGTCAAATGGCAGGGGTTTGGGGCAATGTTCCGATTTCAGCGCATCGAACCGCGCGCGCAGGCGCAGCTTTTCCGCGCCTTTGCAATCATTCCACGGCCGGCCTTGCAACCCCATTTCCAGAACATAATATGAAATGAAATGCGGCCGCACGCCCGATTGCAAAAGCCGGGCATAGGCTGCGTCGCAGCCCAGATCGCGCAATTCCTCGGCAGAGGTTATGCCCACACGCGCAAAAGCGGCCTCCATCGCGGGGCCTAGATTGCGGATCGATGAAATCGGCGTTGGCATGGGTATATAAAGGGTGTTGCGTGCCCGTGCAGGGTCACATCCCCAACGTCATTAACAAACCGTTGCGCCTGGGCAAAGGCTATTTTCGCGCATGCTGCCCGTTTGTGCGGACCTGTAGGCGGCAAACGGCCTGTCTGTCAGATCAGCGCCCAGTCGCTAAACCGCGTGACAGGCTTTTGGGCAAGCGCGTTGCGCGGGTGGCCGGGGCGCATATCTGCACTGATGCCGGGGGCCGCGCCGGGGCGCTTGGCGGTTGCGGGGCGCGGTGTGGGAAATGAACGCATGGAACCTGTCCTTGAAAACATGACTAACAGCTTGCTATCTGGACGGAAGAACCGGGCAAGATTCAGGCGATCAAGGGTATATATTAAGACGTTAGCGCCACCAACACCCCATCTGCGGCCATTGCGCAACAGCGCACAACGGCTCAGGCAAGATCACCCGCAGGGGTGATGCGCGTCCTGCCCCCCAGATACGGGTGCAGCGCCGCTGGCAAATCCACACCGCCACCCGCTGTCTGGCCATTTTCCAGAACCGCAATCAGGCACCGCCCCACTGCCACGCCCGAGCCATTCAGCGTATGCACAAATTCAGGCTTGCCCCCGTCTTGCGGGCGGAAGCGGGCATTCATGCGCCGCGCCTGAAAATCCCCGCAGACAGACACGCTGGAAATTTCGCGGTATTTGCCCTGCCCGGGCACCCAGACTTCGATATCATGGGTTTTCTGCGCGCCAAACCCCATATCGCCCGTGCACAGCACGATACGCCTGTAGGGCAGTTCCAGCGCTTCCAGCACGGCCTCGGCGCAGCGGGTCATGCGGTCATGTTCAGCCAGAGAATCATCGGGATGGGTGATCGACACCATTTCGACCTTCTCGAACTGGTGCTGGCGCAACATGCCGGTGGTGTCCTTGCCCGCACTGCCCGCTTCGGACCGGAAACACAGGGTATGCGCACAAAACCGCAGCGGCAGCGCGGCGCCGTCCAGGATTTCGCCAGCGGCAAAATTGGTCAGCGTCACTTCGGCTGTCGGGATCAGCCACCAGCCATTTGTGGTTTGATAGCTGTCCTCGGAAAATTTCGGCAACTGGCCGGTGCCATACATCGCCTCGTCGCGCACCAGAACGGGGCTGTTCACTTCGGTCAGGCCATGCTGGTCCACATGCAGATCGGTCATGAACTGTGCAAGCGCGCGGTGCACCCGCGCAACAGCGCCGCGCAACACCACAAAGCGCGATCCCGACAATTTGGCCGCCGTGGCAAAATCCATATTGGGGGCAATGCCCGCAATCTGGAAATGTTCAACAGGCTGGAAACCGAAATCGCGCGGCGTGCCCCAGGTTTTCAACTCGACATTGTCGGCTTCATCCGCGCCATCGGGCACATCCGCCAAAGGCAGGTTTGGCAGGGTTTCCAAAAGCGCTGTCAGTTCCGCATCAGCCACGCGCGCCTGATCTTCCAGCGCGGCAATTTCGGCCTTCTTTTCGGCGACAAGCGCGCGCAGGCGTTCAAATTCGGTATCGTCGCCCTTGGCCTTGGCCGCGCCCACCTGTTTGGAAGCCGCGTTCTGCGCCGCCTTGGCCGTTTCCACCGCCGAGATGGCCGCACGCCGGGCCTGATCAATCTCCAGAATGCGGCCTGACTGCGGCGCCATCCCGCGACGGGCAAAGGCGGCGTCAAAGGCGGCTGGGGTCTCTCGGATGGCGCGAATGTCGTGCATGCTCTCTCTCAATTCGGTGTCTGGCGGCGTGTCGGGCGCGCGGGAATCGGCGCGCGCAGGCCCCTGTTATGGCCCATCCCGGCGCCAAGTGGTAGGGCCTGCAGACCAGAGCACGCGCATGGCGGCATCTGCGTGATTGACCCCACGCCCGGCAGTCAGGTAGACTGCGTGCAGATTGTGCCAGACAGGAGCTGCCGCATGGATGGCAATTCGCGCGTCCCGGAAACGGACGACGCCCCCCCCGCCCAAGCGGGATTTTTTGATAACCCTGTTTTCACCGACCCTTCTGCCCGTGCCCTGTCCCAAGTGGGTGTCATTGATGTGGGGTCAAACTCTGTCCGGTTGGTGGTGTTTGATGGCGCAGCCCGTTCGCCTGCGTATTTTTTCAATGAGAAGGTGCTGTGCGGCTTGGGCAAGGGGCTGGTCACCACGGGCCGGCTGAACCCAGAGGGGCGCGACCGCGCCCTTGCCACCATCAAGCGCTTTGCCCTGCTGACGCGCGGCATGGCCATGACAAACCTGACCATGGTTGCCACTGCCGCCATGCGCGAAGCCGAAGACGGCCCCGAATTTCAGGCGCTGATCGAAAAGGAAACCGGGTTGCGCATGCGCGTGATCGATGGTGCGGAAGAAGCGCGCCTGTCGGCGCAAGGTGTGCTGACCGGCTGGCCCGAAGCGAAAGGGCTGGTGTGCGACATTGGCGGGTCGTCCATGGAACTGGCAGTCATTGGCGACCGGCAGGTGCACCAGACCGTAACATCCCCGCTTGGCCCTTTCAGGTTGCAACAGGTGGCAGGCGGCAAGAAGGGCTTGCGCCAGCATATCGGCACAGTCCTGAAATCCTTGCGCGATCAGGTGGGAAACCACCATGATGCGTTGTATCTGGTGGGGGGGTCATGGCGGGCCATCGCACGGCTGGACATGGAACGGCGCGGCTATCCGCTGAAGGTGCTGCATGAATATACCATGACACCCAAATCTGTGCGCAAGACCATCGACTGGATTGCGGAACAGGATATGGTGGACCTGCGCGCACGCACCGGCATTTCCGCCGAACGCATGTCCCTTGTGCCGCTGGCCGCACAGGTGTTGCGCCAGTTGGTGCATGTGTTCAGCCCGCAAGTGATCTGCATTTCCAGTTACGGCATACGCGAAGGCATTTTGTATGAGCAAATGCCACAGGCCCTGCGTGCGCGCGACCCGCTGATTGAAGCGTGCCATTTCATGGAACACGCAAGCGCCCGCCTGCCCGGTTTTGGCAAGAAACTGTATAATTTCCTGTTGCCGCTGTATCGCAACCGCAATGATGACCGCCTGCGCCTGATCCGCGCAGCCTGTTTGCTGCATGATGTCAACTGGCGCGCGCATCCTGATTACCGTGCCGATGCGTGTTTTGACACATCGACGCGCGCCAATCTGGGCGGGCTGGACCATACGGGACGGGTGTATCTGGGCATCGCGCTGATGTATCGCTACAAGACCAATGGCATGCGCCCACGCATCAAGGAAATTGCGGGGCTGCTGCCAGCGAAGGACCTGGCAGAAGCCAAGATGCTGGGCCGCGCGCTGCGTTTTGGGTCAATGTTTTCAATGGACGGGCCGGAAAACGCGGGTGAATTGCGTTATTTCCCGAAGAAACATGTGCTGGAACTGGTGCTGGAACGCGACATGCAGGCCCTGTTCACCGAAGTCGCACAGCAAAGATTCCAGTCATTTGCGCAGCAACTGGACGCAGAAGCGAAGGTGCGGGTGCGGCGCAACTACAGTTCCAGGGCCGAAGGCGCGTCCGCGTCGTCCCCCGCGTCTGGGGGGGCTGCCTGATCGTCGTCATCCGCGTCCGGACGTGCCGCCCTGCGCCGGATCAGTATATCGCCATTGGGCAGCATTTCCGGCGGGTGGTAATCCACCATGTCACGCAACTGGCCAAACAGGCGGCGCATTTCCGGTTCGAGGGCCTGCATGTCGCGGTCCAACTTGCGCATATGCGGGTCGACATCTTCCAGAAAACCGCGCAGCATCCGGTCTATCAGGCCAAAGACGCTGTCCCCCTGCCCGGCTTCCGGCGGGTCGGGCGCGTCACTGGCGTGAAGCCCTGGCCCAATGGCCAGACATGCGCAAAATACGATGGGTGCAAACCGTCTCATGGCGCGATGATACCGCAAGCCGCGTCAAACAGCCAGCACCCGATGATCAGGTCACGCTTACGCCGCGCGGCTGGACCGGATTTCTTCCCACGCGCGGTTCAAATCGCGCAGCCGGTGTTCGGCCAGCTTCACGGCCTCTGGCGGGACACCCCGCGCGGCCATACGGTCGGGGTGGGTATCGCGCACAGCCTGACGATACACGCGGCGAATATCTTCCAGCGGCGCATCCTGTGTCACTTCAAGAACATCATAGGGGTCAGGGTCGACATCGCCCACAAACCGCGCGCGGATACAACGAAAACACCGCTCCGACAGGCCGAATATCTGCGCGACATGTGACAGGAACTGCTCTTCGGCGGGATGGAAACTACCATCCGACATGGCCACTTCGAACAACCCTTCCATAATGTCCATCAACACCGGGTCGCGCGGCGGGAACATGCTTGCAATCTTGCGCGCATACAGGTCAAACCCTGCCACATCCTGTCGCGCCAAGTTGAACACGCGCGCGGCGTTGGCTTCTTCTTCGGGGGCAATGATGAAGACGCGCCGGAAAGCCGCAACCTCGCCGCGGGTGACCTGGCCATCGGCCTTGGCCAGCTTTGCCCCCAAGGCGATGACCGCAATGGTAAACGCGACGCTGCGTTCAGGGGCACTGCGCAAACGGTCAAACACCGCGCTAAGGCTTTCACCCTGACGCAGCGCTTTCAGCGCTTCGGCTATGCGTATCCAGATCGACATGTCGAAAAGCTATCAGGGCTGTCGGGGAATTGCAGCAGGCGAAACGCCGCAAGTCACAGAATTTTTTGCATCAGCACCAAATCATGAAACTGCCCGAATTTCCAGCCAACCTGCGGCATGGTGCCAACAGTGGCATACCCCAATGCCGCATGAAACGCGACACTGGCGACATTGGACGCGGTTACAGCACCGACCATGACATGGTTGCCCGCGCGGCGCGCGTGATCTTCCAGCGCCAGCAACAGCGCACGCCCTGCCCCCTGCCCGCGCGCCGCGTCCTGCAGGTTGATGGTGTGTTCCATGCATCGCGCATAGCCCAAACCGCCGCGAAACTGCGCGTAGCTGGCAAAGCCCAGAACCTGCGCCCCCGACTGCGCCAGCAAGAACGCATGGCCCGCCCCCTGACGGTCACGAATCATCGCTGCAATCTCGGCGGGGCTGCGTTCCACCGGGTTGAAGGTGATGACTGTATCGCGAATGATGGGATTCCAGATAGCGCAGATACTGGCGGCATCATCAGGGGTCGCATCGCGCAAGGTCAGGTCAGTCATCAGGGGGCCTCTGTCATCGAAAACCCCGAACCTGTGCGCCGTCCCACACCCAAGGTCAAGGGGCGTTTTGCGCGCCTGCGTCAAGGCTTTGCGCCGCTTCGGCAGCCGCCTCGATCGCCAGCAGAATAGACGCGTGGCGATTGCGATACGCGCGCGCGGGCAGCAGCACTTCAAACCCCTCGAATGGGGCGTCGGGCACGGGGCCGTCCTGTTGCAACATGGCCCGCAACTGGTCACGCGCGCGCGCAAGTTCCTGCGCATTGCGCCCCAACACCACCTGTCCCACAATGGCCGCCGCCGCCTGCCCCAGCGCACAGGCTTTTACATCCTGCCCGAAGCGGCTGACATGCCCATCTTCCAGATCCAGATCCACCGTCACGGTCGACCCGCACAAAGGCGAGCGGCGCTTCACGCTGGCTTGCGGGTTGTCCAGTCGCTGATGATGCGCAATGTCAGTGGCCAGCGCCAGAATGCGCCCGGAATACAGTTTTATAAGGTCGGCATTCTCGCTCAAGACGGGTTTTCCTTTGTGATGTGTCAGGCTATGCCTTGACCGCCCAACACAGGACATAGCCCATGATTTTCGATCCGCAAACCCTCTGCTATGATGAAAAGGGACTTATCCCCGTGATCGCGCAGGATCATGAAACCGGACAAGTGTTGATGATGGCATGGATGAATGCCGAGGCTGTGGCAAAAACGCTGGAAACCCGGCGCGTTACCTATTGGTCACGTTCGCGCAAGTCCTTCTGGATCAAGGGCGAAACGTCAGGGCATGTGCAAAAACTGGTTGATTTCCGGCTGGATTGCGACCGCGATTGCCTGTTGGTCACGGTCGCGCAAACAGGCCCGGCCTGCCACACCAACCGCAAAAGCTGTTTCTATACTGCCGTGCGCGATGGCGTGGAAACGGAATTGATGCAACCGCTTACAGATTGACCATCGCGCGAATATCGGCAGGGCTGGCCCCTGCCGCGCGGTAGGTGGACAGCGCGCGTGCATCGTCGCGCTTGGCCAGACGTTTGCCGCTTTCATCACGAATAAGATCATGGTGCCAATAGGTTGGTTGCGGAAGCTCAAGCAATGCCTGAAGCAGCGCGTGAATGGCTGTCGCGTCAAAAAGATCCGCGCCACGGGTCACTTCGGTAATGTCTTGGGCGGCGTCATCAACAACAACCGACAAGTGGTAACTGGTGCCCATATCACGGCGCGACAGCACCACGTCGCCGATATTGGCAATCATATGGTCCCCATCAAGCCGGTGATGGCCACCATATAACGGACCGTTTTCCACAAACCCGACAAACCCAACCAGCGAAAGCGCGCGGCGCATGTCCAGCCGAAGGGCATCCGCAGCGCCCGCATCCGACATGGCCCGCCCGCGACAGGTGCCGGGATAAACAACGCCATCAGGGCCAATCATTGCAGCCCCTTCTTGTGGGGCCGACAAGGCCGCGCGTATGTCGCCGCGCGTGCAGCGGCACGGATACAACACGCCCAATCCGTTCAGTTTACGCAACGCCGCATGATAGGCGGGCCTCCGGTCTGACTGGCGCATGACGGGCGTGGGCCAGACCAACCCCAGCCAGTGCAGGTCATCATAAATTTGCGCCTCGAATGCGGGGGTGCATCGGGTTTGGTCAATATCCTCGATCCGCAGCAAAAACTGGCCCGACCGGCCATGCGACGCAGCAATCAGTGCCGAATAGGCATGGCCCAGATGCAACGGACCCGTGGGCGAAGGGGCAAAGCGCGTGATTTGCCCGTCAGGCTGCATCGCGCTTCTGGCCTGCCAACCATGTGGAAAATGCCAGTTTCGCGCGGTCTGTATATGCCTTGTAACGGTCACGCCGCCCGCGCCGCCCGCCTTTGGCGTCAATCGGGGGGAACAGGCCGACATTCACGTTCATCGGCTGAAAGGTCTTCGCTTCTGCCCCGCCGGTAATGTGATGCACCAAGGCCCCGATCGCGGTGTCGCGCGGCGGCGCGTCAATGCTTTGGCCCAACAGCTCTGCCGCGGCCAGACGTCCCGCCAACAACCCCATCGCAGCGGATTCGACATATCCTTCCACCCCGGTTATCTGGCCCGCAAAGCGGATATTCGGGCGCGTGCGCAACCGCAACTGGTCATCCAGCAAGGTGGGCGAGTTCAGAAACGTATTGCGGTGAATTCCGCCAAGCCGCGCGAAGGACGCGTTTTCAAGGCCAGGAATCATTTTGAAAACAGTTGCTTGCGCGCCATACTTCATCTTAGTTTGAAAACCCACGATATTATAAAGCGTTCCCAGCGCATTATCACGGCGCAACTGCACAACCGCATAAGGTTTCTTGTCCGGCGCATGCGGGTTTGTCAGGCCCACGGGCTTCATCGGGCCGTGGCGCAATGTTTCACGCCCGCGTTCTGCCATCACCTCAATCGGCAGGCAGCCGTCAAAATACTGCGCAGTCTCGCCTTCATGGAATTCGGTCTTGTCCGCAGCCAGAAGCGCGTCGATAAAAGCCTCATACTGGTCGCGGTCCATGGGGCAATTCAGATAGGCGGTGCGCTGTTCCTCGGTATCCCCTTTGTCATAGCGCGATTGAAACCACGCCTTGGACAAATCGACTGTATCGAAATAGACAATCGGCGCAATCGCATCAAAAAACGCAAGGGCGCGCGCGCCGGTTTCCTGCGCGATGGCTTCGGCCAGCGCGCCGGATGTCAGCGGGCCAGTGGCAATAATCCACTGCCCCTTATCGGGCAAGCTGGACACTTCGCCGCGTGCCAGTGTGATATTGGGATGTGCCAGCAGTTTTTCGGTGACCGCGCGCGCGAACGCATCACGGTCCACCGCCAATGCGCCACCTGCGGGCAGGGCATGCCGGTCGGCCATGTCCATGATCACCCCGCCAGCCGCGCGCATTTCCCAATGCAACAGCCCAACGGCGTTTTGTTCATCATCATCCGACCGGAAAGAATTGGAACACACCATTTCCGCAAGATAGTCGGTCTGATGCGCGAATGTGCCGGTTTGCGGGCGCATTTCATGAATGACCACCTGCACGCCCAGTTCGGCGGCCTGCCATGCGGCCTCTGATCCGGCCATTCCGCCGCCGATGATGTTCAATTGCGTCATTGCCCAGCCTCTTCTTTGCCCTGCCCCCCAGATAGACGGCGCATCGCGTTTTGGCAAACGCACATCGCATAAAAAAAAAAAACCGCCGCGCATGGGCAAACCATGGCGGCGGCAGTCAGGGTCAGGGAACGCGGGCGGCACGGGACGGTGCACTGATCGCGCGGCGGACTGACCCGCAGGCAGTTCAGGCAAAAAGCGGCAGATGAAGCGTGGCAAGAACCAGAACCGTCAAAGCAAGGCCCCCGGCCAGGTCTTGCCAAAACCCATGGCGGTCAGATCGGAACTGAAAGCGGAACATGACACCCTCCCTCTGCTGTGTTAATGATTTGTTCGCATTTGTTCTGGAACCTGTCAAGAACAAAATCGGAACATCATCCGACAGAAAGGTATTTGATCGCCTTGTCCTGCTCCATCAGCCATAGGGCTGTTCTGGCGGCCTGCCCGCGCGGGCTGCGCAATTCGGGGTCATCGGCCAGCAGTTTACGCACATCCGTTTGCGCAACCGCCATCAATGCCGCCTGTCGTTCCATATCAGCCACGCGAAACCGGGGCAGGCCCGATTGCGCAGTGCCGATCAAATCACCCGCGCCGCGAATTGCCATATCTTCTTCGGCAATGCGAAACCCGTCTTCGGTGTCGCGCAGCAATTTCAGGCGGCGCGCGGCGGTGTCGCCCAGCGGGGCCTCATACATCAGCAGGCATGTTGACGCCGCGCTGCCGCGCCCCACCCGCCCGCGCAACTGATGAAGCTGCGCCAGACCGAAGCTTTCGGCGCGTTCGATCACCATGATCGACGCATTGGGCACATTTACCCCCACTTCAATCACGGTGGTCGCCACCAGAAGCTTGGTGCGCCCGGCAACGAAACCGGCCATGGCCGCGTCCTTTTCGGCGGGGGGCAACTGGCCATGCACCAGCCCGACAACCCCTTCGCCCAACGCCGCGCGCAAATGCTCGAACCGCGATTGCGCGGCGGTCAGATGCACCAGTTCCGATTCCTCGACCAAGGGACACACCCAATAGGCCTGACGCCCTTCTGCCATCGCCTGGCGCAGATGCGCCACCACTTCGTCCATGCGCGCGGTTGACACAAGCGCGGTCTGGACCGGCTTGCGCCCCGGCGGTTTTTCATCCAACACCGACACATCCATATCCCCGTATTGCGCCAGCGCCAGCGACCGCGGGATGGGTGTTGCCGTCATGACCAGCACATCCGCGCCCGCCCCCTTGGCCGCTAGGGCGGCACGCTGCGCAACACCGAAGCGGTGCTGTTCATCGACAACCGCAAGGCGCAGGTCGGAAAACTCCACCCCTTTCTGAAAAACCGCATGCGTGCCCACCAGAATTTGAATGCGCCCTTCGGCCAGCGCTGCAAGCTTTTGCGCGCGCTCGGATGCTTTGTCGCGCCCGGTCAGCAGCGCAAGCGTCACCCCCGCCATATGTGCCAGCGGCTGCAGGCTTTCCAGATGCTGGCGCGCCAATATTTCCGTGGGGGCCATCATCACGCCCTGCCCGCCTGCCTCGACCGCGACCAGAAGCGCCATCAGCGCAACAAGTGTCTTGCCCGCACCAACATCGCCCTGCAACAAGCGGTTCATACGCAGGGGCGCGGCCATATCCGCCGCGATTTCGGCAATCGCGCGGCGCTGTGCCCCGGTGGGCGCATAGTCCAACCCCGCCAGAACACGGTTCTGCAACCGCCCGTCCCCCACACTGACGCGCCCTGCCTTGCGCCTTTGGCGCGCGCGCGCCAATGCAAGCGTCATCTGATGGGCGAAAAATTCGTCATAGGCCAGCCGCGCGCGCGCCGGGGCAGATGGCAGGACATCGGCCAGCGTGGCGGGGCTATGCACAGCAACAATCGCACTGTGCCAGTCCGGCCACCCCTCGCGCGCCAAAAGGGCGGGATCAATCCATTCTGCCAGATGCGGCGCGCGGGCAAGCGCGGCCTGTGTTCCCTTGATCAGCAATTTTTGCGTGACACCGGCGCATAGGGCATAGACAGGTTCCGCCGCAGGCAGGTTTTGCGCGTCATCGGGATGCAGCACATGATCAGGATGCACCATTTGCGCGACGCCATCGAACAATTCCAGCTTGCCCGACACCAAACGCCGTTGCCCTGCAGGCAGAAGCTTTTGCAAATACTCGCCCCGCGCATGGAAGAACACCAGTTGGAAATCCTGCGCATCATCGCGGACATGAACCCGGTGCGGGCGGCCCCGCCCAGATGGCGGCTGATGGGTCATCACTGTCACTTCGACCGTGGCAATACCGGGATAGTCCATGCCCCGGATTGTGGCGCGGCGCGTCCGGTCCACAAGCGCATGGGGCAGATGAAACAGCAGATCGCGCGGGGTTTGCACATTCAACGCCGCGAAATTCCTGGACGTTTTGGGACCAATTCCGTCAAGGGTTTCCAATTCCGCAAAAAGCGGGAACAGAATTTCAGGGCGCGCCGACATGTCAGAGCGCGCCAATCATGGCAAGCCAGCCATCCTCGTCCACGACCTGCACGCCCAGATCTGCCGCTTTTTTGGCCTTGGACCCCGCGCCCGGACCGGCGATCAACAAATCTGTCTTGGCTGAAACTGACCCCGCCACCTTCGCGCCCAATCCTTCGGCGCGGGCCTTGGCCTCGGCGCGGGTCATTTTTTCCAATGTGCCGGTAAACACCAGCGTCTTGCCCGCTACGGGGCTGTCACTGGCGCGCGCTTCGGGGGGGGTTATGGTCAACAGGCCCGCCAATGCGTCAATTTCCACAGCTTCCGCAACCACCCCCGTGATCAGCGATGTCGCCAGCACGTCGCCCACGCCATCAATCGACAGAAGGTCAAGATAGGCCGCGCTTTCGGGGTCTTGCGCGTCCTGCAGCGCGGCGCGAAGCGCGTCCCAGCTGCCATAATGACCCGCCAACATGCTGGCTGTCGCTTCGCCCACATGTCGTATTCCCAACGAGAAGATGAATCGCGACAATGGAATCACGCGCTTTTCGTCAATCGCGTTGAACAGGTTTGCCGCCGATTTGTCGCCCCAGCCTTCGCGGTTTTTCAACTGGCGCGGCTGTCCGGGGCCAAAGCGGTCCTTCAAGGTGAAAATATCCTTTGGCGTGGCAATCCAGCCATCGCGCCAGAAACTTTCGACCTGCTTTGCCCCCAGACCTTCGATATCAAACGCTGCGCGGCTGACAAAATGCTTCAGCCGTTCCACGGCCTGCGCCGGACAAATCATGCCGCCTGTGCATCTGCGCACCGAATCACCGGGTTCCCGAATCGCCGGGCTGCCACATTCGGGGCAAGTGTCGGGGAACACATAGGCGGGCGCCGTGTCTGCCCGGCGGCTTAGGTCGACATCGCGAATTTTGGGAATCACATCGCCTGCGCGATACACCTCAACCCAGTCACCCACGCGGATGTCACGCCCGTCCCGAAGGGGCTGGCCACGAGAGTCGCGGCCCATGATGTAATCTTCGTTATGAAGCGTGGCGTTGGACACAACCACCCCGCCCACGGTAACAGGGACCAGCCGCGCAACGGGCGACAAGGCCCCGGTGCGGCCAACCTGAATTTCGATTGCCTCCAGGCGCGTCCACGCGCGTTCAGCAGGAAATTTATGCGCAATCGCCCATCGCGGCGTTGTCGATCGCAGCCCAAGCCTGTCTTGCAGGGCCAGATCGTTCAGCTTGTAAACAACCCCGTCAATATCATAGCCCAGACTGGCCCGCTGCGCCTCGATCGCTGCGTATACTGTCACCATTTCCGCAACCGACTGGCACAAACGGGTTTGCGGGTTTGTGCAAAAGCCCAACTGTGCCAGCCGTTCAATCGCGCTGATCTGCGTGTCGGCCAAAGCCTGCGATGTCTCGCCCCAGGAATAGGCGAAAAACCGCAGCGGGCGGGCGCGTGTAATCTCGGCATCCAACTGGCGCAACGACCCGGCTGCGGCATTGCGGGGGTTGGCGAAAACCTTGTTTCCGGTTTCGCGCTGTCGCGCGTTCAGGGCTGCGAAATCATCATGGGTCATGTAAACTTCGCCACGGATTTCAAGGATTTCGGGGCAATCTGGCAGGCGCGCGGGAATGTCCTGAAGGGTGCGGGCATTCGCTGTCACATCTTCGCCGGTTTCCCCATCGCCGCGTGTGGCCGCGTAGACCAGCGCACCCTTTTCATAGCGCAAGGACAATGACAAACCGTCAATCTTCGGTTCGGCCGTGAAGGCAAGTGGTGCTGCTGCGTCAAGGCCCAGGAACCGGCGAATTCCGGTGACAAAATCTTCCACATCCTCGGTCGAAAAGGCATTGGCCAGCGACAACATGCGCCGCACATGCCGTATTTTGCCGAATCCAGCGGCGGGGGCTGCGCCAATGCTGGCTTCGGGGCTGTCCTGGCGCACCAGTTCGGGAAAACGCTGTTCTATCTGCGCATTGCGCCTGCGCAATGCGTCGAAATCAGCATCCGACATGATTGGAGCATCATCGCGGTGATAGGCTGCGCTGGCCCGGTTCAGAATATCTGCCAGACGGGCAAGTTCCTGATGTGCCTGTTGTTGTGTCAGGCTGGAAATGGCCACAGTCTGAAAATCGCCCATGTCTGATGTGCTGGACACTGCCCTTCCCCCGCGCGTTGACCGTCATGTTCCACACGGCAAGTGATAGGCGGCAGGGCCGGTCAGGTCCAGCCCGAAGACGCCCCCGCAAAGGGGGCGCAGGCCCCCTGATCTCGCATGCTGTGTTTTCCAGAACAAGTTGACAGCCTTGTGCAGCTTGCGAATAAAGCGTCGAAGATTGACCTGCAAAAGCAGGTCAATCAAAGCTGTCACGCAGTCATCGCCTTAATCGGTGCAGGGTCGGATAAAGCAGTCGGATCGCGCAACACATACCCGCGGCCCCAGACCGTTTCGATGTAATTCTCGCCGTCTGTTGCTTCTGCAAGTTTCTTGCGCAACTTGCAGATAAATACGTCAATAATCTTCAGTTCGGGTTCGTCCATGCCGCCATACAAGTGGTTCAGGAACATTTCCTTGGTCAGCGTGGTGCCCTTGCGCAGGCTGAGAAGTTCGATCATCTGGTATTCCTTGCCGGTCAGATGCACGATCTTGTCGTCAACCTCCACAGTTTTGGCGTCCAGATTCACGGCAATCTTGCCCGTGCGAATGACTGATTGCGCATGTCCCTGGCTGCGCCTGACAATGGCATGAATGCGTGCCACCAGTTCTTCGCGGTGAAACGGTTTGGTCAGATAGTCATCCGCCCCACCGCCAAATCCGCGCAATTTTGTGTCCGTGTCGGTTTCCCCGGTCAGGATCAAAATGGGTGTATCCACCCGTGACAGCCGGATCTGGCGCAAAACATCCAGTCCGCCAAGGTCGGGCAGGTTCAAATCCAGCAAAATAAGATCGTAATCATAAATCTTGCTCAATTCGATCGCTTCTTCCCCCATATCCGTACAATACACATTGAAATTCGAATGTGTGAGCATCAATTCGATGCTTCTGGATGTGGTGGGATCGTCTTCAACGAGCAAAACGCGCATGAGGTTCTCCTTTTGTCGCAGCTTTCACCACATTTATGTAAATTCGTTAATTCTCTGTTACCGATACCGAAAAATAGCACCAACAACCTATGGTTGTCGATACTTTTGCAAGCTTGTGACTTTCAATGCATCAACACCGTGCTGGGAAACCGCAGTTTCCCACAGATCGAACTCCTCATCGCTAAGATCATAGCGGTCCAGAACCGTTTTTCGGTTCATCAAGCCGTGCTGCACAGCCAACACAACAAGGGCCTTTCGGCTGGCCACCCAGCGGCGCGTGTTTGCCGGGGGCAGATCGGCCAATGTCAGAACGCGACCATCTGGCAATGTGACGGCGCGCGGCCCTTCGACCTTCTTGATATACATGTGACCCCCTATACCGCTTGGTCTTTTGCAGGAATAATCGCGCCACAGTCTTAATTGCGGGTTTATGAACTTGCCGACGGCCCCTTGAGAATACATTGCATTTTCTTATATTTTGTCCTGACCCTTCCGGAGATGACAACATGCCCTTTGACCCGCCCCTGAATTCCCTGGGCTTTGCCAAGCCCCCCGCGCAGACGCGTGTTGTCGTCGCCATGTCGGGCGGGGTGGACAGTTCTGTGGTCGCAGCGGAACTTGCCGCCGAGGGCTATGATGTGGTCGGCGTGACGTTACAACTTTATGACCACGGGGCGGCCTTGGCCAAAAAAGGCGCGTGCTGCGCGGGCCGCGATATCCATGATGCGCGCCGCGTTGCCGAAGAAATGGGGTTTCCGCATTACGTTCTGGACTACGAATCCAAATTCCGCGACTCGGTGATTGATGAATTCGCTGATGCCTATCTGGCCGGGGCCACGCCGGTTCCCTGTATCCGCTGCAATGAGCGGGTGAAATTCCGCGACCTGCTGGAAACCGCGCGCGACCTGGGTGCGGATTGCATGGCCACAGGGCATTACATCCAGCGGATGCAAGGCGAATTCGGCGCGCAACTGCACCGCGCGGCGGACCCGGTGCGCGACCAAAGCTATTTCCTGTTTTCCACCACGCCCGAACAACTGGACTATTTGCGCTTCCCGCTGGGGCATTTGCGCACCAAGGCGGAAACACGCGCGCTGGCCGTGCGCCACGGGTTAAGCGTGGCCGACAAGCCCGACAGTCAGGACATCTGTTTTGTGCCCGACGGCAATTATGCCGCCGTTATTGAAAAGCTGCGCCCCGGTGCTGCAGACCCCGGCGAAATTGTGGACATGCAAGGCACTGTGCTGGGCCAGCATAACGGTGTCATCCACTACACAATCGGCCAGCGGCGGGGTTTGGGGATCGGCGGGTTGGCCGATCCGCTATATGTTGTGAAACTGGACCCGGACGCGCGGCGCGTGATCGTCGGGCCAAAAAATGCGCTGGCCACCCGCACAGTGCCGGTGCGTGAAATCAACTGGTTGGGGGACCGTCCGTTTACCGCACAGGCGGAATGGGAAATGTCGGTAAAGCTGCGATCAACGCGCCCGCCTGCCCCTGCCATCATCCGGCCCCTATCCGCCACCGAGGCAGAGGTGGAGCTGTTGACCCCGGAGGAAGGCGTAAGCCCCGGTCAGGCTTGCGTGTTCTACGCCCCAGAAGGCAGCCGTGTCCTTGGGGGGGGCTGGATATGGAAGGGGCGCTAAGGCGCATTTGACGGCCACACAGTGCAAAACCCGATGACATGGCCATCAGATGGCCTTGCCCTGTCGCCCCCCCAAGCGGTAGGGAGGGCGTGATACATAACAGGACGGGCACGCGCATGGGGTTGGCACCATTGGTCATGAGTTGCGGCGACCCTTCGGGGATCGGGCCGGAAATTGCCGTGAAGGCATGGCACGCGACAGGCGCAAGCTGCCCGTTCGTGTGGCTGGGCGATCCGCGCCATTTGCCAGAAGGCACGGAATTCGAACTGATTTTTGCGCCGGATCAGATGACGGGGCGCAAATTCCCGGTGCTGGAAGTCGGCTTCGTGGCGCTGGCCCGGCCGGGCCAGCCCGATCGTGCCAATGCCGCGGGGGTGGTTGACGCCATACGCCAAGGGGTGGCGTTGGTCCGCGCTGGCGCGGCCAGTGGGCTGGTGACCTGCCCCATCAACAAGGCGGCGCTGAAAACTGGCGCGGGGTTTGCATTTCCCGGCCATACCGAATTTCTGGCCGATCTGGCAGGCGGTGTGGATGTGGTGATGATGCTGGCCTGCGAGGCACTGCGCGTGGTTCCCGTCACCATCCATATTCCGCTGTCGGATGTTCCCGCCACGCTGACGCAAGACCTGCTGGAACGCTGCTTGCGCGTAACCCGTGATGCCCTGATCCGCGATTTCGGAATCAAGGTCCCACGTCTGGCGGTTGCGGGGCTGAACCCGCATGCGGGCGAAAGCGGCACCATGGGGCAGGAGGAGATGACCGTGATTACCCCTGTTCTGGACCGCTTGCGCAAAGAAGGGATGGACCTGTCCGGCCCGCTTTCGGCCGATACAATGTTCCATGCCGGCGCGCGCGCGACCTATGATGCGGCGATTGCCATGTATCACGATCAGGCGCTGATCCCCATCAAGACGATTGATTTCGCAGGCGGCGTGAACGTGACACTGGGCCTGCCGTTCATCCGCACATCGCCCGACCATGGCACCGCCTATAATATTGCCGGTCAGGACAAGGCCGACCCCACATCGCTGATTGCAGCCCTGCGCATGGCGCGCAGCATGGCCGAAAGGCGCGCAGCATGATCGACGCCCTGCCCCCGTTGCGCGATGTGATCCGCACCCATGATCTGCGCGCCAAAAAAAGCTTTGGCCAGAACTTCCTGCTGGACCTGAACCTGACCGCGCGGATTGCGCGTGCCGCCGGTGATCTGCATGCCTGCGATATACTGGAGGTCGGCCCCGGGCCCGGCGGGTTGACACGCGGGCTACTGGCCGAAGGGGCACGCAAGGTGCTGGCCATTGAAAAAGACCCCCGCTGCCTGCCTGCACTTGCAGAAATTGCCGATGCCTATCCGGGGCGGTTGCAGGTCATTGAAGGGGACGCGCTGGCCGTGGACGCACTGGCGCACTTGACCCGGCCGGTCAAGGTGGTGGCCAACCTGCCCTATAATGTGGGCACCGAACTGCTGATCCGCTGGATGACGCCAGCACAATGGCCGCCCTTCTGGGACAGTCTGACACTGATGTTCCAGCGCGAAGTGGCCGAGCGCATTGTCGCGCGCCCCGGGTCCAAGGCCTATGGGCGGCTGGCGCTCATGGTGCAATGGCGCGCTGATGCGCGGGTGGTGCTGCACCTGTCGCCCGAAGCGTTCACCCCCCCGCCCAAGGTCAGTTCCGCTGTGGTGCATATCACACGGCTGGCGGAACCGCGTTTTCCCGCAGATGCGCGCGTGCTGGAAACGGTGGTCGCGGCCGCGTTCAACCAGCGGCGCAAAATGCTGCGCGCGGCGCTGCGCGGCCTGCACCCGCAGATCGAGGATTTGTTGCAACAGGTGGGCATTGCCCCAACTGCCCGCGCCGAAGAAATCGGGCTGGAAGGGTTTTGCGCGCTTGCCCGTGCCCTTGCGGCAGCGCGCGCGGGGGAATCTGCCGCACCCTAGAGCGTATTGCCCAAAACCGCGAACCGATTTTAAGCTTCTCGAACATGCAAAATCAATAAGCCAAATCATGTCGCGTGAATACGCATGAACGCGGCATGCCCTAGGTGCAGATGGTGCGCGCAGTCAACCAGCCCCCCCGCGTCAGTCGGCGGGCAAGGGCACTGTCGGCAGGGAATACGCATAACGCCCGTATTCGCGGCGCAACCAATCCGCCGCGCAACTGCTGACATCGCCCAGCCGCACAAGATCCGCTTCGCGCATCCGGGCCGAACGCATCAACATGATGCGCCGTGCAAGGCTGGCACGCCCGCGCGGGGTTTTGAAGAATTCCTCGGTCGGGGCCAGTTCGGCAACGGGGCTGCCCGTCACCGCAAGCGCGGGGTAGCTGCCCAACCCCTTGTAAAGGGCAAGACTGCATGCCGCCGGTTGATCCGGGCATTCCATAGCGCAGACCTGACGCAGGGGCGCGGCCAGCCCGGATTGCGCCAACCAGTCGCGCAGATCGTTGTCCGTGATGGCGTGCCCGGCTATGCGCCGTTGCGGGTCGCCGGGATGGGTGGCAGCAGCAAGGCCCGCCACATCCGGCCAGCCCGAAGCAAGATAGGACAGGGACGCAGGAAACCAGTCACTGCCCAGCACATCGGGGGAAAACCCGCTTTCGCGCCGGCTGGCAAGGATGACCAGCGCTTCATTCACTGCGCGTGTGTCATTCATGGCAGCGAAGCCTTCTGCAACCTCCAGCCCACCGTCCAGTTGCCACAGCCGTGTCCAAAGCAGGGCGTAATCGCTCTCAGGCGCGGCAAGTGTCATCCAGTTGCGGCCCGACAGACCACCGGGCGCACGCAAGGCCAAGATACGGTCCTGTCGGGACAAGGCGGTTACCCATGGCCCTTGCAAGGCCGATGTCTTGTCAATCAGCCCCAGCAGCACGCGTGCAGCCCCGTTTCCATCCTGCGCCAGCCCCGCCAGTGCCGGAATGGCCTGCGCTTCATCATCGGCCAGCCAGTTGTCAAACGCGCGTTGAAACTCTGGCTGCGTGCGCCCTGTCAGCATTTCGCCATGGGCCACATTTGCCGGCCACACCACACCAAGGGCCACCGCAATGCACAGCAGGCGCTGGCCAAACTGGCGCAAGGCACGCCAAGGCATATCCTGTTGCCTCATAGATCCTCCCGTTCAGGTCCGTCTACAGTCGGGTTTTGCGCCGGCAAGGCCAGACTGCCATTCCGGCCCAGTTGCCGGAACGCGTCCTTGCTGTAGCCCAGCCAAAGCAACAAGTCTTACTTTGCAAAAGGATACAATAAAAAAACAGATGATCCCGGCACAGTCCCCCGCGCATGTCCCACCGCGCACCAAATAGCCCAGGAACACCGGATCAAGAATGCCGCCACCCTATTGTGCGCGCGCCAAAGCTGCAATGCGGATATTCCGGGAAAAACGCCCTGTTGCGCGTCAGTGCGTTTGTTTCCACGCTTCATGCAATCGCCACATGCACCCCGGATTGTCGCCTGTGCAGCGCGCCGCTGGCAAAGTCAGTGGATCAAGACGCGCGCGAATCCCACACAGGGGGTTTTGAAGGCAGGGCTTTTCGCATATCTTCCCTTCCATTGGGCGCATTCAGTTATTCAGGGAAAATTAACCATGTCCGGGAACGATCAAGACGACCTGCAGCTTCTTGATGCCCCCGTTGCGCAGAACGCGCAAAACAAGGGTATCGCAGCTGATATCGACCTGACAAGCGCCACAACCGAAGCAGAATGGCTGGCGCGCCTAGATGAAATCGGTGACGAACTTGACCCTGTGGCGGGCGGCTTCACCCCGCTTGGCGCGGACCATGCCGCGCTGTATGCCGATGCGGGTGACACATTGCTGGTCACCTTTGAAAGCATTGCCACCATCCGCAAACGCCAGCCCGACCACCGGCCAAAAGGGTTTACACATGCGCAGGCGCGCGGCTGGTCCAGCCTGAATATTCTGGCCCGCCAACCCCGCTGGTTCCGCGACCCTGAAATTTACGACTATTTCGACGCCCAGATCGATACCGGGTTTTTCGAGAATTTTCGCCGCGTGCTGTTTTACGGCGAAGGCATGTGTGGATATGCCGCCTGCGCCTATAGTCTGGCAGCAGCAGGCGCCACCGTGCTGGCCATTGCCCCGCAGGCAACGCTTGATCCCACACTGGCAGGCTGGGACCGGCGTTTCATGGGCGCGCGACGGCTGGATTTCCGCAGCCGTTTCGGGTTTGCGCCTGCCATGCTGGACGGGGGGCGCAACGCGTTTGTTGTCCATGACCCCGCGCAACGGCTGGACCTGATGCATGCCACACTGTTCCGCCGCCCCTTCGTGACATTGCTGCGCAGCCCAAATCTGGGCAAGGACACAGCCGCCGCGCTGGCACGTCTGGGGGCGCTGGACCCCATGATTGACGCCGCAGCCCAAGGCAAGATGACGCCTGCGGTGTTTCACACGCTGATGCGCGCGCGGCGCACGGATGCGGCCTATCTGGAGCGGCTGACCAAACGCTGCGCGAAACAAGGCGGCCATCCTGCGCTGACACTGACCGCCGCGCGCCACGCGCTGGCACAATCCGACAGCCGCAAGCTGCGCAAATACCTGACAAGGGCAGAAAAACAGCTCTCGCGCTGACCAATTGGGGGCCTTTGGGCAGATGTGCAAAATCCTGCATGATCCGACGCATTCGGGCTGGAACTGCGTGCGGGTTTTGGCTAGGGATCACGCATGCAGCACACATTGACCATACCCCGCCCTGATGACTGGCATCTTCATTTGCGCGATGGCGCAATGTTGCAGGCCGTGGCCCCTGAATCCGCCCGCCATTTTGCGCGCGCCATCATCATGCCGAATCTGGTGCCGCCAGTGGTGACTGGCGCACAGGCCGCCGCCTACCGGACGCGCATTCTGGATGTGACGGGCAGTGGCTTCACACCCCTGATGACGCTGTATCTGACCGAAGACACCGACCCTGCTGATGTGGTTGCAGCACATGCTGCGGGCATCATAACTGCGGTCAAGCTGTATCCGGCCGGCGCCACCACCAATTCGGCCTCGGGTGTGCAGAATTTCGACCGCGTGCGCCCCGTTCTGGACGCAATGGCGCAGGCCGGAATTCCCTTGCTGACACATGGCGAAGTGACCGACCCCGCCATCGATATTTTCGACCGCGAAGCAGTGTTTATTGACCGCGTGCTGGACCCCATTCGCCGCGCGACACCGCAATTGCGCGTGGTCATGGAACATATCACCACCGCCGATGCTGTCGCCTATGTCCAAAGCCAGCCAGAAAATCTGGGCGCGACAATCACAACCCATCATCTGGTCATCAACCGCAACCATATTCTGGTGGGCGGGATCAAGCCGCATTATTATTGCCTGCCTGTGGCCAAACGCGAAAGCCACCGTCTGGCGCTGGTGGGTGCGGCAACATCAGGCGATGCGCGTTTCTTCCTTGGCACCGACAGCGCCCCCCATACCGATGACACCAAGGAATCGGCTTGCGGCTGCGCGGGCTGTTTTACCGCCACAAACACCATGTCCATTCTGGCCCATGTGTTCGAGGATGCGGGCGCGTTGGACAAGCTGGAAGGGTTTGTGTCACGCAATGGCCCTGCATTTTACGGCCTGCCCGTCAACCCGTCCACCCTGACACTGGAACGTGGCCAGACCCCTGTTCCCTATCCCGCCAGGATCGAAACCGGCACCGGGCCGGTCACGGTCTTTGACCCCGGTTTCCCGCTGTTCTGGCGGGTCGCAGAATAAGGCACGCATATGATCCCTTCCAGTTTTCCAGACCGCCAGACTGTTGCGCGCATGACCGCGCGCATGTTGCTGGACATCAAGGCCGTGCATTTCAACGCGCGCGATCCCTTCACCTTCGCCAGCGGGTTGCAGGCCCCCACATATATTGACTGCCGCAAGCTGATCAGTTTTGCGCGCATTCGCGGCGCCTTGATGGATTTTCTGACCTGCCGCGTCATGGAAGATGCCGGCTTCGAGGCGTTTGACAACGTCGCGGGCGGTGAAACTGCGGGCATTCCCTTTGCCGCGCTTGTGGCCGAACGCATGGCCCTGCCCATGACATATGTGCGCAAGAAACCCAAAGGCTACGGGCGCAATGCCCGTATCGAAGGCACCATGACCGAAGGGCAGCGCGTGCTGCTGGTCGAAGACCTGACCACCGATGGGGGGTCGAAACTCAGTTTTGTGGACGCCATCCGCGAAACCGGCGCGGAATGTGCGCATACGGCTGTGATCTTCTATTACGGCATTTTCCCCGAAACAGAACCCCGCCTTGCTGAACATGGCGTCAAGCTGCATTACCTGTGCACAGGGTGGGATGTTCTGGCCGAGGCACGGCGCAGCCAGGATTTCGACACCGAAACGCTGGACGCTGTTGAACGCTTCTTGCGCGCACCGCGGGAATGGGCAGCCGGGTAACGCCTGCGGGCATGGGGGCCGTGCAACATGCCACATTCCATTGCGATTCGCGTCTACTATGAAGACACTGACCTTGCGGGCATTGTCTATTACGCGAATTACCTGAAATTCATTGAACGCGCTCGTTCGGAATGGGTGCGCGCACTGGGCATAGATCAGGCGCAGATGCATGCGCAAGGCGCAGGCGTTTTCGTCGTGCGCCGTGTGGTTGCTGATTACCGCGCCCCTGCCCGTTTCGATGACGTGCTGGACGTTACAACCGAGCACCTGTCCCATTCCGGCGCCCGGCTGGAGATGCGCCAATGCGTGCTGCGCGCGGGCAAACTGCTGTTTGAAGCACAGGTCACGCTGGTGTGTCTGGCCTCCTCTGGCCGCCCGCAGCCGCTTCCAAAGGGGTTACTTGCCGCTTTGTGCAAAAATATTACAATATAAACGCAAGGTATAACGCGCTTGTGTTGGTAAGGCGCTTTTATTCCTGTATGCTCTGCGTCAAAGCAAGCCGCCCAAGAAGCGGCGCATTTTGAGTGAGCAGACCATGGACCCACAAACTCTGAGCATGACGCAAGAGATCGATTTCTCGTTGGTTGCGTTATTTGCGCGCGCAACACTGACCGTGCAATTGGTAATGATCAGCCTGATCCTTGCCTCTTTCTGGTCATGGGGCATCATCGTGCAAAAGCATATCCGCTACCGGCGCGCCCGCGCCGAAGCCGAGGAATTCGAAGCCGCATTCTGGTCGGGCGAACCGCTGGACGAATTGTATGACCAGATCGGCCCTGCGCCCGCCACGTCACCGCAGCGCGTATTCGCAGCCGGCATGACGGAATGGCGCCGTTCGCACCGCGCAGACGGGGCGCTTATTCCCGGCGCTGTATCGCGCATCGACCGGTCGATGGATGTGGCCATCAGCAAGGAATCGCGCGAGCTGACACAGGGCCTGACGTTTCTGGCATCAGTGGGGTCTGCATCGCCGTTCATCGGGTTGTTTGGCACGGTCTGGGGGATCAAGCACGCCTTTGAAGAAATCGCGCTGGCACAATCCACCAATCTGGCCGTTGTCGCCCCCGGCATTGCCGAAGCGCTTCTGGCCACAGGTCTGGGCCTGCTGGCCGCGATTCCAGCGACGATCTTCTATAACAAGCTGACCGATGATTCCGACGAGATCATCTCGGGGTATGAAGCCTTCGCGGATGAGTTCAACACAATCCTGTCGCGCCAGATGGACGCAGCCTGACCCATGGGTGCGCAATTCCTGAAAAAAGGCGGCGGAACAGGGCGGCGCAGGCGCCGCGGCGGGGCCGCGCGCATGTCCGAAATCAACGTGACCCCGTTTGTCGATGTGATGCTGGTGTTGCTGATCATCTTCATGGTCGCAGCCCCCATGCTGACAGTGGGTGTGCCCGTGGAATTGCCGCGCACATCAGCAGGCGCCTTGCCTGCGGAACAGGAAGAACCGCTATCCGTCACGCTCAGCACTGATGGCACTGTGATGATCATGTCGTCCGAAGTCAGCCTGAATGACCTGATCCCGCAACTGCGCGCCATCGCCGCCGAACGGCGCGACAACCGCGTGTATCTGCGCGCGGACGGGGCCATTCCCTATGAACGGGTTGTGCAGGTCATGGGCGCACTGAATTCGGGGGGATTCAACAATATCGGTCTGGTGACCGAACAAGGCGGCCCGCGCTTCGACGGGCAGCCGAACTGATGTGAGAAAGCCGGTCAGGCACATGGCAGTCGCTGTAGACATCATATCACGGTTGGACACGGGGCAGAAAGTCTCGGGCGTGGCGCATATCGCGCTGATCGCCTGGGTCATGCTGTTTGACCTGTTTCAGGCCCCCGACCGGAACACAAGCATTCCGGTAACCGATGTCGCGCTGATTTCCGCCGAGGAATTCGCCGCCCTGTCCGCACCTGCCAGCGCCCCGCCGCCGACACCCGCGCCCGCGCCCCAACCAGAACCGGCCCCCCCACCTGCGCCGCAGCCGGAAATCACGCCGCCAGCACCGCTTACCCCGGCACCGGAACCGCAACCGCAACCCGCACCGGTGCCACAACCCGCCCCAGAACCGGCACCACAGCCGCAGCCCGAACCCGCCGCACCGTCGACGGGGGTGATTTTCTCGCCACAAACCACCCCGGGGGCCAGCCAGCGCCCCCGCCCGCGCCCTGTTGACCGCGTGGCCCCTGTCCCCACCGAAGCGCCCCCCGAAGACGCCCAGACAGATCTGGCCGCGCAACCGGCCGCCACCCCCGATCCGGGTGCCGAGCAATCTGTTCCCGTAGACGAACAGCCCGAAACCGCGCCGCCAGAAGCCACGACCGAAATCGTGACCGAAGCAACCGAAACCGATGACAGTTCGTCCGAACGCGCAGCAGCGGCCCCCAATATCAGCCAGCGCCCGCGTCCGCGCCCGGACCGTCCTGCGCCCGCCCCTGAACCCATCCCCGAACCTGCGCAAACCGCGACGGCCCCAACCCCAACGCCTGCCCCCACACCCACGCCACAGCCCCAGCCAGACCCCGAACCCGCAGCGCCCCCCGCCGATGCCATCAATGATGCGCTGGCCGCAGCGCTGGCCGAAAGTGCCGCGCCCGGCCCTGTCAGCACGGGCCTGTCCTCCATCCAGGCCGATGCGCTGCGTCTGGCGATCCAGCAATGCTGGAACATCGTGTCCTTGTCGACCGAAGCGCTGCAGGTCACTGTCACAGTCGGCTTTTCCATGACCCCGTCGGCCATGCCCGAACAGGGCACAATCCGTGTTGTCGGGTCCTCTGGCGGGACCGAATCCGCTGTGAATCAGGCCTTCGAGGTCGCCCGGCGCGCAATCATCCGCTGTGCAGGCGATGGTTATGGCCTTCCCCCCGAGCAATATGACGCATGGCGTGATATAGAGATCACATTCAACCCCGAAGGCATGAGACTCAGATGAGACGGTTTTCCCAGATTCTGCCCCTGATTGCCCTGACACTGGCAACGGTATTTGCCGGTTTCGCGCCTGTGCAGGCGCAACCGCTGCGACTTCAGATTACCGAAGGCGTGATAGACCCGATGCCCATCGCGGTTCCTGCTTTCGTGGCCGAAGATAACGGCGGCACAAGGTATACTGACGGACTGGCGCGCGTGGTGGCCGCGAACCTGACTGGCACAGGATTGTTTCGCGAAGTGCCCCCGCAAGCCCATATCGCGCGTATCACCAGTTTCGACGCTGGCATAGGCTTTGCGGATTGGCGCGCCATCAATGTTCAGGCGCTGATCACAGGCGCTGTGTCGGTTTCGGGCAACCGGATGAACGTGAAGTTCCGCGTCTATGACGTGGTATCAGGCCAGCAACTTGGCCAGGGGCTGCAATTTGCAGGCACAGTCAATGACTGGCGCAGGATGGCGCATAAAGTGTCGGATGCAGTCTATACCCGCATCACTGGCGAGGATGGCTATTTTGACAGCCGCGTTGTGTTCGTGGCCGAATCCGGTCCGCGCGACAACCGCGCCAAACGTCTTGCGATCATGGATCAGGATGGCGAAAATGTCGAATACCTGACAGACGGGCGCACACTTGTCATTGCACCGCGCATGTCACCGACAGGGGACCGTGTGGTGTATACAAGCTATGAGTCCGGCAGCCCGCGCATTGTGCTGCTGAACCTGGCCAGCGGGCAACGCCAGATGGTGGGCGACCAGCCCGGCGCGATGACCTTCTCGCCACGGTTTGCACCTGATGGGCAATCGCTGGTCTATTCTCTGGCGCGCGGGGGCAACACAGACCTGTATCGCATGGACCTGCGCGGTGGACAGCAACAGCAACTGACCAATTCACCCGCCATTGCAACGGCACCCAGCTTTTCGCCGGACGGGCGGTTCATCGCGTTTGAATCCGACCGTTCCGGCACTAGCCAGATCTATGTCATGCCCGCCACCGGCGGCGAGGCGCGGCGCATCAGTTTCGGGCAGGGGCGGTATTCAACACCTGTCTGGTCCCCACGCGGCGACCTGATCGCCTTCACCAAATCGAATGCGGGCCGGTTCCATATTGGTGTGATGCGCACCGACGGGTCGGAAGAACGCCTGCTCACGGCGTCGTTTCTTGACGAAGGCCCGACATGGGCGCCCAATGGCCGCGTAGTGATGTTCACCCGAGAGGCGCAGGGCGGCGACCCGTCGTTGTTTTCCGTCGACATCACGGGACGCAACCTGCGCCGGGTGCCGACACAAGGACCGGCATCTGACCCGGCATGGGGCCCGTTGCGCCCGTAATGCCCGCAATCTGACACCACAATCTGAAAACGAAACCAGAATTCCAAGGGATAGACCATGAACCTGACGACGAAATCACTTCTTTTGCTGGGCGCGCTGGCGCTTGCGGCCTGTAACAACCCGCGTGCTGGCGGCACATTCGGCGGCGGCGGCGCTGACGGGTTTGGCGGCACCGGCGGCGGCTATGGTACCGGCATCAGCACCGGGGAACTGGGCGACCCCAACGACCCCCGCTCGATTGCGCATTTCAACCAGCGCATCGGGGACCGCGTGTTCTTTACTGTGGACAGCTCCAGCCTGACACCTGAAGGGCGCGAAACGCTGAACGCGCAGGCCCGCTGGCTGAACGCGAACCCGCAATATGCAATTGTGGTCGAGGGCCATGCCGATGAACGCGGCACGCGCGAATATAACGTGGCCCTTGGCGAACGCCGCGCGAATGCCGTGCTGCAATATCTGGTCAGCCAGGGCGTCAGCGCGGGGCGCATGCGCACAGTCAGCTATGGCAAGGAACGCCCGGTCGAAGCTTGTGCCGCACAACGCTGCTGGGATATCAACCGCCGTTCGGTGACAGTCATTTCCGGCGGCCTGACAGGGTAAGATCATGCGTTTGTTGCGAGTAACGACCATCGCATTGCTGATGCTGGGGCCAATTTCGGCCCCGGCACAGGCACAAGACGCATCGCAGACAGCGGGACAGGCAGTTGGACAAGGCGATAGCCTTGCCCAACTGCGCAGTGAAATCAGCGCGTTAAGCGGTCTGGTTGCCGGGCTGGCCGCCGACCTGTCATCAGGGGCGGGAAATGTGGGACAAACCCAAGGGTTTGATGGCAGCCTGATTGACCAGGTCGAACGAATCCGCGAAGAACTGGCCAGCCTAACAGCGCGCGCGGAAGCGCTGGAATTCCGCATCCGGCGGGTTGTTGATGATGCCTCCAACCGGATTGGCGACATGGAATTCCGCCTGACCGAACTGGAAGGCGGCGATACATCCGCCCTGCCGCCAACACCCCCGCTTGGCGGTGACGCGGGCGCGCCCGCTGGCGCGGTCAGTGATGGCGGACAGGCACCACAGCTTGCCGCTGGCGAACAGACGGCCTTCGATGCTGCGCGCGCATTGCTGGATGCGGGCGACACAGACGGCGCAAAATCCGCGCTGTCGGTCTTTTTGGAAACCTATCCCGGCAGCCCGCTTGGCGCGCAGGCC
This sequence comes from Paracoccaceae bacterium, assembly GCA_017510335.1. Taxonomy (GTDB): domain Bacteria; phylum Pseudomonadota; class Alphaproteobacteria; order Rhodobacterales; family Rhodobacteraceae; genus Roseinatronobacter. The sequence continues at coordinate 186,253 of JAFWNM010000013.1, forward strand.
AGCGCCATGCTGGCACAGGCCCAACGCGACAGTGGCGCGGATTCCGACGCGGCTCGCACTTGGTTGAACCTGTATCTGGCCAACCCCGAAGGGCCGGACGCGCCCCATGCGCTGCTAGAACTGGGCAACAGCCTTGCGCATTTGGGCCAACAAGCCGAAGCCTGCGTCATGTTCGAGGAACTGTTCACACGCTTCCCTGACAGCGCGCAATCCCAGATGGCGCGCGACGCCTATCACCTTCAAGAATGCCCCTGACAGCGCCCATGTCCCCTGACAGCGCGCTACAGGCGGCATTCGCGGCGCAGATGAACAGGTTTTGCGCCGCAGCCACCATCCGGCAGCTTGGTGTTGCCGTGTCCGGGGGGGGCGATTCCATGGCCCTGCTTCGGCTGGCCCATTCATGGGCCTGCCAGCGGGACATGACACTGCACATCGCAACGGTTGATCACGGGTTGCGCGCCCAATCCGCACAAGAAGCCGCGATGGTGGCCCGATGCGCGGCCAGACTGGGCCTGTCGCACCAGACACTTCACTGGCGCGGGTGGGACGGGCACGGCAACCTGCAAGACATGGCCCGTCAGGCCAGAAAACACCTGCTGTCTGGCTGGGCGCAGCAGCAGGGGCTGGATGCCGTTGCACTGGGCCACACCCGCGATGATCAGGCAGAAACCTTGCTGATGCGCCTTGCGCGCGGGTCAGGTGTCGAAGGGCTGGCAGCTATGCCTGCGCGTGATATCGCGCATGGCAGCACATGGCTGCGCCCGCTTCTGGACATGGGGCGCGCGCGACTGCGCGACTATTTGCGCGCCTTATCCGAAGATTGGGTGGACGACCCGTCAAACCTGGATACCAGTTTTGACAGGGTCAAGGCACGGCAGGCGTTGGACCTGCTGGCCCCCTTGGGGCTGGATATGGAACGCCTTGCCCGGACGGCCCAACGCATGCGCGCCGCGACCCAAAGCCTTGATTTCCTGACCGACACGCTGGCCGCACAAATTCTGCGGGTGGACCATGGCGATTTCATCTTTGATGCGGGCGCATTGGACGCCCTGCCGCAGGACACCCGCACAAGGCTGGTTGCGCGCGCCCTGCAGGCCATTTCGGGCAATCCCTACCGGCCCCGTCTGGACGCGCTGACAACCGCCTTGCGCAACCCGTCCCGCACAACGCTGCATGGCTGCATGCTTACGCGCACCAAGGGGCAGCTGCGCATTACGCGCGAATACAACGCTGTTGCCCGAACGCGCGCGCCACTGGGCAGCGCATGGGACGGGCGCTGGCATCTGCACCCCCCCGCCGCGTTGCCCAAAACCGCGCCACTGCTGCATATTGCCGCGCTTGGCCCCAAAGGCGCGGATCAATGCCGCCCGCGCGACAGATGGCGTTTGCCCTATGCGTCACTGCTGGCCAGCCCCGCAATCTGGCAAGATACCACGCTGGTTGCCGCCCCCCTGGCCATGCCTGATTGCGGCTGGCAGGCGAAAACCCGTGATCTTTGGCCGCGCACGCAACTTTCTTGAGGCGCGCAGATTGATTGCAGAACCTTGATCGCTATGTAACAAGGGTAAGAAGCGCGCGGTTTTCGCGTGACAACACCATGTATGGTGCGCAAACATCGCGCTCTCGGGCTGCAACGTGACCCGCGCACCTGACCGAAACCAAAGGAGACGCCCGTGGGTAATGCACGGAATTTCGCTTTCTGGATCGTGCTGTTCTTGCTGATGATCATGCTTTTCAACATGTTCAGCAACAACCAAGGCACATCTTCAGCGCGTAGTGTTAATTATTCTGATTTCGTGCAACGCGTCGATTCGGGCGCTGTCAGCCGGGTTACCATTGATGGCGAACGCATTGTGTTCGTGGGCAGTGACGGGCAGCAATATTCGACTGTGCGCCCTGATGACACAACCCTGACGCAACGCTTGCTGGAAGCCGGCATCCCGGTCGAGGCCCGCCCCCAACAGCAATCAGGCTTCTTGTCCACGCTTATGCTGTGGCTGCCCTTCCTGCTGCTGATCGGTGTGTGGATCTATTTCATGAACCGCATGCAAGGTGGCGGCAAAGGCGGTGCCATGGGGTTTGGCAAGTCCAAGGCCAAACTGCTGACCGAAAAAAGCGGGCGCGTCACATTTGATGACGTTGCAGGCATTGACGAAGCCAAGGACGAGCTGGAAGAAATTGTCGAATTCCTGCGCCAGCCCCAGAAATTCAGCCGTCTTGGCGGTAAAATCCCCAAAGGCGCGCTTCTGGTCGGCCCTCCCGGCACGGGTAAGACGTTGCTGGCGCGTGCCATCGCGGGCGAAGCAGGCGTGCCGTTCTTCACCATATCGGGGTCTGACTTCGTGGAAATGTTCGTGGGTGTCGGCGCCAGCCGTGTGCGCGACATGTTCGAACAAGCCAAGAAAAACGCGCCCTGCATCGTGTTCATCGACGAAATTGACGCTGTGGGCCGGTCGCGGGGTGTGGGCTATGGTGGCGGCAATGACGAACGCGAACAGACGCTGAACCAGTTGCTGGTCGAAATGGACGGGTTCGAAGCCAATGAAGGCATCATCATCGTCGCGGCCACCAACCGCCCCGACGTGCTGGACCCTGCCCTGCTGCGCCCCGGTCGCTTTGACCGCCAGGTGCAGGTGCCCAACCCCGACATCAAGGGGCGCGAACGTATCTTGGGCGTGCATGCGCGCAAGGTGCCACTGGGACCGAATGTCGACCTGCGCATCATCGCGCGCGGCACACCGGGCTTTTCGGGCGCTGATCTGGCGAACCTTGTCAATGAGGCCGCATTGATGGCCGCACGGTCAAACCGCCGTTTCGTCACAATGGAGGATTTTGAATCCGCCAAGGACAAGGTCATGATGGGGGCCGAACGCCGGTCCATGGTCATGTCGGAAGATGAAAAGAAGCTGACCGCCTATCATGAGGCCGGCCATGCTGTCGTCGGCCTGCATGTCCCCGAACATGACCCTATCCACAAGGCAACCATCATCCCGCGCGGTCGCGCGCTGGGTCTGGTGCTGTCGCTGCCCGAACGCGACCAGTTGTCGGTCAGCTACCGCAAATACAAATCCAAGATCGCCATGGCGATGGGCGGGCGTGTTGCCGAAGAACTGACATTCGGCGAAGATGCCGTAACATCCGGCGCAGCAAGCGACATTCAGCAAGTCACCAAGATCGCGCGCGCCATGGTCACACAGTTCGGGTTTGACCCAGAACTGGGCTATGTCGATTACGCCAATGAACAGCAAAGCTATCTTGGGAATTATGGTGGCGGGTCGAACCATTCCAGCATGACCCAGAAGATGATCGACGACAAAGTGCGTCAACTGGTTCAGGAAGGCTATGATACCGCCAAGCGCATTCTGACAGATCATGCTGATGAGCTGGAAAACCTTGCGCAAGGCCTGCTGGAATATGAAACGCTGACAGGGCCGGAAATTGCCCGTGTCATGCGCGGCGAACCGCTGAACCGCGGGGATGATGACGCCGACAGCCCCGGCAGCGGCACCCCGTCGGTAGCGGCAATCCCCAAAACCCGCGGCCGCAAGCGCGGCGACGAAGATGGCGGGATGGAACCGGAACCCTCGGCATAAGTGCGAATAACGTCAAGCGAAGCCCCGGTCATGCGCCGGGGCTTCGCCATTCTACGCCCCTGCCTTGCGATGAGCATATATAGCGATGACTGCGTATGGCCTGAAGGGGACATTCGAGCTTGGATCAAGCCCGCACCAGCGGCGGGCCGGGGTCTGCCGGTCCCACATTTTAGGGGCGCAGTTTATGCAGGCGGCATACTCCTGAATTCAAAGGCTTGGCGTGGAACTGGCGAAATCGGCAGGCCGCGGGACGGCCCGCCGATGGTGCGGCGGCCTGCGGCCTTTGCTCCGCACCGGGGCATTCCTTCAACGTCCGCTTCAGGCCAAATGCGCCTGCAACAGAATGCTCACCAAAATACGATACCACACCCGACGGGCTGAATATCACGCCTGCAAATGCCGCAGCCCTTGGGTTACATCAGTGCGCAGCGCCAGCCGCAGTGCGGCATCATCGCCCGCGCGCAGCGCTTCCAGGATCATGCGATGATGTGGTGGCGCAGTGGTGCGCTGCAAGCGCGTATAAAGCGCCCGCATTGTGGGGCCAAGCTGCAACCATACGGTTTCCAGCAACCCCAGCATGGCAGGGCTTTGGGCGCGCAGATACAGCGTGCGGTGAAATTCCAGATTGGTGCGAATATACTCCACCGGGTCCCTGCGATTGACAGCGCGCGCATTGGCGTCATTGATCACTTCCATCCGGTCAATCAACGCCAGATGCGCCCGCCGCAACGCACGACTGCCAAGCTCGGGTTCCAGAAGCGCCCGGATCGACGCCAGTTCTTCGATGCGTTCATTGCTTAGCTCCGGTGTGGTCACACGCCCCGATGCCGACAGCGTCAACGCCCCTTCCGCCGACAGGCGGCGCACGGATTCGCGTGCAGGCGTCATGCTGACCCCGAAGGATTTGCCAATCCCGCGCAAGGTCAGCGCATGCCCGGGTGGCAGTTCCCCATGCATGATCTGCTGGCGCAAACCACGATACACCCTGTCATGTGCAGACAAAGGCGCAGTTTCGGACGGAACGGACGGGCGCAACACGGATTTCTGCATAGCTGAATTGTGATCACAAATCCCATGCCACGTCAATGCACCCCGATGCAGCACGCCCGCGATAAGACCAAGGTCGATACGACCAAAGCCTGATTCCCAGTTTTGCGCACATGACGTAACTTGCAACAAAGATTTGAAACACAGGGACAGACCACATGCACATGACCGACACCCGCCAGATCGCCGCGCCCACGCATCAGGTCTGGGACGCCCTGTTCGACGCAGATGTGCTGAAGGCCTGTGTGCCGGGCTGTCAGGAATTGTCAGGCACCCCCGAAGACGGCTTCGAAGCTGTCGTCGTGCAGAAAGTGGGGCCGGTCAAGGCAACCTTCAAAGGGGTGGTCACGATGGAAGATATGGTCCCTGGCGAAAGTTGCACCCTTGTGGGCGAAGGCAAGGGCGGCGCGGCCGGTTTTGCCAAAGGCCAAGCCCGCGTGCGGCTGGAACCAACACCAACAGGCGCGACGTTGCTGCATTATGACGTCGATGCCAGCGTCGGCGGCAAGCTTGCCCAACTTGGAAGCCGCATTGTCGACGGGTTCGCCCGCCGGATGGCCGCAGATTTTTTCACCCGCTTTCAGGAACAGATCGAAGGCGCCGCCCCTGCCGACACGCAAATCCCCGCTGATGATGCATCACAACCACGAAAGGGCTGGGTGAAACGCATTCTGGGCTAGATGCACCGCCATTTCGTGCAGCTTGCGCGCCCCCCGACACTCAGGTAATTAATTCTTACCAATTCCAAGGGGGCCGACATGCCGGTGATTACCAATATCGAGGATCTGCGCCGCATCTATGAAAAGCGCACCCCGCGCATGTTCTACGATTATGCGGAATCCGGCAGTTGGACGGAACAGACATTTCGGGAGAATGTCAGCGATTTTCGCCATATTCGCCTGAAGCAGCGCGTGGCGGTCGATATGTCGGGCCGCAGCACAGCATCGCAGATGATCGGTCAGGACGTGTCAATGCCCGTCGCGCTGGCACCTGTGGGCCTTACGGGCATGCAATCGGCGGATGGGGAAATCAAGGCAGCACGCGCAGCAGAAGCTTTTGGCGTGCCCTTCACCCTGTCCACCATGTCAATCTGTTCCATCGAGGATGTGGCCGAACATACCACGAAACCCTTCTGGTTTCAGGTCTATACCCTGAAAGATGATGACTTCATGCGCCGGTTGATTGAACGCGCGCGCGCGGCGCGCTGTTCGGCCATTGTGGTAACCGTGGATTTGCAGGTTTTGGGCCAACGCCACAAAGACCTGAAAAACGGCCTGTCAGCCCCCCCCAAACTGACGCCCAAATCCATTGCCAATATGATGACCAAAATTCCCTGGGGGCTGGAAATGCTGGGCACCAAGCGCCGCTTCTTTGGCAATATCGTGGGCCACGCCAAGGGCGTTACCGATCCGTCGTCATTGTCCACCTGGACAGCAGAGGCGTTTGACATCTCGCTGGACTGGGCGCGCATCGCGCAATTGAAGGACTGGTGGGGCGGCAAATTGATCGTCAAGGGCATCATGGACCCCGAAGACGCCCGCCGCGCAGTCGAAATTGGCGCAGATGCCATCATCGTGTCCAACCATGGCGGGCGTCAACTGGATGGCGCTGTCAGTTCCATCCGCATGTTGCCCGCGATCATGGACGCGGTGGGCGACAAGGTGGAAGTGCATCTTGATAGCGGCATACGCTCCGGTCAGGATGTGCTCAAGGCGCTGGCGCTGGGGGCGCGGGGCACCTTTATCGGGCGGGCCTTCACCTATGGGCTGGGTGCGATGGGACAGGCCGGTGTGACCAAAGCGCTGGAAATCATCCATAAGGAACTGGACATCACCATGGCGCTATGTGGTGAAACCAATGTGCGTAATCTGGGTCCGCAAAACCTGTATGTGCCCAAAGGTTTTGGGGACCCCACTGTGCTGTTATAAGGCGGTTTGAAGGGGAATTACGGGCAGGCCAGAATCCCCTTACAGGGCTGCATCGCCGCGCTTGCGCCCTTTTTTCGCTTTTCAACGCGCCCGATCTGCCCTATAGCCGCCTGACTTATTGCCCGCACCCTTGGAGGCGGGCATTTCAACTTGTAACATATGGAGAATTCCAATGGCTGGTGAGATCCCGGATCTTTTGGCCGAGGTACGGACGGGGACAGGCAAGGGGGCCGCTCGTCAAGCTCGTCGTGAGCATAAAGTACCCGGTATTGTTTACGGTGGCGGTTCCGACCCGCTGCCTGTGAATTTCAACTACCATTACCTGATCAAGCAGCTGAAAGCAGGCCGTTTCCTGTCGACGCTGTTCAACCTGAAAGTTGAAGGTCAGGAAGATGTGCGCGTTATTTGCCGTGGCATTCAGCGCCATGTCGTCAATGGCCTGCCCGAGCATGTGGACCTGATGCGCCTGCGTCGCACAAGCCGCATCAACCTGTTCATTCCGGTTGAATTCATCAACCACGAAAAATGCGTTGGCCTGAAACGCGGTGGCATGCTGACCGTTGTGCGCCCGGAAGTGGAACTGAATGTGCTGGCAGGGGATATCCCCGAAAAGCTGGTTTTCGACCTTGATGGTCTGAAAATCGGTGACACCATCACCATCTCGGCCATCACATTGCCAGATGGCACGAAACCCACAATCGACCGCGATTTCGTGATTGCAAACATCGCCGCACCGCGCGCGCTGGTTGCTTCCGACAATGAAGAAGACGAAGCTGCCGAAGAATAAGGCAGGATCGACTTCAAGCTATCAAATTCGAGGCACCTTCGCGGGTGCCTCGTTTTTTTATTGTGGCCTGCACACCCTACCCCACACATGCCCCGCCGCGGCGCACGAAGCGTTCCATCACGATAAACTGACTGCGCCAAGGCGCAACAGACAGCGCGTTCTTGTTGAAAAACCATACATCTTGCACTTTCTGAATTAAGATATTGGCAGGGATATCTCTGCTAATTCAGGGGATACGGAACAAACAATCGCGCGGTGGGCGCTTTTCACAAACGCGATGAGCTATTATGCTGCACTGCATATAGGGGAACTGTCGCATGAAACTATTTGTTGGTCTGGGCAATCCTGGGGCAAAATACGCTGCAAACCGGCATAACATCGGCTTCATGGCGCTTGATCGTATTGCCAGCCAGCATGGCTTTGGTGCATGGCGCACGAAGTTTCAGGGCGAACTGGCCGAAGGGCGTCTGGGACAGGAAAATGTAATGCTGCTCAAACCCGGCACGTTCATGAACCTGTCGGGGCAATCTGTCGGCGAAGTCATGCGGTTTTACAAACTGGACCTGCCCGATCTGGTCGTCTTCCACGATGAACTGGACCTTGCGCCCGGCAAGCTGCGCCTGAAACAGGGGGGCGGGCATGCAGGGCATAACGGGCTACGTTCCATCCATGCGCATGCAGGGTCGGAATATGCGCGCGTGCGGCTGGGCATCGGGCATCCAGGCCATAAGGACCGCGTGTCAGCCTATGTTTTGTCCGATTTTGCGAAATCCGATCAGGACTGGCTGGACGCGCTTCTTGCGGGCATCGCAGATGGCGCAGTGGCGTTGGCGGCAGGGGACAACGCGCGCTTCAGCAATCTGGTTGCGCAACGCACATCCCCGCCGCGCAGTGGTCCTGCCATCAGCCCCAAACCGATTGCGCCAAAACCTGCCGCACCGCGCAATTTCGCGCCCAAAGATACATCCGCATCCACAGACGGGCGCACGCCCCTGCAAAGGTTGATGGACCGCTTCAAATGACATTCAGGGATCATGCGCGCCGTCAGGCCGCCGCTTGCGCCGCGCTCGGCTCTCCTTTGACGGCGCGTGTGCTGGGTCTTGTTGCCGACCGGCTGACACCGGGGCGCGCTGTCGCGGACAGGGTCCTGAACTGGCCCGAACACCGGCTGAAACCCGATGCCGTGGCCCTGCGCCTTGCTGGCGCGTTGCATTATCTGGTGCTGGGCGGACAGGCCCCGATTCTGGCCCGGCTTTACACGGCCCCCGACACTGTGCCCGACATCCAGCTGTGGCGCGCGATCGAGGCCCTTTTGCGCCTGAATGAGAAGGCCATCCTTGCCACATTGGACCACGCCCCCCAGACCAACGAGTTGCGCCGGTCCAGCGTCATCATCGCCACCGCGCAATGGCTGACGGCAGCTTTCGACCGACCACTGGTCCTGTCGGAACTGGGCAGCAGTGCAGGATTGAACCTTATCTGGGACCATTACGCCCTGCACATCAACGGCCAGCACCACGGGCCGACTGATGCAGCACTGACGCTGACGCCCGACTGGCATGGCGCCCCCCCGCCCATGGTCCGGCCCGTCATTCGCGCGCGCGCAGGCGTCGATCTGAACCCGCTTGACCCTGTGACAGACCGTCTGCGGTTGCTCAGCTATATCTGGGCGGATCAGCGCGACCGGCTGGACCGGACCAGCCACGCCCTGGACCTTGCCGCAAATGTGCGCCCGCAAATTACACGCGGATGCGCGATTGACTGGCTGGAACAGCGCTTGTCGCGCCCCCTGCCCCAATCGCTTCATCTGGTGTATCATACCATCATGTGGCAATACATGGGTGCGGACCTGCAGGAACGTGGCCAAGCGCTTCTGGCGCGCGCGGGCGCAAAACTGCGCAAGGATGAACCGCTTGCACATCTGTCTATGGAAGATGATGGGGTCGGGCCGGGCGCGAAGCTTACGCTTGAACTTTGGCCCTCGGGCGAGTGTATTGATCTGGGGCGCGCGGATTTTCATGGTGCATGGGTGGACTGGCGCGCGCCAGCGTTGCACAGCTGAACCGCCATGCCCCTTTCAGGGCAACAATCGCCACCGCGAACATGCATCACTCAGGAGAAGGTCATGACACTTCGGATGGAACCATCGTTGAACGTGCTGGGCGGCACACTGGAACAGTGTTCACGCGACCCCATGACAGGGTTTTTCAGGAACGGGTCATGCGATACCTGCGCGCAGGATCAGGGGCGCCATACAGTCTGCGCCAGAATGACAGCGGAATTTCTGGCCTATTCGAAATATCTGGGCAATGATCTGTCCACCCCGCGCCCTGAATATGATTTTCCGGGGCTGAAACCCGGCGATGACTGGTGCCTGTGTGCTGCGCGCTTTCTTCAGGCGCATGAAGAAAAAGTCGCCCCGTTGGTGCGGCTTAAATCAACACATCAACACACCTTGCAGATTGTGCCGCTTGTCGTGCTTCAGAAATATGCAACCGATATGGATTAAAGCAGGTCGCTTAAAACTGGGAACCGGGTTTGAGATTGTCTAACACACGAAATCGATAACTCAGACCATCTTGCGCAAGGCCGGAAGCCGGTTTTGTGCCAAGCGTCAGTTCTGGCCGGGCGGCTGGTGGGGCACAGCGTCGACAATAAGATCGTCGATGAACAGACTTAGCAACTGCCCCCGTCCATTGACCTGCGCCTTACGGTAGATGGCGTTGGTCTGGGCCTTCACGGTCCCTTCAGATGTGCTGCGAAAGGTTGCAATCTCGTGAATGCTGAACCCCTTGAGCACAAAGAATGCCACGTCGCGTTCCGCAGGCGTCAGGCCCCATTCGGCAAACCGCTGTTCCATCAGGTCGATGAACGCGCCTGAGGCGCGTTGCAACCGCGCTTCGGCGCGCCCCAGCTTGATCTGGGATTGCGCCAGCAACGCCCCGGACATAACCAACCCGATAACCAGCGCGACTGCGGCGCCAATTTCCATCATCTCGCGCAATTTCCAGTCAATGGGTTGGCGTTCAATCCCCAAAAGCGAAATCGCTATATCACTTATGAAAAACAGCGCGCCCACGGCCTGAATGCACACCATGATCAGGATTACAAACTTCGGTGTCACCACGCCTCTCCCTTTAGGGGGGGGACATATGCAACCAGCAAACTGGGGATGACTGTCATTCGAACTGATCCCTGATCCCGGACAGGTCGTCGTCATCCAGCATGGTGCCCCCGCGTGGCATCGCATCACTGGTGCGATGAGGAATGTCATTTGGTGAAAATTCAACAGCATAGTCGCGCAAAATCTGGCCTGATGACAGGTCAATCACCACTTCGCGCCAGACCGGCCCTGAAGATGCGACAACGCGCACACGGCCCAGCAGCGTTCGCGTCACCGACTCGACGGAATAGCCCTGCCCAAGCAGGGCATCACGCACCATGTCCGGGGTAATGCGCACGCGCGCGTCATCTTGCGCCTGTGCCGGGGCAACCGCCAGGATAAAACACAGCGTGAAAATACCGAAATGAAGCGGCAGTGCAGGCATTTGCGCGCAATCTCCGTCGCCCAACAGGAATATCCGACCGCCAGGGCATGTCGCAGGTTCTGAAAGCTCAAAACCGGTTCCCGCTTTTGAACAACATACTTCAGTAAAAACGCCCGCACCCAACGGCAAACGCCGCCGGGTGCGGGGATACACTTAATACTTGTTACACAAGCAAAAGCCAGCTGCTTAAAAACACACTGCCGGTTGTACCGACACTGCGCACCGTCATATGGACTTAAATCAGCCCGCCACTTTCACAACACATACAACGGCCACTCTTTACAACTGATTACCCTTCGGGCTGAAACAAACAACTTCTGGCCTTGCGGGCTGGAACATAGCGCACTCAGACAACAAGCTACCGGAGCGATTCCACAAAATTTCCCCCGGTCCTGAACCGCTACCCCGCCGCAAAAGGTTAATCTATTGTTAAAGAGTTTATATCTGGCCCATAAACCATAGTTTATGCGCCCATATCAAAGCCCAGATGCTTGGCCACTGTGAAGATATCCTTGTCACCGCGCCCGCACATATTCATGACCAACAAATGGTCCGCCGGCAGGTCCGGCGCAATCTTCAGAACATGGGCCAGGGCGTGGCTGGGTTCCAGCGCGGGAATGATCCCTTCAAGGGCGCAGCAGGTCTGGAAGGCGGACAGCGCTTCGGCATCGGTGATCGAGACATATTGCGCGCGGCCCATATCCTTCAGCCAGGCATGTTCCGGCCCGATTCCGGGATAATCCAACCCCGCCGAAATGGAATGCCCTTCCAGAATCTGGCCATGGTCATCTTGCAACAAATAGGTGCGGTTGCCATGCAGCACACCGGGGCGCCCGCCCGTCAGGCTGGCGCAATGTTCCATCCGGTCATCCACACCGCGCCCGCCAGCCTCGACCCCGATGATGTTGACTGATTTATCATCCAGAAACGGATAGAACAGCCCCATCGCATTCGACCCGCCGCCAATGGCGGCAATGATGGTGTCAGGCAAGCGCCCTTCGCGTTCCATCAGCTGTTCGCGGGTTTCCTTGCCGATGATCGACTGGAAATCGCGCACCATCGCAGGATAGGGATGCGGGCCTGCCACTGTGCCAATGCAATAGAACGTGTCATGCACATTGGTGACCCAGTCGCGCAGCGCGTCATTCATGGCATCTTTCAAGGTGCCACGACCGGATTTCACCGGAACCACCTCGGCGCCCAGCAGGCGCATACGAAACACATTGGGGGCCTGCCGTTCCACATCATGCGCGCCCATATAGACCACACATTGCAGCCCGAACCGCGCGCAAACTGTGGCGGTGGCCACGCCATGCTGGCCGGCACCCGTTTCCGCAATGATGCGGGATTTGCCCATGCGCATGGCCAGCAGGATCTGGCCCAGAACATTGTTGATCTTATGCGCGCCGGTGTGGTTCAACTCATCGCGCTTCAGATAGATCTTCGCGCCGCCGCAATGCTCGGTCAGGCGTTCGGCATAATACAAGGGCGACGGGCGGCCCACATAATGCTTCCAAAGGTCATCCATCTGCGCCCAGAAGCTGTCATCGGTCTTGGCGCGTTCATATTCCGCTTCCAGTTCCAGAATCAGGGGCATCAGGGTTTCCGAAACGAAACGGCCACCATAAATGCCGAACCGTCCCTGTTCGTCAGGGCCAGTCATGAAAGAGTTGATCAGATCATCAGGCATGCGCGTTTCCTCAAGCGGTTGTCGGGATGAGTCCTAGCGCTGCGCGCCTGTGCAGACAAGCATATCCCGCCTATCTTTCCAGAATCAGCCGCTCGCCTTCGATGGAAATGCGCGCATAGCGGCGCAAATACCCCATTCCCAGCAGCGACACATCCAACTGGCCTTCATTCACGAAAGCGGGCACCTGCGTGTCGCGGATTTCCAGATCGCCATGCGCAAGGATCACTTCATCCAGACTGACCCGCGCCAGCCCGACGGTTCCATTGGCCGTGCGCGCCTGCCCCAGATACGCCAGCGTATCAGGGGCCAGCCCCACCTTCTGGGCATCGGCACGCGACAAGACCAGATCTGACGCGCCGGTATCGATGATAAAGCGGACAGGTTCGGAATTGACCTGCAAATCCAGATGGAAATGCCCGTCGCGCGCCGCACGCAACACAATCGCCCCGTCCCCGGTGACAGAGACACGGTTGGTCTGGCTGATATCCTGCCACAGTCCATAGCCCGCGGCCACGCCCACAAAAATAAGCCCCCACAACAGCGCGTGGCGCAATGTCTGGCCAATATTTTGCTGACGCGCGATCAGGAAATACCCGATCAGAACGGTGCCCCAGACCCCAAGATACACCATCCGTGCAATCTGATCACTGTCCATGCGGCCCCTCGTTACGCGTGCCCCTTATATCTGGGGGGCGTGCGGTTGAAAACCAGCTGTTGTCACGGGCGCGTGACATCAAAATCATAAATCCACGAAAACTGGCGCAATGCAGCATCGGGGCGCAATCTGGACATCAGACGCAACCCTGCATGTGCAACAGGCGCCAGCGGCGGGCGCAGGTGGTAATTGCGCGCATTGCGATTCGCGGCCGCTATTACCCTGGCCACGCGCGCGCGCCGCGCTGTCTGGTATTCCTGCAGCGCGCGGGCAATCGGGGCCTGTTGCAGGCATTGGGCCAATTGCCACGCATCTTCCAGCGCCATATTCGCGCCCTGCGCCATGAAGGGCAACGTGGGATGTGCCGCATCACCCAGTATCGCCGCATGGCCCCTGTGCCAGTGGCGCGCGACAGGATGGCGAAACAACCCCCACAGAAAAACCTGCCGCACCTGCGCCAGCCATTCCGGGACCGGCCCGCCAAACCCCGCGAAGGCCGCGCGCAGGTTTTCGGGGGTGTCGGGATGGTTCCACCCTTCGGACACCCATGTGCGGCGTTCCTGCACCGCAACAATATTGCGCAAGCCCCCCCCCCGCAGCGGATAGCTGACCAGATGGCACCCCGGCCCCATGAACACTTGCGCTTCGGCCGGTGCACCGGGGGTGGCGGGAATCAACGCGCGCCATGCCACCTGTCCTGTGAAAAACGGGGTTTCGGGCGGGCCTTCGTGCAGCGCGGGGCGCAACACCGAATGCAACCCATCTGCCCCCAGAACCAGATCCGCGCTAAGACGCTCGCCGCCATGCAATGTCACGCTGGGGCGCGGTCCATCAGGGCTGACCTGCGCCACCTGTGCCACAAAACGGGTTTCGACCCCGCCAAGGGCGCTTTCCAACAGCGAAATCAGGTCCGCACGGTGGACAAGGTGGAACCCTGCCCCGCTATGGGGCAATTCCAGCCGCAGGACCTGTTGGCCGCTGCCCCCCGCGCGCAAGACAACTGCGCGCGCGCGCAGGGCCGCTTGCGACAGCGCCCCCTCCAGCCCCAACGCCCCCAGCACGCGCGCACCGTTGGGGCTTATCTGCAGCCCTGCGCCCACTTCGCGAAACGCGCCCGCCTGTTCCAACAGCAGAACCTGCGCGCCGCATTGGCGCAACCTTGCTGCAGCCGCCAGCCCCGCGACACCCCCGCCGATAACGATTACGTCCAACCCTGCAAGCGTCACATCACCCCCCTATCCGACTGCCCCGACCGGCCCGCATACCCCCTGACATAAAAAAACCGGGTTCATAAGGGAACCCGGTGTCGCAGTCTGGCGCTGTGCCACGCGATCAATCGTCGCGGTGCACACGTTCCTTGCGTTCATGCGCCTCTTGCGCCTGCAAGGTCATTGTGGCGATGGGGCGCGCGTCCAGACGTTTCAGCGAAATCCGCTCGCCAGTGACTTCGCAATAGCCGAAATCCCCGCTTTCAATGCGGCGCAGCGCGGCATCGATTTTTGAAATCAGTTTACGTTGCCGGTCGCGGGTGCGCAGTTCAAGCGCGCGATCGGTTTCTTCTGACGCGCGGTCCGCAATGTCGGGAATATTGCGGCTGCTATTGGCCAGATCGGCCAGCGTTTCTTGTGATCCCTTAAGGATGTCTTCTTTCCAGACCATCAGCTTTCTGCGGAAATATTCCAGCTGACGGTCATTCATGAAAGGCTCGTCTTCGGCCGGACGGTAATCATCCGGCAGGAATGTTTCTGGCTTCATGCCCCGTTCCCCTGTCTGTGCAGAATGATAGGTCTTGAGGTCTTCATCCATCTTGCACCCATATTCAGCGCTGTGACGGGCAAATACCGGAAGGGCCGGGGAATGTCACGCGCTTTCGCACCCTTTGTGAAACCTGCCTTGCCGCGCATCGCAGGGCAAGCTAGGTTTGCACAAAGCGGATGCGCCACAACGCAGGGACAACAACAAAAACATGCATTTCACCTCCACTGAATCGTATATCGCCAGCGAAGATCTGCGTGTTGCTGTGAATGCGGCCATCACGTTGGAACGCCCGCTGCTGGTCAAGGGCGAACCGGGCACGGGCAAGACCGAACTGGCCCGCCAGATTGCCGCGTCGCTGGACTTGCCGATGATCGAATGGGGCGTCAAATCGACAACCCGCGCCCAGCAGGGCCTGTATGAATATGACGCCGTGTCGCGCCTGCGTGACAGCCAGCTGGGCGATGCGCGTGTGAATGATGTGCGCAATTACATCCGCAAGGGCAAGCTGTGGCAAGCGTTTGAAGCCGAGGGGCGCGTGGTCTTGCTGATTGACGAAATCGACAAGGCCGATATCGAATTCCCCAACGACCTGTTGCAGGAACTCGACCGGATGGAGTTCTTTGTCTATGAGACAGGCGAGATGGTGCGCGCCCGGCACCGCCCGATTGTCATCATCACATCGAATAATGAAAAAGACCTGCCAGACGCCTTTTTGCGCCGCTGCTTTTTCCACTACATCCGCTTTCCGGATATCGACACGCTGAAGGCGATTGTCGCAGTGCATTTTCCCGACATCAAGCCCGCCCTTCTGACAACCGCATTGACCCAGTTTCTTGAAGTGCGCGACACGCCGGGGTTGAAAAAGAAGCCTTCCACCTCGGAAGTGCTGGACTGGCTGAAACTGCTGCTGGCCGAAGACCTGACACCCGAGGACCTGAAGCGCGACGGGCCAAACGCCCTGCCCCGACTTCATGGCGCGCTATTGAAAAACGAACAGGACGTGCATTTGTTTGAACGGCTTGCCTTCATGGCACGCAGGCAGGGGCGCTGATATGGACATACGGCCAGTATCTGCACAGGACAAACCGAAATGGGCGCAGCTTTGGTATGCCTATCTGGATTTCTACGACACCTCCCTGCCGCTGAATGTGTATGACGCCACCTTCGCGGCGGTGTTGTCGGACGATCCGCACAGCCCGTGCGGGTATCTGGCCTGGCATAAAGGGCAGGCCGTCGGGCTGGTGCATTACCTGTTTCACGCCCATTGTTGGCAGCCTGAAGGGGTGTGTTACCTGCAAGACCTGTTTACCACCCCGGAATCGCGCGGCATTGGCGCAGGGCGCGCACTTATTCAGGCGGTCTACGGCGCAGCCGATGCGCGCGGCGTGGAAAACGTGTATTGGATGACACAGGATTTCAACGCGACGGCGCGCAAACTCTACGACAAGGTCGGTGAAGTGACCCCGTTCATCAAATACAAACGCCCCGTATGATACGTTTCGCACTGGTCTGTGCAGGGCTGTTGATGGCGGGCTGCGCCATGGGTCCGCCCGCCCCTTCGGAACCGTCAATCGACCTGTCCTTGCAGACCCGCGCACTCAGTTCCGCGGCGCTGTTTGGCGCGTCGCGTGCTTTCGCGCCCCAGCGCAGCAATGCACAGATCGCGCAAGACATTCTGGAACTGGGCTTCAGGCTGGAATCAGGGCGCGAAATTGCGCGGTTCTCCCGCTTCGAGGGGGCGGTCACGCTGTCGCTGCACGGCCAGGTGCCACCCTTGGGCATCGTTGAAACCGACCGGCTGATCACCCGCCTGCAACGCGAGGCGGGGCTGGATATCCGCCGCGTTGAAGGGCAAGGCAAAATCGCTGTTGAATTCGTCCCGCGCGCCGATCTGCGCCGTGCGGTGCCCAATGCCGCCTGTTTTGTCTTACCCAACATCACCAGTTGGGACGAGTTCCGCGCCAATCCGCGCGCGCCCGCACTGGACTGGACACGCGTTGTGCGCCGTGACCGCGCGCTGGTTATTGTGCCCGCCGACAGCACCGTTCAGGATATGCGCGATTGCCTGCACGAAGAAATCGCCCAGTCCCTTGGGCCGCTGAACGACCTGTTCCGCATTGGCGAAACTGTCTGGAATGACGACAATTTCCAAACTGTCCTGACAGGGTTTGACATGCTGGTTCTGCGCGTCTGGAATGACCCTGCATTACAGCCCGGTATGACGCGCGAACAGGTGGCCGACCGCCTGCCCGCGCTGCTGGCGCGGCATAACCCGTCCGGCGCGGCCAGCACGCCACCGGCCCTGGACCCTGTTCCCACCCCCATGGCGTGGACACGGGCCATTGAGGCCGCGTTGGGCGCCACATCACGCCGCGCCAGTTTCCGCGAGGCGCAACGCGCGCTCGCCATCGCGCTGGAACAGCGCTGGCAGGATGAGCGCCTTGCCTTCAGTCTGTTTCTGTCCGCGCGGTTTGCCCCGCCGGAAGATGGCGCGCAGGCGCTGGAAGCCATGATACTGGCCGCGCGCATTTATGGTGTGCGGCCCGGCACGGATGTGCATCGCGCGCATGTTCATTTGCATCTTAGCGCGCAGGCGCTGGCCAGCGGACAACATGATCTGGTCTTGCGGCTGACAGACACAGCCATGACCGCGGCGCGCCAGACAGAAAACGGGGCCTTGCTGGCCTCGCTTATGCTGTTGCGCGCGCAATCACTGGAACGACTGGGCCAGCGCACGACGGCCGACACGCTGCGCCGTGACTCTGTGCCGTTTGCCCTGTATGGCTTCGGCTCTCAGCAAGCTGCCGACAACCGGCGCGCAGAAATCGAAGCCCTTGCGCGCAGGAACTGAAAACAGAAGGAAGAACTGCAATGATCGTGATTTTCGGACTGGTGGCCGGGGCGCTTCTGGGCCTGCGCAGCGCGCATAAGCGGGGCGGCAACCGGCTGGACAAGGCCCAGTATGCGGCCGTAGGCGGCATTGTCGGCGCATTGGTGGGGTTGTTTGCCACAATCGGGCTGGAAAAGCTGCTATAGCCCCATGTTCCTGTCCTTTTTCCAGACCCTGCGTGACCATGGCGTGCCGGTTTCCCTGCGCGAATTTCTGGCGTTTCTGGAAGGGGTGCAAGCGGGGCTTGTCACCTATGATGTGGAGGGGTTCTACTATCTGGCGCGCGCGGCCATGGTAAAGGACGAACGCCATCTGGACAGGTTCGACCGCGCGTTTGCATCCAGCTTCAAGGGGCTTGAAGACATACCCCTTGATCAGGTGCTTGATGCAGTGGACCTGCCGCAAGACTGGCTGCGGAAATTGGCCGAAAAACACCTGAGCGCCGACGAACGTGCGCAAATCGACGCGCTTGGCGGTTTCGACAAGCTGATGGAAACCCTCAAGCAGCGCCTGAAGGACCAGAAAGACCGCCATCAGGGCGGCAATAAATGGATTGGCACGGCGGGAACATCGCCCTTCGGGGCCTATGGGTATAACCCCGAAGGCGTGCGCATCGGGCAGGACGCCTCGCGCCACAGGCGGGCCGTCAAAGTCTGGGACAAGCGCGAATTCCGCAACCTGGACGACACTGTGGAACTGGGCACGCGCAACATCAAGGTGGCGCTGAAGCGCTTGCGCAAATGGGCGCGCGACGGGGCTGCGGACGAACTGGATCTGGATGGCACAATCCGCGCCACTGCCGAACAGGGCTGGCTGGACGTCAAGACACGGCCAGAACGCCGGAACGCAGTGAAAATACTGCTGTTGCTGGATATTGGCGGGTCCATGGATGACCATATCCGCGCCGTGGAAGAATTGTTCAGCGCCGCGCGCACGGAATTCAAACATCTGGAACATTTTTATTTCCACAATTGCCTGTATGAATTTGTATGGCGCGACAATTCGCGCCGCTGGACCGACCGTATTGCAACATGGGATTTGCTGCGCAGCTATGGCACGGACTGGAAGTGTATTTTTGTGGGCGATGCGGCCATGTCGCCCTATGAAATCCTGTATCAGGGCGGCGCGAACGAACATTGGAACGAAGAACCGGGCCAGGTCTGGCTGAACCGCGCCCGCGCACAGTGGCCCGATACGCTTTGGATCAACCCGACACCGCAACATCACTGGCACCACACCCAATCCATTGGGATGATTGACAAAATATTCGAGGGGCGCATGGTGCCCATGACGCTGGACGGTATCACGCGCGGGATCAGGGAATTGGGGCGCTAGGCCAGACGGCACCACGCCCGAAGGCTGGATGGCTTTTTCTGGCCTGAAACAGTCACCCAAGGCGCGCGCGAGCCCCCCCCAAGCTGCACTCTAAACATAATCCAAGCAATTTGCCGCCGACCGATTTGCATGCCTGCGCGATGGTCCCTAGCTACAGGACAGGCGCGCGGCAGCGATGTCGCGCACTGTCCATGAAACAGGAGATTGCAATGAGCTTGAAGAAAATCCTCGCCTCGACCGCGCTGGCAGCAACCATGGCGGGTGCACCTGTGCTGGCACCTGTGGCCATGGCACAAGACCAGATCGATGGTGCAGCCATCGCAGCCGAAAGCGACATGGTCGATGCGTTTATCGAAGCGGCGCTGGCCGTGAACGAAGTCCGCGAAGGGTATATGGCCCAGATCGAGGCCGAAGCAGACCAGAACGCCCAGATGGAAATTCTGGAAGCCGCCGACGCAGCCATGCTGCAAGCGGTTGAAGAAACGCCCGGCATTACCCTGGACGAATACATTGCCATCGCGAACGCCGCAGCAGAAGATCCTGAACTTGCCGCGCGCATCGACGCCCGCTTTACCGAAGCGCATATGGGCGGCTGACGCGCTGCCAGACCGCAACCACAACAAAATGGGCGGGGTGCATGACCTGCACCCCGCCCGTCTTGGTTTTTACCAGCCCCAACAAGATGGGGCTGGAACGCTTCTGGAACCTGCATTAGCGTTCGATTGTCACACGCTCCATCCGGTCGGGCGTGCCCACAACGGCGCCATTGCCGCCAGTGCCGCGCTTGATGGCGTCCAGAACCTCGAACCCGTCAATCATCTGGCCCACAACTGTATATTGCCCGTTCAGATGGGGCGCTGCGGCAAACATGATGAAAAACTGGCTGTTGGCACTGTCAGGGCTTTGTGACCGCGCCATCCCGATGACACCGCGTTCAAAGGGCTGATTGGTGAATTCCGCGCGCAGATTGGGCAAATCCGACCCGCCAGTGCCCCAGCGGCGCGCATTGGCATCATCCTTGCCATGTTCCACATCGCCAGTCTGGGCCATGAAGCCGTCAATCACGCGGTGAAATACCACACCGTCATAATCGCCGCGTTCGGCCAATGTGACAAGGCGTTCAACATGGTTGGGGGCCAGATCGTCGCGCAGCGCGATACGAATTGCGCCCGTCGCCTCGCCGGCCACATCAATGACCATCACAGGGCCGGAATGGTCCTCTGGCACGGATGTGTCGGCATTGGCGCGCGTCACGCTGTGCCAGGATGCGCCCAGAATGCCCAGACCAACCGCGAACAGACCTGCAAACAGCAGTTTATCACGCATCAGCAGCCACCTTGACGCTGATCATCTTGTCAGGGGACGCAGGCGGTTCGCCGCGGGTAATGGCGTCGACATGCTCCATCCCGGAAATGACGCGGCCATAAACAGTATATTGGCGGTTCAGGAAATGGTTATCCCCGAAATTGATGAAAAACTGGCTGTTGGCGCTGTCGGGGTTTTGCGACCGTGCCGCGCCCAAGGTGCCACGATCATGCGGCACACCGGAAAATTCTGCCTTCAGGTTGGGCAGGTCCGACCCGCCGGTTCCCGCGCGGCGCAGGTCGAAATCACGCTCGGTATTGCCGTTGGCCACATCGCCGGTCTGGGCCATGAACCCTTCGATCACGCGGTGAAACACGACATTGTCATAAGCCCCCGCGCGCGCCAGTTCCTTCATGCGCGCGCAATGCCCCGGTGCCACATCGGGCAGCAGTTCGATTGTCACGGTGCCGGTTTTCAACTCCATCAGGATGGTGTTTTCGGGGTCTTTGATCTCGGCCATCTTTGGCGCTCCTTCTGATCTGGTCTGGGCGGCAACCTAATGCGTCTTGTCCCCAAGGAAAAGCCCCGCCTTGCGCATGTGTTGTGCGGCATTCGGCCGACTTGGCATTGACCCCGCCCCCCCTTTCACGCCAGATAGCACCAAAGTGATCTAGAAGGGAACATGCGACCATGGCTTTCAAAACGCTTGACGAGTTCGATTTTGCAGGCAAGACAGCATTGGTGCGGATGGACATCAATGTTCCCGTAACCGACGGGCGCGTGACAGACGCAACCCGCATTGACCGAATCGTGCCCACCATCACCCATATCACAAATGCCGGTGGCAAAGCGGTGGTCTTGGCGCATTTTGGCCGCCCGAAAGGCAAGCCCGATTCCGAAATGTCGCTGGCGCTGGTGCGCCCCGCACTGGAAGCCGCCCTTGGCGTGCCTGTGGCTTTTGCGGAAAACTGCATCGGCATTCCCGCCAAGAAGGCCGTGTCCGAATTGCAGGCGGGGGGGGTTTTGCTGTTGGAAAACACCCGTTTCCACGCAGGCGAGGAAGCAAATGACCGGATGCTGGCCGCCGGAATGGCCGCATTGGGCGATATTTATGTCAACGACGCGTTTTCCGCTGCACACAGGGCGCATGCGTCCACCGAAGGATTGGCGCATTTGCTGCCCTCCTGCGCCGGTCGCCTGATGGAGGCAGAGCTGAAAGCGCTGGATGCGGCCCTTGGCACGCCCGAACGCCCAGTTGCCGCGATTGTGGGCGGCGCCAAAGTGTCCACCAAGCTGGATCTGTTGTCGAACCTGATCACACGCGTGGACCATCTGGTTATCGGCGGGGGCATGGCCAATACGTTTCTGGTGGCGCAGGGTCTGGCCATCGGCACATCGCTTGCCGAACGCGACATGGCCGATACTGCGCGCGACATCCTTGCCCGTGCGGCGGACGCGGGCTGCACCATCCACCTGCCCCAGGACATTGTGATCGCGCGCGAATTTGCGGCCGGGGCGGCGCATGAAACCTTGCCCGCGGACCAATGCCCCGAGGATGCGATGATCCTTGATGCAGGTCCGCAAACGGTGGCGGCCATCGGGGCATTGTTTGCAAAGTGCAAAACGTTGGTCTGGAACGGGCCATTGGGGGCGTTTGAAATCGCGCCTTTCGATGCGGCAACCAACGCTTGCGCACAGCACGCCGCGCGCCTGACGCGCGATGACGCGCTGATTTCCGTGGCTGGCGGCGGCGACACTGTATCGGCGTTGAACAAGGCGGGCGTGGCCGATGATTTCACCTATATCTCGACTGCGGGCGGTGCGTTTCTGGAATGGATGGAAGGCAAGACCCTTCCCGGCGTGGCAGCCCTGGACAGTGAACAGGGGTCAAATAAGGACAAGGAATGGAATATCTGATCTGGGCAGGGGCGCTGATCTCAATCGGGGGAATTGTCGGGCTGATCTGGTGCATTGTGTATGTGCTGAAGCTGCGCAAATCCGGGCTGGATGATGCGGCGATGCGCGCGCGCATGCAACGGGCGGTGATGGTGAATTTTGCAGCCCTTGCAGTATCGACATTGGGCCTGATGATGGTGGTTCTGGGGGTCTTTCTGGCCTGAGGGACAAGGAAAGGGGATTCACAAAACCCGCTTTGTGTGGCATGGTCCAAAAAACACAAGGCCATAAGGCCCCCGTCCCCAGAACAGGCAGCGCATCAATGAAAAGCCCCCGCCCCGCAATAGGCGCATTTTTCTACTTTGGCACCGCCAGTGTGTTGGCGATATATTTTACCTTCGCTGCCGTGCAGGGGGCATTCGGTCTGTTCAACCGCGTTCAGGTCGAAGCAGAGATTGCCGAGTTGCGCCTGCGCCGTGATGCGCTGGCAGTCGAGTTGTCAGATTTGGAAAACCGCACGCACCGCCTGTCCGATGCCTATCTGGATCTGGACCTGCTGGACGAACGCGCCCGCGATGTGCTTGGGCTGGTGCGCCCCGATGAGATTGTCATTCGCTGATTGCGCAGATGGTGCGGCAAAATGCCTTATGGCTGGTGCTGGCGTGAAGGTGGCGTTGGGGGTGCTGCGCAGCGCCCGACTGCGGGGTGTGCAGGCCGCAACGTCCGCAACAGGCCAACAGAACCGACACTGCAGCTCTATCGGGTCATAGCCGTCGCAAGGTCAGCCATCATACCCTTCCACGATAATCAGATCGGCCATGGAACACGGCGCGCGCAGCGCCTTGGCGGCCTGGTATTCCGTGCTGTGATAGCACGCGCGCGCCGTGGCCATGTCTGCAAATTCCACCACAACAGTGCGCGCCCGGCTTGACCCTTCGATCTGGGATTGTGCCCCGCCGCGAATGATGAATTTCGCGCCGTATTTTTCAAAGGCTGCGGCATTTGCGCGGATATACGCTGCATAGGCCTCGGCATCTTTGACATCCACATGGGCAACCCAATAGGCTTTGGGCATTGAAAACCGTCCTTTGTTCAAACCGTCGGATTGCAAGTCAAGGTAGGTGTCAGTTTTTGCGACAAGTCAAGGTGTCGTTACATTTGGCTTGTTATACATGGATCAGGATGCGGGGGGTGCGACATGGTCGCACATCGGTTGAAAACCCGGGCGTGGCAGAACATGTCCCGGTCATACCCGCACAAGGAGGAGGACTACCACATGATGGACCCAGTGTCGTTCTGGCTGCAGGCCAATCTTTTCTGGATCAGAATGTATCAATCCCAGCAGGACACATATTTGCGTGTTCTGTGCAGCATGGCCAAAGTGCTGCCGCAGGAAACAGCTGCCGATATCGCAGCCGAAGCGGACGCGATGAAGAAAACGCTGAAGCCTGCAACGCGCGCCGCTGTGCGGCCCCCCAAAACACGCCCGACCCCGCCCAAAGCGGTGGTAAACGCCTGATCAGCGCGGACATTTGCGCATGTTGCGCAAAACTGGGAGTTGGATTTAAGCTTCCTGGACATGCAAACTCAATAAGTTGGAGCATGTCGCGTGAAAACGACTGAACGCGACATGCTTTAGCCCTTGGGGGTTTGTGACAGATCGGCCAGTATCGGGCAGTTCGGGCTTTGGTCGCCAGAACAGGCGTCAATCAGATGCGCAAGTGTGGCGCGCATCTGCTCCAGTTCAGCAAGCTGCACATCCACGCGCTGCAAATGTTCGCGCGCAAGTCGTTTGACATCGGCGCTGGACCGGGTCTTGTCATGATACAGGCCCAGAAGCTGGCGGCATTCCTCCACGGTGAACCCCAGTGCGCGCGCGCGGCGCAAAAATGCTAGCCTGTGAAGGTCTTCTTCGCTGAAATCACGATAGCCATTGTCCATGCGTGCCGGGGCAATAAGGCCGATATCTTCATAGAAGCGTATCGTTTTTGGGGGCAATCCTGCCCTGCGCCCTGCTTCTGAAATATTCATCAGGCCCCCTTTTATTGCCTATGCACCACAGCGGGCATGAACCGCAGCCGCAGCGCATTCGATAGCACGAATACCGAACTTAACGCCATGGCCCCTGCCGCCAGCATGGGCGACAGCAACACCCCCATGGCCGGATACAACACCCCTGCCGCCACAGGAATAAGTGCAGTGTTATAGGCGAAGGCCCAAAACAGGTTCTGGCGGATGTTGCGCATGGTGCGGCGCGACACGTCCAGCGCCTGAACCACGCCGCGCGGATCACCCGATGCCAGCACCACATCTGCTGTTTCCACGGCCACATCGGTTCCTGTGCCGATAGCAATGCCCACATCTGCCTCGGCCAGCGCGGGGGCGTCATTGATGCCATCGCCCACGAAGGCCACGCTTCCCCAATCGGCGCGCAGCTTTTCCAACGCCTCGACCTTGCCTTTTGGCAGCACCTCGGCCACGATATGACCAATGCCCAGATCCCGCGCAATCGCTTCGGCGGTGGGGCGGGCATCACCGGAAATCATGGCCACGCGCAGCCCGCGCGCCTGCAATGCCGCAACCATCTGGCGCGCGCCAGCCTTGGGCTGGTCGGCCACGGCAATCATGGCCAGAAGCTGGCCGTCACGCGCCAGATACAGCGGTGTGTGGCCCTGCCCTGCCAATGCGCGCGCCTTGTCGCGCATTTCGCCCGGGTCAATGCCTTCCTGCACCATAAGACGATCGGCCCCCAAAAACACCGCCTGCCCGTCGACAACTGCGCGCACCCCCAGACCTGTCAGCGATTTGAACCCGCTGATGGCAGGCAGTGTCAGGCCCTTGTCGCGTGCGGCCGCAACAATCGCGCGCCCGATCGGGTGTTCGGACTGCCCTTCCAGGGCGGCGGCCAGCGCCAGGGCCTGATCGGCGTCGCCAATGGCGTGCAACGCCGTCATGACAGGGCGCCCTTCGGTCAGGGTGCCGGTCTTGTCAAACGCCACGCCCCGAATGCCGTCCATCAGTTGCAGCGCGCTGCCCTTGCGAAACAAAACCCCCAGTTCTGCCGCGCGCCCGGTTCCCACCATCACCGATGTGGGCGTGGCCAGCCCCATGGCACAGGGGCACGCGATAATCAGCACCGACACCCCGGCAACAAGCGCAAATGTCAGGTCCGGCCCGAAAACCAGCCACACCAGCACCGTCAGCACCGCAAGTGCAATGACAACCGGCACGAAATACATCGTCACCTTGTCGACCAAGGCTTGCACCGGCAGTTTGGCACCCTGCGCCCCTTCCACCATGCGGATGATCTGCGCCAGCACCGTATCGGCACCCGTGCGCGTTATTGTCATGCGAAACGCGCCCGCCCCGTTGACAGTGCCGCCCACAAGCATATCGCCCTGTGCCTTGGACACTGGCAAGGGTTCGCCGGTAATCATGGCTTCATCGATCAGCGCGTCACCTTCGGTCAGGTCCCCGTCGCCGGGAATGCGTTCACCGGGGCGCACCAGAACCACATCGCCGGGGACCAGATCCGCAGTCGCAATGTCTGTTTCCACCCCATCGCGCACAACGCGCGCTGTTTTGGGCTGCATGCCCACCAGCCGCGCGATGGCCGCGCCTGTGCGCCCCTTGGCGCGCGCTTCCAGCCAGCGGCCCAGCAGGATCAGCGTGACAATCACCGCCGCCGCTTCGAAATAGACCGCGCGCGTGCCTTCCGGCAACAGGGCGGGCGCGAATGTCGCGATGACCGAAAACCCCCATGCGGCCGCAGTGCCCACAGCAACAAGGCTGTTCATATCCGGCGCAGCACGCAATAGCGCAGGCACCCCCCGCCGGAAGAACACCCGCCCCGGACCGGCCAGAACCGCCGTGGTCAGCAAAAACTGCACCACCCACACCACCTGCATACCAAAAGTGTGATGCACCCAGTGATGAAACGGCGGATAGGCATGCCCCCCCATTTCCAGCACAAAAACCGGCAGCGTCAGCACAGCGGCAATCAGGAACTTCACCCGCATGTCGCGGGCGTCGCGTTGCTGGCGCGCGCGCGGGTCATCCCCCCCCCCGGCGGCAGTATCGGACAAAACGCGCGCACTGTAGCCAGCCTTGTCCAGCAACCGCACAAGCGCGTTGGGATCGCCCTGCCCGGCCAGCACATCCACCGCCGCGCGCCCGGTATTCAGGTTGACACTGGCGCGCAGCACAGCGGGATCAGCCGCAAGTGCCGCTTCGACGCGCGCAACACAGGAACCACAGGTCATATTGTCCAGTTCCAGATCAATCTGGGCCACACGCATCGGGTATCCGGCCTTGCGCAGGGTGTTTTGCATATCATCCAGCGCAACATCCGCGCGCATCTGGACCGACGCTTGCGCCAGTGCCAGATTGACGCTGGCATCGTGAACCCCGTCAATGGTGTTCAGTGCCGTTTCCGCCCGCCGCACGCAGCCAGCGCAAGACAATCCATCAAGATGGAAGGAACGGGTCATCGTGGCAGTCTCGGTCATCTGGCGCTCCAACGGGCAAGGCATCTGAACCAGCAGATGGGCCTTCCAGTAGATGGAGGGTCAACCCCCCTGTGCCAGAAACCTGCAAAAAACCTGCCACACCGCGGATCAAGGCTGCTTTTGCCCCTGCGTTTGCGCAATTTTGGCCGCAATACTGGCCTTGGCGGCATCCACGGCCTGCGCGATGCTCATTTCCGTGGTGTCCAGAATCACCGCATCACTGGCCGGGCGCAACGGGGCATCGGCGCGGCCCATGTCGCGCGTATCGCGTTCGCGCACCTGCCTTAGCACATCGTCATAGCTTGCCGCCCCTTCGCCCGCTTCCAGCCAGCGGCGGCGCGCGCGCGTTTCGGCGTCAGCGGTGACAAACAGCTTCACTTCGGCACCCGGGCATATGATTGTGCCGATGTCGCGCCCATCCAGAACGGCACCGCCATCGCGGCGCGCGAAATCGCGCTGAAACGCCACAAGGGCCGCGCGAACCTCTGGTATGACAGCAACGCGGCTTGCAGCTTCGCCAGCCTGCAGGCTGCGCAGGTCATCGCGCGCCAGATCATCGGGTGTCAGCCCTTGCGCGGCCAGAACGGGGTTTCCGCCCTTCGCGCCCACTGCGCGATACAGCAGGCCGGTATCCAGATGGGCGAATCCGAATTCGCGTGCCACTGCGCGGCTGATTGTGCCTTTGCCTGCCGCAGCAGGGCCGTCAATGGCGACCGTGAACTTCATCATCCCCTCCGTCAATTGCAGACCTGTCTTGCCTGTATTGTCACGCAACTGCAACGGTGAAGCGAATTTTTCGCCGCGCAGCACAGCACCCATGGAAAGCAGGGCAAACGCGACTATGTGATGCGTAACGGCACACGCGCCGATTCAGTGAACGGAAGTCCCCAGAACATGACCCTATCCCGCAAATTCATAGCCCCCCTGACAGTCGCCGCGCTTGGCCTTGGCGCGCTGCCCGCTTTTGCGCAGGATCGTGCGCTGGCATTTTCGGTGACGGGGGGTGTTGCAACCGGGCCGGAATATTTCGGTGCAGGGCGCAACAGTGTTTCGCCGGGCGGGTCGTTTGGCTTTACCGGGCTAAGCTTCGGGCGTGTGCAACTTGGTAACCCTGACGGTCCCGCACAATTTGCCACCGGAACCGGCGCGCGCGGGTCGCTTCGCTTCATTCCCAAACGCAAGGGCGAAAAGGAACTGGCAGGGCTGAACGATGTGAAAGCGTCGCTGGAACTTGGTGCAGGGCTTCATTACACAGCTGAATTCTGGCAGGTCTTTGCCGATATACGCTATGGCGTGATCGGGCATAACGCCATCGCTGGCGAGTTGGGCGCGAATGCCATCTATCGTGGGGCGGATGGTCTGGTCGTGCATGCGGGTCCGCGTGCGGGCTTTGGGAATGCGCGTTTCGCGCGCAGCTATTTCGGGGTAACCCCCGCAGAAGCCGCAGCATCGGGGCTGGCGGCCTATACGCCTTCTGGCGGAATACACTCGGTTGGTCTGGAAGTGGGTGTTTACCAGCCGCTGAATGATGATTGGGGCATTACAGGCACATTGCGCTATGACCGCTTGCGCGGGGACGCCGCCGCGTCACCCATCGTGCGCCAAGGCAGCCGCGACCAGATGGGCGCGTCTATCGGGGTGACGCGGCATTTCAACTTCCGGTTCTGAAACGCATGCGGGATGCGCGCCGCTGACAGTGGCAATTGCCCCGACCGGGCGCTAGGTTCGGGACAAAAGCAACCGAATCGGAGTGCGTATGTCCAGCCCAACCCCACAACCTGTCACTGGCCCCCTGTCGCCAGAGTTCGTACCCTTTGATATTGACGCCATCGCTGGACATTGCGGCCATGTGGTTGTGTTTGCAGAAGCCGATTCCGGCCTGCCGCGCGCCGCGCGCCGTATCGACAAGCTGACGCGCGGCGCCGTGTCGCGCGCTGTGGCCAGTGCAGATTTCGCGGCACTGGACCAGGGAGGCGCGCTGGTACTGGCGTGGCCCACAGGTTTGCAGGCCGAGCGCGTGCAGATTGTCCGACTGGGCAGCCGCCCCGACAAGGCCAGTCTGCGCAAGGCCGGTCTGAGCATTGGCAAAGCGCTAAGCAAAACGCCCGCGCTGATCTGTGCAGATGCCACTGCCCTGCCCGACATGCTGCAAGCGGCAGCGCTGCGCGCATATCACTATCAGGCGCAGAAATCCGACCCCAAACCAGATTTCGGCCCTGTGACGGTCATGCTGCGCGACATCGACAAGGCCCCCGATTGCGCGGATGCGCTGGCGTTGGCGCGCGCGGTGCACCTGACGCGCGATCTGGTCAATGCGCCCGCCAATGTGCTGACCACAACCAGCTTTGCCGCCCAGATCAGCGACATGCAGGCCCTTGGGCTGAAGGTCGAAATTCTGGAAGAAGACGAATTGCACCGCCTTGGGCTGCGCGCCATGCTGGCAGTGGGTCAAGGATCTGACAGCCCGTCAAAACTGGCTATCCTGCACTGGCAAGGGGCGCAAGGCGCCCCGCTGGCCATTGTCGGCAAGGGCGTGATGTTCGACACAGGCGGCATTTCCATAAAACCCGCTGCGGGCATGGAAGAAATGACCATGGACATGGGCGGCGCGGCCGTCACGGTGGGGCTGATGCAGGCGCTGGCCGAACGCAAGGCGCGCGCCAATGTGGTGGGTCTGGTCGGATTGGTGGAAAACATGCCCGATGGCCGCGCCCAACGCCCCGGTGATGTGGTGCGCTCCATGAAAGGCGACATGATCGAGGTGATCAATACAGATGCCGAAGGGCGCATGGTGCTGGCCGATGTGCTTTGGTATGCCCAAGACCGCTTCGCGCCGCGCGCCGTGATCGACCTTGCGACATTGACCGGGGCCATCATCATTGCGCTGGGGCATGACAAGGCGGGCGTGTTTTCCAATAATGATGCGCTGGCGAATGCGTTTTTGAAAGCTGCCGACAGCATGGGCGAAGGGGCATGGCGCATGCCGCTGGGGGCAAATTACGACAAGCTTATTGCATCGCGGATCGGGGACGTGAAAAATTCGGGCGGGCGGCCTGCGGGGTCCATCACTGCCGCGCAGTTCCTGCAACGCTTCGTCAAACCTGACACGCCTTGGGTGCATCTGGACATCGCTGGTGTGGCGCTGACCAAAACAGACAGTGCGCATGCCCCCAAGGGGGCCTCTGGGTGGGGGGTGCTGGCGCTGGATGCGCTGATCCGCGCGGAATTCGAGGATGGCTGACCATGGGCAAGGTCATCTTCTACCACCTGACGCGTAATCCGCTGGAAGTGACCGCGCATATGCTGCTGGATCGCGCCTATCAGACCGGGTGGCGCGTGACTGTGCGCGGGCGCGACCCGGCCGTTCTGGCGCGGCTGGATGACACGTTGTGGCTGGGCAACAAGGGCAGCTTTCTGCCCCATGGGCTGGCAGGCGGGGACCATGACGCCGACCAGCCCATCTTGTTGACGCAGCACCAGACCTGCCCCAACCGGCCGGATTGCCTGATGGTCATCGATATGGCCGATATCACCCCTGAAGACGCGGACGGGCTGGAACGGATGTGGGTGTTGTTTGACGGCAATGAAACAGCAGCCCTGACCCATGCGCGCAGCCAATGGAAAGCGGTAACCGCCGCCGGGATGCACGCCGAATACTGGTCCGAAGACAGCGGCCGCTGGCAAATGAAGGCGCAATCAGGCAAATGACGGGCCAGGGCGCCAGCGTGTCATTTTGAGTATTTTTTGCAAGATGAAGTCAAATCCGGTTTCAGTATCCGTCTGTGCGGGCTAGAAGGCGGAAAAATGACATAACCTTGAAAGGCGCGAGGGCATGATCCTTTATCCGGCAATCGATCTTAAAGACGGGCAATGCGTGCGGCTGTATAAGGGCGCGATGGATCAGGCCACGGTGTTCAATGATGATCCCGCCGCGCAGGCGCGCGCCTTTGTGGCGCAGGGGGCGGAGTGGCTGCATCTGGTGGATTTGAACGGCGCCTTTGCCGGTGCGCCGGTGAACGCGCCCGCGGTCGAGGCGATTTTGGCCGCTGTGGATGTTCCTTGCCAGCTGGGCGGTGGGATTCGGGATATGGCCACGATTGAACACTGGCTGCAAAAAGGGCTGCGCCGTGTGATTCTGGGCACCGTCGCTGTTGAAAATCCAGATCTGGTGCGGCAGGCGGCCGCGGCCTTTCCGGGGCAAGTGGCGGTGGGTATTGACGCGCGTGACGGACGCGTGGCCACCAAGGGCTGGGCCACGGAAACCGATGTCAATGTGACAGAGCTTGCCCGCCAGTTCGAGGATGCAGGCGTTGCCGCCATCATCTATACTGATATCAACCGCGACGGGGCCATGCAGGGGCCGAATGTGGCGGCGACTGCAGCGCTGGCCCAGGCCACAACGATACCTGTTATCGCGTCAGGCGGGGTGTCGCGGCTGGAAGACCTGATTGCGCTGCGCGCGTGTGGCGCGCCACTGGACGGGGCCATTTCGGGGCGCGCGCTTTATGACGGCAAGCTGGATCTGGCGCAGGCCTTGGCGGCGCTGAAGGGGTAGCTGGCGCGCATCCCTTTCAGATAAGCGCCCGTTTCAGGGGGCGGGTGGCAGCAGGCATTCGGCTTCGCGTTTTGCTGGCAGGCCAAGCGCCGCGCCCGGCCCCGCCAGAAACGCGCGCACGCGGTCCGGGTCGCGCCGCGACAGGTCGCGCAGCCACCCTGCAATTGCGTTCTGGATGAAACGGTCGCGGTCGGGCGCAAGCTGCGCGGCCCAGTCCAGCACCTGTTCGCGCACGGCCATTTCAGCGGGTTTGGGGTGAGGCAAACGCGCCCATGGCAGCGTCATGACCAGGGCCGCGCGGCGTGTCCACATATTCGGGGCTGTGATCCAGTGCGCCAGCTGTTCCAGCCGTGCGGGGTTTGCCTGCAACCGCTTGCCGCCCGCGATTGCGACATGGTCGGCCAGGGCCCGACTGTCGCAATCCTGCGCCCAACCCGCAATCAAACCCCATGCCGCGCTGTCATCGGGGCGCATGCGTGCCTGTGTCAGCAGTTTCGCGGCCAGAATGCGCGCTTCATGAACATCGCTGGCCCATAGCGCCTGTGCCATGTCGCACCGCGCGGGCACATCATGGTCGCGGCGCAATTCGCGCGCCAGCATATCCAGCACCTGCGCGGGAATTCCCAGAAATGCGCGGGGCGTCGGTGACTGCGCGGCCATCTGTGTTGCTGTGGCAGGGTCCGACAGGGCGTGCAACTGCGCCAGCAGCGGCATCATTCGACCGTCACCGATTTGGCCAGGTTGCGCGGCTGGTCCACATCCGTGCCCAGATGCAGCGCCGTATGATAGGCGATAAGCTGGGCGGGCACGGCGTAAACGATCGGCGCGATAAGTTCGGGCACTGTGGGCATTTGAACGCTGCGCGGCACCTGCCCGGCGGCAGCCAGCCCGTGAGCGTCTGAAATCAGCAAGACCTGCCCCTGACGGGCCATCACTTCTTGCATGTTCGAGATGGTTTTTTCAAACACCCCATCATGGCGCGCGAAAATGATGACGGGCAAATCTTCATCAATCAGCGCGATGGGGCCATGCTTCAGCTCTCCTGCTGCATAAGCTTCGGCATGTATATAGCTGATTTCCTTTAGTTTCAGCGCCCCTTCGAGGGCAATCGGATACATGACCCCACGCCCGAGGAACAGCACATCGCGCGCCTTGGACAGGGTTTCCGTGATGCGGCGAATGTCATCTTCGCGGTCCAGCGCCTTGGCCACAAATCCCGGCGCACTGCGCAGCTGCGCAACCAGGTCTGCATGTTGCGCGGCGTCGATATGCCCGCGCGCCACCCCTGCATGCAGTGCCAACAAGGCCAGAACCTGCAATTGGGCGGTAAATGCCTTGGTCGAGGCCACGCCGATTTCCGGCCCCGCGTGAATGGGCAGCGCAATGTCACTTTCGCGCGCGATGGAGGATGTGGGCACATTCACCACCGACACCACCTGTGCAACACGCCCCTGCACATGGCGCAATGCGGCCAATGTGTCTGCGGTTTCGCCCGACTAGCTGACAAACAGCGCCAGATTATCCGGCCCCAGAACAGGGTCGCGGTAGCGGAATTCAGATGCGATATCCAGTTCCACTGACAGGCCGGCATATTTTTCAAACCAGTATTTCGCCACCTGACAGGCATAGAACGCCGTACCGCAAGCCACCATGATCAGCCGGTCGGCGCGCGCGAATTCCAGCCCGTCGGGCAGTTCAACGCCTTGGGGTGTTGAATATTGTTCCAGTGCTGCTTGCAATATGGCGGGTTGTTCGGCCATTTCCTTGGCCATGAAATGGCGGTGGCCGGATTTGTCCACGCGCGCGGCATCCACATTGATGCGCTGGATACGCCGGTTGGTCTGGCGGTCCTGCGCGTCGAATATTTGCGCGCCCGCCCGTGTGAGGACGGCGCAATCCCCGTCTTCCAGATAGGTGATGCGGTCCGTCATGGGGGCCAGCGCGATAGCGTCAGACCCAAGGAACATCTCGCCTTCTCCGTGGCCGATGGCCAAGGGCGAGCCGCGACGCGCGCCGATCATCAGGTCATCTTCGCCCGCAAACAGGAACGCCAGTGCAAATGCCCCTTCCAGCCGCTTCAGCGTAGCGCGCGCGGCCTGAACCGGCGTCATGCCCTGTTCCAGATGGCGGCTTGTCAGGTGGACAATGGTTTCCGTGTCGGTTTCGCTGCTGAATTGCGCGCCCGATGCAGCCAGTTCGTCGCGCAGCGCGCGAAAATTCTCGATAATGCCGTTATGGACAACCGCCACACGCCCCGCCTGATGGGGGTGGGCATTTTCCACTGTGGGGGTGCCATGCGTGGCCCAGCGGGTATGGCCAATGCCCGACCGCCCCGGCAATGCGTCATGCACCATGACATCCGACAGGTTGATCAGCTTGCCCACCGCGCGGCGGCGGTCCAGATGGCCGCGATTGACAGTTGCAATGCCCGCACTGTCATAGCCGCGATATTCCAGCCGTTTCAAGGCATCCAGAATCAGGGGCGACACTTCATGATTGCCCAACACACCAACAATACCGCACATGCCGCTTATCCTTTTGCTTTGGCCGCTTTGGCCGCGCGCAACTTGTCCATCAGCCGTTTTCCCAGACCGGGCCTGGTGTCCTGCCGCGCACGTCCCAGCGCCAGCGCGCCGTCAGGCACATCGTTGGTGATGACCGACCCCGACCCCGTCATCGCATGCGCCCCCACAGCCACAGGGGCCACGAGCATGGTGTTCGACCCGATAAACGCGCCTTCGCCAATACTCGTGTGATGCTTGAACACGCCGTCGTAATTGCATGTTATTGTGCCCGCACCCAGATTGGCGCGCGCGCCCACATGCGCATCCCCGAGATAGCTCAGGTGGTTGACCTTCGCGCCTTCGTCCAATGTGGCGTTCTTGATTTCGACGAAATTGCCCACGCGCACATCCTCGGCCAGTTCTGCGCCCGAACGCAGCCTTGCATAGGGGCCGACCACCGCGCCGCGGCTGACATGCGCGCCTTCCAGATGGCTGAAGGCGCGGATTGTCGCGCCCCCCTCGACGCTGACACCGGGGCCGAACACGACATAGGGTTCGATGATGCTGTCGCAGCCAATCACAGTATCCTGGGCAAAAATCACAGTGTCAGGCGCCTGCATGGCCACGCCGTTTTCCAGCGCTGCCGCGCGGGCGCGCGCCTGAAAGGCAGATTCGGCTGCGGCCAGTTCCGCGCGGGTGTTGATTCCCAGTGTTTCACTTTCGGGGCACAGCACAACCCCGGCCGACAGGCCGTTTTCGCGCGCAAGGGCCACGATGTCTGTCAGGTAATATTCGCCCGCGGCATTGTCATTTCCAACCTTGTCCACCAGCGCGAAAAGCTGCGCACCATCTGCACATATAACACCACTATTACATAGGTTTATGAGCCGTTCTTCATCTGATGCGTCCTTGAATTCCACGATCCGTTCCAAACTGTCACCCCGGGTGATCAGCCGCCCGTAACGTGCGGGGTCTGCTGCCTCGAACCCAAGCACGACGACATCATGCGCGCCGCGCGCGGCGCGCAAGGCCTGCAGCGTTTCCTCGCTTAGGAAGGGCGTGTCGCCATAAAGCACAACCACATCCCCCGCCACATCTGCCAAGGCCGCGCGCGCCTGCGCCACCGCATGCGCGGTTCCAAGCTGCTCTTGCTGTTGGACGACCTGCGCGCGCTCATCCTCGGCCAGAACCACATCGGCCACTTGCGCACCGCCATGGCCCACAACGACCACAACGCGCGCAGGCTCCAGCGCGCGGGCGGCGCGCATGGCATGAACCACCAACGGCACTTGCGCCAAAGGATGCAGGACTTTTGGCAAGTCCGATTGCATGCGGCTGCCCTGCCCGGCGGCAAGAATGATCAATGAAACCGACATGCTGCCCACTCTTTCTGTCTTTTTTTCTGAATGTGGTTTTGCCCCAGTTACCCAACAAGGCGCAAGGCACGCAAGCTTCACTTCTGGTTTCAGTCTGAAACAGGCACAAAACAGCAAGCAGGATTCTCAATTTGACAGAAATCAACGTCATGCGCGAAGCTGCGTGTCACATTGCCACCAGCGCAACAGGACGAGGAAGGAAACGACGATGTATGGCAGAATAATTGTCGCAGTGGATCTGGAACATCTTGATCAGGCGAAAGCGCTGATCGGGCGGGCGCAAACCCTGCTGGATGCGGGGGGCGAAATGCGGCTTGTTCATGTGCTGGAAGAAGTGCCCGGTTTCATTGCCGCGCAATTGCCGCGCGACACCCAGGACCGCCGCCGCGCCGAAGCGATGGTGGAACTCAAGGCGCTGACTGACCCTGCAGCGGGGGTGCGTGTGGTCGAGGATGTGCGCCTTGGCGCGGCATCGGGGCAAATCATGCAAGCCGCCGAAGACTGCAATGCAGACCTGATCATGATCGCCAGCCACAAACCCGGCCTAAGCGATTATTTCATCGGCTCCACCGCGGCGCGTGTGGTGCGCCACGCCACCTGTTCCGTGCTTATTCAACGCTAAAATCAACACAAGGAAACCTGACACATGTACACTTCCATCGTCATCGCTGCGGCGCTGTTCAACGAAGGGGCAACCACCCGCGCGGCACTGGAAAAGGCACGCAAACTTTTGTCAGCCGGGGGCAAGGTCACGCTTGTTCACGTCATTGACGAGATTCCCGGCTATGTCGCGGCCGCCATCCCGCAATCGCAAATTTCGGCCCGCCGCAAGGATGTGGAGGACCAGCTTGCCGCCATCGCTGCGGAATTTTCCGATATCGCGGTCGAAGCGGTCATCCGACAGGGCCAGCCGTCAGCGTCAATTCTGGGCTGCGCGCAGGAAGCTGCCGCCGACCTGATCATGATTGCCAGCCATAAACCGGGGCTAAGCGATTATTTCATCGGCTCCACTGCCGCGCGCATTGTGCGCCATGCGCAAGTGTCGGTTCTGGTCACGCGCTGATCTGCCCCTTGCCCCCTTTTCCCCCGCGCAGTCCTTAACGGGTGCGCGGGGGTTTGCTTTGCATGGCGCGCTGTGTCATCCTTGCCCAAACCACCGATCCGGGAGGAAGCGCATGTACAATTCCATCGTCGTTGCAGTTGCATTGTTCAATCAAGGGGCCACAAGCCGCAGTCTGATTGAAAAGGCAAACGCGCTTGTCGATGCGGGCGGGTCCATAACTTTGGTCCATGTCATGGATGAAATTCCTGCCTATCTGACCGCTGCAGTGTCCAAAGACCAGCTTCTGAACCACCGCAAGGCCATCCGCGCACAGCTTGAATCGCTGGCCACACGCGCCAAAGCCAAGAATGTGGATATTGACCTGCGCGGCGGGCGCCCGTCTGAGAACATTCTGAAATGCGCGAAGGAATGCAACGCAGACCTGATCATGATTGCCAGCCACAAACCGGGCATGAGCGATTATTTCATCGGCTCCACTGCCGCGCGGGTTGTGCGGCATTCATCCGTTTCGGTGCTGATCGAACGCTGACGTTTTTTTTGCGCAACATGCCGCGATCCGGCCTTTCCTATCGCGCACAAGCCGTTATCTGAAGGGCACCAGACAGGAGGCGGCACATGTCAGATGCGTTGGTCATTTTCACGCCCTCGGGCAAGCGGGGGCGTTTTGCTTTGGGCACGCCCGTGCTGACAGCGGCGCGGCAATTGGGGGTCGATCTGGACTCGGTCTGTGGCGGGCGGGGCATATGTTCCAAATGCCAGATCTCGCCGGGATATGGCGAATTTTCCAAACACGGTGTGACTGTTGCCCAAAATGCGCTGTCGGACTGGAACGCAGTCGAACAACGCTACCACGACAAACGCGGGCTGAAGGACGGGCGGCGGCTGGGCTGTCAGGCGCAGATCATGGGCGATGTGGTTATTGATGTGCCCGCCGAAAGCCAGGTGCACCGGCAGGTTGTGCGCAAGGCCGCCAGCGCGCGCCCCATCACGATGGACCCTGCAACACGGCTGTATCTGGTAGATGTCGCAGAACCCGACATGCACGAACCCACAGGCGATTTTGAACGCCTGGCGCAAGCGTTGCGCGCACAGTGGCAGATTGACGACATGACCGCATCGCTGGACGTGTTGCGCAAACTGCAACCCGCCCTGCGGCAGGGCGCGTGGCAGGTGACAGTCGCCCTGCACAAGGACCACCGCGCAGGCCCGCACAGGGTGCTGGACATCTGGCCGGGACTGTATGAAGGCGGGCTATACGGGTTGGCGGTTGACCTTGGGTCCACCACAATTGCAGCCCATTTGTGCGATCTGCGCACAGGCGAGGTTGTGACGTCTTCAGGGATCATGAACCCGCAAATCCGCTTTGGTGAAGATCTGATGTCGCGCGTCAGTTACGCCATGATGAACCCCGGTGGCGATGTGGAAATGACACGCACAGTGCGCGAAGGCATGAACACCTTGTTTGACGCCATCGCGCAGGACGCAGGCATAACGGCACGCGAAATCATGGAAGCTGTGGTTGTGTGCAACCCTGTGATGCATCATCTGTTTCTGGGCATTGATCCGGTGGAACTGGGGCAGGCCCCCTTTGCACTGGCCACGTCTGATTCGCTGTCGCTGGACGCGCGCGAGGTGGGCCTGCAGGCCATGAACCCTGCCGCGCGCACCTATCTGCTGCCCTGCATCGCGGGGCATGTGGGCGCGGATGCCGCCGCAGTTGCCCTATCTGAAAGCCCCGAAATGTCGGATGATCTGGTCTTGGTGGTTGATGTGGGCACGAATGCCGAAATTCTGCTGGGCGACAAACGGCGCGTTCTGGCCTGTTCATCCCCGACTGGCCCCGCATTTGAAGGGGCGCAAATATCCTCTGGCCAGCGCGCCGCCCCCGGCGCGATCGAGGCCATTCGCATTGACCCCGCCACCCGCGATCCGCGCTTTCGCATTATCGGTTGCGACTTGTGGTCGGATGACCCCGGTTTTGCCGCGGCCACGGCCGCAACCGGCATTACCGGGATTTGCGGGTCCGGCATTATTGAGGCAGTGGCCGAAATGCGCATGGCGGGGCTGGTGGACAAGTCTGGCCTGATCGGGTCTGCAGAACAGACCGGGACATGGCGCTGCCAGCCGGAGGGGCGCACGCATGCCTATCTTATCCATGATGCCAGCGCCACAGGTGGGCCGCGCATCACTGTGACCCAGGGCGATATTCGCGCCATCCAGCTGGCGAAATCCGCGCTTTATGCGGGGGCGCGGCTGTTGATGGATGAAATTGGCACCGACCATGTGGACCGCGTGGTTCTGGCCGGCGCATTTGGCGCGCATATCAGCCCCAAACACGCCATGGTTCTGGGCATGATCCCCGATGCGCTTTTGGCCAATGTCACCAGCGCGGGCAATGCCGCAGGCCACGGCGCGCGCATTGCGCTGTGCAGTGCTGCCGCGCGCGCGGCAATTGAAGGGACAGTGCGGCGCATCCATAAGGTGGAAACCGCCATAGAGCCGCGCTTTCAGGAACATTTCGTCAATGCCAGCGCCCTGCCCCATGCAGTGGACACCTTCCCCGAACTGGCGCGTATCGTGACCTTGCCTGATGTCAGCTTCAACACCGGCGGTGGCGAAGGGGATGGCGGGCGGCGCAGGCGCAAACGCGCCTGAATGCAGACGCACCGAACCAAAACAAAAAGCCCGGATGCCATGCATCCGGGCTTTTCTTGCAAGAATGGAACCGCATCAGTTGCCGGTCAATTCGCGCAGACGATCTGCAACTTGCTGCAGCAATTCGGGGTTTTCGCCAGCAGCCTGCAACAGGCTTTCGATGGCCGCACGGTCCGCCAGCCCCAGACCGGCAGAATCAATACGCGCGCGAATGGCCTCGATCGACAGGTCAAGTCCCAGATCCTGCGTCTCAACAGCTTCTTCAATTGCGTCAACCGTGGTTTCAGCAGCGTCTTGCGACATGTCTTGTGCGGCATCATCGACGGCGGCATCAACAGTTGTGGCATCAGTGCCCGCATCTGTGCCAGTGTCGCCAATGATGTCTTCCACAGTTTCCTCAACGCTGGGTGATTCTGCAGCGACGTCCCCTTCAACGGCTTGATTGACTGTTTCAGCCGCTTCGTCGGCAACCTCGTCCATCAGGTCCTGAACACTTGGTTCTTCCTCGACGACAGGGGCTTCGGGTTCGACAGCAGGTTCTTCCTCCACGACAGGCGCTTCGGGTTCGACGGGTGCAGGGTCTTCAACCTCCTCGATCGGGTCTTCGACAACCAGCTCTGGTTCTGGTGCAGGAACAGGCTGTGCGGTTTCACGCGACTGAACCCCCAACCAGATGGCCACCGCAACTGCGGCGGCGGCGATAATGATCAACACTGTCTTGTTCATGAAAGGCGTCCTTTACCATGATATCAAACTGGCGTCGGCTTATCACAGAGATTGCTGCACTTGCAAAGCGCAGAAATGCGGGTTTCGGAAAACAAGCATGTTACTGCGCAAAATCAGTGAATCTTCGCGCTTGAATCACATCTCTTGCGGCTTTATCCTGCGTCATCAATGAAATGTGAGAAGGAATCTTACCATAGCCCGCAGACCGCATAATGCCCCGCCGCAACGCGACACTGGCCCACGTGTGAATGACCGTATCCGCGCGCCGGAAATCCGCCTTATCGGGGCCGAAGGTGAAAATCTTGGGGTTGTCAAACCCTCTCAGGCGATGATGCTGGCCGAAGAGGCTGGCTTGGACCTTGTCGAAATCTCGCCCAATGCGACCCCGCCGGTCTGCAAGATCATGGATTTCGGCAAATACAAGTATGAAGTCCAGAAACGCGAAGCCGAAGCGCGCAAGAAACAACACATCATTGAAATCAAGGAAGTCAAATTCCGCCCCAATACCGACACGCATGATTATGATGTCAAGATGCGCAATGTCATCCGTTTTCTGGAAGGTGGCGACAAGGTGAAGGTGACCTTGCGTTTCCGCGGGCGCGAGATGGCGCACCAGAATATCGGGTCGGAACTGCTGCACCGTGTCGCGGGCGATATAGAAGAGATTGGCAAGGTCGAAAGCATGCCCAAAATGGAAGGGCGGCAGATGATCATGATGATCTCGCCACGCTGACAGGTTTAGACGACGCGACACAATGGCCCGCTGCATTTTGTGGCGGGCTTTTTACTGCGGGTGGGTCCGGGCTGAAGCAGTCCCCCAAGGCGCGGAATCAAGGCGCGCATGCGCGCCGCCGCGCAGCGCCCGACCGCCCCCCGAACGTCCCCTTCAGGCCAAAAACTGAACGACGCCTGCGCGTATTCAACAACACTCACATTGCAGCCGCTCAGACCGCAAGTTCCGGGGCCTGTTGTGCCAGCGTCCGGGCAATTGCGGGTTCCAGATCGGGCGGGGCGGTATTCAGCATGAACCCAAGTGTCAGATACATGCCCACAGTCGCCATCAGGTCCAGCGCGCCCTGTTTGCCCACAAGCGCCACCACATCGCCCAACTGCGCGGGATCAAGGCGCTTGGTGTCCACCAGCGCGTCCACCGCGCCTGCAAGCAGCGCATCTTCCGCCGGCATTCCGGCCAGCGATCCGCGCAAGGCTGCAATGCGCGCCTTGTCCAGCCCTGCAGCCAGCCCCCGGACAACATGCTGGTTCCATTCATACGCACACCCTACCCGATGCGCGAGCCGCAGAATCACGACCTCGGCGCGTATGGGGCCAAGCGCGGTGTTCTGCACGATATGGGTGCGCAGCCCCGTCCATGCCCGCAACAATGCGGGGTGATGGGCCATGATCCGATAGACATTCAACTGCCCAGCGAACCCGCCTTGCATGTCCTGCAGCGCATGCGGCCACGCATCATCAGGCAAGGGTGCGAAATCGGGCATGCTCATGCCGCCAGCGCCGCCTTCACCGCATCGGACAAACGCTGCGTCACCTCGCCCAGATCAGCGTCGGTCACAATGAACGGTGGCGCAATCAGCACATGATCACCCTGCACCCCGTCAATCGTGCCCCCCATGGGATAGACCATAAGCCCGCGGTCCATGGCTTCGCGCTTGATATGGGCGTGGATCTTGCGCGCGGGGTCAAATGGCGCTTTGGTGTCGCGCTCTGCCACAAGCTCGATCGCCTGAAACAGCCCGCGCCCGCGAATATCGCCAATATGCGGGTGCTGCCCGAAGGCCGAATGCAGGTTTTCGCGCAGCACCGCCCCCATATCGCGCACATTGGCCAGCAGATTGTCGCGCGCGATCACCTGTTGGACCGCCAGACCGGCGGCGGCGGCCATGGGGTGGCCCATATAGGTATGGCCATGCTGGAAAAAGCCCGATCCGTTTGCGAAAGCGTCATAGATTTTCTGGCTTAACAACGTGGCCCCGATGGGCTGATACCCCCCGCCAAGCCCCTTGGCGATGGTCAGCAGGTCCGGCGCAATGCCGTCATGGTCGCAGGCATACAGGCTGCCCGTACGCCCCATGCCGCACATCACTTCATCCAGGATCAACAACACCCCGTAACGGTCGCAAATTGCACGGATATGTTTGAAATAATCGCCCACGGCAGGCACTGCGCCAGCGGTCGCGCCCACCACGGGTTCCGCAATGAACGCCGCAACTGTGTCAGGGCCAAGGTCCAGAATTTTCGCTTCCAGTTCACCTGCGGCGCGCAGGGCATACTCGGCATCCGTTTCGCCCACACGCTGTTCGCGGTAAGCAAAACACGGCGCGATGTGGTGCGCCTCCATCAGCAGCGGCTTGAACTGCGCGCGGCGCCATTCATTGCCGCCAGCGGCCAGCGCGCCCAGCGTGTTGCCATGATAGCTTTGACGCCGCGCAATGATGTGGCGGCGCTGCGGCTGGCCGGTTTCAGTGAAATACTGGCGCGCCATTTTCAGCGCGGCCTCCACAGCCTCGGACCCGCCGGACACCAGATAGGCATGGCTTAACCCTTCGGGGGCGCCGGCAATCAGCGTATCGGCCAGATCTTCAGCCACATCAGTGATGAAAAACCCGGTATGCGCATAGGCCAGCCGGTCCAGTTGCGCATGCAACGCGGCCAGCACATCAGGATGTGCATGCCCCAGACAGGACACCGCCGCCCCGCCAGATGCATCAATATACTGTTTGCCCGCCGCATCGGTGAAATGGATACCCGCAGCGGAAACAGCCCTGCGCGGGGGGGTATGGATGGAACGGTGCAACAAACGTGTCATGGGGTAACCTTGTCATGTCGGATCATGGAAAAACGTGTTCAGCGTCGCAAGATGGCGGTCCAGCCCGTCCAGATGCGCAAGCGTTGCAGGATCATCCGCGCGTGCGACCAGCGCGGCCAGAATATCTGCCAGAACAAATGCGGGTGTCATTGCATGCAGAAACGATGCACTGGTCGTCGGCACAATCAGCGCAATATCCCCCGCGCCCACCAGCAGCGAAAACGGGCTGTCGGTCACCGCAATGATGCGCAGCCCGCGCGCGCGCGCCTGTTCTGTCGCGTCCACCACAGCGCGGGTATAGGGTTTTACGCAACAAACGAACAAAGCGTCATTGCCGCCCGCGCGCAACAATGGATCAAACCCTGTGCCGCCCGTCATGTCCAGCAATCGCGCGCGGTCACTGACCAGCGACAGCGCATAATAGAAATGCCACGCCACACCATGGCTGGACCGTTGCCCAAGGCAGAATATGCGCGTGGATTTCGATAATTGATGCGCCGCCCCTTCCAGTGCTGCCAACAAGTCCCCATTCGCAAGGCCGGAAATCTGCGCTGCCGTGTGGGCAATCATCGCATCGGCAGTTCCCGCCGCCGTGCTGGCATCCAGTTTCAGGCGTCTTTGGGCCTGCCCGCTTAGCCCTTCGCCCATATCGCGCAAGAT
This sequence comes from Paracoccaceae bacterium, assembly GCA_017510335.1. Classification (GTDB taxonomy): domain Bacteria; phylum Pseudomonadota; class Alphaproteobacteria; order Rhodobacterales; family Rhodobacteraceae; genus Roseinatronobacter. The sequence continues at coordinate 229,556 of JAFWNM010000013.1, forward strand.
ATCCGCATGTTGCGCGCGTAATTCGTCAAACCCTTCATACCCCAGCGCCTGCGCCAGCCGCGTCATGGACGCAGGCTGCACGCCCGCGCGCCGCGCCTGTTCGCGCATCGACAACAGCGCCACATCACGGGGGTTATCAACCACCCATTGCGCGGCGCGGCGCAACTGGCCGGGCAAACCGGGCAAACGGCTGGCAATACGGGACTGGATTCGCTGCATAGGCATAACACCTGTAGAATATGGCATATGGCGCGATTTTGCAACATTCATTTCCTTTTTGGAAACAAGTGTATCATGCGCCGGACTGGTCAAAGCGGCACCCCGCGCGCGGGAAACAAGTCATTGGGCGCGTCAAACGCCGTGCCCAGAACCAGAACGCACATACGGCCATCCGGCAAGGTAAGGGTCAGTGTCCACTCGGCGCTGTCGGGTGCTGCAAACAGTTCCATGACCGCGCGCCCTGCCAGCCCGATAGCGCGGCGCGATTGCGCCTTGTCGGCCAGTTGGGCCAGAACATCCGCGCGGGGGCCACAGGCCATTGTCTGCGCCTGTAACGGCGCGCCTGCCAAAAGAAGGATTGCTGCAAATATTCCTGATTTCAAACGCATGACACAGACCTTTCGCATAAGGGATCGAGCAATGCGCAGTATGTCATTCCCTGGATAAAACCCTGTGAACAGGGCGTTCGCCCCTGTGAAGCCCGCACCGCCATAACGCTTTGCCGCATTGCGGCAAAACAGGGCTTGCCAAATGTGTCCGGAACTGATGTGTTGCGCGCAATTTTGTTGCGAGGAGAGACTCATGGACACGCGCCCCTTCCGTTCGGTTCTGTATATCCCCGGGTCAAAGGAACGCGCGCTGGAAAAGGCCACGGGCCTTGCCACAGACGCGATTATCTTCGATCTGGAAGATGCAGTGGCAATTGACGAAAAAGCCAATGCGCGCACCCTGCTGGCCGAAAAACTATGCGTTCTGGACTATGGCGTGCGGGCGAAACTGGTGCGGATCAATGCACTTTCGACGCAATGGGGCGCGGATGATCTGGAAGTGATTGCCACAGCAAAGCCCGAAGCGATCCTGCTGCCGAAAGTGGACAACGCCGCCCATATTGAAGCGCTGGCCCGGCTGCTGGACGCGCGGCCAGACACCGCCGACACCCGCATCTGGGCCATGATCGAATCGCCGCTTGGGGTGCTGAACGCGCTGAATATCGCGCAGGCCCCGCGCATGGCAGGGTTTGTGATGGGAACCAATGATCTGGCCAAGGATATGGGCTGCCGGTTCCGCGCGGATCGCCTGCCGTTGCTGTCAGCGCTGCAACTGCCCCTGATGGCGGCCAAGGCGGCGGGCATTGTGGCCGTGGACGGGGTTTACAATGCCTTCAAGGATGATGACGGGCTGCGCGCCGAATGCCAGCAGGGCCGCGACATGGGCTTTGATGGCAAGACGCTGATCCACCCCGCGCAACTGGACATCGCCAATCAGGTCTTTGCCCCCTCTGACGCAGAAATTGACCTTGCGCGCCACCAGATTGCCGCATTCGACGCGGCCACAGCAAAAGGCGAAGGTGTGGCGGTCGTGGATGGTAAGATCGTCGAAAACCTGCATATTGTGAGCGCACAGCAAATCCTTGCGAAGGCAAAAGCCATCGCATCCGTGACGGAGTAGCCACAATGGGAACCATCCTTCTTATCCTTGGCGTCGCCCTTTGGGCAGGCGCGCATCTGTTCAAACGACTGGCACCTGAAAAACGTGCCCGATTGGGCGACAAGGGTGCGGGGGCAGTCGCGGTGGCCTTGCTGGCGTCCATCGTGGTGATGACACTGGGCTACCGCATGGCGGACCCGGTCTGGCTGTGGGTGTCGCCGCCATGGATGACGCATCTGAACAACCTGCTGGTGTTTCTGGGCTTCTATCTGTTCGCCGTATCGGGCCTGAAAACCAACCTGCACCGGCGCATCCGTCACCCACAATTGTCGGGGTTCAAGGCCTGGGCGCTGGCGCATCTGCTGGTTGTGGGCACGCTTCAGGGGGTCATCCTGTTCGGGGGGCTGCTGGCCTGGGCGGTGGTGGCGGTCATCTTGATCAACCGCGCAAACCGCGACTGGACACGCCCGCCAGAGGCCGCAATGTGGAAAGAAGGCGTGGCCCTTGTGGGCGCGCTGTTTGCAATGCTGGTGGTGGGCCAGATACATGGCTGGCTTGGCCCCTGGCCCTTCGGAGGATAGATCATGCGCGCCTATAGATTGCTGACTGCAGAAGACACATCTGCCTTTTGCCACAAGGTCACAGAGGCCCTGTCAAAGGGCTGGGAGCTACACGGCTCGCCCGCTTATGCCCATGACCCGGCCACGGGGACCATGCGCTGCGCACAGGCCGTCATCAAGGATGTGGACGGCGCGTATGACCCGGATGTGCGGTTGGGCACCCTGTGATGTGACGGGCATTGCCGCAAAAAGATGAGTATTTTTTGCAAGATGAAGAGGGCAGGATGAGCAAGACCACGGCGGGGCGCTTTTTCGAGGATTACCGGATCGGGCAGGTGATTGACCATGCCGTGCCGCGCACTGTAGGGGCCGGGGAGCGCGCGCTGTATCATGCGCTGTATCCGGCGCGCGGCGCGCTGTATTCCTCCGATGAATTCGCGCGCGCCTGTGGTCTGCCCGCCAGCCCTGTGGATGACCTGATTGCGTTCCACATTGTTTTTGGGAAGTCGGTGCCCGATATCAGCCTGAATGCTGTTGCCAATCTGGGCTATGCGGGCGGGCGGTTCCTGCGCCCGGTCTATACGGGTGATACCCTGCAAAGCCGTTCGGAAGTGATCGGGCTGAAGCAGAATTCCAATGGCGCATCCGGTGTGGTCTATGTGCGCACGCAAGGGCGTAACCAGCGTGGTGAGGTGGTGCTGGAATATGTGCGCTGGGTCATGGTACGCAAGCGCGACCTGGATGCGCCCGCCCCTGCCACTGTGGTGCCGGATTTGCCGAAGGTGGTTGACCCGCAAGATCTGGTTGTACCTGAAGGGCTGGATTTCACCCGCTATGATTTCGCCGCCGCAGGCGAGGCCCATCGCTGGGGAGATTATGCGGTGGGCGAGCGGATTGACCATGTCGATGGTGTGACCATTGAGGAGGCCGAGCATATGCTGGCCACGCGCCTGTGGCAAAACACCGCGAAGGTGCATTTTGACGCCACCTTCCGCGCGGATGGCAAGCGGCTGATCTATGGCGGGCATGTCATATCGCTGGCGCGCGCGCTGTCCTTTAACGGGCTGGCCAATGCGCAGATGATCGCGGCCATCAATGCGGGCGCGCACGCAAACCCCTGTTTTGCAGGCGACACAGTGCGCGCCTGGTCCGAGGTTCTGGACCGCACGGAGACCCCTGCCCCCGGTGTTGGTGCGCTGCGGTTGCGGCTTGTGGCCACCAAGGGCGCAGCGGAGGTGTTGCGCGCGCAGGACGGGAAATACCACCCTGATGTGTTGCTGGACCTGGACTATTGGGCACTGGTGCCGCGGTAGCGCATGAGCCGAGTCGGCATGGCCGCAAATAGGTGATCACAACGCGCCAGAAATGTGATCACAAGAAGGCGGCGTGTGATCACATTTCTCATTTTGCCTGTAATTTTATGTCAAACCTAACGGTTTTTGCGGGTCGGGCGCGCCTCGGTGCGTGACATTCGCGTAAAAACCGCTATTGAAAGGGCCAGAGCTGAGGCACTTGAGCCAGGCTGCATATGCAGCCCTGCCAGACAGAAGGGAGCCAACTATGGCCGACGTGAACAGGGGCAACCGCCCGCTTTCCCCGCATTTGCAAATTTACCGCCTGCCGCTGGCTGCCATCTCGTCTATCCTGAACCGGATTACGGGGGTGGGCATGACGCTGGCGGCGCTGCTGATCATCTGGTGGTTTGCGGCCGGGGCATTCGGTGCGGCGTATTTCGACTTTGTGGACGGATTGCTGACATCCATTCTGGGGCATCTGGTGCTGATCGGGTCGCTGGCGGCGCTGTGGTATCATATGCTCAATTCCATCCGGCACCTGATCTGGGACACGGGCCGCATGATGGGCGTCGAAATTGTCGAGAAAACCTCTTACGCGGTTTTTGCAGGCACCGTCATTTTCACCTTGCTGACCATCATTATCATATAAAGGGGCGCGCAACATGGGGTTCAAGACAGATTATTCCCGCGTACACGGGTCCGGCGCGGCAGGCGAAGGCGCGCATCACTGGTGGTCGCAGCGCGTGACATCCATTGCGCTTGTGCCGCTGACATTGTTGTTCATCGTGCCATTCGGGCGGGCCTTGGGGTCGGGGCATGAGGCGTTCGTCGCCACCTATTCCAACCTGTGGCACGCTTTGGTTGCGGTGTTGTTCATCATCGCAGTGTTCGCGCATTTGCAGCAGGGCTTGCAAACAGTGCTGGAAGACTATGTGTCCAGCAAGGCCGTGCGCACTGTGGCGTTGCTGGCCAATACATTGCTGTGCTGGGCGTTCGGTATTGCCGGTGTCCTGTCGGTTGCATCCGTCCTGTTCAGCGCCTGAGGGAAAGATATGTCTGCTTACAAGATCGAAGAACATACCTATGATGTGGTTGTCGTGGGCGCGGGCGGCGCAGGATTGCGCGCCACCCTTGGCATGGCCGAACAGGGGTTGAAAACCGCCTGTGTCACCAAGGTTTTCCCGACGCGCAGCCACACAGTGGCCGCGCAGGGCGGCATTGCGGCCAGCCTGTCCAATATGGGGCCGGATCATTGGCAATGGCACATGTATGACACTGTCAAAGGGTCGGACTGGCTGGGCGACACGGATGCGATGGAATATCTGGCGCGCGAAGCCCCCAAGGCTGTGTATGAGCTGGAACATTACGGCGTGCCGTTTTCACGCACCGAGGATGGCAAGATTTACCAGCGCCCCTTTGGTGGCCACACAACCGAATTTGGCGAAGGCCCGCCCGTGCAGCGCACCTGCGCCGCCGCAGACCGGACCGGCCATGCCATGCTGCACACGCTTTATGGCCAGTCGGTCAAGCAAAAGGCCGAATTCTTCATCGAATATTTCGCCACAGACCTGATCATGTCCGAAGATGGGGTGTGTCAGGGTGTGCTGGCATGGAAGCTTGATGATGGCACGCTGCACCTGTTCAGCGCCAAGATGGTGGTTCCGGCCACCGGCGGCTATGGCCGCGCCTATTTCAGCGCGACATCGGCCCATACCTGCACTGGCGACGGCAACGGCATGGTGGCACGCGCGGGCCTGCCGCTGCAGGATATGGAATTCGTGCAATTCCACCCCACTGGCATTTATGGCGCGGGCTGCCTGATTACCGAAGGGGCGCGCGGCGAAGGCGGGTATCTGACCAATTCCGAGGGGGAGCGGTTCATGGAACGCTACGCCCCCCATTACAAGGATCTGGCCCCGCGCGATTATGTCAGCCGCTGCATGACAATGGAAATCCGCGAAGGGCGCGGTGTGGGGCCGAACAAGGACCATATTCACCTGCACCTGAACCACCTGCCGCCCGAAACCCTGAAACTGCGCTTGCCCGGTATCTCCGAATCCGCGCGGGTCTTTGCGGGGGTTGACGTGAACAAGGAACCCATCCCTGTGCTGCCGACAGTGCATTACAATATGGGCGGCATCCCCACCAATTATCGGGGCGAGGTGCTGAATGCCAATGCCGACAACCCCGACCGCATCGCGCCGGGTCTGATGGCGGTGGGCGAAGCGGCCTGCGCCAGTGTGCACGGGGCAAACCGGCTTGGGTCGAACTCGCTGATTGACCTTGTGGTGTTCGGGCGCGCTGCGGCCATTCGCGCCGGTCAGGTTGTGGACCCCAAAGCGCCCAACCCCAAGCTGAACAAGGCCAGCGTGGACAAGGCGCTGGACCGGTTTGACAGGTTCCGCAACTTGGACGGTGCCGTGCCGACAGCCGATTTGCGGCTGGAAATGCAAAAGGCCATGCAATCGGATGCGGCCGTATTCCGCACCGACAAGACGCTGGCCGAAGGCTGCCGCAAGATGCAGGACGTGGCGGGCAAGATGGCTGATCTGAAGGTCACCGACCGCAGCCTGATCTGGAACACCGACCTGATGGAAACGCTGGAACTGGACAACCTGATGCCCTGTGCGTTGACCACCATTGTGGGCGCCGAGGCGCGCAAGGAATCGCGCGGCGCACATGCGCATGAAGATTATCCAGAGCGCGATGATGCGACATGGCGCAAGCATACGCTGGCATGGGTTGATGGCGCGAATGTGCGGCTGGATTACCGTCCGGTCCATACTGAACCGCTGACACCGGAATCCGATGGTGGCATTTCGCTGAAGAAAATTGCCCCTGCCGAACGCAAGTTCTGACAGGCCGTCCTGCGCCCGCACCGGGCGCAGGGCAGTGATTGATACGATGTCTAGCCACAGACGGGGATACCCCGTTCCTGAGTATAGGAGGCGAAAATGGTCCAACTGACCCTGCCCAAAAACAGCCAGATGCGCACAGGCAAGACCTGGCCCAAGCCCGAAGGCGCAAAGAACCTGCGCAAGTTCCAGATCTATCGCTGGAGTCCCGATGACGGGGAAAACCCCCGCGTGGACACTTATTTTGTTGATATGGACAGCTGCGGTCCCATGGTTCTTGACGCGCTGATCAAGATCAAAAGCGAAATCGACCCCACCCTGACTTTCCGGCGCTCCTGCCGAGAGGGGATTTGCGGGTCTTGTGCGATGAATATCGATGGCGGCAACCGGCTTGCCTGTATCTTCGGCATGGACGAGGTGAAGGGCGATATCAAAATATACCCCCTGCCCCATATGCCGGTGGTCAAGGATCTGGTGCCCGACCTGACGCATTTTTATGCGCAGCATGCCTCTATCAAGCCATGGCTGGAAACAAAGTCGAACACGCCCGCCAAGGAATGGAAACAATCGATTGAAGACCGTGAAAAACTTGACGGGCTTTATGAATGCGTGATGTGCGCGTGCTGTTCCACCTCTTGCCCCAGCTATTGGTGGAATGGCGACCGCTATTTGGGGCCAGCAGCGCTTCTGCATGCCTATCGCTGGCTGATCGATTCCCGCGACGAGGCCACGGGCGAGCGTCTGGATGACCTGCATGACCCGTTCAAGCTGTATCGGTGCCACACCATCATGAACTGTGCCAAGACCTGCCCGAAGGGCCTGAACCCCGCCAAGGCAATTGCCGAAGTCAAGAAGATGATGATTTCACGCACACATTGACCGCACGCGGTTGCAAGGTGACAGATAACGGCCGTGCGCAGGACTGCGCGCGGCCTTTTCCTTTGCGCTACCCCGCAACAGGCTTGGCGCGCCGCACCTGCCGTAAAAGCGTGTCGCCTGTGTTTACGCGCAAAACCGGTTCCCACCGTTGCGCAACACGCTTAGTCGCAGTCTTCAGCGCGCTGATCGAAACAGTCTGGTGCCAGCGCTTCGGCCTGCGCCTGCGCATCGGCGGACATTACATCGCGCAGCGCGGAAACAAGGACTTCGGCCGGGTCATGGCCAGCGGCCTGCGCGTTCAGCGCCCAGGCCAGCGCCAGCCGGTAGCTGCGGCGTCCACCCTGCCCGCGTGCCTGCATCAGGGCCAGATTATGCATCGCGGGGCCGAATCCCGCCCGCGCAGCGCGCAAATACCAGCCCCGCGCGGCGGGGGCATCTTGTGCAACACCGTTTCCCGCAGCAAGCGCGCGCGCCAGTGCGAATTGCGCCGCCACATGTCCTTGTAGCGCGGCATGTTCAAACCATTGCGCAGCGCGTTCGGGATGCTGGCCTTCGTCAAGAAGGGTGGCCAATGCAAACTGCGCTTGCAAATGGCCCTGCTGCGCGGCCCGTTCATACCAATATGCCGCTGCGTTCAGGTCACGCTCCCCCGCCAGCCCCTGATCAAGGATACGCCCCGACATGAATTGCGCCGTCACATCGCCCGCCTGCGCGGCCAGATCATACCAATACGCCGCTTGCGCCCAGTCGTGGCGGTCAACCATCATATCTGCCAGCACAGTTTGCGCAGGCACATAACCGGCCCCGGCAGCGCTGCCCAACCACAGTTCGGCATCATCGGCAGTCATGCCCGCCTGACCGGCCAAGGCCAGAACGCCCAGATTATACTGCGCCAGCACATCGCCACGCGCGGCCAGCGGGTGCAGAATCCGAACCGCGCTGTCCCGGTCGCCCTGATCCAGATACGCCAAGGCATCATTCACCCGCAATTGCGCTTGCGCGTGAAGGGGGACGGCCAAAAGTGCCAGCGACACACAAAGGGTTCGTATCACGTTGCGACACTCCGCGATTTTTCAGATTTTGCTTTGTATACTTTGGGGTTGGCGCAGTGTCACGCCTTTGTGACGCGGCTGCGACAGGTTGCGCCGGTGCTGCGGGGACTTTATGCGTAGCGCATGAAAAGGAGGCCCCATGACGCCCGACCAGATTGAACCGCTTTTCACCCGTTCCGATGGCAGTTTTCTGTGCGCGCGGTGGGGGCGGCCCATTGTGCCGGTTATTTTCGGTGTCGATGATACAACGCTGGCCACCATCAAGGGCGCAATTGAAGCTGTTGTCGCGCTTGCAGGTCACCAGATGGCCGAAACCGATCCTGAATTGGGCGCGAATCTGATGGTGTTCATTTTCAGGGACTGGGCCGAACTTCTGGAAGTGCCGAATCTGGACCGGCTGGTGGACGGGCTGGAACCGCTGGTCGCGCGTTTGCAGGCGGCAGGGGCAAACCAGTATCGCGTGTTCCGGTTTGACGAACGCAACGCCATTCGCGCGGCTTTTGTCTTTGTGCAGATGGATGCGGCACTCTCTCATGTGCCCGCGGATGTGCTGGCGCTGTCACAGGCCGTGCAGGTCATACTGTTATGGTCTGACCGCGCGTTCACAGACCAATCCGCGCTGGCGGTGCATCAGGACCAGATGATCCTGCGGCCCGAAATTGCAGATGTCATCCGCGCAGCCTATGATCCTGTTTTGCCCGCAGTCGCAGATAACCCCGCCCATGCGCTCCGCCTGTCTGCGCGTATTCCCCCACGTCAGTAGGTGCTTTTGGTATGAAGCAGCACCCAAGGCGCGGAATCAAGGCCGCCGGTGGCCCACGCCCCCTTCACGCCCATAATTCCCCTGCTTCCCGTGATCGGGCGCTTTCGGTCTTGCCCAAGGGCGGTGCGAACTGGCACAAGCGGGCCATCCCTGCGCCCTGCGAAAGGTCCGGTCCATGAAAATTGCCAGTTTCAACATCAATGGAATCAAGGCCCGTGCGGGCGCGCTGACCCGCTGGCTGGACGAGGCCGCGCCCGACCTGCTGGTGATGCAGGAAATCAAATCCACCGATGAAACCTTCCCCCGCGAACTGATCGAGGAGCGCGGCTATAACCTGCACACCCATGGGCAAAAAGGGTTCAACGGCGTGGCGATTGCCAGCAAACTGCCACTGGAAGATGTGGTATGCGGCCTGCCGGGTGATGATACCGACCTTCAGGCGCGCTGGATAGAAGCCACAGTCACTGGCCCTGAACAGGCGTTGCGCGTGTGCGGTCTGTATCTGCCCAATGGCAACCCCGTCGAACTGGATGGGCAGGGCCAGCCGGTTGCGGGCGGAAAATATGCCTATAAGCTGGCATGGATGGACCGCATGCAGGACCGCTTGCGCGACCTTCTGGCCATGGAAATGCCGCTGGCGGTGATGGGGGATTACAACATCATCCCGCAAGCCGAAGACGTCGCGCGCCCCGAAGCGTGGACTGATGACGCGCTGTTTCGCCTGCCGTCACGCATGGCATTCCGGCGCATGATGCATATGGGCTTCACTGATGCCCTGCGCGCGGTCAATCAGGCCCCCGCCCAGTATACGTTCTGGGACTATCAGGCCGGGGCGTGGCAGCGCAATGACGGCATAAGGATTGACCATATCCTGCTGAACGCGCATGCTGCCGACCTGCTGCGCGCGTGCCATATTGACAGCGAGGCGCGCGCCGGTGACAAACCGTCCGACCATGTGCCCATCTGGGCGGAGCTGGCAATCTGACGCGTTCGGGCGTTTCACCCAACCGCCAGAAACCGGCTGTTCAGAAGTTTCGCGTCGCCCCGATAGAGGCGCGAATATTGCTGAACGACCGCGTCGGGATGTTGCTGTCCTGACGTTCTGCCCCGAAATGCAGAACCGGCGCAAACCCCTGCACTGTCAGGTCACGGTGCATAAGGGACGCTGTGACACTGACATTGGTATCACGCGCGGGCGCGAACTGTGGCAATAGCGGGTTGGACGCGGCGTATTGCGTCTGCGAAGCTGCAAGGTTCAAGCCGGTGGTTACACCGCCCGCATGGGCATATTGCCCCCCGAAACTGATGCCGATATCGCGTCTGGTGTTGAAATCGGCGCGGGCGTTATGCTTGGCAAGGGACACGCCCCCGTCCAGCCGGATTTGCGGGGTCAGAACGTGAATGGTATTGACCGACAGCGCTGTGCGCCACCCATCCATAGCCTTGTTCACCACCTGCGGATAATGCAGCCTGTCGGCATTGGCGCGGATGGACAAATGCGTGCGAGGCCCGAAACGGCGCTGAAAGCTGGCATAGATGCCCGCGCCTTCCATGATGCGCCCGCCCTGGCCGAACGCGGCCTGCACGCTGATGCCTGCCCCAATCTGGCGCCCGTGATCACCCAGCGCCACCACACCCCATTCGCTGCGCAAGCGCCAGGTGTTCAAGCGGCTTTCTTCAAACACCTGCCCATGCGCCATGACATGGACACGCCCGCGCAGGTCATGCCCCAGACGCGGCAGCCACGTTCCCCCAAGCCCCAGGTCCACACCGACCCCGCTTTGCGCCTGTGCCAGCGGCAAGGGAATTGCCCCGCCTATCATGACATGGCTTTCCCCCGATGCGCGCGTCGGGTTGGTTTGCGGGACAATGGCAATACTGGCATGTCCTTGCCATGTCTTGCGCCGGTCCATCGCGGTCAGATATTCCTGAATCGCAGCGATTTCGCCCAGTGCCAACTGTCCTGCAAGCGCGCTTTCGAAATGGAACCGCGCGCGGTCATCCTGTTCGGTCAGATATAGCGCGCGCGCCAGTTCCAGCCGGAACCGCGTTACGTCCGGGGCCAGTGTAACGCTGCGTTCCAAATAAGGCAGGGCTGCGCGCAGGGCATTTTCGCGCATATGCGACAAACCGATGATCCAGGCCTGCTCGACACTGTCCTGCGGGGTTTGCGGCGTGGCGGATTGGGCCGCATCGCGCGCGGCGGCATAGTCCTGCGCGACCATCAGCCGCCCGGCCTGTTCCAATGTCTGCGCCTGCAGCCCCCCGCCCGCACACCAAAGCGCGGCAACAAGGGCCAACGCCCTGCTTCCCCATGCCATCCGACTGCCCGATCCTGCAACGGCGCTGAACGCCATTTTTTATTATTGCGCTGAATTTTATACATTTTTTTATTGAAGTCAATTGTTAGCGAATCATCCTGCGCACTTAACTGTTCGTCAATCAAATGGCGGCAATAACCGCATATGCCCCTAGTTGACAGGCCGCCCATGCGTTACCGCACCCAAAGACAGCGCCAAAGCACACCCGTCGGAATAATTCGCAACGGCACGCGCATTTTGTCCCATCTGGTCGATGTGTCTGACGGGGGGGTGCGGTTGCAATGCAGTCTGGAAACCCGCCCCGGCGAAGTGCTGCAATTGCATGCCAAAGGGGCCATCGTCATGGCCGAAGTGCGCTGGATAAAGGGCAACCATATCGGTTTGCAATTCACCAAAGACGGATCTGCCGCAGACCGTTCCCGGTTTTTGCTGCGCCTGATACCGGGAAAGCAGCAGATCAGCGGTGCAAGAGTCCACGGGTTTACCGAATTGTAGCAGCAGGTTGCAGCTGCACCTGCGGGGTGTGGGGATCAGGCGTTCACGGGGCGTTTTGGCGTGAAGGGGACGTTGGCGGGGAAATGCCCCGGTGCGAAACCAAGGCCGCAGGCCGCCGCACACGCGGCGGGCCGTCCCGCGGCCCGCCGCGTGTGCTGGCTTCAACCAAGCGCCAATACCAAAAAAACCAATCGCGGCGGTATCTGCCGCAGTCTTCAACCCTTTCCGGCAGTGTCCACTTGCCCTTGCAGGCGCGTGACTTCCTGCCGCAAACCGCGCACCAACGCCTCTGCAAACCGGTTCAGGCGGGCAACACGCCGGTCATCAAGATGGCGGATCAGGAAAAAGCTGCGCGTCAGGCTGAACATGTCAGGCAGAACGCGCTGAATATCGGCCCCTGCGGGAATGGCGAAATCATGCACCACGCCAATGCCAGCCCCACTGCGCACCCAATTGAATTGCACGGCGACCGAATTGGATGTCAGCGCGACCTGTTCAAGCCCCAGTTGCGCCAGATAGTCCAGTTCGCGGTCAAAGATCATGTCAGGAATATAACCTATAACCCGATGCGCACGCAGGTCGCGCAAATCCCGGATGGGGGGGTGGTCTGCCAGATACCGGCGAGAGGCCGCAAGATGCAGCTGATATTGCGTGATCTTCTGCACCGACAACCGCCCCGCTTCGGGCGCAGATACGCCAATGGCCATATCCGCTTCGCGCCGCGACAGGTTGAACACGCGTGGCAGCGCGATGATCTGCACCTCCAACGCGGGGTTTTCGGCGCAGATCGCGGCCACCACCTGCGGCAACAGGTAATTCGCGCACCCGTCCGGTGCCCCGATGCGGATCTGGCCTGACAGGCCGGTTCCGCCTGTGGCCTGTGCGGCGTCACTGGCGGCAATCAGGGCGGTTTCGGCCTCGATGGCGTGGGGCAGCAGGCGCGCACCGTCCTCGGTCAGTGCATAGCCTTGGTGCGAGCGCGTGAACAACCGCCGCCCCAGCCCGTCTTCCAGCCGGGTAATGCGCCGCCCCACTGTGGCCGGGTCCAAACGCAGCACCTGCCCTGCCCGCCCAAGGCTTTCGCCCCGCGCAAGCGCCAGAAACACGCGCATATCATCCCAATCCATCATTGCCGCAGTCAAGGCCAACCATTGCAAAAACGCAAGACCATTTTGGAGTATTCCCTGTTCACAGCGCGAAAATGCAAAGCTATGCTCTGGCCAAACCCCAGAACAGGAGGACAGCATGAAAGAGCTTTCACATTGGATTGACGGGCAGCGCGTTTCAGGCACATCCGGGCGTTTTGCCGATGTGTTCAACCCCGCCACCGGCGACGTGCAGGCGCGCGTGCCGCTGGCGTCCAAGGCCGAACTGGATGACGCGGTTGCGCGCGCAGCACGCGCGCAGGTCAAATGGGGGGCCACCAACCCCCAACGCCGCGCGCGCGTCATGATGGCGGCGGTCCAGCTGATCAACCGCGACATGGACAAACTGGCCGAGGCCCTGTCATCGGAACATGGCAAGACCTTCCCCGACGCCAAGGGCGACATCCAGCGCGGGCTGGAAGTCATTGAATATTGCATCGGCGCGCCGCAATTGCTGAAGGGCGAATTCACCGACAGCGCAGGCCCGGGCATTGACATGTATTCCATGCGCCAGCCGCTGGGTGTGGTTGCGGGCATCACGCCCTTCAACTTTCCGGCCATGATTCCGCTGTGGAAAATGGGGCCTGCCCTGGCCTGCGGGAACGCGATGATCCTGAAACCGTCCGAACGTGACCCGTCTGTGCCGCTGATGCTGGCCGAGATTTTCAAGGAAGCGGGCCTGCCTGACGGGGTGCTGCAAGTCGTCAATGGCGACAAGGAATCGGTTGATGCGATTTTGGACAATGACACCATTCAGGCCGTGGGGTTTGTGGGCTCCACACCCATTGCGCATTACATCTATTCGCGCGGCTGCGCCAATGGCAAGCGCGTGCAGTGTTTTGGGGGTGCCAAAAACCACATGATCATCATGCCGGACGCCGATATGGACCTGGCCGCCGATGCGCTGGTTGGCGCAGGATATGGCGCGGCGGGCGAGCGGTGCATGGCCATTTCCGTGGCCGTTCCAGTGGGCGAAGGCACTGCCGAGGCGCTGCGCGAACGTCTGGTTCCCAAGATCGAGGCGCTGAAAGTCGGCCCCTGGACAGCAGGCGATGATGTGGATTACGGCCCTGTCGTGACCGCCGCCGCGAAGGAAAACATCCTGCGGCTGGTGGAAACCGGCGTGGAACAAGGGGCAGAACTGGTCATTGACGGGCGCGGGTTCAACCTGCAGGGGTATGAAAACGGGTTCTTCGTAGGCCCCCATCTGTTTGACCATGTGACGCCGGACATGGACATCTACCGCAAGGAAATTTTCGGCCCTGTCCTGTCGATGGTGCGCGCGGCCAGCTATGAAGAAGCCATCGGGCTGGCGATGGACCATGAATATGGCAATGGCACTGCAATCTTCACCCGCGACGGGGACGCAGCGCGCGATTTTGCGCATCGCATCAATATCGGGATGGTGGGGATCAATGTGCCCATCCCCGTGCCACTGGCCTATCACACATTCGGCGGGTGGAAGAAATCGGGCTTTGGCGATCTGAACCAGCACGGGCCGGATGCGTTCAAATTCTACACCCGCACCAAAACCGTGACATCGCGCTGGCCCAGCGGGATCAAGGAAGGCGCTGCGTTCAACTTCAAGGCGATGGACTGACGACCATCAGGGGGGCTTCGCGCCCCCCTCTTGGCGCTGGCGCGCCAATTCACCCCCTGCGGAGTATTTGGCGGCAAGATGAAATATTGCTGCAAGATTCCGGCACTATCGGGGGTTAGGCTTGGTGGGAGAATGTGATGGATTTCAGGTTGACCGAGGAATCAGACGCAATTTTTGACATGGCGCGCGCGTTCGGGCTGGAGCATATCGCGCCATTTGCGCGCGCGTGGGAAGCGCAGGGCACCATCCCCAAAGAGCTGTGGGCACGCTTTGCCGACCTGGGGTTTGGCGGGCTGTATGTGCGCGAAGACAGCGGCGGGGCGGGTTTGTCGCGGCTGGATGCCACGCTGATATTTGAAGCGCTGTCCATGTCCTGCCCCTCGGTTGCGGCGTTTTTATCCATTCACAATATGTGCGCGGCCATGATCGACAAATTCGGGTCCGAGCAGATGCGCGCTGATTTATTGCCGCGCGTGGTCGGGCTGGAGTGCTTCATGTCCTATTGCCTGACTGAACCGGGGTCGGGGTCGGATGCGGCGGCGCTGAAAACGCGCGCGCTGCGCGACAACGACGGCTATGTTCTGAACGGGACCAAGGCGTTTATTTCGGGCGCGGGCTATTCGGACGGCTATATTGTTATGGCGCGCACAGGCGCGGACGGGCCGCGCGGGATTTCGGCGCTGGTGGTGATGGACGGGGCGCGCGGGCTAAGCTTTGGCGCGCTGGAAGACAAGATGGGCTGGCGGTCCCAGCCCACCCGTCAGGTGCAGTTCGATGAGTGCCATGTGGATGCTGGCGCCCTGCTGGGCGAGGAAGGGCACGGGTTTCGGTATGCCATGGCGGGGCTGGACGGAGGGCGGCTGAATATTGCGGCCTGTTCGTTGGGCGGCGCACAGGCCGCGCTGGATGCGACACTGTCCTATATGGGCGAGCGGCACGCTTTCGGGCAATCGCTGGACCAGTTTCAGGCGCTGCAATTCCGGCTGGCCGATATGGAGATTGAACTACAGGCCGCGCGCGTATTCCTGCGTCAGGCAGCGTGGAAGCTGGACCAGGGCGCGCCAGATGCGACAAAGTTTTGTGCCATGGCCAAGAAATTCGTTACTGAAACAGGCAGCCGCGTGGCGGATCAATGCCTGCAATTGCATGGCGGATACGGATATCTGGCCGATTACGGGATTGAAAAGCTGGTGCGGGATTTGCGGGTGCACCAGATCCTTGAAGGCACGAATGAAATCATGCGCCTGATTGTGGCGCGCCAGATGCTGGCGGCGCGCTGATGGCGGATGTTTTCATCCGCACGCAAGGGCGCGCGGGCCGCGTGACCCTGACACGCGCAAAAGCGTTGAATGCCTTGAGCTATGAGATGTGTCTGGCCATTGATGCGGCACTGCGGGACTGGGCCGATGATGACAGCGTTGCGCTGATCGTCATTGATGCCGAAGGCGACAAGGCCTTTTGCGCAGGCGGCGATATTGCGCAGATGTATGAAACCGGCCGCAGGGGCGATTACAGCTATGGGCGGAGATTCTGGGCCGATGAATACCGCATGAATGCGCGGCTGGCGGAATACCGCAAGCCCATCGTCAGCTTTCTGCAGGGCTTCGTCATGGGCGGTGGCGTGGGGCTGGGGTGTCATGTCAGCCACCGTGTGGTGTGTGAAACCAGCCAGATTGCCATGCCGGAATGCAGCATCGGGCTTGTGCCGGATGTGGGGGGGACGCATCTTCTGGCGCGGGCACCGGGGCATCTGGGGGCCTATCTGGGCCTGACGGGGGCGCGCATGGGCGCAGGCGATGCGATGCGCGCAGGGTTTGCCGATATCTTCGTGCTTGCTGCCGACTGGGGCGCCCTCAAGGCCGCGCTGAGTGATACGGGCACAGTTGATGTGTTGCCGTCCCCAACGCCGCCCCCCCACGCGCCGCTTCTGGCGCATGAGCAGTTGATTGACGCCGCGTTCGGGCAGGATTCAGTTGCAGATATTTTGGTCTGGCTGGACCGCGATGGAACGGAATTCGCGCAGCGCACGGCCAAAGCGCTTCGGCGCAATGCCCCCTTGGCTTTGGCATGCACTTTGGCGATGCTGCGCGGCCTGGGCAGGGGCGCGACCATCCGCGACGCGTTGATGCAGGAATTGCGGTTTACTTGGCGGTCCATGGAGCAAGCGGATTTCCTGGAGGGTATTCGTGCCGCCATCATCGACAAGGACCGCAGCCCGCGCTGGCGTCATGGCCGCCCCGAGGACGTGAGGGAGGACGACATAGCGGCGATGCTGGCGTCATTGGGACCGGATGAGTTGACATTTGATACTTGAGCATATCGCGTTCATTCGTATTCACGCGATATGCTCGGACGTAGTGATGTCGCATGTTCGAGGCGCTTAAAGCCGGTTGCCGGGTTTGAGCAACATGCACTAACTGGAGGGATTGACATGAAAATCGGGTTTATCGGGCTGGGGAACATGGGCGGGCCAATGGCCGCCAATCTGGCCAGTGCTGGCCATCAGGTCACTGGATTCGACCTGGCGGCCCCCTGCCCGCAAGGGGTGGCCTGCGCCAGCAATGCTGCAGACGCGGCAACAGGCGCAGATGTGGTCATTACAATGCTGCCCAATGGCGCGATCCTGCGCGATGTCGCGGCGTCAGTCCTTCCCGCCATGCGCGAAGGCGCGGTGCTGTGCGACTGTTCCACTGTGGATGTCGACAGCGCACGCGCGGTCGCGCAACAGGCTGTTGGCGCAGGGCTGGGCGCGCTGGATGCACCCGTGTCGGGCGGGGTTGGCGGGGCCAGCGCGGGCACGCTGACCTTCATGGTGGGCGGGTCTGAAGATGCGTTTGCAACGGTCCTGCCGTTGTTTGACATCATGGGACAAAAGGCCGTGCATTGCGGCGCATCAGGGGCCGGTCAGGCCGCAAAAATCTGCAACAACATGATCCTTGGTGCCACAATGGCCGTCACCTGCGAGGCATTCGCGCTGGCCGACAAGCTGGGGTTGGACCGCGCGCGCATGTTCGATGTGGTGTCGACGTCATCGGGCTATAGCTGGTCCATGAATGCCTATTGCCCGGCCCCCGGTGTCGGCCCCCAAAGCCCGGCCGACAATGGCTACAAGCCGGGATTTGCGGCAGAACTGATGCTGAAGGATTTGCGCCTGTCCCAACAGGCCGCCGACAGCGTGGACGCCCCCACCCCCATCGGCGCATGCGCAACACAGCTATATGAAAATTTCGTCGAGAACGAGGGCGGCAAAGGGCGCGACTTTTCAGCCCTGTTGCCCCATTTTAGCACACGCGGACGCATATGATGGCATGGGCGGCCCAAACACTGCCCGGGCTGGCACCGCCCCAGATTGCCCGACTGGACGCCCTGCCGTGCCAGAATGTGCCCGCGCATAGCCTCCTCTTTCATGCAGGCGACAGGGCGCAAGGTTTCGCCATGGTACTGGCAGGCCGCATAGAGGTGCATCTGACCAGCGTTTCAGGGCGTGAAATACTGCTCTATGCCATTGAACCGGGCCAAAGCTGCATCCAGACAACCTTGGGCCTGTTGGGGGATGCGCCCTATAGCGGCACGGCCACAACGATGACCGACTGCCGCTTGGTCATGATCCCCGCCGCGCTGTTTCATGACCTGATGGCATCATCCCTGGTGTTTCGGAACTTCGTGTTCCGCGCCTTTGCCGCGCGCATGGCAGAAGTGACAGAACTGTTGGAACAGGTGGCCTTTAGCCGTATCGAAGCCAGACTTGCGCGCGCGTTGCTGGACATGGACGACCACGGCGATATTGGCGCGACCCATGCACAACTTGCCGCCAGAATCGGCACAGCGCGCGAAGTCATCTCGCGCCAGTTGGAACGCTGGACCGCTGCAGGCATTTTGCAGACAGGCCGGGGCCATGTCACCATCCGCGACCGCAGCGCATTGCAGGCCCTGGCCCAATAAGCGCGCGCGGTATGTGATCATGTCACAGACATGATCACGCCCCCCTGCTACCGTCGCACCATCAAAACACCAAACAGGAGAGCATGTGATGTTGGCACGAAATGTAGGCGGTATTGACCGTATCTTGCGTATTGTCGTGGGGCTGGCCCTGCTTGCGGGGTTTTTCTTGAATTCAGACGCAAGCCTGCGCTGGCTTTATCTGATTGGACTCGTTCCTTTGGCGACCGGCGTTATGCAAACCTGCCCGCTTTATTCGCTGATCGGGCTGAATACTTGTCCGGTCAAGAAATAGCCCGCAGCAACGCAAATTTGGTGGCAAAACGCAATGCCACCATTTCTTGCATTTTTTCATCAGAAGGGTCTTGCAGCGCCGCGCCGCCTTGGCTAAACAGCGCCACACAGTTGGGGTGTAGCCAAGTGGTAAGGCATCGGTTTTTGGTACCGTGTATCGTAGGTTCGAATCCTACCACCCCAGCCAGTCTTTCCTAAGTTATTGATATACAATGCGGAATGCGGCCTGATTCCCAGTGACCCCCTGTTTTCGGGGTAACTGCGACACAGGACTGCATCACATCGGTGCATCACAGGGGCAATCATCGCCTCTTGAGCCGCCCCGATCCGCGACAGGCTTTTCGCGCCCTCCGACCTGAACCACAGGGGCGAGAGATGGCACGGCTCAACCACACCATGCGCAGAGGGGCGGTTTACGTCTGGCGGCGCAGGCTTCCGGCAGGTCACCCGTCTTACAAGGGGAAATACGTGCAGATTTCCTTGCGAACGAAGGAGTTATCCACAGCGGAGGTGCTCGGGCCTCTTGTAAACACGGCTTTCAACGACATTATCAAACCCATGTTGACCGAAGCCATCACCCCTGAAGACGTCAAGACCTACCTTGATTCTGTCGTCCAGAGCCACCTTGCGCAGATTGATGCCGCGCGCTGGGCAGTCGCCCCACCGTCACAGCCGCAACGCGCAGGCGACACAGCCATCGCCAGGGCCGACCCCGACCACCGGTCAGTTTAGCGCCACGATCCTGAATGTTGTCGATAGGCTTGATAAGGAAGAAAAGTCAGCCCTTATCAACACCAAGAGAAGCCCGAAGGCTCACGCAAGGCTATCCAGGCAGAAAAGCGAATATCCGGCCCATTGCATCACATGCCTGAACCGCCTGCTTTGTCGGTGCGGTGTCACATCTTTTCGCGCGATGATAGGCGCCGCCCGGGGCATGGTCAGGCCCAAACCGTTGGTCTTGACGTGATGGCGTCCAATGGGTTCGATCCGCGAGGCATATTTCAGCCACGCTACCTCGCGGATCAACAGCGTCTGGCGACGTTGGGGGACCGTCCACACCACCAGATTTCAGTGGCCATGAACACTTCGCCCTGAAAACGCGCAGCAGCAACGGTTTTTGCCGCGCTGCGGCAGGGCCTTTCCCTTTTCGAGTTGCGCAAGATGCATCTTTTCGCATAAGACCCGCATATATCGCATGGACCCGGTGCAAGCCCGGGTGGCTCTTCCGGCCGCTGATCCGCCGGATAACCTGAATAAACACCATGAAAACCGGCGCTGTTCCACAGGGTAATGCCGGTCAGGAACCCATGACATGATTTCACTTAATGCTTACCGCGCGCAGTGGTTCGGCAATGTACGCGGCGATCTGATCGCTGGGCTTGTTGTGGCCCTTGCGCTTATTCCCGAAGCGATTGCCTTTTCCATTATCGCAGGCGTGGACCCCAAAGTGGGGCTTTATGCCAGCTTCTCGATTGCCGTGTTGATTGCCTTCACCGGCGGCAGGCCGGGCATGATTTCGGCGGCCACAGCGGCTACGGCAGTGCTGATGGTGACGCTGGTGCGCGATTACGGGCTGGAATACCTGCTTGCGGCCACCGTGCTTGCGGGGCTGTTGCAAATTGGCGCGGGCATCCTGAAGCTGGGCTTCATCATGCGCTATGTGTCGAAATCGGTGATGACGGGGTTTGTGAACGCGCTGGCCATCCTGATCTTTCTGGCGCAACTGCCCGAACTGGACCC
Organism: Paracoccaceae bacterium; assembly: GCA_017510335.1. Classification (GTDB taxonomy): domain Bacteria; phylum Pseudomonadota; class Alphaproteobacteria; order Rhodobacterales; family Rhodobacteraceae; genus Roseinatronobacter. The sequence goes on from JAFWNM010000013.1 coordinate 250,141, forward strand.
GCGCGAAGTGTCCTGGGTGACCTATGTTCTGGTGGCCGCCGGGCTTGGCATCATCTACGGGCTACCCATGCTCACCAAGGCCATCCCCTCGCCCTTGGTAACAATTGTGGTGTTGACGATTGTGGCCATCGTGCTGGGGCTGGATGTGCGCACTGTGGGCGACATGGGCGACTTGCCCGACACATTGCCGGTGTTTCTGATCCCGAACATCCCGCTGACGATTGAGACACTTGTGATCATCTTCCCCTATTCCATGGCCATCGCGGTGGTGGGCCTGCTCGAAAGCCTGATGACACAGAACATCGTTGATGATCTGACCGACACCCGCTCTGACCGCAATCAGGAATGTATCGGTCAGGGCATTTCCAACACGGCCACCGGGTTCATTGGCGGCATGGCGGGCTGTGCCATGATCGGGCAGTCGATCATCAACGTCAAATCCGGCGGGCGGGGGCGCTTGTCGTGTTTCGCCGCCGGTGTCTACCTGCTGTTCCTCATCCTTGTTCTGGGCGACCTGGTCAGACAGATCCCCATGGCCGCGCTTGTGGCCGTGATGATCATGGTGTCGATCGGCACATTCTCATGGTCGTCAATCAAGGCGCTGCGGGTGCATCCGCGTTCCAGTTCCATCGTGATGATCGCCACGGTTGTAACGGTAGTTTACACCCACAACCTTGCCATCGGTGTGCTGGTGGGCGTGCTGTTGTCGGGCATCTTCTTTGCGGGGAAAATCGCGCAATTGTTCACGATGCGCAGCACCATTTCCAACGATGGCAGCGAACGCACCTATATCGTCGAAGGGCAGTTGTTCTATGGCTCGGTCGAGGATTTCATGAATGCGTTTGACTTCCGCGAAACCCTGGACCGCGTTATTATCGACGTAAGCCGCGCGCATATCTGGGATATATCTTCTGTTCAGGCCTTGGATATGGTCATCCTGAAATTTCGCCGGGACGGCGCCGAGGTGGACGTCATCGGCATGAATGACGCCACAGAAACCATCGTTGACAAGCTTGCCATCCATGACAAGCCGGGCGCGATGGACAAGTTGATGTCGCATTAAGGGGACCAGAGCATGACCGAACATCCACAGAAAATCGTGGCCCTTGTTGACGGGTCCATCTATTCGGCCAGTGTCTGCGAACATGCTGCCTGGATTTCACAACGCACCAATGCCCCAGTGGAATTGCTGCATGTTCTGGGCCGCCGCGACGCACCCGAAAAGACGGACTTCTCAGGCGCTATCAAACTGGGCGCGCGCACTGCACTGCTGGAAGAACTGGCGCAACTGGACGCGCAACGCGCCAGGCTGATCAACCACCGCGGACGCGCCATTTTGGAAGATGCGCGCGCCATTCTGGACAAGGCAGGTGTCACCGAAATCACCACACGGCTGCGTCAGGGCGACGTGGTCGAAACTGTCAGCGATGTGGAAAAAGACGCCCGCGTGGTGATGGTCGGCAAACGCGGCGAGGCTGCCGATTTCGCCAAAGGCCATCTGGGGTCCAATCTGGAACGCATTATCCGCGCCAGCACCAGACCTGTCTTCGTGGCCTCGCGCGCGTTCAGGCCCATCTCCAGGGTGCTCGTGGCCTATGATGGCGGTGTCTCCGCCATGAAGGCGGTCGACCATATCGCGCGCAGCCCGTTGTTTCAGGGCTTGCATATCCATATCGTGACAGTGGGCACCGCAACACCAGAGGTGAAGAAGGGACTGGAAGACGCAAAAGCCCTGATGTCAGCCGCAGGGCTGGCGGCAGAAACCTCTGTCATCTCCGGGCAGCCGGAAACGGCCCTTGGCAAACTGATTGACGATGCGCAGATCGACCTGCTGGTAATGGGCGCATACGGGCATTCGCGCATCCGCACCCTGATCATCGGCTCCACCACCACGGCGATGATCCGCTCTTGCAAGGTGCCTATCGTCTTGCTGCGCTAACGCATGTGGCTCAAAAGCGGGAACCGGTTCTGAGCTTCTGGAACGCCTTGGCCCATGGCCCTTTCATGCAGGGCGCTTCACCATGCCCCCCGCCCTTTTCGGCACCACTGGGGGCGCGGCCTGCATCTGCATCCCGTTGCCAAAACCTGGCGTGTCACGCGCACCCTGGCACAATGCCCTTTCATTATGGCCCAAATATCCCCTGAACGGGTTTCTCAAGGGGGGCTTGCCCCCCTTGAGGCAGGGGGTTTGGGGGGCGGCCGCCCCCCAATTCCCTTTCCCGGACTGACGGCACAGGCGCGCATCCTGCGCAGTGCCGTCAGCGCAGGCGCAGGTTCGTCAATCCTCGAACAGTTCGGATTGACCGCTTTGCGCCGCGTCGTCCTCCTCATCATCGTCATCGCGCGCGCCCCCCTCGCGTCCGGGCATGGGGCGGCTGTCCAGCAAACCCGCTTCACGCAATTCCCTAAGACCGGGCAGATCGCGCGCGGATTCCAGCCCGAAATGGTCCAGAAACCCGGGCGTCACAACGAATGTGACAGGTCTTCCCGGGGTCATGCGCCTTCGCCCCAGACGGATCCATTCCAGTTCCAGCAATTGATCGATCGTTCCGCGCGACAGGGCAACGCCACGGATTTCCTCAATCTCGGCGCGGGTTACGGGCTGATGATAGGCAATAATCGCAAGGGTTTCGATTGCCGCACGCGACAATTTGCGCAACTCAACCCGTTCGGATTGCATCAGATACCCCAGATCGGGCGCGGTGCGCAGCGCATAGCCATCGCCCACCCGCACCAAAGTGACCCCCCGCCCCTGATAGCGCGTGCGCAGATGCGCCAGGGCTTCGGCGGCATCGCACCCATGTGGCAGGCGCGCGGCAATGGCCGCCTGCGACAGCGGTTCCGCGCTGGCAAACAGGATCGCTTCGATCATACGCTCCTGTTCGGCCATGGGCGGCGCGGGAAACAGGCTTTTATCGGGCGCGGGGTCTGGCGGGTTTGTCATGATGCGGCCCTACTGCCCTTCCCGCCTGCGCAAATGCAAGGGGGCAAATGTGTCGGACTGGCGCAGCTCGATCTGGCCTTGCTTGGCCAGTTCCAATGTCGCCGCAAATGTCGAGGCCATGGCCGAGCGCTTGCGCGCAGGCGCCCCGCGCCACCCTTCGGGCAGATAGGCCTGCAGACTTGTCCAATCCACTGCGCCCGGCACCATTTGCAACAAGCGTTCCAGCGCGGCTTCCAGCGGGTAGATATCTGTTCGGTCAAATGCATAGGGGCGGAACTCGTCGCGGGTGCGCAGCCGCGCATAGGCGCGCATCAGGTCCAGCAGACTTGCATCAAACACTGTCTTGCGGTTGACCGCCAGGGTCTGGGGATCGCCACGCGCAAAGAAATCCCGCCCCTTCTGGTCGCGTCCCAACAGGCGCGCGGCCGCTTCGCGCATGGCTTGCAACCGTTCCAGCTGAAAGGCCAGATGCGCGGCCAGTTCTTCGCCGGACGGGCCGTCTTCCGTTGGGTCCGGCGGCAGCAGCAGGCGCGATTTAAGATAGGCCAGCCAGGCTGCCATCACCAGATAATCAGCGGCCAGTTCAATGCGCAATTCCCGCGCCTTTTCAACGAAAACCAGATATTGCTCTGACAGTTGCAACACGGAAATACGGCGCAAATCCACCTTCTGGGTGCGCGACAGCATCAGCAACAGGTCAAGCGGGCCTTCAAACCCGTCGACATCAACAATCAGCGCCTCGGCTGCGCGCCGTTCGGCAATGCTGTCGTGAACCCAGTCATCTGTCATCGGCGCAGTCTAGGACGCAGTGTCCGCCCTGTCCATCCTGTCCCAGTCGCGCAGGCGCGCCACATAGCGGGCCATGGTGTCGACTTCCAGATTGATGGCATCGCCAAGCGCGACATCCCCCCATGTCGTGACCTGTTTCGTATGCGGGATCAGGTTGATCCCGAATTCGGCCCCGTCAACTTCATTTACTGTCAGCGAGGTGCCGTTCAGCGTGACTGACCCTTTGGGCGCGATGAACCCCGCAAGGCTGCCGGGCGCGCGCAGACGCAGGCGCGTGCTGTCCCCGTCACGTTCCAGCCCCACCACATGGGCCAGCCCGTCCACATGCCCCGAGACAATATGCCCGCCCAATTCATCGCCCACTTTCAGCGCGCGTTCCAGATTGACGCGGCGGCCGGTTTGCCACTGGCCCAGATTGGTCTTGGCCACAGTTTCCGCCGATACCTGCACTTCATACCAGTCCGGTCCCAGCGCCACGACAGTCAGGCACACCCCGTCAGACGCGATGGACGCGCCAAGGTCGATTTTGCCTGTGTCATAGCGCGTGACAATGCGCGCGCGCAGGTCGCCTTCCTGCACAAGTTCGCTTACAACACCGATATCCGTGATAATCCCTGTGAACATGACCTGACGCCCCTTTTTGGATTGTGGTGTCTGACGTAAACCGCCCCACCTGCGATAGCAAGCCCGCCACAGTGATGCCGTTTTTGTTAACTATATGGCTGACACTCGGACAGAGCAGGTTTAGGATTTGAAAAAAATTCGGGCGTATCATCGGCATATCAGGTAAATACAGGCGCGGTGTATCATGCGTATTAGTGGCGAGGGGCGGTGCTTCCTGTTGTTGCAGGGACCACATGGACCATTCTTCAACAGATTGGGCGCAATGCTGTGCCAGACAGGCGCGCAGGTCTGGCGTGTGGGCTTCAATCAGGGGGATGCCGTGTTCTGGCGCGACAAGGGGCATTACATCCCCTTCACCGCGCCGCCGGAACACTGGCCTGCGCGGTTTCGCGACATTCTGACGGCCCATAAGGTCACTGATATCGTGCTATATGGCGATGTGCGCCCCCTGCATGCGCAGGCCGTCCAGATAGCGAAGGCGGCGGGCATAACCATCCATGTATTTGAAGAAGGGTATTTGCGGCCCTATTGGGTGACCTATGAACGCAACGGGTCAAATGGCAATTCCGCGCTGATGAACATGACCATCCGGTCCATGCGCCGCGCCCTGCGCAAAAGCGAGTTGGAACTGCCCGACCCGCCAGCGCATTGGGGCGACATGCGCCATCATATCTTCTATGGGGCAGTCTATCATTTTTGCGTGCTGGCCCTGAACCGGCGCTATCGAAATTTCCGCCCGCATCGTGCGCTGGGTGTCGCGCAGGAATTCGCGCTGTATCTCAAACGCCTGTGGGCCATGCCGCTGACATCGCTGCAACGCACCATCGCCAGCTGGCGCATTCGCAATGGCGGCTTTCCCTATCATCTGGTGTTGTTGCAACTGGAACATGACAGCAGCTTTCAGGCGCATAGCCCCTTCACCACCCTCACGGAATTTCTGGAACTGGTCTTTGCTGGCTTTGCCAAGGGCGCGCCACGCCACCACCATCTGGTTATCAAGGCCCACCCGCTGGAAGATGGGCGCGCCCCGCTGCATGCGTCCATCGTGAAGCTGACACAGGCGCATGGTCTGACGGGGCGCGTGCATTTTGTGCGCGGGGGCAAGCTTGCGGCCCTTCTGAACCATGCCCGTTCGGCGGTGACGGTCAATTCCACGGCAGCGCAACAGGTTCTGTGGCGGGGCATGCCACTAAAGATTTTCGGGCGCGCGGTCTATGACAAGCCCGAATTCGTCTCGGATCAGGGTATTGAGGCGTTTTTCACACACCCCGCGCGCCCCGATGCGCGCGCGTATCGCGATTACCGGCGTTTCCTGCTGGAAACCTCTCAGGTTCCGGGGGGATACTATTCTTTGCGGGGACGGCGGCAGTTGATGCGACATGTGGTGGATCTGATGCTGGCCCCTGATGACCCTTATGCAGCGTTGATGCGCGGGGACGCGGCACCACGGCAACAGGTGCGCAAGGCGAAGTAACGGCCAAGTCATTAAACCACTTGGCGAAATCCCACCCAGCCTGTATGCTTCACAGCAATTATCAGAGGCATGTCCTTTTCAAAGGAGCCCGAGCAGTGTTTGCTTTGTCTTTCAAATGGGGCCATTCAATGGCCCTTCTGGCAGCTTTGGCTGTTGCGTCTTCATGTGGTGTGTCCCGCGACGGTCCGACCATGAACGAAATCTTCGAAGGGTCGGTCATGCGGTCCGGCGATGCGCATATCATCGGGGTCACCCGACAGGTGGCGCAGGTGGCGAACCGTCCTGCATCATTGGGGTTCAGCCATGCGTTGCGCGCGGGCGCCCTGCTGGGGGGGGATACAATCCGCCCCGGCGACACGATCCGCCTGAACATATATGAAAACGTGCCCGAAGGGTTGCTGGCCCCCGAAACGGCCAACAATGCCATCATTGAAGAATTGCAGGTCGATGATGCGGGGTTCATCTTTGTGCCCTATGCCGGGCGCATTCGCGCGGCAGGCCATTCCCCCGACGCGCTGCGCCGTGTGCTGACACAGTCACTTGACGAACAGACCCCCGAACCGCAGGTCGTCGTCTCGCGCGAAGCGGGCGATGGCGCAAGCGTTTCGGTCACAGGCGGGGTGAACGTCCAAGGTGTCTATCCCATCACGCGCGCGACCGGACGGCTAAGTGCAATGGTGGCGCTGGCAGGCGGCATCAACATTCCGCTGGAAACAGCCCAGGTTCTGGTGACGCGCGGCAACCGTCAGGACAGCGCATGGCTGGAGGATATCTTCGCCAACCCGTCGCTGGATATTGCCCTGCGCGGCGGGGATCGTGTGCTGGTCAAACAGGACCAGCGGGCGTTTTCGGTGCTTGGTGCAACCGGCGCATCCAGCCGCATGATCTTTGACACGCAAACCATTTCGGCAATTGACGCGCTGGCCATGGTTGGCGGTCTGGACCCGCTGCGCGCAGACCCCAAAGGCGTGTTCATCTTCCGCGATGAAGTGCCCGAAGTGGCCAGCGCGATTCTGGGACACCAGAATATCGTGACCGACCAGCGTTTCGTCTATGTGCTGGACCTGACAGCGCCCACTGGCATGTTTGACGCGCGCGATTTCAAAATCCGTGATGGGGACACGATTTTCGTGACCGAAGCCAGTTCCGTTTTGTGGGCACGCCAGATTTCCGCGCTGACCGGGTCGCTGACCGCCACATCTGTCGCACGCAGCACCATTACCGGCGATTGATCCCATGCGCGCCCCCGGGCCGCAGCATGTCCATGCCTACAGCGGGGGCTTTCTTGGCCCTCGCGCAACAGCGCGGCGCATCCGCAGGATCATGGGGCTGGCGGGGCTGGCGGTGCGCTTGGGCTGGCCCGACAGCGCCGGACAGGTTGCCGTCTGGGGCCATGCGCCGCGCGCCAGCCGTGGCGAAGCGGTGGCGCGGCGCACGGGTGCGTCCCTTCTGCGTGTGGAAGATGCCTTCTTGCGCTCGCTTTTCCCCGGCCGCATGGGAGAGCCGCCAATAGGGTTGCTGATAGACCGCAGCGGGGTGCATTACGACCCGTCGCGCCCCAGCGACCTGGAAACGCTGCTGGCAACCCACCCCTTTGACGACCACGCACTGATTGAACGCGCGCGCCTTGGCATGGCGCGCATGAAGGCGCTGGGGCTGTGCAAATACAACGCATATGACCCCGACGCCCCAGTTCCCGCGCCGGGCTATGTGCTGGTCGTGGATCAGGTGCGCAATGATGCCGCGCTGCGCCATGGGGGGCTTTCGGGGGCTGTTTCCGACCATGTATTCCGCGACATGCTGGTGCAGGCGCAACTGGACCACCCCGGCGCGCGCATTGTCATCAAGACCCATCCCGAAACACTGCACGGGTTTCGTCAGGGCTATTTCGGGCCGCAAGATTGCAACGCGCCCCATATCCGCCTGCTGGATACGAAGGTGTCAAACTGGCAGCTGCTGGACAGCGCGATTGCCGTTTACACCGTATCATCGCAACTTGGGTTCGAGGCGATTTTTGCAGGCCACAAACCCCATGTCTTTGGTCACCCTTTCTATGCAGGGTGGGGCCTGACGCAAGACCAGTCCCCCCATCCGCGCCGCCGCCGCACCCTGACACGCGCGCAGCTTTTTGCGGGCGCGATGCTGCTTTACCCCACATGGTATGATCCCTGCCGCGACCGGCTGTGCCAGTTTGAAGATGTGGCCGACCATCTGGAAGCGCTGACGCGCGCGTGGCGCGAAGATCATGCAGGCTATGTCGCGCTGCATATGCGCTTGTGGAAACGCCCCCATCTTCAGGCGTTTTTCGGGCGCTGGACCAGATTGCAGTTTTCGCGCAACACGGCCACGCCGGTGGCGCGCGCGATGGTCTGGGGCGCGGGGACCGCACCGGAAGGTCCTGTGACCCGCATCGAGGATGGTTTTCTGCGCTCTCGGGGGTTGGGGGCCGCGCTGACCCCGCCCCTGTCGCTGATTGCCGATGATATGGGCCTGTATTACGACCCGCGCAGCCCGTCGCGGCTGGAACACCTGATGGCCTGCCCGCTGCCCCCGGGGGGGGAAGCGCGCGCCCTGCGGCTGATTGCGGAAATTCGCAAGGCGGGGTTAAGCAAATACAACCTGTCGGGCGACACCCCTGCCCTGCCTTCGGGCCACCGGATACTGGTGCCCGGTCAGGTCGAAGATGATGCTTCCTTGCGGTTGGGCGCGGGCCGGATCACCACCAATCTGGATTTGCTGCGCGACGTGCGCAGGCACAACCCCGCCGCGATCATCCTGTATAAGCCCCATCCCGATGTCGAAGCGGGCCTGCGCCCCGGCGCGGTGCCTGCCGATGCGGCGCTAAGATATGCCGATCTGGTGTTGGACAACGCCGACCCCGCCACGCTGCTGGAACAGGTGCAGGAAGTCTGGACAATGACCTCCACCCTTGGGCTGGAGGCGCTTTTGCGCGGTGTTCCCGTCACCACAACCGGCGCGCCCTTTTATGCGGGCTGGGGGCTGACGCGCGACCTGGGCCTTGTTCCCGAACGCCGACGCGCGCGCCCTGGTCTGTCGGGGTTCGTGCATGCCGCCCTGATTGCCTATCCCAGATATCTGGACCCGCACACGGGCCTGCCCTGTGCGCCGGAAGTGGCCGTTGAACGGCTGGCGCAAGGCAAGCTGCCCAAAGCCCCCGCCTTACGCATTCTGTCCAAATTGCAGGGCCTGTTTGCCAGCCGCGCGCATCTTTGGCGTTGACCTTGGGGGGTGGTGGCTTACACCTAGCGGCGCTGCACCCCCTACCGCCAAGAGGACAGTTTGACCCACGCCCCCAACCACCCCGTCAAGGCCGCATTCTGGATGTGCGGGGCCATTGCGTCCTTCATCGCAATGGCAGTGTCGGGCCGTGCCATACAGACAGTGCTGGATTCGTTTGAACTGATGTTCTGGCGTTCGCTTATCGGGTTCGGAATTGTCTGCGCGGTTGTGATGCTGTCAACGCACTCGCGTATGGGGTTTGGCGCCGCCATCCGCCCGACGCGCCCGGGGTTGCACCTGACGCGCAACATATTCCATTTTGCCGGACAGAACCTGTGGTTTTACGGTCTGATGGTCATACCGCTGTCGCAACTGGTGGCGCTGGAATTCACAATGCCCATCTGGGTGGCGCTTCTGGCCCCGCTGGTTCTGGGGGAAATATTCACCAGAAAGCGCCTTTTGGTGGCGCTGTTGGGCTTTGCGGGGGTGCTGGTTGTGGCGCAACCGGGGGTGCAGGCGCTGAATTCAGGACATCTGGCCGCGATTCTGGCGGCTGTGGGTTTTGCAATGAACCTGCTGCTGACAAAACACATCATGCGCCATGACGGGGTTTTATGCGTGCTGTTCTGGATGACGCTGTTGCAAACACTGTTCGGGCTGGGACTGGCGCAGATTGGCGGGTTCACATGGCCCCCTGCGGCAATCTGGCCCTGGCTGGCCATTATCGGCATGACGGGGCTAAGCGCACATTATTCGCTGACCACTGCGCTTAGCCTTGCGCCTGCGTCCACAGTTGCGCCGATGGAATTCCTGCGCCTGCCGCTGATCGCGCTTGTGGGGGTATGGCTTTACGCCGAAGCGCTTGATCCGCTTGTGTTTGCGGGGGCGGCCATCATCGTTTTGGCAAACTGGATCAATATCCGGCCTGCGCGCCGCATCGCCTGAAGGGCCGGCGCGCAACACGCGCCCAAGTGGCGGGTGGGACTACGCCGCGCGCCCAAATACCCTTGCGTCACACGGATCAGGAAAGCCGAAAAAAAATGTTCAAACATGCCGCACACTATGGTCTATAGGGGGCACCCGCCATGAATGGCGCGTGCCTAAATAAAAAAACACACCATGGGAGGAAATCATGGATCGTCGTTCCTTTCTGAAAACCTCAGCACTGGGGGGCAGTGCGGCTGCCGCATCGTCACTTGCTGCACCAGCTATTGCGCAGGGCCGGATAACTTGGCGCATGGTCACCACTTGGCCTCGGAACTTTCCCGGTCTGGGAACGGGCGCGCAGCGCGTGGCCGACCGGATCACTGCAGCCTCGGACGGGGCGCTGACTGTTGAAGTGTTTGCCGCGGGCGAAATGGTGCCCGCACTGCAATCGCTCGATGCCGTGATCGACGGCTCTGCCGAAATGAGCCACGGTGCGGCCTATTACTGGCAGAACAAATCCGTGGGCCTTTCCTTCTTCACCGGCGTGCCATTCGGGATGACGTCACGCGAATTGGCAGCATGGATGCGCATTCTGGGTGGTCAGGAACTTTGGGATGAAGTTTATGACCAGTTTGGCCTGCAAGGCTTCATGTCGGGCGATACCGGCACGCAAGCTGGCGGCTGGTTCCAGAACGAACTGACAGGCATTGACGACATTCAGGGCATGCGTTTCCGCACCCCCGGTCTGGGCGGTCAGGTCTGGCAGAAAATGGGCGCAAGCGTCACCAACCTTGCGGGCGGTGAAATTTTTGCAGCCCTGCAATCAGGCGCGCTGGATGCCGCCGAATTCGTAGGCCCGTATAATGACCGCGCGCTTGGGTTCCATCAGGTCCGCAAGCATTACTACACATCATCCTTCATTGAACCCGGGCTTGCCACCGAACTGGTTGTTGACAAGGCCAAATATCAGGAACTGCCTGATAATTTGCAGGCCATCATCCGCGATGCCTGTCAGGCGGAATATGACGAAGTACCGTCTGAATTCTATGCCAACGACCCCATCGCGCTGGCTGATATGGTCAACAATCATGGCGTGACCGTGCACCGTGACTGGCCCGAAAGCATTCTGGAAGCAGGCGCGCGCGCCTCGCGTGAATTGCTGGAGGAAATTCTGGACAGCTCTGACCCGCTTAGCAAACGCGTGGCAGAAAGCTATGTGCAGAACCTGAACCTGTTGCGCACACGGACAGAAAACACCGACCTGACCTTTGCGCTGGCACGTCAGAAATATTTCGATATTTCCGATCTGGGCTAAGGCGGGACTTGCCTGTTCAGGGTTGAAATGACACATGGTCCCGACCTGTTTCGGGGCCATTTTTCCACAACCGCCCTATCCCAACGGAGGATGTCGTGACAGCGCTTGCTTATCTGATGCGCCTGATCAACCTGATCAATAAGGCGCTTGGCAATGTATTCATGTGGCTGGCCGTGGGAATAGTTGTCGTGTGTTTCTGGGTTGTGGTGGAACGCTATCTGTTCAGCACCACGCGCCTGTGGATGCAGGATCTTTATCCCTGGATGAATGGCGTCATGTTTACGGCTGTGGCGGGCTATGCACTGTATCGCAATGACCATGTGCGGGTTGATATTTTCTACAGGCCCGCATCCACGTTGCGCAAGGCGTGGCTGGATTTGCTGGGCGTATGTATTTTTCTGCTGCCTTTCGCATGGGTGGTCTGGTCGTATTGCTACACATTTGTAATGCGTTCGATCGGGCTTTTGGAGGCCTCCTCGAACCCGGGCGGCATGCAGGGCCTGTTTGTGCTGAAAAGCTTTATTCTGGTTTTCGCGCTGACCATCGGGTTGCAGGGCATTGCCATGGGCATCCGGTCCATCCTGATCATTGCAGGGCGCGAGGATCTGGTGCCATCTGACTACCGCTACCAATATGACACGGAGCACGCCTGACATGGATCCTGTATTGATTGGCGAAATCCTGGCGGGATTGATGTTCTTCGGGGTTATCGGGTTTTTGCTGCTGGGGTTTCCCGTGGCATTCACGCTGGCGGGAACGTCGATACTGTTTGCCTATTTGGGGCTGTATTTCGGTGTGTTCGACATGTCGAACCTGCGCGCATTGGCGGGGCGCTACACGGGATACATGATCAACGAAGTTCTGGTGGCAGTGCCCTTGTTCATCTTCATGGGGGTCATGCTGGAACGCAGCAATATTGCCGAACAATTGCTGTCCACGATGGGCCGGCTGTTTGGAGATATGCGCGGGGGCTTGGGTATTTCTGTCATTCTGGTGGGCGCCCTTCTGGCCGCGTCCACGGGCGTGGTGGGGGCAACTGTGGTCACCATGGGGCTGATTTCGCTGCCTGCAATGCTGCGCGCAGGGTATGACCCCAAACTGGCCTGCGGGTCCATCTGCGCCTCGGGGACATTGGGCCAGATCATTCCGCCGTCGACCGTGTTGATTTTCATGGGCGACATGATCGCGGGCATGAATTCCCAGGTTCAGATGAGCCTTGGAAACTTCGCGCCCAAAACCGTGTCAGTGGGCGACCTGTTTGCGGGCGCGTTCATTCCCGGTCTGGTCATGGTGGCGCTGTATATTCTTTACTTCGTCTTCAAGGCGATTTTCGACCCCGAAAGCTGCCCTGCAACCCCTGTCCCGCCAGAAGAAAAACAGGGGTTGTGGAAGGAAATCATCACCGCGCTTGTTCCCCCGCTGCTGTTGATCACGTCTGTTCTGGGGTCCATCCTTGGCGGGATTGCCACCCCCACCGAAGCGGCATCCGTGGGCGCTGTGGGGGCCACGCTTCTGGCGGCGTTGCGCTGGCGGCTGTCGCTGGGCGTCTTTGTCGAGGTGGCGCGCCGCACTGCGGTCATCACGTCGATGATCTTCGTCATCTTGTTCGGCGCATCGGTCTTTGCCATCGTGTTCCGGCAAATGGGCGGCGACACGCTGGTTCGGGAATTCCTGACAGCCATGCCCGGCGGCGCCATGGGCGCGATGATCACAGTGATGATCATCATGTTCGTTCTGGGGTTCATTCTGGACACGTTCGAAATTATTTTCATCGTCCTGCCCATCACCGCGCCCACCCTGCTGTTGTTGGGAATTGACCCTGTGTGGCTGGGCGTCATGATCGGGGTGAACCTGCAGACATCATTCCTGACCCCGCCCTTCGGATTTTCGCTGTTCTACCTGCGCGGCGTCGCGCCCAATTCCGTCAGCACGGGCATGATCTACAAGGGGGCGGTTCCGTTCGTGTTGTTGCAGATCACGGCGATTGTGCTGTTGTTCATCTTCCCCGGTCTGGTTTTGTGGTTGCCGTCATTGCTGTTTTAGGCGTCGACAGCGCAGCCAAACAGGCTGGCAAGAAGACGCGGGCGGGAATTCCCTGCTTGCGACACGGGGCGGCATGCGTCACTTAGAGAGCATGTTGCTCAAAAGTGGGAACCGGTTTTGAGCTTCTCGAACATGCAAAGCCAATAAGTCAGAGCATGTCGCGTGAATACGAATGAACGCGACATGCTCTAGGCGGCGCACACTGACCTTTGGACACCATCATGCGTAAACCGTCCCTGATTTCACTTTACCTGGCCCTGTCATGGGTATCGCCGCCACTTTGGGCGCTGGCGCTGCGTTCGCGCGCAAAACAGGGCAAGGAAGACAGTGCGCGGATGGCGGAAAAATGGGGCCATGCCAGCCAGCCCCGCCCGGCCGGGCCGCTGATCTGGATGCATGGTGTCAGCGTGGGCGAATCCGTGGCGCTGCTGACGCTGATTTCGCGCTTGCGCACGCACCGGCCTGATGTGACCATTCTTCTGACAACCATCACGCAAGCTTCGGCGCAGGCGCTGGAAAAGCGCGCGCTGCCAGAAGGCGTGATTCATCAGTATATGCCCGTGGATACACCGGCGGCCGTGCGCCGTTTCATGGACCATTGGCGCCCCGACCTGACCGCCATTGCCGAGGCCGATCTTTGGCCGCGCATCCTGATGGCCGCCAAGGCGCGCGGCTGTCCAATGATTTTGCTGAACACCCATGTCACACCGCGCCGCTACAGGCGCAGGCGCCGCGCCCCCGCGGCCAATGGCTGGCTGATGAACCTGTTTGACGAAATCCATGTGCAAGATGACACGTCCTATACGCTGTTCCGCGATCTGGGGGCACCTATGGACAAGCTTCAGGTCACAGGTGTGTTGAAAGCCGCATCTGACCCGTTGCCCGATGTGCCCGCCGAACGCGAGAAGCTGGACGCAGCCATCGGCGCGCGGCCGCGATGGCTGGCCGCGTCAACCCGCGCAGCAGAAGAAGACCAGCTTTTTGACGCGCATGCACTGGCCTGCGAAAAGTTGCCGGATCTTCTGATGATCATAGCACCGCGCCAGATGCGCGATGCAGACAAGACCGAAGCCCTGGCGCGCGACCGCTTTGGGGCGGACAGGGTCGCGCGCCGGTCAAAAGGGGATGCGATCCCCCCCCGGACGCAGGTTTACATTGCTGACAGCATTGGCGAAATGGGATTGTGGTATCGCTTGGCGCCAGTGGCCTATACAGGCCAGTCCCTTCCGTTGCCCGACAGAATACTGGGCGGCAAGAACCCGTTTGAAGCAGTGGCGCTGGAGTGCATGATCCTGCACGGGCCGACTGTCGCCAATTTCCGCGAAGCCTATGACCGGCTGCACGCCGAAGGCGGCGCATTGGAAGTGGCAGACCCCGCCCAGATGGCACAGGCCGTTTGTGACGCCCAGTCACCCGAATTTCGGGCGCCGTTCATTGCAGGGGCGCACCGGGTGCAGGAACAAAACATGCAGCCCCTGGACAAGGCGCTATCCTCCATTCTGGGCATGCTGGCGCAAACCCGCTAGGGTGCCGCGAATTTCGGGTTTTCCCGCTTGGGCGAAGTTGATACACACATCCCAACGCGCGCACATGTAAAGGGATTATTGTCCATGGATAAACTTCGCGTCTATATCGGCTGGGATTCGAGAGAGGATATTGCCTATCAGGTCGCCAAACAGTCGCTTGAGAAACACGCCACGATCCCGGTAGAGGTGGTTCCCATCAAGCTGGATGATCTGGTTGAGCAAGGTCTGTATACCCGCGATATCGACCCGCTGGCGTCAACCGAATTCACCTATTCGCGATTCCTTGTGCCGCATCTGGCAGGCTATGACGGCTGGGCCATATTTGTGGATTGCGATTTCCTGTTCTTCGGTGATGTCGCGGAATTGCAGGACTATATGGACCCCAAATATGCGGTCATGTGTGTCCAGCACGACTACAAACCCAAGGAAACCACAAAGATGGACGGGGTTCCGCAATCGGCCTATCCGCGCAAGAACTGGTCGTCCTTCATGCTGATGAATTGCGGCCATCCGTCCACGAAGCAACTGACGCCCGAACTGGTGAACCGCGAAAGCGGCGCGTATCTGCACCGCATGCAATGGGCGCAGGATGACGAAATCGGCGCATTGCCCACTGGCTGGAACTGGCTGGAAGGCTGGTATGACAAACCGGCGCAAGGGTATCCGCAAGCAGTGCACCACACGCGCGGCGGTCCTTGGTTCAAGGAATGGCAAGACGTCGATTATGCTGCGGAATGGCTGGCCGAAGCCGCGGAATACGAAGCCAAAACCCGCACCAAGGCCTGACTGCAACTTCCAAACCATGTCGCGCAAAACGACATGTGGCACAAAAAATCAGGGCGTGGCGCGCTTGCGCGCCACGCCCTGATTACTGGCACAGCATGATCCCAGCACGGCGAACTGTTCCGCGCCACACTGGGCCATACGCTGAAGCGTCACTGGTTCCAGAACGCCATCAAATCTGCGGCAGTGTCATGGGGTTGGCCCAGTTTTTGCGCAGCATAGACCTGCGCGCCCACAAGTGCGGCAACACGCCAGGCCTGTTGAACGCGCACGGCCCCTTCCCCTTGCAACTGATACATTCCTTCAATCGCATCGCAGGCCGATGAAATCGCCAGCACCATTTCCAGCGCCGGCGCTGTGGGCCATTGGCCTGCCAGCATTGCGGGAAGGTCATTTACAGACTGGTCCGAATCCAGAACCGCCTGAGCCGCAGCGTCGGTCATATGCGCAAGAAAGGAACAGGACATGATGAATGTGGCACGACCAGTATCGAAAAGGATATGGCCCCACCCCTGGCGCCACGTCGTGCTATAGCATGGAAGCGCGCGACTGCGTGCAGGAATTTGATGAAACTTTCATCCTATCTGCAATAAGCTGCCGGTCGCTGCGGGTCTGGTCACAAATGCCGCATCACGCGGCACTTGGTGTGGTGTGGCCGGTGCCAGCGTTGCTGCGGACAATACGCAAGCTTTTGAAATGGGCGATTTCGCGCTGCGTCCATGTGCCGATATCCCACGCTTTCGCAGATTGGCGCAAGGCTTGCATGCGCGCTTTCGCTTCATCCTCGGTCATGGCAAGGGCTTGTTCCAGCCCGCTATCCATGGATGCGGCGGAAAACGGATTGACCGGAACCGCCCCGTCCAGCAGCACCGCGCAGCCCGCGAATTCCGACAACACCAAGGCACCGGGTCTTTGCGCGTCGCGCGCGGCACAAAATTCCGATGCAACCAGATTCAACCCATCTGCCAGCGGTGTAATCGAGGTCACATCCGCGGCCGCATAATAGGCGACCAATTGTTCCAGCGGTATGGCGCGCGAAATCAGGGACACGGGCTGCCAGTCGAAACTGCCATAAGTGCCATTGATTCGCCCTGTCAGGGATTCAATTTGTTCCTGCACTTCCGCATAGGCGGTCATGTTGCGGTTTGCGCCCACCGAAACAAGCATCAGCCGAACCTTGCCATGCAGGTCGCGGCGGCGCTGCAGCAAGCGGTCAAACGCTTCAAGTTGCTGGATATTTCCCTTGGTATAATCCGTGCGCGACACAGACAGGACCAGTTTGCAGTCCCCCAGATCGGCGCGTATTTCATCAACACGGGTCCGCACATCAGGCATTGTGGCAAGGGTTTCGATATGGTCGAAATTCACGCCCACAGGGTTGGTGTGAATGCGCGTGCGCTTGCCGCCCACATCCAGTTCCAGCGGAATAAGCCTGTCATTCAACGCACCGCCTGTGGCCAGCATGCGCGGCGGGGTTTCGGCTTCCTCGACCAGTCGCGCGGCCTTCAGGCTGCGCACCACTGCAGCGAAGTTCTGCGCATAGCGCGGAATGTGGAAGCCCACGGAATCGCAGGCCAGCAAACTGTCGATGATTTCACCCCGCCACGGCAGAACATTGAACATGTCCGGCCCCGGAAACGGCGTGTGGTGGAAAAAGCAGATTGTCGCATCAGGCTTCAACTGGCGCAAATACCCCGGCACAAGCCAAAGATTGTAGTCATGTATCCATATCACCGCGTCATCTGTGGCCTGTTCTGCGGCAGCTTCCGCAAAGGCCCAGTTCACGGACCGGAATGTGGGCCAGTCCACGGGATCGTAATTATAGCGTTCCTTGAATCCATGCAGGATTGGCCAGAATGCCTCTTTTGAGGTGACATGATAAAAGCTGCTGACCTGTTCCTTGGTCAATGGCAGACGGCTAACAGTATAGGTGCCGAAACTGTCCGAAATTTCGATCACGGGGTCGAAACCCGGCGCGGATGTATCCTCGCATTCCTTCCATGCGACCCATGCGCCGCGTTGGGCAGTGCCCAAAAACCCCTTCAGGGTGGGGACAATACCATTCGGGCTGGAATTTTCGCGATACCGGGTTTTTCCATCCTCGACCACTTCTTCATAAGGTTGACGATGATAGACAATAACAAGATCGGATTTCATGAAGTCACCTTTGGGGGGTTGGGGTGCAGGCTGAAGGCGGCAATCGCCTCTGCTATGCCGCCAGCGCCGTGTTCGGCACAATGGCGCGCGCGCGGCAGGCCACGGGTGGCGGTCAGCAACTCTGCCTCTGCGCCGCCGACAACGGCGCCATGCAGGCCAGTTTGAAACATGGACAAATCGTTCAGCGTATCGCCCGCCACCAGCACCTTATCCGCGGGCAAGCCAAGATGCGCGATCAGGCGCAACAATGACGGCCCCTTGCTGACACCTTTGGGCAGGATATCCACAAAACACCCATGCGAGATCAGGATATCCACATCCAGCCCGTGCAACACACCAAGGCTGTCGGGGTCGAACCCTGCGCCATATTCATAGGACAACCGATACCGGAAAGGCGCGGTCTGCAATGTCAGGCCACTGATACCGCGCAACCGGTCCCTGACAGTTTCGCCATGGTCGCGCCACGCATCGGCAATGGGCGCTTCCAGATCATCAAGCGGCTGCACACGCCCGTCGCTGAAACGCGCAATCGTCGTGCCGACATCGCCAATCACATATTCAGGTGCCGGAATGTCGCCATTCGCGCACAGCGCGCTGATGAAATCAGGGTCGCGCCCGGTAACGAAGATAAGGCGGGTGTGCGGGGCATGGGCGCGCAACCAGTCATACAAGGTTTTGCGCGCTGCCGCAGTGCCGCCCAGAAATGTGCCATCCAGATCGGTGGCCAGCACCATGTCGCATTGCGCAACTGGGTCGCTGTATTTTTGGTTCATTTGCATGGGTTAAAACATGTGGGGCGGCGGCAGGGATTGCCACAAACCAACGCGATTAATATGCAACTTCAGCAGAAAAAACAAAAACCGCCCAAAAAATGGGCGGTTTCAGAGGCGATGTGCCTAAAACTTGGCGATTGTGGCTTATGCCAGCGCCAGATTCGAAGCAGATTCACGGCCATCGCGGCTTTTTTCCAGATCGAAGGTCACTTTCTGACCATCTTCCAGACCGCGCAGACCTGCCCGCTCAACAGCCGAGATGTGAACAAAAATGTCTTTTGCTCCGCCTTCAGGCTGGATGAAACCGTAACCTTTGGTGGCGTTGAACCATTTCACTGTGCCATTGGCCATGGTGATGTCTCCTAGTAAGTATGCTGCCCACGACATGCGGCAGCCCGGCTCAGTCAGTGCAAGATCGAAGTGACTGTGGCCGAGGTCGGAGAACAGTGGTCGATAGTGGTAACGTCGCGCAGATATTTTGCGGGATTCGCGCTGAAAATGCAACTGAAATCGCAGCTATAGCTGTGAAATCCGTCTGGCCATATCCAGCATGCGGCATGAAAACCCCCATTCATTGTCATACCAGCCAAAGACACGCAGCATCCCGCCATTGGTTATCTGGGTTTCAGGCAGCGCCATGACGACGCTTTCGGGACGGGCGCGCAGGTCGGTGGAAACCAGCGGCTTTTCTGTCCAGCCGATGACCCCGCCCGCACTGCGCAACACATCGTTCACCTGCGCCAGCGTGGCCGGACGCGCCAGCATGACAGCCAGATCCACCGCCGAAACGGACGCTGTGGGCACGCGCACCGCCGCCCCCAGCAACCGGCCCGTCAATTGCGGCAACACATGTTCCACCAGTCGCTGTGCGCTGGTGGTTGTGGGCACCATGGACAGCGCGGCCGCCCGCGACCGTGCCGGGTCCCCGCGCGGCGCGTCAACGCTGGGCTGGCTGCCAGTGTAGCAATGCACTGTTGTCATGAACCCGGTCTGTATGCCCCAATGGTCATCCAGCAATTTGGCAAGGGGGGCCAGCGCGTTGGTGGTGCAAGATGCGTTCGAAATCAGGGTATGGTCGGGCATCAGCACGCTGTCATTTGCCCCCAGAACCACAGTGACCTGTGCCGCACTGGACGGGCCAGACACAAGAACACGGCGCGCACCTGCGCGCAGTCCCCTGCGGGCAACATCCACCGTGTCGGCATGGCCTGTGCATTCCATAACAAGATCGACATCCGCCAAATCGACATCGGACAGGTCGGCGGCATGGGTCAGGCGCAGGCTGCGACCGGCAACGATCAAGTGCCCGTCCTGCAAGGCCACGTCCCCCTGAAACGGCCCGAAAACCGAATCATATTCAAACAGATAGGCGCAATCGGCAGCACTGGCGATATCATTGACAGCAACAATCTGGATATCCGGCCAGCCGCCTTGCAGCCAGGCCCGCACCACTGTGCGCCCGATGCGCCCAAACCCGTTTATCGCCACCGTGAGCATCGACAGGCCCCCTGCCCCGATTCCAAGATACAGGTGCGCAGTTGTGCCGAAAACCTGTCGGGTTGCAAGCGCAACACCCGCCACCCCAACAGAAAACAGCCTTTTCCGATGATAATAATCAGGATTTGACAAAGCCAAGTATTTTTGTCATCTATTATGCCAACAGCCAGCCCAAAGGTCAGCAAACGTGCGAACCCCACCACACCAGAAAGGCCCCGCGCATGAATGCGATAACCCGTTTCGACCCGCACCCAACCCAGACGCCGCCTGTCCATGACGTCTATGCCCTGACACGCGGCGGGACGCTTGCCCAGATTGTTCTGGACGGCAAGACTTATCAACTGCGCATTACCCGCGCCGGAAAACTGATCCTGACCAAATAGAAACGGGGGCCACGCAGGCCCCCGTTTCCTTGCGCTGTCTGCGGCATCAATGCCCCAGAATCTGGCTTAGGAACAGCTTTGTCCGGTCTGATCTGGGGTTGTTGAAAAACTCGCGCGGTTCATTCTGTTCCACGATCTGCCCTTGATCCATGAAGATGACGCGGTTTGCCACAGCCTGCGCAAAGCCCATTTCATGGGTCACGCACAGCATGGTCATGCCTTCTTCGGCCAGCGCGATCATGGTATCCAGAACTTCCTTGATCATTTCAGGGTCCAGCGCTGATGTGGGTTCGTCAAACAGCATGATCCGCGGCTTCATGCACAGCGACCGCGCAATGGCGACGCGCTGCTGCTGGCCCCCGGACAACTGGCCGGGATATTTCAGCGCCTGTTCGGGAATCTTGACCTTCTCCAGAAAATGCATGGCAATTTCCTCGGCCTCGCGCTTGGGGGTCTTGCGCACCCAGATCGGCGCAAGGGTGCAGTTTTCCAAGATCGTCAGATGAGGAAACAAGTTGAAATGCTGGAACACCATGCCGACTTCGGACCTGACCTTGTCGATATTCTTAAGGTCCCCTGTCAGTTCGGTGCCGTCAACAATGATCTGCCCGGCCTGATGTTCCTCCAGCCGGTTGATGCAGCGGATCAGCGTGGATTTGCCCGACCCGGACGGCCCGCAAATGACGATCCGTTCGCCACGGTTGACGGTCATATCAATGTCGCGCAGCACATGGAACGTGCCATACCATTTGTTCATGCCGGTAATCTGAATCGCCACCTCGTCGCTGATCTGCATCTGGCTGGCGTTGATTTCACGATCCACCGGGATTTCGATTTTTGTTTCGGTCATGATGCGACCCCTTTTACCTGTGATCCGTTTTCAGCTTGCGTTCCAGATACATGGAATAGCGCGACATGCCGAAGCAGAAGATGAAGAACAAAGCCCCGATGAAGATGAACAATTCCCAATAGATGCCGTTCCAGTTGGTATCGGCGCGAATGGCATTGGACAGGCCGATGGGGTCCAGCAACCCAATAAAGACAACCAGCGTCGTGTCCTTGAACAAGCCAATGAAAGTGTTCACAATTCCGGGGATCGAGATTTTCAGCGCCTGCGGCATGATGATCAGGCGCTGCGCCTTCCAGTAATCCAGCCCCAGTGCATCCGCAGCCTCGTATTGGCCCTTTGGCAAGGCGGCAAGCCCGCCGCGAATGACCTCGGCCATATAGGCGGATGCAAACAGCGTCACCATGATGATCACGCGCAAGATCAGGTCAAAGGCGGTGCCCGGCGGCAGAAAATAGTTCAACAGCAATGATGCGGTGAACAACAGCGTGATCAACGGCACCCCGCGGATGAATTCGATCACCATCACACAGACGGATTTCAGAAACACCATGTCGGACTGTCGCCCCAGCGCCAGCAGAATACCAATAGGCAGGGACAATGAAATGCCAGTCACCCCGATGACCAGCGAAATCAGGAACCCGCCAAACCTGTCAGAGCGCACGAATTCCAGCCCGATCGGCGCAACCGATGTCAATGCGGCGGTAAATTCCCCCGCAAACAGCACCCACCACAGCACCGGCACAACAATTGCCCCGGTTATGGCGACAAGCGGTGCGATCCTGGCCAGAATGCGATAGGCAACATACCCCAAGGCAAAGCCCAGTATCACCGAGATTGGCAACCAGACAGACCCGCCCCACAGCAGATGATAGGCGACAAACGGGTAGAATGCGGAAAAGCCCAGCAATTTGCGCGGCAGCTGGCTGAACAGGACAGGGGCCAAAGCGACAAACAGCAAGATCAGCGACAACACAGGGCGCCAGTAATGCTGCGGCGGGTAGAAACCGAACAGCAACTGGTGCCACCTGTCCCGGATCACGGCAAAACACGCCCCGCTTGCACCATCCAGCACTTCGCGGCATTCGCGCAGGGATTGCGCATTCCAAACGGTATTCAACAACCATGGCCCGATGGCCGAAAGCAGATACCAGATTGCCAGCAAGGATATTACAGTCAGGACTGTATTCAACCAGCCGGAAAACAGGTTCTCGCGCAGCCATTTGACTGCACCTTTTTCGGCAATGGGGGCCGGTTTTTCAGGCAGCATGCTTTCGCGCACATAGGCGACGGTCTGTGCGTGGGTGTCGCTCATGACTATCGCTCCTTCAGTTTGACACGGGAATTATAGACATTCATCGCCCCTGAAATGGTCAGGCTGATGGCAAGATAGATCAGCATCATCAACAGCATGCCTTCCAACTCTCGTCCGGTCTGGTTGATGGTGATACCGCCCAATGTGGACCGCAAATCCATATAACCCACTGCCAGACCCAGCGACGTGTTCTTGGTGATGTTCAGGTATTGCGAAATCAGGGGCGGGATGATCACGCGCAGCGCTTGCGGCAGAATGACCAGCCGCATGGTTTTGCCCGGCTGCATTCCAAGGGCAAAGGCGGCTTCAGTCTGGCCCTTGGAAATTGCCAGAATGCCCGCGCGCACGTTTTCGGCAACGAAAGCGCCAGTGTAAATGCCAAGGCCCAGCCACATCGCAATCAGCGAATTGCGCAAATATGTTCCACCCGCAAAATTGAACCCGCGCAGTTCGGGGTATTCAAGATGCGCGCCAAGCGCAACGAAGATAACAACAACCGGCCCCAACAGAACAAGAATGCTTTTCCACCATGTTTTCGGGCGAATTCCGGTCGCGTTCTGAACAGCGGTGGCATGCTGCAGAAGGCGCTTGTTGGCGTAAACACCGGCAACCAGAACGACCAGCACCAGCAGCCAGTTCAACGAGGGGGCAATAGGGCCAAGCTGCAAATCGCCAAGATCGCGCAGGAACTGGATAGAAGGGATATAAACACCGCGATTGGTAATTGCGACAGAATCGGCGAACAGCATGCTGGCGGCGGGGTCATCGCCGCGAAACGCACTGGGCGCGGGCATGGCCTCGGACATGATTGCGCCGAAAATAAGGATCCACAAAAGTGTGGGAATGTTGCGGAACACTTCGATGTAGACGGTCATCAAACGCCCAACGATCCAGTTATTGGACAACCGCAAGACGCCCGCAATCACCCCCAGAACTGTCGCCAGGGCGCAGGCCATGACCGCAAGAATGATGGTGTTCAAAAACCCCACCAAGGCCGCACGTCCATGTGTCATCTGGCTGTTATATTCAATCGGGCGCTGGTTGATGTCATATCCTGCGGGTGCATTCAGAAACGCGAAGCTGAAATCACGCCCCAGCGCGCGCAGGTTGTTGACGGTGTTATCAATCAGCCACGCCGCGCCCAGCATCAGCGCGAACAGGAAAAACACCTGAATTGTGATGGACCGATAGCGCTGGTCATACAGCAGCATGCTGGGCCGGAAGGCCCGCTTGGGGGCAGATGTCGCGCTGCGCACATCGTCGGAGATGGACATGATATACTCCTGACCTTGGCTGCGACGATCAGTGCGGCCAAAGCATGCTCAGTAAACAATACGGATTGGTGAATAAAAAAACGCGCGCCACAGGGGCGCGCGTTTCATATCCTTTTAGCGGAAAGGCGGTGCGTAAAGCAGGCCACCTTGCGTCCACTGTGCGTTCAGACCACGCGCCAGACCGATGGGCGTTTGCTCGCCAATCGTGGCCGAGAAAATCTCGCCATAGTTGCCAGCCGCCGCAATTGCGCGAACGGCCCATTCGCTGTCCAGACCGAACATCGCGCCCAGATCCCCTTCGGCCCCCAGCAGACGGTTGATTTCGGGGTTGTCCGTGCCAGCCTTCATTTCGTCGATATTGGCAGATGTCACGCCCAGTTCTTCGGCTGCGATCAGGGCAAACAACGTCCAGCGGGTGATATCTGCCCACTGGTCATCGCCATGACGCACTGCTGGCCCAAGCGGTTCCTTGGAAATGACTTCCGGCAGGATGACATGATCGGACGGGTTCGCAAACGACGCCCGCGTTGCCGCCAGACCGGACACATCCGTGGTATACACGTCACATGCACCAGCAAGGTATTGTTGCTGCGCTTCTGCGTTGGTTTCGATCGGCACTGGTTCATAGGCCATGCCGTTGACGCGGAAATAATCCGCAAGGTTCAACTCGGTCGTGGTGCCGGTCTGGATGCACACAGTCGCGCCGTCCAGTTCCAGCGCCGAACTGACACCCAGTTCGCGCGTCACCATGAAGCCCTGACCGTCATAGTAGTTGGTCCCGACAAAGGTGAAGTTCAGGTCAACATCGCGCGAGAAGGTCCAGGTCGTGTTCCGTGCCAGAATATCGACTTCGCCAGAGGCAAGCGCCGAAAACCGGGTTTGTCCGGTTGTCGGAACGAAATTCACCGCCATCGGGTCATTGAGCTCAGCCGCAGCTACCGCGCGGCAATAGTCCACATCGAAACCTTGCCACACGCCGTTGCCATCGGGGGCAGAAAACCCTGCAAGCCCGGTGGAAACACCACAGTTCAGTTCCCCGCGGGATTGAACTGTTTCCAGCGTGGATTGCGCCTGTGCCAGGCCTGCAATAAGCGACGTCGCGGCAATAGTGCCGAGGAATACGGATTTCTTCATGTTTACCTCTCTGTTGTCGCCGCCTTGGCGGCGGTCTGTCCCCCATTTGTCAGGGGGGTACGGTGTTCAGCCATGACGGCCTTTCACTATCGGCAAGTTTGCGCCGATAATCGCAAATCGGTCAAGCCTGTAAATGCGTATATGCCAGCAATTCAGACCAACTGCCTTGAAACAGCCTGCTTTGCAGGCCAATGTGCGGCACCCCTTCCCAAAATGCACATCATTCGATCTAAACGCGGCATTTCATCACGGCGAGAGGGGAATTTGGTAGGCCCGGAGGGACTCGAACCCCCAACCAAAGCGTTATGAGCGCTCTGCTCTAACCAATTGAGCTACAGGCCCGCCTGGGCGCGTTGCTACGCAGAATGCGCGCGCTGGTCAAGCACCCTGTTGCACATCGGATCGGTTGCCCTGCGACGCGCAATCGGGTATCGCGCGCAGCATAGTGTCTTGCTGCAAAGGGCTGCGATCATGTCAGAAGGAAAGAACGGGCTAAGCTATGCCCAGGCTGGTGTCGATATTGACGCAGGCAATGCCCTGGTCGAGGCCATCAAGCCCGCAGCAAAGGCAACTGCGCGCGCGGGCGTCATGTCCGGCCTTGGGGGGTTTGGCGCGCTGTTCGACCTGAAAGCGGCCGGGTATAGTGACCCTGTGCTGGTGGCGGCAACAGACGGGGTGGGCACCAAGCTGCGCATCGCCATCGACACCGGCCATCTGGACACGATCGGCATTGATCTGGTCGCCATGTGCGTCAATGATCTGGTGTGTCAGGGCGCGGAACCGCTGTTCTTTCTGGATTATTTCGCAACCGGCAAGCTGGATGTCGCGGATGCCACGCGAATCATTACCGGCATTGCGACAGGTTGTCAGGCGTCGGGCTGTGCGCTGATTGGCGGGGAAACCGCCGAAATGCCCGGCATGTATGATGCCAAGGATTTCGATCTAGCCGGCTTTGCCGTGGGGGCCATGGAACGCGGGACAGAATTGCCCGCAGGGGTTGGCGCGGGCGATGTGCTGTTGGGGCTTGCGTCGGACGGGGTGCATTCCAATGGCTACAGCCTTGTGCGCAAGGTTGTGGACCATGCCGGCCTGAACTGGGACAGCCCCGCCCCCTTCGGCGCGGACACCATGGGCGCGCATTTGCTGGCGCCCACACGGCTGTATGTCAAACCCGCATTGGCGGCCATCCGCGCGGGCGGGGTGCATGCCCTTGCCCATATCACAGGCGGCGGCCTGACCGAAAACCTGCCGCGCGTCCTGCCCGAAGGAATGGGTGCGGATATCGATCTGGGCACATGGTCCCTGCCGCCGGTTTTTGGCTGGCTGGCAGAAGCGGGCGGGTTGGAGCAATCCGAGATGCTGAAAACCTTTAATGCGGGGATCGGCATGGTGCTGGTGGTCGCTGCCGACCGCGCAGATGCACTGTCAGAATTGCTGACGCAATCGGGCGAAACAGTGTCGCGTATCGGCAAAGTCACCGAAGGGGCCGGCATCCGCTACAGCGGACAACTTGCATGAGTTTGCGCGTTGCGATCCTGATTTCAGGGTCGGGGTCCAATATGGTGGCACTTGCGCAATCCATGCAAGGCGACCATCCCGCGCGCCCCTGTCTGGTTTTGTCCAATGATCCTGCTGCCACGGGCCTGAGCAAGGCGCGCGCCATGGGCATTCCCGCAGCCGCCGTGGACCACCGCCCTTTTGGCCGAGACCGCGCCGCATTCGAGGACGCGCTGATGCGCCCGCTGCTGGAAGCGCAACCCGATATCGTGGCACTGGCAGGCTTCATGCGCGTCCTGACCCCTGAATTCGTGGCGCGGTTCGAAGGGCGCATGCTGAATATCCACCCGTCCCTGTTGCCAAAATACAAAGGGTTGAACACCCATGCGCGCGCCATTGCCGCAGGCGACAGCGAAGCGGGATGCACGGTGCATGAAGTGACCGCCGCACTGGATGACGGGCCGATCCTGGGCCAGGCGCGCGTGCCTGTTCTGCCAGATGACACCCCCGACACCCTGGCGGCGCGTGTCCTGCCCATGGAACACCGGCTGTATCCGGCGGTTTTGCGCCGTGTCGCCATGGGCGCGCGTGGCATACTTACCCTGCGCTAAACTGCGCGCGGAACGCCCTGACCTCTCTCTCCACTCGGGACAGGGCTGCGCGTTCGAACCCAAGGTCCAGTTGCAAACGCAGCAATTCGGACTGGTTATTATGCAGTTCCGCACGCAGGCCCGCATTGTCAGTGGCCGCCAATGCTGCGACTATTACATGATTTCTTTCGCGCAAGCCGCTCATTTCATTCAAAATGCTTTGAATGCGCACGCGTTGGGCATGCTCCCTAAGGCCAAGCGCGTGCCCTTGGTCAAACCCTGCCGCCAATGCTGCCGGGCACAGGTTGCGGTTGATGCGCCCGCCCTGCCCCTCTGACAGTCCTGACAAGGGCGTGCAGAACCGCTGCAAGCCTTGGTCATACCCCCGCTGCCATTCGCTGCGCTGCGGGGTCACGTCCACTTTTGCGCATTGGCGCACATGCCGGTCAAACTGCGCGTCGGCGCGTTCGCCTGCCGCACCGTCGCGCAGCCCGATGGCGGCCCAGTCCCCTTGCAAGCATTCCTCGCGGCTGATCGACGCACAAGATGCCAGCACGGCAAATGCCAGAACCGGCAGCACAGCGCCCTTCATGACATCGCGCCCGGTTGCGCCAGACTGGCCGCATACAGCCCCACCGCGGCCGCATTCGACACATTCAGCGACCCGAAATCCGCTGCCGCCGGAATACGCGCGATATAATCACAGGTTTCCCGCGTTTTATCGCGCAATCCCGGCCCTTCGGCCCCCAGAACCAACCCCACCGGCCCGCGCGGCACCGCCGCCAGTGTTTGGCCCAGGGTTAATGGCCCATCCCCGTCCAGACCGATCAGGATATACCCCATGTCTTTCAGGCTCTCCATCTCCTCGGCCAGATTGCGCACGCGCAAATAGGGCTGACGCTCCAACGCGCCGCTTGCGGTTTTGGCCAATGCGCCGGTTTCGGGGGCGGCATGGCGCTGGGTGGCCATTACGGCGCGCGCGCCAAACACTTCGGCAGACCGCAAAATCGCGCCTACATTATGCGGGTCGCTGACGCGGTCCAGA
The DNA here is from genome assembly GCA_017510335.1 of Paracoccaceae bacterium. Classification (GTDB taxonomy): domain Bacteria; phylum Pseudomonadota; class Alphaproteobacteria; order Rhodobacterales; family Rhodobacteraceae; genus Roseinatronobacter. The sequence continues at coordinate 278,318 of JAFWNM010000013.1, forward strand.
ATCACCACCAGACCGGCCCCGTCCACAGGCGCGCAGCGCTCCGCACTCGTTCCCCAATCCAGCGCGCGAACCTCCAGTGCGGCGCCCTGATGCACGGAATCAGCGCTGATCGGGGCAGTAAACTTGCGCGCGTCACACAGCTCCGGCGTCATGCCACTGGCGGCAATCGCATCTTCCAGCTTTTGCGCGGCGTTCAATGTCACCACAAGACGCAGTTTTTCGCGCAGCGGGTTCATCAGCGCATCGCGCACCGCATGCAGGCCAAACAACCAAAGCGTCTCTGCCCGCGCCGCGCGCCGCGCCTTTTCCTTGTCGATAACCCAATCGGGTTTCTTCATGCCTTGCCCCCAGTTCGGTCGCGTATCACGGGTGAATCATTCTTGACCATGCGCAGCCGGACGCGCGGGATCAACCCCCAAAGCATGGACACAAATAATCTGTGCTAACATGTAGTTTCGACCCTTGACGCTGCTTCGGCCCTTCGGTATCGAAGCGCCACATTAGGGCGACGAGCTGCAAGGTGCGGCAGCGGACTGTAACTCCGCCGGGGAGACCCACGCCTGGTTCGATTCCAGGGTCGCCCACCATTTTCATTCCTAAGTGCTTGAAAGTGTTGGTTTTTCTGAAAACTTCTGACACGCATACGCCCTTTAGTCTGCCCTTATGGCGTTACTGCAAAGCAACACCACGAAAGGCGATTTGGCTGCCAAGCTGGTTGTATCGTGCGAGAAAAGCTCGCGAAGCCAACCACTAAATTTTGAAAGTTGAGCAAAATCGCTACGCTTTTGCTTTCTAAGCAGCGGCATTTGTAGCGCTAGACTAGCGGCAAGTGATTTCCAACTGATCGAAAATACCCTGAAAGCGGCTAAGTGAATAGCCTTCAACGGCTGTGCCGTTGTCAACTCGCATCACCGTCACGAAGATCGGTTCTCCGCCCAACATGATCTCTCGCGTAGGGTGAACCTCGTAAGCTTCGCCGAGTTGCACGATCAATGCCCGGAACGGATAATTCCACGGGTTGACAGCGGTCATGTGCGAAACAACGCATCCAAGCGTGTCATCAAGCGAACTTGTCGAAAGGAAACTAACGCGGGGTGGATCATTCCTGCCCGTGACAGCGGTAGCGCAAGCGGAAACCGCTAACAAAGTAGAGGCGATAATTGCTTTCTGTAGCATTTGCATGCGAGTCCCCTTTCAATCTCTTTTGCCGCGAAACCAAACCCCATTCAACCTTCTGTTGTCAGCAGCGGTGAATCAAGCGGCTTTCGAAGCTATCCGAAACCGTTTCGGCCTATATGCGCGCAACACGGCTTGCGGCTCAACCTGCGCTAGGTGACAGACTGCCACAAAGTCGCGTGAGCCTATCCATGCCGTATCCTTTGGCGTTGCCCCCTTCGCCGCGTCATGCAGGCCAGCGACTAGCACCGCCCGCCATAGGTGCAAGTCAGCATTCTGCGTCATCTGATCCCCCATTGCAGAAAGGGCAGGCCCGAAAGCCTGCCCGAATGACGCCACGCCCGCAAAGAAAAAACAGGGCCGCATCTTGTCGGGGTTCTGTCGTGACCTTCCGACTATACCGGGCCGCTTTGTGCTGATTTCCGGGCGCGGCCTGCCCTTTCAAGCTGCGTCGTGCGCTAAGCGCGTGGATGCCTGCGCGGCCTCGGATCGAATGCCCGCAATCTGGTGACGCAATTCATGGGCGCGTGCTGCCGCCGCCTGATCAGCCAACCATTGCTGATAGCGCGCCTCGCCTGCTTCCGCCTCGGCAAGCTGCGCCTCAAGCTGCGCCAAAGCATCAGGCGCGTTGTCTACCATTGCGCGCAGGCTTGCCACGCGGCGGGCCTCATCGCGGGCCATTGCCGCCGCCTTCCGGCTATCCAGCTTACGCAGAACGCCACGCAAGTGGCAGGATTCCACAATCAGCGTTGCACGCTGCGCGACGGCAGGCGATGCCGGGGCAGTGCCGGAAAGTCCGAGTGCATCCCAGCGCCAGTTTACATGCCGGGCGGTGCGGAAAAATTCCGTCCGTAGCCGTTCGCGCTCTGCTTCTGTTGGCGTGCGCGTAGTGTCCGTGCCGTTGAGCATCCAGCCAAGGTCACGCAGGCGCAGGATTGCATCATCACGGCTGCGCGGGCCGGTCATCGCGCGGTTATAGTCATCACGGGCAAGCGGCCAATCTGGCGTATTTTCCGGGTCGGCCCAAAGTTCCGACGGGTCAAGCACCATTGTAAGGTCGATTTGCTGGGTCATCGGTTAAGCCTCCGCTTTCGGTAGAAGGTAGCCGCCCGCGCCATGCGCAGCGGCGGTCGGTGTCGTGTCTGGGGTATCTGCACGGGGCAGAAGATACCCACCAACGCGCGCAACGGCGGGCTGCGCGGGCCGGGTATCATCATCAGCGCGGGGCAGTTTGTAGCCGCTCAACCGCGCCGGACCTGTTGGCGCAGCATTGGCGACGGGCGCAGGCTGTCCGGGTCGCGCGCCCAAGATAACAGGCGCGGCCATGTTTGTGGCAGGCCGGGCATTGTGGGCAGATGCAGGGGCAGTGCCGATATTCACCAGAAGGCGGGCCAAGCGGTCAACAGCGGCTTCAATCGTCGGGGTTATACTGGGGTTTGCCATGATAATTCCTCTGTCAGTCGGGCAAGGTTGTCGGTCGTTTTTCGGGTCAGTATCCAGCCGGTGGCATTTTTCCGGGTCAGGGACGCCACGGCCCCCGCAACAGCGTTTGCACGGTCATCATGCGCGCCCGGTGCATGGTCGATTGTATCCCGCCCGCTGCGACTGGTGCGACGTTCCAGCCCTGCGAATTGACGGGCGGTGATCTGGCAAGGTGGCAGTTCAACGCGCCCTGAATTCAGCGCCGCAAGGAATTCCAGATAAAGCGCGCTTCGGTCCTGTTCGCTTACTTCGTATTTGATTCCATGTTTCTGGAATTCATCGCGCGGCCATCGCCCCGCATATCGGTCGCCCGATATAGCCTTGATCCCGTATCGGGTCAGCACTTGCGCGAATTCTGCCACGATCCCGGCGGGTGATCCCTTGCGGCCTGTCACCAGATCAATAATAGCCGTGTCACCTTCGCGGTGTGCAATCGACATTGTGAATTCATCCGCGCCGCCGCCTGCCGGGTCAACAAAGGCGACATAGGAAAGCCCCCGCTGCGCTGGCAGTTCTAAAGGCTTGGGCCGGGTGCATTGTGCGATAAGGTCAACATCCAGAAAGCTGGCAATGTCTGATCTGAATTCGGCAAGGTATTCGGCGCGCGCGGCCTCTGGATCGTCGCGCATGGCGTCATCAACAACCGATTGCGGCAATAGCGGGTTCATGGTCCGACTTGGGGCTTGTGCCACCAGAACGCGGCTTTCCCCGTCATCTGCGAAGGCCCGCTTGAACGTATCCCACAAAACCCCGCGCTTTGCGTAGGGCGATGACAGGGCAATCAACCGCCCGCCCAAAGTCGCAAGGGCTGGACGTATTGCCGCGATGATTTCACGGTCAGGGCTTGCCCCGTCAACATGCCAGAACGCGATTTCATCGCAGATACACGCGGCCAGCGTATAGCCCCGGACAGATCTGTGTGACGCGGTGGTGATCTCGATGACGCAACGGTTATTCAGTTCGATCTGTTCCGAGTTCTCGCGCAGCACCATGCGCCGCAGCATCGGGTTTTCATTCATCAACCCGCTTGTGTAGCGCATGACGGCGCGCGCCTGTTTCCGGTCAGCAGCGATAACCATAACAGTGGCAACCTCGCCGGGTGCCAGCTTGGCGCGGTAATCTTGAAACGCTGCAAGATACACGGCCAGAAAGGCCGCTGCATGGGATTTGCCGCCCCTGCGCCCGATTGCCAGCCATAGTTCAAGGAAAGCCCCCTGTGGCGTGTCTGCGCGGCCTGTAAGCGCCTTGAACGTGTCCAGTTCGGTGGCGTCCAGTTCCAGACCGTAAAAGCCCGAAAGCAACGCCCGCCATGCGGTGAAGGATTGCCCCCCGAAAACATCGCCAAACAAGGCCGGGTCTGTCATCGCTTGGCGTATGTCGATCATGCCAGCCCCCAAGCGACAAGGGCCAGCACATAGCAGGCAAGGCCAAGTGACAGGGCAAGCGCCGGGTCGCGGGTCAGGACATAGGCAAGGGTAATCATGCGCGCCCCCTTACCGCCTGCGCCAGATCGGCCAGCAGGGCAAGCGCCGCGCCTGTCGATAGCGCCACCTGCGCCACCTCTTGCCCATTGCGCCAAATATGCAGAACAGGGCCGGGTCTGATCGTCACCAGCATCATGGCGCGCGCCCCTCTTGCTTATCCAGCACCAGCAGCGCGGCCCGCATGTCAGAACGCAACAGCGCCGCCTGTGAAGGTGTCAGGGTGCAGGCCATCGCTTTTGCGGGTGTCGATAAGGTCAGGGTCAGAACGCGCCCTGTAGGTGCTACTGTGACGCGCGCAGACTGTGGCGTAATCGCTTCAACCATTGGCCCGCGCCTTCCCTGCGATGTAGTCTTGAAGGCTTGTCACGTCGCGCGCCTTACGCTCTAGCCCAAGATCGGCCAGCAGACGGCGCAGCGCATTGGCGATTGTGGCATATCGGCTTGCGTCAAAGTCCTGCCCTTGTGCCAGTTCTGTTTCCCGTTCTTCACACCAGCAGGCCAGCGTTGCAGCGCGCGCGATTAGGTGGCGTTGTGCCTCTGTAAGATCGCCGCCTAGATCGCTTTCAATCGTGGCGGTAATCTCTCGGAACCTGCGCGCCATCATGCTACGCCCATCAACCCCGGCCAATACTATGGCCCCGGTCCCTTTGCGGGTGCTGAATTGTGGCGGTGGTGGTGCTTTGCCCATGCTACGCTTTGCCTTGTCTATGCCCTGCGCGCCCATTTAAGGGCAGGTTATAGGTGGGATTGATAAAGAATAGCACTATAAGTCGCTGTAATCACTATTTCATTCTGTTACATCGGGCGCAGTAATAGGAACCGAACCGCCTTCCAGCCATCGACCGGACAGAAAAACCCCGCGAAAGGGCGATATGTTTGGCGGGATATAGCGGCTATTGTTCAACAGCAATCGCTTGGGGTGATCTTGCTTTCCAGTAAAGCGCAATCCCCTTTTCCAAGGGCGCGCGCCCGCCCCAAGGGGCGCAGCAACCCTTAGGGGGTGTGGGGGATATACTGGAACAGGGGTTGGAAGGGGGTTGGAATAGGGGTTGGAACATACTTTGGAACCGGGTTGGAACAGGGGTTGGAAGGGGGTTGGAAGGTCATTTTTCCCCCTGTTCCGGGTTGGAAGTATCAGGGAAAGTCAGGAAGGAACGCGGCTTGGAAGGTGGCCCATCGGTGGCAATCTTGATCTTGCCATCGGTCAGCAGACAATCCATTGCCGCCTTGAACGCTTTCTTTGTGCAACCCTCGCCTTGCGGGTGCTGTGCGAATAGGTTTGGCGCATAGGTTGGCCCGCCTGCATGATTGACGCGCCGCCCCTGATCGGTGAATTCGCGTAGCAGCTTCAGGAAAACCCGCTCGGCCTTGGCGCTGGCCGCAACGCGGTCAAGCCCCGTGACGGGTGCATCTGCCACGAAAACACCGTTCTGCCATGTGAGGGCGATTTCTGCGCCTGTGCGGCTGTAATTGGCCTTCATGGTGCGCAACAAGCGCGCGTCCGGGTTCGGCTCATATCCATCTTGCACAACGCGGCTAAGGTATAGGCGCGACCGAACCGAATTGTTCCAGCCTGTCGAACCGCTTGTTCCGCTGCCCGAATTCAGGCCAGACAAGGAAGGGTGTGCAAGCATGACAACTGCGCATTCATGCCTGATCGCCAAGCCCCGCAACATGCCGATGAATTGCCGCGCCTGCGCCCTGTCGTTTTCATTACCGGGGAAGTAATCGGCCAGCGTATCCAACACCAGCAGGTCCGGGCGGTCACGCTGTAGCAGTTCCTCGATAGCGTCTAGCAGGCCGGTTGCTTCCAGCGTGCCGCCCTTTGCAAGTGTCGCCAATAGCGCATCCTCGCCCGCAAGGCTGCGAAGGGTCAGGGCTTCCAGATCGGCCAGGGTGACGCCCTCGGCCTGCACAATATCCGCAAGCCTTCGGTGCAGTTCCGCCTTGTCATCTTCTGCCGAAAGGTAAACCGCTTTGCCCGGTCGGACTGCAAAGCCAAGCCATGCGCGTTCTAGGGCAGTGCTGGCCGCAAGCTGTAAGGCGCAAAGGCTTTTACCTGTGCCACCATCGCCCCCGAATAGGGTCACGGTATTGGACGGGATAAGATCGCGCACATGCCACGCGCGCTCTGGCACGGGCTGGCCGTCCAGATCACAAGCCCGGAAAACCCCGGCTCTGAAGCTGGCAACCTGCGCGGCACGCTTTGCCCTTTCCTCATCCTCTTTTTTCTGTGCCGGGTCTGAATTGGCTTTGGGTGCGCTGTATGCGTCCAAGGGTGGCAAAGGTGGCATGTCATCCATTGGCTTTTCCCATGCGTTCTGTGGCGCGCTGTGCTGCCCTGTGGCGGGCACTTCGTGCCTCGGACGATCAAGCCCCGCTTCCAACGCATAGGCCCGCACTGCGCCCTTAAAGTCGCCCCCATGTTCAAAGTGACAGAACAGGTCGAAAGCATCCCCAAAGCGGTGGCCGCTTTTCGTTGCTTGCCCGATTTCCTGCGCGTGATCGCTGCCCGAAAGACTGATCCAGAATTCGCCGCAATCGCGTGTTGCATAGCTGCCCGAGGACTGAAACGGACTGCGCCAATCGTTAGTCGATCCCGCTTGCGAATAGCCATAGCGCGCTAACAGATCGGCCACTGTATGCCCTGCGTTGAAGTGATCCACGGGCGACACGTCATCGCCCTGCACCGTAGCCTTGCGCTGCGCTGCGCGCCGCTCTCTGGCCTCTTGCGCCTCTTGTGCTGCCCTTGCCCTGTCGGCGGCTATGCCTGCCCGCTGCACCATGATCGCGCAATCTGGCGTCAATTCCAAAAGGCCCGCGCCCTTGTGGATTGCGTGCTGATAGAATTCGCCCCTGTTTGGCAGACAGACGGGCTGCGCTGGACGTGACAAAGCCCGGTCAGGGATTAGGACGCCTTCGCTTGCTTGTTCCAGCAGGTCAAAAAATGCGTTTTGCACGTCTGCGAATTCAGCCCCCGGAACATCTGATTTCAAAGGAACAAGCGCGCGCCATTTTCTATTCGTTTCGACTGCGCCCCGGCTTGAATAGATCAAGCGCGCTGCATCCCCGATGACCTCGGACAATGCCGCGTCAACCTCGGACAGGTCCAGATTGTTTTCGTCAACATCAAGGGTCAGCCATCGGAAAGCCCCGCGCGCCCTTTGCACCTCATGGGTTCGCGCGTCATGTTCTGCATAGGTTGACGGGATAAACCATTGCCCGCGCTCTTTCGGCACGCTTGGCGGGTTCAACACCATCTTTGCAATCTCTTGCCCGGTGATCGTCTGATATGGCTTCCCCGCGCTTTCGTGCGGGTTCGGCCTGCCATCGGAAAGGGTCAAGGCGCGCGTGTCGCTTTGCCCGTATCCCGTCACAAAGGCGGGTTTTTCGTTCTGCATCGTATAGCCTCGAACATTTGCCCAAGGCGCAGCAGCGTGCTATTATTCAGGCAATCCGCATTGCCTATCTTAGCCCGTCCGCGCGCCAATCGCGGGCGGGATTATTTTTGAAGGATCGCGGGTTCTGGCGTCCCTGTCGGGTCCAGATTGCAAGCCGTTTGCAGGTCATCCAGCGCGGCCAGCAGGTGCCTTGCAAGGTCAGGGTGATCTTCTGCCCTGTCGCAAAGTAGCTGCACCAGCGCGGCGCTATGGCCTGCGCAACGGGTCATCAAGGGGCGGGTGAATTCGCGTTGCCAGTTCATCACGCGGCCCCCTGCATTGCCTGCGCGGCTTCCCACGCTTCCAGATCGGATAAGCGCCAATAATTTAGGCGATTGATCTGCATAGGGGCAGGAAACCCCAAGTCAGGATCGCGCACCCAACGCCACAAGGTGACGTGGCTTTTCTGGTAACGCGCTTGCACCTGTGGCCCTGTTAGGAATGTTTGGCGCGGGTCATGCCCATGCGTTGCCTTGAAGGCTGCGCGGGAAAGTTCGGTCTGTGTTTGCATTTCATTTCCTCTCTTGGAAGGTCATGAGTGCAAACTGCCAGCCTATTTAGGGCTGCGGTGCTTCATAGAATGGACGATCTTTCAGCCGGAACGATCAAAGTTGCGGTGGCAAAGGTTGTATGGTCGCGCCAAGCATCAACAATGCGGATTGCGTCCCGGCACGCTTTCCATACCCAATCCTCGGAAAAAGCAAGTTCGCGCATTGTGCGCAAGGGAAGGTCAATCCCTTCCAAGCCGGGACAGATCGCCGCCCTTGCCGCTTTCGGAAAGATCGGCAAGGCAAGCCACATGGGAATGACGGGCCGCGCCTCATAGAAAGCCCGCCGCGCGTTCTTGTCGGGTGTCGCTTGTCTGTGTCCATTTGGCCAGACCGTTTCGAAAGTGTCAGGGGCGGTCGCGGCGTCATAATCGACACGGCCCGCCGGGACCGTTGCTAGATCGCAGGCGGCGTTTATCGAAAGCCCGCTGTCCAGATGTTTCAGCCAAACCCAAGCGCCAAACGCCCGGCGTTCCGCCCGTATCAACCCACGCCGCACTACGCTTTCCGCTTTACCTTTCTTGAAGCGCCGCAACAGCTCGGGCGCATGCCTGCCCTGCGCTTTATGGACATATGCCGCAAAAGCTTCGTGCAAATCCTGCCGTGCCTGCGCCTCGCCTTCCGCAGAGTAGGCAAGCCATGCGATGTAAAGCCACGCGCAAGGCAAGGGATTGTCAGGGCAGAAGGGCATTTCAAATTCCGCAAATCCTGCGGCCATCATCCCCGCGCCCCCTGTAGCTGGACAACCTTTGCAGGTTTACGCCCTGCCAAGAATTCGCCCCATGCCGCCATCATTGCGCGCCGCTTCTCTACCTGATCGGCGCGATTGTATGCCTGTGCAACTTTCGACCCAACTTTGTGGAACAACGCGACTTCGGCCAAGTCCCCGTCAAAATTGGTGCGCTCTGCAATCCATGTTCTAAACGTGCTGCGCAACCCATGCGGAACCGCCTGTTCCCCCGTCTTGGCGTCCACATAGCCCTTGCCGCCTGTTTTCTGATCGGCCTCATGGATAACGCGCATCATCTTGCCCAAGGTGGCGTCAGACAACGCGCCGCCCTTTGGTGCCCAGAATACAAGGTCGGAACCGTCCAGCCTTGGCAAGGCTTCCAGCAGGGCAAGCATGGGTTCTGTCAGGGGAATACGCCGTGCGGTTTCTTTGTCAGGTATCTTTGACGCTTGCCGCCCCGGCTGGATTGTCCAGACCTTTGCGGCCACGTCGATTTCGCCCCAAGTCGCAAAACGGATCGCGCCGGATCGGGTCGCGGTCATTGCCTGAAACGCCAACGCCTGCGCGCCCATGCCATCGCGCGTCTGTAGCGCCTGCCACCAGCGCGACACGTCATCAAGCTGCAACGCGGGGTAATTCTCGCCCCCTGCCACCTTGGACGGTGCAGGCAATACCATGTCCAGATTGCCACGCCAGCGCGCGGGATTGTCGCCTGTGCGGTAGCCCTGCACGGTGGCCCATGCCAGCACCTTTTCGACACGTTCCCGAACCTTTACGCCCGTGACGTTCTTTTCATCCCAAAGCGGGGTCAGAACGCGCAGCACGTCCTGCAATCCAATGTCCTGCACGGCCATCTTGCCCAGATCGGGCAAAGCATAAAGTTCAACCGTGCGCTGCCATTGTTCGCGGTATTTGTCTGTGCTGAATTCCTTGATCTTCTGCGCCGCGAATTTTTGCCACGCTTCTGCAAAGGTCATCCCCCTGCGCTGCGCCGCAATAAGCGCCGCCTGTGTGGCCTTTCTCTCTGCTATGGGGTCAACGCCCCGCAACAGCATGTCCTTGGCCTCTCTGGCCCTGTCACGCGCTGCGCCAAGCAAAACATCGGGATAAGCCCCCAAGCCAATTTCGCGTTTCTTGCGCCCGCGCTGGATCGTGCCATCTGATAAGCGTGATTCGGTCCAGTCGCCGTATCGGGTGCGCAACACCCAAGACTTAGCCCCGCTAGGCCATATCTGGATATGCAGGCCCGACACGCCCCCCACGGCCACTTTGACAGGCTTTTCGCCGCCGGGGTGCTTTAGGTTCTTGATCTGCGCCGGGGTAAGTTCTTTTGCTCTCGGTGGCATATCGGCCCGCCCTTCATTCTGCCCTTAGTTACGTTCTGTAACGTAATGGCATGAAAGGCGATGAACAAGTGAAAACCACTATTTTCCAATAAAACAAGGCGCTGCGCAACATGGCGCAACGCCCTGAAATGTCAGGTTGGGTCTAGGGTCGCCCACCATTTCCCCATGCAAACCAACCGGCAACGCGCGTTACACCGCGCGTTTTTTGCATGTGCGGCCCTTTTCGTGCATGTTGACGGACAAACCGGCAAGGGTTGGGACCAACAAGGTTCCGCTTTTGGGGTGGATGCGACCGCATCCATTCGCGCGCATCGCAACATTATGGAACGCCATCCCAAATAGTCGCACAAAACGACACAATATTCTTATTGATTCTGGATAATTGCCTTAATATCAGAATCTTGTTCTAACTCGCCCTAGAAACAAGAGGCGAGTCATGCAGCATTTTCCTATCTTTCTTGATACCGCACAGGCCGATATCGCCGTTATCGGCAATGGAGAGGCGGCCCTTGCAAAGCTGCGCCTGTTGTTCAAGACGCAGGCGCGGATCACGGTGTTCGCCCCGACACCGGAACCCGACCTGGCGCAGGCCGTTCATGCACATGGCCACAGCCTGATCCACCGCGCGCCGCAGGCGCAGGATCTGGCCGGTATGCGTCTGGTCTACAGCGCCACGGAAGATGACACGCTTGAAAGGGCGAATGCCGCGCTTGGGCGGTCTGTGGGGGCCTTGGTCAATATCGTGGACAATCTGGCAGGTAGTGATTTCATCACGCCCGCCATGGTGGACCGCGATCCCGTTGTGGTGGCCATTGGCACCGAAGGGGCGGCCCCGGTTCTGGCGCGTGCCATCAAGAAAGACATGGAAGACCGCCTGCCCGCAGGGTTGGGCAAGCTGGCGCAGGCAGGCAAGGCGTTTCGTCCCCATGCAGACGCGCTGCCCCGTGGCCGCGCCCGGCGCGATTTCTGGGCAGAATATTATCTGCAGGCCGGGCCGGACCTGATGGCGCACCCTGATGACCAAAGCCTGCAAAGCGCGTTATTTGCGCTGCGCGACAAGCACCTTGGGGTGAATGGCGCAACCGGGCGTGTCGACCTTGTGGGCGCTGGCCCCGGCGACCCGGAACTGATGACCCTGCGCGCGCGCCGCCTGCTGGACCGCGCCGACGTGGTCATTCATGACCGTCTGGTGACCCCGGCGGTTCTGGAACTTGCGCGGCGCGAAGCGGTGTTCATTGCCGTGGGCAAGGAAGGGTTCGGCCCCTCTACCCCGCAAGCGCAGATCAACGCGCTGATGGTTGACCATGCCCGGCAGGGCGCGCATGTCGTGCGCCTGAAAGGGGGCGATGCCGCCATTTTTGCGCGCCTTGACGAAGAAACCGATGCGCTGGATGCAGCGGGTATTGACTGGGGCGTAACACCCGGCATTACAGCGGCCAGCGCCGCCGCTGCTGCAATCGGGCGCAGCCTGACACGGCGCGGGCGCAACACCGACCTGCATATCCTGACTGCCCATGACAAGGATGGCATCGCTGATCTGGATTGGGCCGCACTGGCCCGCCCCGGCGCTGTTGCCGCCATCTATATGGGCAAACGCGCGGCCCGTGTCATACAGGGGCGGTTGCTGATGCAGGGCGCTGATGCTGCCACGCCGGTAACATTGGTCGAGAATGCGTCGCATGCCGTCCAGACAGTGACGCCGTGCAGGTTGGACACGCTGGCGCAAACTGTGCAGGCGCTGCAAGGGCCAGTTGTCATGTTGCTGGGCCTGACACCTGCGCGCGCGGCCAATGTGCTGCCCGACCTGCTTGAAGCGAGGGCCTGACATGACACAAAGCCAGCTTGTAAAAGTCATAACCGCCAATGCCTTGTTGGAAGGCGATGTTGTCTGGCTGGACGCCAATGGCGGCTGGACGCGGGATTTGCAAACTGCAAAAGTGTTCAGTGACCCCGCACAGGCACAGGACGCGCTGCACCACGCTAGCCAGCGCCATGATCAGGTTGTGGGGTGTTATCTGGCCGATATGCGCCTTGGCCCCGCCGGCATTGAGCCTGCGCATTTCCGAGAGGACTTCCGCCGTCGTGGCCCGTCCAACTATGCCCATGGCAAGCAATCGCAAGGATAAGCATCATGTATCAGTATGATGAATTCGACCGCGCCTTCATTACCGAACGCAACCGCCAGTTCCGCGAACAGGTGGACCGCCGCATCGATGGCAGCCTGACAGAAGAAGAATTCCGCCCCCTGCGGCTGATGAACGGCCTGTATCTGCAACTGCACGCCTATATGCTGCGGGTGGCTATCCCCTATGGCACGCTGAATTCTGCGCAGCTGCGCCAGCTTGCTATGATCGCCACACGCTGGGACAAGGGCTATGGCCATTTCACCACGCGCCAGAACATACAGTATAACTGGCCGCGCCTGAACGATGTGCCCGATATTCTGGACGCACTGGCGCAAGTGGGGCTGCATGCCATCCAGACATCGGGCAACACCATCCGCAATGTCACATCCGACCAGTTCGCCGCCGCCGCCGCGGACGAGATTGAGGACCCCCGCCCCTATGCCGAACTGATCCGGCAATGGTCCACGGACCACCCCGAATTCCAGTTCCTGCCCCGCAAGTTCAAGATCGCCATCACCGGCAGCCCCAATGACCGCACTGTAACCAAGGCGCATGATATCGGCCTGCGCATGCTGCAGCGCGACGGCCAGACCGGGTTCGAGGTGATTGTGGGTGGCGGGCTTGGGCGCACACCGATGATTGGCAAGGTGATCCGCGATTTCCTGCCCGTGGCGGATTTGCTGCCATATCTGGAAGCGATTGTCGGCACCTATAACCTGCTGGGGCGGCGCGACAACAAATACAAGGCCCGCATCAAGATTACCGTGCATGAAAACCGGCTGGAGAATGTGCGCGATATGGTGGAAGCGCAGTTTGCCAAAATCGCCCCGCAATTCGATGGGGACGCGACTGCCCAGCATCTGGCACAGTTGAAACGCCAGTTCGCCGCGCCAGACCTGCCCCCCCGCGATGATGCCCCCTACCACGCTGCGCGCGGGAGTGACGCGGTGTTTCGCGCATGGTCTGATACAAACCTGCACCCGCACCGCGTGGCAGGCTACAGCATTGTCACCATCAGCCTGAAGCCCCATGGCGGCACACCGGGCGACGCCACAGATGCGCAGATGCAGCTGATTGCCGATCTGGCCGACCACTACGCGCAAGGCGAAATCCGCGTCAGCCATGAACAGAACCTTGTTCTGCCCCATGTCGCCCTTGCCGACCTGCCCGCACTGCACAGGGCACTGCGCCGCGCAGGGCTTGCCACTGCAAATGTCGGGCTGGCGTCTGATATCATCGCCTGCCCGGGCATGGATTACTGTGCCCTTGCCACAGCGCGGTCCATTCCCGTGGCGCAGGAAATCGCGCAGCACCTTGATGCACTGAAGCTGGAACATGACATTGGCCCGCTGAAGATCAAGATTTCGGGCTGCATTAATGCATGCGGGCACCACCATGTCGGCCATATCGGCATTCTGGGGCTGGACCGCGCAGGGGTTGAAAACTACCAGATCACTCTTGGCGGGGACGGCACCGAAGACGCCGTCATTGGCACGCGCACGGGACCGGGGTTTGCCTATGACCAGATCGTGCCCGCGATTGAACGGATTTTGCGCGCCTATCTGGCCCTGCGCCACGACCGCGCGGAAACCTTTTTGCAGGCGTATCGTAGGTTGGGCGCAGCCCCGTTCAAAGACGCGCTTTATCATGCGGAGCAGGTCGATGCCGCATGACCTGACCGCGCTGAACACACGGTTTGAACACAGCGCCGAAGCGGGGTTGCGCTTTGGCCTGTCAGGGGCGCTGGGGCGCGTGGCGCTGGTGTCCAGTTTCGGGGCGGAATCGGCGGTGTTGCTGCATATGGTGTCGCAAATTGCGCCGGACACCCCGGTTCTGTTCATCGATTCCCTGATGCTGTTTCCCGAAACACTGGCCTATCAGCAGGACCTTGCGGCGCGGCTGAATTTGCGTGACTTGCGCATCATCACGGCGGACCGCGCGGACCTGTTCCAGCGCGACCCCGACAATCTGCTGCACCGCGCGGACCCTGATGCATGCTGCGCCTTGCGCAAATCCCGGCCACTGGAACAGGCCCTGCAGGGGTTTGATGGCTGGATCACGGGACGCAAGCAGTTTCAGGCGGCAACCCGCACCCATTTGCAGATGTTTGAACGCGATGACACGCATCTGAAACTCAATCCGCTTGCGGCATGGGACCGGACCGATCTGGCGGCCTATATGGACCGCTTCGACCTGCCGCGTCATCCGCTGGTGGCGCAGGGCTATCTGTCCATCGGCTGTGCGCCGTGCACAGCCCCCGTGGCCACAGGCGAAGACCCGCGTGCCGGGCGCTGGCGCGGACAGGACAAGGTAGAATGCGGAATTCATATCGCAAATGGGCGCGTTGTAAGAAGGCAGGCATCATGACAGTCATTGTTACCGATACCGGGTTTGACCCCGAAACATTCAACGGTCCATGGACGGACCTGCCATCGGATGCAGATGACACCGCATTGCGCGATGCCGTGGCACAGCGCCAGCCAGTCCGCATCCACTTTCCCGCCTTCAGTGACGGGCGCGGGTTCACCCTTGCAGCGCGGTTGCGGCGCATGGGGTTTACAGGGCGGTTGCGCGCGCAAGGGCATGTGATCGCGGACCAATACGCCATGGCCCGCCGTTCCGGTTTTGACGAGGTGGAAATCAGCGCCGATCTGGCCGCGCGCCAGCCAGAGGCGCAATGGCTTTCGCGGGCAAACTGGCGAGCGCATGATTATCGCAGCGCGCTGCGCCGCACCGGCTGAGCGACACCCGCCGGTAGATACAAAAAAGGCCCCGAATTTCTTCGGGGCCTTTTCAATTCGATTGTCGATACCGACCGGACTTAGCTGCGGTCTTTCAGGGCTGCGCCCAGAATGTCGCCCAGCGATGCGCCAGCATCAGAAGACCCGTATTGTTCCACGGCTTCTTTTTCTTCCGCAATCTCGCGGGCTTTGATCGACAGACCAATGCGGCGGGTCTTGCTGTCCACAGACGTGACGCGCGCATCAACCTTGTCGCCGACCTGGAAGCGCTCGGGGCGCTGGTCTGCACGCTCAAGGGCCAGATCCGACCGCCGGATGAAGGATTTCATGTTGTTGAATTCAACTTCAATCCCGCCTTCTTCGATGGCGCTGACAGTGCAGGTCAGGATCGAGCCGCGTTTCACACCTTCGACCGCATCAGTGAAGCTGTCGTTTTCCATTGCCTTGATGGACAGGGAGATGCGCTCTTTCTCGACATCGACATCTGCCACAACGGCCTGAACCGTGTCGCCTTTGCGGAAGTCCTGAATGGCTTCTTCGCCACGCTGGTCCCAGCTGATGTCGGACAGGTGAACCATGCCGTCGATATCGCCTTCCAGACCAACAAACAGACCGAATTCGGTGATATTCTTGATTTCACCTTCAATCTGGGTGCCGGCAGGATGGGTTTCGGCAAACACTTCCCACGGGTTGCGCAAGGTTTGCTTCAGGCCCAGCGACACGCGGCGCTTGTCACCGTCGATTTCCAGAACCATGACATCGACTTCCTGGCTGGTCGAAACGATCTTGCCGGGATGCACGTTCTTCTTGGTCCAGGACATTTCGGAAACGTGAACCAGACCTTCAACACCGGCTTCCAGCTCAACAAATGCGCCGTAATCGGTAATGTTGGTCACGCGGCCCTGATGCACGGAACCCAGCGGGTATTTCGCGCCAACCGAATCCCATGGATCGGCTTGCAGCTGCTTGATACCAAGGCTGATGCGGTGGGTGTCCTTGTTGATCTTGATGACCTGCACCTTGATCGTTTCACCAATGGTGACAACTTCGGACGGGTGGTTGACGCGGCGCCATGCCATGTCGGTGACGTGCAGCAGGCCATCAACGCCGCCCAGATCAACAAACGCACCGTATTCGGTGATGTTCTTGACCACACCATCTGCGATCTGGCCTTCGGCCAGTTTGGCGATGACTTCGGCGCGCTGCTCGGCGCGGCTTTCTTCCAGAATGGCACGACGCGACACAACGATATTGCCACGGCGACGGTCCATTTTCAGAATCTGGAATGGCTGCTTCAGGCCCATCAGCGGGCCAGCATCGCGCACGGGGCGCACATCGACCTGGCTGCCGGGCAGGAACGCCACAGCACCGCCCAGATCGACAGTGAAGCCCCCCTTGACGCGGCCAAAGATCGCGCCTTCGACGCGGTCCTGGTCGGCATAGGCTTTTTCCAGACGGTCCCAGGCCGCTTCGCGGCGGGCCTTTTCGCGGCTGATGACGGCTTCACCGCGGGCGTTTTCGACACGCTCAAGGTAAACCTCGACATCATCGCCAACAGCCACTTGCGGGGCTTCGCCGGGGCTTGCAAATTCTTTCAGTTCGACGCGGCCTTCCATCTTGTAGCCTACGTCGATAATGGCCTGACCTGCCTCGATGGCGATCACACGGCCAGTGACAACACTGCCTTCGGCAGGGGTGTCCATTTCGAGGCTTTCAGCGAGCATTGCCTCGAATTCTTCCATGGTTGCTTTAGCGCACATTCAGATATGGTTCCTTTTTCATCATGTTTCTGGCCTGACGGTTGACTCCGCCGGTCTTTGGACTGGGATCACGAAGACCACACCAAGGCTGCTTCTGAACACGCAACAAACACAAAGGGTCGCGGCTTGCGCCCGACCCTGCCTGTTCAGAATGTGACCTTCGGTCTTCTTGATTGCGGGTTTCCTAGCGCCAGCATCGCGTTTACGCAAGCGCGGAATGCCCCCCGAAGGCAAAACAAGTGGCGTTTTGCCGCTTTTTCAACGACTCTGCGGTGCGAATTCCGTCATTCCTGCGCCAACAGGGCCTTCACACGCTGCGCTTCCTGCGCCATGCCCCATGGCGGGTTCAGCACCACCAGCCCCGCGCCCACCATGCGGTGCCCCTTGCGCACAGGCGCAAAGCCGATCTCGAACACTGCCGCATCCGGGTGGTCTTGCCCGATGCGCGCCAGCATCGGCCCATGCAGCCCGGCCTGAAGCACCGGATACCACAGCATCAGCACACCCACATTCCACTTGCGCCGCAGATCGCCCAGCAGCTTGGGCAAGCGGGCGTAATCCTCCTTCACCTCGTAGGAGGGGTCAATCATCAGCACCCCGCGCCGGGGCGTGGGCGGGCAAATTGACAGCGCCATGTCCAGCCCGTCTTCTTGGCGCAAATGCGCACCCGAACCCGCCATGTGCATGCGCAACGCAGCAAATTCGCGCGGGTGCAGTTCGGCCAAGGTCAGGCTGTCTTGCGCGCGCAACAGGCGCGCGGCAATCAGCGGGGACCCGGGATAGGCCGCGCCCCCGTGCTGCGCACGAATGGCATTCAGCGCGACACTATAGGGATGGTCCGGGGCAAAACGCGCCTGCATGCGCGCGATCCCGGCCGCAGCTTCGCCGGTTTTCAGCGCTTCGGGGGCATCGAGCGCATACAACCCCCGCCCCGCATGCGTTTCAATATAGCTTAGCGGTTTATCCTTGGCTGTCAGATAGGCCAGCACCCACGCCAGAAGCGCGTGTTTCTGGACATCCGCCAGATTTCCGGCATGGTAGATATGTTGATAGGACAGCATGGCCTTGTCTTGCACTGAATTGGGGGCGCCTTCAATGGCGCAGCGGCGCGCGCGCCGCAATTTCCGCCCGCGCGCCCCCAACCGTCGCCCTGTCACACATCAGTCACCATGGGAAACACAGTTGTCCTGCACCCCGCGACAGCCCAGAAAAATCCCGCTCATGCCGTTGTTTTCATTCACCCCAATGTCGAATGTGCCTGCCACTTCATTGGCTTGCGGACCGTAAAAAGCCCCCTGCGCACTGCCGCCCGCCAACTGGCTGTTGAAGGTGAATGTGCTTGCATCTGTCGTGGCGAACTGGCCGGTCTGGCGGTCAATTGTCACATTGTTGAACCCTGCGCGCACTTCCGTGGTGGTATCGCGCAAGGTGCCCGTCATGCTGCCCGACAACACACCGCCGTCAAAATTGACCGTCATGGCAATGCCCCCTTCGGCAATACCGCCCTGTCCGCCGACAATGGCACCGGCCATGAAATGCCCGCGATAATCCTGCACCCCCTGCGGCAAGGCGGGGCGTGTGGCCACACTGCCGGGCGCAGAATGATAGATGCGATGATAAGACTGTGAAATCTGCCCATCCACAGCGTGATCCAGCCGCAAACTGCCCGCATAGGCATATTCGCCTGCCATGCGCCCTTCCAATGTGCCGGTTTCCAACGTTCCCGCCGGCCCGCCAGCCACGCGGCAGCTTGCGCCAGAGTAATCCTCGCAAATCACGATGGCATCTTTCAGAAAACCGTCTTCAAACTGAAATTGCACTTCGCCGGACTCGCGCAAACTGACGAACACGCGCGACGCGTCGCCTTGCGCCCCGACACCCTGACTTAAAACACTTGTGAAGCTGCGTGTCACTACGGGCGCGCCACCGCCACCGCCGCCACTGTCCCCACCGCTACATGCTGCAATGAAAAACGCTGCCCCCAACAGGGCCGCGCCTGAAATCACTTTGCTCATAATCTGCCTCACTCGAAAAACCGCATCTTTTGCGCGGATTAAGGACAGAATCAGCATATCAGCGGGCAAAGTCAACAAGAACGGGCAACGCCACAGCGCGGTGTTGCAAGGACGACTCAGCTATTCAGGGGGGAACAAATGCCGCCAGCCCCTGCAGTGACCAGGGGTTAGCGTATCTCGCTTTGTGCAGGGCGCAGCGCCAGCCAGATCAAGGCCCCGCCCGCCAGCACCAAGAAGGGCAGCATCGCCATATTGACCAGTTGCCAGCCGGTTTCCGTTGTACCCCCTGAACAATTCATCAAGGACCCCGAACTCAGGGACGCCAGAAACACACCCCCGAAAACGATCATGTCGTTCAGGCCCTGAACCCGACCGCGTTCTTCCACCGAATAGGATGCCGTCAACATGGATGTCGCGCCAATGAAGCCGAAATTCCAGCCCACGCCCAGCAGGATAAGCGCCAGGTAGAACTGCTCCAACTCCACGCCCGACATGGCCACTGCCCCTGCCCCCCCAAGGATGACAAGCCCCAGCCCCACGATATTGCGCGCCCCGAACCTTGCAATCAGATGGCCCGTAAAGAAGGACGGCGCATACATGGCCAGCACATGCGCCGAAACGATATTGGCCGCATCCGCAGTGCCGAACCCGCAGCCCACAACCGCCAACGGTGTGGACGTCATGACCAGATTCATCAACGCATAAGCCACTGTGCCGCAAATGATGGCCACGGCAATGACCGGCGTTTGCAGCATTTCACGCCGTGAACGGCCTTGCGGCAGGCTAAGGTCGGGTTTGGCAGGGGTCGGAATATCCAGCAGGCTTAGCAGCGCCATGCCCGCAAGGTTCAGCAAGATAACGCCAAGATAGGTGGCCAGAAACGGCACGGGCATCGCCTCGGCGGTGAAGGACACCAGTTGCGGGCCAAAGACTGCCGACAAAAGCCCTCCCGCCATGACATAGGAAATGGCCTTGGGGCGGAATTCGGGGCTGGCCGTGTCGGTTGCCGCAAAGCGGTAGAACCCGTTTGCCGACATATAAACCCCGGTCAGCAAGGACCCCAGCAGAAACAGCGTGAAACTGCCCAGCATCAGCGCATAGGCCCCGATGGCCGCACCCACGGCCCCTGCCCCGCAAGCAACCCAGAACCCCGCACGCCGCCCGTAAGCTTGCATGAACCCCGACAGTGGTGTGGCCGTCAGCATGGACCCCAGCACGATCAGCGAGATGGGCAATGTGGCCCAGCACGGGTTGGGTGCCAGCATTTGCCCCGCCAGCCCGCCAATGATGAAAATCACCGGAAGCTGTGCGCCCACGACCGCTTGCGCGGCCACAAGCACGATTACATTGCGCTTGGCGCGGGCATCATCATGGGTTGCAATCATGTCTGTCATACGCGCAGGATTAGCCAATCGCTGTGCCAAGGAAAAGGGGAATTTTACATGTGCACCAGTTTGTCGCGCAGGGCGTGCTGATGGTCGGGCGTATTCTGACATCTGATGACTGCATGGCCGAAGGGGCCGCCTGGCTGGCAGAAGCGGAGCCGCGCTTTGCCCACGCGCTGGCGCTGACCGGCACGCCCCCCCTGCGCAGGCGGGATGACGGGTTTGCGCAATTGCTGTCCGCGATTGTCAGCCAACAGGTCAGCACCCATGCCGCACGCGCCATCTGGGGCCGGATGGAAGATGCAGGCCTGACCACGCCCGCCGCCGTTCTGGCCGCAGATGATGCGATGCTGCGCGCGCCGGGCCTGTCGGGGCAGAAAATGCGCTATGCCCGCGCGCTGGCCAGTGCGGGCATTGATTTCGACGCCCTGCGCACCCTGCCCGACACCGAGGTGACCCGCATTCTGGTCGAGGTGCCGGGCATTGGCCGCTGGACAGCGGAAATATACGCCATGTTCAGCCTTGGGCGCGCAGATGTGTTTGCCCCTGCCGATCTGGCCTTGCAGGAATCCGCGCGCCGCCTGTTCGGGCTGCAGGACCGCCCGCGAGAGGCCGCCTTGCGCACCATGGCAGACGCATGGTCGCCCTGGCGCACAGTTGCAGCGGGGCTGCTATGGGCTTATTACCGCGTGGAAACCGACAGGGAAGGCATTTTATGACCCGTATTCTGACATCTGCCCGCAAGGGCGCACCCAAGGGGCAGGCAAAATCCGCCGTGATTTTCGTGCATGGTTATGGCGCGGATGGCGCCGACCTGCTGGGGCTGGCCGACCCGTTGGGGCCACATATGCCCCACACGGCCTTTTATGCGCCCAACGCGCCCGAACGCTGCACCGGCAACCCGATGGGGTTTCAATGGTTCCCCATTCCATGGCTGGACGGATCATCAGAAGAAGCGGCACTTACAGGACTGGAAGCGGCCGCAAACGATCTGGATGCCTTCATCGATCAGGTGCTGGCCGATGAAGGGCTGGAACCGGGCGCGCTGGCGCTGGTGGGGTTTTCCCAAGGCACGATGATCAGCCTGCATGTCGCCCCGCGCCGCAAGGACGCGCTGGGGGGGATCGTGGGGTTTTCGGGGCGGCTGATGCAGCCTGAACATCTGGCTGATGACGCGCAGTCTTACCCGCCTGTCCTGCTGGTGCATGGCGATCAGGACGAAATCGTGCCCCCGCAGTCACTGTCCGACGCCGCAGACGCCCTGACAGCGGCAGGGTTTGAAACCTATGCGCATGTGTCCAAAGGCACCGGCCACGGCATCGCCCATGACGGTCTGTCCCTCGCGCTGTCGTTCTTGCGCGACAAACTGCCTGGGTAACAGCAGTCGCGGGGAATACGGCCCGCGCCACAGGTCGGGCCGTGGTCTGCCGGTCCGGCGTGGGAGGCGTTCACTTTATGCTGGCGGCATATTCCGGCATCAAAGGTTTGGCGTGTCGCTGGCAAAATCAGCAGGCCGCGGGACGGCCCACCGATGGCGCGGGCCACCTACGGCCTTGGCTCCGTGCTTTTGGGTGCTCTAAGGGGTGCTGGGGTCAGGATTGAGGTTTCGCGGGGGGCTTGTAGGTATCGGGATTTTCCCGCCATTTGCGCCATTCTCTCGGAAAGGAATTTTTTCCGATGTGTATTTTTAATTTATCTAGTGGCCAATTAGGAGGGCGCTCCAGCCCTTTTGGTAACTCGACACTGGCATCACCAAATGCAACAGAAACCTGCTCTTGTGTCACGGACGCGCTAGTTAAATTTACATTCGCAAATGCTGCTCCCTCTAACTTCGCTCCTCTAAAATAGGTTTGATCATCTATCTGTACTCGCCGGAGATAGACCCTTTCCATTCCAGTGTCGGAAAAATCGGCTTTTCTGATATCCGCATCAGTTAGTTTAACCCCCTCCATTCGCGCAACCGAACAATCAACGCCGGCCATCCTTGCTCGCCAAAAACTTGTTCCTTGCAATCGGGCTAGCGTAAAATCTGCGCCCTCAACAAGCGCTCCAACAAGGCTCGCGCCTTCCATCCGGGATTCGTATAAATTTGCGCCTTGAATGAACGCGTCCCGCAAATTGACACCTTGCATCTCTACCCCCATGAGATCAGCTCCTTGTAAATGAGCTTTCTTAAATGCCGCACCTTGCAAATGCGCGGGCCCGATCTTCGTTCCAGTCAGGTGAGCTTCATCAAAGTCAGCACCTTTCATCTGCGCCCATCGAAGATTGGCTCCCTCTAACCTAGCATTCTCAAAAAGAGCCCCCGAAAACACAGCGTCTGATCCGTCGAATTGCTTCGATGACAAATCTGCTCGTTGCAGATTTGCCCCGCGCAGGTCTAGTCGATAGCCCTGATAGGCATCTAGTGTTTCGCGCCAAGCTTGTAGCCGTCGAAAATAAGTGTCGAGTTCCGTTTCGCTCAGAGCTTCATCATCAGGCTCCAATGTCAACTCTGGACATGGAAGATCAAAGGGCCAGACTGTATCGGAACTGGCCGGATATGGCCAAGCTGCCTCAACCTGACGCTGCATTGTATTTCGTCGTCCAATTACGCTCAGGGCCAACTGAACATCAACGCGAAGTTTAGGTAACGTTTCAATCCACTCCTGAATCTTTCCAGAAACAAACCTACAATGGAAATCCAGCTTGCTGAGATGATCATCGCGCATTTTTGCTGTGGCGTCATTCTCGAGTGGAGACCAATCTTGCTTTGTGTAGTTTCGGGGCTTCTGATCATTGGAGTTCTCACGTATATAGGCACACAGAATTTCCATCACCCGCACATGATCGCGGCCCTTGTCGTGGCGCGTCGAATCCTGCGCGATGCGTTCCAGTGACAGGATCGCGCCAATGCGGACTTCGATATTGGGGGCGCTTAGCGTAACCTCTTCCCAAGGCTCAACTAAAACATCATCCCCATCAACATATGAGAACTCATCGCCCTTGAATACGAAAAGGCGTTCGACCTCTTCATACCCTTCCGGCCGCTTTGTGCGAATTGATATATTTCTACCAAGCTGCCTAACTTCTTTCTCCGCCCCCAACTGCTCCACCGCTTTGTTGATGCGGTCGGTCATGTGGCCTTCTTTCTGGAACATCACGGTCTGGTGTTTCAGCACCGTCCCCCAGATGACAAAAGGCGCACCCAGCAGGGCCACGACAAGGCCGCCGACGCCCAGCGACACCTCTCCGCCCCAGAACACTGTGCGGCCCAGCACAACGAAGGCACACCCGAGCGCCAGAACAAACAGCACGGCCACAACCACGGTCAGAAGCGGCCCCAAATGCCGCGCCACGCGCCAGTTCGGTGCATTGCTTACCCCAAGCCAGTCGGTCAGGGTGACATTAGGTCTGGTATCTTTGCTCATCGAAAATCCCGCCGCTGCAATCGCGCCAGCCTATGCCAGCGCAGGGGGCGGGGCAAGCGCGGGGGTCAGGGGGTGACGACTGCGCCTGCGTCAAGGCGCACCACGCGGTCCATGCGGGCGGCAAGGTCCATGTTATGGGTCGCAATCAGCGCCGACAGGCCGGTGTCGCGCACCAGTGTCACCAATGCGCCAAACACCTGATCGGATGTTTCGGGATCCAGATTGCCCGTGGGTTCGTCGGCCAGCAACAGGCTGGGTTCATTGGCCAATGCGCGGCAGAACGCCACGCGCTGCTGTTCGCCCCCCGACAGGGCTGCGGGGCGGTGGTCGGCGCGCGGCCCCACGCCCACACGCTCCAGCAGGTCGCGCGCGCGGGCATGGGCCAGCGCTTTGGGCACACCATTGGCCAGTTGCGGCAAAACGATATTCTCCAACGCCGAAAACTCCGGCAACAGATGGTGGAACTGATAGATGAACCCCACTTGCCCGCGCCGCGCCGCTGTGCGCGCGTGATCGCCCAGCCGTGTCATATCAGCGCCGTCAATGACCACCGCGCCTGTGTCGGGCGTGTCCAGAAGGCCCGCGATATGCAACAGCGTGGATTTCCCCGCCCCCGAGGGCGCGACCAGGGCCACCACCTCGCCCCGGTCCAGCGACAGGGTTGCGCCGCGCAGCACGGCCACTTCATTGGGGCGGCCCGCGTTATAGGTCTTGGTGATGTCGCGCAGCGACAGGGCCTGATCATTCATAGCGCAATGCCTCAACCGGGTTCATGCGTGCGGCGCGGCGCGCAGGGAAAATGGTGACGATAAACGACAGCGACAGCGACAGGCCCACGGCCTTGAGCACATCTTCCAGCCGCAATTGTGCAGGCAGCGCATAGATGCCGCGAATGGACGGGTCCCAGACCCCCCCGCCGGCAACATAGTTCACAAAGCTGAAAATCGTGTCGATATAGATCGCAAACAGGCACCCCAGCACCACACCGGCCGCAGTGCCCAGCACACCGACAGACGCCCCGCAAATGAAAAACACCCGCAACACCGACCCTTCCGACAGGCCCATGGTGCGCAAGATGCCAATGTCGCGGCCCTTGTTCTTGACCAGCATGATCAGCCCCGAAATGATATTCATCGCCGCAATCAGCACCAGAATGGACAGGATGACGAACATCACGTTGTCTTCCACATCCAGCGCGCGCAGGAATGACCCCGCGGAGTCGCGCCATGTCCACAGCATGACACGTTCGCCACCCGCGCGCAGCAGGTCCAGACGCATGCCATCAATCTGGTCGGGATTGGCGACCATCACTTCCAGCTCATCCGCCACACCGTCGCGGTTGAAATAGGTCTGCGCTTCGTCAAAGGGCATATACAGCCGCGTGCGGTCAATGTCATAGCGTCCGGCGGTAAAGATATAGACCACCTCATAGGCGGAAATGCGCGGGCTGGTGCCAAAGGCCGTGCGCACCCCGTCAGGCGAGATGACGCGCACCGTATCGCCAAGCGCCACGTTCAGTTCCCGCGCCACCCCCGACCCGATGGCCACCCCTTCGGGGAAACGATCTATGTCGCCAAGCGCCTGTGTCGGGTCGGCCACGCGGGGAATGGTGCGCAAATCATCATGCGAGATGCCAAACACCTCTACGCCGGTATTGCGCCCATGCGCCGACACCATGACCTGCCCTTTGATCAGGGGGGCCACGCGGGTGACACCGCGCACAGCGGCAATGCGTTCGGCCATGTCCTGATAGTCGTCAATGACGCGACTGGTGCGCCCTGAATCGTCCACATGCACGGAAGAATAGACCGTCACATGCGCGTTGGCCCCCAGAATGGTGTCCACAAATTCCGCCCGAAACCCCGACCGCACCGAAAGTGTGGCAATCAGCGCGAACACTGCCAACATGATGCCAAGGAACGAAATGACGGTCATGGCACTGACGCCGCCCTCGGCGCGGCGCGCGCGCAAATAGCGCCATGCTATCATCCATTCAAACGGGGCGAAGGGGGCGGTATGTCCGGTCATGCGGCGTCCTGCTGCGAAGTTGAGGCAACCTCATAGGATTGACGCCCAAGGTCAAGCCCAAAGCAGTGCAGGCTCACATCTCGGTGACGTTGCAGCGCGCGCGGGGCGGCGTCACAGCCGTGGCGCGTGGTGCAGGATGACGGGCACGACCAGGTCTTCCTCATCCAGCAGATGGCGGTTCAGGAAACGCTCGAACCCGTCCAGCTGCGCCAGCATGCGCGCGCCATTGGCGCGTGTGTCGGCGTTCTTGTCACCAAGGGCGCGCAAATGCGTGTTGGCCGCATCGGTCAGCGCCGCCAGTTCGCTGTCCAGCGCGTGGTGGTCGGCATCCAGCAGGTCGAACCCTTTGGCAAGGCGCGGTTCTGCCGCCGACAGGGCGGGGAAATAATGCGCATCCTCGATCTGGTGGTGGCCATGCAATTCATTGATCAGGAACCCGCCCAGACGCGCCGTTTGCTGGCCATGCGCACGCGCGTCGCGCCCCTTGTCCAAAAAGGTGCGTGTGTCGGCCTGCCACTGCCCCAAGGCCTGCCGGAACATCATATGGCGTTCCAGCCAGAAACGGGTCAAACCGTCGAAATTCCGGTGGCTTTGCCAGATGTCGCGCGGGTATTGCTCCAGCAATATCCGCAGGGCATCGGGCAGGCCGTCACGCCGGGTCAGGTCAGTTTTGGTCATGCGTCACTCCGTTTGCACCGGAAGGTAACGGTGTGGCTGCGATGGTCAATCGGTTAAGCTGTGCGCGGATGCAGGGGGATTGTGCCGCCATCGCACATTGACGCCGACACCGGGTTTCCCAAGGGGGGGCACCCCCCTTGGGGCGGGTTTGGGCTGCGGCCCATGCGCGCGAAGGGGGGTCGATCCCCCCGCCGCGCGCGCCTTTTCACATATGCGCCGCGTAAATCTGCGCCAGCCGGTCAATGGCTGCCTCTGGTGTCAGTTCCTCGGACTCGCCAGTGCGGCGGCTGGTCAGTTCGACCACGCCCTTGGCCAGCCCGCGCGGCCCGACTGTCAGCCGCCATGGCAGGCCAATCAGGTCCATTGTGGCAAATTTCGCGCCTGCGCGTTCGGCGCGGTCATCATAAAGCGGCTCCAACCCGCGCGCCACAAGCGCGTTATACAGCGCCTCACAGGCCGTATCTGCATCCGCATCGCCTTGCTTCAGGTTCACGATGGCGGCGTGGAACGGCGTAACCCCTTCGGGCCAGATGATGCCGCGTTCGTCATGGTTGGCCTCGATAATGGCGCCCAGCAGGCGGGACACGCCTATGCCATGGCTGCCCATATGCACAGGCGTGCGCGCACCATCGGGGCCAACGACCGTCGCGCCCATGGCGTCGGAATATTTGGTGCCGAAATAGAAGATCTGCCCGACTTCGATGCCGCGCGCGGTCCGGCGGCGCGCTTCGGGCACCTGGTCGTTAAACACGCCTTCATCATGGGTTTCATCGGTGCGCGCATAGCGGCTGGTGAATTCTTCCAGCACGGCCTGACATTCCGGCACAGAGTCATAATCCACCACGCGATCCCCGAACTTCAGATCGGTGATTTCGCTGTCATAAAACACTTCCGACTCGCCGGTTTCAGCCAGAACAAGGAATTCATGCGTGTAATCGCCGCCAATCGGCCCGCCATCGGCGCGCATCGGGATGGCTTGCAGGCCCATGCGTTCATAACTGCGCAGATAGCTGACCAGATGACGGTTATAGGCGTGCAGCGCCGCGTCCTTGTCCAGATCGAAATTATAGCCGTCTTTCATCAGGAACTCGCGCCCACGCATCACACCGAAACGCGGGCGGATTTCGTCGCGGAACTTCCACTGGATATGATACAGCGTCAGTGGCAGGTCCTTGTAGCTGTTCACATGGGCGCGGAAAATATCGGTGATCAGTTCCTCATTGGTCGGGCCATACAGCATGTCGCGCCCGTGGCGGTCCTTGATGCGCAGCATTTCCTCGCCGTAATCATCATAACGCCCGCTCTCGCGCCACAGATCCGCCGATTGCAGCGTCGGCATCAGCATGGGAATATGGCCCGCGCGCATTTGTTCTTCATGCACGATCTGCTCAATCCGGCGCAGCACCTTGAAGCCCAGGGGCAACCACGAATAAATGCCTGCCGCTGCCTGCTTGATCATGCCCGCGCGCAACATCAGACGGTGGCTGACGATCTGCGCCTCGGAGGGGGTTTCTTTCAGGACAGGCAGGAAATAGCGGCTCAGGCGCATCGGGGGCCTCACTCGGGGTTGGGTTTTCCAGACGGGTTTAGGCGAGACTGCGCGCGGGGGCAAGGTGGCGTTGGAACCTGCGCGATGCCATGGCGGCAAATATTGCTGGTATTTGCGCAACGGCGCAGGGGCGCGCACAGCCTCGTGACTTGATTTGTGCATCCCTTTTGCGCCATATCCGTTTCAAATATTGAATATGTCCAAAGAGGCCTGAAATGACGAAATCCCCCCTGACCCGCCGCAGCGTTTTGTCAACAGCAGGCGCATTTGCGCTTGGCACTTTGGCAATGCCATCTGTCCTGCGCGCCCAGACCCAAGCGGATTTTGAGGCGGAATCAAATGTCCGCACCGCCAGCCGCAATGTCATGGGCTTTCGCAACCATCATTGGCGCGACCATTTCCAGAACCTGCGCAACGGTGCAATCCTGTGTGACACCTATTCGCGGGCGTTGCATTACTGGTCGGAAGATGAAAGCATCTATCTGGCCCATCCCTGTTCCGTCCCCATGACCGAGGATTTCACCCGCCGCGGCTATACCGAAGTGACGCTGAAGCGGTTTGAACCGACATGGATTCCCACCCCCAACATGCGCGAACGCGACCCTTCGCTGCCTGCGCGCGTCGAAGGGGACGATCCGACCAACCCGCTGGGCACGCGTGCCATGAACCTGAGCTGGCAGTATTACCGCATCCACGGCATAGACAACCCCGCAAAGATCGGGCGCCGCGCGTCGAACGGGTGTTTTGGCATGCTCAACCCGCATGTCGAGAACCTGTTTGAACTGGTCAAGATCGGCACACAGGTCCGCGTGATCTGATCTGGCCTTGGGGCCACAACGCAAAAGCCCGCCAAACTGGCGGGCTTTTTGTTTTGCATAAGGATACGGGATCAGACTGATTTCATGACGCCACAAGGTTAAACACTGCTGGCCTTTTTCGGACATTCGCACTTGGATGAAGCCCGCGCTCTCAGCGGGCCGGGGTCTGCAAATCCGGCGCTTTGTCCAAGCGGCATAGTCCTGAGATCAAAGGCTTGGCACCGCTTCAGGTTATCGACAGGCCGCGGGACGGCCCGCCGATGGCGTGGGCCACCTGCGGCCTTGATTCCGCACTGGGCCATTTCCGCCACCGCCGCCCCCGTCAGCCCAGACCCTGCCAGCGCTTGCGGCGCGCTACAGTCCTAGCGCCCCCGCGACCGGATCAGCCCCACAATCTCGCGGGTCTGGTCCAGAATGGGTTCCGCAATCGCATGCGCACGATCTGCCCCATTGCCCAGAATGCGGTCAATCTCGGCCACGTCCTGCATCAGACGCGCCATTTCGGCATTGATGGGCGACAGCTTCGCCACGGCCAGATCGGCCAATGCGGGTTTGAACACACCGAACCCCTGCCCGCCAAATTGCGCCAGAACCTGCGCAGGCGCGATATCGTCAAGGGCTGCGTAGATATTCACCAGATTGCGCGCCTCTGCCCGCCCGTCCAGCCCGTCCAGCGTCTCTGGCAGCGGTTCGGGGTCGGTGCGCGCCTTGCGGAATTTCGCGGCAATCGCATCCGCATCATCGGTCAGGTTGATGCGCGACTGGTCGGACGGGTCGGATTTCGACATTTTCTTCGTGCCATCGCGCAAGGACATGACACGCGTTGCCGCCCCTTCGATCACGGGTTCGACAATGGGAAAGAAATCAACCCCGTAATCATGGTTGAACTTGATGGCGATGTCGCGCGTCAGTTCCAGATGCTGTTTCTGATCTTCGCCCACAGGAACATGGGTGGCATGATAAGCCATGATATCAGCCGCCATCAGACTGGGATAGGCGAACAGCCCCACGCTGGCTTCTTCGGCGTGCTTGCCGGCCTTGTCCTTGAACTGGGTCATCCGCCGCAACCAGCCCATGCGCGCGACACAGTTGAAAATCCAGGCCAGTTCGGCATGCGCGGGCACCTGGCTTTGGTTAAACAGAACCGAACGCGCCGGGTCAATTCCGGACGCAATGAACCCCGCAGCCAGTTCGCGCGTGGCGTGGCGCAGCTTTTCAGGGTCTTGCCAGACCGTCATCGCATGCAGATCGACAATGCAATACACAGTTTGCGTGCCTTCATTCTGGGCCACGGCAAAGCGTTTGAGCGCGCCAAGATAATTGCCCAGCGTCAACCCGCCCGATGGCTGGATCCCGGAAAATACCCGCTTGGGAAAAACTTTGGCCGGGGCGTCGGACATGTGATGGCTCCATGCTGGAAAAGTGGATGCGCTTGGATTAGCCTTCGGCTTCGTGAAGGTCAACCAAGGCACGCATAATGGATACGGCCCCTGCCCCCACATCAGCCATCGCACCACTGCCCTGGGCAGTCTGGTTGCTGGTTCTGGCGATCAGCGCGGTGGAACTGGTGCTGTGGGCGGGCGCGCATGGTCTGGTCAACGCGGCAGGCGCGGCGGGATGGCGCGCGCAGGCCCTTGCATGGGCAGGCGTAAACCCCGCGTTACAAGGCTGGATGGTCGATAGCGGGCAGGCCCCCGCGCGCCATGTGTTGCGCTATCTGGTGTTCGGGTTCGTGCATATGGGGCCGGTTCAGGCGCTTCTGGTGGTCGCAATCACTGCGGCCTTGGGGAAATATTGCGCCGAACGGCTGGGCTCGGCGCGGGTTTTGCTGGTGCTGGCCGTTGCTCAGGCCACAGGCGGCGTGGCTTTTGGGGGGGTGGGGGATGCGGGCGCATGGCTGATCGGCGGGTATCCGATTATCTTCGCGCTGGCGGGCATATACGCCGCGCTGGTGCGCGACACCGCCCCCGACCGGCGGGCGCTTGTGGTGGCGCTGGCACTGCCCGTCGTCCTGGTGGTGGCCCGGCTGGCGCTGGCCGCCATCATGGGGGGTATGGACTGGATTGCCGATGTGGTGGCCTGCGCAACTGCCTTCGTGTTGGTGCCTGTCGTGCGACAGGGTTTACTGGTCCGGTTGCGCAGGCGCTGAACGGCGCAACGCGCCACGCAGGTCCGACAGGTTGAACGCGCCAGTCACATGACCAACCGCGAAATAGGCGCCGGCGCCGCCCGCAACCATGGCCAGAAGCGCCACATAGCGCAGCCCCGATTGCACCAGAAACGGCGACAATACCAGATGCAACCCGTGCAGCACCCCGCCCATGATCACCGATGCAAGCACGATGCGCCACATCCGCGCCTTCATCTGCGCATCCAACTGCGCGGCGCGTCCCATGCTGCGCGAGCCGCGCCACAGCTGCCACACCATGACCCAGGCCGCAACACTTGTTGCCAGCGCTGCGGCAACGAACCCCATGAAAGGCATCAACCCGATGGCCACAAGCGCATTCACGCCCATGGACACCAGCGCATAGCGAAAGGGACGTTTTGTGTCATGGCGCGCATAATACAGCGGCTGCAGCACCTTTTGCAGCACAAAGGCAGGAAGGCCCAGCGCATAGACCCCCAATGCCAGCGCCGTGGCATCCGTATCTGCAGCCGTCCAGGCACCGCGCCCGAACAGCACTGACACAATCGGCGCGGCAATCACCATCAGCGCAACCGCAGAAGGCAGCGTCAGAAACAACGAAAATTCCAGGCCCCGGTTGAAACTGTGCTGGCCCGCCCCTTCATCGCCGGCGCGCAACCGGCGTGACAGTTCGGGCAACAAAACCACCCCTACCGCAATGCCCACAACCCCCAGCGGCAACTGATACAGCCTGTCGGCCATGAACAGCCATGTCACCGCGTTTTCGGTGAAACTGGCCACCTGACGCCCCACAATCAGGTTTATCTGCACCACGCCACCGGCCAGAACCGCAGGGGCCGCGATAATGGCCAGGCGTTTCAGTTCCGGTGTCAGGCGCGGGCGACGGAACCGCATGGCAAACCCTGCGCGCCGCACCGCAACCCACAACAACGCAAGCTGCACCACCCCCGCAACCGGCACTGACCATGACAGCGTCAGGCCCATATTCCACCCTGCCCGGTCCGCCAGCAGCAGCGCCAGAACGAAAACAACGTTCAGCAAAACAGGCGCGGCCGCAGCCGCTGTAAAGCGGCCAACCGCGTTCAGCATCCCCGACAACAAGGCCGTCAGCGAGATGAAGAAAATATAGGGAAACGCGATCCGCCCGAACAGCACGGCCATATCGAACCGTTCATCCTGTGCAAACCCCGCCACCATGCCCCAAATCAAGAAGGGCATCACAATCACCGCAAGGGTCGAAAACACCAGCAACACTGCCGCCATGCCCCAAAACGCGTCCCGCGCGAAGCTTTCGGCGTCTTCGCGGGCTTCGTGCTTCTTGGCGAAAATCGGCACGAAGGCGAAATTGAACGCGCCTTCGGCAAAAAACCGGCGGAACATGTTTGGCAAGGAAAAGGCCGCGAAAAACGCATCTGTGACCGGCCCGGCCCCCAGATAGGCCGCAATCATCACATCGCGCACGAACCCGAACACGCGGCTTAGCAATGTCCAAAGCCCCACCGTCAGGAACCCCGCCACCAGACGGCTGCGCGCCATCAGCCCGCCGCCCGTTCCGCACCTGCCGCAATCGCGGCGCGCAGCTTGCGTTCCAGCGCTTCCTGACGGGATTTGGTGTGCAGTTTCAACCCGAACATATCCTTGACATAGAACGTATCGACCACCTGCACCCCGAAGGTTGCGATTACGGCGCTGGCAATGGTGATATTGGCATCCGCAAGGGTGCGCGTCAGGTCATGCAGCAGGCCGGGGCGGTCGCGTGTGTCCACTTCGATGATGGTGTAGATTTCCGACCCTTCATTATCAAAGCTGATATGCGTGGGCACGCGGAACGCGCGGTCGCGCTTCTTGACCTTGTCGCGCCCTGCCAGTTCGCGCGCGGCAACCACTTCGCCAGCGAAGGTGCGTTCGATCATCTTGCGCAGGCGCGGCAGGCGGTCCGCCTCGTAGGGGTGTCCTTCGGCATCCTGTATCCAGAACGCCGCCGTGGCATAACCGTCTTTGGTTGTATAGGTGCGCGCGTCCACAATATTGGCCCCCACCAGCGCCAATGCCCCCGCAAAACGCGAGAAAATACCGGGATGGTCGGACAGCACGAAACACGCGCGCGTGGCGTCGCGTTCAGGTTCGGGGTGCAGGTCAATGCTGATGGCGTCGGGCTTGATGTCGCGCAGCATATGCGCAAACACCACATGCGTGGGCGTTGGCAACCCCTGCCAATAGGGGTCGTAATGGCGGCCCACCTCATGGCGCAATTCCGCGCGCGGCCAATCCTCCAGCGCGCTGCGCAAGGCGCGCTTGGCCTCGTCTGAACGGTTCTCGCGGTTCAGTTCTTCCAGACCGTTTTCCAGCGCATTCGCAGTTTCGCGGTACAGCTGGCGCAGCAACATCGCCTTCCAGTTATTCCATGTTCCCGGCCCCACCCCGCGAATGTCACACACTGTCAGCACAGTCAGCAGGTCCAGCCGTTCACGGGTTTTGACCAGTTTGGCGAAATCGCGCACAGTGCGCGGGTCCGAAATGTCACGTTTTTGCGCAGTATCGGCCATCAGCAGATGATAGCGCACCAGCCATTCCACAGTTTCGCATTCAAGCTTTTTCAAGCCAAGGCGCGGGGCGACCTTGCGCGCAAGCTGCGCGCCCAGAACCGAATGGTCCTCTGGTCGGCCCTTGCCTATATCATGCAGCAGCAAGGCCACATAAATGACCTTGCGATTCACCCCTTCCTTCAAAATCCGAGAGGCGACGGGCAGTTCCTCGATCAATTCGCCGCGTTCGATCTGCGCAAGCGTGCTGATCACCTGAATGGTGTGTTCGTCCACAGTATAATGATGATACACATTGAATTGCATCATCGCCACGATGGCCTCAAACTCTGGCAGGAAGGCACCCAGAACGCCCAGCTCGTTCATGCGCCGCAAGGCGCGTTCGGGGTTGCCGTGGTTCAGCATCAGGCGCATGAAAATCTTCTGCGCCTCCGGGCTTTCGCGGGTGTCTGTGCCAATCAGGTGCAGGTTGGCGGCCAGCAACCGCATGGCGTTGGGGTGCAGCAGATGGCCGGTAACCAGCGCTTCTTCAAAAATGCGCAGCAGGTTCAGCGGATCGGCCAGAAAATCCTTCGGGTTTTCCACATCCAGACGGTTTTGCACCACGCGCAGACCAAAGCGCATTTTCTTGCGGCGGTTCAGGAAATTGCGCAACATGGGTTCGCGCTTGACATGGCGCGCTTCCAGTTCGGTCAGGAAAATGCGCGTCAACTCTCCCACGCGGGTGGCATGGCGGAAGTAATCCTGCATGAAATGCTCAACCCCGCGCCGCCCGCCATGGTCCTGATAGCCCATAAGTTCGGCCACCCCCACTTGCAGATCGAAGGTCAGTTGTTCCACTGCGCGCCCCGACAGGTGGTGCATATGACACCGGACCGCCCAAAGAAAGGTTTCCGCCCCGCGAAACGAATCGTATTCTTCCGGCCGGAAAAACCCCAGCGCGACAAGTTCCTGCGCCTGGTCCACTTCGTGAATGTATTTCGCAATCCAATACAGGGTTTGCAGGTCGCGCAAGCCCCCCTTGCCTTCCTTGACATTGGGTTCCAGCATATAGCGCATATTGCCGATCTTGGCGTGACGGTCCGCGCGTTCGGCAAGCTTCGCTTCAACAAATTCCGCATGGGTGCGCGCGAACAGTTCCGTCCACAGCCTTGTGCGCAAAACCTGCGCAAGGGTTGCGTTGCCAAACAGAAAACGGTGTTCAAGAAGGGCTGTGCGGATAGTCACATCCTCCTTGCCCAGCCGCAGGCATTCATCCACAGTGCGGCTGGCATGGCCGACCTTCAGCCGCAAATCCCACAAAATATACAGCGTCGATTCAATGACCTGTTCAACCCAGCCAGTCACTTTCCAGGGCACCAGAAACAGCAGGTCAATATCGGAATGCGGGGCCATTTCCGCGCGACCATACCCGCCCACAGCCAGAACGGCGATCCTTTCGCCCTCGGACGGGTTGGCATTGGGGTGCACCTGTTCCTGAACCAGTCGCAAAACCAGCGTCAGGATCTGGTCGGTCAGCCAGGAATTCACCGACACGAAATCGCGCGCATCCCGCGGATGATGCTTGAACATCTGCTGAAGTTGCGCGGCGCTGTCGCGCAGCGCAGGGCGTATTTGTGCAACAATGCTGGACCGGCGCGCACGCGGATCGGACCCGTCCACCTGCGCGAGCGCGGCATCAATGCGCGCGCCCAACGCTTCGGTGTCCAGGATCTGCGCAGTTGGAAACTTGCGCAAAGCGTCCTCGCTGGGCAGCGACGCAAAAGCGGTCCGGTCTGTCACCTGCAACCCCTTGCTGGTGTATGCGTTGCTCAGAACCCACCCCCGCCAAAGCTGCGCGGTGCCGGGCTGATGATGACAGTGTCCCCATCGCGCACTTCCGCAATGGCAAGGCCGCGCTCATTCATACCATCCGACCGCAGGCGGAACACACCGCTGACCCCGACAAATCCCTGACCTTGCGTCAGCCGGGCCGCGCTTAGCGCGTCAGTGCCGCCTTGGCGCAACAATGCGCCAACAGCGGCGATACCGTCATAGCCAAGGCTGGCCACCGGATGGGGCGCAGCGCCATAAGCGGCGGCATAACGCGCCTCAAACCGGCTGCTCAATGCCGGGTCGGGCAGTGTGAACCAGCCCCCCTGAATGCCGCGCAACTGCAGCGTAGCGGGCGGAATGTCCCAGCGGGTCAGGCCCATATACTGGAAATTCTCGCGCGATAGGCCGTTTTGCGGCAGCAATTCCGCCAGAATGGGCAAGGCCCCTTCGGAACCTGCCGTCATCAACACAGTCTGCGCCCCCGAGGACCGCGCCGCAGACGCAATACGCGGCAGCGCATCGACCACCCCTTGTTGCGAAAACGCATAGGACTGGGTTGCCACAAGGCTGGCGCCACTGCGCGCAGCCGCTGCGCGCACCGCTGCCTCTGCCACCTGACCGGACTGGTTCTGTTCCGAAATCAGCATGACACGGCCCTTGCCCTGCGCAGCCGCATAGGACATCAGCCGTGTTGCAGTGTTTTCGAAGGTCGGGCCAAGCAGGAACACATTTTGCCCTGCCGCCGCGGGGTTGTTGGAAAAGCTAAGCACATTCACGCCCGACCCGGCCACAGCGCGCCCGACAGCAGTTGCCGAATCAGCAAAAAGCGGGCCGATGATGATACCTGCACCATCATTGACCGCCTGCGTGGCCACCTGTGCGGCGCGATCCGCATTCCCGCCCGTCTGATAGACGCGCAATTCGATCTGCGCCCCCTGAAGATCGGCCACAGCAAGACGCGCGGCGTTTTCAAGACTTTGTGCAAGGACCTGACGCCCCTCGTCATTTGTGCCGCCCGGCACCAGCAGCGCAACCGTGACGGGGCGGCGCGAATCCACGCTTGGCCCGCCTGCAAGCGGGCCAGCCGGCATGTCACAGGCCACCAGCAACATCGCGGCCGCAGCCGCAAGAAAGCCGCGCCTTGGGCCAGACCAGCCATAATTCCCCGAAAGAAGGTTTCGCATCAAAGACCACTCCCCGCTTGCATCGACTTTGCTTGCGCCACACACTAAGCAAGTGCAACCATGAAGTAAACGACCCCGCTGCACACAGCCCGGTTATGCCGCCCAAGGATGAAATACCTGTTAATGCCCAGCCCCGACCATACCCCGGACGATACCGAGACAGTGCCAACACCGCCCCCCATGCCCGCGCATGACCGGCGCAACGCGCGTCCCATTCCGCCCGGGCTGCACCTGATTGCAACGCCCATCGGGGCGGCGCGCGACATTACGCTGCATGCGCTGGACCTGCTGGCAGGGGCGGACCTGCTGGCCGCAGAAGACACACGGTCCTTGCGCAAGCTTATGGAAATTCACGGCATTTCAGTCAATGACCGCCCCGTTCTGGCCTATCATGATCATAACGGCGCGGCCATGCGACCGCGCATTATGGGCGCGCTGAACGCGGGCAAATCCGTCGTCTACGCCTCCGAGGCAGGAACCCCGCTGGTGGACGATCCGGGCTTTCAACTGGCCCGAGAGGTGGTCGCGCAGGGCCACGCCCTGCACAGCGCGCCCGGCCCCTCGGCCGTGCTGGCCGCGCTGACGCTGGCAGGGCTGCCCAGCGACCGCTTCTGCTTTATGGGTTTCGCGCCCGCGCAAACCAGCGCGCGCCAGCACATGCTGACAGAAGCGGCCGCCATTCCGGCAACACTGATATTTTATGAATCGCCAAAACGCATTCATCGGTTCTTAAATGAATTATGCGATATCATGGGCAAGGACCGGCAGGCGGCGCTGTGCCGCGAAATGACCAAAAAACATCAGGAGGTGCTTCGCATGGCCCTGGGCGACATGGTTTCAGAACTGGCAGGGCGCAGCCTGAAAGGGGAAATCGCACTAGTGATTGACCGGGGCGCGGCTGTCACGGCGTCAGAAGATGATCTGGATGCGGCCCTGACGAAAGCGCTTGGTCAAATGACGCTGAAAGAAGCAGTGGCGCGGGTGACCGCGGAGCTGGGGTTGCAACGCAGGGTGGTCTATCAGGCTGCACTGGCCAAGGGCAAAGCACAATGACACGGGCAAAACGCAACTATCACGCAGGGCTTGCCGCAGAGGATTGCGTGCTGCGCGAATATATGAATGCGGGCTATCAGTTGCTGGCGCGCCGCTGGCGTGGCCAGCGCGGCGAGTTGGACCTGGTCATGTCGCGCGATGCCGAGGTTGTCTTCATCGAGGTCAAGAAAAGCCGCAGCTTCGATGCAGCCGCCGCGCGCATTGGTTCTGGCCAGATTGAACGTCTGTTCATGACGGCCGCACAATATCTTGGCACCTGCGCACAAGGGCAACTGACGCCGTCACGGTTTGATGTGGCCGTTGTGGACGCCACTGGCCAGGTGGCGCGGCTGGAAAACGCGCTGTGCGCATAACGACTTGCGCGAAACTGCGCCAACGGACGGCTGCATGCCGCCCCTGCGGGTTCCGGCCGTCTTGCGGCGGGGCCGCAGCGCACCCCTAGCAAGCGCAGCATTGCTTGCATCACAGCGCGCCTTGGGCCATCTATGGCAACGAAGGGCCATTGGGGCCAAAGTTGCAACAGGGGGATGGCGTGTCGTTACGCGTGGCTTTTCAAATGGACCCGATCGAGGCGGTCAATATCGCGGGTGACAGCACATTCCGCATTGCGC
The DNA here is from genome assembly GCA_017510335.1 of Paracoccaceae bacterium. Classification (GTDB taxonomy): domain Bacteria; phylum Pseudomonadota; class Alphaproteobacteria; order Rhodobacterales; family Rhodobacteraceae; genus Roseinatronobacter. The sequence continues at coordinate 316,389 of JAFWNM010000013.1, forward strand.
TGGAAGCGCAGGCACGCGGACATGAGCTGTTCTACTACACACCCGACAAACTTGTTTTCCGCGAAGGCAAGGTGCAGGCGCTGGCCCATCCCATAACGGTTCAGGCCGTCACGGGCGCGCATGTCACAAAAGGCGCGGCGCAAATGCTGGATCTGGCCAGCGTTGATGTGGTCTGGCTGCGCCAAGACCCCCCGTTTGACATGGGATATATCACGACAACGCATTTGCTGGACATGGTCCACCCGTCAACGCTGGTGGTCAATGACCCGTTCTGGGTCAGGAACTACCCCGAAAAGCTGCTGGTGCTGCAATTCCCGGACCTGACGCCCCCCACGATGATCGCGCGGGATCTGGCCAGCATCCGCGACTTCAAGGCCGTGCATGGCGATGTCATCCTCAAGCCGCTTTATGGCAACGGGGGGGCCGGGGTGTTCCGGCTGGACCCGAATGACCGCAATCTTGCATCGCTGCACGAATTGTTCACCGGCATCAGCCGTGAACCGCTGATCGTGCAAAAATACCTGCCCGCAGTGGCCAAGGGCGACAAGCGCATCATTTTGGTGGACGGCGCGCCGATCGGGGCCATCAACCGTGTGCCTGCCGATGGGGAAACGCGGTCCAACATGCATGTGGGCGGGCGCCCGGAAAAAGTGGCCCTGACACCGCGTGACCACGAAATCTGTGCCGCTATCGGCCCGCTTCTGCGCGAGAAGGGCCAGATCTTTGTGGGCATTGACGTGATCGGCGATTACCTGACCGAAATCAACGTCACCTCGCCCACCGGCCTGCAGGAGCTGGAGCGGTTTGACGGCACAAACGGGGCAGAGCTGATCTGGCAGGCCATCGAGGGCAAACGCGCCCGATGAGCTGGCAGCTCAAGGCGCTGCGTGTGTTCTTGCGCCATGCCGCGCGCCGGTCGCTGGCGCGCCAGCCTGACAGCGTTGCGGCGCGGCGCTGGTTTGAACGTGGCGCGTGGCTGAATGCGCGCGGGCGGCCATGGACGGGCTTTGTGCCGGACCAATTTGGACAAGTGCCCGCGCTATGGACCGCACGGCCCGCAACCACGGACCCTGTGGTGCTGTATTTCCATGGGGGCGGGTATGTCATGGGCAACCCGCGCACCCATGCGGCCCTTGCCGCCTATCTGACGCGCAAAACAGGGTATGAAACCTGTCTGCCCGACTACCGGCTTGCGCCGGAACACCCGTTTCCAGCGGCGTTTGATGATGCCTTGGCCGCGTGGCAGGCCCTTGTTGCGCGCGGCCATGACCCGGCGCGCATTGTGCTGGGGGGCGATTCTGCGGGGGGCGGGCTGGCGCTGGCGCTGCTGTCCCATCTGTGCAGCACGCGCGCGCCCCGTCCGGCCTGCGTCTTTGCGTTCTCGCCCTTTACGGACCTGACATTGTCGGGCGCATCCATCCGCACCAATGCTGCCAGCGAAATTCTGTTGCCGGTGCACCGGCTGGAACAGCTGCGCGAGCGTGTCTTGCAAGGTGCGGATGCAACCGATCCGCGCATTTCGCCACTGTTTGGGTCCTTTGTGCACACGCCACCAGTGTTCATTCAGGTGGCACGGCGTGAAATTCTGCGCGACGATTCGCTGCGCATGGCCGCGCATCTGCGCAGTTTTGGCGGCGATGTCACTGTGCAGGAATGGGGCAACCTGCCCCATGTCTGGCAGTATTTCCATGGCTGGTTGCCCGAAGCACGCAAGGCCTTGGGCGATTGTGCGGCCTTCATACACCAACACCTTCCGACAGCCCCATCACGCGATAGCTGATCGCTTCGGCCATATGGGGGGCGCGCACAGTGTCGGCGCTGTCAAGGTCCGCAATGGTGCGCGCCACCCGCAAAAGCCGGTGATAGGCGCGCGCGGTCAGGCCGAAACGATCAGCCGCTTGCACCAGCAATGCGCGGCCTTCGGTATCGGGGCGGGCGATCTCTTCCAGAAGCGCGCCTTCCACATCGGCATTCACGCGCAGTCCAGCATGCGCGGCAAAACGCGCGGTCTGGCGCGCACGCGCCTGCGCCACACGCGCGGCAACCATGGCCGAACTGTCCCCGGAGGCGGGCAGATCAAGATCGCAATACGACACAGGCGGCACTTCTACGCGCAGGTCAAAACGGTCCATCAGCGGGCCTGAAATGCGGCCCATATAGTCATCACCGCAACCGGGTGCGCGCGCGCAGGCGCGCGATGCTTCGGACATATACCCGCATTTGCAAGGGTTTGCCGCCGCCACCAGCAGAAACCGGCACGGATAGCGGATATGCGCATTCGCGCGCGCCACGACAACTTCGCCGGTTTCGATGGGCTGGCGCAGGGTTTCCAGCACCATACGCGGGAATTCCGGCAATTCGTCCAGAAACAACACCCCGTTATGGGCCAATGAAATCTCGCCGGGTTTGGCCCCTTTGCCCCCGCCGACAATGGCCGCCACCGAGGCCGTATGATGAGGTTCACGAAACGGCCGCGTGCGCGAAATGCCGCCCTGTTCCAGCAACCCCGCAATGGAATGGATCATCGAGGTTTCCAACGCCTCGGTCGGGGAAAGGGGCGGCAGAATACCGGGCAGACGGGCCGCGAGCATGGATTTACCCGACCCCGGTGTGCCCACCATAAGCATATGGTGCCGCCCCGCTGCCGCAATTTCCAGCGCGCGCTTGGCCCGTTCCTGCCCCTTTACATCGAACAGGTCGCGCGGCCCCTTATCGCGCACAACCTCGCCGGGTTTTGCGGGCGTCAGGGGCGCCTGGCCAGAGAAATGACGGATGACCTGCGCCAGTGTTGCGGGGGCAAACACGCGCGTTGCGTCAACCCACGCAGCTTCCGGGCCACAGGCGGCAGGACAAAACAATGTATGGCCCCCTTCTGCTGCGGCCATCGCGGCAGGCAAGGCCCCCAGAACCGCGACCAAGGCCCCGTCAAGCGACAATTCCCCAAGCGCCACTGTGTCGGCCACATCCTCGCGCGGGATGATGTCCAGCGCGGCCAGCAACGCCATGGCGATGGGCAGGTCGAAATGCGACCCTTCCTTGGGCAGGTCCGCAGGCGACAGGTTAATCGTAATCCGCTTCGATGGCAGGGCAACCGACAACGCCGACAGCGCCGCGCGCACCCTTTCGCGCGCTTCTGACACTGCCTTGTCGGGCAGGCCCACAATCTGGAACGATGGCAGGCCCGGCGAAACGGCGCATTGCACCTCGACCAGGCGGGCCTCGATCCCTTCAAACGCAACTGTAAATGCCCGTGCCACCATCGCTACACCCGACGCCACCCAAGTTATTGGTTAACGGCGATGTGTTTAAGATTGGTTAATGCCGTTCGTCACGCATTCGTGAATGAAGAAGTGAACCAGATTTATCTTTGCAACGTAAGACAAACATAGATCAGAACCAATAGGGGGTAGACATGGCGCTGGACTATTCTGATGATCGCACAATGTCCCGTCAGGCCATGAAGGCCGAGCTTCTGGACGCTGAAACCGAATTGCAACTGGCCTATGCCTGGCGCGACCACCGCGACGAAGCCGCCCTGCACCGCCTTATCACAGCCTATATGCGGCTGGCCATTTCCATGGCGGCGCGGTTCCGCCGGTATGGCGCACCGATGAATGACCTTATTCAGGAAGCGGGCCTTGGCCTGATGAAGGCGGCGGACAAGTTCGACCCTGACCGCGGTGTGCGCTTTTCGACCTATGCCGTGTGGTGGATCAAGGCCAGCATTCAGGATTATGTGATGCGCAACTGGTCCATGGTGCGCACCGGGTCCACATCCAGCCAGAAATCACTGTTTTTCAACCTGCGCCGGGTGCAGGCGAAATTTGAACGCGAAGCCATGTCGCGCGGCGAACAACTGGACCCGCACCAGTTGCGGGAATTGATCTCTCGGGAAGTGGGGGTGCCGTTGCATGATGTCGAAATGATGGAAGGGCGGCTTTCGGGGTCGGATTATTCGCTGAATGCAACCCAATCCAGTGATGAAGACGGGCGCGAATGGATTGATGTTCTGGAAGATGACAGCGAACAGGCCAGCTTCGGGGTAGAGCTTGCGCATGACACAGCGCAATTGCGCGAATGGTTGTTGACCGCCATGCAAACCCTAAGCGAGCGCGAAAGATTCATTTTGCGCGAACGCAAGCTGCGCCCCGATCCGCGCACGCTGGAATCACTGGGGCAGGAAATGGGCCTGTCCAAGGAACGCATCCGCCAGCTGGAGGCCGCTGCGTTCAAGAAAATGCGAAAAGCCCTTGAAACCCAGTCGCGCGAGGTGCTTCACTTCCTGACATGAACAAATACATCCTTGCGGCAGGTCTTCTGGTTGCGCCTGTCATGGCGCATCCTTCAAGTGGTCAGGACCTGCGCGATCTGCCGCAGGCTGAAATTGTCTTTCTGGGCGAGGTGCATGACAACCCCCTGCACCACGAAAACCAGTCCGAAGGAATAAAGGCCGTTCGCCCTGCAGCGCTGGTGTTTGAAATGCTGACATCCGCGCAGGCGGCGCGGGTAACACCGGATTTGCGCACTGATCAGGCGGCACTTCAGGCGGTTCTGGACTGGGACACTTCCGGCTGGCCGGATTTCGACATGTATTACCCGTTATTTGCCGCCGCACCGCAGGCCGCTATTTTTGGCGCTGCCTTGCCACGCGACGCAGCGCGCGCGGCCATGGGCCAGCCCCTGGAACATGTTTTGGCCGGCGATGGCGCGCGTTTCGGGTTGGACAGGCCCTTGCCGCAGGACCAACAGATCGCACGCGAAGCGCTGCAGGCGCGCGCCCATTGCGATGCCCTGCCCGAAAGCCTGTTGCCTGCGATGGTGGACATACAACGCCTGCGCGACGCCATGCTGGCAGCGGCGGCACTGGATGCCTATCGCGCAACAGGCGGCCCCGTGGTGGTCATTGCAGGGACCGGCCATACCCGCACGGATTGGGGCGCGCCCGCGCTTCTGGCGCAGGCAGCGCCGGAACTGGACATTCTGTCCATCGGCCAGTTCGAAACCGCCCCTGACGCGCTGTCCCATGATATCCACATCGTCACCGCCCCACACCCCCGCCCCGACCCTTGCGCAGCGTTTCAGTAGCAAGGGGCTTTTGCTTCCAGACACAACCGCGTAGGACTGGTGCAACTGCACCGGGATCGCATGCGGAGGCAAAAATGCTGGCGGGCAAACATGTAACCCTGATTATTGGTGGCGGGATTGCCGCGTATAAATCCCTGGACCTTATCCGCAAGCTGCGCCGCGCGGGCGCGCATGTCACGCCGGTTCTGACGCGGGCCGGCGCGGAATTTGTAACGCCACTGTCGGTCGCGGCGCTTGCGGGGGAACAGGTGTATCAGGACCTGTTCGACCTGAAGGATGAAACCGAAATGGGGCATATCCAGTTGTCGCGCGCGGCCGATCTGTTGGTCGTGGCCCCTGCCACTGCTGATATGATGGCCAAAATGGCGGGGGGCCATGCTGATGATCTGGCGACAACCTTGCTGCTGGCAACCGACAAGCCGGTTCTGATTGCGCCTGCGATGAATCTTCGCATGTGGGACCATGCAGCAACCCGGCGCAATCTGGCACAATTGCGCGCCGACGGGGTGGGCGTTGTGGGGCCGGACAGCGGGGATATGGCCTGTGGTGAATTCGGACCCGGGCGCATGGCCGAACCCGACGCAATTCTGGACGCGATCGCGGCCGGATTTGCCAGCGGTCCATTGGCGGGCAAACGTGTGCTGGTCACGTCTGGCCCCACGCATGAACCCATTGACCCCGTGCGCTATATCGCCAACCGGTCATCCGGGGCGCAGGGAACGGCCATTGCAACAGCCCTGCGCGATTTGGGTGCCGATGTGGTATTCGTCACTGGCCCGGCCAGTGTGGCACACCCGACAGGGGTGCATGTCGTGGCCGTGGAAACCGCGCGCGACATGTTGCAGGCCGTCCATGACGCCCTGCCAGTGGATGCCGCCGTCATGGCCGCGGCAGTGGCAGATTGGCGGGTGGAAAACGCCTTCACCCAGAAGATTAAGAAAACCACACAAGCCACTCCAGAACTTATGTTTTCTGAAAATCCGGACATTCTGAAAACTGTGTCGTCACATGAATTGCGCCCAAAACTTGTTATTGGTTTTGCCGCCGAAACAGAAAATGTCGTGGCCAATGCCACCACCAAACGCGCGCGCAAGGGTTGCGACTGGATTGTGGCCAATGACGTGTCGCCCGCCACAGGTATCATGGGGGGGGCGGAAAATTCGGTGCATCTGGTGACTGCTCACGGGGTCGAGGACTGGCCGCGCATGCCCAAAACCGATGTCGCGCGCCAACTGGCAGACCGCATTGCAAAGGCCCTGACATGACTGTGACCCTGACCTTCCAGCGCCTGCCCGACAGTGATGCAACCGTAGCCCTGCCCGACTATGCCACTTCGGGGGCGGCGGGGGCTGATATCCGCGCCAATTTTCCCCCGCCGCTGCGTGGTGCCGGATTGACCCTTGCCCCTATGGCGCGCGCGCTGGTTCCGACCGGGCTGGCCTGCGCGGTGCCCCACGGGTTCGAATTGCAAATTCGCGCACGTTCGGGACTGGCGCTGAAGCACGGGCTTGCGCTGGTGAATGCGCCGGGAACGATTGACAGCGACTATCGCGGCCCCATCGGGGTTATCATGGTCAATCTGGGGTCAGAGGCATTTACAATCGAACATGGCATGCGCATTGCCCAGATCGTCATTGCGCCGGTGGTGCAGGCGCGCATTGCCTTGACAGACAAACTGGATGCCACAGATCGCGCAGAAGGCGGTTTCGGGTCAACAGGAACCGCATAAACCCGTCATGCAAGGGGCGTAAATGGGACTGGTTCTATTTCTTATGGCCGTGCTTTGGGCGGTCGGGTGGGCGATGAAAGCGCCTGTGCGCGCAAGGCTGTGGATGATTGGCCTGCTATATCTGGCGGTTGTGATCGCGCAGCTGGTCCTGCCTCAAACCGCTGCATTGCGCGCGGCAACAGGGGGCAGCGTGCAACCCTGGCTGGTTCTGGGCGGGCTGGGGGCCGTGGCACTGGGCTATAGCGCGGGTCTTGCGCGTTTGCGCCACCGGGTGGCCCGCACCACGCCTGCGGCCGCCGCCCCATCAAACACCCCCTTCCGAGAGGCAGAGCTGAACCGCTATGCCCGTCACATTGTCTTGCGCGAAATTGGCGGCACCGGCCAGCGAAAGCTGAAGGACGCGCGCGTGCTGGTTATCGGTGCGGGGGGGCTTGGATCGCCTGCGCTGCTGTATCTGGCCGCGTCCGGCATTGGCACAATCGGGGTGATTGACGATGACACAGTCGACGGGTCGAACCTGCAGCGTCAAGTCATCCACCGCGATGACATGATCGACACCCCCAAGGTGTTTTCAGCACAGGCGGCCATGCTGGCGCTGAACCCGTTTATCACTGTGCGCCCCTATAAGCGGCGGCTTGATGACCGTATCGCGCAAGACCTTTTTGCCGAATATGACCTGATCCTTGATGGAACAGACAATTTCGACACCCGCTATCTGGCCAACCGCGCGGCAGTGGCGACCGGCACGCCCCTAATATCGGCGGCCATCACCCAATGGGAGGGGCAGATCAGCCTGTATCACCCTGCATCAGGGGGGCCGTGTTACGAATGCGTTTTCCCCAACCGGCCCGCAGCGGGGCTTGCGCCCGCTTGCGCGGAAGCGGGTGTTGTTTCGCCCTTGCCAGGTATTCTGGGAACCATGATGGCACTGGAAGCGGTCAAACACCTGACGGGCGCGGGGCAAACCCTGCAAGGGCGTTTGCTGATCTATGATGGGTTATATGCTGACACCCGCATGATGCGTATTTCCGCCCGCAAGGAGTGCGCCTGTTGCGGGACGGCTAGGGCATGACGTGTTATTCGCAGTCACGCAACATGCTGTAACTTATTGATTTCGCACGTTCTGGAAGCCCCAAACCAGTGCCCCCTTTTTGCGCAACATGCCCTAAAGCTGAACCCTCACGCGCATAAACCCTTTTTTGTCGACGCCGATAATTTCAGGTGCGAACGCGCTGATTGCGTCAATATGGTTGAACGCGGCCGGTCCGGTGCGCAGAATGGCGGATTTTCCGGTGCGGAACTGCAAACGGAACGGGCCTTGGGGGGCGATGTCCAGATGGCCCTTGGTGCGGACATATTCACGCAAAATGTCGCGTGTGATGGCAGGATCTTCGAACACCACATTGTCCGGCCCTGCGCCTGCAAAACCGCCTGCGCCATGGGCACGGAAACTGTTGGTGCATAAAATGAATTCTGCGTCCGGCACAATGGGCTGGCCGTTCCAGCACAGGTTGCGCACACGGGTATTGCGCAGGTCGATGGTGGTGCCGTCCCCGTCAAACCGCGCAGGGCGGCTTAGGTCAATGTCATAGTCCAGCCCGTAGATGATTTCGAAATTATAGGCGGGATGGGCGGTATTCAGCAGCATTTCATCTTCCAGCCCCGCATGCAGCTGGTTGTAGCAAGAAGCGCTGCGTTCCAGCCAACAGGCAATCTGCGCGCCTGTCAGCTTCAGCGCGGCAATCCGGTTGGGATAGGTATACAGATCGGCCAACGAACGCACGGTCAACGGCCCTGCTGCAACATTGGTATAATTGCGCGGCCCCCCAAGCCCCCCCGCCTTGGAAGGCGACACCGAAGACAGCACTGGCAAACCACCAAACGGGCCATCCGCAAGCCGTCTGGCAACAAAGGCGCGCTGCGCATCGGCCACCAGCGCGGTGGACGCACTTTGGCCAAGAAACACGAAAAAGCTGTTGATGGGCGAGGTGGTGCGCCCGATGGGCTGGCGAATATTCTCCAGCACCATGTCATGCGCGCGCGCGACGATCTTGCGCACTTTGGGGCTGCGCATGGGTTGGGTGCGCGGGCCTTGATCGGGGCGCGTAAACGTCATGGACGCGTCGCGCAGCGCGCGATTTTCGACCCGCGATCCGATGACACGCCAGCGCCCGCCTTCGCGGACCATGCGCATGTCGATCACCCCCAGATGCGACCCGAAAAACCCCGCCATAACCGTGGGTTTGCCACTGATTGTGCCTTTTTCGATATCGACACCGGGAATATCGGCAAAAATACGGGACGGAAAAACCTGATGGCTGTGCCCTGTCAGCAGCAGGTCCACGCCTTCTATGCGCGCCAGCGGAATTGCGGCATTTTCCATCCCGTCAGTATGGCGCAACGGGCCAATGCCGGTATGGGCCAGCATCACCACCAGATCGGCGCCCGCCTCGCGCATTTCGGGGACCCATGCAGCCGCAGAGGTGACCATGTCGCGCATCTGGATACGGTTGTGCAAATTCAGCCGTTCCCAGACTGTAATTTGCGGCGGCGCCACACCGATGACACCCACGCAAATATCATGCGCCAGCCCGGCGCGGTCGACCAGCTTGCGGTGAATCAGCTTATAGGGTTTGACCAGACACTGATCATTGCGCGGACTAGCGCCAAGGGTTTTGGCAATATTGGCGGACACGACCGGAAATTCCGCCTGCGCCAGCGATTTCATCAGGAAATCCAGCCCGTAGTTGAATTCATGGTTGCCAAGCGTGATGGCGTCATAGCGCATGGCGTTCATTGCGGCCATGACCGGATGCAGATCGCCGTCCTTCAACCCGCGATCATAGGCGAAAAAATCGCCAACCGGGGTTCCTTGCAAAAAATCGCCATTGTCAAACAGCAGGCAATTGGGCACTTCTGTGCGCGCCTGATCAACCAGTTCCGACAGACGCACCAGACCCAGATCAGGGTTGGGACAATCGGCATAATAATCATAGGGATGCAGATGGACATGAAGATCAGTTGTTTCCATGATCCGCAAATCGACTGTGCTGCTCACTTCGGTGATTGGCGCAAATTGCCACCGTTCCTGCCCCATGACACCCTGCTTTTCGTTACGTCCCATTCCGGTTCTGACTATCGTGGCATTTGGGAAAGAATACGGACGCTTTTGTGCTCATAATATGACATCGATCAACTTCATTTAACGCGCGTAAAATTCAATTCGCATCGCGCTGCAACTATAGGTTGTTTTCGGGGATGTAAACCGCTTGTTCCTGCCTGTCAAAGCTGCGACAGGCAAAAAAACACAGGAGAACACGATGACCTCTGCCCTTATGGCGTTTGGCGGACATTGGGACAGCCGCGCCGCCGAATTGCGCGGCGCGCCCGATATGCTGGCGCAGTTTCTGTCCAAAGGTCATGCGCGTGTCCTGCCGGTGTGGCGCGGCAAGCCCCAGTTGCGCGGCGCGGGCCAGGCGACGGAACTGGGATGGGTCAGCGCGGGGGCGGATGTTCTGAAACACGCCCCTGCCCCCTATCTGTTTCTTGGCCTGCATGAAGATGTGCCGCTGTTTGCCGCAGATATTTCCGCCTGGGAACCCGATGCGCTGGACCGCGGCGCGATGGCCATGTTTCTGGACACAACCATCCAGCATTACCCCGGCACTGAAACAGGGCTGTTTTTCGGGGAATTGCGCCAAAGCATGGCCCATCTGACAGCCACAGACGCCGCCCTTGCAGCAACAGCGCGCGCGACGTTCAACTGGCACCGCAGCCACGGCTATTGCGCGTCTTGCGGGCAGCCCAGTCAGGTTGCACAGGCCGGGTGGGAACGCCATTGCCCCGCCTGCGGTGCCAAGCATTTTCCCCGCACCGACCCTGTGGTGATCATGCTGGTGACACATGGCAATGACCTGCTTCTTGGTCGCTCTCCGGGGTGGCCAGAAGGCATGTATTCTGCCCTTGCGGGGTTTGTGGAACCCGGCGAGACGCTGGAAAATGCTGTCCGGCGCGAAGTGCACGAAGAAACCGGCATTCAGACAACTGATATTCGCTATGTCGCGTCCCAACCCTGGCCGTTCCCCGCCTCGTTGATGCTGGGATGCGTGGCCCGTGCCACCACGCGGGCCATCACCCTTGATGATGAGCTGGAGGATGCGCGCTGGGTAACGCGCGAACAGGTGCTGCGCGCATGGTCGGGCGAAGATACGACCTTCGTTCCCGCCAGAAAGGGCGCGATAGCGCATCATCTGATCACGCAATGGCTGGCAGGCAAACTGGGCGATGCTTATATATAGCGCAGTCCCGAAAAGATGATGTTGCGCAAGATCATGCGCGCGGCCGGTTTTGGGGGTGTCGAAGGACGGAAAACCATGCGATATTTCACACGCCCCCCCAATGGTATGGTTGCCATTTCCCATGTTGAACGGCATGCGCTTATTGCATTTTCCGTGATCAGCTTTCAGGATGTCCGCGATGAGTATTGAAAGCCCGCCTACGTCTGGACCCGCGCGCATGCACTGGAACCTTCCGAATATTCTGACTGTTCTGCGCCTGCTGGCCGCGCCAGGCGTGGCGGTGATGTTCTTGTATTTCCATCGTCCCTGGGCGGACTGGTTTGCCTTGGCGTTGTTCTCGCTTGCCGCGATCACCGATTTTTTTGACGGTTATCTTGCAAGAGCGTGGCAACAGGAAAGCCGCATTGGCGCCATGCTGGACCCGATTGCCGACAAGGCCATGGTGGTCATCGCGCTTCTGGTCATCACCGGGTATTCGGGGATGGATGCATGGCTGATTCTGCCTGCAACCGCGATCCTGTTTCGGGAAGTGTTCGTTTCCGGCCTGCGCGAGTTTCTGGGCAGTTCTGCAGGACTGCTGAAAGTCACGCGCCTTGCGAAATGGAAAACCACGGCGCAGATGACCGCAATCGCCATTCTGTTCCTGGCGATGGGGCTGGAATATGTGCGCGAAAGTGCGCTTGCGCGCCAGAACACCGCGCTGATTGCCACCTTGTCCGATATCGGAACAGATGGGATGAATGTCGTTGATCTGGCAAATTACGGGGGCAGCGTGGTCTGGCAGGTGGGGCTGGCGCTGATCTGGGTTGCGGCAGTTCTGACGCTGATCACGGGCTGGGACTATTTCCGCAAGGCGCTGCCATTTCTGAAGGACGACACAGCATGACACTTGAAATTCTGTATTTCGCATGGCTGCGCGAACGCATCGGCCACCCAAGGGAGACAGTTGAAACACAGGCCGAAACAGTCGCAGCACTCATCGACGAATTGCGCGCCCGCGAGGACCGCTATGCGCTGGCGTTTTCGGACCTCGACGCAGTGCGCGTGGCAGTAGATCAGGATCTATGCGACATGGACACCCCCCTTGCCGGCGCGCGCGAAGTGGCGTTCTTTCCACCGATGACCGGGGGCTAAGGCGATGCAGGTTCGCGTGCAGCAGGAAAATTTCGATTTTGGCGATGAATGCGCCCGCTTTGCCGCCGCACGAGAGGATACCGGCGCAGTCGTCACATTTTGCGGGATTGTGCGCGCCCCGGCAGCGGGCGTTCTGCACCGCATGGAAATTGAACATTACCCCGGCATGACCGAACGCGCGATTGCCCAGATCGCGCAAACGGCGCTGACCCGCTGGAATTTGACAGATTGCCTGGTGATCCATCGCTACGGCACATTGCTGCCGGGCGAGCGTATCATGATGGTTGCCACCGCATCGCGCCACCGGGCAGATGCCTTTGCCGCTGCTGATTTTCTGATGGATTACCTGAAATCGCGCGCCCCGTTCTGGAAAAAGGAAATCACCGATCAGGGCGCGGATTGGGTTGCGGCGAAAGACGCTGATGAAGAAGCCCTTGCCAGATGGTAGCATCACTGCACGCAAGCGATGGTCGCACCCACATATCACATGGCATATCAGCATAAAAAAGGGCGGCTTGAAGCCGCCCTTTTGCAATATAACAGGCGAAATCAGCCCTGCGTTGCGCTTGTCACGTCAACGGACACGCCCTGCCCCATGGTGGAACTCAGCGAGACTTTGCGCAGATAGGCCCCTTTGGCACCTGATGGTTTCGCCTTGGCAACAGCATCGACGAAGGCACGGATATTCTCGGCCAGTTTGGCATCATCGAAGGACGCCTTGCCAACACCCGCATGGATGATGCCGGCTTTCTCGGCCTTGAACTGAACCTGCCCACCTTTCGCGCTTTCCACAGCCTGCGCAACATCCATGGTGACTGTGCCCACTTTGGGGTTCGGCATCAGGTTGCGCGGGCCAAGGATTTTGCCCAAACGGCCCACGATGGGCATCATGTCAGGGGTTGCGATGCAGCGGTCGAATTCGATCTTGCCGGACTGGATGGTTTCCATCAGATCCTCGGCGCCAACAATATCTGCACCGGCGGCTTTGGCTTCATCTGCTTTCGGGCCGCGTGCGAACACTGCAACACGGACAGTTTTGCCCGTGCCGTTGGGCAGGGTCACAACGCCGCGCACCATCTGGTCGGCATGGCGCGGGTCAACACCCAGGTTCATCGCCACTTCGATGGTTTCGTCGAATTTCGCGGTTGCATTCGCCTTGATCAACGCAACTGCATCTTCAACGGTCAGGTTCTCTTTTCCGACAAAGGCTTCACGGGCGGCCTTAACGCGTTTTGCTAGTTTAGCCATGATTTACCCTTTCACCTCGATACCGATCGATTTCGCGGAACCAGCGATGATTTCCATCGCGCCTTCAATGCTGTTGGCATTCAGGTCTTTCATCTTGGCTTCTGCGATTTCGCGAATCTGTTTGGTCGTCACACTGCCCGCCACAACGCGGCCCGGTGCTTCTGACCCTTTGGCGCGGTTGCGCTTGCCCACGGGCTTCAGGCCCGCTGCCTTCTTCAGATACCATGACGCGGGTGGCGTCTTCAGTTCCAGGGTGAAGGATTTGTCCTGATAATAGGTAATCAGTGTGGGAATCGGTGCGCCGGGTTCAAGTTCCGCAGTGCGCGCGTTGAATTCCTTGGTGAACATCATGATGTTCAACCCGCGCTGACCCAATGCAGGGCCTACGGGCGGTGACGGGTTCGCTTTGCCCGCCGGGATTTGCAGCTTCAGCTGCCCTATAACCTTCTTGGCCATCTGGCCTCTCCTTTTATCACCTCGCCCTTTGCACGCCTGCACAGGGCTTCTTGCGGTTTAGTGGTGCGGCCGGATCAGGCGCGCCTGACGACCTTCCACGCGTGTATTCACATCAGATTTCTTTGGAAACCTGGGTGAATTCCAGATCGACCGGGGTTGCCCGGCCAAAAATTGATACCATCACTTTCAGGCGATTCGCGCCTTCGTCGACTTCTTCCACCAGACCGGCAAACCCCTCGAACGGGCCATCAGTCACCTTGACCTGTTCGCCAATTTCATAATGGATCAGCGTGCGCGGTGCAGCTTCGCCTTCTTCAACGCGGTTCAGAATGGCGTTCACTTCTTCGTCGCGCATGGGCATCGGCTTGCCCTGTGCGCCAAGAAAACCAGTCACGCGGTTGATGGAATTGATCAGATGATAGCCTTTGGGCGTCATTTCCATGCGCACCAGAACATAGCCGGGCATGAAGCGGCGCTCAGACGTGACTTTCTTGCCGCGCCGCACTTCGATAACTTCTTCGGTCGGGACCAGAACTTCTTCGATCATGTCTTCCAGACCGCCTTCTTGCACGGCAACGCGGATCGCCTCGGCGACTTTCTTTTCGAAATTCGACAGAACGCTTACCGAATACCAGCGCTTGGCCATGGATGTTCTTCCTGTTTCTGGCGGCCTTGCGGCCGGTGTCGGACCTTGCCCGAGTGGCAGCCCCGTCATAGAGTCAAACAAAACAGCGCACCAGTGCGGTGCGCTTTTCCTTGTGGTCGCTGTTACAGCGCAATGCGCGCCATTTCAAGCCCCGCCCGCATCAAACGCGGCCGGATCGGTTGATTAATTGAACATACCCAGAAGTCCCGACAAACCAGTGCGAATTGTCAGATCAACAAGAAAGAAAAATACCGCTGTCAATGCGGCCATGATCAACACCATTACGGTGGTCACGGTCACTTCGCGCCGTGTGGGCCAGGTGACCTTGGCGGTTTCCGCCCGCACCTGCTGCATGAACTGAAAAGGGTTCGTCTTGGCCATGAATGCACACCTGTTCTTGTCTAGGGGCTGACATACGCAGCACAGGCGCCAGTTTCAAGCACGATTCGCCCTACTGCCCGGTTTGCGTTCGGCACCGGGCGCCAAAAACGTAACGCGCGCCATGGCGCGAAGGGCCTGCAAATCATGCGCGTAGCTTTGCTGCCCCGCGGCCATCACGTCCGCCCCGAAGGCGTCGGGGCCAGGCCATTGCGCGGATTTGGGATAAAGCTGTTCGGCTTCGGTCACAACTGTTTTGGGGTTCAGCGCGGGGTCGGCATTCAGGCGCGCGCGGGCATGTTCAATGGCGCGCGCGGAACTGCCAACCTGATGGGGCGTGGATGACAGGCGCAGCCCTGCCGCCGCTTGCGCGCCAAGCAGATGGCGCAGGATATCAGGCAAAACCTGCGCGTAATCTTCAAACCGCCAGATTACCAGTCGGCCCACCCCCGGACAGGCAAGAAGCCGCACCACCAGTTCCGACCAGCGCAGCGCAGGCGGGTCAAACCCCGCAACATAGGTTTCAAAATCACACAGATTTCCGCCCTTGATTTGCTGGACATAGGCGGAATTGATAAATGATAACGGGCTGCGCACCGCCATGTATAGCGTTGCGTTGCGCCCCCCCACCAGCCGCAGAAAACGCGTAATCTGCCCGTCAGCGTCAGGATAAAGCCTGTCGGCGCGGGCAATGATATCCGCGCGCGTGGTGCCCAGGATGTTTTCCTCGGACACCACCAGATTCTGGCCGCGCGCGGCCGCATTGCGCAGATCCGACACCAATGGGGCAATCACACGCTCATTGGCGGGGCGGTCCACACAAAGCGGCGGCAGCCGCAGGTCATGGCGCAGTCGGTTCGGCCCGAAATAGGCACATCCCTTTGCAGACAGCCTGGCCGCATTGCGCAGCAGCAACCGCTGCAAATGCGTGCTGGCCGTTTTATGCGCACCGATATGGATGTTGATGTCCAGCTTGTCAGTCTGCATGCAACACGCACCACTGACAAGGCTTGGCCGGAATGGCAGGGGCAGAGGGACTCGAACCCACGACCCTCGGTTTTGGAGACCGATGCTCTACCAACTGAGCTATACCCCTATTCCGTTGCGCAGGGTTATGACAGCGCCCGCCCAAGATCAAGAGGGAATTGCACCGCCCCGCAAACTGATGATGGTGCAACACCGCCAAAGGCCAGCCGCCTACCCTTCGTCCACCAGAAACCCGCCAGATTGCCGCGCCCAAAGCCGCGCATACAGCCCGCCATGGTCCAGCAATTCCGCATGGGTGCCCTGTTCGACGATCCGCCCCTGATCCATGATCACAAGCCGGTCCATCGCGGCAATCGTGGACAGGCGGTGCGCAATCGCAATCACGGTCTTGCCCTGCATCAACTGGTCCAACTGGCCCTGAATCGCGGCCTCGACTTCGGAATCCAGCGCAGACGTGGCCTCGTCCAGAATCAGTATGGGCGCATCTTTCAGCGCGACACGCGCAATCGCTATGCGCTGGCGCTGGCCACCCGACAGCTTGACCCCGCGTTCGCCCACATGCGCATCCAGACCATGGCGGCCCTTGGCATCTACCAGACCGGCAATGAACCCGTCCGCTTCGGCCATGCGCGCGGCCTGCCAGATTTCGGCGTCGCTGGCCTCTGGCCGGCCATAGGCGATATTGTCGCGCACAGAGCGGTGCAGCAGCGCCGTATCCTGCGTGACCATGCCGATGGCCGCGCGCAAACTGTCCTGCGTGACCTGCGAAATATCCTGCCCGTCAATCATAATGCGCCCCGACCCCACATCATAAAACCGCAGCAACAGATTGACCAAGGTGGATTTTCCCGCGCCGGACCGCCCCACCAAGCCGATCTTCTCGCCCGGGGCAATCGTCAGGTCCATCGCGTCAATGACCGCAGGCTTGCGCCCTGCCGGCAGGTCACCTTCGTAGCGGAATGTCAGCTGGTCAAAGCGGATTTCGGCCTTGCGCACGACCAGCGGTTTGGCACCCGGCACATCCTGCACCGACCGCGCTGCGGCAAATGTGGCAATCCCGTCGCGCACTGTGCCAATGTTTTCAAACAGCGCGGCAAATTCCCACATGATCCAATGCGACATGTTCCCCAACCGCAAGGCCAGCGGAATGGCCACAGCCAGCGCCCCAAGTTCCACCTGCCCTTGCAGCCACAACCAAATGCCAAGCCCCGTCACCGCGCCCGTCAGCAGCGCATTCAGAACATTGACGGACACATCCTGCACCGCGACCAGCCGCATCTGGCGATAGACAGTCTGCAAGAACCCGTCCAGACCATTGCGCGCATAGGTTTCTTCGCGCGCGCTGTGGCTGAACAGTTTGACCGTGGCAATATTGGTGTAGCTGTCGACAATACGCCCGGTCATGTCAGCGCGCGCATCTGCCTGTTGTTGTGCGACACGCCCCAGACGCGGCACAATCACCCACAAAAGCGCACCATACGCCATTGCCCATATCAAGAACGGCAGCGCCAGCCACAAATCCTGCGTTGCCGCCAGCCAAAGCGACCCCAGAAAATAGGCCAGAATATAGACCGCGACATCCATCATTTTCATGGTGACTTCGCGCACGGCCAGCGCAGTTTGCATCAGCCTTGTGGACACGCGGCCTGCAAATTCATCCTGAAAATACCCCATCGACTGGCCCAGCAACCAACGATGCCCCAGCCACCGGATTCGCTGGGGAAAATTGCCCATGATCACCTGATACATGACCAAGGCCCCAATCACCGATATGACGGGCAGAACCAGCAGTTGCAGCCCGGCCATGCCCATAAGGCGCGCGCCTTCCTCGGCCAGAAAACGCTCGGGGCCAAGTTCGGTCATCCTGTTGACAAGGGTGCCCAGATAACCAAGCAAAATGATCTCGATCGCTGCGAAAGTGATCGACAGGCACGACATGAACAAAAGCCACGGCAACACACCGCGCGCATAATGCAGCACGAAACCCAACATGGTTTCAGGGGGGCGCTGCGGTGCCTGTGCCGGATAGGCGTTTATGCGCGCTTCAAAATAGCCAAATAGTCGTTTCATCGTCAGCTCCGACATGGAAAAGGGGCATGCAGTGACCCGCATGCCCCCATAAAATCGAAGCGGATCAGCGTGTTACTCGATGATTTTTGCCACGACGCCAGCGCCGACGGTGCGACCGCCTTCGCGGATGGCGAAGCGCAGTTTTTCTTCCATCGCGATCGGGGCGATCAGTTCGACAACGAATTTCAGGTTGTCGCCCGGCATCACCATTTC
>JAFWNM010000014.1 GCA_017510335.1 Paracoccaceae bacterium
ACAACTGATCGCGCCCAAATCCGTTGAGAGTGCGAAGCTCGAAGCCATCGCCACCGGCGAGGCACTGACCCGCGACCTGATCAACACCCCCGCATCCCATATGGGCCCAGAGGAACTGGAGGCCGCCTTTGTCGGGCTGGGGCACAGGTTCGGTGCCGAAATATCGGTAATTTATGGCGATGAACTGCTGTATCACAACTTCCCGCTTGTGCATGCGGTGGGGCGCGCCTCTGAACGAAGCCCGCGCCTGCTGGACATGCGCTGGGGCACACAAGGCCCGCAACTGACGCTTGTGGGCAAGGGTGTCTGCTTTGACACAGGCGGGCTGAACCTGAAGCCCGGCGCGTCGATGGGGTTGATGAAAAAGGATATGGGCGGCGCAGCCACGGTTATGGGCCTTGCACATATGATCATGTCCCAAGGCTGGCCCGTCCGCTTGCGCGTGATTGTTCCCGCCGTCGAAAACGCCGTTTCAGGCAATGCCATGCGCCCCGGCGATGTGTTGTTGTCGCGCAAGGGCCTAAGCATCGAGGTCAATAACACAGACGCCGAAGGGCGGCTGGTGCTGGCCGATGCCCTGACCCTTGCGGATGAGGACACGCCCGACATGATTATCTGTATGGCCACGCTGACAGGTGCGGCGCGTGTGGCGGTCGGCCCCGATATTGCGCCGTTTTTCACACGCGACAGCGCCTTGAGTGCGGCTTTGCTGCAGTCGGGCGATGCCGTGCGCGACCCGGTCTGGCCGTTGCCGCTGCATCCGGGGTATGAAGCCAATATCCAGCCCGGAATTGCAGATCTGGACAATGCACCATCGGGCGGCATGGCGGGGGCCATTACGGCTGCATTATTCCTGCACAGGTTTGTCGAAAACACACCCCGTTTTGTGCATTTCGACATCTATGGCCATCAACCTGTCGCCGCCCCTGCCCGCCCCAAAGGCGGGGTTGGACAAGCAGCCCGCGCCCTGTTCGACGCCCTGCCAGCCGCGCTGAAGCTGTGAACGACCCGCGCCTGACACCATTCAGCGGGCGTGTTGCCCTTGATGTCATGCGCCCGCTGCCCGATGGCGCGCAGTTCACCACCGGAACGCCCCTGCGCGCAGGCGGCGCTGTGGCGGACCTGTTGCGCACGCCGGGCGGCCCGCGCGACAGACAGGTTTTGCGCGGCGCAGGCCTGACAATGATTGACCAGCGCGACGGATACAGCTTCGTGCAGCTTCATGCCGACGGGTATTGCGGCTGGCTGCGCGACACAGCGCTTGCGCCCGATCACGCCGTCAGCCACCGGGTGCGCAGCCGCGCAACGCATCTGTATTCCCGGCCGGACCTGAAAAGCCCGGAAACCGGCGCGCTTTCCATGAATGCGCAGCTTTTGATCACGGATCAGGACGGGGCGTTCCTGCGCGCATCCTGCGGGGGCTGGGTGCCGGTGCAACATTTGGCCACGCTGGACCACCCTGAATCCGACCCCGTTACCGTGGCGCAAATGCTGCTGGGCACGCCATACCTGTGGGGGGGCAATTCGTCGGGTGGTATTGATTGCTCTGGACTGGTGCAGGTGGCCTTCCATGCCTGTGGGCTGCCTTGCCCCGCCGACAGTGACCTGCAGGCGACTGCCTTTGGCCCCGCGCTGCCAGACGGCACCAGCGCGCAACGCGGGGATTTACTGTTCTGGCGCGGTCATGTGGCGCTTGTCAGCGACGCCGAAACCGTTCTGCACGCGAATGCGCACACAATGTCGGTGGCCTATGAAGGGCGCTGTGCCGCACTGGACAGGATTGCGCCGGATGCGCCGTTCGTGGCGCATATCCGCCCGCCCGCAGGCGCATGAACAGCGCCGCGCGCGCGGGCCGCCTATAGCTATTTCTTATTCAACGGCACGCGCTTCAAAATTGCGCCGTGCTGGCGCGCATGGGATCAAGAAACCCTGTTCCATCAAGGAGGTTTCCATGACCGCGCCAAAAACCGCGCTTGTTATTTCTGCCCATGCCGCCGATTTCGTCTGGCGCTGCGGGGGCGCTATCGCGCTGCATGCAGAAATGGGCTATCAGGTCACTGTGGCGTGCCTGTCATTCGGGGAACGTGGCGAAAGCGCGCGCCTGTGGAAAGAAGGTAAAACCCTGGACGAGGTGAAGGCCAACCGCCGCGCCGAGGCAGAAGCCGCCGCCGACGTGCTGGGCGTGCATCATCTGGAATGCTTCGATCTGGGCGATTACCCGCTGCATCTGGAACAAGACGACAAGATGCGTCTGGTTGACCTGATCCGCAAGGTGCAGCCTGCCTTCATGCTTAGCCACAGCCAGTATGACCCTTATAATACCGACCACATGTATACGACCCAGATCGCGCTGGAAACGCGCATGATCGCGCAAGCCTGGGGCCATAACCCCGGCGAAAAGGTACTGGGCGCGCCGCAGCTTTACCTGTTTGAACCCCACCAGACCGAACAGATGGGCTGGAAGCCGGATACATTTCTGGACATCACCCCTGTCTGGGACAAGAAACGCGCGGCCATGGAACATATGAACGGGCAGGTGCATTTGTGGGACTATTACACCCGCGTTGCCCAACAGCGCGCCAACCATTTCAAGCGCAATTCGGGCGGCATGTCGGGCGGGCGTGACTGCAAATATGCCGAAGGGTTCCAATCCATCTTTCCGCGCACAGTGGACGAACTTTAAGGAACGGACAGCATGACGCACCCCACCAATCCAGGCTTCGATATCGCCCATCTGGGCCATGTCGAAATGCTGACTGACAGGTTCGATGACAGCCTTGATTTCTTCACCCGCGTCTATGGTCTGAAACTGTCCGGGCAGGATGAAAACAGCGCCTATCTGCGTGCCTGGGACGATTACGAATTCTGCACGCTGAAACTGACGCGCGCCACCACCACGGGCGTGGGCCATATCGGGTATCGCGCGGCCAGCCCCGACGCGCTGGCGCGGCGCGTGGCCGTGATCGAGGCGTCGGGCTACAAGGTGCATGGCTGGGTTGACGGCGATGACAGCCACGGGCGCGCCTTCCGGTTTGAAGACCCGTTTGGCCATGTTTTTGAAATCTATTACGACACCCGCCGCGCCGCACCCGATGACGCCGACAAACCCGCCCTAAAAAACACCGCCAGCGCATTTACAGGCGCCGCCCCGCGCCGCATTGACCACCTGAACCTTCTGGCCGCCGATGTCACCGAATTCCGGCGTTTCATGGAAACCTGTCTGGGCAGCCGTGTGACGGAATACATCCAGCTGGACAATGGCCGCATCGGGGGGTGCTGGTTCACCATCAATAACAAAACCTATGATCTGGCCTGCACCGAAGAACACGGGGGCGGACATGCGCGCCTGCACCATGTCACCTATGCCACCGACCAGCGCGAGGATATCTTGCGCGCCGCCGATATTTTCCTGCAAAACGGGGTGCATATCGAAACCGGCCCGCACAAGCACGCCATTCAGGGCACGTTTTTCCTGTATGTCTGGGAACCCGCCGGAAACCGGGTCGAACTGGCGAATGCAGGCGCACGCCTGATCCTTGCACCCGACTGGGAACCTGTCTGCTGGACCGAAAGCGACCGCAAGAAGGGGCAGGCCTGGGGGCTGAAAACCATTGAGACCTTCCACACCCATGGCACCCCGCCAGTGCCACAGAAAGGCTGATATATGTCTGTTGTCGTTCAGAATATTCCGCGCGCGGACCGCGCAATCATTGACGCGCTGGGCCGTGCGGGCGCGGCCACTGTGCACGAAGCGCAGGGGCGCACAGGCTGTCTGGCGTCCTATATGCGTCCCATTTGGCGCGGTGCACGGATTGCGGGATCAGCCGTGACGATCAGCGCACCGCCGGGGGATAACTGGATGCTGCATGTCGCCATAGAGCAATTGCAGGACGGCGACATTCTGGTTCTGGCGCCCACCAGCCCCTGCGATACCGGCTATTTCGGGGATCTTCTGGCCACCAGTGCCATGGCGCGCGGGTGTCGCGGGTTGATCATCGATGCAGGCGTGCGCGATGTGGCGGATTTGCAGGATATGGGCTTTCCGGTCTGGTCCAAGGCCATTTCTGCCCAAGGCACGGTGAAGGAAACGCTTGGGTCGGTGAATGTGTCGATTGTCTGCGCAGGACAGGCCATCGCGGCCGGTGACGTGATTATTGCCGATGATGATGGCGTGGTCGTCGTGCCACAGGCGCAGGCGCAGGATGTGGCTGCAAAGGCCCAGACACGGCTGGACGCGGAAGAGGCCAAACGCACGCGGCTGGCCGCTGGCGAACTGGGGCTGGATATCTACAATATGCGCGCAAAACTGGCCGAGAAGGGCCTGAAATATATTTAGGTGATCAGGGGGCGTTCCGCCCCCTCTTTGGCGCTGCCAAATTCACCCCCTGAGAGTATTTTTTGGCAAGATGAAGGGCCAGTCATGCGTGATTTCGGACAAGCGGGTATTCCTTGCCTTTGGATGCGGGGGGGCACGTCCAAGGGGGCCTATCTGCTGGCCACGGACCTGCCGCAGGAGGTTGCCGCGCGCGATGCCGTGTTGCTGGGCCTGATGGGCAGCCCTGACCCGCGCCAAATTGACGGCATGGGCGGGGGCGATCCGCTGACGTCAAAGGTTGCCATCCTGTCGCCGTCGACGCGCGATGATGCGGATGTGGATTACCTGTTCCTGCAGGTGTTTGTGGACCGTGCATTGGTGTCCGATGCGCAGGGCTGCGGCAATATTCTGGCCGGTGTCGGCCCTGCGGCCATTGAACGCGGGTTGGTGCGCGCGCAAAATGGTGAAACGCCCGTACGCATTCACATGCGCAATACAGGCGAAGTGGCGCTGGCGCGCGTGCAAACGCCTGAGGGCCAGGTGTCCTACGCAGGTGATACGGCCATTGACGGGGTTCCCGGCCATCATGCGGCCCTGCCCTTGTTGTTTGACAACATTGCCGGGTCCATGTGCGGGGCGCTGCTGCCGACGGGAAATGTTGTGGATGTGGTGAAAGATATCGAGGTGACCTGCATTGACAACGGCATGCCGATCGTGGTGCTGCGCGCCGCTGATTTCGGCATTACCGGGCAGGAAAGCCGCGAGGATCTGGACGCCAATGGTGAGTTGAAATCGCGGCTGGAGGAGATTCGCCTGGCTATTGGCCCCATGATGAATCTGGGCGATGTGCGCGAAAAATCCGTGCCGAAAATGACGCTGGTTTCCGAACCTGCGGCGGGCGGGGCCATTGCAACCCGCAGTTTCATCCCGCATCGCTGCCATGCAACGATTGGTGTCTTCGCGGCTGTTTCTGTGGCCACGGCCTGCACCCTGCCGGGCAGTGTTGCCTATCCTTTGGCGCGCAGGCCCAAAGATGGCCGTTACAGCATAGAACACCCCACAGGTGCCGCAGATGTGTTGGTTGAAACCGGGACTGACGGCACAGTAACGCGCGCAGGCGTCATGCGCACAACCCGCAAGATTTTTGACGGGCTGGTGTTCCCCGTCCCCGCCCGGTCCCCGGACTGACACCAACCCCGGTTGGCAAATGGGGCCTGTTGGCCCCATTTTTTATTCCATGAGCTTGAGCAAGCGCGCGGCGTTTTCCTTCAGGATCAGCGGGCGCACTTCTTCGCGGATGTTCAGCTCTGCAAAGTCGCTCAGCCAGCGGTCCGGGGTGATGGCGGGCCAGTCGGACCCGAACAGCATTTTGCGTTTCAGCAATGTGTTGGCATAGTGGATGAAGATCGGCGGGAAGTATTTTGGCGCCCAGCCCGACATGTCGATATAAACATTGGGTTTATGCTGCGCCACAGACAGACCTTCTTCTGTCCAGGGAAAGGACGGATGCGCCAGAACGATGGATGTATCTGGGAAATCCACTGCGACATCATCGATATGCATGGGGTTTGAGTATTTCAGCCGCATGCCCATTCCGCCGCGCATGCCCGACCCGACCCCGGTTTGCCCTGTATGGAACAGCATGATCGCGCCTTCGTCGGCGATGGCTTCATACAAGGGGTAGGCCATGCGGTCATTGGGAAAGAAGCCCTGCATGGTGGGGTGGAACTTGAACCCCTTGACCCCGAATTCACGCACCAGACGGCGGGCTTCGCGCGCGCCCAGTTTGCCCTTGGCGGGATCAATCGATGCAAAGGGAATCAGAATGTCGGAATTCGCGGCGCAAAGTTCCGCGATTTCTTCGTTTGTATGGCGGTAAAAGCCGGTTTCGCGTTCGGCATCGACGCCAAAAATCACGGCGGCAATCTTGCGCGCACGGTAATATTCGGCCGTTTGCGGGACAGTGGGCAGCATGCCGTCAACCCCGGCGGGGTTCTTGAAATAGGCGGCCATGCCTTGTTGGAATTCATTATAGCCATCGTCGCGGTGGCAGTTGCACGGTTCTTCGGCATGGGTATGAAAGTCGATTGCGACAATCTCGTCCAGGTTCATGGGATGATCCTTTGGCAGACAATTTGAATACTGGCAGGACGCATATGCGTCACTGCGCGTCGGGGGCTTTCAGGCGCGCCGTGCGCTTTTCCAGAAAGTCGCGCAGGCGCAGTTTTGCTTCGGGGGTTTCCGAGGTCAGCGCCGACACCACCGATTCGGTGAACAAGCCATCTTCTACCGACATTTCGGCAATGCGCGGCAGGGCGTTCAGCACTGCATAATTCGACAATGGCGCGTTCGATGCGGCCTTGCGCGCAAGGTCCATCGCGGTTTCCAGTGCGCGCCCTTTGGGCACGACATAGGACACGCCGCCCCATTGTTCCATCTGGGCGGGCGACACTGTGCGCCCTGTCAGCATCATGTCTGTCATGCGTGCAGCCCCGATCAGGCGGCCCACGCGGACAGACCCGCCCCCGCCCACGAAAATGCCGCGCTGGCCTTCGGGCAGGCCGAAAAACGTGCTTTCGTCAGCCACGCGAATATGGGTCGCCGCAGCCAGTTCGAACCCGCCGCCCACCACCGCACCATGCAGCGCGGAAATGAACGGTATTTCACCGCGTTCGAATTCAGTGAACACCGCGTGCCAGCGCCGCGACCCCTGGATCGCTTCGAATAGCGGTTTTTCCCTATGCTCGGCCAGGTCCAGACCAGCGCAAAAATGATCGCCCGCGCCGTGAATAACCGCTGCGCGCGCTTCTGCACGCGCGCGGGTGGCCGCCACATGCAGGGCCTCTACCAGCCGGTCGGAAATGGCGTTGCGCTTCTCGGGCCGGTTCAGGCCGATGACGGCAATTTCGCCCTGAAGCTCATAGGTTACAAGCGCTTGCGTGGTGCCGTCCATCTTTCCCTCCTGTGTGGTCGGGTTCCATATTGCAGAAATACGTTACTTAGTAAACAGTATTGTAAGGTAACGATCAACCTGCTAATCATATGACAGGCACCGACGCCCTGCCTGCCCCCTGCCAAACGTGCCGGATGATGACATGCGAAATACCTTGAAACAGGACATGCCTGGCGAAGATGCTGCAGATCGCAGCATTGAAACGCTTTTCGGATACAACCTGAAGCGCGCTTACATGATTTTCCGGGATGATTTTCGCCACGGGGTCGAAGGGGCGGGTATTTCGCCGCGCACCATGACCGTTCTTGGCCTTATTGTTGACTGTCCCCAGATCACGCAAAGCGATGTGGCGCGCCAACTTGGGATCGAACGCTCCGGTCTGGTAGCGATCATCGATGATCTGGAACAAGGCGGGTTGGTGCGCCGCGAGGCCGTGCCCGGTGACAGGCGGTCGCAAGCCCTGTTGCCGACACCGCAAGGGCGTCAGAAGCTTGAAACCACCATGGCGCAGGCACGGGCGCGCGAAAAACAACTGCTTTCGGCGTTCAGCCCGCAGGAACAAGCGCAGTTTCTTGACCTGTTGCATCGACTGCGGCGCAGTTGCGAAAACGAAACCCAGTCCTGACCCCGCACCACACGCCAGCGCCCCCCCTTGCCCCGCCCGCGGCCCAAACACACCCGGAGAACGCACCACAATGACTGTCCAGCCCCCTGCCAAGTCCCGCTTCTGGTCGCCTGTATTCGAGTATGACCATCGCCCAGATGGCACCATCCTGATGCGCCAGGCCGAACCGTTGCCCGACCATTTGCCACTGGTGGCCGATTATCTGGACCACTGGGCCGATGCCACACCGGATGCCACATGGATGGCGCGGCGCGCAGATGGCGGGGACTGGCGGCGTATCAGCTATGCGCAAGCCCGCGACATGGCGCGCAGCATTGGCGCGGCCCTGCTGGGTTTGGGGCTGGGACCGGACCGGCCCTTGCTGGTGTTGTCTGAAAACAGCCTGGAACATGCGCTGCTGGGGCTTGCATGCACCTATACCGGCATTCCCTATGCGCCCGTGTCACCGGCCTATTCGCTGGTATCCAAGGATCATGGCAAACTGCGCGACATCGCGGCCTTGCTGCAACCGGGCGCGGTATTTGCCGATGACGGCGCGGCGTTCACGCCTGCGCTTCACGCCATTGCCGCAACGGGCCGGACGGTCATTACCCTGCATGGGGGCGGGGCAGAGGCCGTACCCTTTGACAGTTTGCTGACGGCCGACCCCGCCGCCGCGAATGCCGCACGCGCCGCCCTGACGCCGGACACAGTTGTGAAATACCTGTTCACATCCGGGTCAACCGGAAGCCCGAAGGCCGTGATCAACACCAACCGCATGATTTGCGCCATGGCCACCATGATGCGCGATTGCTACCGCTTTCTGACATGGGAACCGCCCGTTGTGCTGGACTGGGCACCATGGAACCACACCGCCGCAGGCAACAAGGTCAACTATCTGGTTCTGACCAATGGCGGCAGCTATTATATTGATGATGGCCGCCCTGTTCGCGGCAAATTTGCCGAAACCCTGCGCAACCTCAATGACGTGTCCTGCACATGGTATTTCAACGTGCCCGTGGGCTATGACATGCTGATTGATGCGCTGGAACAAGATGATGCCTTGGCGCAGAAATTCTACGCCAAGCTGGGTATGCTGTTTTACGCAGGCGCTGGCATGGCGCAGCACACATGGGACCGCCTGTCCGCGCTGGGGCGCAAGGTAACGGGGCGTGATGTGCTGCTGGCCACGGGGCTGGGTGCCACGGAAACCGCGCCCTTCGCGCTGGCCTGCACCCATGTTCAGGACAAGGCCGGCAATCTGGGGGTGCCATCGCGCGGGTTGACGCTGAAACTGGTGCCATCGGGGGACAAGCTGGAAGCGCGCCTGAAAGGGCCGACCATCACACCGGGGTATTTTGGCGACCCAGCACGCACCGCCGATGCCTTCGATGACGAAGGGTTCTATTGCCTTGGCGACGCCCTGCGCCCCGCCGACCCGCAGGACCTGTCCAAAGGGTTCTATTTTGACGGACGTGTTGCGGAAAATTTCAAACTGTCGACCGGAACATGGGTGTCGGTGGGCAGTGTGCGCGCCGCCCTTGTCGATGCCATGGGCGGGCTGGTGCGCGATGCTGTGGTCGTGGGGGAAAACCAGCCGCAATTGGGGGCGCTTTTGTTGCTGTCGGACAAGGCCAAGGCCCTGCCCGAGGATGAGCTGACAGCCCGTTTGCAGGATTGCCTGACCAATGCTGCAAAACGTGCCACTGGGTCCGCCAGCCGCGTACAGCGCGCCCTGGTCCTGGACACAACCCCCAGTTTCGACAAGGGAGAGGTCACCGAAAAAGGCAGCCTGAACCAGCGCGCCATGCGCGACAGCCATGCCGCGCGTATTTCGGAACTCTATGCAACAGCGCATGCAGGCAACGGCAAGATCATAACAGCGTGACCCTGTGCAACCTGAAAGAACAATCCAAAAGAAACTGTTTGATTTGGAACTGTTGATCGCATAACATTTATCTTGGGGGAGGAAATGTGATGCTGGGACAAACAGAAGATTCGGCACTGCCCGTGAATTCCCGGCGCGCCACGGAAAACCCCGAAGATGGCCTTGATTTTGGAGGGTTGCGCCACAACACCGGGTTCCTGTTGCGCGTTGCCTGGCTTCAGGTGCGCGAAGCCCTGGACCAAAGCGAACACGCTGTCTGCCTTAGTGCGGCAGAATACACCATTCTTCAGGTCATTGCCCGCACACCCGGCGTGCAACAGGGCCTGCTTGCCCGCGCGCTGTATATCAAACCGGCGGCCATGACCCGCCTGATACGCGGCTTTGAAGATCGCGGTCTGGTCATGCGCACCATCCCGCCAAAGAACCGGCGCATCGTGAAACTGTCAATCCTGCCTGCAGGGTTGGTGGCACTGGACAGCACACGCGCCCTGTATGGGGCAAATGCCCCCCATGAACGCGGCGGGCTGACACCAAAAGAACAGCAGGACCTGAACCGCCTGCTTCGGAAATACTGCGGAATTGCCCCGACGGAGGATGCTTGCACCGAAAATCGGCGCCAGACCTGACGGACAATAAAGACGATCAACACCTGGGAGGAGAAAACCATGAAACTGACCAAAACACTGATGATGGGCGCGGCATTTGCCGTTGCAGCCGCCAGCGGCGCGCAAGCCCAGAACCTGCGCGGCGCCGCAGGCGCATCGCAGGCGCACCCGTCGACATATATGTATGAAAAATTCGCCACTTATCTTGAAGAAGAAAGCGGCGGAAGCATGAGCATGACCCTGATCGGCCCGGAAGTCGTGTCGCTGACGCAGGTGCCCGACGCGCTGCAATCCGAACTGATCAATATCGGCAACCTGTTGCCGCTGTTCTTTCCAGCAGATTTCGCGCGCACCAATGTCGCGGCCGACATGGCGCTGATCGGGCGGGTGTCCCATGCCATGGCACTGGCCATGACCGAATTTGTGGTGAATTGTGACCCCTGCCAGCAGGAATTCAGCAATAAGGGAATGGTGTTTCTGGGCGCCGGTGCGTCGGACCCCTATGTTCTGATCACCACAACCCCAGTGCGCACCGCAGCGGACCTGCAGGGCCTGCGTCTGCGCTCTGGTGGTGCGCCCTTCTCGCGCTGGGCCGAGAACTTCGGCGCAACCCCGGTCAACATGCCGGTGGGCGAACAGTTTGAAGGCATGAACCAGGGCACGATTGACGGGTCCATGGCGTCCATCGTCGACATGCTGTCGTTCCGTCTGGTCGATGTGGCACGCTATACCACCAGTGTCCCGCTGGGCACCTATCATGTGACCTCGAACTTCACGGTAAACCAATCCACCTGGTCCGACATGAGCGCCGAAGACCGCGCGACATTTGTGCGCGCCGCCAACCGCGCCAACCCCACCCTGACCGACCGCTGGGGGTTCCAGCTGCCTGAAGCCGCGCGCAACGCAGTCGAAGCCGCAGGAATCGAAATCATCATCCCTGATGATGCCCTGCTGGAAGCCTCGAACGCGTTTGCGGCCGCTGACGCCGAAGCGCGCATCAGCGCCGACCCGCTGGCGGCTGATTTCGCGGCAATGGTCGAAAAATGGACCGCCATCGTCGAAGAACTTGGCGACGACCCCGAAGCACTGGCGGCCCGTGCCATGGATGAAATCTGGGCCAATGTCGATCTGTCCAGCTACGGGCTTTAATGGTCCTGTATAATCCTTTCCCTTCGGCCATTTGTGGCCGAAGGGGTTCGCGGGGTGCCTGATATGATTTTACTGGTCAAACTGGCCGTCGGCCTGTGCCGGGGCCTGTCGCTTATCGCGGCAGCCGCCGTGGTGCTGATGATGCTGCATGTCAGTCTGGATGTGGTTTTGTTAAATGTGTTCAGTATGTCCATGAACACCACGCCCGAAATCGTCGCGCGCTATTACATGGTTGCTGTGGCATTTCTGCCGCTGGGCTGGCTGACGCTGCGCAACCAGATGATCGCAGTGGAATTGCTGGATTTCGCCATATCCCGCCCGGTGCGGATGGTATCGGACTTCGTGATCTATATAAGCGCCGCCGGCATCTATGCTGTGATGACCTACGCGAACTGGCTCAAAGCCATGAGAGAGGCCAGTTCAGGCTCGTTCGTGGAACTGGTGCGTTTTCAAATGCCGGTCTGGCATTCCTATTTCATTGTGCCCGCAGGGTTTGCCCTTGCCACGCTGGCCTGTGTGCTGATGGCACTGGCCATCGTGTCGGCCACCATTCGTCACACGCTGGACGCGACCACAAAAGGCGATGAAACATGAGCGTTGAAATCGGTCTTTGGGGTGTTGCCATCCTGATGGGTCTTCTGGTGCTGCGCCTGCCTGTGGCGCTGGCACTGATCGTGGTGTCCTTTTGCGGGATCTGGGCCATGATCGGCTGGAATCCTGCCATGGGCATCTTGTCGAACACGCCCTATTCCTTTGCTGCGAAATGGACCATGAGCGCAGTGCCCATGTTCCTGCTGATGGGGTTTATCGCCTATCACACGGGGCTGACGGGCGGCCTGTTCGAGGCCGCAAAAGCGCTGCTGGCCAGACTTCCTGGCGGGCTGGCCATATCGTCGGTTTTTGCCTGTTCGGGTTTTGCGGCCGTGTCGGGGTCATCGCTGGCCTGCGCGGCGGCCATGGGGCGCATCGCCATCCCCGAAATGGTCAAGGCGGGCTATCGCCCTTCCATCGCATCAGGCTGCATTGCTGCGGGTGGCACCATCGGGGCACTTATTCCGCCCTCCATCCTGATGATCATCTATGGCGTCATCGCGGAAACCTCGATCATCGAAGTCTTCCTTGGCGGTATCGCAATCGGGCTGCTTACGGCGCTGTCCTATTGCGTTGTCGTGCTGATCATCGCATGGCTGCGCCCCGACATCATCCCGCGTCAGGCGGCAGTGGGTTCCACGGACCTGTGGCGCGCCCTCGCACAGGTGGCACCCATCCTGGCCCTGATCGGCCTTATTTTCGGCGGGCTGTTTTCCGGCCTGTTCACCGCCACCCAGGCGGGCGCCATCGGCGCGCTGGGCACCATAGTCCTTGCAGCGGCCATGGGGCGCCTGACGCGCAAGGCTTTCACGGATTCTGTCACCGAAACGGTCATCACCACTGGCTCGCTGCTGATCATCGGCATCGGCGCTACCATGTTCACGCGGTTTCTGGGCCTGTCGGGTGTGTCGAACCTGATATCTTCCTTCGTGTCCGGGTCCGGCATGTCGCTTATCACTGTGCTTTTGGTGATCATCATCATCTACCTGATCCTGGGCACATTCATGGAACCGTTTGGGGCCATGCTGGTCACCCTGCCAATATTCCTGCCCCTGATCGATGCGCAGGGCCTCAGCCTGGTGTGGTTCGGGGTTCTGGTCGTCAAGCTGCTGGAGGTCGGCATGATAACCCCGCCAGTGGGGATGAACGTGTTCGTTATCA
The DNA here is from genome assembly GCA_017510335.1 of Paracoccaceae bacterium. Taxonomy (GTDB): domain Bacteria; phylum Pseudomonadota; class Alphaproteobacteria; order Rhodobacterales; family Rhodobacteraceae; genus Roseinatronobacter. Next base: position 13,267 of record JAFWNM010000014.1, read on the forward strand.
AGAACGTGGCCAGCAAATATGTCACCGTCACCGAAGTGTTCCGCGGTGTGCTGCCCTTCATCCTCGCGGATTTCGTGGTGGTCGCGCTGATCGTGGCCTTCCCGGCACTGGTGCTGTTTTTGCCCGACCTTCTGTCGACAAATGCCGCACGCTGACCCATCTGCAGCCGTCCCGCGCACCTGACACGCGCGGAACGGCGGCCACACCACACCGTCACACAAATGGCGGCACAGTTGCAGCTTTCATTCTGGCCCAAATATCCATGAACACGGGGGGTGGGGGGCGCTCCCCAACCCAATCCATCCTTGCGCAAAGCGTCCACTCACCGCCCGACAAATTCGAAACTGAATTGCCGCTGCGCGCCTGCGGGGGGGGCGGGAAACGGGGCCGCGCGGCGGATATGGTCCAGCGCAACCTGGTCCAGCGCACCATGGCCAGAACTGCGCGCAACACTGATTGATGCCAGCGCCCCGCTTTCGGCTATGCCGAACGCCACCAAAACACGCCCGCGCGCGGGGCTGCGCGCCTGGCGCACCCGCTGGATGCGGCGCATCACTTCGCCGGGGTAATTGGACGCCGCCGCATTTCCCGCCTGGGCTGTAGCCGCGCGCGTTGTGGCCGTATATGCCGCCTGCCCCTGCGTGCCTTGTTGTGATCCGCGCTGTGCGTTCTGCGCTGCGTTCCCGCGCGGGGCGGCAGGGGCCGTTGCGGTTTGCCGTGGCGCGGGCGGGGCCGGGGTGGTCCGGTCGCGCGGTCGCGCGGGCGGGCGGGGGCTAACCTCGGGGCTGGGCGGGATATGCGCCTGATCCACAGCAACAGCCGGTTTGTGGGGGGTGGGGTCCACCCAGTCAGGGGGGGCGCTGCGCACCACGTCAGGCGGCAGCGCAGCCAGTTCAGGCGCGACGACCCTTTGCGCGACATGTGGCAAAAGCGCGTCTTCGGCCACCGGCGCAGTGACCACAGGACGGGCAGCCAGTGGCAGTGCCTGCTGTGGCATCTGCGCAGCGGTCGCTGCCGCTGGGGTGGCCCGGTCAGGCAGCAAGGGGGCGGGGTTTTGCGCCGTCACAGTTTGCGCCGGACGATCAGGGGCCTGCGGCGCAGGGGGCGCGGGTTGGTGGCTGCCAGCGGCAAACGCTTCGAAACTTGTGCCCAGCGCCGCCGGTGCCGCTTCGCCCCCGCCCTCAATCAGCACCCCCTCGTCACGCGGTCCCAGCGCGGCCAGCGCCCCCAGATGCACCGCAATGGACGCGCACAGCGCCAGCGCGATCGTGCGCCCCTTCGGGCGCAGGTCCAGATTGCGCAAATGGCGGGTGGTCACGAAAGGACAGCCGTTCACCCGTGGGCAGGCCCGAAACACTGCTGCAGCCGTCATTTCACCCCTTCCTGCGTGACAAGAACCAGTTTGCCCACGCCCCCCATGCGCAGCGCCTGTGCAGTCTGGACCAGCTGTGCCGCAGGGGCCGCCCGGTCCGGCAACAGGCGCACCTGCGCGTCATCCGCCAGTTGGGCCACCGCATCCGGCAGGGACACGGCCTGCCCGTCCAGCCGCAATGTGCCATCTGCCAGCAGCACCAGCGCATCGCTGGGCGGGGCAGTTGCAATATCCGACAGGCTGACAAGGGTAACCTCGGGGTCGGGGCGCGGGGCCAGGCTGCCCGCGATCAGGAAAAACACCAACATCAGAAACACGATGTTGATCAACGCGATGTTGGGTTCGGGCCGCGCCCGCGGCACAAGGGATATTGCGCGCCGCGTCATGTCCCGCCCCCCCCAAGAACGCCAATGCGCCAACCGTTTCGGCGCTGGATCAGATACAGGATATCCGCCAGACGCTGCGCATCGACGCCGTCCGCCAGCGCCACCAGCACCAGCCCGCCTTCTTGGTCATCAAGGGCCGCTTGCAGATCATCATCCGTGGCCTGAACGCTGTTCAGGCGCAGTGCATCGGGGGCCAGTTGCAAAAACAACGGCGGGGTTTGGGGCATATCCGCCGCCCCCCCCATCGCCAGATCAAGCGGTAGTTCGCCCTGCCTTGCGAAGGTGGAACTGAGCATGAAAAACAGCAGCAACAGGAAAATCACATCAATCAGCGATGTCATGGATAAGCGCTTGCGCCGGACCGCCATATCCAACCTGTCAGGCATGATGCGCCACCGTGACGGGGGGGGCGGCGGCGGCGGCCGTCATGTTGCGCGGGCACTCCTGCGACAGGCCCGCACATAACGCCACATCAATAATCTGCATCGCCAGTTGGGCTTCGCGCATGACGCGCGATTCAAACCATGTCAGCACCAACGCGGTGGGCATGGCAACGCCCAGCCCCACAGCCGTGGTCAGCAACGCAACCCAGATTCCCCCCGCCAGCGCGGACGGGTCCACGGCCGCGCCTGCATCTTGCAAGGACTAGAACGCGCTGATCATGCCCAGAACCGTGCCGAACAACCCCAGCAGTGGCGCAACCTGCGCAATGCTGTCCAGCGCGCGAAACCCTGATTGCAGGCGCGTTGTCGCCGCTTCGGCCAACCCCGTCAACCGCGCGCGCACTGCATCGCCTTGCACGTCGCGCGCACTGACCACGGTAAGCGCCAGCACGGTCAGCGGGGCCAGATGGTTGCGCCCCTGCGCGGCGCGCGTGATGGCGGCATGCCCTGCGCCGCGGTCCATCATGTCCAGCGCTGCAACAATATCGGCATGATCGCCGACACCTGCGCGCCGGAATTGCCACAGTTTGACCAGAACCAGGGCCAGCGCGACCAGTGACATGGCCAACAACACCGCCACAACCGGCCCCCCCAGTGCCAGAAAGTCGGCCACATTGCCCAGTATTTCTGCAAAAGTGATGGTCATTTCATCACCTCGATCGCGGCTTGGCTATCGACATGCAGCGCGGCGGTGCAGTCCGCGGCGCCCATGGGCGCGCATGCCCCGACAGCGTTGATCAAAACCCGGCCAATCCGGTCACAGGCAAGGGACGGGAACTGAAAGCTGCGCACCCGCAGCCCGTTTTCAGGCAAGGACTGGAAATCCAGCAGGCTAAGGCGCAGGACACGGTTTTCAGGGCTTAACAGCACAGTTTCGGCCTGCAAGCTGTCAATGCCCGCACCCATATGGTTTTCCAGCACGAAGAAAAGCTGGCAATCCTCTTGCAACTGCGTCGCCTGATCCAGCCGGATACGCAACGCGGGATCATCCGCATGGGCAGGCCATGCCAGGCCCAAAGTGACGGCAAGCGCCGGAATAATATGCACAACGCGCATGTCGCGGCCTTTCATGACAGGTGGTTTTAGGGGGAAGGGCTGGCACAATGGCTGGCTGCGCAGAATTTGCGCTTGAACTGCGCCTAACATTATCCTAGTGAAACTGTCAAGAATGAAGCGGCGCTGCCGTTTCGCGCCATCCAGCACACTGCCAGACACGCGCCTGACCCAAAATCACACGCGACTGACAGGAGCATTCCATGACACTTGACCTTGTATCCCGCCCCACGCCTGCCGACTTGCGGCAGGCCCGCAAAGACCACCCGAAAACCCGCGCCCGTGATCTGGCCGAAAGTCTGGGTGTGACCGAAGCCGCCCTTGTGGCCGCCCATGTCGATGGCACCCATGTGGTGCGCATTGCCCCCGCGCTGGACAGGCTGATGCCCGCAATCCAGCGTCTGGGCGATGTCATGGCGCTGACGCGCAATGCATCTTGTGTGCATGAACGCACCGGAACCTATGAGGATTATCACGCTGGCGCGCATGCCTCTATGGTGTTGGGCGCGGAAATTGACCTGCGCATGTTTCCACGTCACTGGGTCCATGGTTTTGCCCTGTTGGACGGGCCGCGCCCATCCGTTCAGGTGTTTGACGCTGCAGGCGACGCGGTGCACAAAGTTTTTCTGACCGACCATTCGGACCGGGCCGCGTTTGACACGCTGGTTTCGGATTTGCGCCTGCCCGACCAGTCCGACAGTGTGGCACTGACCCCCCGCCCCCCGGTCGAGGCCCCGAAATCCCGCCCCGAAAAGCTGGAGGAGTTGCGCCGCGACTGGGCCGCGATGACCGACACTCACCAGTTCCTGCGCCTAGCTGCGCGGCTGAAGATGAACCGCCTTGGCGCTTACCGCATTGTCGGTGAACACTGGGCCAAGCCCCTTGCCCCTGAAGCCATCGTGGACTTGCTGCACGGGGCGGCGGCGCAATCTGTGCCGCTGATGATCTTTGTGGGCAATCAGGGCTGTATCCAGATTCATGGTGGCCCCATTGCACAAGTTACCCCGATGGGTCCCTGGATCAATGTCATGGACCCGCGCTTCAACCTGCATTTGCGTACCGACCATGTGGCCGAAATCTGGCTGGTGTCCAAACCCACCCGCCACGGCATGGCCCATTCCGTTGAAGCATTTGACGCAGATGGCGGGCTGATCACGCAGATCTTCGGCAAGCGCGACCCGGACACGACCGCGTTTCAGGCGCTGCTGGAAACCCTGCCCCATGCGAAAGGGGGTGCGGCATGATCCGCGCTGCGCTGGCAACCCTTATGCTGATCACCCCCGCCGCCGCACAGGACCGTGTGGTGGTCATTGGTGGGGGCCTTGCGGAAATTGTGTATGCGCTGGGGCAGGACCACCGCCTTGTGGGGCGCGACACAACCGCAAGCTTTCCGCCTGCCGTCAATGACCTGCCTGATGTGGGCTATATGCGGGCCTTGTCGCCCGAAGGGCTGTTGCAGCTTGACCCCGACCTGATCCTGGCGTCTGAAGGGGCCGGACCGTTGGAAACCATCCAGATCATGCAGGCGGCAGACGTGCCCTTTGTCCAGATCACGGAAGCGCCAAGCGTCGATGCAGTGATGGAACGTGTCGAAATGGTCGCGCAGCATTTGCACGCACAGGACGCGGGCGCGGCCCTTGTCGCTGATCTGCGCGCAGCCTTTGCGACACTGGCGCACCAGACCGCGCAGGTTACCGTGCCCCAACGCGCCATGTTCGTTCTGTCCGCGCAAGGGGGGCGCATCAATGCCGCCGGGCGCGACACTGGCGCCAGTGCCATGATCGAACTGGCGGGGGCGGTGAACGCGTTTGACGATTTCGCGGGCTACCGGCTGCTGACGGATGAATCCATTGCTGCCGCCGCGCCCGATGTCATCGTTATGATGGACCGCGACGGGGACCACGCCCTGAGTGACGCCGAAATTGCCAGCCATCCCGCGCTTGGACTGACGCCTGCGGCACAAAACGGGCAGATCATCCGCATGAACGGGATTTACCTGTTGGGCTTTGGCCCACGCACGGCACAGGCCGCCCATGACTTGCACAAAGCCATCTACCCATCGCTGGCGCATCAGGGGGGATAGGGGCATGGTTGCGCTTTCCTTCCTGTCGCGCGGCCCTGATGCAGCGGTGGCAGGCGACCGCGCGCCGCGCGCCCGCGCAACACTGGCCGCATTGTCGGTGTTCGTGGCGGGGGTGTCCCTGCTGTCGCTGGGGGTGGGCGCTGCGGGTGTGTCGCTATCTGATGTGGCGTGGAAACTGGCCAGTGGCGAGGCGCTGAGCCTGCGTGAACGGGTGGTGATATTCGACATCCGCCTGCCACGGCTGTTGACGGGCCTTTTGGTGGGCGCGTCGCTGGCGGTGTCGGGCGCGGTCATGCAAGGGCTGTTCCGCAACCCGCTGGCCGATCCGGGCATTGTGGGCGTGGGCGCGGGGGCGGGGCTTGGCGCAGTGCTGGCCATTGTGCTGGGCGGAATGCTGCCCGCTGCGCTGCTGGGCGTGGCAGGCATGCATCTGGTGCCGCTGGCGGCATTTCTGGGGGGCTGGGTGACAACGCTGGTGCTGTATCGGGTGTCCACGCGGCGCGGGCGCACATCGGTGGCGACCATGCTTCTGGCAGGCATCGCGCTGGGGGCGCTTGCGGGCGCGTTGACGGGCATTCTGGTCTATATCGCAGATGACCAGCAATTGCGCGACCTGACCTTCTGGGGGCTGGGGTCGCTGGCGGGGGCAAGCTGGGCCAAACTGGCCGCTGCCGCGCCCATCATGGGCCTGGCACTGGTTGGCGCGCCTGTTCTGGCGCGCGCGCTGAACGGGCTGGCCCTGGGCGAAGGGGCTGCGGCACATATGGGCATTCCCGTGCAGCGCATGAAGAATATGGCCATCCTGACCGTTGCCGCCGCCACCGGCGCTGCCGTGGCTGTGTCGGGCGGAATAGGGTTTATCGGCATTGTTGTGCCGCATCTGCTGCGGCTGGCCATAGGGCCGGACCATCGCTTCGTGTTGCCTGCGGCGGCACTTCTGGGGGCGGGGCTGTTGCTATTGGCCGACATGATCGCGCGGCTGGTCATCGCACCGGCGGAACTGCCTATCGGCATTGTCACTGCCGTTCTGGGCGGGCCGGTTTTCCTGTGGATATTGCTGCGCCGTCGCGGCATTGTGGATATGTGAACCGCCATGCTGGAAGCACTGAACATTGATGCAGCCCTTGGCGGCAAACCCGTTTTGCAAAACGCCAGCCTGCGCGCGCAAGCAGGACAACTGACTGTTATTGTCGGGCCGAACGGGTCGGGCAAAACCACCCTTTTGCGTGCCATCACTGGCGATCTGGCGCATTCGGGAACTGTGCGCCTGAACGCGCAGGATACACGCAAACTGCCTGCTTGGGCGCTGGCCGAATTGCGGGCGGTGCTGCCACAGGCCAGCCAGCTTGCCTTTCCCTTCACGGTGCATGAAGTCGTGCGTTTCGGGTTGGTGGGGGCAACGGCCCTGCGCGCAGATGCAGCACAACTGCCGGGCCGCGCCCTGGAACGCGTGGGGCTTGCGGGCTATGGCGGTCGGTATTTTCAGGAACTGTCAGGCGGGGAACAGGCCCGCGCGCAACTTGCCCGCGTGTTGTTGCAGGTCTGGCAGCCGGTCGTGGACGGCGTGCCGCGCTGGCTGTTTCTGGACGAACCCGTGGCCGCGCTGGATATCGGCCACCAGTTGCAGGTCATGGCCTTGGCGCGCGAATTCGCCCGCGCAGGCGGCGGGGTGGTGGCGGTTATGCATGATTTGAACCTGACAGCCATGTTCGCAGACCAGATAACCCTGATGCTGGACGGGCAGGTTCTGGCACAGGGCAGCGTGCATGACGTGCTGACCGATGCGCACCTGTCGCGCGCCTATGGCTGCGCGCTGCGCGTATCCGCCCTGCCCCGCGCGCAGCAGGTGTTTATTCTGCCACAGGCCACAGAAATTGCCTGACTAATCTTGACTATTTTACTAAACATTAGTAACGAGGCCGTCAGAACGCCAGCGGTATCGCCAGCCAGAACACCACCAAGGGGATACCGATGGACAAGACAACGGGGCGCTATGGGCGCCTTTTGACCGCTATTGCCGTTCCGGCATTTATGGGCGTTTCACTACCGGCACAGGCGCAAACCAGTCACGACCAGATTGCCGCGCCGGGGTCATTTCTGGGGCGTATCGTCCTGGGCTTCGGGCGGGCACGCACTGCAGTTGACACGCCACAGGCTGTCAGCACGCTGGAACAGGACGATATTGACCGCGAACAGGCCGCAACACCGGGCGATTTGCTGCGCATCGTGCCCGGTGCCACGGTGCAGGGCGGGGACCGCATGACCGGCCAGCGCTACAATATTCGGGGCGTGGGCGGGGACGCCTCGGACCAGAACCGCATCATCATTACGGTGGACGGTGTCGAAAAATACGGCGAGCTGTATCAGGTGGGCCAGTTTTTTGGCGAACCGGAACTGTATAAACGCGTCGAAATCCTGCGCGGTCCGGCCTCATCTGCGCTGTATGGGTCGGGGGCATTGGGCGGTGTTGTCGCATTCGAAACCAAGGACGCCGCCGATTTCCTGCAAATGGGCGAAACGACAACCCTGCGCGTGAAAGCAGGTGCCAACAGCAACGGCGGGGGCGCGCTTGGGTCTGTCATACTGGCCCAGCGCTTTGGCGAAAGCTTCGAGATGCTGGCCGCCCTGACCCATCGCCGCGAAGGGGATTACAAATCGGGCGACGGCACGCCGGTAACCGGGTCGGGCATGGCGGGCACATCGGGCCTGTTGAAGGGCACCTACCGCTTCGGCGCCAATAACGAACAAACGCTAAGCCTGTCGCTGTCGCGCTGGCGCAGTAACGAGGATGGCGCGAATTATTCATCTGTCGCCGATATTCCGGATTTCGGCACAGTGGACCGCAAGGCACAGGATGACACTGCAACACTGGTCTGGACCAATCCGGCAAGTGGCACACCGTGGCTGGACAGCCGTGTGCAGCTGTCCTATTCGCGCACCCTGATCGATCAGGACAATGCCGTTCCCGGCAACCCGTTTTTGGCAAATAACCCGCTGTTCGAGGATGCGTTCTATCAGTATCGCACGCTGGCCTTGCGCGCTGAAAACCGCTTCACCTTCTCGGGCGAGGGGTGGGAGAATTACCTGACCCTGGGTGTCACCGCGTCCCAACAAAAGCGCGCGGCGCAACGCGAATCCGGCGCGATTTCCTTTCACCCGGAAGGAACGGATCGGCGCTATGGCATATTCCTGCAAAATGAATTCATCTGGGATGACCGGCTAAGCGCGGTGCTGGGCCTGCGCGCTGACCGCATTGCGCTGACCCCGTCAGACCAGGTGGTGAACGGACAGCGGCGCAGCCATACCGCGCGCGTTGCATCCTTGGCACTGCACTACAAACTGAACGACGACTGGGCGGTGTTCGGGTCGCTGTCCCAGACCGAACGCGCGCCCTCGATTGACGAGATGTTCGACGTTGCGAGCGCGGCAGGCAAAACCACGTCACTGGACTTGCGGCCAGAACGCGCACGCACCCTTGAAGCGGGCTTTTCCTATGGCGGGCGCAATGTTTTTGCCCAGGGCGACAGTCTGGATGTCAAACTGACAGCATTCAGCAACCGCGTTACAGACAAGATCGAACGGCCGGGCAATTCTGTTCCGGGGCCAACATACGCCAATATTGCCCGCGCCCATATTCGCGGGATCGAACTGGAAGGCGGCTATGACACACAAACCGTGTTCACCAAATTCGCCTATTCCCGCATTCTGGGCACCGACCAGACCACCGGCGCACGGCTTGATTCTACCCCGCAAGATGAACTGGTGCTGGAACTGGGCGCGCGCGCCTTTGGCCAGACGCTGGAATATGGCTGGCGCGGGACATTCGCGCGCGGGGCCAGCCGCGCAAGTGGCGACGCGTTCCCGGGCTATGGCGTAAGCGACCTGTATGCCACATGGCGCCCTGATCAAGGGGCCATGGCAGGGCTGGAAGTGCAACTGGCCGTCAATAATGTGCTGAACAAGCAATACCGCAACATCCTTGACGGCGGGCTGGCGAATAACGAACCCCGCCGCGGGCGCGATCTGCGCGTATCCGTGGGGCGCAATTTCAGCTGGTAACCCCCCCGCGCCCAATCGCATCAGACCAACGCCAGCGCGGTTCCTTGCGCTGGCGTTTTGCAGGTCTGGCCCGCGCGCGGCCATGGGGTCAGGTGTTCTGCCGTGCGACACCGTGCCAGGGGGCAGAAACGATATTCTGCGCAGATGCCAGACCACAATCAAACAAGATGTCGGACCCGATATTGAACACCCGCGTATCGGGGCGCGTCGCGTCCGACAACAGCGCCACCGGGTTGGGCGTATGAAACCCCTGCGGCCCGCCCCCGATCAGCAAGGGCGCGACAGCAATATGCAGGCGTGTCAACAACCCCGCCTGAAAGAAACGCGACACGGTAATGCCGCCCCCTTCGACCAGAACAGTGTTCAGACCCGCAGCATGCAAGGCGCGCAGGATATGACGGGGCGACATGCTGCCGCCAGCAGCAGCGGGCAGGCGCACCACCTCTACCCCCGCGGGACGCGCTGTGTCGACATGCTGCAAGACAATGCGCCGCACGCCATTATCCATGAACACCGGCGCATCATTCGGCAGCCGGCCGCGCGGGTCAATAACGACGCGTGCGGGGTTATGCCCTTCGCACAGGCGCACTGTCAGGCGCGGGCTGTCATGCAGTGCCGTGCGCACGCCAATGACAACCGCATCAGCGATGGCACGCAGCCGGTGCAGGTGCTTCAACCCGTCCGGCCCTGAAATATCGCGCGCATCCCCTGCGACCGTCGCCACGCGCCCGTCCAGGGATTGCCCGATCTGGCCAATGGTCACCGGCCCCATATCGCGGCGGGCAAGCGGGGCATATATGGCCAGCGCCGCACGTTCCGCAGGTGTCCAGTCGCCGCAACAGGGGCACCCCGTGCCATTGCGAATGCCCAGAATGTGCGCCCAGACCCGCGCGCTGACATCGGCCTTGTCCATCACACCCCCCCGACTGCGCCAAGCTGCGCGACACGGCCTTTCGGGACGGCCAGAATGTCCTGATGGCCGATCATGCACTGGCCTTGCGTGACCTGCACCTGACGGGCGGCGTGCCATGCCTGCGCATCGGTATAACCCGCGCGGGCGGCAGCGGTTGCAATCCCGTCCAGCAATTGCCCCTGCAGGGGCGCATCATCATGGCCCAGAACCCACGGGCTTGGGGCGCAAAACACATGATACCCTGCCTGCGCAAACACCTGGCGCGCACAGGACCACGCATGGGGGCCAAGGGCAGGACCAAAGCCCTTATCCGTGCACTGGTCCTTGTTGAACGCAGCCGTCACCGCGCCATCTGCCGCAAGCGGCGGTTGCCATGTCATGACCCCGTCATAGGACAGCGCCGCATAAAACGGCAGGTCATGATGCGCCAGCACATGCGCCAGATCCCGCAACCAGTTTTCGGAAACAAGGTCCAGCAAAGCCGATGCCGAAACAAGCGTGGCCCCGGACAGGGGAAGATCACGCAGGTTTGTCAGGTCACGCACATTCGGGCGCGCTTGGGGATGGGCGGCGACAGCATGTGCCAGCAGCGCGGGATCATGATCCACCAACTGCCATTGCGCATTTTCTGGCATATGCGGCGACAAGGCGCGCAGGCTTGCGCCTGTCCCCGCGCCCAGATCGACAACAACAGGCGACGGTCCCGCAAGCCGCGCAGCCTGGCCCAGCAAGCCAGCGTCCCGCGCCGCAAGGTCGGCAGGTTCACGCAACGCCAGCCATTGCGGCGCGAAACCCATGGGCTACACGTCCCCTTCGAACCATGCGCGGGCCATATGGCTTTCGTGCAGGGTAATGCGCAACCGCCGCACGCGGCCCGCGTCCTTCAGGGTGCCTGCACCAATATGGCCGCGCATCTGGTCGAAAATATGCTTGCACAGAAATTCCGTTGTGGTGAATTTTCCGGCGAATTCGGGAATTTCATCAAGGTTCTTGTAGCGCAGCGGTGCAAGCGTGGCGGCAAGCGCCTCAACCGCAAGGCCAATATCGACCACCAGACCGTGATCATCCAGATCCTCGGTGAAAAAGGCGGCATCCACTGTGAATGTCGCGCCATGCATGCCTTGCGCGGGGCCGAATACCGGCGACGGCAGGGAATGGGCGATCATGATATGGTCTTTGACTTCGACGGCGAACATGGGCGTCCTTTCTGGTTCAGTCATAACGAATGCGGTGGCACAGCGTGCCCGGCGCATTCAGGATCAAGGGATACGCGACAGGCAGATCATCGAAGGCGCTTTCGCCTGAAATCAGCGCATCCAGCCGGTCGTCACACAGCAGCGCCAGCGCCTTTTGCAGGCGGCGGCGAAATGTCCAGCGCGGCAGGCGCGCGGGCGGCAAGGCCCCGACCTGTGAACTGACCAGTTGCAGCCGCTGGCTGTGAAATGCCCCCCCCAGCGGCAAGGCCACGGACTGCGCGCCGTGCCAGCTGGCTTCCACCACAGTGGCGCCCGGCCCTGCGGCGTCCAGCGCGTGCGCCAGTCCAGAGGCTGACGCACTGGTGTTAATGACGACATCCTGCCCTTTGGGCATATCTGGCGGGGCGGTGAAATGGCACCCCAGCCCCCGCGCCAGGTCTGCGCGGGCGGGGTCAATATCGCTTAGCGTCACATCGCAGCCCGGAAAGCGCGCGCATAAGTAGCCCACCAAAGCGCCCAGAACACCCGCGCCCACAATGCACACCCTGTCACCGGCCGAAAGCCCGCTGTCCCAGACAATATTCAGGGCGGTTTCCATATTTGCCGCCAGCACAGCACGCGCGGGCGGCAGGGTGTCGGGCAGGGGCACGAACCCGTCCTCTGGCAACCTGAACCATGTCTGATGCGGAAACAGCGCGAACACCGCGCGGCCCGCCTGCGGCCCTTCGGCTATTTCGGCAACCGTGCAATAGCCGTATTTCACCGGATAGGGGAACGCCCCTTCCTGATGGGGGGCGCGCATGCGCGCCTGCTCGGACACGGGAACCGCACCGCGCAAGACCAGACGCTCGGTCCCGCGACTGATGCCGGAATACAGGCTGCGCAGCCGCACCCCCTGCCCTGCCGTGGCGGGGCGTATTTCTGCGCGGTCAGGGGCGACCACCCATAAGGCGCGCGGGTCGCTCATGGCAGGATATGCCCGGATTTCAGCGCTTTTGTCGCCAGATAATGGGCGTTTTGCGGTGTTTGCCCCACCTGAAGCGGGACACGCTCGACCACATCAACCCCATGGCTTGCAAGGGTGCGCATCTTGGCGGGGTTGTTCGTCAACAGCCGCACCCGCCCGATGCCCAGTGATGACAGAACCGCCGCGCCCACGCGAAAATCGCGTTCATCATCCTCGAACCCCAGCTGGTGGTTGGCCTGCACCGTATCAAGCCCGCCATCTTGCAACGCATAGGCGCGCATCTTGTTGGCCAGCCCGATCCCGCGCCCTTCCTGATTAAGGTAGACCAGCATACCGCCCCCCGCCTGCGCCATGGCGGCCAGCGCAGCATTCAACTGGGGGCCGCAGTCACATTTCAGGCTGCCCAGAACATCGCCTGTGAAGCAGGCAGAATGCAGGCGCGTCAAACCCGGCTGGGCGCGCGCAACGGTGCCCACTGTAATGGCGTAATGCTCTGCCCCGCCATTGTCGGGGCGAAACACCTGAACCGACCCTGCCGCCGAACAGGCCATGGGCAGGGCCGCCGAACTGACTGCCGCCAGCCGTTGCGCACTGGCCAGTTCGTCCAGCACATCGCGCGCGGGCAGATAGGCCAGCCCCTGACGCAGCAGATTGTCGCGTGTGGCGACAGGAACAGGCCATAACAGCATTGCTGGCAAAAGCTGCGCGGCCTTGGCCAGTGCCAGCGCTGCGGCGCTCAGGGGGGCGGGGCAATCCGCCTGCATGGTCCCCGCTGGCAGCGCTGCGTTTGCAACATGTGCCCCGCCTGCAATCTGGCGCAGGACGTCCAGTCCTGTTCCTGCGGGAAATGTCAGCGTGCCGGCGTGCCCTTTGGCCGCCCCCGCATCTGGAAAAACCGCAGAAAACCGCCGTGGCGACAGCACCAGATGCGGCGCACCCAACGCGCCAAGGCGCGCGAATCTCTCGGGCCGCACAGTTTCGACCGGCGCAAGAACGGCCATCTGGCCGCCGTCCCCTGTGACGACGGCCAAACCAAGCCGCATGTCGCACACCAGCCGCGCGACAAGTTCACTGGCATCAAGTTCAAGGCCAGACGCTGTCTTGGCTGAATTTATGGCAATAGGATAAGTCACAGACCCCACCAGTTAAAAAAAGGTAAAAACACAGGTGATAACGTGGACGTAGGGCGTTGCGGCGAAAGACAAGTGCGCGCCGCGCCTGACTGCGCAATTTGCGCGGCTGTTGGCGCGCGGGTGTCGGCATGTTTGCGCATTTTTTCGCAACCCGCATGGACACCGGCCAAAGGGCGCTATCTGAACCCGAAAGCGATGTGAAAGGTGTAACAATGTCATTGCGCAGCATGTTGGGCGTGTGCCGGTCTGTATTGATCTATTTCAACCCGCTGCTGATGCGCCGGACCAGACAGCTTTATAACAATATCTTGAACAGCGGTGATCTGGTCTTTGACGTGGGGGCGCATGTGGGAACGCGGGCGCGCGTCATGCGCGGCTGTGGCGCAAGGGTCATTGCATTCGAGCCGCAACCCGCCTTCGCGCAGTTTCTGCGCCGCACCCTGCCACGCGACATTGTGCTTGTGGAAGCCGCACTCGGGCCAGCAGAAGCGCGGGCAGAAATGTCGGTGTCGCTGCGTCACCCCACAGTGTCGTCCCTGCGCGCAACCCTGCCCGATGAGGCCCGCGCCATGCCGGGGTTTGAACATGTCCGCTGGGATGCCCGCGCAGAGGTGGCGATGACATCCTTGGACCGGATGATCGCGCAGCATGGCCTGCCGCGCTATATCAAGATCGACGTGGAAGGGTTCGAAACACAGGTTCTGTCCGGCCTGTCCCAACCTGTCGCGTTGATTTCGGTGGAGTATCTGCCCGGCCTGCCGGATGTCAGCCAACAGGCAATCCGCATGATCGCGGATCTGGGGCACTATGAATTCAACGTCGTTCGCGGGGAAAATGCCGCCTTCGAATGGAAGGAATGGCGCGACAGGGACGCGATGGCGGCATGGCTGGCCGCGCTGCCCCCTGACGCAGGGTCCGGCGATATCTATGCGGCGCTGAAAGTCTGACGCGCGGCCCGACCACTCACCCGTTGGGGGGCGCCCTGCGAAGAACCGCCGCAAAGGGATCGAACAGCGGCGCACAGGCCGCAAGGACAGTGCCCGTGGCTTCGGGCGTTTCCGCCGGGTTCAGCGCTTCGACCTGCACCGCCGCTTCGTGCATCAGCACCAGCCCTGCGGCAATGTCCCATGGCTGCAGCCGCCGTTCCCAGAACCCGTCCAGCCGCCCGCAGGCCACATAGGCCAGGTCAAGCGCCGCCGCCCCCATCCGGCGCACCCCCGCGCAAAGCGGCATCAAACGCGCGATATCAGCGGCGTGGGCGTCAATATGCGCCATCTGTCCGAAGGGTATGCCCGTTCCAAACAGCGCATCTTGCAGGCGCGGCGTCTGTGCCGCGTGCATCGGGACACCATTCAAAAACGCCCCTGCCCCGCGCACCGCATAGAAGGTTTCGCGCCGTAGCGGATCATGGACAACCCCCAGCACCCGCACCCCGTCCACCTGCAGTGCGACCGAAATTGCCCAATGTCCGATCCCGCGCAGGAAATTTGTCGTGCCATCCAGCGGGTCAACGATCCAGACGCGCGCGGCATCTTGCGCAGGGGGGCGGGGGGAATGCGTCTCCTCGCCCAGCCAGTGGTCACCGGGGCGGCACAGGGTATCGCGCAACATCTGTTCGGTCTGGCGGTCTGCTGCGCTGACAAAATCGCCTGCGCGCTTTTCTGCCACATCCAGCCTGTCGCGGTCCGACCAGAATTCCAGCAACCCGTCCCCGGCGCGCGTGACCGCCGAAAGGACCGGCGCAAGTTCATGGCCATGCGCGGCGTCTTGCACCTGCGGGGGAACGAAGGGCGGCGTCTGCGTCATTGTCTGTCACCTTCAACACTTGATCGGGCCATGGCCGGTTGCTGCCGGCGCGCCATGCCCAGTTGCAGTGCCCATGGAATAACAGCCAGAAGCGCGGCGCCAAGGGCGGCCAGTCCAAAACTGATACTGGCCGCAACAGCTTGCGACCCGGCAACCCCGACCAACGGCCAGAGCATCAGCGCGGCCCCTTCGCGCAGGCCCCACCCGTTGACCGAAACCGGCACCAGCATGGCCAGCAATGTCAGCGGAATGACAAACAGCGCAGCGCCAAGGCCAAGCCCGACGCCCACGGCCTGCGCAGCGGCCCATACCCCGCCCAGATTACAGCACAAGATCACACCCGTATAGGCCAGCTGGCGCGGCAGGACAGCGGGCGCGCACCACGCGGCCCGGACAGCATCGCGCACGGCACACGGCAACCAGCGCGCCCCCAACCAGCGCCCCCCGCCCCAGACCAGCGCAACAAGAAGGGCAACCAGCGGGGCAATGACCAACGCGCCCGCACCATGATAAACGACAGCCCACCACCCCACACCAATACCCGCCGCCAGCGCAAGCGCCACCTGTCCCGCCAACCGTTCAATCACCACCGACCCGACAGCCAGCCGCCAGCCGCCATGCGCGCGCATGCGCGCCACGCGCCCCACATCGCCCAGCACCCCGCCGGGCAACAGCGTATTGCCCAGCACGGAAAGGGAATATTCGCATATCGCCCACAAGGTCGGCAGACGCACCCCAAGGGCCTGCGCCGTCAGCTGCCAGCGCAGCGCCGATACGACAATCTGACCGGCCAGCGCCGCCACGGCCAACGCCATCCAGCGCATATCCACAGCGCGCAAATGCGGCCCAAGCGATGCTGGGTCCACCAGCCAGACCACCACCCCCAGCCCGGCCAGCGACGCCAGCAGGCGCAACGCCCACCTCATGGCGCGGCGCCCCCGCTGCCAAGGCGCGACAACAGAACATCGCGCATGGCATCCATCCGTATGGACGCGGTCGCGGGGGACGGGATCATGCCTTCGGCCCAGTCCAGTCCGGCAAACTGGTCAACCAGATCGGCGGGGCCGATGACATGCACAGGCACGTCAAACCCCTCGACCCCGGAAACGAAGCGGGCAGGTTCATGGTCGCCCAGCATCACAACCAGCGGCGGGGTATCAGCATGGCGCGCAACCCAGTCCCCCATAGTTTGCAAGCTGTAATCCACAGCCAGACGGAACTGGTCGCGCACGCGGTCATGGTCGCGCCACACCACATCTGGCGGATCACCCGAAAGCGCCCATTGGTCAAAAATGGTGCCAGTGCCGATATCATCCCAATCCACCAGTTCGGCAACCGGCACCCATGGTGCATGCGACGACACCAACGCCACCTGCACCACCAACGGCGTGCGGTCAGGCTGGTCACGTTCCAACCTGTCCAGCGCGTGCAAGGTAAACTGGTCGGGCATGGTAACCCAGTTGAAGGGCTGCCCCTCATAACCCAGATCGGCAGCGTTATAGATCGCGTCAAACCCGAAATACTCGCCTTCCGGCCATGGAAATACATGCGCGGGTTTTATCGCAACAGTGCGCCGGCCAGCCTGTTGGGCATAGTGGAACAAGGTCTGGCGGGGGCTGGCAATCAGCGCACGGTAGCGCGCCTGCGTGTCAAGCCACAGGCCGGATGCGACACTGCCATGTGTCAGCCAGCTTTGGCCGCCCACCATCGGGGCGCGCGCCCAGCCCGACCGCATGGCAAGGCCGCGCGCGGCCAGGTCCTGCTCGATACGGCGCAAGGTGGTCGTATGCGTCGGGTTATACAGCGGATTGTCGAAACTGGACCGCCCATAGCTTTCGACATAGACAATCACCAGATCGCGCTGGCCCAACCTGTCGAAATGCGAGGGGGTGTCGCGCATGCTGTCTTGTTGGGCCGCCAGCCTGAAACGGGCCAGATCGGCGCGTGTGGTTCGGATTTGCTCCACCCGTTCCAGACCCACGCGCGCCGTGAACGCCGCCCCCGGAATTGCCGCCCCCAGCGCTGGCGGCAAGGACCATGCCCGCCGCGCCTGCCCTATTTCGGCCACCGCCAGCGCAAGCGCGGGCACAAACAGCACAGCAGCGGTTGCGCGCGGCAGCGTGGCAAGGTCCAGCCGCGAGAAAACCCCTGTCGCCCACCACAATGCGCCGCCCAGCAACACCACCAGAACGCCCCCGCCCACAACCGCAAGCACCGCAGCCAACAACCCGATACTGCCCCGCGTCAGGTCCCATGCCGCAGGCAGAAGGTTATAATCGGCAACCAGATTGAACCCGCGATTGAACGCTATGAAGGTGCCGAAATCCGCCAGTTTCAGTATTGCAATCGCCACCAGCGCCACGACAAGCCCCACCCGCAGCGCCCCACCCGCGCGCCCGCCCCCAAGCACAAGAAGCGCTGCCAGAATGACCGGCAATTCCAGCGGGAAAACGCCCAAGGCCCCCCAACTTAAGGCGGCGGGGTGGTTGGGCTGGATCAGCACCAGATACAGCACACCTGTTGCCAGTCCAAGGCGCAGGAAAATCACGCGACCTGCCCCCGTCTGGCCCACAGCGCCCGGATATCCACAGCAAAGGACATCACAACCACCGCAAGCACCACTGCCCCCACCAGCCCTGAAACCGGCGGGGTCAGAACCGGGGCCAGCAACACCACCTGTGCCCCCATCTGCGTGCCCGCAACCACACGGCGGCGTGTGGACGGGGGCAGCGATGCGCGCAGCGCGGGCCAGACATGGGCAGCCCCCAAAAACGCAGGGCGCAGCAGGCCCAGCGCCAGAAACCACACCCCCACCTTGCCCGCCGCCACAGCAAGCGCTGCGGTGACAAGGGCGAACGCCACGTCGGTTTCCACATCCAGCCGTGCCCCGAAACGCGATGTCAGGCCCGCGCGCCGCGCTGCCCAACCATCCACACCGTCCAGCGCAAGAACAATGGCCGCAAGCCCCGCCAGCAGCCAGCCCCCGCCCTGCGCGACCGCTTGCGGCACGGCCAGCAGCCCCGCCATCGCGGCGATGCACGCCCCGCGCCACAAGGTGACAACATTCGCCACGCCCAGCCTGTCATGGGGAAAATACACCGGCTTCAGCCCCGCCAGCACCAGAACAGCCCCGGCCAGCCAGAACGCAGCCGCAAGCGCGGCACATGCCAAAGCGGCGCGCGGCCCCATACCGGCGGCCTGCCCCAACCCATAGGCGCCGCCGGTGGCAATAGCCCCGGCACAGGCAATCGCGCAGACCACCTGAAGGCGGACACGCGCGAAGGGACGGGCGGGTTTTGAAAAGGACAGGTCAACCATTGGTGGCGATCTAGCGTTGCCTGTATCAAGTCAATGCCTGTTCCCGAAAACCCCACCCCCCTTGACACACTTGCGCTTGCCTTTTTCTGGATTGACCTATCGTTAGGGCGTAAACCTATGCGCACATCGGAAAGATGTTTTGATGACCCAACCCCCGACGCACCCGTTACGCCATGCCGCGCTGACCCGCGCTTTGCACTGGATCGTGGCAGTTATGGTCATCGCCATGCTGCCTGTCGGTGTTGTCATGCTGTCGGACGGGCTTGCACGTCCGACACAGGACTTGTTGTTTATCCTGCACAAGAATGGGGGCGTTGCGATCTTGTTGCTGGTCATACTGCGGCTGGCATGGCGTGCGCGCACCCCTGCGCCGCCCATGCCTGCGGGCATGTCACCGCTTCAGGCCGGGGCCGCCCGCGCGGCGCATTGGGCGCTTTATGCGCTTTTGCTGGTGATGGCGATCAGCGGGTATGTGCGCGTGCGGGCGGGCGGTTTTCCCATTGAGATGCTGGATGCGCTGGGCCTGCCAACATTTGTCCCCCGTTCGGAATCGCTGGCAGAAATCGCTAAGGCCATTCACGCAAATGCCCGTTTTGCGCTGGCGGGGCTGATCTTGTTGCATGTCGGCGCAGCCATGATGCACCTTGTTCGCCGTGACGGGGTGTTCGGGCGCATCTGGCCACCTTTGGGCAAAAGCGGGCAATGACGCTGACACGCGCACGCCATCTGCATATGTTGGGCAGCCTTGCTCTGGCGGGCGGGTTAAGCGCGCTTTTGTGGCACGGGCTGGATATAGCGGCCACCCATCCCGTATTGGCGGGCGCCGCGCTGGCGTTGTTTGGCGTCAATGCCCTGTGGCTGTCGGCAGCGGCGGTGACGGCCCTTACGGGGTTTTGGGTGCTGCGCCGCACCCCCCCCGTGGCGGCCGCAACGATTGCCCCCCAACCGCCCCGCCCGCAATGTGCCATTTTATGGCTGGTGTGCGGGGAACCACCCGAACCTATGGCCCGGCGCATTGCGGCCATGATCGCGGGGCTGGAGCAAACCGGGCAAGCGCAGTCCTGCACAGTTTTCGTGCTCTCGGATACAGGGGGCGCACAGGCACTGGAACGCGAAAAGGCCGCGCTTGAACCATTCGGCAACCGTATCATCTGGCGCAATCGCAGCACGCCTGCAGGACGCAAACCCGGCAATCTGCAGGACTGGCTTGAGGCCCATGGGGACGGGTTTGATACCATGCTGGTTCTGGATGCGGATAGCGGTTTCAGTGCCGGGCGGCTGGCGCATATGCGCGCCGCAATGGCAGCAGACCCGCAACTTGGCCTTGTTCAGGCGGCCATCAACCTGCGTCCGGGTCATAGCCGTATTGCGGCCATGCAGCGGCTGTCCGCGCGCCTGTGCGGGCCGGTTTTTGCGCATGGTCTGGCGCATTTAAGTGGCGATGCGGGCAATTACTGGGGCCATAATGCGCTGGTGCGGGTTGCCGCCTTCGCCAAGGTCGCGCAACTGGCCCCGCTGTCGGGGCGCCCCCCCTTTGGTGGTCCGGTGCTCAGCCATGATTTCGTGGAAGCTGCCCTGATGCGCGCCGCCGGATGGCGCGTGTGCATTTCGCCTGACGCGCGCGGCAGTTTCGAAGACGCGCCCGAAAGCGTGTCCAGCCACCTGCGCCGCGACCGGCGCTGGGCGCAGGGCAATTTGCAGCACATGCGCCTGATCGGCCGGCGCGGCCTGCACCCTGCCAGCCGCCTGCATTTTCTGGCGGGTATTCATTCCTACCTGTCCGCCCCGGTCTGGCTGGCACTGGTTTTGCTGATGGGGTCGGGGGCAGTGCATGCCAGCCCGCAGGCTGTCTGGTCATTGCTGGGCGCGGTATTGGTGCTGCTGGTGCCAAAATTCACGGGCGTTGCGGCGCAGCGCAGGGCCTTGGGCCAGGCCGGGCGCAGGCGGGTTCTGTTGCGGGCCTTGATGGCGGAACTGTGGTTGACCACGCTGTTTGCCCCCATCGGCATGTTGCGGCGCAGCGGCTTTTTGCTGGCGCTGCTGGCAGGCCGCGATGCGGGGTGGAAGCCTTCCGGGCAGGTGGGCGGAACCGCACGGTTTACCGGGCGCGGGGAACAGATATCCGCGCTGGCCATTCTGGCCGGTGTCATTACCCCGCAAGTCATGATCGGCACACCCGCAACCGCCCTGCTGTCGGCCGCCATGGTCATGCCGGTGGTTGGGCCATTGCTGGCCGCGCCGTGGCTGATACGCTGGCTGGACGCCCCTGCGAAAGATGATCCCGTCGCCCGCTACTATGACGCCAGCACAGCGCGTTTTCTGGCTGTTGGCGGGACTGGTGCGGCGCTGGCCATCCATCGCCCGCTTTGGGCAGACGGCACCACGTCCACACAAGCCGCCGCAGCCCACGCAAATGACCTGATTGCCAGGGCCGCACTGGCAGCACTTGGGCGCGCGCCGCAACATGTCTGTGATCTGGGGTGCGGGGTGGGCGGCAGCCTGTTCCATCTGGCGCGGTTGTGGCCTGACACCCTGCTGACAGGCATCACGCTAAGCGCGCAGCAGGTCCGGCTGGGGCGCATGCATGCGCGTGCCCTGGGGCTGGAACAGCAATGCCGCTTCGTGCAGTCGGATTTCACGCTGCCCACAAACCTGCCCCGCGCGGACCTTGTGCTGGCAATCGAAAGCCATGTCCATATCGACAGCGCGGCGCGTTTTCTGGAAGCGGCGCGGTCACATCTGGCACCGGGGGGCGTGCTGGTTGTGGTGGATGACATGCTGGCGCGCCCCGATGACCACCTGTCGCCACGCGAACGCGCCCTTGTGCGCACCTTCCGAAAGGGGTGGCGTCTGGGCCATGTGACCGCGCAAAGCGCCTTCATCGCGCAGGCGCAGGCGCTGGGATACACTTCACTGGCCGCGCATGACCTGAACGCATTGCTGCGCCTGAACCGCATGCGCGACCACGCCTTGCGGTATGCGGGGCCGGTCGCGGACTGGCTGGGCCTGTCGCGTTTTGCGCTATTTGCAAATATGGTGGGCGGCAACGCCCTGACGCAAGCCTACCGTGCAGGTATCATGACCTACAGCATGGTGGTTTTGCGCGCGCCTGACACTGCCAAAACCAACGAAGGGCGCGTGACACAAAGGATGGATGCCGCATGAACAGACGTGATTTCCTGAACGGGGTTTGCGCGGCTGCGCTGGCCCCTGCACTGGTCTTAACCGCCGCACGGGCAGAAACACCGCCGCCCCTGCCCGACCCGCAGGCCATGATTGACGCAGCCCGCCATCTGGCACAATCGCCCTATGCGCCGCGCCCGCAAATTCTGAACGCGCCCTTCGCGGCGTTAAGTTATGACAGCTATCGTGGTATTCGCCCCCGCCCGGGGTATGCTGGCGATCTGGCACTTGGGCCGCATTTCGTGGCAGATCTGCTGCCGCCGGGCTGGTTGTTCCGCGACCCCGTCAGCATTGACCTGCCTGACCATGATACAGCGTTTTCCGCGCAGTTGTTCGACTATGACCCGCGCTATTTCACGCCGCCCCCGCAGGCAGGCGTCTTGCCGGATATGGGGTTTTCAGGGCTGCGGCTGCGCCATCAGCTAAACCGCGCGGGCATCTGGGACGAAGTGCTTGTGCTGCAGGGGGCCAGTTATTTCCGCGCGCTGGCCAGGGGCACGGTCTATGGCCTGTCGGCGCGCGCGCTGGCCCTTGGCACTGGCGGCCCCACACCGGAAGAATTTCCTGTCACGCGCCATATCACTGTGTTTGACAGCGGGACCAGCGTGCAGTTTGGCTGCCTTGTTGACAGCCCGCGATGTGCGGCGGCCTTGATTGCGACACTGACGCCGGGTGACACCACGACCATGGACTGCACATTGCATCTGTTTGCCCGCACCCGCATCGAGGATGCGGGCATTGCGCCCCTGACATCAATGTTCCAGCACAACGACCTTGGCCCCGCCACAATAGATGATTTCCGCCCTGCGGTGCATGACAGCGACGTTCTGGTGATGGACAATGGCGCGGGCGAACGGCTGTGGCGCCCGCTTGCCAACCCCGCACAGGTGCAGGTTTCCGCGTTCGAGGATACCACCCCCCGCGGGTTCGGAGTGATGCAGATGCCCGTTGAATTCACGCATTTCCGCGATCAGGAAGGGGCCTATCACCGTCGCCCGTCAGTATGGGTTACCCCCCGTGGCAACTGGGGGGCGGGGGCGGTCATGCTGCTGGAAATTCCGACACCGAATGAATTTGCCGATAACATCGTTGCCTTCTGGCGCCCCCGGACCGCGCTGGAACCCGGCGAACACCGCTTTGCCTACAGGCTGGACTGGTGCCCGCCCGGCCCTAGCGCATTGCCCGCGCAGGATCATCCGCTGCTGCCCCTGCGCAGCGCCTCAGGGATTGAACCAAACGCAGGCGAAGGGCGGCTTTTTGTCCTGGACTTCAAGCCCGCCCCCGGGACGGGGAATACTGCGGATTACACGCAAGCGCAGCTTGATTTCGGAACGGACCCCGCAGCAACATACATTACGGGCGCGGCCTTCTACCCCTTGCGCGAAGAAAGCGGGGCATGGCGGGCCAGTTTTGTCTTTACGCCGCCCGCCGACATGACGGTTGCGGAACTGCGGTTGCGCCTGCGCCTGCCATCGGGCGCGCTGCTGGCCCCGGTGTGGTTGCACCGCTGGACGCGCAGCCATGGGGGCGGCGTATGAGCGCCCACCAACCCCATCCTGAAATTGCCTTCGCGCTGCCCGGTGACATTCACGCACGCAGTGGCGGCACACAGTATGACCGCCGCGTGATTGAAACCCTGCGCGCACTGGGCCAGCCGGTGCGCCATTTGGCGCTACCCGCCAGCTGGCCTGCGCCTGACACCACTGATACTGCGGCTACATTGGCGCAGTTGCGCGGATTGCCGCAAGATATGCCCGTTATCATTGACGGGCTGGCCTTCGGGGCGATGCAAACCCGTGACGTGGCGGCATTGGACCGGCGCGTGATTGTCATGTTGCACCATCCGCTTGGGCTGGAAACGGGGCTTGCCGAAGCGCGCGCGGCGGAATTGATCACCCGCGAGGCAGCGAATCTGCGCCATGCTGCGCATGTCATTGTGCCGTCAGGGCATATCAAGACCATTCTGGGCCAGCAATTCGGCGTTGAGGGCACGCGCGTTACCGTAGCCCCGCCCGGTTTTGACCGCACAGCCCCCGCCCTGCCCCGCCCGCGCAAGGATGACCCGCCGCTTATTCTGACGGTTGGCCTGATTTGCGAACGCAAGGGGCATGACGTGGTGCTGCGCGCACTTGGCAAGATCGCGGAACTTGACTGGTGTTCGGTCATCGTGGGGGCGGTGCAGGATGCCGCGTTGCTGTCGCGGCTGAAGGGGGTGCGCGATGATCTGGGCCTGCGCCATCGCGTGCATTTCCCCGGCGAGATGTCCCCACAGGCGCTGTCGGATTATTACAGCCGCGCGCATGTGTTTGCACTGGCCACGCGGTATGAAGGGTATGGCATGGTTCTGAGCGAGGCGCAGCTTCACGGCCTGCCCATTGTTACCTGTGCCACAGGTGCGGTTCCCGAAACCCTGCGCGGTGCGGGGTTGCTGGTCCAGCCTGATGATGTGGATGCCTTCGCGCAGGCATTGCGCAGGTTGCTGACGGACGCGGCCACGCATGACATATTATCGCGCGAAAGCCAGATGGCAGGGGCAACATTGCCGCACTGGCGCGACACAGCGCATATTTTTCAGCAGGTCATAGGCAACCACGCTGCACAATGACCTGACAATGATGGTGCATACCCGCGCGGCATCACACGCGTGGGTCGTGCCATGCCTTGATCCCGTCAGGCCCGTTCTGGACCACCCCGGCCAACCCCGCCATCGGGCTTTGCGCTGGGATAACGCTGATGTCATGACCGCGCGCAGTAAGATCAGCACGGACCGACGCGCCAACATCACCTTCCAGCTTCAGGCTGTCGCGGCTGTCGGAAAAGGTGCGCCCCAACAGGAAGCGCGGACCGGCCAGCGCCTGTGCGGGGGATTGGCCAAAATCGATCATCCGGGTTAACAACATGGCAAGGGTCTGGGGCTGCCCGTCTGCCCCTTGCGTGCCATAAACAAGTTTCGGCACCCCCATATGAAGGGCAATACCCGGATTAAGGGTGTAGAAGGGCAGTTTTCCCGGCGCAAATGCGTTGACATGCGCAGGGTCATGGCTGAACGCTGCGCCGCGATTTTGCCAGATGATGCCCGTATCCCCGGCGACAACACCACTGCCCCAGTCGAAATATATGCTTTGCAACACGCTGGCCGCAGTGCCCGCCGCATCGATCGCGCCCAGAAATACAGTATCGCCATGTTGCCAGACATGCGGCCATGGCATGGCCTTTTGTGGCGAAATATCGCTGGCCAGCGCCGTCAGCGTATCGGCGGCAAGACCGTGTGCGACATCGACCGCGTGAAACGCCGGGTCCGCGATGCGGTGGCGCTGCAAAAAGGCCCGCTTCACGGCCTCAACACAATAGTGGATGTGACAGGCCCCCCCCGCCTGAAGGCTGCCCATATCCAGCGCGGACAGCTGGCCCATAATCTGCAGGGTGGTCAGCCCCTGCGTGGGCGGCGGTGGCGCAAGAAGTGTCAGCCCGCGATAAGGCAGCGACAGGGGCTGTGCATCATGGCAGGTTGTGCGCGCCATGTCCGCGCGCGATATGACGGCCCCTGCAGCGCGCAACCCATCGACAATGCGGTGCGACAGCGCCCCGTGATAGAACGCTTGCGCACCATCTTGCGCGATTTCACGCAATGTCTGCGCAAGAGCAGGCTGGCGAAGGGCGGCGCCCGCGCGAAGCGGTGCGCCCCCCTGCAGGAAAATGGGGGCGAAACCGTGCCATGTCGGCAGCTCTGCCGCCCTGAAACGCGCCCAGAATTCCTGTGACGGGGTGACGGCAAATCCTGTTTCGGCATGAGAGATGGCAGGGGCCAGCAAATCTTGCCATTTGGCGCGCCCGTCCAGGTGTGCGCGCGCAAACCCAAACGCATGGTCCCACCCTGCCACAACAGCCGCACTTGTCAGAATGGAATCTGGCCCGCGCAGTGGGATGGGGCGCGATGGCAGCGGACGGTCCAGCCCCTGACCAATAGCCAGAAAGCTGCGCGCGCCCACCTTGGGACTGGCAACAAGCCACACCGCATCCCCCCCCAGACCGCAGAAATGTGGCATAACCACAGCCAGAACCGCACCCGCGGCAATCAGCGCTTCTGGTGCTGTGCCGCCAGCACGCAACACCTGCATGCCTGCCTCGGTGGCTAACGGGTGCGGGGTTGTGACCGCGCCTGTCATGCCACCCCCTGCGGACCCTGCGCCCCCCCAAGCGAGGCCAGGACGATGCGCACGACTTCTTCGCGCCGCGGGACCAGAAAATCAGCGCACGCCAGATCCCGCCCCATGACAACTTGCATCGTATGACGGTTGGCAATGTGGATAGTGCATAACCCAAGGATGGACAGATACAGCGCCCCCGCATCTGGCCTGTGCTGAAAACTGCCATCGCGCAGCCCGTCGTCCAGCACTGTGTTCATGCGCCCGAAAAGACTGGCCGCGCGGTCGTTCACACTGCCCACTTCGCGCACATGCTGACCATCGGCCATATTCTCAACGCGCATCAGGCCCTGAAATTCAGGATAATTCAGCATATAATCAAAGGTGAAGCGCACCAGTTCCGCAATCGCGTCGCGCGGTGGCGCGTTCCAGAATGCCGCCTGTGCCTCGGCGTCGCGCAAATGCCCGTAAGCGCGCGCGATACAGGCCCGATACAAGCCCAGCTTGTTGCCAAAGTAGTGATACACCATGCGCACATTGCAATTGGCCGCCCCCACAATGGCTGAAATGCTGGCGCCTTGAAACCCGTGGCGCACGAATTCCGCCGTGCCCGCAATCAACAGCCGTTCCTGAACACCGGGGGCCGAATCAGCTTCCCTGTCTAATGTTGTGCTTTCCAACGCTTCCGTCCCAGTTTTGCGCAGAAGTAAGGCGCTTTGTCTAATTCATGGTCAATGCGGCGGCGCAGTGCTGCATCGTCTTGATGAATTGGTTTTATCGCTTCCCATAAGGTAAGTAAACGTTCACTTATTCAGAGACCGTGCAAAAACCAACGAACGGTTACCGAATAAGCAAACGCCTTGTCTGAACGACTGGCCCCAAACGGGATGACCAAGATGAGAATATCAGCTTTATCCAGCTTGAGCGTGGCCGCCCTTGCCGCGGCGGCCGTATCCGCAGCGGCACAGGATTACACCGATGCGCGTGTCGCCATTGCGACCACCGAAACCATTTCCGGCTACAACCCCTATGCCGATCCGGTTGTTCTGATGGGAAGTGTCTGGTGCCAGGTGTATGGCTGCGTGACGCGCTATGATTTTGATGCAGGCGAATTTGTCCCCTATCTGGCCGAAACAGTCCGCGCGATTGACGACCTGACATGGGAAGTGACCCTGCCTGCGGGGCTGACACGCCATAACGGGGAACCTGTGCTGGCCGCAGATATCGTGCATTCGATTGATTACATGGCCAACAATCCGGGGTCCGGCAAGTCGTTCCTTGTCAGCGACTGGTCAAGTGTGGAAGCGATTGACGACCTGACAGTGCATATTACCACCCGAACCCCTGACGCCACCGTGCCCGACAACCTGGCCGGCGTGCAGGTCACATCCAAGGCGCTGTTTGAAGAACTTGGCGATGACATGTTCCGTCAGGCCCCCTATGGCGCTGGCCCCTACAAGATGGTCGAGGTCAGCATCGGGCAGCACATGATCATCGAACGCGATGACAGCCACCCGATGACAGCCCCCAACAACCCCGCGCAAATCATGTATCGCCTGATGCCTGAACCCGAACAGCGCGTGACCGCCCTTGCCAATGGCGAAGTGCAAATTGCCCAAGGTGTGCCCCCGCAACTGATGCAGCGTGTGCGCGACCTGCCCAATGCCGATATTGCCACAACCAATTCGGTCGAAATGATGTTTCTGGCCATGTCGCCCAATACCCACCCCTGGGATGTGCTGGAAGCGCGCCAAGCCGTGGCACATGCTATAAACCGCGAAGCCATCGTGCGGGCCATTTTGCAAGATCAGGCGACCATATTGCACGGCCCGGTCAGCGAAGGGCAGATCGGCTTTGACCCGGAATTCACAACACCTTTCGATTATGACCCCGCAAAAGCGCGCGCCTTGTTGCAATCTGTGGATCTGGAAGGGGTAGAAGTCACCCTGTCCACCCCTGTGGGCCGTTACACCGCTGACCGCCAGATTGCCGAAGCCATGGTGCCCATGCTGGAAGAAGCGGGCTTCACTGTCACGCTGGACACACCGGAATGGGCAACCCTTTGGGCCAATGTGCAGCAAGGCAACGTGCCGTTCTATTACATGGGTCGCGGGTCCATGATCGACCCATCGCGCGCGCTGCACCAGTATTTCGCCACGGGCGGGTCACCGCGCATCGGCTTTTCAGACCCGGAACTTGACGAGCTGCTGGGCGCTGAACGGTCGGAATTCGACGCGAGCGAACGCGCGCTGAAGATGCAGGCCGCCATCCGCAGGCTGGTGGACCAGGCGCCCGCCGCCTTTATGTGGCAACACCAGATGGGCTGGGGCGTGTCCAAGGACATTTCCTTCCAGCCACGCCCTGCTGACCGCGCCGACGGTTGGGAAATTTTCGTGAACTGATCATGAAACCACAGGCCCGAACCTGTTTCGGGCCTGATGTCAAAAGGAACGCGCCATGCTTCTGTATTTCGTCAAACGCCTTGCGGGCGCGGTGCCGGTGCTGATTGTTGTATCGGGCATCATCTTCGCGCTGATGCAGCTTGCGCCCGGCGATGCGGTCACCATGCTGATCTCGGACGAGGCATCGGAGCTCGACAAGGCCCGCATCCGCGAAGCCTGGGGGCTGGACCGCCCACCCTTCATCCAGTTCCTGAACTTTTTGGGAAATGCGCTGACAGGCGATTTTGGCATGTCGTTCCGCTATAAGATGCCGGTGATCGAAATTGTCATGGAACGCCTGCCCGCAACCATTGAGCTGGCCGTCGCCGCCACGTTGATTGCCGTGATGGTTGGCGTGCCGCTGGGTGTTCTGGCGGCCGCCCGTCCGGGCACGGCATGGGACGCAATCGCGTCGGCCTTCAGTTTTGCAGGCATATCGATGCCGAATTTCTGGCTGGGAATCCTGCTGATTTTGCTGTTCGCGGGGTATTTCAACATATTGCCGTCAGGCGGGCGCGAACCCTGGGGCTTGGGCGTTGAGAATGTGACAGGGTTTCTGATCCTCGATTCCATTCTGGCGGGGCGCTGGGATGCACTGGGCGCTGCCCTGAAACACCTGGCGCTACCTGCCATCGTTCTGGGCACGAACATGACAGGTATTATCACCCAGATGACCCGCGCGCAGGTGCTGGATGCCTTGCGCGAGGATTTTGTCATGACGGCACGTTCCAAGGGGCTAAGTGAAAGCCGCGTTTTGTGGCGTCATGCGTTTCGCAATGCCATGGTGGGGGTTGTCACCATCATCGGGCTGGAATTCGGCACGCTGCTTTCGGGCGCGATGATTGTTGAAACCGTCTTTGCCTGGCCCGGTATCGGCAGCTTGCTGATTACGGGCATTTCCTCGCGGGATTTTCCGCTGATCATCGGGTTGGTGCTGGTCTATACGGGCATGTTCATCGTGATGAACCTGTTGATAGACCTGTTCTATACCCTGATCGACCCGCGCATCCGGATGAATTGATATGGATAACGCTTCCCAAACCACCATGTCCCTGCGCGACCGCTGGCATAGCTTGCGCACGGATTATCGCCATCTGACCGGGTTCAAGGGTATTTACGGGATCACCACAATTCTGTTGCTGGTGGTGTTCGGTCTGTTTGCCGAACTGATTGCCCCGCATGCCCCCAACCGACAGGACCTGATGCTGGCCCTGACGCCGCCCGACTGGCGCGGCCCGCATGTGCTGGGCACCGACCATGTGGGCCGCGACATCCTGAGCCGCATCATCCATGGCGCACGCGTGTCGCTGATCATTGCGAGTGCGGTTGCGCTGTTTGCCAGTGTGGCGGGGGTGTTTCTGGGGATTGTGTCGGGGTATTTTCGCGGGCGCGTTGACAGCGCCATCCAGAAAGTGGCGGAAATTTTCTGGTCCTTTCCGCCCCTGATGCTGGCAATCGCCATTGTGGCCTTTATCGGGCAGGGGCTGACCATTGTGATTGTCGCGCTGACCGCGCAGCGCTGGATTCCCTATTGCCGTGTGACCCGCGCCGAAAGCATGGCCTTGCGTGAACGCGAATTCATTCTGGCCGCGCAATCGCTGGGGGCGGGGCATTGGTTCATCCTGCGCCAGCATATCCTGCCCAATGTCATGCTGTCGGTCATCGTCATGACCAGTTTTGCCATGGCAAACGCCATCATCTCGGAATCATCGCTAAGTTTTCTGGGCCTTGGGGTGCCACCCAGCATTCCCACCTGGGGCGGCATGTTGTCAGATGCGCGTTCCTACATTTCCAGCGCGTGGTGGATGGCGCTTTTCCCCGGGCTGGCCATTTTCCTGACTGTGCTGGGGCTTAATCTGCTGGGGGACGCGTTGCGCAACCAGTTCGATCCGAAACTGAAATCTCACTAAACCAAAGGACACTTTCATGATCACACGCAGCCACACCGAAACCATGGACGGCGCACATCGCGCATTGCTTTGTCAAAGCGGCAACTGGGTCCATATGACAGGCATCCAGCCGCGCAACCTGGATGGTGACGTCAAAGCGCAGGCGCAAGACGCCATCGCCCAACTGGACGAGCTGCTGCAAGAAGCGGGGCTGACGCAGGCAGAGCTGTTTACTGTCACCATCTGGCTGAAGGACATGCGCTATTTTTCCGGCCTGAATTCCGTCTGGAACCAATGGGTCGACCCCGCCAACCCGCCCGCGCGCACCTGTGTGTCTGGTGAACTTTACCGCCCCGACCTGCTGCTGGAAATCGTGGCCGTCGCCTACCGCAGCGGGGTGTAAGCATGGGCATTCACAAAACTGGCCGTATCGACAGTTGGGGGCCGAAAATCTTTCTTGGGTCTGCGGCGGGCGAAATTGCGTCCGTCTGCCTGACCGCACCAGACAAGGCGTCCGATTTTGCAACCCAGACCCGCGACATTCTGGGGGTGATCGACGATTTGCTGGGCCAAATGGGCAGCGGACATGACCAGCTTGTGCAGGTTCAGGTCTGGCTGGCGGATATGGCGGACTGGCCCGCCTTCGTACCAGTGTGGAATGATTGGGTGGACGTCAACGCCCCGCCCGGCCTGTCGGTTGTGGAAATGCAGGCGTCGCGCCGCGATGCGCTGCTGGAAATCCGCGCATGGGCCATGCGCGCCCCAGATCCGGCCTGACCCCTGCCCCTGCCCCTGCCCATGCCCATGCCCATGCCCTGAAAGGTGCTGCCATGCCTGCTGCAACCCCGCTTCTGACACTTGAAAACCTGCATGTCCATTTCGGCAATGCGGATGCACCCGCTGTCAAGGATGTGTCGCTGACCCTGAATGAGGGCGAGGTTCTGGCGCTGGTGGGCGAGTCTGGTTCGGGAAAATCGGTGACGGTCAAATCCATCACCCGCCTGATCGACCATCAGGGCGGACATATCAGCGCGGGCCGCATCCTGTTGCACCAACCACAAGGTGCGGCCCCGCTTGACCTTGCGCAACTGTCGCAAGCGCGCATGCGGGCCTTGCGCGGCGCGCGCATTGCGATGATCTTTCAGGACCCCATGACATCGCTGAACCCGGTCATGACCATCGGCGCGCAACTGCTGGAAGCGATCTACCAACACCAACCCGACAAGGCCCACACCGCCCGCGCCACGGCAATTGCCATGCTGGAAAAAGTGCGCCTGACCGACCCCGCAGGGCGTATGCGCCAGTATCCGCATGAATTGTCCGGCGGCATGCGCCAGCGTGTCATGATCGCCATGGCACTGGTCTGTCGCCCGCGTATTTTGATTGCCGATGAACCGACCACCGCGCTGGATGTGACGGTTCAGGCCGAAATTCTGGGCCTGATCCGCAGCTTGCAGCAGGAAACCGGCATGTCAGTGTTGTTTATCACGCATGATATGGGGGTGGTGGCGGAAATTGCCGACCGTGTGGCGGTCATGCTGAACGGGCGTATTGTCGAACAAGGCCCCGTGCTGGATGTGTTTGATGCACCAACGCATGACTACACGCGCAAATTGTTGGACTCTGCGCCCAAATTCCGGGACGGGCAAACCGGGGACACGGCGCTGGCACCGCATCAGGCAGATACCGCGCCCATACTGTCCGTGCGCCACCTGAGCACGCAATTCCCTGTCCGCTCGGCATTTTTGCGCAGGCATGTCGCCAATCTGCACGCGGTCGAAGATGTCACCTTTGATCTGCACCCACGCGAGACAGTGGCGATTATCGGCGAAAGCGGGTGCGGCAAGTCCACCCTTGCGAAATCCTTGCTGCGGCTGGTGCCCAGCAAGGAAGGGCGGGCATTTCTGGACGGGCAGGACCTGTTCACCCTGACGGGCGAAGAATTGCGCCATGCACGGCGCAATATCCAGATGATTTTTCAAGACCCCTATGCCGCGCTGGACCCACGCATGTCGGTGCGCCAGATCCTGACCGAACCGTTACGCATTCGCGGGCTTGGCCAGACGGCACAGGGCAAGGACGCCGCGCTTCAGGAACTTGTCGCCAAGGTCGGTCTGCCGAAGGGCACGCTGGACCGCTATCCGCACCAGTTTTCCGGTGGCCAGCGCCAGCGTATATGCATTGCCCGCGCGCTGGTGCTGCGCCCGAAAGTGCTGATCGCGGACGAACCGGTTTCCGCGCTGGATGTGGCCATTCAGGGCCAGATTCTGGACCTGCTGGAAGGGTTGAAAGACTCCGAAGGTCTGGCGTTGTTGTTCATATCGCATGATATGGCGGTGGTGGAACGGGTCGCAGACCGCATTCTGGTCATGTATCGCGGCAATATTGTCGAACAGGGGCCAGCGCGCAGCGTGCTGGCAAATCCTGCCCACCCCTATACCAAACGCCTGTTGGAAGCGGTGCCTGTCGCGCATCCGCGCCAAAGGTTCATCCGCAATGCGGCATCAGAGGTAACAGCCGCGCCGATCTATCCTTTGGGGATGGAACGGCCATTGGCGCAATGGCAGGATCTGGGATCGGGGCATAAACTGCGGCTGGACGCGGGGCTGGTGTCCTGATCTGCAACGGTGGCGGGAAGCTGGCCGCGCAAGGCGCGACCAGCCCGCAGTTTATGCGCGCAATGTGCCGCCAGTGGCCTTTTGCACCTTCTCGACAATCTTGCGGCTGACCTGTTCAATCTCATCCTCGGTCAGGGTCTTGTCGCTGGGTTGCATGCGGACGGTAATCGCAAGGGATTTCAGGCCCGCGCCCAGTTGCGCATCGGCTTTTGGCCCGGTGAATTCGTCAAACACCTGCACACCGGCAATCAGCGCCTTGTCTGCGCCCAGGGCGGCATTGACGACATTCAACGCTTCCACATCTGCGCCGACCACAAAGGCGAAGTCACGGTCCACCGGCTGCAGGGCACTGATGTTCAGCGCCAGACGCGATGTTTTGCGCGCCTTGGGCAAGGGCGGGTTTTCCACCAGAACAGTGAACCCCACTGCCGGCCCCTTGATGTCAAACGCCTTCAGCACACGGGGGTGCAATTCGCCAAACACCGCCAGCGGCAGTTTCGGCCCAAGCGAGATGACACCCGCACGCCCGGGGTGGAACCAGTCAGGCAAATTGCGGTGTATCTGGAATTTGGCCGGCGCCCCGATGGCGGACAGGACTGCTTCTGCATCCGCTTTCGCATCATACAGGTCCACAGCGCGGCGGGTGCCGAACGGGTCACGCGGCGCTGTCGCGCCCACCAGAATGCCTGCGGCCTGAATATGCTGTTCACCCGGTTCGCCGCCTGAAAAGGCAGGCCCCACTTCGAACAAGGCCAGATCCTGCGCCCCGCACGCCTGATTGCGGCTGGCGGCCTGCAACAGCCCCGGCAGCAGGTCAGGGCGCATATGGGTCATTTCAGACGAAATCGGGTTTTCCAGCCGCACATCATCCGCGCCACCGCCAAACAGGGCAGCCGCTGCCCCGTCAATGAAACTATAGGTCACGCATTCATTATAGCCCAACCCCGCCAGCATGCGCCGCGCGGCGCGTTCGCGCGTTTGCAAGGGCGTCAGAATGGGGCGCGGCACACCGGATTGCATGCGCGGCAAGGGCTTGCCCTGCAGCTTGGTCAGGGATGCAATGCGGGCAATTTCCTCGACCAGATCGGCCTCGCCCTGAATATCAGGGCGCCAGCTTGGAACGAAAGCCTGATCCCCCTCCAGCCGGAACCCCAGCGCCGTCAGGGTTGCGCGCTGGACATCTTCGGGAATGTCCATGCCAACCAGTGACCCCACGCGCGCCGCATCAAAACGGTAAGCGCGTGTCGTGTCGGGCACAGCCCCGTCAAGGGCAACATCGGACGGGGTGCCACCGCACAGGTCCAGCACCATTTTCGTGGCGAGTTCCAGCCCGTCCAGCGTGAAGGCGGGGTCAACCCCGCGTTCAAACCTGTAGCGCGCATCCGAATTGATCTTCAGCGCCCGACCAGTTGCCGCAATGGTGATGGGCGTCCAATAGGCCGATTCCACAAACACATTCACTGTGTCGTCGGTGCAGCCGGAATGTTCGCCCCCCATGATGCCAGCAATGCTTTCAACGCCATTATCATCCGATATCAGCATATGGCCTGCGGCGGGCCTGTAGGTTTTTTCATCCAGCGCCAGAATTTCCTCATCCCCGTTGGCGGGGTGAATGCGCAGTCCGCCCTGCACCTTGTCGGCATCAAACACATGCAATGGGCGGTTCAGGTCGAAGGTGAAGAAATTGGTAATATCCACAAGCGCGGAAATGGGGCGCAGGCCAATCGCGCGCAGGCGTTTTTGCAACCACGCAGGCGACGGGCCATTGCGGACCCCGCGAATGACGCGCCCTGCAAAAAGCGGGCAGCCCTTTTCCTTCAGCTCTGGTGCGATGGCCACGCTGACGGGGCTGGGAAACTGCCCTGCCACGGGTTCCACCACAAGCGGCTTCAACCGGCCCAGACCGCGCGCGGCCAGATCGCGCGCAATGCCGCGCACGCCCAGCGCATCTGGGCGGTTGGGGGTGATTGCAATGTCGATCACCGGGTCATTCAGGCCCGCATAATCAATAAACCGCTGCCCAAGGGGCGCATCATCGGGCAGGTCGATAATGCCGTCATGCGCGTCAGACAGCATCAATTCGCGTTCCGAACACAGCATGCCATTGCTGGCCTGCCCGCGAATGACACCGGGTTTCAGGTCCACGCCCGTGCCGGGAACATGGGTGCCAACGGGCGCGAACACACCGCGCATGCCGGTGCGGGCATTGGGCGCACCGCAAACAACCTGCACTTCTTGCGATGGGCCATCAGGCCCGTCCGGCCATGTTTCCACACGGCACAGACGCAGCCGGTCCGCATCGGGGTGCTGGACGGCTTCGATCACGCGCGCGATGCGAAAGGCACCAAGGCTGGCGGCGGGGTCTGACACCTCTTCGACTTCCAGCCCCAGATCGGTCAGCGCATCCGTGATCTGGTCCAGCGTGGCGTCAGTTTCCAGATGGTCGGCCAGCCAAGACAACGTGAATTTCATGAGTTTTCCCCAATTTTATGTCCCACGCGGGCAAAGTCGCGCCTTCAGCTTTTAAAGCATGTTGCTCAAAAGTGGGAACCGGTTTTGAGCTTCTCGAACATGCGAAAACAACATCTTAGCGCATGAACACGGCATGCTCTAGCGGTCACGCGGGTCGGTGCTGTCGTCATCTTCATCTTCATCCGCGTCATCAGGCAGGTTGAAGAAACTGTCGGCATTACTGTAATCGGCGGGACGCGCGGTTTCGTCATCATCATCCGATTTCAGATCGCTGATGGTGAAATTTTCCAGACCGGCAATGCCTGCAGGCATTTTGGGTTCGGGGTCCATATCAAGCGACTGTTCGGTGGACACCAGTTTGCGCCGCTCATCATCGGACATGATGCCCCCTTCGGCTGCGCGTTTGGCGGCGGATTTCTGAACTTCCTTGTCCAGTTCCGTCTGACGGCACAGACCAAGCGCGACCGGGTCAATCGGTTGCAGGTTGTTGATGTTCCAATGCGTGCGTTCGCGGATGGCCTGAATGGTGCTGTTGGTCGTCCCCACAAGGCGGCGGATCTGGGCGTCGGCCAGTTCGGGATGGAACTTCACCAACCACAGAATGGACGCCGGACGGTCCTGCCGTTTGGACAGCGGGGTATATCGCGGCCCGCGGCGCTTTTCCTCGCCTTCGGCAGCGGGGTTGTATTTCAGCTTCAGCTTGTAGCGCGGGTCATTTTCGCCACGGTCAATCTCGATCTGGTCAAGCTGGTTGTTCGCAATAGGGTCAAACCCTTTCACGCCACCGGCCACGTCACCATCGGCAATTCCCTGCACTTCCAGTTCATGCAGACCGCAGAAATCTGCTATCTGCCTGAAGCTCAGGGTCGTATTGTCCACAAGCCAGACAGCGGTTGCCTTGGGCATCAGCGGTTTCGACATGACATGCACTCCTGTCATTTGGCGCATCAGTCATGCGCACATAAATCCTTCCCGCCGGAGAATCGGCTGCAGGGCGAACCTGCTTGTCCTCGATTTCGGGGAATAGGCGGGTTATAGCGTTACTTGGCTGTAAGGGAAAGTGAAAATGCGGGCAGTTTTTGGGGTTGTTTTCTTGGGGCTGGTGCTGGCCATCTACGCCACATTCAATCGCGTGCCCGCACACGAGGACACCGGCGGCTATTACATTCTGGCAATAAGCTGGACACCAAGCTGGTGCGCACATGAAGGCGACGCCCGCGATGATGACCGCTGCGCCCAAGGCGCGGGCGCGGGGTGGCTGGTTCACGGGTTGTGGCCCCAGAACCGTGACGGCACATGGCCGGAATTCTGCGACACCCCCCATCCGGCGCCCAGCCGCGCGCAAACCGCGCGCATGGTCGACATCATGGGGTCATCTGGGCTGGCATGGCATCAATGGCGCAAGCATGGCACCTGCAGCGGCCTGCGCGCAGATGCGTATTTCGACGCCACACGCCGGGCGTTCACTGCGTTGCATATGCCACCTGCGGCCAGCACGCGGCAGGACCAGCAGTTGCCCCCTGCCGCCCTGATCGCTGCGCTGCAACAGGCCAACCCGTCAGTGCAAGATGACATGGCCTTCATGACCTGCCATTCAGGCAATGTGCAGGAATTGCGCGTTTGCCTTGACCATGATCTGAAGCCCGGCCAATGCGACCCGCGCACGCTGCAACGCGCGTGCCGCGCGCCAACTGTGACCATGCCCGCCATGCGATAGGCCGTTTCGAACCATCCAGACCGACCTTGCAGGGGCATGACCCGCCATTGCGGCACCCGTGGCAACCTGCAACCCGCCCAAACACACTCTGGCAGCGCGTCAGGTCGTGCCAACAACCCGCGACAGGGCGCGCACAAGATCTTCACGCTTCAGCGGTTTGGTCAGGCAATCATCAAAACCAGCCGCGCGATACGCCGCAACCTGATGCGACATTGCGTTCGCCGTGAACGCAAGCGCGGGGGTGCGCGCCAGCCCCTTCAACCGTTCTTCGGTGCGGATCGCGTTCAGCAGGGTAACCCCGTCCATACCAGGCATGGAGATGTCAAGAACCAGAACATCAAACTTGCCTTTCTTGAATATTTCCAGTGCGGAAAGCCCGTCATCCGCCATGGTGGCCTGTGCGCCGACCTGCCCCAGCATTATTCCAAGGATCATCTGGTTGGTGCGATTGTCATCGGCAACCAGAATTGACAATCGCGGCAAGGAAACCGGTTCCGCCCCCCCTTCGTCAAAGGCAGGCTCATATTGCGGAACCTGATCATCCGTTGTGGAAACCCGCAGCGGCAGTTCTACCGTGATCGTGGTGCCCTGCCCCTCAACGCTTTCAAGGTCGATTGTCCCTTCCATCATTTCGACAAGGCGTTTGACAATGGACATTCCCAGGCCCGTGCCCCCGAACCGGCGCGAAATCGAACTGTCCGCCTGCGAAAACGGGGCGAAGACCCGCTGCAACTGGGATGGTGTCATGCCTATGCCGCTGTCCTCGACGCGGATGCGTATTTTCCCGTCATCCAGCGCGGCCAGCCATACATTGACATACCCTTGCTGGGTAAACTTCACGGCATTGCTGATCAGGTTGTGCAAAATCTGCGTCAGGCGCTGCGGGTCGCCAAGGCGGCGCGCATTGGTGGGGTCATCGATCCTGACACTGAAGGACAGGCCTTTTTCTGCAGCGCGCAGGGTATGCACTTCCTCGGTGCGGCGGGCCAGATCGGACAACAGGAAGGGCACGGATTCCAGTTCCAGCGCATCCGCTTCGATCTTGCTCATATCCAGAAGATCATTGATGATTCCCATCAGCAATGTGCCGGAATTGCGCAGGACATTGATCATTTGCAGGCTGGTCTTGTCCTTGATGGTATCTGACAAGATATCTGCGATTCCCAGAATTCCGTTCAGGGGCGTGCGGATTTCATGGCTCATTTTCGCAAGGAAGTTCGACTTTGCCACGTTTGCGCGGCGCGCCTCATCCAGCGCAGCCTCGCGCGCCTGTTCTGCGGTGACAAGGGCCGTCACGTCAGTGACCGCATAGACGACACGCGCGGCCTGTCCTTCTGCGGTTGCGATGGGGGCCGCGTTGAAGGACGCATAGCGCAAACCATCTTCGCAATTCAGCGCGACGCGGTGGTTCTGGACCATGCGCCCCGTTTTTTGCACAATCACGAAGGGTTCGTCTTCTTCGCGGATGGGCGCGCCGTTCAGGTCTGTCATGTCCCATTTCGCGCTGTTATACATCTCGCCCAGCATGAAATCGCGCGACGCGCCAAGAACCGTTTCCGCAGCGTTGTTGGCGTAGATGATGCGCCCTTCGCTGGACAGAACAACAAAACCTGCCGCGCTGGTGCTGACAATCCCCTGAAGAAAGGCACGCTCGCGCGCCAGTTCTTCCTGGGCGGCGCGCACCGCAAGGGCCGAATCACGGCGCAACAACACTGATGTCACCACATCAGCAAAGGAGCGCAGCAGGTAAATCTCGCTCGGGGAAAAGAACCCGACATGCGACACGCTGTCAAAGCCCACGACACCGAACAATTCCCCATCCGGCACCATGGGCACCAACAGCATGGACCGGATACCCTGCGCTTCCAGAAACAAGCGCGCATCAGAGGTTTCCGGATAAGCACGCACATCAGGAATATTCGCCGCCTCGCCCCGGTCCAGCAAGTCCCGAACAGTCTGGAATTCGTCCATGGATATGCCCTGAAGGGCGTCTTTCATCGGGTCAACGCCCGGGGCGCACCATTCATGCGTGTTATCGGCAGTGTCCCCATGGCGCACGAACACATAGGCACGGTCGCGGCCCGTGAAAGCCCCGATCTTGGCCAGCGCATCATCAATTGCCTGGTCGATTTCATCGATATTGGTGCCCAGCAGGCGGTTGATCAGTTCAACCACCAGTCCCTGAATATCGGTCAACCGTGCTTCATTCCCATAGAGTTCGATCTCTTCAGCCATTTGGTCCTGTTTCGCGCCGAGCCCAGGCCAGAGTGCCTGTTCTACGTTAACAAATTCTTTCATAAATATACCAATACAATGCCGTAAAGTTATTCGCGTTCCCTGCGTAGCACACTTGCTTTTTGAATTAAATGAAACTGGACACACAAGCGACAAGAACATGGGCAGAGGTGCATAAACAGGGGTTGCGCCGCCGCTTGCCTTGGATATAACGCCCGCAATTTACACAGTGCAATACTGCGCTGTGTTACTTGCTGCGCACGCCATTCAGGGGTCCCACATGCCAAAAAGAACCGATATCCAATCCATCATGATCATCGGTGCGGGGCCTATCGTGATCGGACAGGCCTGCGAATTCGACTATTCCGGCGCACAAGCGTGCAAGGCCCTGCGTGAAGAAGGGTATCGGGTGATTCTGGTCAACTCCAACCCGGCCACCATCATGACAGACCCCGGCCTTGCCGATGCGACCTATATTGAACCCATCACGCCCGAAATTGTTGCCAAGATCATCGAAAAGGAACGCCCCGACGCGCTACTGCCCACCATGGGCGGCCAGACTGGGCTGAACACCTCTCTGGCACTGGCGGATATGGGCATTCTGGACAAATTCGGCGTTGAAATGATCGGCGCGAAACGCGAAGCCATCGAAATGGCCGAAGACCGCAAGCTGTTTCGTGAAGCCATGGACCGGCTGGGCATTG
Source organism: Paracoccaceae bacterium (assembly GCA_017510335.1). Taxonomy (GTDB): domain Bacteria; phylum Pseudomonadota; class Alphaproteobacteria; order Rhodobacterales; family Rhodobacteraceae; genus Roseinatronobacter. Next base: position 53,400 of record JAFWNM010000014.1, read on the forward strand.
AAAACCCGCGCGCGACCATTGTTGCCGCCCCCAAACTGCCGAACGGCAAATACGACATCAATGCAGGCGTGGCCGAAGCGATGGCCGCCATCGAATATGTCGGCCTGCCCGCGATCATCCGCCCTGCGTTTACGCTTGGGGGCACGGGGGGCGGTGTTGCCTATAACCGCGATGATTATGAACGCATCTGCCGGTCGGGCCTTGACGCGTCGCCCATGGCGCAAATTCTGGTCGATGAATCCCTGCTGGGCTGGAAGGAATTTGAAATGGAAGTTGTCCGCGACAAGGCGGACAATGCCATCATTGTGTGTTCCATCGAAAACGTGGACCCGATGGGCGTGCACACGGGTGATTCCATCACTGTGGCCCCTGCGCTGACACTGACCGACAAGGAATACCAGATCATGCGCAACGGCTCTATCGCCGTGCTGCGCGAAATCGGGGTGGAAACCGGCGGGTCCAACGTGCAATGGGCGATCAACCCCGCTGACGGGCGCATGGTGGTGATCGAAATGAACCCGCGCGTATCGCGGTCTTCGGCGCTGGCGTCCAAGGCCACTGGTTTTCCAATTGCGAAAATCGCCGCCAAACTGGCGGTGGGCTACACGCTGGACGAATTGGACAATGACATCACCAAGGTCACACCGGCCAGTTTCGAGCCAACGATTGATTATGTCGTCACCAAAATACCGCGCTTCGCTTTCGAGAAATTCCCCGGATCAAAGCCCGAACTGACCACTGCCATGAAGTCGGTGGGCGAAGCGATGGCGATTGGCCGCACCTTCCACGAATCCATGCAAAAAGCGCTGGCCAGCATGGAAACCGGCCTGACCGGATTTGACGAAATCGCCATTCCCGGCGCGCCCGACAAGGCCGCAGTCATCAAGGCCATTTCTGCGCAGACCCCCGACCGCATCCGCCTGATTGCCCAGGCCATGCGCGAAGGGTTGTCAGATGATGAAATTCAGGTCGCCACATCGTTTGACCCGTGGTTTTTGGCCCGTATCCGCGAAATCATCGATACCGAAGCGCAGATCCGCAGCAAGGGCCTGCCGGTTACCGCCGATGGCCTGCGCGAACTGAAAATGCTGGGCTTCACGGATGCCCGCCTTGCCACGCTGACTGGCCGCGACGAAGATCAGGTGCGCCGCGCGCGCCGCAACCTTGGGGTAAAGGCAGTCTTCAAGCGCATCGACACTTGCGCCGCCGAATTCGAGGCGCAGACCCCCTACATGTATTCGACCTATGAAACCCCCGTCATGGGCGATGTGGAATGCGAAGCGCGCCCGTCTGATCGCAAGAAGGTGGTCATTCTGGGCGGTGGTCCCAACCGGATTGGCCAAGGGATCGAATTTGACTATTGCTGTTGTCACGCCTGTTTCGCGCTGACCGATGTTGGCTATGAAACCATTATGATCAACTGCAACCCCGAAACGGTTTCAACCGATTATGACACATCGGACCGGCTGTATTTTGAACCGCTGACACTGGAACATGTGCTGGAAATCCTGCGGGTGGAACAGGAAAACGGCACGTTGCACGGTGTGATCGTCCAGTTCGGCGGGCAAACCCCGCTGAAACTGGCCAATGCCCTGCAAGAAGAAGGCATTCCCATCCTTGGCACCAGCCCCGACGCCATTGACCTGGCAGAGGATCGCGAGCGTTTTCAGGCGCTGTTGAACAAACTGGGGCTGAAACAGCCGGTCAACGGTATTGCATCCAGTCGCGATCAGGCCTTCGCGATCGCGCAAAAAGTGGGCTACCCGCTGGTGATCCGCCCGTCCTATGTGCTGGGCGGGCGCGCGATGGAAATCGTGCGCGATGATGCGCATCTGGAACGCTATATCCGCGATGCGGTGCAGGTGTCGGGCAAGAACCCCGTGCTTCTGGACAGCTACCTTATTGGCGCGGTCGAAGTTGACGTGGACGCGCTGTGCGACGGTCAGGCCGTGCATGTCGCGGGCATCATGCAGCATATCGAAGAAGCTGGCGTGCATTCGGGTGACAGTGCCTGTTCCTTGCCGCCCTATTCCTTGTCCCAGGACATCATCACCGAATTGCACAAACAGACCGAAGCCCTGGCGCGCGGCCTGAATGTCGTTGGTCTGATGAATGTGCAATTCGCCATCAAGGATGATGTGATCTATGTGCTGGAAGTGAACCCGCGCGCCAGCCGCACTGTGCCTTTCGTCGCCAAATCCACCGACAGCGCGATTGCATCGATTGCTGCGCGCCTGATGGCCGGGGAACCGCTGTCAAACTTCCCGCTGCGCGCGCCGTTGGATGGCGATGTCAAACCCACGGAACCGCTGCCCATGGGCGACCCCCTGACACTGGCTGACCCGCAAACCCCGTGGTTCTCGGTCAAGGAAGCCGTGCTGCCCTTTGCACGTTTTCCCGGCGTCGACACGCTGCTTGGCCCCGAAATGCGCTCCACCGGCGAGGTGATGGGCTGGGCGCGCAACTTCGCGCGCGCCTTCTACAAGGCGCAGCTTGGCGCAGGTGTCACATTGCCCGAAAGCGGCAAGGTTTTTGTGTCCATCAAGGATTATGACAAAGGCCCGATGATGCTGGAAACTGCCCAGTCGCTGATTGAACTGGGCATCCAGATCGTTGCCACGCGTGGAACAGCCGACTGGCTGCAGCAACAGGGCGTGGCCTGTGACATCGTGAACAAGGTATATGAAGGCCGGCCCAATATTGTTGACCTTCTCAAAAGCGGCGAGATTGTCATGCTGCTGAACACCACCGAAGGCGCGCAAGCAGTCGAGGACAGCCGCGAAATTCGGTCTGTCGCGCTGTATAACAAAATCCCGTATTTCACCACAGCGGCCGGAAGCCACGCCGCCGTTCTGGCCATAAAGGCCCGCGAAGAAGGTGAAATCGGCGTGCGTGCCTTGCAACACTGACACCAACAGGCCCTGCGTGCAGGCAAATACCGCGCGCAGGGCCGGAACGCGGCAGGGCGGCAGCGCTTCGGCCCGATGCGCACCACGCCACATGACAGCGGCAATGCGCAATCACAAGACCGCGACGTGACACCCGACATTTTGCGTGTGCCCCCACGCCCCGAAATACAGGGGGCTATCGGGTGCGCACGTCCCCCTTGATATGGCCTATACAGCCCTGTGCCGGCATGAATTCCTGCGACATGTCGACCAATTCCATAAAAATACCAAACAATTGAGTTGGTTTAACCCAATTCTGGACACATTTTAGGTATGAGTCTGGATGGTGTTGGAAGTGCGTATCAGCAGGCGGAAATGTAATGGGTAAAATCAGCGTTGGTATGGATACGTTCAAAATGAGTGACCTGAGTTCGAGTAAGTCGGGACAACGCCCAAATTGCGCCGCCGACTGGACCACGTCGCCACTGCATGGGCAGGCGCGTGACATACAGGACATGACTTTTGACGTTGCAGGCCACAAGGTAAGTGTGACTTCTGCATCGCGTGCCGAACTGTTCGACCTGTTTCGTGACATGCTGGCCAAGCGGTTAGGATTTGCAGTTGCGACGTTGAATCTTGACCATCTGGTGAAGCTGTATGAAGACCCGGAATTCCGCACGGCCTACAGCGCGCATGACATCGTATTGGCGGATGGCAACCCCATTGTGTGGCTGTCACGCCTTGCCGGACGCCCTGTCGCCCATATGCCCGGGTCAGACCTGATTGAACCTGTCTGCGCAATTGCGGCGGAACTGGGGGTGCCCATCGCTTTCATCGGGTCGACACAGGATGTGCTGGACAAAGCTGCAATCCGGTTGCAGGCGCGTCTACCCGAACTTAAAATCGTCGCCAGGATTGCCCCGCCCATGGGGTTTGATCCGGACAGTCCGCAAGCCAAAGATGTGTTGAAACAGGCCCAAGCCGCAGGGGCACAATTGTGCCTGCTGGCCTTGGGGGCGCCCAAACAGGAACGCTTTGCCATCTATGGCCGCACGACTGTGCCGGATATGGGCTTCATCTCCATCGGGGCCGGTCTGGACTTTCTGGCAAGGGCGCAAATGCGCGCGCCCCGCATTCTGCGCATGGTCGCGCTGGAATGGCTGTGGCGCATGCTTGGAAACCCGCGGCGGCTGGCATGGCGATATGTCAAATGCGCCCTGATCTTGCCCCGCCATGCAGTGCAAGCGGCAAAATCCCGCACCCCGCGTCGCTGACACCCCCCCCCCTTGGCAGATGACTTGCCAAGCCCTGCCCAAGCGGACATCATTCCACCCACGTCAATGGTTCACTTGGAAAGCATACCACCGCCATGATCCCGATTCACAGGCACAGGGCCCTTCTGGTTCTCGCGTTCATTGCGGCGCTGGGAATCGCAGTGTGGCGCGCCTTGGGCGAACCGCGCCCGCTTTCGGCGCAGGACCGCGCAGCGCTTTATAAAACCGCTTTGCCCCAACCGCATGCCAGCCTGACAGTTTACCACCTTGGCCATAGCCTGGTGGGCCATGACATCCCGGCCTTCATTGCGCAGCTGGCCGCGGCTGCGGGTTTTCCGGGCCATCGCTACAACAGCCAGCTTGGCTGGGGCAGCAGCCTGCGCGACCATTGGGATTCTGCGCATCCGATCAACGGATTTGAAGACATGAACGCCACCGACACCTGGCGCGACCCGTTCGAGGCACTGGAGTCAGGCAGCTATGACAGTTTCATCATGACCGAAATGGTGGAACTGAACGATGCCATCAAATGGCACGCCTCTGCGCGGCATGCCGCCCTTTGGGCTGCAAGGGCACGCCAGAACTCCCCTGATATTCGACTTTACATGTATGAAACATGGCCCCACCTGACACCGCGTGATGCGTGGTTGCACCGGCTGGACACTGACCCTGAAACCCTGTGGGAAGGCACCATTCTGGCGCAAGCCATGGCGTATCCTGAAACCGGCCGCATTCATGTCATTCCGGTGGGGCGGGTCATTGCCGCATTGACGCGCGCCGTCATGGGCACAGGCGGGCTGGCGGGCATGGCCGACCATACCGACCTGTTCGCGCGCACCCCTGCCGGTGATCTGGACACAATTCATTTGAACGATCTGGGGAAATATCTGGCTGCGCTGACCCATTTTTCGGTCTTGTATCACGCTGATCCGCGCGGCCTACCCCATGAGTTGCGCCGCGCGGATGGCACGGCTGCGCAAGCGCCTTCCGCTGAACTGGCCGCGTTGATGCAAGACATCGTCTGGTCAGTTGTGCGGTCCCTGCCCGAAACGGGGTTGGACATGCGCGACAACGACGGGGATGCACAGCCTTGACGCCGGTTGTGTCAGTCATCATTCCTGCCAGCAACGAAGGCCAGTATATCGGGGCCTGCCTTCGGGCTGTTCTGACATCCAGCCCGCTGCCGCGGCACACGCTGGAAGTGCTGGTTGTCGCCAATGGTTGCACCGATGACACGGTCGCTGTGGCATCGCGGTTCACCACACTGGCCGAACCGCGCGGCTGGCAGTTGCGTGTTCTGGACCTGCCCACCGGCAGCAAGATCAACGCGTTGAACACGGGGGACCAGCACGCGACAGGACGCGTTCGCATCTATCTGGACGCCGATGTGATTGTCAGCCCTGACTTGCTGGCAGACCTGACCCTGGCATTATCGTCAGAGGCAGCGCGCTATGCCACCGGCACAGCGCGCATTCCAGCCCCTGCCAGTTGGGTGACGGCACAATATGCCCGCTTCTGGCAGGGCCTGCCATTTGCCAGGTCCCATGCGGCAGGGTTCGGGCTGTTTGCTGTCAACGCGGCGGGACGTGCGCGCTGGGGGCAGTTCCCCGACATCATATCAGATGATACCTTCGTCAGGCTGCAATTCGCACCGCAGGAAAGAACGCAGGTGCGCGCACCCTATGACTGGCCCATGGCCGAAGGGCTGGCGCGGCTGGTCCGTGTGCGCCGCAGGCAGGATCAGGGCAACGCCCAGCTTGCCGCACTATTCCCCGACCTGCTGCAGAATGAAGACAAGGCACGCCCCGATATCATGCCCTTGCTGAAAGCGGACCCTGTGGGGTTTGGCGTGTATGCGACCGTTTCAGGTCTTGTTCGGCTGACCCGCTGGCGCAACAGTGCCGGCTGGGCGCGCGGCCGCTAGGGCATGTTGCGCAACAGCGGGAACCGGACTTGCGCTTCCCGAACATGCGACTTTAGTAAGCTGGAGAATGTCGCATAAATGTGTAGGAACGCGACATTCTCCAAAGACCGGCAGAAACCGCAAGGCAGCTGAATTCATGGCCTGAAGGGGACGTTGAAGGAATGCTCCAGTGCGGAGCAAAGCCCGCAGGCCGCCGCACTATCAGCGGGCCGTCCCGCGGCCTGCCGAGTGCGCGGGACCCCGCGCGGAATCAAGGCGCGCTGACGCGCCGCCGCGCAGCGCCCGACCGCCCCGTTCAGGCCAAAAACCATCATCTGCCCAAGACTGGCCCACCCTGCTGCAGCCACATATTTCCCCTACGGGCGGGCCAGTCTTTGCGTCACGGCCTCAAACACGAAAAACAGCGTCAGACTAAGCGCGGCCAAAACCAGAAGGGCTGCAAACATCAGGTCTGTCTGGCCGCGCCCGTTCGCCATCAGCATCAGATACCCCAGCCCCCGCGACGACCCGACCCATTCGCCGATAATCACGGCAAACGGCGCATACACCACCGCAAGGCGCAAACCGGACGCCAGCGAAGGCAAGGCATGGGGCACCTGCACCCAGATCAGGCGGCGAATGGGTGTGGCCCGCATTAGCTGCGCCATATCCGCCAAGGGGGCGGGCAACCGCATCAAGCCATCGAAAAACGCCGATGCAACGGGAAAATAGATCACCAGCATAACGATTACAATCTTGGAGGGAGCACCATAGCCCAGCCACAAGGTGATCACCGGCGCCAATGCGAAAACCGGCACCGCCTGCGCAAATATCAGCATCGGGCGCACCAGCAGGCGCGCACTGGGCGACAGCGCAAGATTAAGCGCAGTTGCCACCCCCAGCGTGATGCCTGCAGCCAGCCCTGTCACCAGATTGAAAAGTGTAAACCGCGCATTCTGCGCCAGCATCGGCGCGTTGGCCCACAAGCTTTCGGCCACGCGCATGGGGCCGGGCAAAATGAAGGGCGGCACCCCGCTGGCCCAGACCACAATGTGCCACAGCCCCAGACCGAACCCCAATGCCAGCACCCCGCGCAACAATGCGCCCACGCGCCCGCTCATGCCGGGTGCATCCCGTGCAACCGCGCCAGAAGCTGCGCCTGCATCGCCAGCGTTGCGGGGGCGCTGTAACTGCGGGGGGCGTGTGTGTCCGGCAAATCCAGCGCGTCCGCCCCGTCAGGGGACAGCAACCACGCCCGGTCCGCCAGACGCACGGCTTCCAGCGGGTCATGGGTAATCAGCACGACTGTGCGCCCCGTCAACATGCGCGCGGCCAGGTCCTGCATGGCCAGCCGTGTCGCGGCGTCCAGCGCGGAAAACGGTTCATCCAGCACCACGACGGGGCAATCCTCGATCAATGTGCGGGCCAGTGCCACGCGCTGGCGCTGACCGCCCGACAAAGTGGCAGGGCGGCGATGTGCCAGTGCGTCCAGCCCCAGTTCCGCCAGCAGCGCGCGCGCGCGCGCGCCGTCAGGCACCTGCCCGCGCAACCGCGCCCCAATGGTGACATTGTGCAGCACACTGGCCCAAGGCAGAAGCTGCCCGTCCTGCGCCATCATGGCAACACGCCCCTGTAATGGCGCCCCGTCACTGGCCACACACGCGCCGTGCAGGCCAAACGGCCCGGGCAACCCCGCGACCAGCCGCCCCAATGTGGATTTGCCAACCCCGGACGGCCCCAGCAGGCACGACCAGCCGCCCGCCGGCAGATCAAGGTCAAGGTTGCGCATCAGTGGCGCATCGCCCAACCACAGATCGCCCTGCAGATGCACGCCCGGCGCAGCACTCATGGCCCCGCAAGCCCCATGTCCCAAAACCCCACTTCCAGCCGTGTGGCCGTTGCAAAGCGCTGCGACAGGCGGACAAAACGCGGCAGCTTGTGCCACTGCGCCCCAAGGCGGTGGGCAAGCGCATCATCAATCAGCGCGCCGACATCACGGCACACCCCCTGATAATCCGCCCCGCCATAGGTTTCGATCCAGTCCGCATATGGCCCGCCACTGCCCGCCAGACGCGCACCGATTTCGCCATAACCCAGCACACAGGGTGCCAAGGCGGCCATCAGGTCCAGAAAATCACCGGAATACCCTGCTTCCAGCACATAACGGGTATAGGCCAGATTTTCGGGCGCTTCGATCGTGGCTTCCAATGCGGCAGCGTCGATCCCTTCGCGCGCGCAAATATCCAGATGCAAGGGCATTTCATGATGCACCAGCGCATGAACCGTCGCAGACGCCGCGCGCATTTCAGACACCCTGTCGGCCTTGACGGCCGCCAAGGCCCAGGCACGGGCAAAATGGGTCAGGAACACATAATCCTGTCGCAGATAGTGCATGAAATTCGCATGCGGCAACGTGCCCTGACGCAACCCTTCGACAAAGCCGTGACGGGTATAGGCCCGCCAGTGCGGCGCATGATCGCGCCACAGGCCAAAGGCACGGCCATAGTCAGGCGCGGTCATTGCGCGCCCCCGGCCGTCACATCAATTGCCATATCACTGACAGACAACCCGCCCGCTGTTGCGCCGCGCTGCGCAAGGAACGCTTCAAACCGGGCATAGCGGCCTGCGTCAAGGGCAGCGGGGCGGGTGGCAAAACGCGGCCATGTGTCGCCCCATGCGCGGGTGTTCAGTTCAGTCTGCAATTCAGCTGCCGTGGCCGAGAATATTTCCCATGCCTGATCGGGGTTGTTCAGAATGAACCCCGTTGCGCGTTCGGTGGCGTCCAGAAAGCGCGCGATGACCTGCGCATCCATGCGGTCGGGATTGGCGACATAGATCAATTCGTCATAGGCGGGCACGCCTTCGGCTTCGGGGTAGAAGCAGCGCCCCTCGGTGCCTTCGATCTGAAGCTGGTTCAATTCGAAGTTGCGAAACGCGCCAATGACGCCATCTACCTGCCCCGACATCAGCGCGGGCGAAATGGACCAGCCGATGTTGATCTGCTCCACATCGCCGGGTTCCATGCCGTTATGGGCCAGCATTGCGTCCAGCATCACTTCCTGCACGCCCGCCACCGCGAACCCCACCTTGCCGCCCTTCAGGTCTGCCATGTCCTGCACCGGCCCGTCCGCAAGAACCACAAGGCAGGTCAGCGGTGTGGAAATCAGCGTGCCCACGCGGCGCAAGGGCAAATCGTTATGCCGGCTAAGGTGCAATTGCGGCTGGTAGGACACGGCCATGTCCACACGACCCGCCGCCACCATGCGCGGCGGGTCGTTGGGGTCGGACGGGGTGACGGTTTCCACCTGCAGGTTCGCGTCCGTAAAATAGCCCAGTTCCTGCGCAAGGATAATGGGCGCATGGTCGGGGTTCACAAACCAGTCCAGCATCACGCTCAGGCGGTCCTGCGCGGCGGCAGGCAGGGCGGTGGTGGCCATAAGTGCCAGCGCGGCAAACGGGTATTTCATGATGTATCCTTTCATGATGTCAGTCGGTCAGGGCCAGAAGCGCGATTTGCCCCGGCCAGCGGGCCTGCAGCGCCTGCCCTGCGTTATGCGCACGCAACCCCGTGGCGCAGGCCAGCACCACACGGCAACCCGCAGGCGGGGTCAGGGCGGTAATATTCTCGGGCAGGATATGGCGCGCAGCGGGGCTGAAGGGGGGCGCTTCCGCGCGCAGGTCAACCAGCAGGTCATTCGCACGGGTCTGGCTGCGCGCAATGAAGGGCAGCGGCGCATCGGGTTCGGGCGCGCGGTCAAACCGGAAGCCCCCCATGCGCCAGCGCGCCACATCAAGGCTGACAAGCTGGCCCAACGGGGCGGGCGTCAGGCCCAGCAGCACCGACAGCGCCATTTGCGCCTGTAATGCGCCAATCGCGCCCACAACCGGCCCCATGACCCCCGCTGTGGCGCAGGTTGCCCCACGCTGCGGCAGATCGGGGAAAATGGCGCGCAGACTGGGTGCGCCACCACAGCACCCCGCCACATAGCCCGACAGCGCCAGCACGCTTGCCGTGATCAGCGGTTTGCCCGTGTCGCGGCATATGTCTGACAATGTCAGGCTGGCGGCAAATGTGTCTGCGCAATCCAGCACCAGATCGGCACCTGCCACCCACTCGGGCGCAGTCGCAGGGTCCAGCCACGCGACATGCGGGGTAATCACCACATCGGGGTTCAGCGCCGATATGGCAGCGGCGGCGGCGCGCGCTTTGGGTTGGCCCAACTGGTCCATGCGGTAGATGGGCTGGCGGTGCAGGTTGCCAATCTCGACGCTGTCACCATCCACCAACGTGATATGCCCCACGCCTGCCCCCGCAAGGTATTGCAGCGCAGGCACACCCAGCCCCCCTGCCCCCACGACCAGCACATGCGACCGCGCCAGCCGCGCCTGTCCGTCAGCGCCAATTTCCGGCAGCACCATCTGGCGGGTATAGCGGGTCATGCGCAGACCGCCAGCCAGTCGCGCAGGCGCGCTTCGGGGTCGGGGTTCAGGGTAATGTCGGTGACAGCCGCGATGGTATCGGCCCCCGCCGCGAATGCCCCTGCCGCGCGTTCGACGGACATGCCGCCAATGGCGCACAGCGGGATGTCGCCCATCAGCCGTTTCCATTCGGTAACACGCTCCAACCCCTGCTGGTGCCATTTCATCTGCTTCAGAATGGTCGGATAAACCGGCCCGAGGGCAATATAGTCAGGCGAAAGCGCCAGCGCGCGGTCAAGTTCGGCATGGTCATGGGTGGAAATGCCAATGCGCAGCCCCGCGCGCCTAATGGCGGCAATGTCGGCATTGTCCAGGTCTTCCTGCCCCAGATGCAGCCAGTCCGCGCCTTCCTCGATCGCCAGTTGCCAGTAGTCATTCACAACCAACGCGGCACCGTGCTGGCGCGCCAGCGCCAACCCTGCGCGAATGTCCAGACGCAGCGCATCGGGGTCGCGGTCCTTGATGCGCAGTTGCACCAGTTTCACCCCAAGCGGCAGGGCGCGCGCCAGCCAGTCCACAGACTCGAACACCGGATAAAAACGCGGTAGGGTCATAGCCATGCCTTTCCTATCAGCGGGGTTGAAGGGGCGGCCATGTCGCGCGGTTCCATCGGGTCGGCAGTGCAGGCCAATGCACCCGCGCTGGCCGCCATGCCGAACGCGCGCGCCATCGCCACCGGATCACCCGCTTGCGCCACGGCAGTATTCAGCAAGACCGCGTCAAACCCCAACTCCATGGCCGCGGCCGCATGGCTGGGCAGGCCAAGGCCCGCATCAATGACCATGGGAATGTCTGGAAACGCCGCGCGCAGGGTTTTCAACCCGTAGCGGTTGTTCAACCCCAGACCGGACCCGATAGGCGCGCCCCATGGCATCAGCACCTTGCAGCCCGCGTCAACCAGACGCTGCGCCAGAACCTGATCTTCGGTCATATAGGGGAATACCTCGAACCCCTCAGCGGCAAGGGTTTCGGCGGCGTCCAGCAACCCAAACGGGTCGGGTTGCAAGGTGTCGGCATGGCCGATCACTTCCAGCTTGATCCAGTTGGTTTCAAACACTTCCCGCGCCATGCGGGCGGTGGTGATGGCTTCGCGTGCGCTGTGGCATCCGGCGGTATTGGGCAGCACATGCACACCAAGCCCGCGGATAATGTCCCAAAACGCCTGCCCCTGCCCGCTTTCGCGGCGCAAGGACACAGTGGCCACTGATGCGCCGGACGCGCGGAACGCCGCTTCCAGAATGGCAGGGGACGGGTATTGCGCAGTGCCCAGCATCAAGGGGCTGTCCAGCACCACACCATAGAAATCACGCATAATATTCCTTTCTGCTGGCAGGCCCGCAGCGTTGTGGGGCAAATCGGGGGCAACAAGACATCTGCCTAGCCGCCTTGCATGGGGGCCAGCACTTCCAGCCGGTCCCCATCCGTCAGGTCTGTTGTTGCGCGGGCGGCTTTGGGCAGGAATTCCCCGTTCAGCGCTGTTGCCACGCGCGCGTCCCCCCAGCCCAGTTCTGCCAAGGCATCCTGGACAGTTGCGGCTGAAATTTCGTGCACGTCGCCATTCACTTCAATCTTCATGGAACAAATCCCCCTTGATCCCTTTGGTCAGGAAATCCGCAGCCTGCTGCGCCAGCGCGGGCGCCATCAGATAGCCGTGCCGGAACAACCCGTTCAGGTGCAAAACGCGCCCCTGTCGGACCACGCGCGGCACGTTGTCGGCAAAGGCAGGGCGCAAATCGGTGCCGGTTTCCAGCACTTCGGCTTCGGCAAAACGCGGGTCCAGCGCATAGGCCGCTGACAACAATTCCAGTGTTGCACGCGCCGAAATCCCGCGCCGGTCCGCGCTTTCAATCTGGGTGGCGCCCAGCATATAAACCCCCTTGGCGCGCGGCACGATGTATAGGGGGTGGCGCGGGTGCAGCAGCCGCACAGGACGGCCCAGCGCGATATCTGGCGCACGCAACACCACCATTTCGCCCCGCACGCCGCGCAAGCCCGGCACTGTGCTGGCCATGCCGCGCGCATCAATCACAGGGCCGGACACATCATCTGGCGTGGCATGGCCGGTTTCAATCTGCACACCATGCGCGCGCAATGCCGCCACCAGATCGCCAAGGGCCGCGCGCGGGTCCAGATGGGCCTCGGAGGGGAAGAACAGCGCCTGCTGCGGGATGTTCAGGTCAGGTTCCAGCGCAGCCAGCCCGTCCCTGACCCATTCATGCCCGCTGGTGCGGCGGGCAAAGCGCGCCAACTCGCCCTTGTCGCGCTCCAGCGCCACCACCAGCGACCCGCGATAGGTTACGTCTGTCACCTCGGCCCAGGCGGCAGCGGCACTCGCGCCATGCGCGACAACAGGCGCTTCCGCTACCGCGCCTTCGCAAAACGGGGCCAGCATGCCCCCTGCCCACCACGAACACCCATGCGGCCCTGGCGCGCCGTTGCGGTCAATCAGCCTCACGCGCATCCCGGCCTTGTTCAGCGCCCAAGCTGCCCAAAGCCCGGCAACGCCGGCCCCGATGATGGTCACATCAGCCATTGCGCCAGACCCCGTGGAAATGATGCACCGGCCCATGTCCGGCCCCCACGCCCAGCACATCCGCATGCGCAATAGCGCCCTGCAAATAGCCATGTGCGCGCGTCACCGCAGCTGTCAGGTCCATGCCCTGCGCCAGTCCCGCTGCAATTGCAGCCGACAACGTGCAGCCGGTGCCATGGGTGTTTTTTGTGGCGCGGCGCGGGGCGGTCAGACGGGTCACGCCACTGGCGTCCACCAGCAGGTCCACGCAATCCGGTCCGTCCCCATGCCCGCCCTTCATCAGCACAGCCCTTGCGCCCATCTCGCGCAGGGCCTGCGCTTGTTCCAGCATCTGCGCTTCGGACTGCGCGGGGGCAATGCCCAGCAAATCCGCAGCTTCTGGCAGGTTTGGGGTCACCACATGGGCAAGCGGCAGGATGTCGCGGCGCAAGGCCACCAGCGCATCGGTTGGCAGCAACCTGCCACCGGATTTTGCAACCATCACAGGGTCCAGAACAATCGGTACGGCGCACCCGTGCAACCCCTCGGCCACAGTGCAAATGGCCTGTGCGCCCCCCAACATGCCCAGCTTGACGGCGCGCACGTCCAGATCGTCGAACACGGCCTGCATTTGCGCAGCAATCATTGCGGGGCTTGCTGGGTCCACCATGGTGACCGCGCGCGTGTTCTGTGCTGTCAGCGCGGTAATGACCGACGCGCCATAGACACCCAGCGCGGAAAACGTCTTCAAATCCGCCTGAATACCGGCGCCGCCACCGGAATCCGAACCTGCTATTGTCAGGGCTATGGGTATCAAGCGCGCCTCCTTTCGTTGTGCCAACCAACGTCAGGGGACGGAATGCGGGCATGTGACTGCCCCTATGCGCACCGTTCCCTACGCCGGTATGATCCGGATCAGGTTCGATGGGTTGGCTTTGCGCCTCTCAGCCCTGCAAGCAAGGCACCCCAACGGTTATGTCTGACAGAACTAATTCAAAACTGCGCAGCCGACAAGCCCCCAACACGCAACAGGGCACTTTGCGAAGGGCAGGTCACAGGCAGGCCGTCAGGGCCAGCGTCCATGGGGCAAGGTCAGATTTCGCGCAACTCGCTGACGAAATCATAACGGTCCCCCCGATAGGCAGAACGCGTCAATTCGATCATCGTGCCATCTGCCAGATACCCGCGCCGTTCAATCCGCAACACTGCCGCACCGCTGGGCACGCCAAGGTTGTGCGCTTCGTCGTCAGATGCAAGCGACGCGGTCACCCGTTGAAGCCCGGTCACAGGCTTGTTGCCCACTGCGTCAAGGGCGGCATATAGCGAATTTTTCACGCTGTCATGATCCGGCAAGTAGATTTCCGGGACAATGGCATGTTCCAGCGCCAGCGGTTCGCCATTTGCAGTGCGAATGCGCCGGAACCGTTTGACGCGCGCATTCACCGCCAGCCCGAAGGCAATCACTTCATCGGGGGATGCGGTGTCAGTCGATTTTTCCAGCCAGACCGAACCGGCCACCAGCCCGCGCCTGCGCAAATCTTCGGAAAATCCCGCGAGCAGGGATGACGGCTGTTCAATGCGCGGCGCAATATAGGTGCCCGACCCGTGTTTGCGCGACAGCACGCCTTCGCGCATAAGCAGGTCTATTGCCTTGCGCACTGTCACGCGCGACACAGCCATGCGTTCGGCTATATCGCGCTCGGACGGCAGCGCATCGCCCACTGCAAATTCCCCTTGCTGGACCTTTTCGCGCAAAATTGCGGCCAGCCGGACGTAGATCGGCGTATCTTTTGCGCGCGAGGCAAGCAGTTCGTGGCGCAGTGTCATAGCGCGGCCATGGCATCGCGCAATATGCCACCGGCGCGGTCAAGCGCGGCATCGGCGCTGTCGGGGGGGGTGCCCATGGCGACCAGAACAGCCGGTTTGACCCGCCAGCCGCATTGTTCCAGCGCGGTTGTGGCTGTTTGCGCAGGCACATCGGCAATGCGCTGAACCATGGCCTGCGCACGGCCCCGCAGCTTGATGTTCTGGGGCCGCATATCGACCATAAGCCCGTCATGGACATGCCCCAGCCGCACCATGATTTGCGTGGAAATCATGTTCAGAACCACCTTTTGCGCTGTGCCTGCCTTCATGCGGGTGGACCCTGCCACCACTTCGGCGCCGGTATCTGTGACGACTGCATGTTCCGCCGCGTCCAGCAGGGGGGTGCTGCCGTTGCACGCAATCCCGACTGTCAGCGCACCCGCCGCGCGCGACGCTTCTATCGCGGCCACCGTAAACGGGGTGCGCCCGCTGGCCGCAAGGCCAATGACAACATCGCGCGCGCCAATGCCTGCACGCGCCACCTGTGCGCGCGCATCCTCGGCGTCGTCTTCCGCGCCTTCGATGCCCAGTTTCAGCGCCGCCTCGCCACCCGCAATCAGATATTGCGTGCGCGTTTCGGGCCAGTTGAAGGTGGGGCCAAGTTCGGTGCCATCCTGCACGGCAATGCGGATCGATGTGCCCGCACCCGCATAGACCAGCCGCCCGCCCGCACGCAGGCGCGGCAAGGCCGCTTCGACCAGCGCCGCCAGCGCGGGCAACGCCGGGCCAATGCTGGCAATCGCGGCCATCTGGCTTTCCCAGATGGCGCGCAGGGCGGTCAGGCTGTCCCAGCGGTCCAGATCACGGTAGCGGGGGTCGGAAAATTCGGTCATGCGCAGGGGCCTTTCATTATCAATGACGCGGGTTTATCAGGCGCTCAGGCGCTGTCCGTCCGCGCCGAAATGGAACGCGCGGGCCATGTCGGGGGTCACAAACGCGCGGTCATCCACTTCGGCGGCATGTTCACCAAACAGGCGCACTGTGATCAGCCCGTGGGGGTCTGCACGCAGGTAAATCAGTGTTTCACCGCCCAGTTGTTCCACATGGCTGATGCGCCCTTCTATCATGCCCGCATCGCGTGACAGGATCAGGTGTTCGGGGCGAATACCCACTGTTTTGCCCGCCACGCCCAGCGCGGGCGCATTCAGAAAATTCATCTTGGGCGACCCGATGAACCCTGCAACAAATTCATTGGCAGGGTTGTTATACAATTCCATGGGGGCGCCCACCTGTTCAATGCGCCCGTCGCGCAACACCACAATCCGGTCGGCCAGCGTCATGGCCTCGACCTGGTCATGGGTGACATAAATCATGGTTGCGCCCAGTTCGCGGTGCAGATTGGCAATTTCAATGCGGGTTTGCACGCGCAGGGCCGCATCCAGATTGGACAGCGGTTCATCGAACAAAAACAGCTTGGGCTTGCGCACGATGGCACGGCCAATGGCCACGCGCTGGCGCTGTCCCCCGGACAATTCCGCAGGGCGGCGGTTCAGATAGGCGTCAAGATCCAGCATTCGTGCGGCGCGGTCCACAGTTTGCGTGATCTGCGCGCGCGGGTGGCCCGCCTGTTTCAGGCCCAGCCCCATATTGTCGCGCACATTCAAATGCGGATACAGCGCGTAGGACTGGAACACCATCGCGATTTCGCGCTTGGAGGGGGGCACTGTGTTTACCACCGCCCCGTCAATGCACACATTCCCCGATGTGATATCTTCCAATCCCGCAATCATGCGCAAAAGCGTGGATTTGCCACAGCCGGACGGGCCGACAAAGACGCAGAATTCCCCGTCATTCACGCTAAGGTCAACGTCACGGATCACATCGACAGTGCCGAAGGACTTGCAGACTTTTTCAAGTGTCAGATTGCCCATCAGGCCCTCCCATTTGTGGTTACTGGATGCGCACGATCTGGCCAGTGCGCACGCTTTCATCTGCGGCCAGACACACGGCCACAGACCGCACCGCATCATTGACGTGGCGCGACAGGTCGTGATCATCCGATATGGCGCGCGCCATGGCTGCGGCTTGCAAATCGCACAACCCCTGATGGCCGGGGCTGTTTTCAAACCTTCGGACTGTTTCATCCTGGCCTTTTGGCGCAAGGATCAGGTGGTCGGCGGCCGTGTGCCCTTCCACATCGGCCGACCCAACCCCTTGGGGGGCGCGCAGGGAAACGGCCCCTTGGGGGGAAATCACATCTTTGACGAAATGGGCGGTTTCCGACATCATCGGCCCCCAGCCCGCTTCATACCACCCGCAAGACCCGTCTGCGAAAATCACCTGAAAATGCCCATAATTATACATGTCGGGCGCAATTTCATCCGACAGGCGCAGGCCCATCGCACGCACTTCCACAGGGGCTGCGTCAGTGATCTGGCACATGACATCCACATAATGCACGCCGCAATCCACAATCGGCGGGGTGGATTGCATCAGCGCCTTGTGAATATCCCATGCCGGCCCGGTTGAGCGTTGGTTCAGGTTCAGCCGGAACACATAGGGCGGCCCCATGTCGCGCGACGCCGCAATCATCGCAACCCATGTCGGATGATGGCGCAGGATATGGCCCACCATCAGCTTGCGTCCAGTGCGTGCGGCAGTGTCGGCCACGGCCTGATAATCGGCCACGCTGGTGGCCAGCGGTTTTTCAACAAACACATGCGCGCCCGCCTCCATGGCCTTGATCGCAAGCGCGGCATGGCTGTCGGAATAGGTGGCAATGGCCACCATATCGGGTTTCAGCCGTGCAAGGGCTGCGTCAAAATCGCGGTCAATGCCCAGATGGCCCAGCGCATCGGGCAAGGCCACGTCAGACCTGTTCACCAACCCTACCACCTGAAACTCGGGCAATTTGGCATACGCCATCGCATGGCTAAGGCCCATCTGGCCCAG
This sequence comes from Paracoccaceae bacterium, assembly GCA_017510335.1. GTDB lineage: Bacteria > Pseudomonadota > Alphaproteobacteria > Rhodobacterales > Rhodobacteraceae > Roseinatronobacter. Next base: position 71,214 of record JAFWNM010000014.1, read on the forward strand.
CCCCACAACCAGAACACGGATCATTTCACGGCCCCCTTGGTAATGCCCCGTATCAATTGACGCGAGAAGATCAGATACAGCACCACCACCGGCAATATTGCCAGCGTCAGCGCCGCAAGAACCGCGTTCCAGTTGGTCACATACTGGCCAAGAAATATCTGGCTGCCCAGTGTCAGGGTCTTGGTGGCTTCACCCGGTGCAAGGATCAGCGGGAACCACAGATCATTCCAGATGGGGATCATTGTAAACACCGCCACAGTGGCCATTGCCGGGCGCACCAGCGGCAGCGCGATGGTAAAGAAGATGCGGTATTCGCTTAGCCCGTCAATGCGCGCGGCATTCTTCAGATCATCCGACACCTGCCGCATGAATTCCGACAGGATGAATACCGCGAGCGGCAACCCGTTTGCCGTATAGACAAGGATCAGCGCCCAGTGCGTATTCACCAGATTGGCCGCCACCATCAGTTCCAGAATGGCAACAGTGCCCAGCCGGATGGGAATCATGATGCCCAGCGCCAGATACAGCCCCATCAGCAGATTGCCGCGAAAGCGGTATTCAGCCAGCGCGAACGCCGCCATCGCCCCGAACAGCAGCGCAAAAAACAGCGATGCGACGGTTACAATCATGGAATTCTGGAAATACAACAGGAAATTGCCCTGCTCCAGCACAGTGTGAAAGCCCACCAGATCGAATGTCTCGCGCGTGGGCAAGGCCAGCGGATCATTGAAAATGGCGCGGCGCGATTTCATCGAATTGATGACAATCAACACCACCGGATACAGCGCAAGGACCGTATAGGCGATAAGTATCGCATGGGCGGCAGAACTGCGGAACATACTGGCGCGTGCAGACATGGTGCCCCCTAGAACTGGTAGCGGCGCAGCCGCGTCTGAATGCCGAACAGATACAGCGACACCCCCGCCAGAATGATGAAGAACATCACTGTGGCCACAGTCGCGCCCATATGCGGATCCCCCAGTTGCAGCTGGAAGCCAAAGAAGGTGCGAAACAGGAAACTGCCCAGAATATCGGTTGCGTAATTTGGCCCCGCCAGCGCCCCTTGGGTGACGTAAATCAGGTCAAACGCGTTAAAATTGCCCACAAATGTCAGGATAGAGATGATCCCGATCGTGGGCAGGATCAGCGGCAGCTTGATCTTCCAAAACTGGCTTGCCCCCGTGATACCATCCATTTCGGCGGCTTCCAGCACCTCATCAGGGATGGACAGCAGCGCCGCATAGATCAGCATCAAGGGAATGCCCACGAATTGCCAGACCGAAATCAGCGCCAGCGTGGTCAGCGCGGACCGTTCCAGCCCCAGCCATGGCGCGAACCAGTTTCCAATGCCCAGCGCATCCATGAAATTCGGCGCAACCCCCCAAAGCGGTGACAGGATCAGTTTCCACACGAACCCCACGATCACGAAACTTAATATGGCGGGAATGAAAATTGCAGTGCGGTAGAAGGCCGCGAACCGCAGGCGCGGCGTCGACAGGATTGCCGCCAGCGCAATGCCAATGGGGTTTTGCACCAGCATGTGAATAATGAAAAACCACAGGTTGTTCCATGTCGCGTTCCAGAACGCCCCCGACCAGCGCGGGTCACCAAACAGCGTGGCAAAATTGGCCAGCCCCACAAATTCGCGCGCCCCCCCTTCGCCGCGCGTGAACAGCGACAGGTTCAGCGTGCCAAATAGCGGGATGATCATGATCGCTGTATAGATCAGCACGGCAGGGGCCAGAAACACGGCGATATGCCAGCGGATTGGGCTGCGCGGGGTGCGGCGGGGCTGGGGCATGGAACCCTCCGGTATGTCGGGAATGGCGCGGCCCCCGATCAGCTCAGGGGCCGCGAATTGCGCTTACTGATGCGGCGCGTACCAGGATGACAGGCCCGATTGCAGCGCTTCGCCTGCTTCTTCAGGGGTCCATGTGCCGCGCATCACGTTTGCCGATGCTGTCCAGCTTTCGTTCGACAGGTTCGGCGTGCCGCGCGATACAATCTGGTGGAAGGGACGGATCGTGCTTTCGCACTGTTCGCGCCAGCCAAGGAAGTCTTGCGCCAGCGGGTCTTCCAGTGTCACCTCGGCCGATGACAGCGGGAAGAAGCCGGGAACCGCATTTGCAAACAGGTTGGCAAATTCATCGCTGCTAAGCCATTCCAGAAAGATACGGCCCGCGTCCTGATTGGGCGATGCCGCATTCAGCCCGATGCCCATATCAGTATGGTCGGAAATATAGCACCCGTCTGTGCCTGCAGGCACGGGCGGCGGGAATGCCCCCATTTCGAAATCGGCCTGTTCGCGGAAACCCGCAATTTCCCATGACCCTGCCGGATAGATTGCCGCACGCCCCAGCGTAAACAGGTTCTGGCTGTCAGGGTAGCTTTGGGATTCAAACCCGCGGCCCAGATATCCCGACCAGCGCGCCAGCTGGCGGAACGGGGCCACCCAGTCTTCATCTGTCAGGCGGCTTTCGCCCGCGATCAACGCCGCGCGACCTTCTTCGCCGCGCCAGTAATTCACCCCGATATTGGCAAAACCCATGGTCGCGGCTTCCCATTGGTCATTGATGCCCATGGCCATGGGAATATAGCTGCCATCCGCTTCAATCGCGTCCAGAACGGCGAAAAATTCGTCTTCGGTGGCGGGCACGTCAAGGCCCAGCTCGTTGAAGATGTCGACATTATAGATAAAGCCGTGAATGACCGATGCCACAGGCACACAGAATGTCTGGCTGCCGTCATCGGTGGACCATGCCGACCGCGCCACGTCGGAATAATTGGCCATGCCGTCCAGTTCGGTCAGGTCGGCCAGCTGGCCACGCTCGAACAATTGCAGCGATGCGTCAAAGGCGCGACAGGTGATGATATCGCCCGCTGTGCCCGCATCCAGTTTGGAATTCAGCGCGGAATTATACTGCGCCGGCGCCATAGGCTGGAAATCCAGCTTGATGCCGTCATGTGCCGCTTCGAACGCGGGAATAATCTGGTTGCGCCAGATTGTGATGTCGTCATTGCGCCAGCTTTCGATGGTCAGCGTCACATCTTGCGCAACCGCCCCTGTCGCGCAAAGCGCAAGAGCAGTTGTAAGGATCAGATTTCGACGTATGGTCATGGCAGTCCTCCTTGTTGCAGCAGGGGCAGCATGCCGGACCGAAGATCCGTTTCTTTGGGCGTCCCCTTGCCTGAATAGAACCAAAATAATACCATTTGTCTAGAAAATTCTTGATCCACTGCCCCGCATATGGCCCGATGCACCCCTGAAAAATACAGAAATTCAATGTTTTCATGCGTTAAAAACGGGACATTAATGTTGAACTCGTGCCTTTTGCCCTGAAGACTGCCGATCAGCCCATCAAGAAACCACTTTTCATATGGTATTCTTTTGGTATTATACACCTGCAGGAGGACAGGAATGCGCATCTTCATTGGACTGGATGGCGGCGGCACAGGCTGCCGAGCGCAGGCAGAACTGGAAGATGGTCGCCGCACGCCCGTGACCACCGGCGGCGCGGCCAATGTGTTCAGCAACCCCGACGGGGCACTGCACGAAATTTCCGCAGCATTGACGCGCGTGCATGCCGATGCGCAGGCCATGCTGCCGCAAGGGGAGGTCCTCGCGCCGCACATCGTTCTGGGGCTGGCGGGGGCCAGTGAATCGGGGGCGGCGCAGCGCCTGCAACACGCCCTGCCCTATCGGCGCGTGCATGTTCTGGGGGATATCGACATTTCCCTGAAAGGCGCATTTGCAGATGATGACGGCATTGTGCTGGCCGTGGGAACGGGGTCGGTGCTGGCCTGCCAGCGAGGGGGGCGCATGCAGCGGCTGGGCGGATACGGGTTTGTGCTGGGCGATGAAGGCAGCGGCGCATGGATCGGGCGCGAAGCGCTGCGCCTTGCGCTGCATGCCCATGACGGGATCGGGCCGGATGGCCCGCTGGTCAGGGACATCTGGCACCGGTTTGGCCCGTTGTCGAACCTCATTGGGTTTGCAGGCACTGCCCGCCCGTCCGACTATGCGGCCCTTGCGCCGTTGGTGCTGGACCATGACCGCGCCCATTGTCCGATGGCGGGGGGCATCCTTGACCGGGGGTGCGTATACTTGCTGCGCGCGATCCGTCATTTACAGCGCGGCGCGCAAAAGACGCCGGTGGCCCCGACCGGGGGGTTGGGGCCGGTGTTGCTGGACCGGATCATCGCACAAGGCGGGGCATATCTGCACCGTGTAGCCCCCAAAGGAACCGCACTTGATGGCGCGATATGGCAAGCACGCCACAGCGCAGCACATAAGGAAACACATTCATGACCAAGACCTTGATGGCACAGGAGATTGCAGAAATCCCCGCCAGTGTCGCGGCCTGCCTTGACCAGAACGCGGCGGGTCTGGACGCAATCGCAACCAGACTGCGCCAGTTTGACCCGCAACTGGTCATCACTGTGGCGCGCGGGTCGTCGGACCACGCGGCAAGTTACTTCAAATACGCCTGTGAAATTCTGACGGGTATTCCCGTGGCCTCGGTCGGGCCATCGGTGGCGTCCGTCTATCATGCGAAATTGCGGCTGCCGCGCACATTGGCTTTGTCCATCTCGCAATCAGGCCAAAGCCCTGACATTGTCGCCATGACACGCGCCGGGCGCGATTCCGGCGCAATTGCCGTGTCCCTGACCAACAACCCCGACAGCGCCCTTGCCCGCGAAAGCACGTTCTGCCTGCCGCTGCAATGTGGCCCTGAACGCAGTGTTGCAGCGACCAAAAGCTTCGTCACTTCGGTGGTGGGGGGGCTGGCGCTTCTGGCGGCATGGCGCGACGATCCTGCGCTGTCGCGCGCGCTGGCCGCCCTGCCGGACGCCTGCGAACACGCGCTGGGGTGCGATTGGGGCGCGCTGTCGGACAGGCTGGTGCGCGCGCCTGCGCTGTTTGTGCTGGGGCGCGGTGCAGGCTATGCCATCGCCAGCGAAATGGCGTTGAAATTCAAGGAAACATGCGCGATCCATGCCGAAGCCTATTCTGCCGCCGAAGTGCTGCATGGCCCGGCCGCGCTGGTGGAACGGGGCTTTCCGGTGCTGGGCATGATCTGCGAGGATGCGGCGCGCGCAAGCTTCACTACAACCGCCCAAAAGCTGCACCAGCAAGGCGCCGATGTGTTCGTAACCGATGATGTTGCCGGACTGGTTGCCCTGCCAGTGGCCCCGCCCTTGCACCCGTTGGTCGATCCGCTGTTGCGGGTTGTGTCCTTCTATGCCTTCATAGAGGCGTTGGCGCGCCGGCGCGGACTAACCCCCGACACCCCGCGCCATTTGCGCAAAGTGACCGAGACTGTCTGATGATGCAGGTTCTGAAAGCGGCCCGTGTTTTTGACGGCACGCGCATGCATGAAAATGCGGCCGTCAGCCTGTCGGGGGACGGCCGCATTGCGGACCTGCATTTCGATGGCGACAGCCTGCCTGCACAACCGCAAGATCTGGGTGCAGGCATTCTGGCGCCCGGTCTGGTGGATTTGCAGGTCAATGGCGGGGGCGGCGTCATGGTGGGCGCGGACACGGACGCTGCGCAACTGGCGCATATTTGTGCGGCCCATGCGCGGCTGGGGGCCTGTGCAATCCTGCCAACATTGATTACCGACACCCCCCTTGCCACGCAGCGGGTCATCGCTGCTGGTATTGCCGCCGCGCGCGACAGTGTGGCGGGGTTTGCCGGGCTGCATCTGGAAGGGCCACATCTGGACCCTGTGCGCAAGGGCGCGCATGACGCCGCCCTTATTCGCCCCATGAGCGATGACGATCTGGCGCTGATATGCGATGCGGCGCGCATGCTGCCCGCGCTGATGGTTACCCTTGCCCCCGAAGCTGTCACCCTGCCCCAGATAGCGGCGCTGGCCCGTGCCGGGGTGATCGTCAGCCTTGGGCATTCCGGGTGCAGCAGCGCTGCCGCACGCGCCGCGCATGGGGCTGGCGCTGTTTGCGTCACGCATTTGTATAACGCGATGGGCGCCTTGCAAAACCGCGCGCCGGGTCTGGTGGGCGCGGCCCTGACCAGCCCGCTGGCCGCTGGCATTATTGCAGACGGGGTGCATGTCGCGCCGGAATGTCTGCAGGTCGCGCTGCAGATGAAAGCGCAAGACGATCTGTTTATCGTCAGTGACTCCATGGCCGTGGCTGGCACGAACCTGCATGAATTCACCCTTGGGGGCCGCCGCATTCTGCGCGCCGACGGGCGGCTGACGCTGGAGGATGGCACCCTGGCAGGGGCCGATATTTCGCTGCCGCAGTCACTGGCCTGTCTGGCGCGGCTGGGTGTGAATGCTGAACGCGCATTGGCGATGGCAAGCCGCATCCCCGCTGACATGATCGGCGCACAGGACCGCGGGCGCATTGCCCCCGGCGCGCGCGGGGATCTTGTTTTGCTGTCCGATGACATGCACCTGCGCGCTGTCTGGCTGGCGGGGCAAAAACTGCCAGACCCTGAGCACTGACCCCCCGGCCCATGGCGCGCCATGGCGCTGGAGCATGTTCGAGAAGCCCAAACCCAGTTCCCGGTTTTGAACAACATGCTTGGCAACAGCGGCCCGCATGGCGGTGACCTGTCAGTGTCCTGCGTCCTTGCGGCCTTCCAGTATCGTTTTGACCACCAGCGCAACAACCGCGATCAGTGTCAGGGTTGATGCCGCAGCGAACGCCCCTACAGCGTTCAGGTCATTGAACAGCAATTCCACATGCAAGGGCAGCGTGTTGGTCTGGCCGCGAATATTGCCCGACACGACCGAAACGCCGCCAAATTCGCCCACTGCGCGGGCGGTGCATAAAACTGCGCCATACAACAACGCCCATTTGATGTTGGGCAATGTCACGCGGGTGAAGATCTGCCAGCCATTCGCCCCCAGTGTAACGGCGGCCTGTTCCTGCTCGGTGCCTTGCGCCTGCATCAGGGGCAGCACTTCGCGCGCAACAAAGGGCGCGGTCACGAACATGGTGACCAGCACAATACCCGGCAGCGCAAACACCACCTGAATGTCGTTGGCCTGAAGCCACGGCCCCAATATGCCCTGTCGTCCATACAGCAGAAGGTAGCAAATACCCGCAATGATGGGCGATATCGAAAACGGGATTTCAATCAAAGTCACCAGTATTCCGCGACCCGGAAAGCGGTGCTTGGCCACAGCCCAGGCCGCCGCAATGCCAAAAGCCACATTCACAGGGACCACGATAATGGCCACCAAGGTGGTCAGCCAGATCGCGTGCACTGTGGCAGGGTGCAGAATGTTGGCGGCATAGACCTGCCAGCCCTGCGCAAAAGCGCGCACAAAGATAAAGGCCAGCGGCGCGGCAATGAACACCAGCGTCAGCCCCACCGCCAGCCCGATCAGGATGCGCGCGCCCTTGCCGCTTTGGCCGGGCAGATGGGGCAGTGTTGCAGTGCTCATCGGCTTGCCTCGCGGTAGCGGGACGCCCAGACTTGCAGCAGGTTCGACACCACCAACAGCACCAGCGCGAAGGCCAACAGAACCAGTGCGATGGCGGCCGCGCCGTTATAGTCGAACTCCTCCAGCCGGATATAGGCCAGAAGGGCTGCAATTTCTGTGCGGAAGGGCAGGTTTCCGGCGATGAAGACAATCGCCCCGAATTCGCCAAGTGATCGCGCAAAGGCCGTGGTGCACCCCGCCAGCCAGGCAGGCAGGATGGCGGGAAATACAACGCGGGTGAAAATCGTCCAAGGCCGCGCGCCCAGCGTCAACGCGGCTTGTTCCAGCGCAGGGTCCATGTCTTCCAACACAGGCTGGACCGTGCGCACCACAAACGGCACCGAAGTAAACGCCATCGCCAGCGCAATGCCCCAGATCGTGTAGACCACCTGAACGCCCATCGCCTCCAGCACCGGACCGAACCAGCCATTGGCGGAAAACAGTGCCGTCAGTGACAGGCCCGCCACAGCGGTGGGCAAGGCGAAAGGCACATCCATCAGCGCATCCACGATGCGCTTGCCGCGAAATTCATACCGCACCAGCACCCATGCCATCAACAGCCCGTAAACGGCATTAAACACTGTCGCCATGAGCGCCGCTGTCAGCGTGATCTGAAATGCGGCCACCGCGCGCGGGCTGGAGATGATGCGCCAGAACCGATCGGGGCCAATTTCCGCCCCCTTCAGGATCAGCGCGATCACCGGGATCAGCACGATGAAGGTCATATACAGCAGCGTCGTGCCAAGGCTTAGGGTAAAGCCCGGCAAGACGCGCTTGGCGCGGAATGGCGCGCCGGTATTGGTGGTGATGGTGGTCATCGGCTCACTGGTTCACGAACACATTGTCAAGGCGCGCGCCTTCGGCAAAGTGGTTTTCCTGAATGGCGTCCCAGCCCCCGAACACCTCGTCCACGGTCACAAGGCGGACTTCGGGCAGTTGGTCGGCGAATTCAGCCGCAACATCATCATTGGCAACACGGTAGAAGTTCTGGGCCACGATACGTTGCGCTTCGGGGGTATACAGCCATTCCAGATAGGCAGTCGCCAGATCCACTGTGCCGTTGCGTTCGGCCACTTCGGTGACAACAGCAACCGGGAAGGCCGCGAACAAGCTGACCGAAGGTGTCACACGTTCCAGTCCGGCATCTGCATAGGCGGCGGCAATTCCGCCAGTCTCTGCCTCGAATGTCACCAGAACGTCACCGATATTGCGTTCAGCGAAGGTTTGGGTGGCACCGCGCCCGCCTGTGTCGAACACGGGCACATTATCGAAAATCGCTTTCACAAAGGCTTCGGCGGCGTCTTCATCGCCGTCATTCTGCTCCAACCCATAGGCGAAGGCTGCCAGATAGGTGTAGCGCGCGTTGCCGCTGGTGCGCGGGTTGGGGAAGATCACTTCCACATCGTCTCGGGCAAGATCACTCCAGTCTTGAATGTTCTTGGGGTTGCCATCGCGCACAAGGAACGCGGGCAGCGAATACCAGGGGGACGCACCATTGGGCAGGGCATCACGCCAGTCAGCACCCAGCAGGCCGCCTTCAACCAGAACTTCGATATCGGTTTCCTGATTGAAGGTCACGACATCAGCGGGCAGCCCTTCAAGGATGGCGCGCGCCTGCCGTGACGTGCCGCCATGGCTTTGGTCAATCGTGACAGTGCGGCCAGTGGTTTCCTGCCAATGCGCCTGAAACTGGGGGTTCAGCGCCTCGAACACTTCGCGGGCAATGTCATAGCTGGTGTTGAGAAGGGCATCCTGGGCGGTGGCGGGGGCTGCGCCAAGCGCAAGGACCACAGCAGAAATGCGAAGGGCGGGGAACGTCATCTTGTCTTCTCCTTTTGGGGAATATGCGGTCGGGTTGACGCTGACGCGGCGCTGATATGCCGGTCAGCGGGAAAGATCGTGCCCGCATCAATCTTCAGGCGGACGGGGGCATCAGCAATCAGCGTTTCGGCGCGCACAGCACGGCGCGACACTTCAGTTTCGGCCTCTCCCAGTTCGGGATGACGCAGCACAAGGCGCAAATGCGCGCCCGTGCTGGTTCGGGAAACGATACGCCAGGGGGCGCCAGCATCGGGGACTGGTGTTATGTCTTCGGGGCGGGCAAAAAGCCTGCCCGCCCCGTCGGGCAAGGCCCGCCGCGGCAGGGCACTCAGGTCCAGGCCCGCACCTTCGGCACGCCCGGCCAGCAGGGTCACCGGCAGTTCCACCGTGGCCCCCATGAAGCGCGCCACGAAGGGCGTGGCAGGGTGGTCATGAATCGCATCGGCATTGCCGATTTGGGCAATCTGCCCTTCGCCCATCACCACCACGCGGTCGGCCAGTTCGAACGCTTCTTCCTGATCATGGGTCACGAAAATTGTGGTCGAACCCGTCGCGTCATGCACGCCGCGCAGCCAGCGGCGCAAATCGCGCCGGATCGCGGCATCCAGCGCGCCAAAAGGTTCGTCCAGCAACAGCACTTTAGGTTCAATCGCCAGGGCACGCCCCAGCGCGACCCGCTGGCGCTGTCCGCCCGAAAGTTGCGCAGGAAAGCGGTCTGCCAGATGGTCAATCTGCAGAAAATGCAGCAATTCATCGACCTTGGCCTTGATGACGGCCTTGCCCGGCCGTTCGGCACGCGGGCGCACCGACAGCCCGAAGGCCAGATTGTCGCGCACTTTCATATGCGGGAACAGCGCGTAATGCTGGAACACAAACCCGATGCGGCGGTCCTGGGCGGCCAGTTGCAGCCAATCCTGCCCGTCCACCGCCAACCGTCCCGCATCAGGCCATTCCAGCCCTGCGATGATCTTCAGCAGCGTCGTCTTGCCCGACCCCGAAGGCCCAAGCAGCGCAACCAACTCGCCCTTGTCCACGCCAAGTTCGATCCCGCGCAGAACATCTGTCTGCCCGAAGCGCTTGGTCAGTCCTGAAATGCTAATCGACATGAAGATGCCCGTGTTGCTGTGGTCATTCACCTAGATGGCGAAATCCAAAGCGACAAGGGATCAGGGTTTGACGAAGGCAGGCGGGGCGCGGCAAATATCCCGCTGCCGGCCATGATGACGTAACCGGGTCTTTCGGGCCGCAAATTGCAGATGACCTTGTTTCGAAATTCGGGTGTTCAGGCGGGAAAAATTTTTCTTTTTACCGTCAGGCGGGGGGCCAAAATATTCACGCCCCCCCCCCCCGCCATTGGCGTTCCTTCATCCGGCTGCAACCTGACGGCAGCCTGCGCGTCAGCCCATGCGTTCGGACGCGTAAGACCCCGGCGAGGCTGGAAACACAACTGTCTTGTTGCCATTCAGGAACACACGGCGATGGATATGCGCATGAATGGCGCGAGCCAACACCTGGCTTTCCACATCGCGCCCAAGGCTGACATAATCGCTGGGTGACTGCGCATGTGTCACGCGCACAATGTCCTGTTCGATAATCGGCCCTTCATCCAGATCCGCCGTAACATAATGCGAGGTCGCGCCGATCAGCTTTACCCCGCGTTCATAGGCTTGCTTATAGGGGTTCGCGCCCTTGAAACTGGGCAGGAAGGAATGGTGGATATTGATGATCCGCCCCGACATTTTCTGACACATCGCATCTGACAGAACCTGCATGTAGCGCGCCAGAACAATCAGTTCGGCCCCGGTATCCTCGACCACCTCCATGATACGCGCTTCGGCTTGCGGCTTGTTTTCCTTGGTGACGGGAATGCAATGGAACGGAATGTCGTGGTTTACCACAACCTTCTGATAATCCATGTGATTCGAGATTACCGCAACAATGTCGATGGGCAGTGCCCCGATCCGCCAGCGATACAGAAGATCGTTCAGGCAATGCCCGAAACGCGACACCATCAAGATGACTTTCATGCGCACCGCATCATCATGAAAGGCAAAATCCATGCCCATTTTCGCACCAATCGGGGCAAACTCGGTGTTCAGGTGCGACAGGTCCGCGCCAGTTTCGCTGGCAAAACTGACACGCATGAAAAACCGCCCGGTTTCCATGTCATCAAATTGCGAACTGTCCGTAATATTGCAGCCCTGCTGTGCCAGAAATCCGGCAATGGCGGCCACGATGCCGCGCGCGGTCGCACAAGTCACCGTCAGGGTGTAATTGGTCATTTAGGGGGTCCTTTGCAGATACCTACATCATTGTTTCAACTTCCGGGGCGGGCACGAAACGCCATTTGCGCAATGGCCCGGCCATGACGTTAAGGTAATATAGCTCAAAGCCATGGGGGGCGCCACAGGGGTGGTGGCCACGCGGAACAAGGGCCACGTCATGGTTCTTGACGGCCATGGTTTCATCAAGACTGCCATCATCGGTATAGACCCGCTGCAGCGCCCAGCCATTGGCGGGGTTCAGGCGGTGATAGTAGGTTTCTTCCAGATAGGTGATGCGCGGAAAATCATCTTCATCATGGCGGTGGCTGGGATAGCTGGACCAGTTGCCCGCAGGGGTGAACACTTCGGTCACCAGCAGGCTGTCGCAATACTCCTCATTCTCCATGGCGATGTTGTTGATCCAACGGGTATTGGACCCTTCGCCGCGCTGTGTCAGGGCAATACCCTCCGGCCCGATGCGCCGCGCCGCATGCCCGCCCACGCCCGGCGCGGAACAGACCGCGATGGTGCAATCGGTTTGCGCCACAGCCCGCCATTCATGGCCATTGGGGACATACAGGCAATGGGGCGGGGTTTTTTCAAACACATCCATGCGGTCGCCAAGGGTGCCCCAGTCCTGCCCGGCTGCGCTGAAGGCGGCCTTGCCCTCGACCATGACCAAAATAACCTCGCGCGCGGCGGTTGCCTCGGCCACCTCCTCTCCTGCGCGCAGGCGGTGCAGGGCGAAACCCACATAGCGCCAGCCCGCCGATTGCGGCGTGATGTCATGCACCTTGCCATGGGTGCCGAAGGGTTTGCGCAGCAGATGGGACATTGCAGGTTCCTTTGTTCCAGTTCATTCGGGGTATAGCCAATACCAAACAATGCGCACCCGCAGCCCCCCGAACAGGATGGCAAAAACGGGTGCTGCACATCAAGAACCCTTATTGCGCAGGCATCAGCCCTGTTTCGGCCGCAAGCCGCCGCAACGTATGCAGACCAAGTGTCTGATACAGCAGCGGGTTGCGGATGGCGGGGTCCTGTTCGGCCTCGATCACGATCCAACCACTATAGCCATGGCGCGCCAGCAGGGCCAGAAGCGGCGCAAAATCCACCGCGCCGTCCTGGTCGCCGGGCACAGTGAACACACCCGCACGCACCCCGTCCATGAAGGACAGGCCCTCGGCCTCGACCCGCGCTTTCACATCCGCGCGCACATTCTTGGCATGGACATGGCGCACACGCCCCGCATGGCGCGCCAGCACGGCGACAGGGTCACCACCGCCAAACCAGCAATGGCCAGCGTCAAACAACAGTTTGGTATGCGGCCCGGTTGCGGCCATGAAGGCATCAATATCATCGGGGCCTTGAACAACTGTGCCCATATGGTGGTGATAGACCAGATCAATGCCATGTGCCGCGCAATGCGCCGCCACGGCCTCGACCTTCGCGCCGAAATCGCGCATGCCTGCGCTGTCCAGCACAGGACGGCTGGACAAGGGCTGTGGCCGCCCCTGCACGGAATTCGACGTCTCGCAGACAATCGCCACCTTGCAGCCATTATGCTTCAGCTTGTCCAGATGCGGCTGGATCGCGCGGATTTCATCCTCGACCGAATGCGCCAGCAGGTTCATCGAATGCCAGCCTGAAATGAAGGCCAGCCCATAACCCGCCAACAGCGCACGCAATTCCTCAGGGTCGTCCGGCCAGCGATGGCCATTCTCGATACCGTCAAAACCGATCAATTCCCCGGCTTCATGCAGGATGCGCGCCGTCGGGATATCGGCGCCAAGGCGTGGGTCATCATCATTGGCCCATGCGATGGGGTTGGTGCCGAAACGGATCATGTCTGTGCCCTCAATTGCTCAGCCGCGCGCGGGCGGCGTTGGTGATGTAGCTTGCATATGCATCGCGCAGCCTCTCTGGCCCGCCGGTTTGCGGCACCGCAACGTCCCACCAATGGCCTGCGCCCTCCAACCCGTCACCGGGGCCTTGCGCAGCGGTGGTTTCAATCACGATAACGGTGGGAATATCGCGGGCGCGCGCCGCCTTGATTTCGGCCTGCAGCGCGGCCAAATCACCCGCTTTCACTGCATAAGCCCCCATGCTGGCGGCATGGGCCACATAATCAATCCGGGGCTGTTCCTCAATCGTGCAATCGGCATACAGGTTGTTGAAAGGCACGCCCCCGGTGCCCTGTTGCAGCCGGTTGATACAGCCATAGCCACGATTGTCTGTCAGGATCACAGTAAACCGAATGCGCCGCATCACGGCTGTGGCCAGTTCGGAATTGGCCATCATATAGCTGCCATCACCCACAAAACACAGCACCTCGCGCGCGGGCTGGGCCAGCTTCAGCCCCATCGCGCCCGCAATCTCATAGCCCATGCAGGAGAAGCCATACTCCATATGATACCCGCCCGCGCTGGGTTGCCACAGCAGTTTCAGCGCGCCGGGCATTGTCCCCGCAGCACACAGCGCCACGCTGGCATCAGTTGCTACCGCCTGCACCGCGCCGATAACATGCGCATCACTGGGCAAGGCGCCTGTCGCCACGGGGGCCTGACATTTTGCCTCTACGGCGGCCAGCCACGCAGCACGCGCCGCTATGTCGGGACTGGCGCGATAGCTGCCCAGTTTTTCAGACACGGCGGCCAGCGCCACTTGCGCATCCGCCACCAGACTGACAGCGCCATGTTTGGCGGCGTCATAGCCATGGGTGTTGATGGAAACCAGCCGCGCATCCGGCCCAAACAACGCCCGCGACCCGGTGGTGAAATCCTGCAACCGCGTGCCAACCCCGATGACCAGATCAGCCGCAGACAGCGCCGCATTGGCCGCCGCTGACCCGTCCACCCCTGCCGCGCCGAAATTCATCGGGTGCGCCTGCGCCAGTGCGGATTTGCCCGCCTGTGTTTCGGTAACGGGTATCTGGTGGCGGGTCGCAAAAGCCTCCAGCGCGGCCTCGGCCCCTGAATAGATGACCCCGCCCCCGCAGATGATCACAGGGCGCGCGGCGCGCGCGACCATTCCCGCAACCTCCTCCAACTCGCGCGCATCAGGCGCGGGGCGGCGGATATGCCAAACACGGGGGCTAAAAAACGCCTCTGGCCAGTCGAACGCCTCGGCCTGCACATCCTGACAAAAACTCAGGCACACAGGCCCGCAATTGGCGGGGTCCGTCATCACCCGCAGCGCGCGTGGCAGGGCACTCAGCAATTGTTCAGGCCGCGTAATCCGGTCGAAATACCGCACCACAGGGCGGAAACAGTCATTGGCTGAAACTGTGCCATCGTCAAAATCCTCGACCTGTTGCAATACGGGGTCGGGGCGACGGTTGGCAAACACATCCCCTGCAATAACCAGCAGCGGCAGCCGGTTCACATGCGCCAGCGCCGCCGCCGTCACCAGATTGGTCGCCCCCGGCCCGATGCTCGATGTCACCGCCATCGCCTGACGCCGCGCCCGCCCCTTGGCAAAAGCAAGGGCAGCATGGGCCATGGTCTGCTCATTCTGCCCCCGCCATGTCGGAAAGGGCGTCTCGCACAGGTCGCCATATTGCGCGCTGTGCAGCGCCTCGCCCAGCCCCGCAACATTGCCATGCCCGAAAATCGCCCAGATGCCCGGAATAAAGCGGTCGCCTTCGGCCGTCATCTGCACGCCCAACCAGCGCACCATCGCCTGTGCCGCTGTCAATCTGACTGTCCCGCTCATGCTGTTCCTCTTTCCAGTCTTCATCTTGCCAAAAATACTCCGGGGGGACTCCGCGCTTGCGCGGAGGGGGGGCAGCGCCCCCCTGTCAGGCCGCGTCGCGTGCCCGCATCCGCGCTATGTCCCAGATGCTGCAAAGCCGCGCAAAGCCTGCGCGCATTTCCTCTAGGGCCTGCGCATCATCGCAAGCCCCTGCAAACCAGCGCCGCGCCACATCGCCAAAAATCGTGCGGCCTACGGCGAACCCCTTGACCAGCGGGAATTGCGCCGCAGTGGCAAAACTGGCCGCAAGCTCCTGCTCTGGCGCGTCCAGGCCCAGCACCACAATCCCGCGTGTATAACGGTCATGCGCTTCAATCGCCGCAATCGCATTCGCCCATGCCGCCTGCGTGCGCAGCGGTTCCAGTTTCCACCAGTCAGGAAAGATGCCCTCGCGGTAGAAACGCTCAATCACCTGCGCGGTGGTCTGGTCATCCAACGCGCCCACCTTGGACGGGATCACTTCCAGCAAAAATTCCAACCCGTTGCGCCGCGCGGCGGTGAACAGCCGCTTGACCGTTGCGACCTGCCCGGCCCATAGCGCCGCGTCATCATCAGGGTGGCAAAAGCACAGAACCTTGACCACATTGCCGCGCGCCCATGCCTGCAACCCGCCGCAATCAACGCCCAAAGCCGGTTCCAGCGCCAGGGGCCGCGACCCTGGCCATTCGCAGGGTCGCCCGACCCATAGGCCAGTGCCCGATGCCGCATGCAGCGCACGCCGCCCGATCCTGTCATCGCACAAAATGCCATAGCCCGCGCGCCCGTCCTGCACTGCAAGCGCGGCCTGCAGGCACAGTTCCTTGAACGCGCCCCCGCGCGCCGGGGTGTAGCCTGTCATCTCCTCTAACTGCATACGGTGGTCAAAGGCGAAGATGCGGTAATCATCAAGGTCCGGCCCATGATTGCGCGCGCGGTTGGTGGACCAATGGATCTGTTCCAGCGCGGCATCATTGCGCAGATCGGGCCGCACCACGCCGCGTTCCAGAAAGAACTCCAGTTCCGCCAGGGACGGATAGGCCGGTGTGCAGCCATGGCGCGACACGGCAAAGGCCCCGCAGGCATTGGCGTATTTCAATGCCATCGGCCAGTCCGCGCCGTCCAGCCAGCCCTTTATCAGGCCGGAAAAGAACCCGTCCCCCGCGCCCAAGACATTGAACACCTCAATCGGGAAGCCCGGCCCACGCTGGCCGTCATCAAGGCTGTCGGGGATCACCCCTTCAAAGGCCACAGCGCCGGCAGCGCCGCGTTTGCACACCAGCACAGCGTCTGACACTGCGCGCACTGCCCGCAAAGCCGCAATCGTGTCGGTGGTCCCGCCCGCGATGTGGAATTCTTCTTCCGTTCCCACAATCAGGTCAAAGAAATGCAGATGCGATTGCAGCTTGGCGGTGACGTCCGCCGATTCCACAAAGCGGCTTTCGCCATCGCCATGCCCGGCCACCCCCCACAGGTTCGGGCGGTAGTCGATGTCCAGCGCGGTCTTGACCCCGTGCTGCCGCGCCAGCCGCAGCGCTTTCAGCACCGCCGCTTCGGTGCGCGGGTGGGACAGATGCGTGCCTGTAGGCAGCAACGCGCGGGCGGATGCAATGAACCCCTCATCAATATCGTCTTCGCATAACGCCATATCCGCGCAATTCTCGCGGTAGAAAATCAGCGGGAACTGGTCTTCATCACGAATGCCCAGCAGCACCAGCGCCGTTAGTCGTTGCGCATCGGTGACCACGCCATCGGTGCAGACGCCTTCGCGCGCCAGTTGCTCAAGGATGAAGCGCCCCATATGCTCATCACCCACGCGCGTAATCACGGCAGACCGCAACCCCAGCCGCGCCGTGCCGCACGCAATATTCGTGGGGCTGCCCCCGATATATTTGGCAAACGATCCCATATCTTCCAACCGTCCGCCAACCTGCGCGCCATACAGATCAACCGAAGACCGGCCTATGGTGATAAGGTCAAGCTGATGCATGGTTCATATCCTCCAGTCGGATCGGGCACCCGTTTGACCGGGCCATGGCGTGGATGACCTGTTCGATCCTTAGCCCTTGGGCAAAATCGGGGCCGCAGGGCGGGCCGCCATCAATTGCGCGGATCAGGTCGCGCGCCTCGATCACTTTTTGTTCGTTAAAGCCGAAATTATGCCCCGGCGCGGGGCAGAAAGCCGCAAAATCAGGCTGGGCCGGGCCGGTCAGATGGCGGGTGAAACCGGCATCCCCGGCACGGTGAACCCAAAGTTCATTCATGTTTTCCTGATCGAAAACAAGTGTTCCGCCGCTGCCCTGCACTTCCCAGTGCAACCGACATTTGCGGCCCCGCGCCACGCGGCTGGTGGCAAACGACCCTTGCGCGCCACTGGCAAAGCGGATCAGGGCCAGCGCACTGTCCTCATTTTCAACCTGGCGGGGGCGGCCATCGGGCGCGGGGCGCTGGGGCACGGCAATCTGGGTCATGGCCGTCACCTCGGACACGTCACCCATAAGGGCCACCATCACACTGACCAGATGGCACCCCAAATCGCCAAGCGCACCCAGCCCGCCGCCTTCATGCGTCATGCGCCATGACCATGGCAGGGCGGGATCAGCGCAATAATCTTCGTCATAGACCCCGCGAAAGGCCAGCGGCGTGCCGATTTCGCCCGCCTGCACCATCGCGCATGCAGCCTGAAACGCCGGCGCGCGCAGGTAGTTATAGCCCAAAAGCGTGACCTGTCCGGGATGGGCCTTGGCCAGATGCGCCATGGCCTGCGCGTCTTCCAGCGTCAGGGCCATTGGCTTTTCCAGCCAGACATGCTTGCCCGCGCGCAGGGCCGCATCTGCCATGGGGCGGTGCAACCCGTTAGGGGTGGTGATGACACCACATCAATGGCCGGGTCCAGAATTGCGGCTTGCCAGTCGACCATGGCGCGCGCAAACCCGAATTGTGCGGCACATGCATCGGACTGCGCCTGGGTGGCGTCGCACAGGATTTCCAGACGTGGATGGGCCACGCCAAAAACGGGCGCGACCGACCGCCATGCCAGCGCGTGGCATTTGCCCATAAACCCTGTGCCAATCAGCGCCACACCTAATGACATCACGCGGCCTTTTGTTTTGCGCTGGCCAGCTGCACCGCCTGCCCGCTTTGTGCGGATTCCAACGCGGCATCGGCCAGTTCAAGCGCGCGCAACCCGTCCAGCGCCGTGGTGGGCATGGGCGTTCCATCACGCAGCGCCGCGACAAAGCCCGCGATTTCTGCAGCATAGGCAGCGATGTAGCGTGTCATGAAAAAATCCAGCAAAGGGGCGTCATGGAAGCCCTGCGCATCGGCAAACTGGATATTCGCCCTGTGCTGGTTCTTGGCGCTGATCATGCCCGCTGCGCCCAGCACTTCAACGCGCTGGTCATAGCCATAGGTGGCGCGGCGCGAATTGGTGATGATGGCCTGTTTACCGCTTGGCGTGCGCAATATCACGTTCACGCTGTCATAATCGCCCAATTCGCCAATCGTGGGGTCTGTCAGAACAGAAGCCTGCGCCATCACGGTTTCAACCTCCTCGCCCAGCAGCCAGCGGGCCATGTCGAAATCATGGATTGTCATGTCCCTGAAAATACCGCCCGACCGGGTGATATAGTCAGCAGGGGGCGCGCCGGGGTCGCGGCTGATGATGGTGACCATCTCGACCTTGCCGATGCGGCCTGCGTCAATTGCGGCCTTCATCGCGGCGAAATCGGGGTCAAACCGGCGGTTGAAGCCCAGCATCACGCGGCCGCCGGTTTCGTCAACCACGCGCAAACAGTCGCGCACGCGGCCTGAATCCAGATCGACGGGCTTTTCGCAAAACACGGCCTTGCCCGCGCGGCAGAACCGCTCAATCAGGTCGGCATGGGTGTCGGTGGGCGTGCAGATGACGACGGCATCAACATCATCTGACGATTCAATGGTGTCTATGGTGCGGATATCGCAGCCATATTTCGCGGCCACACTGTCAGCGGCCGCGGCAATAGGGTCTGCGATGGCGACAAGCGCGGCCCCTTCCACCTGCGCAATCGCGCGGGCATGGACCTGACCAATACGGCCTGCACCAAGAACGGCAAAACGTGTCATGATTGTTCCTTTTGAAAAGACGCAGATGGCGCCCTGTTTGGCAGGTATCCTGAATTCACAAGACACCTTCTGTCATGTATTCAGGCTGTGTCCTGGCGCCGGTGATATAGGCCACGACCTGTTCCCCCGTCACCTCACGCGTAAGAAGGTTCGCGCAAATGCGCCCGCGCCGGAACACCACGATACGGTCACACAAATCCATCACCTGCCGCATGTTATGGCTGATCAGGATCAGGGGTTCGCCCTGGTCCTTCAGCGTGCGGATGATGTTTTCCACCTGCGCGGTTTCCTGCACGCCCAGCGCCGCAGTCGGTTCGTCCATAATCGTAAGCTTGGAATGAAAGGTTGCGGTGCGCGCGATTGCCACACATTGGCGCTGCCCGCCCGACATATACTGGATTGTGTTGCGGATGGACGGGATTTTTACACCTGTTTTTTCCAATGCGGCCAGCGTATCGGCATGCATGGCCTTGTAATCCAGGCGCCGGAACGGGCCAAGCCAGTTCCATTTTGTCTTTTCGCGCCCCAGAAACAAATTGTCGGGCACGTCCAGATGGTCCGCCAGCGCCAAAGTCTGGAAAACAGCTTCTATCCCGGCTTCGCGCGCGTCCAGCGGGCCTGCAAAATCCACCCTGGCGCCGTTAAAATGTATTTCGCCGCGGGTGGGGCGTTCTACCCCTGTGATCTGGCGCACGAATGTCGATTTGCCCGCGCCATTGTCACCCATGATGGCCACATGCTCGCCTTTGCGGAGGGTGAAATTGGCGTCCTCCAATGCGTGCACACCGCCATAATGCTTGGTCAGACCGCGCGTTTCGAGTGTATACTCGCTCATCTTCGTCCCCTTACATGCGATGGGCCGCGCGGCGCTGGCGCCACTGGTCCAGAACGACAGCGCCCACAATAATCGCGCCCTTGGCCATTTCCTGATAATAGGCATCCAGCCGCAAATAGGTGAAACCGGAAATGATGACCCCGAAAATCAACGCGCCCAGACAGGTGCCGACAATCGATCCGCGCCCGCCCTGCAGCGAAATGCCCCCGATCACGGCCATGGCAATGGCGTCCAGTTCATACATCACGCCCATACCGGCCTGAGCAGTCAGGTTCTTGGAGCTCAGGACAACCGCAGCGATTGCCGCAAGCCCGCCCGCGATGGTGTAAACCAGTGTCAGGTGGCGCTGGACATTGATGCCCGACATGCGCGCCGCATCAATATTGGAACCGATGGCATAGGTATGCTTGCCATATACTGTGTGGCGCATGACCAGATAGAACAACACTGCAAGCGCAAGGAAAATGTAGACGGGCATCATACCGGAACCGATGGCGGCATAGCTTTCCGTCGGGAAGGAAACAGGCTGCCCCTTGGTCCACCATTTTGCCACGCCCCGCGCAGCGACCATCATGCCCAGCGTCGCAATGAAAGGCGGGATGCGCGTGTAGGCAACCAGCAATCCGTTCACCAGCCCCGCAAGCAAACCGCAGGCCAGACCCACCATCACCGGGATAAGAACCGGAAGATCCACCCAGCCATGTTCAAAAAACACGGCACGGGTAAAGGGGTTTCCGTTCACCTCGCTGACCTGTGCGAAACTCATTGCAATCATCGCCGTTGCGCCGACAATCGACCCTGAAGACAAATCAATCCCGCCCGTGATGATCACCTGTGTGACCCCCAGTGCGATGATACCAATGATTGCGACCTGCAAGATGATGATCTGCAAGCGCGCTTCGTTGAAAATGGACGAAAACCGCCCTTGGGTGTCGAACAGAAAGCTTTGCCCGTTCATATACGGCAGCGTTTGGCCCAAAACCTCGAACACTCCGATAATCAGGATAAGCGCCAGAAAGACATTCAGTTCCGGGGGCCGACTTCGTTTTCGGTGGTCATACTTCAACCCTCCGACGCCCACTGTTGCCTCTGCCATGCCAGGTTCCCTCCTCATCCATCGCGCTTGGTCTTAAATGCGGGGCGGTGCGACACCACCGCCCCTTCGTCGGCCAGTCCGATCTTGTTTTCGATCAGTTGGCGCTCAGGTAGTCGGCCACATTCTGCGGCGTGACCAGTTCGAACGGAATATACACCTTGGACGCAACAGGATTGCCCGCCGCCAGATCAAGCGCAGCCTGAAGTGCGCCAGACCCCTGCCCCGCAGCATTCTGGAACACCGTCACATCCAGATCACCAGATTGCATCGCAGCCAGCGCATCCTGGGTGGCATCAACCCCTGTGACAATGACATCATCCATGGAAATGCCTGCCGCTTTCATGGCCTGAATCGCCCCGATGGCCATTTCATCGTTATTTGACAGCACAGCGTCGAACGGTTCGCCCGAAGACAGCCAGTTTGTCATCATGTCCTGTGCCTGATCGCGCGACCAGTTGGCCGTCTGGCGGTCAACAACATTCATGAAATTGCACATATCGATCCCAAGAATATCGTCGAAATCCTTGGTGCGTTGCACCGCCGCCTGGTTCGACAACTCGCCCATCAGAATATAGATATTCGCGCCTTCGCCCTTGCCTTCGGCGCGCAGCAATTTGCATGCTTCAAAAGCCGCCAAGGTGCCGGATTCAATTTCATTCGACGCCACGAAAGCCTGATTGTCCGGCAGGGTGTCCACGTTGACAGGCTGGCGGTTGACATAGACCAGCGGCACGCCACCACTTGCGGCTGCATTGCTCATGGCTTCGGTCGCGGCAGTGTCAACCGGGTTCACGATGATCGCATCCACGCCCGAAGCTACAAAATTGTTGATCTGGTCAAGTTGCCGCGCCACGTCGTTTTGTGCATCTTCTACCTGAAGCGTGACGCCGTCCATCTCTGCGGCCATATCGATCATGCCATTGCGCAAGACGGTCAGGAAGTTGTCGTCAAACAGGGCCATCGACACACCGATATTCTGCGCATTGGCCAGTGACGCCATAAGTGCAGTGGCCGCCGTAGCAGCAAGCAGGGTTTTCTTCATGTTCTGGTTCCTCCCGGTGATGGTGTCCGGCGCACCTTGCTCCTCTGCCGGAATTCCTTTCCGCTCAGGCGGCCTTGGCCTGCAATTGGGCGGAAATGAAATCGAACGATTGGCGCAGCGCCGTCAAAGGGTCGGCCAGCGCCTGTGTTTCTGGCGAGAAACACTCATAACTGAAGGCACCTTTGTATCCTGCGGCCAGCAGTGCCGCCATCTGGTCGATATTGCCCAAACGGTCGCGGCTGTCGATCAGGACGCGGTGTTCATCTTCCATCTGTTCGATGGCCAGCAAAGGGTCCACCACAGCCGATATATGCACGATGCCAGTTTGCGCGGCATAAAGCGCCCCCCCTCCGGCCAGGGTATGGTGGAATGTGTCATGCACAATGCGCAACCGCGCGCCCATATCCAGCGCGGCGATCATCTCGGCCAGTTCGTGCTTGGACCGCAGTGATGAGCGCCCGAAGCCCAGCGGCTCGACCAGGGCGACCATATCTGCGGCCACCAGCATCGGATAACACGCCTTCAGCGCCACACGCAGATTGGCCTGACGTTCGCCCTCGGCGCCGCCGGTCCCGTCATTGCGCGGGATCAGGCTGATGGTTTCCGCACCCGCGCGCTTGGCAGTGTCAATCAGCGCGGCCACTTCGGCCTGGCGCGTGTCATCCCAACTATTGAACGGATACACTTGGCTTAGCCCAAGAAACCGCAACCCGCGGGCGCGCACCATCTCACCGGCTTGCGCGGGGTCCAGTCCGTCAAACAACGGGCGGCCCAAATCCGCCATGTCGTTGCGCAATTCCACGCCCATGCACCCCAGGTCGCGCGCCAGATCCAGAAAAGATGCAAAAGGCAGATGCGGGGCAGTCATCTGGTTCAGCGCGAACTGCATGGGCGAATTCCTGTCAGGCGGGTTACGGTGGCTGCACGCTGCATCCCACGACAGATTCGGTCAATCTGTGGCACATGTTTTTCCCTCATTAATGACGTTTTTCTGCGCAAGCAAAATGATGTTTTTACGTCATTTCCGGCAAAATGATGCGTGGATCCAGGAAATGCTGGCCAGTGATCCCGTCATCACCGCCCCGCACCGCACGCACCATCAATTCCACCATATCGGTGCACAGTTCCGGCAAAGGCGTGCAGATCACCATTGTGACATAGCCATCCGCAAGCGCAGCGCGGCTGTCAGCGGTCAGTTCGTTCACCACCAGCGCCACACGGGGGCTTGCATGCACTTCGCGCAATGCGGCAATCGCGCCTTCCATGCCACCGCCTGCGCAATAGATGCCGGTCAGGTCGGGATGGCGGCGCACCAGATCAAGCGTGGCTTCATAGGTCAGCTGGCGCGTTTCCAGATTGACCAGCGTTTCCAGCACCGAAAACTCGGGCGCGTTTTCGCGCACATAGGACCGGAACCCCACTTCGCGCAAATCATGCCCATGCCACCGGTTGCCGCCCACAAATACCGCCAGCTTTCCGGGGCGCTTCACGCGGCCTGTGATCATCCAGGCGGCAATCCGGCCTATCTTCATGTTGTTCAGGCCAAGATAATTGCGCCGCACCCCTTGGGCAAAATCGTTCAGCAGGGAAAACACCGGCACGCCTTCGGCCTGCATGTCCTGCACAGCCTGCGTCAGCCGCTGGTGGTTGACCGCAACCCCCGCCACCGCGTCGCATTTCGAGCCCAAAGCGCGAAGTTCCTGCGCAAAGGCATCTGGCGACTGGGAGGACGTGTAGCGGATGATCACGCGCCCCCGAATGTCGGGTCTGGCCGCCACGGCCTGTTCGATTTCACGCGCGAAATTCTGGTAGAATTCCTGCGATTTCTTGATCAGTACGATGCCTAAGGTAAGTTCGGGTTTTGCCGCATCCAGATTTTGCGCCAACACCCCCCGCGCATGATAGCCCACGCGATGCGCCGCATCAGCGATCTTGCGCAACGTGTCCTCTCGCACCTTCATCCGCCCGTTCAGGGCGCGGTCAACAGTCGTCACGCTGACACCAGCGGCGCGCGCCACGTCCTGAACTGTCGGCCGCTTCGTCATGGGGCACCCCATCCGTATGACGCATTTACATCATTGTGGCAGTCACGGGCCACTATGACAAGCGTGCGCTTGCATCCAACCCCTGAAGAAACCCGTCAAGTTCCTCATCCGTGATGGGCACAGTATGCGCCGCCGCCGGATAGGCCCCTTGCGCGACATCATTCCTGAATGCCGCAAATGCGCTGACCCGCATCTGGTGCAGACGTTCGTGTTCAGACGCGAAGTCAGCATAGGTCTTGGCGTGGCGGGGTTTGTGCCCACGGGTGCAACCCAGAACATCCTCGGAAAACAGGTATTGTGCATCAGCCCCCGCGCCCGCGCCCATCCCCAGCAAAACCAGGGAACTGCGGCGGGATAGTTCTGCCGCCACGCGGTCGGGCACGACTTCCAGTTCCGCGCCGAACGCGCCCGCATCCTGCAAGGCCTGCACATCGCGCCACAACTGCAATGCGGTCTGGGCCGTCTTGCCAACAGCCCTGAAGCCGCCGGTCCATGTGGCCTTGGACGGAATCAGGCCGACATGCCCGACCACAGGAATACCATCATCGGCCAATGCCCTGATCGTGCCCAGCGATGACGCGCAGTAAACGCAATCGCCGCCCATCTGCATAGCGGCATGGGCGGCGCGCTGGTAATCTTCTTGCGTGACAAGCTGGCCATAAAGCAACCCTACCTGCACAAAACAATTTCCGGCGGCAGCGCGCATTTGCGGCGTCCAGCGGGGTGCAATGATCGACAGCATGTCGATTCCCGCCTGCGCGGCAGCGGCAGCTTCCTCGGGCGTTTCGACATACAGCATTGTCAGCGTGCGTTTGCCCTTCAGGGCGCGAATATCAGCCACAGTGGGCCGAGAGGTTTTTTGCGTCATCGCAATATCCTTCTTAACTCAGGCGGCCTTGGCGCGGCGCAACAGTGCTTTTAGCGGCTGCGCCCGATCACGCAGACAATCAGGGGCGGGCGCCAAACCGGCCTGGATCAGGCGTTCTGCCACAGCTATTTCCCTGGCACTGCTGCGCCCCGCCCCTAGCCCCGCGGCCCCGGTCAAGCGGCCATCCGCGCCCAGCCAGAACAGGATTTCACAATCTTCTGAAACGATGCGCGACGCGGCCGGCGCGCCTGCAACATTGCCCACAACCTGCAGGCCCAGATCATACTGATCCGACCAGAACCACGGCAGGGCGTCGAAACACACCGCGTCGCCTGCAAGTGTCCGCCCCGCAAGCATGCCTTGATCACGGGCGTTGCGCCACGTCTCGAAGCGGTGGACACGGCCATCCGGCTGGCGAAGGGCCGCACAATCCCCAGCGGCGAAAATATTGCCATCCGAACTGCGCAACTGACCATCAACACAAACGCCATTTTCACATTCAAGGCCCGCCCCCTGCGCCAAGGCTGTTTCAGGCACCACCCCGATGGCCGCAATCACCATGTCACAGGGCAGAATTCCCCCATCATTCAGGTGAACATGGTCCTTGGAAATTGCGTCAATGGTGCAATTGAAACGGAAGGAAACCCCCTGGGCACGGTGGCGGGCCACAAGCCGACCGGCCAGCGCTTCGGGAACCGCGCGGCCAAGCGCACGCGCACCCGTTTCCAGCACCGTGACACGGGCGGCCAAGGCCCGCAAACTGGCCGCCAGTTCCAACCCGATTAGACCCGCCCCGATAATGACGACATGCCGGTTGGCCAATGGCTGGCTGAATATGGCATCTGCATCATCATGGCTGCGCAGGACCAGCGCATGTTCCGCCCCCACACAACTTAGGCGGCGTGGCGCGGCCCCCGTGGCCAGAAGCAGGCGCGTATAGCCAATGCCAGTGCCGTCTGACAGCGTGACAGATTGCGCCAAAGGGTCTATGGCCATCGCGCTGATGCCGTCTTGGTAGTCGATCCCTGACGCGCGCAAGTCGCTTTCAGAACAGATCGCACGGCGCATGACTGCGCCCGCATCCGGTTTCGACAAAGGGGGGCGTTCGTATGGCAAGCCGTATTCCTGACCAATCAACGTGATTGGTCCGTCAAACCCCGCATCCCGTGCTGATAACGCCGCGCGCGTGCCACATTCCCCCGCGCCGACAATAACAATGCCTGCCATCACTCAGACCTCGATCAGGACGCGCCCGCCTTCGGTTTTTACGCGATAGATGTTCAGGTTCACGCAAGCCGGTGCGCGCCTGGCTTCGCCAGTGCGATAGTCGAAAGTTGCATTATGCTTCGGGCATTCAATTTCATATTCCATCACCAGCCCGTCAGCCAGATGCACCTGTTCATGCGTGCAAAGCCCGTCTGTGCAGTAGAATTCATCATCCGGGCTGCGATAAATCGCAAAGGTGCGTCCGTCATGGTCAAACCGGATCAGGTCTTCGCTGTCGATATCGTCAGTTGCGCAGGCGTCAATCCAAGGCATTGCTCTCTCCTTCGGGAACAGGTGTCATTCTGCCGCCGTGCCAAGCGCGGCATGGTGCAAATCCTCGCGATAGGGTTTTGCCGTCACAGGCAGATCGCGCTTCAGAAAGAAATCTTCGTTCTTCAACTGTCTGCGCAAGGCAGGCCACATTTCTGCAAATGCCTGCGCGATAGAACGGTTGGGTGCAGGCAGGTCATGCTTGATGGCCTGATGCAGTTCCGGCAGGCGGTGATACGGCACCATCGGGAACATGTGGTGTTCGACATGATAATTCATGTTCCAATAGATGAAGCGGCTGACGGGGTTCATATAGACGGTGCGCGAATTCAGCCGATGGTCAATCACGTTGTCGGCCAGCCCGCCATGCTGCAACAGGCCCGTCATGACGTGATGCCATGCGCCATACAGACGCGGCAGACCGATGACCATCAACGGCAGGATGGACCCCGCCACCACGGCCAGCGCTATAACGCCACCGTAGATCAACACCCAGATACGCGCCACGCGAATGACCTTGTGCTGTTCAGCTTCGGGAATGTAGCTGGCTTCTTCAGGGTGAAGCTTGCCCGTGGCGTTATACAACATCCGCACCCAACCATTCCATGCATCGACCACCCCGAAGAAATTGGCGATCAGGCGCGCAAATTCGGGCGGGCGCATGATGGCAATTTCAGGGTCGCGCCCGACGATAATGGTGTCGGTATGGTGGCGCGCGTGGCTCCAGCGCCAGGTGTGCGGATTGCGCACCATGCAAAAGCTTGCGATCTGGTAGATTACGTCATTCATCCAGCGCGTCTTGAACGCTGTGCCGTGGCTGCATTCATGCCAGCGGGAGTCCATGGCCGACCCATACAGCACGCCATAGGCCAGCCAGACCGGAAGCGACCACAGCGACGGCCAAAGCGCAACGCCTGTGCCCGCAAGCGCCACCATCGCCCCGAACAGGATGATCGTATCACGAATTGCTGGCCCGTCGTCGCGCCGCATCAGGTCTTTCATCTGATTGCGGGGTATGTCGGTATGATACCACTGCGCCGCCAAAAGCCCCGTTTCAATCGCGCGCGTCGCATCTGGCCCCAACATGGAATAATCTCTGCGTGGCATAGGCCCCTCCAAACCCGAATCTGAAACTCAGGTTATTCAGCCAGTGCCGGCACGCCAGAAAATTGCGTTGCAAACCCCTCAAAAACCCTCAAGATGACCTGATGGGATGAGGGGTATCCATCATGACACGCAAGCCGACACTGGCAGATCTGGCGCAGGCCGCCGGGGTAAGCCTGGCAACAATCGACCGCGCCATTCACGCGCGCGGCAAGGTTTCGGCACGCAGCCTTGCGCGTATCCAAGAAGCGGCATCCCGGATCGGTTTTTTTGAACCACAGTTCCAAACCGCGCCGCCCCCACGCATAGCGCTTCGGCTGGGGTTCGTGCTGCACAAGGGCAGTCAGGAATTTTACCGCAATCTGACCCGCGCGCTGGAACGGGCCTGCCATGCGCGCAGCGATTTCGACATTCTTGCGGAATTCCGCTATGCGACATCGCAGGCGCCAGATGATTTCTGTGTGGAATTGGGCGCGGCCAGTGACACTTGCGCCGCGCTGGCGTCGTCTGCCGTAACGCATGCAAAGGTGGCGCAGGCCAGCGCGCGACTGGTGCACAACGGCCTGCCGGTTTTTGCGGTGCTCAACGATTTCGGGCGGGATGCACATATGGGGTATTTCGGACTGGACAACCTGCGCGTTGGCCGCATGGCCGGCTGGATGATGGCACAGCGTTTGCAACAGGGGGGGCGTGTGGCGGTATTTGTCGGCGGCAACCGCTGGCATGGCCACGCCCTGCGCGAAACCGGGTTTCGCAGCGCGTTGCGGGAATATGCACCACATGTCACTGTGCTGGACACATTGGTAAATCTGGAAACACGGCAAGTCACCTATGAGGCGACACTTAACCTGCTTGATACACATTCCGATCTGCGCGGCATTTACGTCGCCGGGGGCGGCATGGAAGGCGCGATTGCCGCACTTCGCGAAATGCGCCCCCCCGACAAGGTCGCATTGATCCTGAACGAACTGACGGTGGACAGTCGCGCGGCGCTGACAGACCGGTATGCCATGATGGCCATGGCCACCCCGATAGACGCGCTGGCCGCTTCGCTGGTTGACGCCATGGTGCACGCCACACAAAACCCGGCAACAGCACCCCGGCGCGCGGTGGTGTTTGACCCCCAGATATGGCTGCCGGAATCGTTCTGATTGCGCCACGGCACATGACCGGCACCTATTTCGCGCAGGTCAGGCGACTATGGGCACCACACCAGTTCGCAAAAGGAACGCGCGCCACATTTGCCCGGGGCCGCCAATCTGGCTAATGTCGTCTGAAATGACGCAACAGGTCTTCCATGCATCAGGCGCGCTTCCGTATTCGTGGCGCGTGCGGGAAATGACCCGTCTGCGTCACCATAAAAGGAGCGTCGCCCGTGGCGAAACAGATTGATACGCGCCAGCTTAGGGTGCTGCAGGCCCTGCTGGAGGAATGCAGCGTCACGCGGGCGGCGAAAATTCTGGACCAGTCGCAGCCCCATGTCAGCCTGACACTGCGCAAGCTGCGCGATATTGTCGGCGACCCGATCCTGGTGCGCAGCGGGTCCAAGATGGTGCTGACCGAACGCGGACTGGCGTTGCGCACCCATGTTCGCGCGGTTCTGGACGGGATCGACAAGATCATCGGCAGTCCCGAAAAATTTGACCCCGCCACATCGACCAAGGCATTCCGCATCGCATCTGCCGATTGCATGGAGGCGATCTTTCTGCCCCCGCTTATTCAGAAATTACGGCAGGCGGCCCCCGAATCACGCGTGATCATTCGCGGAATTGACGCAGGGTTCGACTATGCGGAAGCATTGGAGCGCGATGAACTGGACGCAGTGATTTGCAACTGGCCGGGCGCGCCCAGCCATCTGAAGACCGCGCATCTGATGACCGAAGACATCTTTTGCCTGATGGGACCGCAACATCCGCTGGCCGGTCGTGACAGGCTGACACTGGACGAATATCTTGCCGCAAGCCATATCGCACCCGTCGCGCGGTCCCGCGCGGACCCCGGCCCCATTGACATGCAACTGGCCGAACACGGATGGCGGCGAACTATTCATACGATGGTTGCTGAATTCAACCTTATTCCGCACATCCTGATGGGCACAGACCTGATTTTCACGTCCAGTGCCCGTTTTTCAGGCTATTTCAGTTCGCTTATGCCGCTATGCAGCGTTGCCGCCCCGCCAGAGGTGGGATCGCTGCGCTTCTATCTGCTTTGGCACGAACGCGCGCAAGCAGACGCCCGCAATATATGGCTTCGCAGCCAGATTACCGGCGTTGCGCGGTCATTGGTTGCAACCCCAAGCATGAACGCCACAGTATAACAAACTATATATATACTATGTAACAATCCACCTGCTTGTGGCAGGAAAATGACGTGATAGCGTTTTGGAACAGGCCCGCTACAGGCCGGCTGTCACTCCATCCCGGGCGACAGTGTTTTTGAAAAACCAGGACGAACATGTCGCACTCGACTTTGAACTCAACGCTTGAATCCACCCAAGCGGAAAGGGCGGGCCGCTGGTCCGGGCGCAACTCTGATAAAGACAGGCTGCGCGCCGAAATCTGGGAGCATCTGGAACGCGCCGGGCTGAATATCGGCCCGGTCTGGAGTCGCATCCCGAACTGGGTAGGCGCCGAAATGGCCGCGAAACGGCTGTCAGAACTTGACATCTGGAAACGCGCCAAAGTGGTAAAATGCAATCCCGACCCCCCCCAAATTCCGGTGCGGTTGCGCGCGCTTTATGACGGCAAACTGCTGTATATGCCGGTGCCTGAATTCGGTTCGGGTGAATTGCCCTGGGTTTTGCTGGACCCCGAACAACTGGCGCGGGACGGTGTCCAGTTCGAACTGGCCGCCACATCGCAAGGGGCCGTCAGCGTTGGTCAGAAACTGGGCTTCGAGGATATGGAACGCCTGGATCTGGCAATCTGCGGCTGTGTCGCAGTGACCAAGGCAGGCGGGCGCACCGGCAAGGGCGGCGGTTTCGCTGATCTGGAACTGGGGCTTTTCCGCGACCTGGGCAAAATTACCGCTGACACCCCAATTGCGACCACAGTGCATTCCGACATGGTGGTTGATGACGACCGCTTGCCAATACTGGCACATGATTCCCTGCTCAACTGGATTGTGACCGAAAAAGGCGCGATTGAAACCCGCCCGCAAAGCAGCCAGCCCGGCGGCGTCGTGTGGGATATGGTCCAGCCCGACCAGATGGCAGACATCTGGTTTTTGCAGGCGCTGAAAGACAAGATACTGGCCGCAAAGGCCACATCAGCCCCGGACGCATAGCGCGCCCTGGTCAGGACCGGCCCGCACTGGTGGGAGGACAAGAAAACGGGTTGCGCGGCCACAGCCGCGCCGCCCAAAACGGCGGATCAGGAGGACCGCCGCCAACAATAACCACTCAGACTGTCAGGAAATGACAGTATCCCCCAACAGATGGAGCGAACATGTCCCCAGATCTTATGTCCCGCCGCGGCATCTTGCGCACTGGCGCTGCTGCCTTTGCCGCGTCCCTGCTGCCCCTTCGCGGTTTACACGCCCAGACCCCGCTGGTCATCGGGGCAATTTATGTCGGCCCGCGCGATGATTTCGGCTGGAACCAGTCCCACGCCGCCGCAATGAACATTCTGCGCAATGTGCCGGGTGTTACCGTCGTGGAGGAAGAAAACGTCGCTGAAACCAATGCCGTTTCGCAGACGATGGAATCCATGATCAATCTGGAAGGGGCGAACCTGATTCTGGCCACCTCTTTCGGGTATTATTCGCCCTTTGTGGTTGATGTTGCTGCGAAATACCCTGATGTGCAGTTCAGACACTGCGCGCCGCTGTGGAATGCGGACACGGACCCCGCGAACGCAGGCAGCTATTTCAGCTATCTCAATCAGGCGCATTATGTGAATGGCGTTGCGGCCGGGTTGTCCAGCCCAAGCGGCCTTTTGGGCTTTGTCGCGGCCAAGCCCGTGCAAACGGTGCTGTCCAATGTGAATTCGTTTTTGCTGGGGGCACGGTCGGTCAACCCTGATGCACGGGTGCGCGTCATATTCACCGGCGAATGGTCCATGCCCGTACGCGAGGCCGAGGCCACCAACGCCCTGATCGACGCGGGCTGCGACGTGATTGGCTGCCATGTGGACGGCCCCAAAGTGGTGGTCGAAACGGCGGAAGCGCGCGGTGTGCGCACCTGCGGCCATAATGCAGACCTGTCGCCGCTGGCCCCCAACGGGTTTATCACCGGCGCGGAAAGCAAATGGGAAACTGTCTATACATCTTATGCCGACGCCCTGGCCGCAGGAAAGGCCCCGCCGAACCTGATCTCGGGCGGGTATCACAACGACATGCTGCGCAACACCGCTTTTGGTGCGGGCGCCACCCCCGAAGCCATCCGCGCCGCCGAAGCCGCAATTGCCGCGCTGAAGGACGGAAAACCCGTCTATACAGGCCCGCTGAAGGATAATCGGGGCAATCTGGTGATTGAAGGGACGATGGACAATTACGCGCCCGAACTGGAAAGCATGGACTACCTGCTGGAAGGCGTTATAGGCGCAACGACCTGATGTATCGCGGGCGGGACGCGCGGTTATCGTGTTCCGCCCGCAATACACGCAGATGCGCCACCCCGGCTATGAACCGTGCAAGAATTATGTGCGTTCAAGGACTTGTCCGTTCCTTTGGCTTCTTCTGACACCCGCCACACAGTAAGTTGCCGTCAAGGCGCGTGTCTGTCCCATCCGCCCACGGCTGCCCGGCGGCTGTCTGCGGTGGCGTTGGTATGGCCATATTGCCGTAATATTCCTTCTAACCGCTGGTGCTCTGCGTCCGCGCGCGCACCGGCCTTCTTGCCCCGCCCCCAGAACCTGCCCGCACCGGAAGTCTTATGTTGAACACACGCGTGATCGAATCCGTCACCATCCCGCTGGCGGCCTTGCTTGTCTCAGGCCTTGTCTTTTCCGTTTTCCTGCTGATCCTTGGCAAAAGCCCTGCGACCTTTGCATCACTGGTCTGGACGGGGGGCTTTTCATCTTGGTTTTCTATCCAGAATGCGTTGCAACGCGCTGCACCACTCATCCTGACGGGGCTGGCATTCGCGATCCCTGCCCGGATCGGGCTGACCTTGCTGGGTGCGGAAGGGGCTGTTGTCATTGGCGGGTTTTCTGCAGCTGTTGTCGCAATTCCGCTGGTAACTGCAGGGATGCCCGCTGCCTTTGTCTGGCTGGTCATGGCCAGTGCCGCAATGGTTGTTGGTGCGGTCTGGGTAGGCTTGGCGGGCTGGCTGAAACATCATCGCGGGGTGAATGAAACCATCTCGTCGCTGCTGCTGACCTATATCGCCATTGCGATTGTCAGTTTCCTGATCGAAGGGCCGTTCCGCGACCCCGGATCGGCCAACAAGCCGTCGACCATGCCCTTGGGCACTGATTACCGTATCGGGGGCATGTTTGACAGTTCCGTGCATTGGGGGCTGGCGGCGGGGCTGGTGTTGGCCGTCGCGCTATGGGTCTTGATGGCGCGCACCCCCTTCGGGTTTGCCGCGCGCATGACGGGGGGCAACCTGCGCGCCGCCCAGGGGCAGGGGCTGCCAGTGGGCCGCCTGCTGGTGGCATGTTGCGCCATTGCCGGGGCCTGCGCCGGGATTGTCGGTTTTTTTGAAATCGCTGCAATCCATGGGCAGGCCAATGCATCGCTGGCCGCCGGATATGGATTTACCGGAATTCTTGTGGCGTTTCTGGCGCGGCACAACCCGCTTGCTGTCGTGCCCGTGGCCATTTTGTTCGGCGCGCTGGACGCGGCAGGCGGGCTGATCCAGCGGCGCATGGAAATGCCTGATGCAACCATGCTGGTGTTACAGGGAATAATCTTCGTTGTGCTGTTGATCAGCGACACATTCCACGGGCGATTGCCCTTTGGAACCAGCCAGCGGACCGGAGCGCGCACATGACCCAGGCCGAACCCCTCGCCAGCATGATGATCGTATTCTATGCCATGATCGGCGGGGCGATCCGCGTATCGACACCGTTTCTTTTTGTGGCCCTTGGCGAATGCCTGACGGAAAAATCCGGCCGCATCAATCTGGGGCTGGAAGGCAACCTTATTCTGGGGGCCATGACCGGCTATGCCGTGTCCTACAACACCGGCTCTGCGTGGATGGGGGTTCTGGCCGCAGGCGGTGTGGGGGTGGTGCTGGGCGTCGCACATGGATGGATCTGCAAATTGCCGAAGGTCAACGACATCGCGGTGGGGCTGGCATTTATGGGGTTGGGCACGGGACTAGCGTTCTTTTTCGGCAAGCCCTACATCCAACCCTCGGCGCCGCGTCTAGGCTCGGTGCCGTTGGGGGGGTGGTCGAACAACCCGCAGGTCCAGCAAGCCTTGCAGATCAACCCGCTGTTCTTCATCGGGATCATGCTGGCGGTGTTCCTGTGGTGGATGCTGCGCAACACACGCTGGGGGCTTGTGATCCGCGTCACCGGCGATTCCGCCGCCTCGGCCAGGGCGATGGGGGTGAATGTCGATATGGTGCGCCTGTTGGCCACAGCGGCGGGCGGGTGCCTGGCGGGCATTGGCGGGGCGTTCCTGTCGCTGTCCTATCCCGGCAGCTGGAACGAAGGGTTGTCATCGGGCCAAGGGCTGATGGCGGTAGCGCTGGTGATCTTTGCGCGCTGGAACCCGTTGCGCTGCGTGCTGGCCGCGTTGCTGTTTGGCGCGGCGGGGGCGCTGGGTCCGTCGCTTCAGTCTATCGGGGTCAGTTTCGGCTATCACTTCTTCAATGCCGCCCCCTACATACTCACGCTGGTCATCATGATTGCCTCGGCCAGGTCCAGATCAGCCGCGATAGAGGCACCGCGCGAATTGTCGATCATCAAATAGAAGGAAGGGACGTGATGACACCTGCCACCCTGTCGGGCATTTCGCAGCACCCCGACCGCGCCATGTCGCTGTCCACGCAGCAGATGACCAAATCCTTCGGGGCATTATGCGCGCTTGATCATGTGTCGCTGAACGTCGCGGCGGGGTCATTCCACGCACTTCTGGGGGAAAACGGCGCGGGCAAATCCACGCTGGTCAAGTGTATCATGGGGTTTTATGCGGCAGATGCGGGCGCGATCATCCTTGACGGCCAGCGCGTGGCCATGGACAGCCCCCGTCAGGCACAGATGCGCGGCATCGGAATGGTTTATCAGCATTTCACACTGGTGCCGTGCCTGACTGCCGCAGAGAACCTTGTGATTGCGCGCCCCGACGCGCCCGGCATCATCCACTGGCGCACAGAATTGCGGCGCCTGGAAGCGTTCATGGACCGAATGCCGTTTCGCGTCAGCCTGAACCGCCATGTCGCGGACCTGTCCGCAGGAGAGCGGCAGAAACTGGAAATCCTGAAGCTTCTTTACCTTGATCAGCGGGTGTTGATCCTGGATGAGCCCACATCCGTGATGACCCCGTCCGAGGCCGATGAAGTTCTGACCCTGTTGGGCGGCATGGCACAGCGCGGGGAGATTACGGTGCTTATGATTTCGCATAAATTCCGCGAAGTGAAAGCCTTTTGCGACAGTTTCACTGTGCTGCGGCATGGCCGGGTCACTGGCACCGGCAGCGCCCGAAGCGCCACCATAGATGAAATGAGCCACATGATGGTCGGTGAAACCCGACTGCGCGCACGCGCACCGCGCAAATCGCGGCCAGTCGCACAACCTGCCCCCCTGCCCCGTCTGACCCTTGACGCAATCTGTGCCGATGACCAGACAGGACGCCGCGTGGTGGACAACGTAACACTGGACATTTACCCCGGCGAGATTGTGGGCCTTGCGGGGGTGTCAGGCAACGGGCAAAGCGCATTGGTGGAAATCCTGTCCGGCCAGCGCCCCCTTGCTGGCGGGCGTTTATTGATCGGGGGCAAGCCGTTTTCGCCCTGCCGCACCGATCTGGACCGCTACAAGGTGTTTGGCCTGCCCGAAGAACCGATGCGCAACGCAGTTGTTCCGCGCATGTCGGTGGCCGAAAACATGGCGTTTCGCAGTTTCGACAAACCCCCGATCATGTCGCGGACAGGCTTCATTTCGCCCTCGCGCATGCGGGCCATCGCGGAGCAGTTAATTGCGCGCTACAATGTGCAGACTGCTTCGGCAGATGCGGCGATTGAAACACTGTCGGGCGGGAATGTGCAGCGCGCGATTCTGGCCCGCGAATTGTCTGGCCAGGTCGAGGTTCTGATTGTCGCCAACCCGTGTTTCGGGCTGGATTTCGCGTCAGTTGCCGAAATTCGGGCGCAGATCATGGACCAGCGGAACCGGGGCGCTGCGGTTCTTCTGGTCAGCGAGGATCTGGACGAGGTGCTGGACCTGAGCGACCGTGTCGGCGTCATGTCAGCGGGCAAACTTGCCGCAGTGATACCCACAAGCGACACCAGCCGCGCGCAAATCGGCAAACAGATGGGGGGCGCGGAGCTGAAGCCGGACATCCGCCACCCCGGTGACAGCCACGCGCGCGTTTCGTGACATGACCGGCGGTCATTGGTCGGCCGCGTTGTTTCGCTGATGGCAGGGCACGGACCATGCGCCCGTCAAATGCCCCCCTTCGCAAAAAACCGCGCCCTTGGTCCCGAAAACAGGCGCATCTTGCGCGCGGCGGGGTCAGCCAGTGGTGCGCATTGCCGCAGAATCATGCGCGATCGTATTCAGCACATCCAGAACCGCCGCCCTGTCCGCACTTGCAAAAGCCGCATCAAGGGCGGCAGCATTCGCGCTGATCCGGTCAAACATGGCGTCAATCTCGCGGGCGGGGACGGGCATACGTTCCACGAATTCCACAAAATCATCGGCCTGTTTGGCCAGAACGTAATAGGCTGCGGCCTGTGGCCCGCTGCGGGCTTTTTCATAGGCCGCTTCGGCCAGTGCGCTATAGCCGTGAACCCCGCGCCCGTGGTCCTTCAGGGTTTCGATCAATGCAGTGAACATCATGCAGTCCTTTCTTGGAAAAACAACCGGGATGCCCCGCCGTGGCGGGCCGACCAGTCAAGCGGATTGTCAAGGAATGACCGGATTTCTGCCAGTTCCGGCGTGCTGAAGGGGCCATCCTCGCCGGCAACGGCCAGAATATCCTGCCAGTTGGCCAGCGCGTGCAGGGTCAGGCCATGGTCGTGCAGCATGTCGCGGGTCTGGGGGAAAATATCGTAGTAAAAGATCACCAGACAATCCGACACAGTCGCCCCCGCACGGCGCAGCGCCTTGCAAAAGCGCAGCTTCGATCCGCCATCAGTGGTCAGATCCTCGATCAGGGTGACCTTCTGGCCGGGGGTTACCACCCCTTCGACCTGCGCATGGGGGCCATACCCTTTTGGCCGTTTGCGCACATATTGCATGGGCAATGCAGTATTTGCAGCGATCAGCGCCGCAAACGGGATGCCGGCGGTTTCCCCCCCCGCAACGGCCTGCGTGCCGGGCATGTCGTTTTGCAACAGTTCCGTGGCGCATGCCATCAGGCTTTCGCGCACCGCAGGGTAGGAAATAATGCGGCGGCAATCGATATACACCGGGCTGACAAGGCCAGAGCTGAACATGAAGGGGCGGTCCACCGACAGCCGCACCGCGCCGATCTGCAACAGCGCCGTGGCAGTTTCCCGCGCGATCTGGCTGCGTCTGGCGGGCGTCAGTCGGGGCATGGCGGCGGGTCCTGTAGTCATGTGTCTGCCG
The DNA here is from genome assembly GCA_017510335.1 of Paracoccaceae bacterium. GTDB lineage: Bacteria > Pseudomonadota > Alphaproteobacteria > Rhodobacterales > Rhodobacteraceae > Roseinatronobacter. Next base: position 108,804 of record JAFWNM010000014.1, read on the forward strand.
CTTCCAGATAGGCGGAAATGATGGCGGTTCCTACCATAAAATCCGAAATCTCCATGGCTTCGCGCGGATTATGGGACCCGTTGCGGTTGCGCACGAAGACCATCGCAGCAGGCACGCCCGCTTGCGCGAAGACTGCCGCATCATGCCCGGCGCCCGACGCCATGGAAAACGGCGCAATGCCCGTGCGGCCCATTGCCGCCATCAGCCCGGCAACCATGGTGTCATCCATCAGCGCGGGGGCGGCAGGTATTTCGGGGCCAGTGTCGAAACGCACGCCGCGCACACGGGCGATATCGGCCATTTCTTCGTGCAGATAGTCGCGCATGTGGTCCAGAACTTCTGTATTCTGGGACCGGATGTCCAGACTGAAGCTGATGCTGTCGGCAATGCGGGCAATGGCATGGCGCGCGGGGTCCGTCCCCACCACACCCGATGTCAGCACCAGATCACCGCCGGTTTGCAGGATATGCAGCCAACTGTCATCCAGCCGCGTCAGCAAATCGGCCATAGCCAGCACAGGGTCATGCCGATAGGCGCGCGGCACCGCGCCGGAATGCCCCCCTTCGCCCGTGCAGGTGACCGAGCGATAGCGGATATTGCCCCGGATGCCCGTGACCACGGCTGCCGGAATATCACGTTCAACCAGCAGCGGGCCTTGTTCGATATGCAGTTCCACATAGCCCAGGATTCGTTCCAGCGCGATCAGGGGCTGGCCCGCGGCAATGGGTGCCCTGTCGATTCCCAGCGCCGCCATATGGTCCGCAAGCGACCTGTCGTCGCCCTTGTGCGGGGCGGCAAGTTCGGCTGCGGTCATCTGTCCGGTCAGCGCCTTGGACCCCAGATAGCATGACCCGAACCACGCGCTTTCCTCGCCGCGCAGGGCAAGGCACTTCACGGGCAGGCGCAAGCCCTTCTCGCGCCCCCGGATCAGCACCAGCAACCCTGCCACCACACCGGCAAGCCCGTCAAAATTCCCGCCTTCGGGGACAGTGTCGACATGCGACCCGACAACCATGAAGCGTTCGGCCGCACGGTGTTCGGGCAGGCTGAACCACAGGTTGCGTGCCGCGTCCGCGTCGACAGCCAAGCCCTGCGCGCGGGCAAATGCCGCCAGATAGTCCAGCGCTTGCGTCTCGACGCTGGAATAGGCAGGGCGGCTGACGCCCGCCCCATCGGGCGACATGGCGCGCAAGTCCTTGAAGATTTGCTGCGCCAGCAGTGTCAGGGGGGCAAGTTTGTCCATCATCATGTCAGCATCGCCGCAACAGGGGCATCGGGCAGCGCCACAGTGCCACGCAGGTCACGCACCGACGCCACATCATGTGCCGCCAGCCAGTCTTCCAACCCTGCAAGCAGCCTGCGCATGGTGGTCGGCGACTGGAATGTGGCTGTGCCCACCTGCACCGCCGTAGCACCTGCAATCAGGAATTCCACAACATCGGCGACTGTCGAAATTCCGCCACAGCCGATAACCGGAATGCGCGTGGCGCTGGCCGCCTGATAGGTCATGCGCAGCGCAACAGGCTTGATTGCGGGGCCGGAAATGCCGCCCATCACATTGCCAAGGCGGGGTTGCCGGGTTTCCACATCAATCGCCATACCCAGCAATGTATTTGCAACAACCAGCGCATCGGCACCAGCAGCTTCGGCCGCCTGCGCCACCTCTACGGGTTCGCCGGTATTGGGGGACAGTTTCACCCATAGCGGCAGGTCAGTTGCGCCGCGCAACTGCGCGACCACCTGACCCGTGGTATCGGCGCGCACGGCAAACGCCCTGCCGTCGGCCTCGATATTCGGGCAAGATATGTTGGCCTCGATCGCGGCCACACCGGGCACCGTCACTGCGGCAGCCAGCCGCGCGAAGGCGTCATAACTATGCGCGGAAATGGACACCACCAGCGGCACATCATAGCGCACCCAGAACGGCAGCGTCTGCGTCAGAAAATGCTCCAGCCCCTTGGACGGAATGCCGATGGCATTCATCATGCCGCCCGTCAGGTCGCACACCCGCGGCGTCGGGTTGCCGGTGCGAAGTTCTGGCGTAAAGGTTTTCAGCACATGCGCGCCAAGAATGCCAAGATCGAACACATCTGCCAGGTCCTCGGTAAAGGTGCCGGATGCGGGCATGATCGGGTTGGCCAGGTCCAACTGGCCGATGCGGGTTGCAAGCACGCTCATGCCACCACCCCTGCCAGCGGGAAAACCGGCCCCTCGCGGCAGACCCGGCGATGCACGACCTTGTCCCCGTCGCGGAAGGGGCGCACGCAGGCCTGACACATGCCAAGGCCGCAGGCCATCTGCTGTTCCACCGCAATTTCGCCAGGGATGCCATGCGCCGCGCCAATGCCTTGCAACATGCGCGCAATCCGCGCTGACCCGCAGGTATAAAACGCATCAACGCCGCCACTGGCGATGCGTGCTTCAATCAGCGCATGCAGCGCATCGGGCGCCGAGGATCCGTCAGTGTCGGTGACGACGATCACCTCGGCCCCGCAGTTGCGGAAATGCTCAACGGACATGACGAATTCCGGCGCACGCGCTGAACATATCGCGGTTAGCTGACGCCCGCGCGCCTGCGCCAGACGGGCCAGCGGCGCAAGTGTTGCCAGCCCCACACCACGCGCCACCAGCATCAGCCGTTGCCAGTTGTCGTGCATGCTGAACCCCTGTCCCAGCGGGCCAAGCACGTTCAGACGGTCGCCCGGGCGCAGCGTGGCCAGCCCGCGGGTGCCGGCACCTGTCACCTTGTACAGGAACCGCAGACTGCCCGCCTGCGCGTCGAAATCATAGATGCTCATGGGGCGGCGCAGAAACGGCTGATCATCGGCGGTGCCGGGGCACAGCAACTGGAAGAACTGCCCGGGCGCGCACTCCAGCACTTCGGGCGGGGCGTCCAGCGTCAGCAGGCGGTAGTCGGTATTGACCACGTCATTGGCGCGCACAGCGCATAGCACTTCTGCGCAGCGGTAACGCGGCGGGGTCAAGATGGCATCTTTGGCAATCGCGTTCATGACTGGCCCCCTTCAGCCGAAAATCAGGTGCGGGATAAACAGCGATATCTGCGGGATATAGGTGATCAGCATCAGCACGATCAGGTTCACCGCCAGAAACGGCCACACCCCGCCGATGATCGTTGCCACCGGCTTGCGCAACGTCGAAGACGCCACGAATATATCCAAGCCGAAGGGGGGCGTGATCATCCCCAACCCGATGTTCAGCGTGACGATCAGCCCGAAATGGACCGGGTCAATGCCCATCGCCACGGCCACCGGATACAGGGGCGGCACAAGGATCAGAAGCGCCGAATTGGGGTCGATGAACATGCCCGCAATCAGGAAACAGATATTGACGACCAACAAGAAGGTGATCCAGCTTGCATCAATTGCGCTTAGAAAGCCGATAATCTCGTTGGGGACCTGCGCCAGCGTGACGAAATACGACACCAGCCCCCCCATCGCCAGCAACACAAAGATGATGCAGGTGTTGATCGCGCTTTGCTCGGTCACCTCGAACAGGCCGCGCAATGTCAGGCTGCGCAGGATGACCACCTCGACCACAATAGCATAGACGACGCTGATCGCGGCGGCCTCGGTCGCGGTGAAGGTGCCCGAATAGATACCGCCAAGAATAATGACCGGCATACCGATGGCCCATTTCGCCTGCCAGATCACCCGCGCGCGGGTGGGCCAGTCAGCGCGCGGTTCCCGCGCAATGCCATCCCGGCGCGCGACATAGGTCACATAGATCGAAAACGCCAACCCCAGCACCAACCCTACGGCCAGCCCGCCCGCGAACAGCCGCGCGATGGATGTGCCGGTCATCCAGCCATAGATGATCATGGTAATGGACGGCGGAATCAGCAGGGCGGTTTCCGCGCTTGAAACGATCAGGCCCAAGGAAAACTTGTCGGAATATCCGCTGCGCCGCAATTCGGGATAGGCCATGCGCGACATGGCCGCCACAGTTGCGGGCGCGGACCCCGACACGGCGCCAAATGCCATCGACCCGCCAACAACCACATGCCCCATGCCGCCACGCGTATGACCCAGCAGCGCCTTGACCACCGACACAAGTTGCCGCGCGATTTGCCCCGACCCCATCAGGTTGGCCGCGAACACAAAAAACGGGATCGCCAGAAGGGTGGCATGATCCACCCCGCCCAGAATTTTCTGCACGACCACCAGATCAGGCAGGTTGGGATAAAACACTGCCTTGTATGCCAGTGCAGGCACGGCCAGGACCAGAAACATCTCAAAGCCCAGCACCAGAAGCGCCACGGCCAGAATGACAATCAAACCCATCATCATTCCACGTCCTCCGCTTCCGCAAAGCGGTCGATGACCCCCAAAAGGCTTAGTCCATAACGCAGTGCCAGAAGCGCGAAACCCACAACCGGGGCCATATAGATCACCCCCATGGGCACCCCCAATGTGGGCGAACGCTGCCCCGTGCCCAGCACGAATTGCGCCAGCCCGAACCCCAGCCACGCGATATAAAGCGCAAAGACAAGCCCCGCGATGTCGGTCACTTTCAACAGCACCCTGCGCACCCCGTCAGGTAATTTGTCGCGCAGGTTCCGGATGCCGACATGCCGCCCGCGTTCCAACGCCAGCCCCAACCCCAGAAACACCATAAACAGGTTGAGCATGCGCACCGCTTCTTCGATCCAGGCAAAGGATGACGCCGCCTGACCGCCCATTTCCCGCACGATGACACTGGTAAAATACAGCGCAACCATGGTCAGAAACGTCACGACAAGGACTGATCGTTCGACCAGACGAAGTATGTTGAGGGCCAGCATCAACGGTCCGTTCGCGTTGGGGCACGGGCGAAAAGCAAAAGGCGCGCCATGCAGGTCATCAGGGCTTGCATCCGCCAGGGGGCCAGCAGCAAGATTAAAGGAACAGGACCGAGGCGCGTGCCCCGGTCCGCATTGGCATGAAACCCGGTGTCGGGTTGGCGTTTACTGCGCCAGCTTTTCATACTCGGCAAGGTAGACATCCAGCAGCGCCTGGCCCGCATCACCTGCCATTGCGACATAGGCTGATGATGTTGCCTCGAATGTTGCTGCACGGAAGGCCGCACGTTCATCTGCACCAGCTTCGCGGACATTCATGCCAGCCGCTGTCACGGCTTCCAGCGCGCGGTCAACTGCGGCTTGCTTGTTGGCGACCAGTTCGGGCACAGTTTCGATAAACGCGTCCTGAATGATGGTCTGGTATTCTTCCGGCAGGGTGTTCCACCAGATCGGGCTGAAGATCACGACATCTTCCATCGCGCCATGGCCGGAAATTACAAGGTTTTCCTGCACTTCAAAATACTTCATCGTCTCGATGGTATCGAGTGGGTTTTCCTGCCCGTCAACCACACCCGTCTGCAAGGCAGTGTAAAGTTCCCCGAACGGGATCGCGATGGCGGAAGCGTCCAGCGCGTTGAACTGTTCGATCAGCACGCGGCTGTCCATGACGCGGAATTTCTGGCTGGCAAAACTTGCCAGATCATCAACCGGCTGGTTCGATGTGATATGCTTGCGCCCGTTGGGCCACAGCGCAATCGCGTGCATCCCCTTGTCCGAGAAGCTCTCCAGCAACGCCTGACCAAACGGCCCTTCGCGCAGCGCCTGCGCTGCCGCTTCATCCTCTGGCAGCAGATAGGGAATGTCGAGGACGGACACGACAGGGTTGAACCCGCCCAGGAATGCCGCCGGAGCCACGGTTCCTTCCAACGACCCGAACTGCACGCCTTCATTCATCTGGCGCTGGTCACCAAGCTGCGCTTGCGGGAACAGCACAAATTCCACCGCGCCATTCGTGCGCTCGTTCACCAGTGCGGCGACTTTCTCCAGATGGACGTGGCGGTTTTGCGCCGCGGATTCCAGATGGCCGATCTTGGCCGTGAAATCCTGAGCAAGCGCGCCGCCCGCCATCAAGGCGGCAGCGGTGACGGTGATCGAAAGGTTGCGGATGGTTTTCATTATATGTCCCCTGTGGCTTTGGTTGTTCCCAGACTTCCCTGAACAGGCGCCCCTGTCAAACAAATAATCTAATTTTTGAGACGGCACCAGAGGCAAGAAAGGGGTTTGCTTAAAAATTAGTCACTTGCGTCTGCGCCACCTGCTTGCGTGATCAGGTCTTCCAAATGATCAGCCGCGGCCGCACCACGCAGTGACCGTTCCCAGAGCATCCGGGCAATTCCGTCATGCAACTCCACCGCCTCTGGGGCGGAGGTGACAAAGCCCACCCCAACGGCAATATTGGGGTTATGCCCCAGCCGGAACGGGCTGACAGTCAGCACTGATTGCCCCCCCGACCGCGTGATCTGGAAACTGGTGGATGGAAAGGGCTCGGGCGATACGCCCAGTTGGATGCCGATATCAGGTTCGCGCAAAAGCCCGATGATATGGCGCACCTCGCCCGCTGCTGCGCCCCGGCGTTGCGCGCGCAATTCATCCGGCAGGCCGTGCCGTCCTTCCAGCCCGTCGCGCAAAAAACTTTCAATCTCGGTGGTGGAAATAACCGAAACCAGCAAGGGCCTGCGCAGCGCAAACTTCTGTTTTCTTTGCAAAAGAATATCAAGAATTCCTTGCGCTTCGACCTGCCTTTCGGCGGGGACGGATTCCGCGAAAACATCGCGCAAGATCGCATCATAGCGCTGTGTCGTCACCAGATAGGATATCGGGCTGAATAACCCGATGATCTGGTCGGCGTCATCTTCCACCTGGCGCATCCGTTCAAAATACGCCAGCGCGTTCGGAATATACTCGATCCCCACCCCCAGAAGCGTGGGCAGCGAAACCTTCAATTCCCGCGAAATCGACGCCAGCGTTTCAATTTTGGTGATCTCGCCCTTTTCGGCGCGATACAGCGCTGCGCGGGAAATGCCGATTCGCAGCGCCAGTTCTTCCGGCCCCAATCGGCGCCCGATCCGGTGCGCACGCAATCGCGCACCGATATCGGTGAAACTGATCCTGTCAATATCCGTCACGACGCTCCTCGGCTTTGCGGCGCATGCCTGTCGTCTAAGTTCTGATACAAAACGCCATGGAACGCAACTGGCATAGACGCAAAGACGGCGCAGGCAGGTCCACCGGCAGTGTGCCGCCCTATTCCGTTGCGGCCATGCCCATTCTGGCAAGAACGCGCCGCTCGATCATCAGGACAATCTGATAAAACCCAACAGAGATCAGCACCGAAACGGCGGCCACTGTCCAGATCATGTTGAAATCCAGATAGCCGCGCGACTGGTTCAAAAGGTTCCCAAGACCGCGCCCCGTTGCCAGCCATTCTGCGATCATCACCCCCAGAAGGGCGCGCGGGGCCGTCAGGCGCATGGCGGCAAACACATAGGGAATGGACGCGGGAATGGCCACAAGACGCAATTCCGCCCACGCTTTGGCCCCATAGGCGCGGGGCAATTCCACTGCCGCGCGCGGCACCAGCAAAAGCCCCTGCGCCATCATGACATAGGCCGGGAAAAACGTGACCGAGATTGTGACCCAAAGTGTCAGCGATGTGCCGCGCCCCAGTATCAGCACCAGCAAGGGCGTCAGGGCGACCAGCGGCATGGTCTGGGTGATCAGCGCGACAGGCATGAAGGCGCGTGTGAATTCCGGCAACAGCCGCGATGAGACAGCAAGCACAAAGGCAAACCCCATGCCCAGTATCATGCCTGCAAACGTAATGGGCAGCGTTTCGGCCAGGGCACTGAACAGCCTGCTTTGGGCCGTGGCGCGAAGCTCGCTTAGAAACAGGTAATGAATCACATCCCAAGGGGTTTTGCCCAGCATGGACGGAACACTCAAAACCCGCAGAAAGGCCCACCAGACCACGAATGGCAGCGCAACGGAGCACAGAAGCAAACCGATGCGGTGCCACCATGGGCTGGGATCAACGCGCAAGGCCGGCGGCGCGGCGGGGTTCAGGGAAACTGCGCGACTGGTCCCGACAAGGCGTGCAGACAGCAGCGCAAACGCCACATAACTTAGCCCCGCAATAAGCGTGGCCACCAGCCCGATCCCCCATATCCGCGCAGGTTCCCCCCGCCCAAGCGATCCCAGCAAGTAAGTGCCAAGCCCCCAACGCCCGCCACCGCCGAATTCCGCAAGGATCGCCCCCAGAACAGCGGCAGGCGCGGCAATACGAAACCCCGACAGGATAGCAGGCAGCGCGCCACGCAGTTGCACCCGCCACAACACCTGCCACTTGGCCCCGCCATAGGCGCGCACCAGATTCGCCGCGCGGCTGTCATACTGGCTTAACCCGATCACCGTAGCGCTCATGGTCACGAAATAGACGCCAAGCGCGGCCAGCGTGATGCGCGGGGCCATGCCCGACAGCGTCAGCGCAAGGATGGGCGCGATGGCGATGGGGGGCAGCGCAAAGATTGCAATATTCAGCCCCCGCGTGATGCGCAGCAAAACCGGAAAGGTGACGAACAAGACGCCCGCAAGAATGGCAATCGTATTGCCAATCAAAAACCCGCTGGCCGAGGCTGAAAGCGTCGCCCAGATATGGCCGGGGTAATCGGCCCGGTCCACCCACAAACGCAGGACAATGGCGCTTAAGCTGGGCAAGGCCCCGCCCGCAACCAGTTTGAACTGTCCGACCAATTCCCAAATCGCAATCAGCACCAGCGCGTTGCGCAGGCCTGGCCACCGCTGCCACAGGTCAACCCCCATGCAGCACCTTCGCAATATCATCGCACAGCGCGTGAAAATCCGGCTGGCCAAACAGTTCCGCTGCCCGCGGGCGCGGGAAGGGAATGTCGATCACTTCGGCAATACGCCCCGGTGCGGCCTGCATGACCACCACACGGTCGGCCAGAAACACGGCTTCATCAATGCCATGCGTCACCAACAGGGTCGTGGCGCCAGTTTCGCCCCAGATGCGCTGCAATTCTATGTTCATCTGACGGCGCAAAATCTGGTCCAGCGCGCCAAAGGGTTCGTCCATGAACAGCACTTGCGGGCGCGTGACCAACGCGCGGGCAATCGCCACGCGCTGGCGCATACCGCCCGACAATTCGCCCGGCAGCGCGTTTTCATACCCTTTCAGGCCGACCAGCGCGATAAGTTGCGCAATATCATCGCGGTAATCCGCCACCCTGCGCCCCAACACTTCCAGCGGCAGGGCAATGTTGTTGGCCACGTTGCGCCACGGCAGAAGCGCGGAATCCTGAAAGGCAACGCCTGTCACCCCGGCTGCGGCGGCCTGTTGCGGGGTTTGCCCACCAATGCTGACGCTGCCGCAATCGGCAGGTTCCAACCCCAGCAGAATGCGCAGCGCCGTGGATTTACCGCAACCAGATGGGCCGATAAGGGCAGTAAACGACCCCTGATCACAGTCCAGCGTGACATCGCGCAGGGCCTCTACGTCCTTGCCGCGCCCGCGATAGGTTTTGCCGATGGCTGTCAGCGAAATTCCGGCGGGCGCGGCGGTCATCAGAGTTCCTCTAGCAAGGTGGTGTCGAACATGTCGCGGGTGCCATTGATGCCCACGCGCGCAAGCGCTTCAAGATTGGCCTCGATCCCTTCTTCGGTCATGGCCATGTAGCCTGCGGGCGACGCCATCAGCGGTTGCTGGGCGTGGTTGAAGAACAGTTCATTTTCCAGACTGCGGCCCGTTCCGGCAAACCATGTGTCCATCCAGCGCGGGGGCCACAGGTCGGGGTCTTCAAAATTCTCGACCCACCCGCGCCGCGAGGCGCGCAACCACCCCACCAGTTCCGCGCGTTTTGTGCGCAGGGTTTCTTCGGTCACCACCACAGTGTCATTGTAAATTGTGAACCCGAAATCATACAGCAAGAAGGACACGGCTTCTTCGCCCATGGTTTCGATGGTGTAGGGCACGTTGGTCGTGAAATCGAGGCTGGCGTCGATTTCACCGCGAATAAGCGGCGTAGGGTCATAGGAATAGGGCACGATATTGACCTGCGACCGCTCGATCCCGTTGATGGCCAGCACGGCTTCCACCGAAATCGTGTTGACGGGGGGCACAGCGATCGTCTTGCCGATCATGTCTTGCGGGGTCAGGATCGGGGACTTGGCAAGGCTGACAATGCCGATGGGGTTTTTCTGGTATTGCGCCCCGATAATTTTGAACGGCGCACCCTGTTCGACAATTGCCTTGATCGTCGTGTCAGGCGTTGTCAGCGACAGGTCAGCGCGCCCTGCGATGATCGAACTTTCGGGAATGACATCTGGGCCACCGGGCAGATAGGTCAGATCAAGCCCTTCTTCCGCGTAATAGCCTTGATCAAGGCCAATGAAATAGCCTGCAAATTCAGCATCATTGATCCATGCGGACTGCATGGTGAACGGGGTTGTCGCACGCGCCCGACCGGGCAAGAAGGGCAGCGCCGCAGCGCCTGCGCTTGCCCCCAGAAAATGCCGGCGGTTCATCTGAAGTCTCATGGCTCTCTCTCCTGTTGGGGTTTGAATAATGTTCAGGCAAGACCCTGAATTCTTTGTAATTCCTGTAGTGGCGGGGTCTCAAGTATCTGGCGGGGGTCAAGCAGGGGCCATTTTACGCCATGTGGCCGCTTTGCCCGGCGCGGCACTTCGTGCAATTCGGTGGGCGTGGCAATCCAGTCCACCAGAATATCGGTTTCCGACGGGATCAGTTTTTCCTGCACCATCTGGCAGTCATGCACGACAGCCACGACGGGCGTGGTTTCATCAACCAGCCCCAGATCGGTGAACATGCCCCATTCAAGATCGAAAAACCCGTGCCCCTTGCCAAAGCGCACCCCGTCAACCGACACGGCAGAGGCACCCGTGACCATGAAATCAAACCGTCCCCTGCGCGCGATTTCTTCCAGCGTGATGGGGCGGGCGAAATGTTCCATCCCATCCAGCCACGCGGCATAAAGTTCCGCGCCAGCAGGCACCATTCCCGGTTCCATCAGCAGAAAGCCCCGATAAATACCATATGTCGACATGACAAAGGGCTTGCCTGCCGCAATCATCCGGCGGCGCAGGTCCACAAGGCAGTTGTCCGGGGTTATGAAGGCAAATTCTGTTGTCTGATAGGCAGGAAGCGTCACAAGGTTGTCCGTCGCCACCTCGGACCCCTCGAAATCCGGGATCACCTCGGCAAAGTTCAAGTTAAAACGCGTATCTGGTCTGGCGACATCGCGCAGTTTCGACCATATTTGCTGCCGGATGATTTTGGACTTGGACACGGGCCCCTCCTGTTTCATTGTTTCATAATACTGAAACTGTCGTTTCAATATCGCAAGGAAAATCTGTGCGAAACAGCAAGAGGCAGGCATGGCAACACGTTTGACGCTCAGAATTCAGGAACGCATGGCCCGCCTGACCCCGTCAGAGGCTAAAATAGCAGCAGTTCTGCTTGAGAATCATGCATTTCTGGAAACCCACACGGCGACCGAACTGGCCGGGCTTGCCGGTGTTTCCAAAGCGTCGGCGGCGCGATTCTTCCGCACGCTTGGCTACGCGGATTTTGACGAGGCACGCAATCAGGCCCGCGAGGAACGCAACCGCACCCAGCCATATGCCTATTCGGTCGCAACCGATGACAGGGTTGTTCTGGGGCGCACCTTGGGCGAGCATCTGGAACTGGAACTTACCAACCTGCGCCGCAGCTTCGAGGAGTTGCGCCCTGATCTATTGCGCGACACGGCCCAGCTTTTGGCAGATGCGCCGCGCGTGTGGTGTCTGGGGTTCGGGATGGAAGAAGGCCCTGCGCGGATGGCGCGGCTAATGCTGGCGAAGCTGCGGCCAAATGTTAATTTGCTGGGCGTTCACACGGGGTCCTGGGCGGAAGATCTGGCCATGACAGGCCCGCGCGATGCGCTGATCCTGTGCTCGCTTCCGCCGCGCCCGCGTGCGCTTTCGGCGCTGACGACCTATGCACGCACGACACGGATGAATATTATAACCCTGTGCGAACATGCGTTCATCCCGCAGGCGCAACGCTTTTCGCGCGTGATTTTGCCCTGCCATGTGGCGTCTTACGGGCAGGTTCCCACCCATGCGACAATGACCAGCATGCTAAGACTGCTGGCAATTGCCCTGCATGGCCAGATCGGGGATGCCGCCAGCCAGCGCAGCATTCTTATCAGCGACATTGACGAAGAACTGGACCTCAACGACCTGTGAAGACGGGCGGGGCCTGATGCGCAGCGCATGACAGCGGCCGCACCATCATCGTGCGGCCGCTGTTATTCATATGTGCGTTTTTTTGGTGATCAAGCAGTGTGGTGCGGCATTGCCTTGAGCTTTTCCTTGGTGGTGTCCAGATGGACACGAACCTTGGTTCCGCTGGTTTCGCGCTGCACGTCCAGTTGACTGAACGGCACCAGCACCGAATGGGCACCCATGCCCAGAAAACCGCCGACATCGATCACTGCCTCGGTGATTTTTCCATCTGCCCCAAGGTTCAGCGCATTGATAGAGCCGATGCTTTCATCTTCGCGCCCATAAACATAGGCACCTTCAAGGTCAGATGTTTTCAGATCATGCACGTCGACGCGATCATAGCCTTCGCGCACGAAAGCGAAGGCGCCGCCAGTGCCGGTTCCAGGCTGGGTGTTGGATGCGTGTGTCATTTCATTCTCCTTGATCCCGCAAATGCGGCACCAGTGGCGACAGGGGCCCCCTGCCGGGTTGCGACCAAGCATGACATTTCGGCACCTGTCCCGCGCGTTTGCACCGCGAACAGGGCCTGTTGTCCAGTCACGCTTCGTTACAAAGAAAGAACGCGTGCGCGCATTTGTCGTTCCACGCCAGCATCGCGTCAGCCAGGTTTTGCCAGAAAGAACCGGATCATCAACGCCGAGGCATCTGGCCCCTTCGTGTCGGTATATGATCCCGCCTTGCGGCCTCCGGACCACGCGTGCCCTGCGCCGGTCACACGCCACAATTCCACCGGCCCCACCCCCGCCGATGCAGCATAGGTGCTTTTGACATAAGCGCGCCCGCGCACCGACCGCGACACCACGCAAGATGGGACCGCATCTTTTCCTAACGCCCCCGCGACAATGCTGCTGGCGTTGGACGGGTGCACTGTGCTGTCACTGCCCCCTTGAAAGATGATGCGGCGCACGGGGTCTGATAGCACTGTTATAGCGGGTGTGTGCTGGTCAGCGCTGCCATTGCGCATGGCCGACATGGCGGAAATCACATCATGCGCGGCCCCTCTGGCCAGGCCGGAATGGATACCGGCACCGGCAAACACCTCTGGATATTCGTCAACAAGAATGGCCGCCATCGCCCCCCCTGCCGACAAACCCGCCACAAAGGTTCTGTCCCGCACCACGCCGAATTCCTTCATCAGCTTGCGCGCCAGCGCTGCCAGAATAGCAGGCTCGCCCGAACCGCGCGCCTGATCACCGGGGCGGAACCAGTTCCAGCACGAAGCCGCGTTGTTTTGCCGGGTCTGGGCGGGATAGGCCACAGCAAGACCATGCTTTTCCGCCAGCTGGTTCATATGCGTGCCAGCGGCAAAATCATCGGGGGACTGGCTACAGCCATGCAGCATGATGATCAGGCCCTTGGGCCGTTTGGGCTGGCTGGCAGGCAAATACAACTTGTAGCGCCGCGCGCCAGCCGCGCACCGATACCGCCGCGCAAGATAACGCGCCCCATCCGGAACCCTGGGTGCAGTCTGGCCCTTTTGCGTGCCTGCAAACGCGGCAGGCATCAAGGGCTGACCGGCGCGCAGCTGCGTCACCGCCATACCAAGCGATCGCCCCACCACCCTTTTGCGCGCGCTGCGCTGCTTGGCCAGTTTTGACGTGAGCGCGGCCAATGGGGCATAGGCAGCATCAACCATGGTGACGGCCATTGCCTTTTGGACTTTGCGAACGGCCTTGGCCTGCGCGCGCGGGCGCAACAGGCGTCTGGTGCGGCGCATCGACGCCACAAGACTGGGGGACATGGGGTTTCCTTGAGAAGACTCGTCGACATTGCCCGCCAAGGCCGTGCCAACCCGTTAAGATATGCTGCCTAAACGCCGCAATCGGGCTTATGTTCCCAAATCGCCCCGAAAGGCACCCTGTCAGGCGTCCTGCACATCAGCGGCCAGCGCCATGCGCACCAGCGCAGGCAAGGACGCGGCCCCGGTTTTGCGCATGACGGATGCGCGGTGGTTTTCAACTGTGCGCTGATTTATCCCCAGATCGGCGGCAATAATCTTGTTGGGTTCGCCTGCAAGAACATGCGCCAAGACCTGGCGTTCACGGGCGGTCAGCTTGGCAAAGCGCTGGTTGGCAGCCTTGCGCGACCCTGTTCGCGCAGGACCGTTCTGCGCGGTCCGCACAGCATGGCGCACACTGGCCAGCAATTCTGCAGCGCTTGCGGGTTTCTCGATCAGGTCCGAGGCACCGGCCTTCATGGCGGCAACCGCCATTGCCGCATCGCCATGGCCCGTCAGCACCACAGCGGGCACTTGCGAATTCTCGGCCTGCAACAGGGCCAGCAGGTCAACCCCGCTCATGCCGGGCAGCAGGGCATCAACCAGAAGACAGGCCACAGTGTCAGGGCGCGGCACGGCCAGAAAATCCTCGGCGGTGGCATAGCAGGTCACATTCCAGCCTTCGGCCTCGAACAGGCGGCGCATGGTTTCGCGGATCATGGGGTCATCGTCGATGACGTGCACGGTCGATGTCGACGCGTCCATGCGCCTTTCCTTGTGCGAAGTTGCGCTGTGCTTTGCGTGTAGCATGTCCGAAATCAGCGCCAGCAGCACCTGTGGCATGATCGGTTTTGTGACTTGCTTGAATTCCGTCTTTGCGATGGCTTTCAATGTCTGGGCTGTGATGTCGCCTGTCAAAATGATGGTCGGCACGGAATTGCCAAGAACATCGGGCAGGTCCTGCGCCAGCCGCAGGCCACTGGTCCCGCCGCGCAGGTCGAAATCCGTCAGCAACAGATCGGGCTGCGATGCGCCCTCGCTGGCCCAGGACAGTGCATCCTTTGCATTGGAATGGGCGATAACAGTATGCCCTTCCTTGACCAGGAATTCTTCCAGCAATTCCCGCAGCGGTCCTTCATCTTCCACCATCAGAATAACGCCTTGGCGGGGTGCCCCGCGCGGCGTGTCGGTGGCGTGCTGCATCAGCGGCGCAGCTTCCGGCGCGGGATCGACAATCGGCAGGGTGATCATGAAGGCCGACCCCCTGCCGGGGTTCGAACGCACAGAAACCTGATGGTCCAGCAATTCCGCCAGCCGCTGAACAATGGACAGCCCCAGCCCAAGGCCCTGCGCGTCCAGCGCCTGAACCTGTGACCCCTGATGATAGGCGTCAAAAATCGTGCTGACTTCGGATTGCGGCACCCCTATGCCAGTGTCATACACCTGAATGGTCAGCGACGTGCCACGCCGCCGGCAGCCAAGCAAGATGCCGCCATCATGCGTATATTTCAGCGCGTTGGACATCAGGTTTCGTAACATCTGTTCCAGCAATTGCGGGTCCGTTCGCACCCATGCCGTACAGGGCACGAAGCGCAGTTTCAGGCGCTTCAAGTCGCATTGCGGGGAAAATTCATCGACCAGACGCTGCATCAGGCGCGCAATCACCACAGGGCGCATCACCGGACGGACAACGCCCGACTCTATGCGGTTCACATCCAGCATCGAATCCAGCATCGCCGTCATCGAGGTCAGCGTCTGGTCCAGAAGCGCCGTCAGACGCGCCCCCTCGCTGGAGCGTTTGTGCCGTGCGATAAGCGAGTTGAGAAGCGCCATCGCTTGCATTGGCTGGCGCAGATCATGGCTGGCAGAGGCCAGAAACCGCGATTTGGCGCGCGTTGCACGGTCAGCTTCTTGTGTGGCGGCAACAAGGGCCGCGTTGACCCGTTTGCGTTCGGTGATGTCAACATAAGTGATCACCACCCCTTCGAACCGCCCGCCTTCGGCACGGTAGGGCTGGACACGGCGCAAAAACCACTGTGCGTCAGACCCCGCGATTTCACGTTCAATCGGTTCGGCAAGACGCAATACGGCGCGGGCATCTTCGGTGGGGTCGTCGTCGCGCGTGACCGAGGCCAGATCCGCCAGCGGTCGGCCAATATCGGACGCGATCACACGAAAAATCGCGCGCGTGGCAGGGGTGAAAAAGCGGATATTCAGGTCAAGATCCAGAAACAGGGTCGCAACATCAGTGCTGAACAGCACGTTTTGCAGGTCGTTGGCGGTGGTGCGGTGGCGCTCCAGGGTTTCTTGCAGCTGACTGTTCAGCGCAGTCAGTTCTTCATTCAGCGATTGCAATTCTTCTTTCGAGGCCAGAAGTTCCTCATTGGTGGACTGGAACTCCTCATTCACAGACAACGCTTCGGCGCGATCGGCGCCATGCGCCTCGACTTCCTGTTCCAGATCACGCAGCGCGTCGGACAAATCGCTGCGGGTGGCTTCCAGCGCGGCTTCCAGGTCCGATTTTTGCCTGTCCTGTCCAATGGCAATGTCGGTGCCCGGCACGTCGGACGATGTGCGCACAACGTCTATGAAACACGCAAGGAACAGCGGGTCTGCGCCTTCTGTGACCGCATGCACGGCAATGTCAAAACCGACGCCCCCGATACCGCGCCCGCCTGCAATCCTGACCACAGGGGTGTCGGTGCCGCAGGACGCGACGGCGGCGCGAAACCTTGCGCGCAAGCCCTTGGGCAGCATGCCTAGAATACCCGGATCAAGATGACCTTGTGTGATCTTCAGGTATTTTTCAATTGGTCCCAGAAGATAGACACAATCAAGCTGCGCATTCAGCAAGGCCGCCGCAGGGGCATAGTTTTCCAACACCAGCCTTTTGCACAGATCCGCCAGAGAGCTGCGGCGTCCGGGCGTCTGCCCGGGGGTGTGGGCGGCCTCGTCGCGTTTTCCAACTGCAAAATGCATATCGCCCGTGTGGCTTCTGCCGACACGGCGCCACAACCGTGCTTCCTTGTCGGCAATCGCAAAGCAGGTGTCCCCCTGCCCCGGCATTTCCGCCGCACCCAACAGCAAAAGCCCCCCCTGACGCAGCGCGAAACAACAGCGCGCGATCACCCGCTTTTGCGCTTCCGGTCCCAGATAGATCAGCACATTACGACAGGACACCAGATCGATCTTGGAAAATGGCGGGTCCGACAGCAGATCCGCGACAGTGAAAACAATCAAATCCCGCAAAGAGGAACAGACCCGCCAGCCCCCGTTCTCGGAAACAAAAAACCGCGCCAGTCGCTCTGGTGACACATCGGATTCGATGTCCTTTGTGAAAAACCCTGCCCGCGCTGCCGCGATGGCCTCTGGATCGACATCAGAGGCAAGGATCTGCAAACTGGCCTTGACACCGGCCTTTTCCATAACCTCCATGAAGGTCATGGCAAGGCTGTAGGCTTCTTCGCCCGTGCTGCACCCGGCCACCCATACCCGCAATGGCCGGTCCATCACCATGCCGGCCAAAAGGTCAGGCACAACATTCGCGGATAAATGTTCAAATACCTTCGGGTCGCGGAAAAATCCGGTCACATGGATCAGCAAATCAGCCGAAAGCTGCGCAAGCTCCTCGGGATCAGCTTTCAGAATGTCATGATAGCGTGCCACCTCCTCTGTGCGCAGGCCAAGCATTGCCATACGACGCCCGATGCGCCGCTCCAATGTGCCGCGCTTGTAAAGCGAGATGTCCTGCGCGGCGCGGTCATCCAGAAAAGACAAAAGTTCCCCATAGTCCACCTTTGGCGCGGGGGTGGAAGTGTTGTTTTGCTTTGGCAAAAGGGGTTCGGCGGAACTGCCGCCACGGCGTGTCAGGGTAATGAACGCATCCAGCGCGGCGACCATCTGGCTGGTTGGCAATATCTGGTCCACGAAGCCTGTTGCGATGGCGCTTTCAGGCATGCCGGGATAACCCGCATCCTTGGGGTCTTGTGCAAGAACAAGCCCGCCGGCGGCATGAATATCGGCAATACCCACACTACCATCTGACCCGGTGCCCGACAGCACGATACAACCCGCCTGCTTTGCCGCATCTTTTGCAAGTGACCGCAGCAGCACATCAAAGGGCAGTCGCACGGATTTCCCGCCATCGGGCGCGGACAAATGCATCACCTGTTGCGCGACCGTCAGGAACGCCCCGGGCGGGATGACATACACATGCCCCGCCTTCAGCGGCATGCCGTCCGCAGCCTGCACAACCGTCAGCGCCGTGTGGCGTGCCAGCAGGTCAACCATCATACTGTCATGAGAGGGGTCCAGATGCAGGATCAGAATGAACGCGGCGTGCAAATCAGCCGGCATATCCCCCAAAAGCGCGCGGCTTGCTTCCAACCCGCCCGCAGAGGCACCAATAGCGATGACAGGCAGGCCGGTTCGTTCTGTATGCTCAGACATTGCGACCTCCGAAGGTGCGCCGCTGCGCACCATAAGTTTTAACCGTATCAGAGTTTCGCAAAACCCCAAACGACATTCCCCGCACAGGTCTGAGTAGTCGCGCAAACGCTGACCCCGGCACATGAGTAGATTCCGATCCTACCGGCACGCGCCGCAAAGCCGTAACTTCATCTTACGAAGCGTTGTGAGTCACGAGTAGGCCGGGCCGTCGGGCCTTTGAAACTGCAGTCAGGGTCTTTCCCTCCCCTGCTATACTTCTGCAATTTCACGATGCGCGTGGTTTGCCCGCCCGGCCAGCGTACCCAACGATCGCGCAGCATCCTGCTGCGCCAGCATATCATGCCGGGTAAGGCGCGATGCCCGAAATCTGATCCGCTCCGCCGTTGTGAAAAGTGGCGCGGGCACGTCCACACCGGAAAGAACCACCCATGAACCAGATCATTTACATCGTCGGCGCCGTTGTGGTCGTCATCGCAATCCTTAGCTTTGTCGGACTGGCCTGAACACACGCCCCGAAACACAGGACTATGCCAATGATTACCGAACACCAACCGCCCCGGCGGATTACCCCGGGTATGACTGAAACAGCCACAGCCGACAGCAGCTACATGCAATGGGGCGCGATTATCGCGGGCAGTATCTTGATGCTTGCCTTCTCGTTTCTGTTGATCAGCTTTGGCGCGTCCCTTGGTTTGTCGCTGACATCGCCCTATCGGGGCGAAGGGGTATCTGCTGCATGGCTCGCGGTTGCTGCGGGTATCTGGTTTGCGTGGGTCATGGTTTCGGGCTTCGGGGCGGGGGGATACCTTGCAGGGCGCATGCGCCGCCATGCCGGGGACGGGACCCCCCACGAAGTTGCCTTGCGCGATGGCGCGCATGGGCTGGTGGTCTGGGCCACTGCTGCCTTGACCAGCACGCTGATTGCCGCAACGGGTGTCGGCGGGGTGCTTGGCGCGGGCGCGGCGGTCGTCGGAACAGCCACCGAGGTGACATCCCAGGCCGCATCCAGCGACTACTTCGCCAATGTCTTGTTGCGCAGCGGTGTGCAGGCCCCGCAAACCGGCACCAATGACACTGCACCAATGGCTGATGGGGGTGCCCCCGCGTTGCCTGCGGGTCAACAAGCCGCCCCTTCCGGTCAAGGGGGACAGGCCACACTCCAGCAAGAGGTTGCGGGCATTCTTGCGCGCAGCGCAACCGAAGGCGAACTGGCAGGCCGCGACCGCCTGTATCTGGCACAACTGATCGCCGCCAACAGCGACCTTGACCAGGACGCAGCACTTGCGCGTATCGACGACATCACCGCCGAGATTGACGCCGCCCGCCAAACCGCCATGGACGCAGTGGAACAGGCGCGGGTTGCGGGTGTTGTCTTCGGGTTTATCGCGGCCGCCACATTGCTGATCGGGGCCATCGCCGCCGTCTTCGCTGCCGTTGCGGGGGGCAAGCACCGCGACGACGGGCTGGACCTGACTGCGCTGACCCTTCGGCGCTGATGAAACCCGCCATTCCTGAAACCCGAAAGGATATCCCATGCCTGCCATCATCGCCTGGCTTCTTGGCGCCCCCTTGCTGGTCGTGATCATCATTGCGGTCCTGCTTTGAATGCCACGTCTTCCGACCTTCACGGCCATATCTTTGCAAAAAAGGCGTTCCCAATGCTTAAGGAAAATTCCGCAGCGCTGTTCATCCGTCTGCTGACACAGGCCCACGAGGCCGACCGCCTAATCCCCAAAACCCGGCTTGCGCACCGGAACAAGGCACAGGCCGATACATTCAAACAACAGCAGTTGGCGGCCCTTTACCAGTTCAAAGAAGCGCTTGAACCGCTGGATTGCGTTCAACTGATGGGGCCGGACATTCCGGACCGGCCCCTTGGCTAGGATGCGGGCCGCGCCCCACCCAACACGCCAATCCACGCAGCCGCTTTTTGCGTGGCAGGGCCTTGCACCCGACACCAGGCTCAACTCCTCAACCCAAAGGAACACTCTCATGACCATCGAAAATCTGGACGACCTTTTCCTTCATACCCTGAAGGACGTGCTTTACGCCGAACGCAAGATTTTGAAAGCGCTTCCGAAAATGGAACGCAAGGCAACCGACCCGAAGTTGAAAGCGGCCCTGTCGTCGCATCGGGACGAGACAGAGACGCAAATTTTGCGGCTTGAAGACGTGTTCGAAAGCCTTGGAAAAGCGGCACGCGGCGCAAAGTGCGACGCCATGGTGGGGCTGATCGAAGAAGCCGACGGCCTGATGGCGGAAATCGAAGATACCGGAACCATGGATGCCGCACTCATCTCGTTGGCGCAGGCGGTCGAACATTACGAGATTGCGCGCTACGGCACGCTTGTCGCCTGGGCAACACAGCTTGGCCACCCCCAGGCAGCAAAGCTTCTGAAAGAAACGCTGAAAGAAGAATATGGCGCTGACAAGGCCCTGTCACAACTGGCCGAAGATCGCCTGAATGCGGCAGCCTGAGCCACAAACCAAAAATTCGCGCCACACCTTCGAGAGGATCTCTCAATGACAGAGCGTCATCCCTTTCATAACCTTTTGCCGCCGCAAACACGCGCATTAAAACAATTCGCCCTGCGCCTGACCGCCAATGACCACCGCGCCGAAGATCTGGTTCAGGTCACCATGCTGAAGGCCTGGGCCAAGCGCGACAGCTTCAAGCCGGACACCAATCTGCGCGCGTGGTTGTTCACGATCCTGCGCAACACATTCTATTCGGATCTGCGGAAATACCGGCGAGAGGTTGAAGACGTCGATGGCATTCGCGCAGCAGCACTCTGCGAGGAACCGCGTCAGGACCATGTGCTGGCATTGAAAGAACTGGTTTCCGCGATTGTCGGTTTGCCACAGAAACAGCGCAAACCAATCGTCCTGATGGGCGCCTACGGGTTTTCGCAACTGGAAGCTGCCGCTGCCTGCGGATGTACGGTCGGCACAATCAAAAGCCGCGTCAGCAGGGGCCGCACGACCCTTTGCGCCGTGCTTGACCATGACATGGACAGACCGGACCGTGCCGGCAATGACGCTGTGATCTGACCGGCCCTTCAACGCGGGCACTGCGGCGCGACGGTGCCAACCCGCAGGCCCGCTGCGGCTGTTTGCCAAAAAATTCCACCGGGGGGCCAAGCGCTTTGCATGGCCCCCGCATTGTGCGCCACTGCGCCGCGCGTCAGGTTGTCTTGTGTTGCAGGAAAAACCCCAGCATCGCGCGAGAGGCATCTGGGCCGGACGGGTCGGTATAGCTGCCGCGTACGTCGCCGCCCGCCCAGGCATGGCCCGCGCCGGAAATTTCCCAATGCTCGGCCATGCTGCGCCCATCCGTGCCAATATGGCGGGTTTGCTGATAGTCGCGGCCCGCGGAACGGCCTTGGTCTGTTCTGATGCTTAGGCCTGACCGCGACTGAAGGGCCTGCGCAATCACCGCCGCGCCATTGCCCGGATGCACAGTTGCATCGGCCAGCCCGTGGAAAACGATGGTCGGGACGCTTAGCCGCGCCCCCCTGCCCTGCGATCCGCTGCGCATGGCCGCAAAGGCCGACGCCACATCCTGCGCGCTGCCCACCGGCAAACCGGAATGCACACCGACTGCGGCAAAGATTTCCGGATAGGCCGCCCCCATAATCGCGGCCGCCGCCCCGCCTGCGGACAACCCCGCAACATAGACGCGCGCGGCATCTGCGGGGTAGTGTTGCACGATATCCGCGACAATTCCCGCAATCACGGCAGGCTCCCCGCGGCCCTTGCCTTGATCCTGGGGGCGGAACCAGTTCCAGCATTTCTGC
This sequence comes from Paracoccaceae bacterium, assembly GCA_017510335.1. GTDB lineage: Bacteria > Pseudomonadota > Alphaproteobacteria > Rhodobacterales > Rhodobacteraceae > Roseinatronobacter. The sequence goes on from JAFWNM010000014.1 coordinate 130,927, forward strand.
GCATTCGCGCCCTGTGGTTGGGCCGGATAGGCAATCAGGCAACCGAATTCTTCCGCCAATGCGTTCATGCCGGTGCCGATGGCGAAATCCTCAGGCGTCTGGGTGCAGCCATGCAGCATGACAACCAGCGACATATCGCGCGCGCGCCGGTTTGCCGGAACATACAACCGATACTCCCTTCTGCCTGATGGCCCGGCATGGGCCAGTGACAGGAATTCCGCGCCATGCGGCAGGTCCGGCGTCACGGGCGCGCGCAACTTCTGCTTTGGCATTCCGCCCGCCGCAATGTCGCGCAGCGTATCCTTCAACCCCTTGCGCGCTTTGGGGGTGGTTTGCGCAGGCGGCGCGCTGTCGCCTGATCGGGTGAAAGTGCCTTCCAGCACGTCCGGGTCATTTGTCGGGGCAGGTGCAGCAAGCGCAGCACCAGGGTTCAGAAGGGACTGGATCAGCGCTGTCGCTTCATCCAGTCTGCCAGCCTGTGTCAGTTCCGTAGCGCGGCTCATGCCACGGGCGAAGGGCGTGTTCATGGGGGGGCTTTCAAGGTTGGGGGGGGTCAGGTGATGCGGTCTGCAAGGGCCGTCTTGACGGCATCGGGGGCTTGCAACGTGCCAAGCACGCTAAGTGATGAAATTGTATCGCGGGCCAGATCGGGTGTTACATCCGGCGCGATGATGACCAGCCCCAGCGCGCGGATCTCCAGCATATGCCCTGCGGCGTGGGCGGCCATCAAATCCTTGCGCGTCACATGGCGCAGGCCCAGATCAACGCTTTTGCGCACCACGATCTGGCGCACAGTGTCAGCATGGCGTTCAATCTGGTTGCGGATGGCAGTGCGAATGAAATCGCTGCGGTTGGAATAGAACCCTTCCTGCACCAGAAGCTCGATCTGTCCCAGATCCACAAACCCCAGATTGATGGTGATCTTCTCGGAATCGGGCGTTTTCGGTTTTTGCTGGGGGGTGGCTGCCATAATTAAAATCCATATACCATCTGTATGGATGGTATATGGGGGTATTGGGGCCATATGCAAGCCCTGCGCGGGGGACATACCAACAAATTGCCCCCCGCGCGCGCAAGCTAGCGTCTTACTTGGCCATCAAATCTTCGCGCTTCCAGAACCGCAGCCCGCGGCACGCTGTGACGAAGGCGTGGGCAGACCCGTCATCGGTCAGCGCATGCATGCCGCCATCCTGCGCGCCGTCCAGCCCACTGGCCGCGACCAGGTCCATCGCGGGTTTCGTCAGCCCGATATATTTGCAATGCACATACGCATCTTTCACGAATTCAAGCGCTGCAGGCGTTTGCGCAAGGCTTCGGGTTCCGGGCAGAATGGCAACCGCATCGAACAGAACGGAAGGTGCGCCACCAAGCTGGTCGGTTACCGGGTGCAGATGGCCATTGTTGCACATGGCGCCACCGATTTTCGGCGCAATGGTGCGCACCACGCCGCCCTCGCCCTCTGCAGCGGATTTCAGCGCCATCAGCATTCCGCCGTCGAACCCGTCGCTGATCAGCACGCCCAGAATGCGCCCTTTGAAACTGTCGGGCGGGGGGGACTGAATGCTCAGCGCTGCAGACGGTTTCAGGTCCGGTCGTGTGGGCTGCGCGGCAGGCGGCGGGGTCGGCATGTCGGCAAGGCCCAGTTTTTCTGCCGCCGCTTTTGCAAGGCTTTCGTCAATATGCATCAGATGCGCGACCATCCGTGCACGGATTGCGGGTTCGACACATTTCGACAGTTCGAACACCAGCGCGGCAAGGATATGTCCCTGCTCGGACGGGGTCTGGCTGATATAGAACTGCCGCGCCTGACTGTAATGGTCGGCAAAGCTTTCAGGGCGCAACCGCAGCTTGTCCCCCTCGACGGGCTGTTGATAGCTGACATACCCCTCCAGCGGGTGCGCGCGCGGCCCCTGTGCCCAGCCATTGGGTTCATAATTGACGCGCCCCTTGCGGGCGTCTGTCTGCATATGCCCGTCTTGCTGATAGTTGCTGACCGGACACCCCTTGGGCGCATTAACGGGCAGTTTGGTGAAATTCGGCCCACCAAGGCGTTTCAGCTGCGTGTCAAGATAGGAGAAATTGCGCCCTTGCAGTAGCGGGTCGTCACTGAAATCAATGCCGGGAATGACATTTGCAGTGCAGAAAGCAACCTGTTCGGTTTCGGCGAAGAAGTTGTCCACTGCGCGGTCCAGCCGCAATGTGCCGATGAATTCCACGGGGCATTCTTCTTCGGGGATAATCTTGGTGGGGTCCAGCACGTCAAAGGCAAAGCTGTCGGCGAAGTCCTGATCGAACATCTGCACGCCCAGGTCCCATTCCGGAAAATCGCCCCGGTCAATGGCATCCCACAAATCGCGGCGGTGGCGGTCAGGGTCGGCACCATTGCTTTTTACCGCTTCGTCCCAGACCACCGATTGCAGGCCCATGCGGGGCTTCCAGTGGAACTTCACGAAGGTGGACTGCCCCTGGGCATTTACAAACCGGAAGGTATGCACGCCAAACCCTTCCATCGTGGTGAAGGAACGCGGGATGGTGCGGTCGGACATCTGCCACATGACCATGTGCATCGCTTCCGGTGTAAGCGATATGAAATCCCAAAAGTTATCATGCGCCGATTGGGCCTGCGGAAACCCCCGGTCGGGGGCGGGTTTGACAGCATGGACCAGATCAGGGAACTTGATCGCATCCTGAATGAAGAACACCGGAATGTTGTTGCCGACAATGTCCCAATTGCCTTCATCAGTGTAGAATTTAACCGCAAACCCGCGAACATCGCGCGCCAGATCGGGCGACCCTTTGCTGCCCGCCACCGTCGAGAAGCGCACGAAAACTTCTGTTTTCTTGCCTTCGGACGCAAACGGCGCAGCGCGCGTCACATCGCCCAGCGCGCGGGTGCAAGTGAATGTGCCATGCGCCCCATAGCCACGGGCATGCACAACACGCTCTGGAATGCGTTCGTGGTCAAAGTGAAACAGCTTTTCACGCAGCACAAAATCTTCCATCAGCGTCGGGCCGCGCGCGCCTGCGCGCAGCGAATTCTGGTTGTCAGCGATCACCACACCTTGCGCGGTTGTCAAACGCGCGCCATCATCGGATGCGTGCTGATGCACTTCACCGCCCGCGCCGGTTTTGGAATTTAATTTGGCGAAATCGGTGGTCTTCTGGGTGGGGTCAGTCATAAGCGCATCCTTTTGTGAACACTGGGTGGTGAAACGAGGGGGGCAAGGGGGCACCTTCTGGGGCGCACCGGCGTCGTGCCTCAGGCTATGGTGCGGGGTGGGTCTGTCCGGGCAAAACTGTCCTTTGTATTTGCGTGAAACCGGCCTGCGCCTGCCCACATGCGGGCCGCCTTCGTGACCTGTTCATATGCGTCTGGCGCTGGCCCCTTGATGGCTGTCGCCGCGCGGCCCATCGCTGGCCTTGCGGCGTTTGGGCAACCCTGCGGGGGCGCGATTTTTTCATCCTTCATCGGGTTTGCCTTTCTGGTGGCGACGCCTTGTTGGGGCGGGGGCCAACCACCCAGTCACAACACGGGCGTCGATCATTTGTTCCACGCCTTCACCAGCCATGGGCAGAAGGGGCGCGCGACATCGGCCTGCTGCACCCCATATCCCCGCGCGCTGATGATGCGGGCCAATGGAAGCGGATGAGGGGCAGATGGCAAAATCTGCCGCTTGGTGCAAAAAAATAGGGAACATGCTGGCGTAACGGACGTTTGCCTAAGGTAGCCATTCCAATAGCCACTTTCGTTGAAAGAAAAATTCATGGGCCTGAAGCGCTGGATCGAACCCGCCCCGACGCGCCTTGACGCGGACCCCCGCATCACACCGACGCGCAGTGCGGCATTGCCAGACATAACATTGGCGCGACCCGGGTTCGCACACTGCCTGACGTCCGGCAAAACGCTGTGCCATATGTTCGCGGGCGCGGCAGCGCTGGTGTTTTCCGCACCGCTGGCCGCAGAAACCGCCCGCGCGCAGATCGAACAAGGCGAATATGTTGCGCGGGCTGCGGGCTGCATGTCCTGCCATGGCGAGGATCTGGCAGGGGGCTATCAGGTTGAAACCCCGATGGGCACGATTGTCGCCAGCAATATCAGCCCGTCGCGCGACCACGGCATTGGCAGCTACAGCCGCGATGATCTGGCACGCGTCCTGCGCAAGGGGGTCAGCCCAGACCGCAGATTGTATCCCGCCATGCCCTATACGTCCTATCGGGGCATGACCGACCCGGATATCGATGCGCTGTATGTCTGGCTTCAGGATCAGCCGCCCGTCGAACAAGACCCCCCGCAGCAAACCGACCTGCCCTTCCCATTCAACATCCGCACGGGGGTGCTGGCATGGAACTGGCTGTATCTGGGCGACCGCGATTTACCGCAGTTTGATGACCCGGTGCTTCGCCGCGGCGCCTATCTGGTGGACCATCTGGGCCATTGTGGCGAATGCCACACCCCGCGCAATGACCTGTTCGGCATGCAAAACGACCTGTATCTGGCGGGCGAGGTGATGGACGGGTGGCTGGCCCCGAACCTGACATCGGACCCGGACACCGGACTGGGTGGCTGGAACACACAGGACATTGTCGACTATCTGCGCACAGGCACTGCAGACAACATTGTTCAGGCCGCCGGGCCTATGGCACAATTTGTTCGCCACGCGACCAGCCATCTTGATGACGCGGACCTGCACGCAATGGCGGCCTACCTGAAAACCGTGCCCGCAATTGACACGCGCGATCAGGATATTCCCGTCCTTGTGCCCGTGGCCCAGCGCGAAACCCCGCAACACCGTTTCAACCAGATCCGCGAGGAAATGGCCCAGGCCCGCACCCGCGACGACCTGTCAGAACCCGAACACCTGTTTCTTGACCATTGCGCAGCCTGTCACGGCGTCACCGGACAGGGCCAGCCACAGGCATATTACCCGCCATTGGTGCAAAATGCCGCGCTGCGCCGCGAAGACCCTCGCAATCTGTTGATGGTTCTGGCGCATGGCGTGCCTGCGGGCAAATTGTATCGCGTGCCCGCAATGCCCGGCTTTGAAGATGAGTTAAGCCATGACCAGATTGCCATGCTGGCCAATTACACCCGCACCACATTCGGCGGGCGACAAGACAGCACCCTAAGCGGGGCCGATGTCGCGCGCGCCATTACCCCCGATAACCAGATGCCTGCCACCATGCGCGCCCTGCAAATGGCGGCATGGGTCGCGCTGGTCGTGGCAATCGGGCTGCTGGTGGCTGTGCCGCTGCTGTGGTGGGTGCTGGCCCGCCGGCGCGGGTTGAAGAAACAGCAGGAGGGGTGAAACAATGACACTGACAACACCGACCCGCAGGCAATTGCTGGCCATGATCGGACAGGTCGCAGGGGCAGCGGCCATGTATCAGGCGATGACCAGCATGGGGTTTGCCGCCGAGTCGGGCTATGCGGGCGCACCCGAATTGCAAGGCCCCCGTCAGGGGCGGCGCGTGCTGATCCTTGGGGCTGGCATTGCTGGCATGGCCGCCGCCTATGAGATGCGCCGCGCAGGCTATGCGGTCAAGATCCTGGAATACCAGGACCGCACTGGCGGGCGCTGCCTGACGCTGCGCGGTGGCGACCGATACACCGAAATGGGCGGGCACGAGATTGCCTGCGATTTTCAGGGCGATGGCTATCTGAACGCCGGTCCATGGCGTCTGCCGGTGCATCACCGCGCGGTGTTTGACTATTGCCGCAGGCTGGGCGTGGCCATGCACCCTTTCATCATCAAGAACAACCGGGCCTTTCTGCATTCCGCCAGTGCCTTCGACGGGCAGCCGCAGCGCATAGGAGACGTGGAAAAGGATATGCGCGGCCATGTGTCCGAACTTCTGGCGAAGGCGTTGAATCAGGGGGGCCTGGATGATGCTGTCACCCCCGAAGACCGCGAAAAACTGCTGGAGGGGCTGAAGGACTGGGGCGTTCTGGACAGGAATTATACCTACCGTGCCAGCGACGATCTGGGCGGGGTGCGCGGGTGGGACATTCCACCAGGTGGCGGGTTGATGCCCGAAAAGAAACCCTCGCAACCAAATGACCTGTCGCGCCTGCTGCACTCCGGGTTGTGGGACCAGGTGTTCAATTTCAACAGCTATAGTTTCGAACCGCCGATGTTCGAACCCGCAGGCGGGATGGACGCCATCACCGACGCCTTCGCCCGCGAGGTGGAGGACGTGATCCAACTGAATGCCCGTGTTACCCGCATCGCACAACATGACGATGGCGTGACCGTCACCTATGAAGATGGCGGGCGCGGTGGCACAGTGCGCGAACAAACTGCCGACTGGTGCATCTGCACAATTCCGCTGTCCGTGCTTGCCCAGATACAGGTCGATTGCTCGGACGCGATGCGCAAGGCGATTGCGGCGGTCCCGTATGCGTCGGCCTTCAAGGTCGGGCTGGAATTCAGACGCCGCTTTTGGGAAGAAGAAGACGGCATTCTTGGCGGCGTCAGCTATACCGACCTGCCATTGGTGCAGATCGCATACCCCAATTACGGCTTTCTGTCCGCAGGTCCGGCAGTGCTGCAGGCGGCCTATGACACGGCAACGGGGGGGCGCAACTTCACCTATTCCTGGTCCAGCATGACGCCGCAGGAACGGATCGACGCGGCCCTTGCGTTTGGCCGCCAGATCCACCCGCAATATGACGCGGAATTCCTGTCGGGCACATCCTGGGTATGGCACCGCGTGGACTGGTCGCTGGGCTGCTACGGGCAATGGACGCAAGAACTGCGCGACGAGCACTACAAGACCCTGTGCGAAATCGACAACCGGCTGGTACTGGCGGGCGAGCATTGCTCGCATATTCCGGCATGGCTGGAAGGGTCGCTGCTGTCGGCGCTGGATGCGATCAAGCGTCTGGACCAAAGGGAGAACGCCTGAGATGACCCCGAACCCGCTATATCTGTTCGCCGCGCTAACTGTGCTGGCCACAGGTGCCCTGGCACAACAAACAAGCACGCCGCCCCCACCCGCGCAGGATATCGACACGCTGCTGTCGCGGTTTTCCGATGATCCCGACCACTTCACCCAGACAGATGGCGCAGACCTTTATCGCGCCACCTGTCAAGCCTGCCATATGGAAGATGGGCGCGGCGCGATGGGTGCGGGCGCGCATCCACCGCTGGCGGGCAACCCCAAAATGCGGTCCAAACACTTCCTTGCAGGGGTTATCCTGACCGGCTATCACGCCATGCCGCGTTTCGGGCATATGATGTCCGATGATCAGGTTGCAGCAGTCACGAATTATGTGCGCAGCCATTTCGGCAATGACTTCCCTGATGTCATCACCGCCGCAGAAGTTGCCGATCTGCGCCCCCCCGAGGACGAATAGACCCGCAGTGGAACATGTCCCGCTGTGCAATGTTCCAAAGGCAGGGCCAGTCCGGCCACCACCACACACCACAGGTCAGTCAGAACAATGCTGGGATTCCTTGTCGATCACGTCGATGTCGTGAACGCCGTGCTGAACGGTATGATGGTGCTGATCTGGACGATCTATCTGCATCTTTTCCTGATCAACCACCTGCGCCAGTCCAGAAGCGTGATCCATATTGACATTGGCGCTGCAAAAGGGGCGCGGTCACGGTGCCTTGTCACAAATTTAAGCCCCACACCCGTCTATGTTCAGGGCATCGTGGCAGATCTTGCGCATAACGGGAACAAGGCGCGCACAATCGTCACGGAACGCAACGAAATATCCGAAGATGATGTTCAGGACCCACTGGCGCGCACCAATCGCGGCACACTTGGCCCGGGGCAAACTGTTGATATCGGTTCACTTTCGGAACTGGTCACCCGCGCCCGGATCAGTCTGGGGGAAGACTGGTCTGCAGACCAGATCGACAGCGTGACAATCACGATCGTCGCCATCCCGGGGCTTTCGGATTGTATTGTCGGAGCAAGCAAAACCTTCAATTCGGAAGAATACGCTGGCAGCAACATCTTCTCATCCCAAAGAATACTTACCCAGCAACTGCGCCCGCGCCAGACGCGCGAACAGTTCAACCACATATTGCGCGATCAAATGCAGGGCTGACCGGCACAGGCAACAGTTTGGCGCTTGGTGTCTATGAAGATAACGGCCAGAACATATCCTGTCTGGCCGGTTTTTTCTGGAATGAAAACCCAGAAGCGGGCAGTGCGTCACGCCCCTGATTTGCGACCGAAGATGCCCCCGACAAATGGGATAGAAGCTCGACTGCCGTTTCGTTGGCTACAGGGTGAAATCGGGAAAACCCCTGTATTCTTCTTGCCATTGCGCCCGATTGACATGCCGGGGACACCTTCAGGATATAAACCCGCGCCGCGCTGTAAGGTTCCCGCTGGAACGCTTGCGCAAGCCGCGCGTTCTGTTTCGCCAAGACGCAGCCATGACCCTTGATGGCGGGGACATCATGTGTGTCCGTCGCCATCAGGGACCATGCCACCCCGTTCCAAGGCAGTCACGTCATCCTGTTGCGGCTGGCAACCGGATCAGACGGGCTGAAGTATCATCACAGTGACTGTGTAAATCGCGGTTCCAGCAAAGAACCCTGCCACAAGCCATAAACGCAGCGTATCCATCTGCGACCTCCTGAACGAATAATTTCCGATGCGCCTGCGGTGCAGGCCACGACTTTTCGATCAGATGGGCAGCGGCGGCGCGCGCGGGGGGTTGCCTGCAGTCGCGGTTTGTTGAACAGGCCCGGAACGGGCCGCAGCACGCAGCTGCGCTGCATTGGCCAATGGCGTGGTTGTTGCAGCGCCACAGTGACAGGGTGCTGTGTCTGGACCGGCGGGATCAGGCTCTGCCTCCAGATGCGCTGACGCGCGCCCGACATGTTCCAGCAAAAGCGCGCCAAGCGTTTGCGGCGGCGTGTCCTTGTCAGCAAATGACGCGGCAGTATGCGCATGCGCGTACGACAGCCCCGACAGGGTCAGCAAGAAAGCCAGAAGCAAGGCGAGGTGGCGCATACCGGAACAGGCCCAAAAGGGAACATGCTGATTATGCGCGTCAGCTGTTCCTTGTCCACCGAATTGATGCCGGAACACGGGAAATTGCCTGCCGTGATGCGCGCGCCCCTTCCCTTGGTTGTGGCCGCGGCGGGCCGCGCATGCAGCTTTGACATTGCGCTGCGTCAAGATAGGCTGGTGGACGCCGACACATCCGCTTGCCCAAAGGAACCCCATGTCCCATTTCCCCCAGATCGAAGATCTTGACCTGCATGCGCTGTTTAGCAAATTCCACCAACGCGGGGTTCTTCCGCTGCTGGAATATCATGATGCCATCCTGCGCGAGGACAGTGAATTGACCATTGCCGAACGCGAACTGATCGCGGCCTATGTCTCGTCTATCAATGGCTGTCACTATTGTTTTTCGGCGCATCGTGACCATGCCCGCGCATGGGGAATCGATGAAGGGGCCTTCGGGAATGTCGAGATCGACCTTGCCCACCCGGCCATTCCCGCACGCATGCAGCCTGTTCTGGCCTTCGCGCGCAAGCTGACGCTGGCACCGTCATCGGTCACCATGGCCGATGCGCAAGCGGTCTATGACGCGGGTTTTACTGAAGAAGGGTTGTTCGACATCCTGTCGGTCACCGCGCTTTATAATTTCATGAACCGTATCCTTGAAGGTGCGGGGATCAAGCAGCACAAAACACAGTTGAAAATGTCCGACGATATGCGGCGCAAGTTCCGCTATAAGAACCTGTGGCGAATTTTCACGCGGCAGGCAGGCCGCGACGGTCAGTAAGGGGCGCGCGCCAGCATGCGCACCGCCTCGGCTGCGGCCTGTTCCAGCAGGTCACGCCCGGTGCCGGCACGCGCCCGCAGCATCAGGCCCCGCGCGATTGATGCAATCACGATGGCACGCGCCGCTATATCGCCGGTTTGCACACTGTCCCATTCAAGGCGGGCACGGATGCGCTGTTCCAGCGCGACAAATCGGCGGTCCAGTTCGGCGCGAAACTGCGGATTGGTGCCCGCTGCATCGGCAAGCACACAAGAAATCAGGCAACCGCGCGCGTCTGGTTCAGATGTGGCAAGATCTATGACGGCGGCAAGGAAAGCGGCAATATCTTCGTGCAATGCACCGCGTGGTCCCAGTGCCGCCCCGACCCGCGCGGTGCGTGTGTCCGCGTAATGCGCAACACTTGCCAGAAACAGGCCCTGTTTGTCCCCATACACCTGATAAAGCGTGGCGCGCGGCATGCCGGTCTGGCGCGCAAGCTGGTCGATGGAAGCGCCCTCATACCCCTCGGCCCAGAACACTTTCATCGCCGCCTCCAATGCGGCAGCAGGCTCGAACCCGCGCGGACGTCCGCGCGCGCGGGGCTGACAAGAAAGGTGGCTGCTTTTTCCATTCATAACGCTGTGAATATACACATTGCGCAGACACACAACAGGGTCGGGGGTTATTGCCCAAGCATCCAGACACCATCCGGGTAAAAGGCGTGAAATGCGAAGGCGAAGGGGATGTCATGGGCAATATCGCGGCCCTGGTCGTCGCGCACGCGCACTGTGCCCACATCGCGGCCCTGTGCGATGGTGCGGTTGTCCAGCGCTGATGCCTGTCCCGCTGTCCAAGTCAGCACCACGCCCCCCTCGCGGATTTCACCGGCCTCGCGCACGCGCGCGAAAGTCCAGGCGCGGTTCCCCACCCGGACCACGCGGGCCAGCGGGTTGATGCCATGGGGCGGGTCTTCGCCCTGATACAGAAAGGGGCGCGCTGCAGTATCATAGCCGACATAAGGGTTTGACCCATAGGCGCGCTGCCAGTCGGGTTCATCCATCACCAGCCCGTCAGGGTTGCGGTCGCGGAAATCGGCCCAGGCCTCCATCCAGGCGGGCAGCTGGACCAGACGCGCACCCGCATGTGCACCCACGACCCCTTCGCCAATGGCCTGCTGCCACCAGCTTTGTGTTTCAACGTCATACATGATCATGTCAGAGTGGCGCAGCTTGCCCGATACCCCGAAAGTGTGGCGCACCCCATCCACGCGCGCATCGAACACCATGGCGGAATTGCACAGCGGGCAATAGGTGACGGCGACAGGCACCCCGCCCACAATGTCATTCACAATCTCGTGCCACATCAGATACCGGATGGGATAGGCCCGCGCTGCCGCGCCGTCGCGTTCATAGGTCAACACTGGTTCACGGTTATGCAGGCGGGTTTCATCTGCCGCCGCAAGAAGCGCAGGTTCCCGGATCGCTGGAATACCATCCTTCGGCGGCCCGCCGGAAATGACCTCGGCAAAATCGATGGTCGTGCGGGTGAAATCGGTCTGCGGCCATTCGCGCGCCCAATGCGCAGGGTCCGCAAGCGCCGTGGCACCAAAGACCGCAAGAACCGGGGCGACAAGGTATCTGAATACATCCATCAAAGTTTCCTTCCTTAGCGGGCGAACGCCCATGCAAAACCTGCCGGATGCAGGCACACCATGTGCAGGGCAAAGGGACAGACCGATGCCCTGCACGCAAATACAGGTCAGTTTCGAACGCGGTATTGCGGTTCCATGAACAGAAGGTCATCAGTATCCGCGCCCCGGCCCATATGGCAGGCGGCGCAGGGGTTTGCAGCGCAGGCTCCCAATGCCGCGCTACTGCTTGCCAATGCGACAAAAGCCGCCCCGCCCAGACGGCCTGTCCCCATCATCAACGCCACACTCGGCACCGTGCCAGACCGCAGCCCCGCGCGTCGCCTTAGGGTCCAGGGGTGTTGGGTGAATTTCGGCATGTTTTCCTCCATCATGATGTGGCGTGTCAAAACGCCATCACGACAACAGCGTTTCCTGAACAGTTCGCACCAGACAGCAAGCGGGTTACAAAAATAATCACGGGTCCTGGCACACAATAAATTCAATCGTATTTCATGTGTCTGCGTGTAGGCTCGGGCGTCAAAAGGGGCGCTGGGACATGGGTTTTAGCGCAACAGCAAAAGACACTCAGGACGCAGATTGCCCCACCCTTGAAACCCTGATGCAACGTGCGCAGGCCGGGAATGCCAGCGCCTATCATCTGCTGTTGTCGGAAGTGGCAAACCGGATGCGGCGTCTGGTGCGTCGCCGCGCCCCCTGGCTGCGGCCCGAGGATGTCGAAGATATCGTGCTGTCCCTGCATCAGGGGCGCAACACCTGGGACCCCGCGCGCCCGTTCCTGCCGTGGATTGTCGCCATTGTGCGGGCGCGCTTTGGCTTGGCACACTGTCGTTTGGATGTCTGCAGGACTGGGCGCAGATGGGCGCCGAAGGGGTGCGAATTCCCCGTGACCCGGCCTGCTTTGGCTATATCGCGCTGATCGGGTTCTTGCCTGCGCTGGTGCTGTTATGGATGCTGCGCCGTGGTGTGCCGCTGGCCCCGCGCTGGACAACCCTGCTGGCCGGGCTTGCTGCAGCGGGGCTTGGCAATTTTGCCCTGCGTTTGTTCCACATGCAGGCCGCAGGCCAAGAAGTGGCCGAGTGCCTGCGCGTGCTGCGCAAAGTCAACCTGAATGTCGTGGGCGAGGTGCTGAAGGGCCAAGGCCAGTTCGTAAAGCTGACCCACTACCCGCAGGGCGATGTCTTTGACCGTGAAACCCACGCCCAGTATTATTATCACGCCCATCGCGATGGCGAGCATGGGCATTTCCACCTGTTCCTGCGCGCCGGTGCCACAGGCGGCGGGGCGCGACTGGCCAGCGGGCGAACAGGCATTGTCGCATCTGATCGCCATTTCAATGGACGGGTTCGACACGCCCACAGGCCTGTTCACAACAAACCGCTGGGTCACGGCGGAAACATGGTATCCGGCGCCAGATGTTATCCGTATGCTACCGCATTTCGCCATTGATCACGCATGGCCCAGTTGGCCCACAAACCGCTGGCTGACAGCAATGATGCGCCTGTTCCAGCCCCAGATCATCGAACTGGTCACCGCACGCGATGCGGCCCTTGCGGCGCGGCGCGCAACACATCCTGACCGCGACGTATTCGAGGCTCGTGACATCGAAGTGCTGAGTGAGGCACACATCGATATCGCAACACAGATGAAGGCCATTGCGCAGGCGCTGGCCCCCTGATCGCTGCGCAGGCGCGCGAGAATGTTCTTGTATGCCCTGCCGTTTATTGAAATGATCGTTCTGATAATCCTCAATCCAACCAGTCGGAGCCGCCAATGACCCGAATTGCCATGCTCGCCAGCACGACCTTGCTTGTCGCCGCGTCAATAAGTCTGCCGGCGCAGGCGAAAACTTTCCGCTGGGCCAGCACCACCGACCCGCAGACAATGGACCCGCATGCGGCCAATCTGGCCCCTGTCACTTCGTTTCTGAACAATATCTACGAAGGGCTGGTGCGGCGCAATGCGGACATGGCCATCGAGCCGTCGCTGGCAACCTCATGGCAACCACTGGAGGGGGAACACGGCTGGCGCTTCACCCTGCGCGAAGGGGTGACATTCCATGGCGGCGAGGATTTCACCGCAGATGATGTGCTGTTTTCCTATGAACGCGCAATTACCGAACAATCCGACGTGCGGTCATGGTTCGCCCCTGTGTCCAAGGTGCGCGTGGTGGATGATTTCACAATCGACTTTGTTACAGCGGCCCCGAACCCGCTATTTCCCGACAGCATTGCCAATTTCATGATCCTTGATCGCGGCTGGGCAGAAGCGAATGGCGCTGATGTCCCTGCGCGCGACGAAGAAAAATTCACAACCCGCAATACCAATGGCACCGGCCCCTTCATTTTGACCGCGCGCGAACCGGGGGTTGAAATCCGGCTGGAACCTTATGCCGGTTGGTGGGACGAGGCATCGCACAACCTGTCCGAGGCAATTTTCAACCCGATCGAAAACGACGCAACGGGTCTGGCTGCCTTGCTGTCGGGCGAGATTGACATGCTGGCCCCTGTTCCGGTGCGCGACGTGGCGCGATTGCGCGACACTGACGGCATCCGCACATTCGAAGGGTTGGAAACGCGCGTGATCATGCTTGGGTTCAACCACACCGCAGATGAACTGTGGTGGCGCGGGGCCGATGCTGCGGCCAACCCTTTTGCCAACCCGCTGATCCGCCGTGCCGCTGCCCATGCTATTGATGTCACGGCCATCAATCAGGTCTTGATGAGTGGCCTTGCCGAACCCGCCAGCCAGCTTCTGCCCGAAGGTCTGTCCGGCTGGTCCAGCGCACATGCCGAACGCCCCGCCCATGACCCGGACCGCGCGCGCGCCTTGCTGGCAGAAGGGGGGCACCCGGATGGCTTCACCTTCGGCTTGCGCTGCACGAATGACCGCTACCTGAACGATGAAAATGTGTGTCAGGCCATCACTGGCATGCTTCAGCAAGTGGGCCTGAATGCGCAACTGGAAACCATGCCCGTGCGCAATTACTGGGGCGAGCTGCGCGAGGGCAGTTTCGACATGTTCCTTCTGGGCTGGTCGCCCGGCACGTTCGACGCCGAACACCCGATCCGCTTTCTTGCCGCCACCCCCGATGGCACATTGGGCAGCTGGAATTTCGGGGCATTCTCGGACCCGCGCGTAGATGAATTGTTGCCGCTGATCCAACAGGAACTGGACGCGCAAACGCGTCAGGACATGCTGGACGAAGTTGCGGAAATTCTTGAAGACCGGGTGGCCTATATCCCGCTATATACCGAACCGCTGGTCTGGGCGGCGCGCGACGGGATCGAACTGATCCAGCGCCCCGACAATTTCTTCATGCTGCGCTGGGTAAGCGTGGCGCAGTAACACACCCGACGCCCCGCCGCCAAGCGGGGTGGTCCTGGCCTGCTGCCGGGTTTCAAGACCCGCTTTCGTGGTCTTGAAACCCGGCAGTGGCATTCTGCGGACCATCTTGAACCTTCACCATTGTCGAACATCACGCTGTCAAAGGCGCGGCCCAAAACACCGGCAGGGCCGTTCCTTTCGCGCATCCGGCGAAGGCTGCCACATTGTCAAACGGGGGCCTTACAACCAGGGCCGTGACGGTCCCGCCGCCACCACTGGGCGCCATCAGACCACCCGTTCAATCCTGTCAGCATACCCGGCGCCCCGACACGGGGCGCGCTTTGCACATCTGCGCCGCGCGTGAGCGACCGCGATGAACCAGCCCCACCCCGATAATATCGCGCCCAGTTGCAACAGCGTTGGGCAGTCTGGCGTGGTCCCGACAGTAATTTATAAAATGTTGAAATTCACAATTGACATGTTAATACCTGCTTACTAGCATTTTTATATGTTAGACAAAAATTCCCCATTCGCCGTGCCAACTGCCCCCCGCCGGGGCGAAAACCTGTCATCACTGGCACTGACCTTGCTAAGTGATGCCATTGTGGCGGGGTGCCCTGCACCGGGCGCCATGGTTTCGGAACTGGACCTGAGCGCGCGTTTCGCTGTGGGCCTTGCGCCCACGCGCGCCGCGCTGGCGCGACTGGCGGCAAACGGATGGGTCACTGCGGAAGGGCGGCGGGGCTGGCGCGTGCTGCCGGTTTCTGGCGAACATCTGGCGGATTTGCAGGCCGCGCGCGACTGTCTGGAACGGGTCTTGCCCGACCATCGCCCCCCTGCCCCGTTGCGCGCCGAATTGTTGAACCGCGCACATCTGCACAAGGCCGCGCTGCACCGGCTAAGCGCCGATACACTGTTCCATCAGGAACGCAGTCTGTTGACCCTGTCGGCGCAAGTCATGGCCGCACCACGGCTGCGCGCGTGGTTGATCGACAGCTGGGACTTGTCCCTGCGCGCTGACCGCTTTGTGGATACGCATTTCGGAATAGATCGCGCGCCCTTGCCCGTTGCCGACCTGGCCGAAGCGCTGGCGCAGGGGGACGCGGCAGGCGCCCATGACCTGCTAGGCGCCATGCGCCATGATTTTGCGGACAGGTGCGCGCGGGCACTGTCGCGCAGCGACGTGCAAATTGCCCCACCCCTCAAAACGGCACAGACTGCCATCACCACCCCCCGCACTGCCCCCGCGCCGGACGGGACCAAACCAAGAAATGCCCAACACGGAGAACCCAAGTGAAACGTATACCCCGCCTGATGCTTGCTGCGGCACTTGCCGCCACCACTGCCCTGACGGCACCCGCCGCTTGGGCGGATGCACAACTTCTGACTGTGGATCTGGTGAACGAACCATCGTCCCTTGACCCGCATTTGCAGTGGAACCCTGACAGCTATTACGTCTACCGCAACATATTCGACAATTTGCTGACCCGCGACGACGCGGGCGAGATTGTTGCGCAGGTTGCCACCGAATGGGAACAGGTTTCCCCCACGGAAATCGTATTCACAATCCGCGATGACATTACCTTCCATGACGGGTCGGCCCTGACCGCGCAAGATGTTGTCTATTCCGTGCAGCGCATCACCGACCCCGAACTCGGGTCGCCGCAACTGTCGCAATTTGCCACCATTGCCACCGCTGAAGTGCTGGACGGCAACAAGGTAAAACTGACAACAAATGCCCCTTATCCGGCACTGATGGGGCAGCTTGTGAAACTGTCGATCGTCCCGCAGGCCATTGTCGAGGAAATGGGCAAGGACGCGTTCAATCAGGCGCCGGTCGGCTCCGGCCCCTACAAGTTTGATGGCTGGGATCGCGGCGTCGAAGTGCGGTTGACCCGCAATGATGACTACTGGGGCCAGACAGGCAGCTTCCCTGCGGCGGTGTTCCGCGCGGTGCCCGATGCGTCCACGCGCGTGGCCAATCTGGTTTCTGGCGCGTCAGATCTGGTCGTGACCATGGACCCTGATATGGCGATGCAGCTTGATGCAGCCGCTGGCGTTGGTCCACGCTCGGCGCTGACCGAACGCGTTGCCTATCTGGCCGTGAATGGCGCGAAACCCGGGCTGGATGATTTGCGCCTGCGTCAGGCCATTGCCCACGCCATTGACCGCGACCTGATTGTAGAAGGGTTGCTGGGCGGGTTCGACATGCCGGTGGGCCAATTGCTGACGCCCGCCCATGTCGGCTGGGTCGAAGGGTTCGAAGGCGTGTCCTATGACCCCGACAAGGCCCGCGCCCTGATCGCGGAAGTGGGCGAAGCGGCCACCCGCAGACTGTCTTTTGCGACCTCGCCTGTGTTCGACCAGCGCATCGTTCAGGCGTTGCAGCAAATGTTGACCGAAGTTGGCCTGAATGTCGACATAGAGCTGACAGACATGGCCACCTATCTGGGCAGGGTTCAGGGTGACCCCGCGCAAAGCCCTGACATGTCCTTCGGGCGCTGGTCCTGCGCGTGTCAGGATGCTGATGGCGTGGTCTATCCGTTGCTGCATTCGTCCAGCAGCTGGTCGCGGGTCAGCAACGCCGAACTTGATGCCGTGCTTGAAGCGGCGCGCGGCGAACTGGACGAAGAAACACGTCTGGGGCACTACCGCGTCGTTCAGGAATGGGTGCGCGACAATGTTTCACAGGTGCCGCTGTATCAGGCGGCCATCATTTACGGGGCAAGCGACAATCTTGAATGGCAGCCCACCCCGAATGAAAGCCTGTTCCTGAACCGCATGAGCTGGTCAGAATAACCGGCCCCCGCGCGCGCCCCTGACCGGGCGCGCCCCCTTCTCCCTACCGGAGCCATCGGCATGAGCGTGTTTCTGATCCGCCGTCTGGTGCAGGCAGCGGTGTCCCTGCTGGGCGTCACCGCCCTGATCTTTTTCCTGCAACGGCTTGCTGGCGATCCGGTCCTGCTGATGGTGCCCGAAGGGGCCACACAGCAATCCATCGACGCGCTGCGCAGTCAGTTGGGCTTTGACCGGCCCGTGCATGTGCAGTTTGCCGAATACATGACCGGGCTGATGCAACTGGATTTCGGCCGGTCCATCATACAAAACGTGCCCGTGGCCGACATTGTCGCGTCGCGCCTGCCCCATACCATCCGGCTGGCAGCAGTTGCGCTTGTGCTGGCCCTTGGGGTTGGTGTGCCGCTGGGGGTGTTCATGGCAGTGCGGCGCAACCACCCGCTGTCGCGTCTGGGCATGGGTTTCGTGCTGGCCGGCCAGAGTTTGCCGACATTCTGGAGCGGCATCCTGTTGATCCTGATCTTCGCTGTCTGGCTGGGGTGGTTGCCGTCTTCGGGTGCGCGACAGACCAGCAGTGTCATATTACCCGCGATTTGCCTGTCATTGCTGTCAATGGCGACCTTCGCGCGCGTGGCCCGCACGGCGGTGCTGGACGAACTGGGCAAACCCTATGTGCGCGCAGCCCGCGCCAAGGGCCTGCCGCTGGGCCGCGTTGTCACCCGCCATGTGCTGCGCAACAGTGCCATTCCGGTAATTTCCATTGCCGCGCTTGAAATCGCCAATCTGCTGTCCGGCGCAGTGATTGTGGAAACCGTCTTTGCCTGGCCGGGCCTTGGGCAGTTGACCATCCAATCCATCGCCGCGCGCGATTTTCCAATCGTTCAGGCGGTGGTTCTGCTGGGCGCTTTTGTGTCGATCTTTCTGAATCTGGCTGCAGACCTGCTGTATAGCGCTGTCGATCCCCGCATCCGGCTGGAGGGGGGCAAATGACCGCCGCCCTGAAACGCTGGATGCCACCGCGCCTGTGGCCGTTCTTTGCTATTGTCGTGCTGCTGGTGCTGGCCGCACTTCTTGCGCCCTGGATCGCCCCGCGCGACCCGAATGTGCAAAACCTGCTGGGCCGGCTGCGCGCACCGGGCACCGAGGTGCGCGATGTGACCTATCTGCTTGGCTCGGACGAACTGGGCCGCGATCTGTTGTCGCGCCTGATCCATGGCGCGCGTGTGTCGCTGATGGTCGCAGCGCTGTCTGTGGTCGTTTCCGGGGTGGTCGGCACCGCGCTGGGGATGATTGCAGCGTGGTATCGCGGTGTTGTCGGCATGATCATCATGCGGGTTGTGGATATTGTCTTATCCGTCCCTGCCATCCTGCTGGCCATCATCACAGTGGCCATCCTTGGCCCCGGCCTGTTCAACGTGGTCGCGGTGCTGGCCTTTACCCGGTGGCCACGCTATGCGCGTGTGGCTTACGGGCAAACCCTAAGCCTGCTGAACCTGCCATATGTGCGGCTGTCGCGGTTTATGGGCGCGTCAACGCCGCGGGTGCTGATCCGGCATATCCTGCCCAATATCATCGGGCCGATCATGGTGGTTGTGACGCTGGAATTCGGCCTGATGGTCCTGTTCGAGGCGGGCTTGTCCTTTCTGGGGCTGGGCGTGCAACCGCCAACGCCCAGTTGGGGCGCGATCCTGTCAGCGGGGCGAAACTATGTCACAACAGCGTGGTGGATCGCGGTGTTCCCCGGCGTCTTGCTGTTCCTTCTGATCCTTTCGGTCAACGTGCTGGGCGATCATGTCCGCGACGTGGTCGAAGGGCGTCGCTAATCTTGTTGAAAGGGCCTGTGCCATGACAAAACCCAACCCGCTTCCCTGTGCGGACTTCACCGGCAAGAAAGTTGTCGTCACTGGCGCCGCTGGCGTTGTGGGCCGCTGGATATGCGAAGCGTTCGATGCCGCAGGCGCAACCCTGCTGCTCTCGGACCGTGACAGCGGCATGATGACGGAACTTGCCGCCACATTGTCGCGCCCGGCCCTGACCCATGCCACCGAACTGACCGACGCGGACAGTATTGCCCAATTGGTGGACATGGTCGGGCAGGAATGGGGCGCGGCGGATGTCCTTGTTAACAATGCCGCAGTTTACCCCAGCGCGTTCCTGCTGGATGTGGATGCCGCCGAATGGGACCGCATTTTCGATATCAACCTGCGCGCGCCCTTCTTGCTGACACGCGCAATTGCCACCCAGATGGTGCACCAACAGGTCAAGGGCAATATCGTGATGATTTCGTCAGGGGCTTCGCGCAAGATGCGCACCACCGCCGCGCCCTATTCCATATCGAAATCGGCGCTGGACCGCCTGACCAAGGGCTTTGCGGTCGAACTGGCGGAATATGGCATAAGGTGCAATGCCGTGGAACCCGGCTTTGCCGCAGGCAGCAAGGCCAGCCCCCTGTCGGACAAACATGTGCAAGCCACAACCGCCGCCATCCCATTGGGGCGCGCCTCTCGCTATGAAGATGCGACATCTGCCATCCTGTTTCTGGCCTCTGAGTTTGCGAACTATATCACCGGGGCGACATTGTCGGTCGATGGCGGAAATTCGGCAGGCACAATCCTTGTCCATCAGGACAAGAAAAAGGCGTTGTAATGGACCGCCCCGCCTATATCTGGCCAAAGGGCAAGACATCTGCCCTGTGTTTCAGTGTCGATGTCGACGCAGAAGCCCCCTATCTGTGGCAGCACCGCGCCGGCCTGCCTGACCGGCTGGGCCAGTTGGAACAGCGCCGTTTCGGCCCGCGCGAAGGGTTGTGGCGCATTCTGGACATGCTGGACAGGGTGGGTATTGCGGGCAGTTTCTATGTGCCCTCGGTCGTGGCGGAACTGCACCCCGAAATCCTGCCTGCGCTGGTCGCGCGCGGCCATGAAGTGGGGCTGCACGGGCATTTGCATGAACTGGCGGGCGACTGCCCCCAAGACGCGTTCGAAGCCGCGCTGGACCAGTCGCTTTCGGTCTTCCAGGCCCAAGTCGGGCTTCGCCCTGCGGGCTTTCGTTCGCCGGCCTGGGAAATGACCCCCGCCATGCTGGCCGCCCTTGCTGCGCGCGGCATAGGGTATGACAGTTCGCTGATGGGCTGGGACCATCCGTATGACATTGACGGTATGACCGAAATTCCAGTGCAATGGCAAATCGATGATGCGATTTATTTCAAGTTCTTCGGGGGTGGTGCAGATAAATGGCCCCCTGCCCAGGCTGCGCAAATCGGGCAAGGATGGCGCGATGAATTTGATGCAGGGCGCGCTTATGGGCAATTATTCATGATAACGGTCCATCCCTGGATTTCAGGACGGGCACAGCGGGTTGCCATGCTGGAACAATTGCTGCGCCACGCCACCGCGCAGCCCGATGTCTGGGTTGCCCCCGCCGCGCAGATTGCCGCGTGGCACCAAACCGCGAATGCAGGGCGCTTTGTCGCGCGCAGCGGACTGGACACGCTTGCCGCGCATTTGCCGAAAGGAACACCCGCATGACCTGCACATGGACCCCCGGCAAGGCAATGGCCCAAGGCACCGGCGGGATGGTTGCAGCGCAGCATCAGGTTGCCGCCCGGGCCGGTGCCGCTGTGCTGGCGCGTGGCGGCAATGCCATGGATGCCGCTGTCACCACCGCGCTGGTGTTGTCTGTGGTGGAACCATGGCTAAGCGGTATTGGCGGTGGCGGTTTTCTGGTCTGGCGCGACGGGACAAGCGGACAGGCCAGAACGCTGGATTTCGCCATGCGCGCCCCCAAGGGATTGCGGCCACAGGATTACCCGCTGGCCGCAGGCAAGGACGGTGACTGGTTCGACTGGCCACAAGTCGAGGGCCAGCGCAACCTGATAGGGGTGCATTCCATCTGCGTGCCCGGTGCCATTGCCGGCCTGTCCGAAGCGCTGTCGGAACTGGGCACCATCAGCTGGGCCGAAGCCCTGGCCCCCGCGATTGAAGAAGCGGAAAAAGGGCTGCTGGTGGACTGGTTCACCAACCTGTGTTTGTCGATCGACGCGCCAAACCTGCTGACCGACCCTGTTTCGGCCAACATGCTGCTGCGCAACGGGCGCGCGCCCGTTGTCGGCAGTGCCGGGGCGGAAACACGCCTGCCGCTGGGCAACAAACCTGCCACGCTGCGCCGGTTGGCAGAAAGCGGCGCGCAGGATTTCTATCAGGGCCAGATCGCCCGCGACCTGACCCGCGACATGGCAGAACTGGGCGGGCGCATGACGCTTGACGACCTGTCGTCCTATCGCCCGCGCTGGGACACACCCTTGACGATGGACTGGGCAGGCGCGCGTATCCTTGCCATGCCGGGGCTGTCGGGCGGGCCTGCGCTGATGGATGCGCTGGCCCGGATCGGCGGCGCAGGCAGCGGCCAACCCGATGCCAGGCACCACGCCACTGTGGCCGACGCCCTGCGCGCAGCCTATACCCTGCGGCTGAACACGGCAGGTCATGGCGCGCGTGCGGGAATTGATCCCGGCTGCACCAGCCATATCAGCGTGATTGACAATCAGGGCAATGCCGTCGCGCTGACCAACACGCTTTTGTCGCGCTTCGGGTCCAAGGTCACGTCGGGGCGCACCGGAGTTTTGCTGAATAACGGCATGATGTGGTTCGACCCCCGCCCCGGCCAGCCCAATTCAATGGCACCGGGCGCACAACCGCTGGCCAATATGTGCCCAATTCTGGCGGAACTGCCGCAAGGCGGGGTTCTGGCCATCGGGGCTGCGGGCGGGCGGCAGATCATGCCTGCGCTGGTGCAATTGCTGGCCTACCGGCTGCTGCATGGCATGGATCTGGGGCAGGCATTGTCACACCCCCGGCTGGACGCATCGGGGCCGCGCATTGTGCTGGACCGCCGCCTGCCGGATGGCACTGCGGGGCTTATCGGGCGCAAGCATGATGTCGAAGTGGTGGATGACGTGCTGTATCCGGTGCAATTCGCCATTCCCAGTGCCGTGGAACGGCGCAGCGATGGCATGGTTTACGGCATGGTGCACCCCAACCACCCCTGGTCTGCTGCCGTGCCCGAACAAGAGGCCGCACCATGACTGCCCCGCCCGTCTTGTCCGTGCGCGACCTGCGCATTGAAATCGCCGGACAGCCCGTGGTTGATGGCGTGACATTCGACATTGCCGCAGGCGAAACCCTGGCTGTGGTCGGGGAATCGGGCTGCGGCAAAAGCATGGGCGCGCTGGGGATTATGCGCTTGCTACCCGATGTCGCGCACCAAACTGCGGGCCAGATCATGCTGGAAGGCACGCGCATAGACACCCTGCCGGAACGCGGCATGAACCGCCTGCGCGGTGCCCGTATCGGCATGATCTTTCAGGAACCTGTCGCGTCGCTTGATCCGCTGATGCCTGTGGGCAAACAAATCGCGGAAGCGCTGGCCATGGATGCGACCATTCCGCCCGCACAAGTGAAAGCACGCATTCTGGACATGCTGGAACGTGTCGGAATTGACCGCCCGGACCTGCGCGCGCGGCAGTTTCCTTTTGAACTGTCGGGCGGCATGTGCCAGCGCATCATGATCGCCATGACCATGATCCGCCGCCCGGTACTGTTGATCGCGGATGAACCGACCACCGCACTGGACGTCACGATCCAGAAACAAATTCTGGAACTGATGGCCGAAATGCGGCGTGAAACAGGTGCCGCAGTCCTGCTGATCACGCATGATATGGGCGTGGTTGCCGAAAGCGCGGACCGCGTGGCGGTCATGTATGCCGGGCGCGTGGTGGAAACCGGGCCAGTGGCGCAGGTTTTCGCCCGCCCGCGCCATCCCTATACAACGATGCTGTTGCGCACGATCCCCCGTCTGGATGGCGCGCGCAAGGTGGCGCTGCCCGCCATCGCCGGTGCGGTGCCTGACATACGGAACTGGCCCGAAGGCTGCCGCTTCAACACGCGCTGCCCGCTGGCCACCGCGCAATGCCGCCAGGACGTACCGCCGCTGGAAAACGCTGGCACACCGGGCCATGCCAGCGCCTGCTGGAACCGCGACCGGATAGAAACGGAGCTTGCGCCATGAACCCTGCCCCCATCATCTCGGTGCGTGACCTGAAAGTGCATTTCCCCATTCGCAAGGGTTTGCTGGGCCGCGTGAGAGATCATGTGCGCGCGGTTGATGGCGTCAGCTTCGATCTGTATCCCGGCCGGACACTGGCCATCGTGGGCGAGTCCGGCAGCGGGAAATCGACCACCGGCTATGCGGTCATGGGGATGGAAGAACCCACATCAGGACAGGTGCTGATCAATGGCAAGGATCGCGCGCATATGTCCCCTGCCGAACGTCATGCTGTTACGCGCCAGTTGCAGCTTGTGTTCCAGGACCCCGCTTCGGCACTGAACCCACGCATGAAGGTGCGCCATTGCATTGCCGAGCCGCTGGAAATTCACGGCATCGGCAACACGGCCAGCCGCGCGAAACGGGTTCGGGACTTGCTGGATCTGGTGGGCCTGCCAGAGTCGGCGCTGGACCGGCTGCCGCGCGAATTTTCGGGCGGCCAGAAACAGCGTATTGTGATTGCCCGTGCGCTGGCGCTGAACCCCAAGGTCATTATCTGCGACGAGGCAGTTTCAGCGCTTGATGTGTCCATCCAATCGCAAATTCTGAATTTGCTTATGGACCTGCAGGCGCGGCTGGGACTGGCCTATCTGTTCATCAGTCATGACCTGTCGGTGGTGCGCCACATCTCGGACGATATTGCCGTGATGCATCGTGGTCGCGTGGTAGAGGCTGGTCCGACAGACCAGCTATTCGCCCAGACCCGCGACCCGTATACGCGCCAGTTGCTGGCCGCTGTCCCACAGGCCCGGCCCCGCTGACACATCAGGACGGCCCGCACAATACCCTGATGACGGGCCACAGACCCTACAGGATGTCGCGTTCATTCATATTCACGCGACATTGTGTAACTTATTGAGTTTGCATTTGCGAGAAGCTCGAAACCAGTTCCCACTTTTGAACAACATGCTCTATCCTGCGGTCATCCTCGGGTCATCTGCGCCTGTATAGCCACAGCACCAGCGGCGCCAGCCCCAGTGTCAGCACCACTGGCGCAATCAGCGCAAGCCCGATCTGGGTCAGGGTTGCCGTGCCCGACATCAGCCCGCGCAGCGCTGTCGCCATCAGCGACACGGGGTTCACATCCACAAAGCTGCGCAGCCAGTCGGGCATGGTGGCGGGGTCCACCATGATGTTCGACGCGAAGGTGATCGGAAACAGAATGGTGAACCCAAGCGTCATGACGGTCATGGGCGTGCGCACCACCAGCCCCAGCACAATGAACACCCATCCCATACCAAACCCGATTGTCAGCAGCATCGCAAAGGCCAGCACTGTGCCAATCAGCCCCGCTTCGGGCCGGTAACCAAGGATCAACCCTATCCCCAGAATGATACCGCCCGCAATAAGGTGGCGCAGCATGTCGCCCACCATCAGCCCCGCAAAAGGCGCCAGCGACCAGATTGGCAACGTGCGGAAGCGGTCAAACAACCCCTTCTGGAAATCTGTGGACAGCCCCATCCCCGAATAGACCGAATTGAACACAACCGTTTGCACAAGGATGCCGGGCAGGAAGAATTGCAGGTATTCCCCCGGCGACCCTGCCAGCGCCCCCCCGAACACGAAGGTGAACAGCAAGGTGAACATGATCGGCGTCATGACCAGATCGAACAATTGTTCGGGAACATGCCGGAATTTCAGGATCGCGCGCCAGCCGAACACCAGCGCGTTCGACATTGGCCCCGGCGGGGCGGGCGGGGCGACATGGCGCAGCGCGGCAATGCCCTGCGCCCCGCCCACGGGGGTGTGGCTGTCACGCTGTGGCGCGGTGGGGGGTGCGGTGATATCGGTCATGACGCTGCCTTCTCAAGGGGGCTGTGCGTGGGGGCAGTTGGGTCGGTCTTGCCGGTCAGCGCGAAGAACACTTCATCAAGGCTGGGCGCGCCCATGCGGAAATCGGCCACAGTGAACCCCGCGTCGAGTAGGGCTGTAAGCGCTGCATTGGCGTCGGCGGCGGTGCCAGCCAGAACGGACAGTTCCGCCCCTTCGGGGCTGCGCTGCACCACCGCCCCCAGACGCGCGGCCAGCAGGTCGGCTGCGCCATCCAGTTGGCCCTGATCCACGAGGGAGACATGCAGCACGCCCGACCCTGTCGCGGCTTTCAATTCGCGGCTGGTCCCTTCGGCAATCTTGCGGCCATGGTCGATCACGGCAATCCGTTCGGCCAGTTGGTCGGCTTCTTCAAGGTATTGGGTGGTCAGCAATATTGTGACGCCAGACTCCGCCAGTTGCCTTATCAGTTGCCACACGCCTTGCCGCGCGGACGGGTCCAGCCCGGTGGTTGGTTCATCCAGAAACAGCACCCCCGGTGTCACAATAAGGGACGCCGCAATATCCAGCCTGCGCCGCATGCCGCCCGAATAGTTCTTGACCTGCTTGCGCGCGGCGGCTGACAGGTCGAACGCTGCCAGCAGCGCATCGGCGCGCGCCCGCGCCGCAGCCCCGCGAAAACCCCAAAGCCGCGACAGCATGATCAGGTTGTCGCGCCCCGTCAGATCTTCGTCCAGCGAGGCAAACTGCCCTGTCATGGCAATGGATGCGCGCACCTTTTGCGGTGCTGCAGCAATGTCGTGCCCCATCACAGTTGCAGTGCCGCCGTCTGGCGCAGTCAATGTGGCCAGCATCCGCAACAGCGTGGTTTTGCCCGCGCCATTTGGCCCCAGCACGGCAAAGATCATGCCGCGCGGCACGTCAAGGTCAATGCCTGCCACTGCGGTCATGTCGCCGAACCGGCGGACAAGCCCGCGCGCGTGAATTGCAAGATGGGTGGTATCGGTGTTCAAGCTCAGGGTTCCGGTCAATTGGGGACAGGGTGTTTCGCGCCAAGGTATAAGCCCCTCACGCCCGCCTGAACAGCCCGGCAGTTTGCATATGGCGGGCTTTTGCCCGCGCGCCCATATCTATGACAGGCGCGCGCCCAAGGCGGTAACACTGGCTCCAATCATCAGGGGTGCCCCGGCCTTAGGCTGCATCCACAGGTTGGGCAAGCCGGACAGCGGTTTTACCGGGCCACAACCGGGCCGAAGGCATGATCAGAACCGTGGTGGAATGGGGCGCGCGGATTTCCTCGGCCCCGTCATGCCCGATCAAGGTGCCCTGCGGCAGATGTTCGAACCCGCGCCAGTCTTGCGCAAAGCGGAAATCGTCGGTTTGAATCGTCACCGGGCCGGAAACTTCGTAAAACCGCATGCTGTCGGGCTTCGGCAAGGGGCGGTGCGTGTCGGCAAAATCCCGGGGGATGGTTGCAGTTGCCGCAAGAAATGCCAGCGCTGTGTCCAGTGCGATATCGGCGGCAGGCGCTTCCCAATGCTGGCCGCATTCAACCAGCAGCGCGTTGCGCTGGGACGCGGGGTCGGCAAACGCGGTGTAATCGCGCATCCGCACCCCTTCGGCATGGCCACGGTCGCTGACCACAACTGCAGGCGTGCCAACATCGCGGGCCAGCGCGCGCCCCTTTTGCAGCGGCCCCGCAATGGTCAGGGGTTCGGTTTTGTGCTGCATCGAATGAATATCCAGCAACAGATCGACACTGTCCAGCCATGGCCGGATTTCGCGCGCGCGCGCCAGTTCAACGGTCAGCTTGCGGTCTGGATCATCCAGCACATCGGGCGACCACAGGCGGTTGAAATCCTCATCCACCCAGCGGCTGGCATTGGGGTCGGCTGCATCAAACGCGTGATAGGCCGCGATGTTGATGAAGGCCAGCGACAGCTTGCCCTGCACCGGACGCACGTTGTTTCTGAACAGCCAGTCCAGCGCGATGGCCCCGCAAGGTTCATTGCCATGCACAACAGCCGTCACAGCCACATGCGGGCCGGGTTGGCCGCTGTCATAGGTCCAGACATATGGAATGCCGGTATTGCCGGGCGCATAGGGCGTAATGTCGGGCGGGGTCAGTTCAACAGGATAATCGGCAGTGTTCATGCGGTTTGCTTTCGCGAAGGGTCAGTGACGAACCCGGCCAGATGCACGGCCAGGTCGGACATAAGGGATTGCACAGCGGCGAAACCGTCATTGGGGTCGCGCGTTGCTTCGTCCATATACAGGCGGCGGTTGATCTCTACCTGCAGGGAATGCCGCCCCGCTGCAGGGTTGCCGTTGGCGCGCACCAGTTCGACCCCCTTATACGGATCGTTCACGCGGACAGAAAACCCCCGCGCCGCAATAAAGGTGCGCACGGTTTCGGTGAATTCGGGCGCGCAGGTGGTGCCGTCGCGGTCGCCCAACACAAAATCGGCGCGCGTGGTGCCCGGCGGTTCGGGCGACATGGCGCTGGCGCGGTGGGGCATGGAATGGCAGTTGATGTGCCACACCTGCCCCCAGCGCGCATGCGCATTGTCCAGCAAGTCGCGCAGCGCATTCTGATAGGGTTGATGATATGTGGTGATGCGGTGCATCACCTGTTCCGCGGTCAGGGGGCGGTCATACATGGGGGCACCATCAGGCGGCACGCGGGTCCAGCACAGGCCAATTCCGTCACGGCTTTTGACAGATGGCCGCAGTTCCATGGGCAGGGTGCCGTCAATCTGGGCGGGGTCCAGATCATCCATCGCGCGGTTGGTGTCCACATAGGCGCGCGGGAACAACGCGTGCAACATCACAGCACCCGCGTCGACTGCGCCGGAAAACAGCGTATGGACATGGGTATCTTCGGCCATACGCAACAGGGCGGGGTCAGCGATGGGGCGAAAATCAGCGGGATAATCGGTGCCGGAATGGGGGCTGTCAAACACCAGCGGCAGATGCTGGGTATCAGCGCCAAGAATTTCCAGCACAGCAGGACCATGCGTCATGCGACACCCCCATCTTCCAGATGACAGGCCACGGCGCGCGGGCCAGTATGGCGCAGGGCTGGAACCTCGCGCGAACAGCGCG
This sequence comes from Paracoccaceae bacterium, assembly GCA_017510335.1. GTDB lineage: Bacteria > Pseudomonadota > Alphaproteobacteria > Rhodobacterales > Rhodobacteraceae > Roseinatronobacter. The sequence goes on from JAFWNM010000014.1 coordinate 159,414, forward strand.
GCCCCGCGAAGGGGCAGCGCGTGTGAAAATGGCACCCGGGCGGCGGGTTCATGGGCGATGGAATTTCGCCCTTGATCGGTTCAAACCGGCGCTTTTCGAATGACAGGCGCGGCACTTCGGCCAGCAGCGCCTGTGTATAGGGGTGGCGCGCATCGGCATACAGCGCCTCGGTCGGGGCAATTTCAACAACGCGGCCCAGATACAGTATTACCACGCGGTCAGAAATATGTTCAACCACACCCAGATCATGGCTGATGAACAGATAGGCCAGCCCCAATTCCCGGCGCAGCCGCATGAACAGGTTAAGCACTTGCGCCTGAATGGACACATCCAGCGCGGCCACGGATTCATCACAGATCAGGAATTGCGGACTGACAGCCAAGGCGCGCGCAATCACGATGCGCTGGCGTTGCCCGCCCGAAAACTGGTGCGGATAGCGGTCGCCCGCCGTAGGTTCCAGCCCCACACGTTCCAGCATCTGCGCCACGAACTCGCGCGCCTGCGCCTGTGTGATGATGCCATGATAAACCGGCGCTTCGGAAATGATGTCCCGCACCCGCATCCGCGGATTGAGCGAGGACATGGGATCTTGAAAGATCATCTGGATCTGCAGCGCCGCCGCCGTGGTTTCGGCGCGGTTGCGGGTGGTGATGTCCGCCCCTTCAAACCGGATTGTGCCATCTGTCGGTGGCAGCAACCCTGCGATCATCCGGCCAATGGTGGATTTGCCGGACCCGGATTCCCCCACCAGCCCCACCACTTCGCCGGGGGCGACGCTGAAACTGACATTGTCAACCGCATGCACAGTGGCGGGTTCATGCCCCATGCCCATACGCGCGGCCAGCCGCGCGGCCATGTCATGATCCTCGCGGAAGCGTTTTGACAGATTGGAGATTTCGATCAGCGCATCGGTCATTGTGCCACCTCGGACTTGCGCATGGGGTGGATGCAGCGAGCCATCTGGCCTGTGGGCATTTCGCGCGCAGGCTGTTGCGCGCGGCACGCATCGGTCGCGTTGGGGCAGCGCGGGCGAAATGCACAGCCTTCGGGCAGGTCCAGCAAGGGCGGTGTCATCCCCGGAATCTGCGCCAGATCAACCCCGCGCTTGTTGCGGCTGGGAATCGATTCAATCAACCCGTGCGTATAGGGGTGCGCGGGGTGGCGCAACACAGTTGCCGCGCGCCCCTGCTCGACCACGCGGCCCGCATACATCACGGCAATATTGTCTGCCAGACTGGACACCACACTCAGGTCATGGGTCACCCATATCAGCGCGGTGCCGCTGGTTTCGGCCAGTTTTTGCACTTCGGCCAGAATTTGGGCCTGAATGGTGACATCAAGCGCAGTTGTCGGTTCATCTGCAACAATCACTTCGGGGTCGTGCAACAGCGCAATGGCAATGGCCACCCGCTGGCGCATACCGCCCGAAAACTGGTGCGGATAGGCGTCCATGCGTTCTGCAGGGGACGGGATGCCCACGCGCGCCAGCGTTGCAAGACAGCGTTCGCGTGCGGCCTGTTTGCTGATATCGACATGCGCCTGCACTGCCTCGATCATCTGGGTAGAGATTTTCAGCACCGGGTTCAATGTCATCATCGGGTCTTGAAAGATCATGGCGATATGGCGGCCACGGATGGCCTGCCATTCACGTTCACTCAGGTTGGCAAGGTCGCGCCCCTGATACAGGATGCGCCCGTCCACAATGCGCCCCGGCTTGTCCACCATGCCCATGATCGAAAAGCCGGTGACAGTCTTGCCAGACCCGCTTTCGCCCACCAGCCCCATCACCTCGCCACGGTTCACCGAAAAGCTGACACCGTCCACAGCAGGAACCACGCCTGCGCGGGTGAAGAAATGGGTTTTCAGGTTTTCTACCTGCAAAACAGCAGTCATATCAGCGCCTCAGACGGGGGTTAAGGACATCGCGCAACTGGTCGCCCACCAGATTGATGGCAACAATGGCGATCAGCAGCGCAATACCGGGATAGACGCTGATCCAGTAAGCGCCCGACAGAAGGTAGGAATACCCGTTCGCAATCAGCAGGCCCAGCGACGGTTCAGTGACCGGCACCCCCACCCCAAGGAAGGACAGGGTCGCTTCCAGTGCGATGGCCTGCGCGATTTGCACAGTGGCCACCACAATCAACGGCGGCAATGTGTTGGGCAACAAATGGCGGAACATCACCCGCGCGTGGCCCAGCCCTAGCCCGCGCGCAGCGGCAATATAGTCGCGCTGGCGTTCCACAAGGGCCGAACCGCGCACTGTGCGCGCGTAATAGGCCCATTGCACGATCACCAGCGCAATGATCACCTTGTCCACACCCTTGCCCAGAATGGCCAGCAGGATCAACGCCACCAGAATGGCAGGAAACGACAATTGCAGGTCCACCACACGCATGATCAGCGTATCAATGCGCCCGCCGAAATAGGCCGCGGTGATGCCCATCGCCATGCCAATGGCCAGCGCGCACAAGGTGGCAGTAACCGCGACCAGAAGACTCATCCGCAGGCCATAGATGATGGCCGACAACATGTCGCGGCCCTGCGGGTCAGTGCCCAGCCAATAGGTCATACCCCCGAAGGATTCCGACCCCGGACGCATGTTGTTGTCCATGATGGACAGTTGCGACAGGTCATAGGGGTTCTGCGGCGTAATCCAGGGCGCGAATACCGCCGCCAGCACCATGGCCACCATCATCACAAGCCCGATCATCGCAAGCGGGCTGCCTGCGAAATCCAGCATGGCCGCGCGCAACGGGCTGACAGCGGCTTTCTTGGGGGCCTTTTCTTCGGGGGCGGGAATTGGAATATTGGTCATGACGTGCCCCGTTGTGCCAGCCGAACGCGGGGATCAAGCACTGAATACAGCAGATCCACCAGAAAATTGATCAGCACGAAAAGGAAAACAATCAGCATCAGATAGGCCACAATCACAGGGCGGTCCAACCTGTTGATGCTGTCGATCAGCAGCTTGCCCATGCCGGGCCATGCGAACACGGTTTCTGTCACCACCGCAAACGCGATCATGGACCCCAGTTCCAGCCCAAGAATGGTCACAACCGGAATCATGATGTTTTTCAGCACATGAACCAGCACCACACGGCGGTGTGACAGCCCCTTGGCGCGGGCAAATTTGATGTAGTCCTGCATCATAACCTCGCGCGTTCCCGCACGCGCCAGCCGGATGACCAGCGCCATCTTGAACAAGGCAAGGTTGAACGCCGGAAGCAGCATGTGTTTCAGCCCGTCCGCATTCAGGAAACTGACACGCATGCCCAGAAATTCGGTCGTCTCTCCGCGTCCGCCTGCGGGCAGCCAGCCCAGAAATACCGCGAATATCAGGATCATCATCAAGCCTTGCCAGAAATTCGGCAAACTGAACCCCAGAATGGACCCTGCCATGATGCCCCGTCCGGTGACTGTGTCGGGCTTCAGGCCCGCAATCACGCCCAGCGGCACACCCAGCACGATGGCCAGCACCAGCGCAAACAGCGCCAGTTCCATGGTCGCGGGCAGGCGTTGCAAAATGACAGACATGGCGCTTTCACCATAAACGAAAGACCGGCCAAAATCGCCTTGCAACAGATTGCTGAAATAGACCCAGAATTGTTCCCAAAGGGGGCGGTCCAGTCCCATCCGTTCCATGACCTCCAGACGCTGACGCTCGGTCGCTTCCGGGTTGATCAGGATGTCAACGGGATTGCCGATCGCATAGACGCCGACAAAGACCAGCACCGCCATTGCAATCACGGCAAGCAGGCTTTGGCCCAGACGCCGAAGCAGATAAGCCACCATGATGATATTCTCCGCTGGCAAAATAAAAATGATGCGCCGGGGTCAGACCCGGCGCATCGTGTGACAACACGCGATCAGTCAGCGCGCAAGACTGCGGAACCGATGGTGTACTGGTCTGCGCGGGCTTCATATTCCAGACCGGGGGCCAGTGCCCAGGTGGTCAGTTCGTAATGAATGGGCACAATGGCGAATGTGTCCATCGCCAATGCGCTGGCCTGACGCAGCAAATCCTCGCGGGCGCTGTCATCGACAGTGCGCAGCGCTTCTACCAGCAGGTCGTCGATTTCCGTGTTGGAATGGCGGGCAAGGTTGGTGCCGCCAAGGCTGCGGTCAGGGTCGCGGGTGGCCACCAACGCGCCCAGCGGTGACGACATTTCGCCGGTGCCAGCCCCCCAGCCCGCAAGGAACGCGGAGAAGTTGAAACCGTTGCGATCCGCGATGAAGGCCGAGAAGGTCTTGGCGTCCACTTCGGTGCGCACGCCCACTTGCGTCCACATCTGGGCCACTGCCTGCGAAATTGCGCCATCGTTGATGTAGCGGTCATTCGGTGTGCCCAGAATAATCTGGAACCCGTCCGGATAGCCGGCTTCCGCCAGCAATTCGCGGGCGCGGTCGGGGTCATAGGGAATGGCCGGACGGTCGGGGTTGGTGCCGAACATCGGCGCAGGCAGCAATTCGCCCGCAGGTTCCGACAGGCCCAGCATCAGCCGTTCCTGAATTGCAACGCGGTCAATGGCCAGCGCAAGCGCTTCGCGCACGCGGGCGTCCTGCAGCGGGTTGGTGTCGCCCGAAATACCCGGTGTGGGGGCTTCACCCTGATCCAGCGCGATATAGATAACGCGGTTGGACAGACCAGACGCAATCACGAACCCGTCACCTTCGATGCGGGCAATATCCTGTGTCGGGGGGTTTTCGATCATATGCACATCACCCGCCAGCAAGGCCGCAACGCGTGCGCCCGCATTGGTCAGCGGACGCATGACGATCTGTTCCCATGCGGGCGCGTCGCCAAAATAGCTGTCATTGCGTGTCAGGCGCAGCTCCTCGCCGCGGATATAGGCATCAAGGGTATAGGGGCCGGTGCCAATGGCAAAGGCAGGGTCGTTGAATTCAGCCGATGCAGGCGCATCGCCGACACCTGTGCACCCGTCAGTGCTGAACGTCAGATCATCCTCTGCACCCGACACACTGGCCGAAATAATGCCGAAGGTTGAAAGCTGGTTGGGCAGCAAGGGCGCGGGGCCGTCAGTGGTCACAATCAAGGTGTGATCGTCCTCTGCCTCCAGCCCGGCGATTGCGCGGGTATACAGGGTAAAGGGCGACGGCGCATCCGGCACCAGCGGAATGCGGCACACCGTGTAGATTACGTCGCGCGCCGTAAACGGCGCCCCGTTAGAGAAGGTCACGTCTTCGCGCAGCGTGATCCGCCAAGTGGTGTCGTCGATCGCCTCCCACTCTGTTGCAAGGCCCGGTTCCAGCAGCTGGTTTGCATCCTGCGCGATAAGCGGTGTGAAGATATGGCGGGCCAGCGCGTTGTTCGGCCCAAGGTTGTGGTAATGCGGGTCAACCGATGTGGGTTCGGACGCAAGCCCGATGCGCAAAGTGTCGGCGCCGGCAACGCCAGCCGAAAGCGCAAGCGCCGCGCTCGCGGACATCAGAAAGGCACGTGATGAAGTATTGGGCATTGATAACTCCCTGTTTGCGATTCTCGCACGCGGGACGTGCGGCATCATCTTTGTCTTTTGACAGAACGACCTGTGGCAGTGCATGACCGGCAACAGTCCGCCCTTGCGTTAAATGCTATGATGCATTAAAAGCATTGTAAATAGAAAACATCATAACCAAAACGCATAGGCGACGGCGGTGCCTGAAGATACCAGCAAAATTGACGGGTCCGACATACGACTGCGGGAATTGCGGGTCTTGCGTGCAATTGTCACCGCAGGAACCACGACCGCGGCAGCGGATATGCTGGGAATTTCGCAGCCTGCGGTCAGCCGCGCATTGGCGCAACTGGAAGAACGTCTTGGACGGGTGCTGTTTTCGCGCGAGGGGGGCCGCCTGTTGCCCACAGCCGAAGCGCTGGGTGTGGATGCAGAACTTGACATCCTGTTCAAGGTGCTGGCCCGCATCGAAAACCCGGACCGGCGCGCCCCTGACCCGACTGTGCCGTTACGGATTGCGGCCCCCCCCACCATCGCGCATCGCTTCTTGCCCGGCCCGGTTGCAGATTTCGCGCGCCATTTTCCTGACCAGAATATCCTGATTGATGTGCTGTCCAGCGATGTTCTGGTCACGCAGGTGGCCGAAGGACGCGTGGACATTGCCCTGTCCGATGCCGAACCCAACCACGCTGCGGTCCGTGTGGAACCGTTTCGCGATTCCCATGTCGTATGTCTGATGAAACGCGACCATCCTTTGGCGTCAAAAACGGTTATTCGCCCCGAAGATCTGGACGGGCGCGCCTATGTTGCGCAAACCCGCCGCCATTCGGCACGGGTGGCCAAGGATCGTGCGCTGGCCGCCGCCGGGGTGCAACCGCGCATCACAATCGAAACGGCAACTGTGGTATCGGCGGCGGAACTGGTGCGCGAAGGGTTGGGGGTTGCGCTGATCAACCCTTTCCCCACAGCGCTGCGGCTGGATGCCAGCCTGACCACGCGCCCGTTCGAACCCAGGATCACACTGCAAACCAGCTTTCTTTCCCCTGCGGACATCCGCCATTCGTCGGCCACGCTGGCCTTCATGGCCATGGTGCGCGCGCGGGTCAACCAAACCCAAACCGGAGAATTCTGATGCCAAGCGCCGCCACGCGGACCGCCCTGGAAGCCCTGATCGGTTTCGATACAACCAGCCGCAATTCCAACCTGCCCTTGATGGACTGGGCACAGGACTGGCTGACCAGCCATGGCGCGACCTGCCGCCGCGTGTATGATGCAACCGGAACCAAGGCAAACTTATGGGCAACATTCGGCCCCGCGGATGTGCCGGGCTGGGTGCTGTCGGGCCATACGGACACTGTGCCGGTGGACGGACAGGACTGGAGCGTGGACCCTTTTCGCCTGACGGAACGTGACGGCCTGTTCTATGGGCGCGGCACCTGCGACATGAAAGGGTTTATCGCGTGTTGTCTGGGGCTTGCGCCTGTTCTGGGCCAGACACCGCTGGCACGCCCCGTGCATCTGGCCTTGTCCTATGACGAAGAAGTGGGGTGTCTGGGGGTGCGCGAATTGCTGCAAATGGTCATGGCCGAACCCGTGCAACCCATGGCCTGCATCGTGGGCGAACCCACGCTGATGCAGGTGTGCATCGGCCATAAGACAAAACGCAGCTTGCGCGCCACCTTCACGGGCACCGCGGGCCATTCGTCGCGCGCGCCGCAATTTGTCAACGCTGTCGAATATGGCGCGCGTCTGATTGCGCATATGCAGTCCATCGGCGTGCGGCTGGCCACCAAGGGGTTGCGCGATCCCTTGTATGACACCCCCCACAGCACGGCCCATGTCGGCACAGCCCATGGCGGGACGGCCTTGAACATTGTTCCCGCACGCTTCGTCACCGATTTCGAATTCCGCGTTCTGACACAAGAAGACGCCGATGCCCTGGTAGAGGAGGTGCGCAGCTTCATTAACGACGAATTGCTGCCCGAAATGCAGCGCACCGATCCCGCCGCGGCTGTCGATCTTGAACTGACCTCGTTCTACCCGGGCTTGGATACCGCCGTGGATGCCCCCGTCGCCGTGACCGCGCGCAGGCTTGCCAACCGAAATGACAGCATCAAGGTTGCCTTCGGCACCGAAGGCGGCTTGTTTCACGAAATGGCGAATATTCCGACGGTCGTTTGCGGACCAGGCTCCATTGGGCAGGCGCATCAGGCGGATGAATTCATCGCCGCCGCACAACTGGACGCTTGCGAACGGTTCCTGCGCGGCATCGTTGAGGAGTGCCTCTGACCTTCCGGGAAGAACCGGCGGCGCGGGGGCATCGTCATGTCATCTTAGGCAAAGTCAAGAATGCCGCCCGCCAGTGCGACCGCATTGGGCACCACAAAAATGGCCTGTGCAGCGTCGTTCTGGCGTGTTCTTTTCCGAACAACGCTATGACCGTCTGGCGCATGTTGCGTTCATTCGCACTCATTGGACATGTGCTGATTTATTGATGGCCCATGCTTGATTCACGCAAAACCGGTCCCCACACTTGAACAACACGTCCCAAAAACCGTGCGCGCGCCATAAATTGTATGGCGCGCGCAGGTTTCGTTTTTGGCACCACAGCCAGTGTCAGGACAAGGCACCCAACACGGCCTTACACCAGCTGGCCTGCAACGCTGCGGCCCCTTTTGTGGCGTTTCAAACCTGAAGGGTTGAACCTACTTTTGAAACCACGCCAAGGGCCGCACTGTCGCAAACACGCCGAAATATCTTGATCAGAATTCAAGAAGCCTTGCTTGCGCGCCATCTGACTGTCTGCCCAGCGTCCGCTTTGACTGGAAGCTTGGCGCAGCGACGGGCGTTTCGTTCAAGGGCATTTTCAGCACCTTCGCTGCACTTCTGGTCGCTTTGTTGAATTTGAAGTTTGACAGCTCGCCCAACAGAATATCGGCCTGTTGTTGCAAGGATCCGGCTGCAGCGTTGGTTTCTTCCGCAACCGCGGCGTTTTGCTGGGTGACCTGATCCAGCTGGTTCACACCAGAGTTGATTTCGCCCAACGCACTGGACTGGTCAGCTGCGGCAATAGCAATGGATGACGCCTGATCAGACACATCCTTTGCCTTGTGCAGGATTTGCTCAAGGCTTCCGCCGGTCCGTGTGACAAGCGATGACCCCGCTTCAACTTGCTGCGCGCTCTCGGAAATCAACCCCTTGATTTCCCGCGCCGATTCAGATGCACGTTGCGCCAGGCCCCGCACCTCTGATGCGACGACAGCAAATCCGCGACCGGCCTCTCCCGCGCGCGCGGCTTCGACCCCGGCGTTCAAGGCCAGCAGATTGGTCTGGAACGCAATATCATCGATAACGCCAATGATCCGGTTGATCTGATCTGAAGATTTTTCAATCTTCTGCATCGCGGCGATGGCATCGCGGACAATCACCGTCCCCTCCTCTGCAATCATGCGGTTGTCGCGTGTCATGTTTTCAGCCGTCTTGGCAAGCTCTGCGGTGGAGCGCACACTTTCTGTAAGCTCGTTCAGCGCAGCGGCCGATTGCTCAAGCGTGGCGGCCTGGGTTTCAGCCCGACCCGACAAATCCTGTGCCGCGGAGGTGATTTCCTCTGATCCGCCGCGCACCTGTTCGGCAACTGTCACAATACGCGACATCGTATCGGCCAGGTTCGAGGCAACAGTGTTGAACGCCGTGCGGAGTTCCTCGTATTCGGCAGGGAACGGATCATTCGCAGGGCTGGGGATGGAATGTGTCAGTTCGCCTTGCGCAAGCCGCGTCAGGGCATCTTCGACATCGCGGACAACGCGCGCTTGACGACGGCGCTCACTCTCCTGTTTCTCATTGGCAAGTTCTTCAACACGACGCGCTTCTTCCTCGGCCCGCGCACGCGCAACGGCGTTGTCTTTGAAGACATCCAGCGCCTGCGCCATTTGCGCCAGATCGCCACTGCCGTCGGCGTTGGTTATTTCAATAGACATATCCCCCTTGGCAAGGCGCGTGGTCTGGTGAACAAGTGTTGACAGTCGGCGTGACAGCGAAACGGACAGGGTAGCGGCAATGCCGGCCCCCAACACAGCGGCAAAGATCACCCCCGCAAGAATTGAAAACACAGTTTGGTCAATCAGCTGATGTGTAGACGCATTCAGGTTTTCACGCGTCCTACTGATCTCGGCGCGCAGGCGCTCCAGTTGTGACATCACAGCCGATGTTGTTCCCATAATCAGACTCAAGGCATCACGGCTGACAATTTCGACATTGCGGATTTCTGAAACAAGCGACCAGAATTCTGCCAATCCGCGCTGGGTTTCCCCAAGCAGCGCGCGTTCTTCGGCATTCAGGCCCGTCGCCATCAAGCGCGAGAGGAACCCAAGCGTTGCTTCATACGGGGCAGTCGCAGTGTCCAGTTCCGACACAGGCATACCGTCGATGAATCTGTCAACGCGCACACGGGTGACAAGAAAGCTTTCTGACGCCCGCAATGCGAGGTAAGCCGCACTTTCCGCTTCGCGGTCTTCCAGAAGTGACACAAGGCGCCCCAGATTGCGGCGATGCTCGATCCCCAAGGATTGCAAACTTGTTTTCAGCGTTTCGCGCTGGTTGTAGGCATCGACAAAGGCCGAAAGCTCTTCAAGATGCCTGTCCTTGAGAATTACCATGTCCAGGGCAGTCTGATAGCCAGCTTCGACGAGAGTTGTGGCAACGCTGCGCACATCGCGCATTTCCTGGAATGTGCGTTCCGCATCGGCCGGATCGGCGGTCTGCCTGTAGACCTCCAGGGCAAGGCCAGCCTCGTTTACCTCGCGGCCCAGATCAACGGCAGATATGGTCCGTTCCATCGAGGCTTCGATGTCGCTGACTGCAGTGGTCATCGAAAGAAGCCTTTGCCAGCTGAACAGCCCCAAGGCGACAATCAGGACAATTATAACGGCAAAACTGCCGGCAATCTGTGTTGCTGTGTTTGTATTTTTCAACATGGTTACCCTCGGAACTTAGCTTCATGAGTTGTGAATTTACGGAACCGACCGCAAGATTGGCACGATCGGGCTTTTGCTGGGAAGACAACGTGATTGATCATCCCGCACCTCTGGCAAAACGAATTTGGGGGGTGGGCGCCATCAGTCCCTCCGATTGCTCGATTTCAGACCAGTCCATCCGGTCCGGCGCAGTCAGGTATGATTGCAGGGTCGCCACCAACTCATCAGCTTGTTTGCCGATACTGACAGCGACAGCCTGGGCATCCTGCGCGGCATCCTGGGTTTGCAGGTTAATGGCTTCCGCCTGATCAATGACCGAACCCGTACGATGCAATCCGGCCACCTGGTCCACGGATGCCGCACTTATGCCATCCATCAGGTTGCGCACCTCGGTGGCGCGTTCGACAATGCCTGACAAGGCGTCCGTCGTGCGCCGGACCAGCATCGCCCCAGTGCTGACATGGTTGGACCCTTGCGCAATAAGCGCCCGGATTTCCCGTGCGGACCCGGACGCGCGCTCGGCCAGACCGCGCACTTCCGCTGCGACGACCGCAAACCCGCGCCCCGCATCGCCGGCCCGCGCTGCCTCTACGCCTGCGTTGAGGGCGAGAAGATTGGTCTGGAAGGCGATATCTTCGATCACACCGATGATCCTTGATATCTGTTCGGAGCTTTCTTCGATTGCATGCATCGCTTCAACGGCGTCTTGCATGATGCTGCGCCCGGCCGTCGCCTGGCTTTCGCTTTCGCGGCTTTCGTCAGTGGCCTTGCGCGAATCAGCCTGACTGGATTCAACGAGTTCCACGACACGCTGCAGCGCGACGCGACCATCGCGCAAGCTGGCAGTCTGTTGCTGGGCACGTTCCAAAAGCTGCTGGGCCGCACGCTCAATCTCGACGGCTTCCGACCTGACCGACCCGGCGACAAGGTCAACACGGATCATCAGATCGTCCTGCAAAAGCAAAGTCTGGTTATATGCCTGGCGAATGCTCTCATACTCGGCGGGGAACGGATCATCATCAGGGCTTTCGATCGGAACTTTCAGATTCCCTTCGGACAGGCGCAGCAACCCTTCTTCCAGATCGCGCACAACGCGTTCCTGACGGACTGCCTCTGCTGCCTTTTCGGCGGCTGCCTGTCGCGCAATTTCGGCCTGGTGCAGGCGCAGTGCCTCCGCCTCTTGTGTGGCGTTTCTGGCAATTGCGGACTCTACCGCGGCTTTGTACAAAGCGCGCCGGACCAGTTCGGCAATCACGCCAAGCGCGACCGCTTCGACAAGCAGGATCGCTGCGTGCACCAAAATGCGGGCAATATCCGTCCCGCCCGGCAAAACCGCAGACGGAAGCACGAACGTCAGCGAAACATGGTGTATGGCGACCAACCCCGTATACAGCACGATCGCACGCCAGTTGCAGTAAATCCCGAGCACGGCCAGAGCAGCGAAAAACTGCATATGCATGTCGGGCTGCCAGGGATGGTCCGCAAACTGCGACACCAGCAGCGCCACGCCGAAGGCCAGCGCTGCGGCAGATGTCAGTTGCACGCTTTCGCCAGCCGGGTTTCGTTTATACTCGACCGTCACGATGCCGGCCAACGCCGCCATGCACACAAGAACATATGTCGATGGCACATCAAGCACCCAGCCAATGAGGGCCGCCTGAAGAACCATGCCCCAAAGCAACAAACAAATTCCAAAGGCACCATACTTGCGGATCGCAACCAACATTTCCGGCGTGCCGTTATTCGTCGCCATTCCTAGTTTTCCTTCGTTTTAGGGAGGTCGGTGCAAAATGTTCCGGCCCGTATTGCCAGCTGAATCGCTGGTTCAGAAACAAGGCGGGCCAGACCCGTTTTCATCCGGTCCGGAAGGTCCGTCACGTCGAGTTCGACGAGATAGCCATTCCAGCGAATATCGCGAATCGGCAGATTGAGGTCGGTGACATCGCGCAGGATTCCGGCGCGCGTTGCTGTTGGGGAAAACACGAGCGCGGCCGTGTCATCCCCTGTGCCCGGCAGCACATGAAGCACGCTGAGCGCGAGTACCCCCGACACCGAGGTTATAACTGGAATCACCATTTCGGAGTGTATCGGCACTATTCTGCCCCTTTCGATCTTTCATCAGAATATCAAAGGCATGTTAATGAGTGCTTATCGTCACCAGACTTCGCCCCGACGATTGCCGCATTGCGCAGCAAGCGCCCGCCTCAGAACAGCTCGACCTCACCGGACACGGGCCGGGCAACCCTTTCCACAGGGGCTGGCGCGTCATTTCCAAGAAGTTGCACCTGCACCCGCCCGGTGGTTGGCCAGAACCGGACACGCCGCGCTTCCTGGCCGCACAGATCCCCGTTCACCAGGCGTATGCCGTCAGTTTGGAGGATGCGTTGGGCAGCATCCGCGTTGCGCCGTCCGATATCGGGCAGGGACGGCATCATTCTTGCGCCACCAAACAGCTTCGCTTGCATCCGGCTGCGGACGGCGCCTTGTCGCAGCAAGCCGTTGATCAGCATTTCCATTGCGGCCGCGGCATAGCGAATGTCACCAGAACCAGCGGCAGAATCTGGCAAAAGAAAGTGGTTCATGCCACCGATCCCGCGTTCCAGGTCATAGATGCATGCCGCCACGCAAGACCCAAGAACCGTCGTGATGATGACATCTGACTGTTCGGAGATACGATGTTCGCCCTGAACGATATGGATTACTTTTTTCTGCGTTTCAGTCATTACATTGCCCTGCCTTGTCGATATGCGGCGCGCGACTGGTCGCGCAACAATGCCTTTGCGATGAATCCCAAGGGAAGCACATCAACCACCCCCCCCATTTCGACCGCAACGCGTGGCATGCCCCAAACCACGGAACTGCCCTTGTCCTGGGCAACAGTGTAGGCACCGGCGGCGCGCAGACTGCGCATCCCGGCGGCACCATCGGCCCCCATTCCTGTCAGGATTGCCGCATTGATCGAAATTCTGTCAGCAAACAGCGCGCCCTGCTCGAACAGAACATCCACCGAGGGGCAATGCCCCGATACAGGCGCCGATTCGATAAGCCGCGTCATCAGGCCACCACGCTGGACCAGGCCCAGATGACAGTCACTGCCCGCGGCAACATGCACTGTTCCCACACGCAGCGGCACGCCATTCCCCGCCATCACGACCTTCGGGCGCACGGTGTCATCCAGCCGGCGAATCAACCCTTCGGCAAAGCCCGGGCGCAAATGCTGCACAACCAGGGTCGGCGGACAATCCTCGGGGAAGCTGGACAGAATCGTTTCAAGGGCCGTAATGCCACCTGTCGACGCCCCGATCATGATCAACCGCGTCATTGGCGACGAATTCACGGCGGTATTTGAAACAGCGGTGTTAAAAACGCCAGTATTTGAACCGGCATTTGAAAACGTGTCCCTGTTCGACACGGCCACCCGCCGCGTTCCGACCAGACCGGCTGACAGCAAGGTGACAAGGCGCTGCGCCGAATCGCGCCCGCCAAGCTGGAACACCTGATCGGACATCGCGGCAGGCCCGTCGCCATAGATCAGCAATTCGGCCGAAATGATATTCAGCATATCAAGCACCGCATTGAATTCGTGCGTTTTTACGAATTCAACCGCGACAGCGACGCGTTTGGGCATATGCTGTTCCGCACATTGATAAATTTCGCCCAGCGTGCCGGCATCGACGGCAGCATCAATCCCCATCTCCGCACATATCGCCATCAGCATTTTGCGACGGGCGCGATTCGGGTCCGCAATAAGAATAACCGGATCAGTCACATCAGACTCCTTTAGCAATTAGGGCAAAATAACCCACACTGCTTAAGAAACTCTGTGCATCCCGCCCCCGATTTAACAAAAGAAGCGTTTGGCGCGAAACCAATTCTTAAGGGAGCGGTGGTACCCCTAAATCCAACGCGGTCCGGTAATCTTGGATCGAGAAGGCGGGATATGTCGGACAATTATTGTGAGTTGCGAAAAGGGGGTGCCATGCCAGAACTGAAACTGCCGGAAGTCCTCGATCAGAGAGGTGCGCAGATCGTCGCCACCCAACTTCTGGACAGGTTGGGCGAGGAGATGGACCTTGATGCGTGCAATCTTACCCGTCTGGGCGGGGCGGGACTGGAGATGCTGATTGCGGCGCATCGTCAATGGCAAGAGGACTGCATACGATTTGAAATAACCAATTTGTCGCCATCAATCCTTAGGGTTTTGGAATTACTGGGTGTCGACCCCCAAACATTGAGAGTGGAGGTCCAAAAATGACCGCGCGTATTCTGGCTGTTGACGATTCCCCGACCATCCGCGGGCTCGTGGCAGATGTCCTGCGCAAAGCAGGATTTGAGGTTTTTCTTGCATCAGATGGTGTCGAAGGCGTTGGCACGCTGACTGATGCGAATCCGGACCTTATCATTACCGATATCAACATGCCAAAGATGGACGGGTTTGGCCTGATAGAAACTGTGCGCGCCACAGGCAGCTATTCCAGCATACCGATACTGGTGCTCACGACAGAAAGCAGCGCCGAGTTGAAGACGCGCGCCCGCAACGCCGGGGCCACCGGCTGGATTGTAAAACCATTCGACGATGAGCGCTTGATTGCGGTTATCGATCGGGTCTTGGGAAGGTAAATTCAATGCCGGATATGGACGAATTCCTCGAAATGTTTTTTGTCGAGTGTGACGAGCTGCTTGACAGCCTGGCAACCGGACTGCGCGCGATGGAAGCGCCCGACCACGAGAAAGAGACAGTTCACTCTGTATTCCGGGCAGTTCACTCTATGAAAGGCGCGGCAGCTGCCTTCGGCCTCTCGGATCTGGTGACCTTCGCGCATCGTTTCGAAACAGTTCTGGATCTGCTGCGCTCGGACAAATTAACAGCAGACGAGGAGGTGATGACAGTCCTGCACCGGTCCTCCGACCTGTTGACCGATCTTGTTACTGCCGCGCGCCAATCCTCTGCGGCTGATCCGGTGCGCTTAGAAGAACTTCTTGGCGATCTGGACCGGTTGATCGGTGACGAGGGCGATGACGCGGAGGATGACGCACTTGCGATGGAATTCACCCCTCTGACGCTTGATTTCTCCCCTCTCGCGGGGGAACCTGCGATCACAACATACAAGATCGTCATGATGCCTGACCCGGAAATGTACCGGACCGGCAATGACCCCGCAGCCCTTATCCACGCATTGTCGCAGCTTGGTGACGCAACCGTAACACTGAACGCAACAAATGTTCCCAAACTCTCGGTCTGGTCGCAAGATGACACCCGCTTGAGTTGGGAAATCAAACTGGCCACAACAGCGCCAGTCACAGATATTCACCAGATATTCGAGTTTGTCGTCGATTGCTGCCAGCTTGATATACACGAACTCTCGGATGTTGTCGCGCAGCCTGCGCCAGCGGACAGTCTTGCCGAACCCGAACTGCCCGCGCCGGGCGAACCAGTGTCTGATCTGGCCCCGTCCGATGTGGAAGCCACGAGCAAAGCCGCAACGCCCGTGGAAGCCGGCGCATCGAAAGCCGGTCAAACCACAGGACAGGCCGCGACAATCAGGGTCAGTCTGGACCGTGTAGACAAACTGATGAACATGATCGGCGAGTTGGTGATTAAGGAAGCCATGCTCTATCAGGTCATTGAGACTGCGGGCTTCACCGAAGACCCCGATGTGGTGACCGCACTTGAAGGTATACGCCAACTTGCGGGCGACATTCAGGAAAGCGTCATGTCCATAAGGGCGCAACCCCTGAAGCTGGTCTTTCAGCGGATGCATCGCATCCTGAGAGAGGCTGCGGACGCGACTGGCAAGAAAGTGCGTCTGGACACATTGGGAGAGAACACCGAAGTCGACAAGACCATGATTGAACGGCTGATCGATCCTTTGACCCATATGATCAGAAACTCTATCGATCACGGGCTGGAAGACGCCGTCACAAGACAGCGCCGTGGCAAACCGCAAGAAGGCACGATTACCCTGTCTGCTGCGCACAGGTCAGGCCGCGTTCAGATCGAAGTTTCTGACGACGGAGGCGGCATCGACCGGGAACGAGTCCGACGCATTGCCGAAGAACGCGGGCTTATTCCACAAGGGGCGACGCTTTCTTCAAATGAAATTGACTCCCTTCTGTTCCTGCCGGGCTTTTCCTCCAAGGATGAGGTTTCTGCGCTTTCCGGGCGCGGGGTTGGGTTGGATGTTGTCCGCCGTGAAATCATGGCGCTTGGCGGGCGTGTGATGATCCAGTCCAAGGAAGGCGAAGGAACAACCTTTTCTATTGCCTTGCCCCTGACATTGGCTGTGCTCGAAGGGATGCTGATCCAGTTGCGCGACCAGACAATGGTTCTGCCGATCACGGCCGTTCAGGAAACCTTGCGCCCGACCTCTGCAACGCTGCATGGAATTGGAAAGAACGGGCGCGTGCTGTCAAACAGGGGGGAACTGATCCCGATCATCGATCTGGCGTGTTCTTTCGGGCTGCGCGATGCGCCCGCACCCCTTGATGATGGCGTGCTGATCGTCGTCGAGACCGACAGCCACAAACGGGCAGCACTGCATGTTGACGGAATTTTTGACCAACGCCAGGTTGTTATCAAAAGTCTGGAAGAAAACTACGGTCGCGTGCCGGGCGTCTCTGCCGCGACAATTCTGGGCGATGGTAAAATCGCCCTGATCATTGATCCTGAAGAAATCGTACTCTCCTCATTGTCCGAGCAAGGTCGCTCTGCAATGGCCTTCGCAGCAAACGGGTGACACAATGCTAGAAACCATGTCCCACAATTCAGCCGGCAAAAAAGATGTTGTCGCATTCAAACTCGCAGAACAGGATTTTTGCATAGATATCAGTCTGGTCCGCGAAATCCGAGGATGGGCACCTGCAACTGTCCTTCCCCATGCACCAAGCTACGTAAAAGGTGTGATAAACCTGCGTGGATCTGTCGTAACTGTTGTCGACCTTTCGGCGCGGTTGGGGTTTGGTCCCTCACAACCCTCGCAGCGCCATGTTGTGATCATCGCCTTTCATGAAGGTCGTATCGTCGGTCTTTTGGCGGACCTTGTGTCGGATATTGTCACAATAAATGACGAGAATATCCAGGCTGTGCCCGACATTGCCTCTGACCCCTCGCGCGAATTCATAACCGGGATGATTACCTTCGATGACGGTCGCATCCTGCGCAAAATCGATCTTGCGCAACTGCTGCCCGCGCCCCAACTTGTTTCCGCGTGACCTTGATGCTGGTTGAATCGCCTCCCTCCCTGACATCTGAGCAGTTCAGCCGGCTGGCAAAAATCGTGCATGATGATTCCGGGATCGTGTTAACCGAAGCAAAGCGCGGGCTGTTAATGGCGCGGCTGAACCGGCGCCTGCGGGTGTTGGGGCTGTCGGAATACGGCGCCTACTGCACCCTGCTAAGCAGCCCGGAAGGGGACGAAGAACGTCGGCACATGCTGTCTGCAGTCACGACCAATGTGACGGCTTTCTTCAGGGAAGACCATCATTTCGATGCTCTTACGCGTCAGGTCTTGCCCCCGCTGATTGAGGCAGCACGCAAGGGCGGACGGGTCAGGTTATGGTCTGCAGCATGCTCGTCGGGTGAAGAACCGTATTCGATCGCAATCTCGGTGCTCGAAGCCTTCCCGGATGTTGCGCGATATGATCTGCTTGTTCTTGCGACCGATATCGATCCTGTCATGGTTGCGAAGGCGGAGGCCGGAATCTTCACTGAAGACGCGGTTCAAGGCCTCGATCCAGCAAAGCTGAGCAAACACTTCACGCGCGCGGGCAATGCCTATGAAGTCCGCCCTGCATTGCGCAACATGATGCGTTTTGCCGAACTGAATCTTCACAAGGACTGGCCATTCTCAGGCCAGTTTGACGTGATATTCTGTCGCAATGTGGTGATCTACTTCGACGGGAACGCGCGAAGGTTGCTTTGGCAGCGGTTCGCGACCCAACTTAATTCCGGTGGGCATTTGTTCATCGGCCATTCAGAGCGTCTCGATGGGCCGGCAAGCGCTGCGTTCCGCCTTACTGGGCCGACCCACTATATCAAGGCCGCTTCCGACACGCCGCGGTAATCTGCTTTACGAAGGGTATACTTATGCTGTTAAAATCTCAGCTTCATGTTATGGTTGTCGACGATATGTCCGTCAGTCGCGGACTTATTGAACAAGCACTTGACTGGGCCGGAATATCGAATGTGCAATACGAGGCGAACGGGGAAAGTGCGCTGAAGCGTTTGGTCGCATCCCCGGTGCATCTGGTCATTTCCGACTATAATATGCCCGGAATGGACGGCATCAGCCTGCTTGAAGCGCTGCGATCCAACAAGACGACGCACCGGATGGGGTTTATTCTGATCACTGGAAAGGCGGACCGCGCCTTGCTGGAACGCGGACAGCGCGCTGGTATGAACAACTTTCTGACAAAGCCATTCACCAAGGAAGCGCTGCTGCGATGCATCGAATCCGTAACCGGGAAACTGCAATGACCCTGCACCAAACCCGTGCGGAAGCATTCGAAAGGGATCACGCTGAAAAGCCACGTGTCCCGATGTCTGAAGGTTTGTTACGCGCGGCGAATGAAGCCAGACTGCTGTCGCAAGACGCCGCACAACTTGACCACACTATTGGATTTGCACTTGCAAACTCCGATCAAATGGGTGCGCGTGAATTGCAAAATGCAGACTTGCTTCGGCAAGGTCTGGAAGGGTTGGCAGATTTTCTTGCAGGACTGGCAGAAACAATCGATGTGGAGGGAATGTGCTGCCCTTCGGAGGCAGCCGCTGCATTGCGGATGAAGGATCAATCCCGGCGCCTCGGTGACGAAACAACACCAGATACTGTTCTAGAGGCCGCCCCCGCTGGAGAGATCTGGGGTTGACATGAACTTATACCCCCCGTCCCCAAGGAATCCCCGAATCTAAATCGTTTTGCGTTTGATCTGAATCGAATGCGGATTCACACGGGACCGTTTGTCTGCTTCACTTCTTCTGGGAGGTGGAACATGGGCACACCTGAGTCTTCGGATCTTCGGGAACTGATCTGCGCATATGTCGCCAAGGGCAATTCCGCTCGTTCGGCAGGGCGGCTTTTCGGGGTGAGCGCCGCGACGGCGGTGCGATTTGCGGCAGGGCATCGAGATCACGGAGCGGTCGTTCCTAAGCGGCAGGGTCGCCCCGCTGCTAAGTTTGGCAAACTTGCTCCGCATCGGGATTTTCTGCTGGAGCTCGTGCAGGCCGAACCGCACATTACACTGAAGGAACTGGCCGCTGCCTTGTCGGAAACATTAGGCGTAGATGTTCAGCTCTCGTCACTGCCTCGCGCGTCTGAGGGCGCGGGGCAGTGGTTTTAAAAAAGGACTGGTCGCGGCGGAACGTCATCGGCCCGCGTTGCGTCAGGCTCGCCGGAACTGGATCGCACAACGTCTGGACCTGTTGAACCGCCCCGGGTTTACCGGAGGGCAAAACTCTCGGAGAATTGCCCGTTATGGAACAGAATCGAAAGAAGACCTCAAAGCCGTATTCACCTGAGTTTCGCGCGCGTGCGGTGCGGCTTGTCGCGGAGCATCGTGACGAATATCGAAGCGACGCAGCAGCGCATGCTGCGATCGCCAGCAAATTGGGCTGTTCGCCAGACAGTCT
>JAFWNM010000015.1 GCA_017510335.1 Paracoccaceae bacterium
CGAAATGTTCGCCGACCCGCAGGTGATCGCGCGCGGGCTGGAACTGGACATGGACGGCCTGAAAGGCGTGCGCCCACCTTTCAGGTTTTCAGGCCACACACTGGATTTCACACGACCCGCGCCCGCGCTGGGACAAGATGATCCCGCCTGAACCGTGAAAAAGGGGCCTGCACGCAGCAGGCCCCTTTGATATGCTCAGACATACCCTGCCAGGCGGTCTAGGGCATATCGCATTCATTCGTATTCACGCGACATGCCCTGACTTATTGATTTTGAACATTCGAGACGTTCAAAACCCGTTCCCAGCTTTGAGCAACCTGCTCTAGAACTTGAAACCGATCCCCACATTGGCGGTGGTGGTGCGCACGCGCGTGTCGGACACACCGACCGAATTCACAGAAGAATAGGACACGCCAGTGCGCAGCATCGTGTTGTCATTGAGCATGTAGTCAAGGCCCACACCCACGGTCCCCCCGGTCGAGGTTTCGGACGACACGCCCCCCCCGCCTGAGCGCAGGAATGTGGGGCCTGCATTCACATAGGCCAGTGTGCGCTGGTCCGCCCCGATGGGCACACCTGCCGACAGCAGCAAGGACGCGCTGCCGCGAATGCTGTCGCCACCCGGCAGGCTGGAACTGCCTGGCGTTGTCGGTGTGACGACGCCTTCGACGCCCAGAACGGCCTGTCCCATATCCATACGGTAGCCCGCAAACAACCCGGCGGTGCCACCGCTTTGGTTGGGCGCGTTGTTCAGGTTCATCTGGCCATAGCCCAGTTGCGCACCGGCATATCCGCCTGTCCAGCTGAAGCGCGGTGCGGGCGGGGCCATGGTCGGCGCCGGCTGGCTTATGGCGGGTTCGGACACTGCAGCGCCGGTTTTGGATGTTGTCTGCGCGAAGGCCGGAACCGCAAGAAGGCTGGCGGATACGGCTGCGGTTGCGAAGGTCCTGATCATGGTTCTTACCTCATTCATTTATAAGCGTGGCGCCAGTGGCGGCACCTGTATCGCAGGTAATTGACTTACCCTGACAGTGTAACCCACCCGGCCGGTCACGGTTCCGCACATCGAGGTGATGTCATTGTGAACTGGCGCATTTACGCCCAAGGCGCTATTGGGCGGCGGGAAACATGAAAAAACGGGCTTCGGGAATGGTAACGCTAAGTCTTGCGCTTGTGGGTCTGTTTGCAGCCGCGTTTCTGGCTGCGACGATCATACCCTTCCAGTCAGAAGCCGTGTTCATTGCCCTTCAGGCCGCAAATCTGACAACAGTGGCAACGCTGGTGGTGGTGGCATCATTGGGCAACACGCTGGGGGCTTTCGTGAATTATGCCATCGGTGCGCGGGTGGAACAGTATCGGGACAGGCGCTGGTTTCCCGCACGGCCCGCGCAACTGGAACGCGCCCAGCGCTGGTTTGCGCGCTATGGCGTGTGGTCCTTGCTGTTAAGCTGGGCACCTGTTCTGGGCTGGTTCACACTGGTTGCGGGCATCATACGCACGCCCTTATGGCAATTCACCATCCTTGTGGCGATTGCGAAAACCGCGCGCTATACAATCCTTGCATGGCTGACCATGCGCGCAGTTGACCTGGTTGCGTGATGGGCGGCCAAGCGTGCAACCAACTGCCCCCCCCGCGCGCTACAGGCCCGCAGCCTGCCGCAACAGGTTCAACCCTGTGACCACCAGCATGATCAGGGTCCAGCGGCGGAACCTGTCTGCGTTCAGCCGGTCCTGAATGAAATACCCCAGCCACAGGCCAATCATACCCGGCACCACCATGGCAGCGGAAAACCAGACTGATTGCGCGTTCAAAACCCCGGACGCGCTGTGGCCCACAATCAGCGCAATCGCCCCCACCAGAAACACCACCCCCAGCACCCGCACCATGTCGCGTTTGGTGGTATCCACAGAAATAAGATACATCATCACAGGCGGCCCCCACACGCCCGACACCCCGCCATAAAGCCCGCCGATGGCCCCGCTTAGCCATTCTGCACGCCTGCGCCGGTCCACCCGCACCCACAGGGGAATGTTCATCAGTTGCAGCACGCCAAAGGCCACAATCGGCCCGCCCAGAATGGCCAGAAGCAGCGCGGACGGCAGGAATGTCAGCAATTGCGCGCTGATCAGCAGCAACACGACCAGCGCCACCAACAGCCGCCAATACGCCCTGACCGAAGCGAAGGCCGCCCCCCTGCCCTGTCGGAATGCCTGGCTGATATTGGTGACAAGCGTAGGCAAGGCCAGTCCCGCAAGCGCCAGTTCCACAGGCATGATCGAACTGAAACCCGAAATCATGACCATCGGCATGGCAAATCCCAACGCGCCCTTGACCAATCCGGCAAACACCGAGATTCCGATCGCTACAAAAAAGGCGGACAAGGACAGGCCCGCGGTCAAAAGCTCCAGCATTCCGCACTCCTTGGGGTTGGCGAAGTTGCGCGCAAGATAGGCCGGATTTCCAGCGGCTGCACCCCGATTCATACGCGCACCCCCCCGACGAGGGCAGCAGATAAGCGCGACAGAATAAGAAAGTTATTGTGCATTATTTTGAATTTTTCTTGCGCACGCCTATTGAACCTTCTATGTCATGCTGCATATGCGAAATACGCGACCCCAATTGACCGGAGTGACCCATGCCGCATGATGGACAAACCATGCCTTCGATATTGCTTGATGATCTGCTTTCGCTGACACAGGCCGCGCTGACCCCGGTGCAAGACGCATTGGCACAGGCAAAGGACAACATGCGCGCGCGGGTTGCCCCGGCTGGCAAAGTGGACGCCGCCTTGCTGGAAGTGGACCAATATGCCGCCCATGGGTTGGCATGGCTGGCCACCTATGTCGAAAGCCTGCGCCAGATGCAGGGCTGGGCCGAACGGCTGCAGGCTGATGGGCATTTCGGGGAAATGGAACGCCTGATCCACCAGATCGGATTTGGCGAATACCTTAACCAGATTGCTGGCGGCATTGCGATGACGCAGGGCGAAGTTGCGCGCCTGTCGGATCTGGGGGTGCATGTCGATCTGGACAGCGGCGCTGCGGCGTTGCTGCGCGCACAAGGCAATAGTGACGGCGCGCGCATGCGGCTGGTGGCGCTGATGCGCCAGAACCACGGGCGCGCGACATTCGGGACAACCGGGCTGGACGAAGACCTGGAAATGATCCGCGACCAGTTCCGCCGCTACGCCGAAGAACAGGTCACCCCCCATGCCCATGACTGGCACCTGAAGGACGAACTTATCCCGATGGCCGTGATCGAGCAATTGTCCGAGATGGGTGTTTTCGGCCTGACCATCCCCGAAGAATTCGGCGGGCTGGGCATGCCCAAGGCCGCGATGGTGGTTGTGTCCGAAGAATTGTCGCGCGGCTATATCGGGGTTGGCAGTCTTGGCACCCGCACAGAAATTGCCGCAGAACTTATCCTGTGCGGGGGCACGCAGGACCAGAAGGAACACTGGCTGCCCAAACTGGCATCCGGTGAAATCCTGCCCACGGCCGTGTTCACCGAACCCAACACCGGATCGGACCTTGGCGCATTGCGCACCCGCGCGGTCAAAACCGGCGAAGACTGGGAAATTACCGGCAACAAGACATGGATCACCCATGCCGCGCGCACCCATGTCATGACTGTGCTGGCGCGCACCATTCCCGACACGCAGGATTATCGCGGCCTGTCGATGTTTCTGGCCGAAAAGGAACCGGGCACAGATGAACACCCCTTCCCCACCCCCGGCATGACCGGCGGGGAGATTGAGGTGCTGGGCTACCGGGGCATGAAGGAATATGAACTGGCCTTTGACGGGTTCACGGTGAAGGGCGGCAATCTGCTGGGCGGGGTCGAAGGGCAAGGTTTCAAGCAATTGATGCAAACCTTCGAATCGGCGCGCATTCAGACTGCGGCGCGCGCCATTGGTGTGGCCCAGAACGCGCTGGAAGTGGCCCTGCAATATGCGCAGGACCGCAAGCAATTCGGCAAATCCCTGATCGAATTCCCGCGCGTGGCGTCCAAACTGGCGATGATGGCCGTGGAAATCATGATTGCGCGGCAACTGACCTATTTCAGCGCACGCGAAAAAGACGCCGAACGCCGCTGCGATCTGGAAGCGGGCATGGCCAAGTTGCTGGGCGCGCGCGTGGCATGGGCCGCAGCCGATAACGCGCTGCAAATTCACGGCGGCAACGGGTTCGCGCTGGAATACCAGATCAGCCGCATTCTGTGCGATGCGCGGATTCTGAACATCTTTGAAGGGGCAGGCGAAATTCAGGCGCAGGTTATCGCGCGGCGCTTGCTGGACTAAGCAGGTTCCAGCCACGCATAACTGGCCGGATGGGCGCGCGCGGAGGGAGGAGCCGCGCGCGCCCCGTTTTTGTTGGTGGGGCGCGACTGGCGTGAAGCAGTCACCCAAGGCGCGGAATCAAGGCGCGCGTGTGCGCCGCCGCGCAGCGCCCGACCGCCCCCCCGGGCGGGCGCTGTTCACCGTTCAACCCCCTTGAACCGTCACAATAAGCCGCACCATAAACTGCCCGCCCAAATCGTGGGAGCGCGCCCCCGCGGTCGGGCACTTCGCCCCCCCCCCCCCCGAAGGTCCGCAACAGGCAAACACCAGCAGCCCTACGCTTGCATCCGTGGTGGCGCCGCTACAACAATTGCCGTTGATGGATGATCTGGGGAATTTTCTTCTTCACCTTGAAAAACCCCGCTGTTGCATGCGGCCAGATCGCACTATCCCACGGGCGCTGCCATTCGCCTAGCCGGATGCCCGCCTCCGCCAGCGCGGGCGCGGCCTGTTGCAGCCAGTCATATAGGGGGCCTTGGGGCACATAGGGCGTGATGATCTGGCGCGCACCGGTCTTGGCGGACCAATGCACAAAATCTTCTGGCGCACCCGCGCGCAACGCCTGTGCCTGCCAGCCAGCGCGGCGCGCAGCGTCTTGCAAGGCGCCTGCCTCAAACGCCGCCACATGGCCCGCGACAGGCGCGCGGGACCGCAGGTGCGATGCGGCCAGCGTGGCAGCAGCGCGAATATCAAGGGCCGCAAGGTCAAAATCCTCCAGGCGGCAATCTTCTTCGGTGATCAGCACCACAGCGGGGCGGGCGGGATCGGGGGCAAGGGGCTGGCGCAAGGGCGTGACGGGGGGCAAGCCGTCAGGTTCTGTCGCCTCCAGCCCCTGAACGCTGGCGGCAAGCTCCCCGTCGGGCGGGGTGAAGCGCCCGCCGGTGAATTGTGCAATATTCCAGCCCTGCGCGGCATAGGGTTTGCCCCGCGTGTGTAACCCGGCCACCCAACGCCAGCCCAGCGTGTTTGACGCAGGGTCCCCGTCCAGCAAATGCCGCAAAAAGAAATCCGCCCCCAACCGCCACGGCAGCCCCAATGTGAATATCCAGATGGATGCAAACCACATGCGCGCGTGATTGTGCAGATACCCTGTTTGCGTCAATTCCTGCGCCCATGCGTCAAAATACGCCAGCCCGGTGGTGCCTGCTTCGGCCCGTGCCACCGATGCGCGCAACCCGCGGTCACGCTCCAGCGCGGCCATATCATGCAGCACCCCGTCGCGGTAACTGGCCCATATGCCGGGGCGGCGTTCCAGCCAGCCCTTGAAATAGCCCCGCCAGACCACTTCCTGAATGAATTTCTCTGCCTGCTCTGGCCCATGCGCGGCCAGCGCTGCCGCAACCACATCTTCTTCCAGCACCAGCCTGCGGCGCAAATAGGGCGACAGGCCCGATACATCGCGGTGCTGATCCGGCCCGTAATCGAAATTGCGCCCCGCTGCATAGGTCCGCCCCATGCGCGGAACGAAGGCTGCCATGCGTGCCTCGGCTGCGGCGCGTGTCGCGTCTTGGTATCGCATCTGCCCCGCCCCTGTTGCATTCGGGGCAGACCTAGCCTGACGCGCGGCCAGTTCAATCGCAGCGCTGATCTTTCATTCGGGGGATTTAGTGAAATCGAACTCATCCAGCCGCGCGCCACGGCGAGTGATCTTGTCGGCGGAAATACGAATACCCGACAGGTCATTGTGGACCTGCGCAAAATGGCTTTCCAGCTTGGCCACGCGCGCGCCAAGGCGTTCGGCATCTTCAACAAGCAATTGCACCTCTCGGCGCACAGCGCGCGCCTCCGCGCGCAGGCGCGTGTCCTTCATCACTGCACGCAGAGTATTGAGCGTGGCCATCATGGTGGTGGGCGACACGATCCAGACCTTGGCCACAAACCCTTCGCGCACCACATCGGACAGGTTGGCGTGCAATTCGGCATAAATTGCTTCGGATGGCAGGAACATCAGCGCGCCATCAGCGGTTTCACCGGGCAGGATGTAGCGTTCGGAAATCGCCTTGATATGCGCGCGCAAAGCCTGCGCCAGCGCACGGCGCGCGGCCACACGCGCGGCATCATCGGGCGCGCGCATCAGGGCCTGATACCCTTCCAGCGGAAATTTCGCATCCACCGCCAGCGGTTGCGCCATATGAATCAGCGCATCGACGCGCCGCCCGTTCGACAAGCTGGCCTGGACGCTGAACGCGTCGGGCGGCAGCGCGTCGGACAACAGCGCTTCCAGCTGCACTTCGCCAAAGGCGCCGCGCGCCTGTTTGTTGGACAGGATATCTTGCAAGGACAATACATTGCCAGACAGCGCTTCGATCTTGGCTTGTGCGGCGTCAATGACGTGCAGCCGTTCGCGCAAGGCCCCCATGCTGGCCGCAGTGGTCTGGGCATTGCCCGCAAGCGTGTCGCCCATGTAGCGCCCCATATCGGCCAGCCGCGCTTCGACCAGACCAATCACCTGCGTCTGGCTTTGGGCCACATGCGCCAACCCGCCGGCAAGCTGGTTCTGGTGATCAGACAGGCCCGACAGGCGTTCATGCAGCCCCGCCACACCCGACAAGGCCCGCAGCACCCGCCACAGCAGCACCAGCGCCACCACACCAAACCCCAGCGCAAGAAGCAACGGATCGACGCGCTCAAGGCTCATTTGCGGCCGAACAGCTTTTCGATGTCATCAAGGCCAAGTTCCACATAAGTGGGCCGCCCGTGGTTGCACTGGCCGGAATGGGGCGTTGCCTCCATCTCGCGCAGCAGGGCGTTCATTTCTTCCAGCCGCATGGCACGCCCCGACCGGACCGAGCCATGACAGGCCATGCGCGACAGCACCGCATCAATGCGCGCCTGCAGGTTCTGGCTTTGGCCCAGATCGGCCAGATCATCCAGAATGTCGCGGATCAGCGCGCGCGCATCCACCACCCCCAGAAGGGCGGGCGTTTCGCGCACCATGATCGCCCCGCCGCCAAACGCTTCGATCACCAACCCAAGCGCTGCCAGATCACCGGACAGCGCCAGCAGTTGCGCGGCATCCGCATCGGGCAGTTCAACAATTTCGGGGATCAGAAGCGCCTGCCCTGCCACACCGTTTTCGGCGCGTTGGCGTTTCAGGCGTTCATAGACCAGCCGTTCATGCGCCGCGTGCTGGTCCACAATGACCACACCGCGCGCAGTCTGGGCCACGATGTAATTCTGATGCAACTGCGCGCGCGCGGCCCCAAGGGGGGCATCATCGGGCACGCGGGCCAGGTCGTCGGGGCTGTCATGGCGCGCAGAAATCGCCTGCGCCCCTGTCCAGAAGGCGGGGGCGTCTTCCATATGCATGGGGGCCTGCAACTGATAGCTGGCCGCGCGCGCCTGTGGTGACGGGCGGTCCATCTGATAGGCCGCATGGGGGGGCGCCTGCGGGCGCATGGCCCCCAGCATGGCGCCCGCAACTGTGCTGGACGCGCGGTGGCCCGCATTGGCCAGCGCATGGCGCAGCCCGCTGACCACCAGCCCGCGCGCCAGCCCCGGATCGCGGAAGCGCACTTCGGATTTGGCGGGGTGGACATTCACATCCACCAGTTCAGGCGCGCAAGTTATGAACAGCGCCGCGACCGGGTGGCGGTCGCGCGACAGGAAATCCATATAGGCCGCGCGCAAGGCCCCGATCAGCAGCTTGTCGCGCACAGGGCGGCCATTAACGAACAGATATTGCGCCACTGCCGCCCCGCGCGAATAGGTGGGCAGGCCCGCAAGCCCCGTCAGGTGCAGCCCGTCACGTTGGGCATCAATGCGAATGGCGTTGTCGGTGAACTCTCGCCCCAGAATGCTGGCTATCCGGTCTTCCAGCGCGTCAAACAGCGCGCCTTGGGCGGCATCGGCGCGGAAAATCTGGCGCGGGGCGTCATTGGTCATATCCGACAGGGTGAAGCTGACATAGGGTTCGGCCATGGCCAGCCGTTTGAGCACATCTGCTATCGCCTGTGCCTCGGCACGGTCGGAGCGCATGAATTTCAGCCGCGCGGGTGTGGCATGGAACAGGTCGCGCAATTCCACCAGCGTGCCCTGTTGCGCGGCTTCCGGGCGGACCGGCCCCATGCGGCCGCCATTGACGGTAATGCCCGCGCCATCCCCGCCTTGCGTGCGCGAGGTGATGGACAGCCGCCCCACTGCCCCAAGGCTGGGCAGTGCTTCGCCGCGAAACCCGAAGGACCGGATATTGAGCAGGTCTGTCCCGTCAATCTTGGATGTGGCATGGCGTGACAGCGCCAGCGGCAGGTCGTCAGGGGCCATGCCATGCCCGTCATCGCGCACCCGGATCAGGGTTTTGCCGCCATCGGCATACGCCACATCAATACGGGTCGCGCCCGCATCCAGTGCGTTTTCCACCAGTTCCTTGACAGCAGAGGCCGGGCGTTCCACCACTTCGCCCGCCGCAATGCGATTGGCGCAGGCTTCGTCAAGCTGGCGAATTTCGGGGCGGATATTGCGGTGCGCGGTGTTCATGCCACAGAATATAGCATGCCACCCGCGCCACTGCCAAGCCGCTATTCCAGCCCTTCGGGTTTCCCCACCACCACGAAATACAGCGCATCCACGTCAAACAGGCGTGCGGCCATGGCATTGACCTGATCAAGCGTCAGCGCATCAATCAGGTCATTGCGGATATTGACATAATCAATGTCAAAACCCTGATATTGCATCGAGGCCATGCTCGACGCAATCGCGCCATTCCCGTCAAAGCGCAGCGGATACGCCCCTGTCAGATAGGTCTGAATGCGCGACAGGTCATCTTCGGAAATGCCGTCCTGTGCAATGCGTGCCCATTCTTCGCGCAACAAGTCTATCGCAGCCGCCGCATTGGCATTATCGGTGGACATGCGCCCCTGATAGCTTTCGCCCAACAGGCCAGACGCCAGAAAACTGCCCACCCCGTAGGTCAGGCCCCGCTGCACGCGCAGGCTTTCCATCAGCCTTGTGCCGAACCGCCCGCCGCCGAACACTTCGTTCACGACAAAGGCTGTCAGGAAATCAGGATCATCGCGGGCAATACCGTCATGGCCAAAGGCAATCACCGATTGCGGCCCGTCAAAGGGAATCACGTCCACACCGGGGGCGGCAGCGAATGCGGCGCGGTCAGGAATGGGCGCACCTTCCTGGGGAATGCCATCAAACAAGCGGTCGATCAGGCGCGCAAGTTCGGGTGCATCAATGTCGCCTGCCGCGCCAATGAACACGCGGTCGCGTGCAATCGCACGTTCATGGGCGGCAAGCAGCGCTGCGCGGTCCAACGCCGCCACGGTTTCCACACTGCCATCACTGACACGCCCATAAGGGTGGTCCCCATAGGCCGCCTGCGCAAACGCACGGCTGGCCAATGTGTTGGGGTCCAGGGCATCGCGGCGCAGTTTTGACAGCATTTGCCCGCGCACCCGCGCGATGGCATCGTCATCAAAACGCGGGTCGGTCAGGGCGGCGCGCACATGGTCGATCACCTCGTCCGCGTCTTCGGTCAGGAACCGCAGCGAAACTGATACTGTGTCGCGCCCCGCATCGAAACTGATGCGCGCGGCCAGCTCTTCGGTGCGCGCCGCAAAGGCCTGCGCGTCCATATCCCCGGCCCCTTCGGACAAAAGCGCGGTCATCAGGCTGGTTGCGCCTGCGGTGGCGTCACTGTCCAGATTGGCCCCGCCTGCGAAAATCAGGTCCAGTGCCACAATGGGGATGGAGCGTTCCTCGACCAGCCACGCCTGCAGGCCGGACTCCGATGTGACAGGGGTAATCGCCACCTCGGCGCGCAAGGGCGCGGCAAGGGTTATGAACACACCAACAGCAAGGGCCAGAAAACGGGTCATTGTGCGCCCTCCGATGCAGATGGGGTGGTGGGTTGGGTCAGATAGCCGGTGACAGAATTGCGCCGGTCCAGCAGGAACTGGCCAGCGGCAATCACGTCGTCAGGGGTCACTGCATCCAGCGCGTCCACCCAACCGTCAATGTCATCCACCCCCAGCCCGATGGACAGCCCGACACCATATTGGCGCGCGCGGCCCTGCACATCATCGAGCGCGTAAATTTCCGATGCGCGGATCTGGCGGCGCACGCGGTCGAATTGCGCCTGATCCACACCATTTTCCAGAAACTCGGCCACCACGGCATCAAGGGCCGCTTCCGCATCTTCCAGCGACACCCCGTCTACTGGCGCAATTCCAAGGGTGAAGGTGCCATAGTCGCGCGACATTCCATTATACCCGGCCCATGCCGATAGTGCTATGCCCTGCTCGAAGTTCAAGCGCCGTTCCAGAACCGATGTCGTGGAACTGCCGCCCAGCAGCGCCGCCAGCATTTGCAACGCTGCCGCCTGCGCCTGATCGCCTGCGCGGCGCACAGGGGCCAGATACATGCGGTTGACATAGGGCGTGCCCACGCGCGCATCTTCAAACACAAGGCGGCGTTCGGCCAGATGCGGGGGTTCCATCACGCGCGACACGGGCGCAATGGCGGGGTTGGGCGGCACGGGGCCGTAAATCTGTTGCGCCATCTCCAGCGCCTGCGCCGTGTCCACATCCCCCGCGATGACCAGAATCGCGTTATTCGGGCCATAATGCTGCGCATAAAAATCCATCGCATTCTGGCCGGTCAGGGTTTCCATTTCATGGCGCCAGCCAATGATAGGAATGCCGTAAGGGTGCGACTTATAGAGCGCGGCCATCATGCTTTCATTGAACTGCCCGCCAACACGGCTTTCCAGAACCTGCCCGCGTTCTTCCAAAATGACGGCGCGTTCGGGGCGCCAGTCGTCTTCGGTGAAGGACAGGTTGGCCATGCGGTCCGCTTCCATCTGCATCATCAGGTCCAGACGGTCAGACGCCACGCGCTGGAAATAACCCGTATAATCCCAACTGGTGAAGGCATTGTCGCGCCCGCCATTGGCTTCGACCACGCGGGAAAATTCGCCCGGGTCCATGCTCTCGGTGCCTTTGAACATCAGGTGTTCCAGAAAATGCGCGATGCCCGATTGGCGGGGTGGTTCATCCGCAGCACCCACACGGTACCACACCATATGCACCACAACCGGCGCGCGGCGGTCTTCGATGACGACAACCTCCAACCCGTTGTCAAGGCTGGTATGGGTTACGGGGTCGGCCTGCGCGGCGCGCAGCGCCAGCAAGCCGATCACGACAAGCACGGTCAGACGGGAAATCATGAGGGGCGCATACCTTTGGTCAGACATATCAAACTGTCATGGACAGTTACTGCCAGCAGGCGCGGGTTCAAGGGGGCAAACGCGCTTGTGACCGCGATTGCCCTGCGGCGGATCATCCGCGCCCCGTCCCGTTGATGCGAGATCAGTTTTCCAGAAGTTCCTGTGGGGGCGCGGTCGGGGTGCGCGCACCGGCACGCCGCCACCTGTCAAGTTCGCTGTATTTGTCCAGCCACATGGGTTCATAGGCGTCGTAATACACATTCACGCCAAAGACACGTTCCAGCAACCGCCCGCGATTGCGCTGCCGGTGTTCCAGATCCTCGGCAGCAAGCTGGGCGCGGATATCACCGCTGCGCCCGAACCGGCTGGCGTAATTGACGATGCCGCCATCCATGCTGCCGCCAGCAAGCGCGGCGGCCGGGTTGCCACCCAAGGCGCGCGCGACATCTGCGCGCGGTTGCGGATCGACGCGGTTGCCGCCGCCGGGGTTGGGTGCAGGCAACGCGGCCAGATCCTCGGGCATTTCCAGCGGTCTGGTCGGAAGGATGGAAAATTCATCAGGGCCGCGATTCTGCGTGCCCGCATGCATCAAGATGGGGTCGCCCGCATCCGAACACGCGCCAAGTGCCAGCACCGACACGCCAAGGGCTGCGAATATCACTTGCCTGACTGCCATCGCCCTACCCCCTTCGATCCACTGCTTCGCGCATTGTCTTAGCGCATTCAAATCATAACGTCACGCCCTGTCACAAGGCAGGACAGAAATTCACGCCTTAGGCCGCATCCTTGCCGGTGGTGCTGCCCGTGTCGTTGCGGCCAGAAAACAGGATCAGCCCGAAGGCCCCGGCGAAAACCGCAATATCCGCAATATTGAAAGAATACGGATTTTGCACGCCACAACAAGACATGTTGATGAAATCGGCAACTGCGCCCCAGCGCACCCGGTCAATCACATTGCCAAGCGCGCCCCCGATCAGCAAACCGGCGGACAGCTGCATCCATTTGCGCGCGCCATCCCGGCGCACCCACATCCAGACCCAGGCGCAAATGGCCAGCGCAAGCGCGATCAGCACCAGGCGCGCCGCCCAGTTTCCGGAACTGAGCAGCCCGAAATTGATGCCGGTATTCCACGCCATTGCAAAATTCAGATACGGATCGAACACCGGGATAAACAAGCGCTGATCCAGCCCCATGACGTTGATCACTGCCCATTTGCTGGCCTGATCTGCCACCAGAACAAGTGCCATAACCCCGATTGCGATGCGCATATCTGCCCTTTCAATGCCGAAAATGGCGCTGGCCGGTAAAGACCATGGCAAGGCCCGCTTCATCGGCTGCGGCAATCACCTCGTCGTCGCGCATGGACCCGCCCGGCTGGATGATGGCGCGCGCCCCTGCCGCCGCAGCGGTCAACAACCCGTCAGCGAAGGGAAAGAACGCATCGGACGCCACAACCGACCCTTGGGTAGGTGCCGCGTCCAGCCCCAGCACCTCGGCCATGTCCTGGGCCTTGCGCGCGGCGATTCGGGTGGAATCAACACGGCTCATCTGGCCTGCGCCCACGCCCACTGTCGCGCCATCCTTGACATAGACAATCGCATTGGATTTCACATGCTTGGCCACTTTCCACGCGAACAGCAAATCGGCCAGTTCCGCGTCAGTGGGGGCGCGTTTGGTCACCACCTTCAGATCCTCGCGCGTGATCATGCCATTGTCGCGGTCCTGCACCAGAAACCCGCCCGAGACCTGCTTGAAGGCAAGCCCGCCAAGGCGCGGATTGGCCAGCCCCCTGGTTGTCAGCAAGCGCAGGTTTTTCTTGGTGGCGAAATGGTCAATCGCGGCCTGATCGGCGGCGGGCGCGATGACGACTTCGGTGAAAATGCCGGTAATCGCCTTGGCGGTGTCCAGATCCAGCTTCATGTTCAGCGCGATAATCCCGCCGAAGGCCGATGTGCGGTCACAATCATAGGCGCGGCCATAAGCTTCGGCCAATGTCGCCCCGCGCGCCACGCCGCAGGGGTTGGCATGTTTGATGATCGCGCAGGCCGGCCCGTCGGATGGCAGGAATTCCGACACCAGTTCAAACGCGGCATCTGTGTCGTTGATATTGTTGTAGCTAAGTTCCTTGCCCTGATGCTGGGTCGCGGTGGCCACGCCCGGACGGTCGGACCCGTCACGGTAGAATGCCGCGCCCTGATGGGGGTTTTCGCCATAGCGCAGGGTCTGCGCCAATGTTCCTGCAAAGGCACGCCGGCGCGGTGCCGCATCGTCAATGGCGCCCGCCATCCAAGTGGACACTGCCGCGTCATAGGCAGCGGTGCGCGCATAGGCGCGTTGCGCCTGTTTGCGCCGGAAGGACAGCCGCGTTTTGCCATCCTGTGCATCCAGTTCCGACAAAAGCGGCAGGTAATCTTCCGGGTCGGTCACAACGGTGACGAAATCATGGTTCTTGGCCGCGGCGCGAATCATCGCCGGGCCGCCAATGTCGATATTCTCAATCGCCTCGGCATAGCTTGCGCCACGCGCAACGGTCGATTCAAACGGATACAGGTTCACCACCAGCAGGTCGATTGCCTTGATCCCATGCGCCACCATGGCGCCCACATGCGCTTCATCATTGCGCAGCGCCAGCAACCCGCCATGCACGCCCGGATGCAGCGTTTTTACGCGCCCGTCCATCATTTCGGGAAACCCCGTCAAATCCGACACATCCTGAACGGCAAGCCCCGCTTCGCGCAGGGCGCGCGCGGTCCCCCCGGTCGAGACAAGCTCGACCTTGCGCGCGGCCAGTGCCTTGGCCAGATCAATCAGGCCGGTCTTGTCGGAAACGGAAATCAACGCACGTTTCAGCGGGGCAAGGTCAGTCATGGGGAAAGGTATCCTTGGTCAGAACTTATAGGTCGGGCACAGCCAGCGGGTTTTCCTGCACAGTATCGCGCAGGGCAATCGGGGTGTCCTGCGCTTTTGCAAGAACCCAGTTGACCTGGCTGGTATAGTCTTGTGCGCGCAAGGACAACATGATCTGCAAGCTTGCACGCGGTTTCAGGCGGGCTTTTTCCAGATAGACCGACGGGGCCAGCGTCAGCGTATGACCATCGGCGCGAAACACCCATATTTCCCCCGACCGCAGCACAATGGACACAGCCGTGCCGTTCATGTCGACAGATGCATCCACTTCGGGGTGCAGGTGAAACCGCAGGCTATAGGCAATGCCCGCCCCGCGCGTGCGCGCCAGCACGTCGTCAAACCGCTTGCGCGCGGCACGCCCGCCGGAAATCAGCATATCCTCGCCACTCAACACGCGGCCATCTGCCGACAGGTCCAGAAAGCGCGTATGCTCCAGCCCGTGTGTGTCCAGATACCCGTCATGCGACAAGGCCACCGCACGGGAATAAGATGTATGGCGAAATTCGCAGCCCACATTGCGCGGCCCGTCCGTCAGCTTCAGGCGGTTGCGGTCCGTGCCCGTAAACCGCGCCGAGGAATAGCCGTCAATGGACAAGGTTGAATGCGACGCGCTGGCACGGCTGGCGCGCTGCCAGTCCACCCCCAGACTGGTGCCATCGCCACAAGACACCACCACCGGACGCCGGTTCGAGGTCAGTTCAAACGCCAGTGTGGACGCATGCGCGCGCGCGGGCGCAGCGCCCACAGGGGGGGGGGCTGCGTCAACAATCACGCTGCTGCGCCCTGCCGACAGCCGCGCAAACCCCATGACCTGCCCTGCCGTGGCCTTGGCCGGGGCGGGGTTCAACGCATCATGCACCGCCAGCGCGGCCAGCAAGTCCCCTTCATTGCCGCGCCCGCCCCCATGAAAGCGTGCAAGCCCGCCATCGGCATGGCGCAAAACGCGCAGCGCCGTCGCCACCCGCCCCAACAGGCCCAGCAGTCGCGCATCTGCCGGGCGGCCCCGATCTTGCAGCGTTTGCACCACCCATGTCATCAGCACGAAAATATGCAGCAAATCTTCCGGGCTGCGCGTGGCCACCCCGCCATCACTGCCAATCTGGCGGTCACAATCGGCAATCAGGGCCTTGGCGGTCGGGTCTATGCGTCGTTCCCACCCTTCCAGCGACAGGGCGGCAAATAACAGCCCCGCATGCGCCGTAATACGCGGCAGGCCCTGCGCGGCATGGCCCGCGCGCCGCGCCAGAAAGGCCGCATGATGGGCCAGCGCGCGCAAAAAACGGTCCTGAAAGGGTTTTTCCTGTCCCTGCATCAGCATGACTGCATGGGTCAGCCAGTTCATCAGCCGCCTGCCGGCCACCCCTGCCCCCCAACCCGGCCCGCGCCCGCGCCCATAGCGCGCCACCCAGTCGGCAAGGCCGGTTTGCGCCAGCTTGCGCGCGTTCACGTCCCCCACTGCGGCCAGATCATCCAGCCAGTCGAACCCGTGCAGCGCATCTACCGCCACCCCCGAGCTTGCCTGAAACGGCACTGTGCCATCCGCTTTTACCAATTCGCCTGCCATCACGAAATTGCCCGCAAGCATTTGCTTGCCGCGCGCGAATTGCCCTGTCCCGCGCGGTTGGGGATGTGCGATCAGCGCAGTGACAGGTTGCCCACGGGCCAGCAAACGCGCGGCTAGCCGGTCCAGAACGCTGACCGGAGAAGTGCCTGTCTTGGAAAACTGCGTCACTGGGGACCGGTCCTGTGTGGAATCTGTGTCTGGCGGCGGCGGGGCGTGTTTTGGCGCAGACTAGCGCAGAAGCAAACGGGTTGTCAGCACTTGCGCGCCTGTCTTGCGGGGGACAATGCAAATTACCCCATATGTTGCAAAACTATCATATAAAACCCGTCCAGCCCGCCCGCTTCCGGCCAGTAATCAGGCCGTGTGCGAATGCCCCCTTCGGCAGTGCGCCAGTCATCTGGCAGGCCGGGCACATCACCCCGCAAGGCCTGAACGTTGTGGCGGGCCATGGCGGCAATGGCCTGCGCCTCGCCTTCGTCGGGCAGCAGGGAACAGGTGCAATACACCACGCGCCCGCCCGCCCGCAACAGCCCCTGTGCGGGGTCAAGCACACGGTCCAGAAGCTGCGCCTGCAAGACGCACAGCGCCTTCACATCAGCGCGGTTGCGCAGATGGGGCACCTCGGGGTGGCGCCGGATGGTGCCAGTGGCCGAACAGGGCGCATCCAGCAAAATCGCGTCAAATGGGGTGTCAGGCGTCCAGTGCAGCGCATCCCCTTGCGCAATGGTCGCATCCAGCCCCGTGCGCGCCAGGTTTTCGCGCAGCCGCACCAGCCGCGGGCCAGACATGTCCAGCGCCGTGACATGCGCGCCCGCCGCAGCAAGCTGCATTGTCTTGCCCCCCGGTGCCGCGCACATATCCAGCACCGGCAGGCCCTGCACATTCCCCAGCAACCGCGCAGGCAAACTGGCAGCCGCGTCCTGCACCCACCATGCCCCATCATCATATCCCGGCAGGGCACTGACCTGCCCTGCCTGATGCACGCGCACGCTTCCGGTCAGCAGGGCCTGCCCGTCCAGCCCGTCGGGCACAACAGACCCATCGCGCAAGCTCAGGTCCAGCGGCGCAGGGGCCAGATGGGCCGCCTCGATCGCTTGGGTAATCGGGGTGCCATAGGCGTTTTGCAACGCCCCGCGCAACCATGCAGGCAGGCGCGGCACAGGGGTTTGCGCCCAGTCCTGCGCGCTGTGCAGCGCCATCTGGCGCAAAACCGCGTTGACCAGCCCGGTCAGTTTGGGTTCCCCCGCCCAGCCACGCGTCAGCGCCACCGCATCATTGATAACCCCATGCGCGGGCGCGCCAAGCCCCAGCATTTCCACAATTGCCAGACGCAAAACCCATATCACCGGGTCCGGCGGGGATTTGCGCAAGGCACGGCGCAGCAGATGATCGGCCCGCCCCCCGTGGCGCAATGTGTCCTGCGCCAGTCGCGCAGCACGCGCGCGCCCTTCGGGCGGCAGCGCCGCAAGACCACCCGAGGGGGCCAGGCGCGCCTCCGACAGGCTGCGGCGGTCGTCAAACACAGCGGCGATAAGCTCCAGCGCGGCAGCGCGCGGGGCAAGTGTGGCAGAATGTGGCATGAACGGTTTCTTGTCCTTTGGTGCAATCGGCGTATATCAGGTGGGATGATATGACAAGCAGGCCCCCAATGCCCCCGATTGACACAAACACCCCCCCCGACCCCCGGACCGAGGCTGAACGCCGCGCCACCCTGCCACCTGCCGCACAACGCGCACTGGCCGAAGCCGAAGCCCGCAAGGCCGCCACACCCGCCCCCGCCCTGCCCCGCGAACTGGGCGGGCGTAAGGGGCCGGAACCTGTGCGCTACGGCGATTGGGAGAAAAAGGGAATTGCGGTGGATTTCTAGACTCTGGTGCCTTCACCGGCATTCATGCGTCCCGCTTTAACCCTTGGTGATCGCGTGTTTCCACACGAATTGCGCCAATCAGGGCTTATTTCTGTGGCGTCAGGACGGGGCACAGGCACTTTCGAACAATGTCTGCGCATAATCACCGCCTGAGTTCGCGTCTGGCCTGTTGGGGACGTTTGGGGGTGCCGCGAAGTGCCCGACTGCGGGGCCGTCGGGCGCTGCGCGGCGGTGCGCAGGCGCGCCTTGGTTCCGCGCACTCGGCAAGCCCGGGTCTGCCGATCCGGCACTGTAGGGGAAGTGCTTTATCCAGGCGGCATAGTCCTGACATCAAAGGCTTGCGCTGACATCATGCCATCAGCTGGCCAAGATATCGCCCGCCGATGGCGTGGGCCACCTGCGGCCTTGCTTCCGCACCTTGGGTGACTGCTTCAGGCCAAAACCCGCCCGAGAGCATAAAGCCCTGATGGGATTAGGTGCCGCCACCGGCCGATGTGTGCAGGATAGCGCGGCCCTGCAACACCTTGCCCGCACGCATGCGAAGGTCAATTGACTGGAACGGCCATGCCCTTGTCGCGCGCAAGCGTGCGCATGCGGGCCTGCAGTTTTTCAAACGCGCGCACTTCGATCTGACGAATGCGCTCTCGGCTGACCTCGAATTGTTGCGACAGGTCTTCAAGTGTGACGGGGTCTTCGCTCAGGCGGCGCGCGGTCAGGACATCGCGTTCGCGGTCATTCAGGGCGTCCATCGCTTCCACAAGCAATTCGCGGCGCAGTTCCAACTCGTCGCGTTCGGCATAATCGTCGGCCTGATTGGCGTCTTCGTCTTCCAACCAGTCCTGCCAGCTTGACGCCCCCTCCTCGCTGCCGATGGTGGCGTTCAGCGAACTGTCCCCGCCGGACAGGCGGCGGTTCATGTCGATCACCTCGCCCTCGGTCACGTTCAGGTCGCGCGCAATCTGGGCCACGTTTTCGGGCCGCAAATCCCCGTCTTCAAGCGCGCCGATCTTGGATTTCGCCTTGCGCAGGTTGAAAAACAGCTTCTTTTGCGCACTGGTTGTGCCCAGTTTCACCAAGGACCACGACCGCAGCACATATTCCTGAATGCTGGCCCTGATCCACCACATCGCATAGGTGGCCAACCGGAACCCCTTGTCAGGGTCAAACCGTTTGACCGCCTGCATCAGGCCGACATTCGCTTCAGAGATGACTTCGGCCTGCGGCAAGCCATAGCCGCGATAGCCCATCGCAATTTTTGCCGCCAGACGCAGATGGCTTGTCACCAGCTTGTGCGCGGCGTCAGTATCCTGATGGTCCACCCAGCGCTTGGCCAGCATGAATTCTTCTTCCGGTTCCAGCATGGGAAACCGGCGAATTTCCTGCATGTAGCGGTTCAGCCCCTGTTCAGGACTTGGCGCCGGAAGATTGGCATAGCTGCTCATGAAACATCCCCTTGTCGCGACCGAAAGCAGATATGCGTGACACCCTTTGGTTTCAAGCAAACCTGCCATATAATCATTTCTATCAGGTAAACGTCCCAGCGCGAGGGTTTGACACATTCCTCACTTGGTTGTGTCATGTGGTGAAGATTGCAGCACATCCAGCAAGGTTGCAAAATCATCCGGCAAGGGGGCCGCGAATTCCAGCGCATCGCCGGTGACAGGGTGAACAAACCCCAATGTCGCTGCATGCAACGCCTGCCGCCCGAACCCGGCACAGGCCGCAATCGCAGCGTCCGGCAGGGCCTTGGGCGACAATTTGCGCCGCCCGCCCCCATAGACCGGATCGCCCACCAGCGCATGGCCCGCATGTGTCATATGCACGCGTATCTGATGGGTGCGCCCGGTTTCCAGCCAGCATTCCACCAGTGCAAGCTGGGCCGGTGCGCCAAAGGACTGCAGCACCCGCGCGCGCGTGACCGCATGCCGCCCCCCCGACCAGACCACGGCCTGACGCTGCCGGTCCGTGCGGTGGCGCGCAAGCTGGCTGGTGATCTTCATGATATTGGCCGATTCGAAACTGACGCCGCGCGCACCACGCAAGCGCGGATCGCCCGCATCCGGGCAGCCATAGACCAAGGCCAGATACCGCCGGTTCACGCTGTGGCGTTCGAACTGCTGCGCCAGCCCGTGATGGGCGCGGTCGGTTTTCGCCACCACCAGCAGGCCGCTTGTGTCCTTGTCGATCCTGTGAACAATACCCGGACGCTTTTCCCCGCCAATCCCGGACAGGCTGTCCCCGCAATGATGCAACAGCGCATTCACCAGCGTCTGGTCAGGGGACCCCGGCGCGGGGTGAACCACCATGCCCGCGGGTTTGTTGATCACAACCAGATCATCATCTTCAAACAGCACATCAAGGGCGATATCTTGCGCCACTGTGGCAATCTCGGCGCCCTGCACGACATGCAGCACCAACACATCCCCCTCGGCCACCTGGGCGCGGGGGCTGTCCAGCACCGCGCCATCGCGCCTGACCGCACCATCGGCGATCATGCGCATCAACCGCGAACGCGACAGCGCCGCTTGCTCTGGCACATCACGCGCCAAGGCCTTATCAAGGCGCGCAGGCGGGTTCGGCCCGATGATGACCTGCAATTGTGTAAAAGGCGTTTCTGCCATGACCCAGCCCCCGGACATGCCCCCGCCAGAAGGACAATCCCCTGACGTGCGTTTGGTCAAACGACTGGTTGTCGTGCTGACCAGTGTTATGATCCTTGGCGTCATAGTCATCATCGGACTGCTTGTCACCCAGATAGCCCGCACCCCCGGCCCTATCGGACTGCCCGACACGGTTTCCCTGCCCGAAGGTGCGCGCGCGCAAGCCGTCACATTGTCGCGTGACTGGGTTATCGTTCTGACCGAAGATCAATCCATGCTGTTATTTGACCGGCGCAGTGGCGCGCTGTCGCACCGGCTGGACCTGACGGGCGCAGCGCCAGAAAACACCGCAACAGACTGATTTTATATTGTTTTATCAGCATCCGAACGCAGTTTCATTGCCGTGCGACATGCCACATGATGGCCACAATTACCGCACATGCCAGAAACCGATTGTTTCCATTTTAGGCAATTGTGGAAATTAAGACTTCGTTTACAACAACTTTTATACAATTGTGTGTGAGGTGGACCATGTCTTTTTTGAAGAAACTTCTTGCGGCCAAAGCTGCAAAAGCAGCAGCGTTCAAGCCGGTCGTCAAACCCGCCCCCGTCAAGAAAATTTGCAACATTGACGAAGCGCGCGAAAAGCTGATTCAGAAGAAAATTGCAGAACTGGAAGCAAAAGCGGCCAAGCTGGACGCCAAAGCCGACGCGGTGCGCGACCACTATCAGGACAAAGCTGACGGGATTCGCGACCTGTATGAAAAGAAAGCGGATTTCCATTCCTGCAAAGGCGGCCGTCTGGGCGACAAGTTCGCTGCGAAATTCAGCGCATTGGGCGAGAAGAAAGCCAGCCTGCTGGAAACAATCGGCGAAAAGAAAGCCTTTGCGCTGGAATGCGCGTCAGACAAGCTGAAAGCAAAAGCTGACCTTCTGCGCGAGAAGCTGAACAAAGACGATGACCCCACTGATGACGACATGGACGACGATCACGATGATGATGTCGTTGATGACGGTGACGACGACACCACAGGCACCCAACTGCCTGATGGGACCGACACGGTCAAATTCTTCCTGAATGTGGAAGATATGGGGCCAGCCGAAACCAATTATTTCCTGACAATTCAAGCGCCCGAAGGGGATGATGATTTCACGCTGGAAGACGCCTATGAGCAGGCGCTGTCCTTCCTGTCCGACAATGACCTGCAGCTGAACAGCGTCAATCAGGTCAATATCCAGAATGCCGATGGCGAGAAAATCGCTGAATACAAACTGGTTGATGACCAGTTCGTGAAAGTCGGCGAAGAAATGGACGGCCTTTGGGTTGAAGCATCCGAGGATGATCTGGCGGCCAGCATCGAAGACGAAGAAGAAGACGAGTCCCAAGAGGGCTAACCCCGCGGCCTGGACCTTTGGTCTGAACCCCATCACCAAACACAAAAATGCGCCCTGTCATGGGCGCATTTTTTATAGGCAGAATGCTGTTATATAATCAGGCGTATTCTATGACGGCGCGGCTGCTTTGCTTCTGGCTGCAAATCAGGATCGCGTCCAGAAGACGGGTCTGGGAAATCGGCTTCATCAAGGTGCCGTCACAGACGGGCTTGCGTTCGCTGCCAAAATCATCGCCGCCCACTTCGTCAGAAATCAGGATGATCTTCATCGCGGGCAACGCCTTGCGGATTTCCAGACAGAAATTCAGCGCTTTGTGCACACCGCCAAGATGTTCGACATCGACAATCACGAAATCCAGCGGAATGGCGCTTTTGGTCAACCATTCCAGTGCGCGGTCGGAATAGGACACCGCCATGATATTGACGCGCAGCAGGTCATAGACCCAGTTCTGCATATCCTGTGTTTCGTCAGTAAACCCCATGAACGCTGCAGCAACCCCATCAAAACGCGGGATCGGGGGGATACTCATATCATTTCCATAGTCATACATGAGTGCCATCCTTCACTTAGGGTTGCAGGCGCAAAGTGCCTGACGGGGTCGCTTCCATGTTCTGATTATAACATGTGAATTAACACATTTTCAACCTAAAAGTGTGTGGTAAAGCATTATGTGATCAAATCGAAATGAACCAAAAGTTGTATTTCATGATGACAATATAGTAGGAAATTCGCGGAACCGGCACAGGACTTGCGTGTTACATGATCTAATCAACGCGAAGCCGGCATAAAA
Organism: Paracoccaceae bacterium; assembly: GCA_017510335.1. Lineage (GTDB taxonomy): Bacteria > Pseudomonadota > Alphaproteobacteria > Rhodobacterales > Rhodobacteraceae > Roseinatronobacter. Next base: position 22,638 of record JAFWNM010000015.1, read on the forward strand.
AGCAAGAAAAATATGTGTGAAACATCTCATGGATCAGACAACCCACCCCAGCTAAACCCGCTAGAGTTGTGGGTTCTGAGCGCGCTAGTTACCGCCCGGACTGGATCAGATGACGAATTGAATCTAAAAGATATTCTCTCTCTGATTGAGAAAGAGATGACAGAAATCCGTTGACCACAGGCGCAGTTGCGCCTGCCACTGGTGTGGCAGATGACTGGTCGCGCAAACCAAGAAGCACTTCTGGCGGGATTTCCAATGCGCGCGCCAGCTTGAACACGGTTGATATCCGCGGACTGCCGGTGCGCCGTTCCTCGATGTCCTTGACCGCCCGGCTGTTCAAACCAGCCTTGCGCGACAGTGATGCGGCAGAAAAACCGCGTAGCTTCATATAGTGCAAAAGGTTCTTACGAAAGATCTCTGATTCGGTTTCCAATTCTGACATCAAATACTCGTCTTTGAAATCTACACATTCGTATATGACCTATACCCAGCATTCGATTAAGAATGAATCGAAATTCGGACGCACAGAAACAAACATCAAGACGTGTGTAAAAATACAATAACACCTTAGACTAAAGTCGTAGAAATCTGCGGCAACGCGCCCCCGCGAAGGGGGACGCGATGTTCCAGTGCGGTCTACTGGTCCAGAAAACTGCGCAGCTTGCGCGAGCGCGAGGGGTGTTTGAGCTTGCGCAGCGCCTTGGCTTCGATCTGGCGAATACGTTCGCGCGTGACGCTGAACTGCTGGCCAACTTCTTCCAGCGTGTGATCGGTGTTCATGCCAATGCCGAAACGCATGCGCAAAACGCGTTCTTCGCGCGGTGTCAGCGATGACAGGACGCGCGTGGTTGTTTCGCGCAAATTGTCCTGAATGGCCGAATCCAATGGCAGAAGCGCGTTCTTGTCCTCGATAAAATCGCCAAGCTGGCTGTCTTCTTCATCCCCGATGGGCGTTTCCAGCGAAATCGGTTCCTTGGCGATCTTCATCACCTTGCGCACTTTATCCAGCGGCATTTGCAGCTTTTCGGCCAGTTCTTCAGACGTGGGTTCGCGGCCGATTTCGTGCAGCATCTGGCGGCCCGTGCGCACCAGTTTGTTGATCGTTTCGATCATATGCACAGGAATACGGATGGTGCGCGCCTGATCGGCAATCGAGCGCGTGATGGCCTGACGTATCCACCATGTCGCATAGGTGGAAAACTTGTAGCCACGGCGGTATTCGAATTTGTCCACGGCCTTCATCAGGCCAATATTGCCTTCCTGAATAAGGTCAAGAAATTGCAGGCCGCGATTGGTGTATTTCTTGGCAATCGAGATCACCAGACGCAAGTTCGCCTCGACCATTTCTTTCTTGGCCTGGCGCGCCTCTTTCTCGCCTTTCTGGACCTGACCGACGATGCGGCGGTATTCCTGAATGTCGACGCCCACATACTGGCCAACCTGCGCCATGTCGTTGCGCAACTCATCAACCTTGTCGCGTGACCGCTCCATCAGGGCTTGCCAGCCGCGGCCGCCCTTTTCGGTCATGCGGTCGCACCAGGTCGGGTCCAGTTCCGCGCCGCGATATTCGTCAATGAACTCGCGCCGGTTGATGCGCGCCTGATCGGCCAGTTTCACCATGGCACTGTCAATCGACATGATGCGCCGGTTAATCCCATAAAGCTGGTCAACCAGCGCTTCGATCCGGTTGTTATGCAGGTGAAGCGAATTCACCATTTCCACAATCTCGGCGCGCAGCTTCTGGTATTTTTCTTCCTGCACGTCAGAAAACCGCCCTTCTTCCAGAAGGGTGGCGTTCATGCGCTGGTCCTGCATTTCCGACAGCAATTCGAAATCTTGCGCGATCCGGTCCAGCGTTTCCAGAACCCGCGGTTTCAGCGCGCTTTCCATTGCCGCAAGCGACACATTGGACTGTTCGTCGTCATCATCATCGTCATCATTGGACGAAATCGGGTTTCCGTCCGCGTCCAGTTCCGGCTCGTTGCTGCGCTCGCGCTTGGGGGCGGCGGCGCTGGCGTCGGGCATGCCTTCGGCAACGGGAATACCCTCTTCTTCGTCAAGCGCATTGCCGAAGGTGGTTTCAAGGTCGATCACATCGCGCAACAACACATCTTCGTTCAGAAGTTCGTCGCGCCAGATGGTGATGGCCTGAAATGTCAGCGGGCTTTCGCACAAGCCCAGAATCATGGTGTTGCGGCCTGCCTCGATACGTTTGGCAATCGCAATCTCGCCCTCGCGCGACAGCAGTTCCACAGACCCCATCTCGCGCAGATACATGCGCACAGGGTCATCTGTGCGGTCCAGCGTTTCGCTGCCCGACCCTGACGACACCGCCACTTCGCGCGAACCGCCGGTTTCCACCAACTCGCCGCCCTTGGTTTCGGGTTCGTCGCCTTCCTCGTCGTCTTCCACGACGTTGATACCCATTTCCGACAGCATCGACATAACATCTTCGATCTGTTCAGACGCGACCTGTTCGGGCGGCAGTGATTTGTTCAGCTGCTCATAGGTAATATAGCCACGCTCCTTCGCCTGCGCGATCATGCGTTTGATCGAGGCCTGGCTGACAATCTGCCCGCCTTCACTATCCTGATCATCGGGTCTGGTGTCGTCGGTATCTTTGGCGGCCATGAAAGCTCCCGAAAAACTAAGGCGAGGCATGCTGAACCGCGAATCGATTCGACGAATCACACGTTGCCTGCGCGGACTGTCCTTCATGTAGGGAAAAGAAACCCGATTTTCCAGTTCCCAACCGCATTTTGCCCCGGCAAACCGTGCGCATCTGCAACGATTCGATCACTTTTTCTGTTTAATCCAGACTTGTGATTCGATGAACCGGCTTAACTGCCCAGAAAGTGCGGCGCGGTCTTCGCCCAGATCGGCGGAATCCGACAGGGCCGAGCGTTCCGATCGGTTGCGCAACTCCGCCGCCTGTTTCAGGCGCCATGTCAGCCCTTCATCGGGCAGATGGGCCAGATCCTCGACTGCGTCGCGCAATTCGGCATCGGCCCCGCGGCGCGACAGCAGCTTGGCGAATTCTTCGCGCAGGCACAGGCGCGCAAGGTCAATGTCATCATTGCGCACTGGTGGCGCAATGCGCACATGGCCCAAGTCCATCAGCGCGGACACCTTTTCGGGGTCAGGGGCCGGGTTTCCCGACAGCAAGTCGCCACGCAACCCGTTATTGCGCGCATCGCGCATATCCGCGCGTTCCAGGTCGGCTTCAAATTCGCGCACAAGCATGCGGTGGCGCAGCAAGATGGCCAAAATGATTTCCTCGCGCATTTTTTCTGCAATTGCAGTGCCTTCGCCACTGGCCAGAAGCGTGTTGCGCGTGGCGGCCAGCGCTGTCGCGGGGGGCGGCTGCCATTTCTTCCCTGCCTGCCATGTGCCGCGTTTGGGTTGGCCAGCCGCGCGGAAAACCCCCGCTTGCAGGGTTTTCAATTCCTCGGCGTAATGGGCGCGCAAGCCCTGATCGGCAATCTTGTCCAGCGCCGCGCGCAAACGGTTGCCCAATGCCGCGCGGCGTTCGGGGCTGTCGAACACCTGCGCTTCGGTTTCGCGCTGCCACAACAACCGCACCAGTGGCACTGCACCATCAACCAGTTTGCGCATGGCCCCCGTGCCCCCGCTGCGCAGCACATCATCGGGGTCCATTTTTTCCGGCAACAGGCAAAACCGCAGCGATTGTTCGGCACTTAGCAACGGCAAGGCAAGGTCCATCAGGCGGTAACCTGCCTGCAACCCTGCCCTGTCCCCGTCAAGGGCAATGACGGGTTCGGGGGAAATGCGCCAGATCATGCGCAACTGGTCTTCGGTAATGGCCGTGCCAAGTGGGGCCACAGCCGCGTCGAACCCCGCCTCGACCAGGGCAATGACGTCCATATACCCTTCGGCGACAATCAGCGGGTGGCCCTTGCCCACAGCCGCACGCGCAGGCCCCGCATTGTAAAGCGACCGCCCCTTGTCAAACAGCAGGGTTTCGGGCGAATTGAGGTATTTCGCGCGGGCATCTGGGTCCATGGACCGCCCGCCAAACGCGATACACCGCCCGCGCATGTCCCGGATGGGGAAGATGATACGCCCGCGAAACCGGTCATAAGGCGCGCCCCCACCATCAGGGCGCGCGGCCAGCCCTGCATCGATAATCTTGTCAGGGGTCACGCCCGCCCCTGTCAGATGCGCCCACATCCCCTGTCGCGTATCAGGGGCAAATCCGATCTCGAACCGTTCCAGCGCCTGCGCGGTCAGGCCACGGCCGGCCAGATAATCGCGCGCGCTTGCGGCGGCATTGGTGTTCAGTTGCAGCCGGAAATAGCGCACGGCCTGTTCTGTCACCTGCGCCAGTTCCGACAGCCTGTCGGCCTTCTGGGCGGCTTTCGGGTCGCGGGCGGGCAGTGTCATGCCTGCTTCGCGCGCCAGCACCTCGACCGCTTCCATGAAGCCCATGTTTTCGGTTTCACACAGGAATTTCAGCGTGTCCCCTTTGGCGTGGCAGCCAAAGCAGTAATAAAACCCCTTACGGTCATCCACATGAAAAGACGCTGATTTTTCCTGATGAAACGGACAGGGCGCCCAGAAATCGCCCTTGGCCTGATTGGATTTGCGCATGTCCCATGTCACTTTGCGCCCGACCACCGAGGAGATCGAGACACGATTGCGCAGTTCATCAAGGAAACCGGGGGGCAGACTCATGACGGGTATAATGGCAGATCACGCAGCTTTGTTGAAGGGATGATACGCCTTTGCGCTATCTGTTGAAACCGAAACAGGCGTTGGGACGTATACTGCACAAACCACAGGAGGACGGCCATGTTCGGCAGACGCGGATTCATGATTGCAACAGCAGCGGCAGCAGCCATTTCAGGACGGGCGCTTGGCGCGCAAGAACAGCGCTTTCCGCTGACAATGACGCCCGATGAATGGCGCGCGCGCCTGACACCGGCGCAATATGCTGTGCTGCGCGACCACGCCACCGAAGAAGCGTTCAGCAACAGGTTGCTGGGCGAACGGTCCCCCTTGCTGGGCGAAAGCCGCGCTGGCACCTATAATTGCGCAGGCTGCGGGCAGGCGCTGTATAGGTCGGAAACGAAATATGACAGCCGCACAGGCTGGCCCAGTTTTTGGGATGTGATGGACGGGGCGACTGGCACACAGGACGATCGCACGCTGTTTTTCATGGTCCGCACCGAGGAACATTGCAGCAATTGCGGCGGGCATCTGGGCCATATTTTTGACGATGGACCAGCGCCCACAGGGCGGCGGCACTGCATCAACGGGCTGGCCATGACATTTACCCCCGATGAAACAGGTGTTGTTGAAGGACTTCCCGTAAGTGCTTAATATCGTTAAAAATCTTATGCAGTCACTGACGGCTGGCGCAGACAAGCCCAAGCCCCGCATGCCTGATGGCAAACATGCCCTTGCCGCGCTTCTGGTGCGTGCCGCGCGCGCAAGCGATGTGTATGACGACCGCCAGATCGCGCAGATCGACGCGATTCTGGCGCGCCGTTTCGCCCTGTCCGTGCAGGACGCAGATCAACTGCGCCTGCGCGCGGCAGAGCTTGAACAAAGCGCAGGCGACACAGTGCACCTGACCCGCCCCATCAAGGATCTTGTCGCGCTGGAAGATCGCCCTGCCCTGCTGGAAGATCTGTGGCGCGTCATTCTGGCCGACGGGGGCCGCCATGACAACGAAGACGGGTTGATGCGCCTTGTGTCAAACCTGCTGGGCCTTGCTGACAGGCAATCAGCCTTCGCCCGCCAATATGTCATGACGCGCGAAAACGCCTTGCCGCAAGATCACAGCCCCTTGGCGCGGTAACTTGCCGCAACCCGTTCGATGGCCACAATAAAGGCGGCGGTGCGCAAATCCTTCACGTCGGGGCGTTCATGCCAGACCTTGGAAATGGACTGGTATGCAGTGCGCATTGTGTCATCCAGCCCCGACCGGACCAGTTGCAATTCATCCGCACCTTGCAGGTAGCGGCGCTTGAAATCGGGGGCCAGTTCCCACCCCAGTTGCCGGTCCGCAGACAGGCGTTCCAGTTCCTGCACCAGCAAAAGCGCATGCGCTTCTTCATTGCGCCGTTGCATCCGGCCAAAGCGGATATGGCTCAGGTTCTTGACCCATTCGAAATAGGACACTGTCACCCCGCCCGCATTGGCATAAAGATCGGGGATGATGACAATTTCCTTTTCGCGCAGAATCTCGTCCGCGCCGGCAGTGATCGGGCCATTGGCCGCTTCGATGATCAGCGGCGCGCGAATGCGCGCGGCGTTATTGATGTTGATCACCCCTTCCAGCGCAGCCGGGATCAGGATGTCGCAATCCGCTTCCAGCACGCTTGCGCCATCGGCAACGAACTCCGCGCCCTCGAACCCTTTGACGCCGCCATTGATGGCAATCCAGTCGCGCACCGCATCAGGGTCCAGCCCCGACGGGTTCACAATGGCGCCGTCACGTTCAATAATGCCCACGATCAGCGCGTCATCTTCGTCGCGCAGGAATTTTGCCGCGTGATAGCCCACATTGCCCAAGCCCTGCACAATGATACGCTTGCCCGCCAAGCCCGCGCTTAGGCCCGTGACCTTCACATCATCGGGGTGGCGGAAGAATTCGCGCAGCGCATATTGCACGCCGCGGCCCGTCGCCTCTACCCGGCCCTTGATTCCGCCCGCATTCAGCGGCTTGCCGGTCACGCAGGCGCGCGCGTTGATGTCAGTTGTGTTCATGCGGGTGTATTGGTCGGCAATCCACGCCATTTCACGTTCGCCCGTGCCCATATCTGGCGCGGGCACGTTCTGGGCGGGGTGGATCAGGTCGCGCTTGGCCAGTTCATAGGCAAAGCGACGGGTGATCTGTTCCAACTCATGTTCTTCGTATTTGCGCGGGTCAATGCACAGCCCGCCTTTTGCCCCGCCAAAGGGGGTTTCGACCAGCGCACATTTATAGGTCATCAGCGCGGCCAAGGCTTCAACCTCGTTCTGGTGCACTTCGGGCGCGTAGCGGATACCGCCCTTGACGGGTTCCATATGTTCGGAATGCACGGCGCGGTAGCCTACGAAAGTTTCAATCTTGCCGCGCAACCGCACCCCGAAGCGCACCGTGTAGGTGGAATTGCAAATCTGGATTTTCTCGGCCAGTCCGGGGGGCAGGTCCAGATGCGCCACCGCACGGCGGAACATCAAATCCACATTTTCACGAAAGCCCGGTTCCTTGACATCCAGCATGGTCATGCTCTCCTTGCATCTGCGCAGATCGCGCTGCGCCGGTTTTCCAGAACGATAACAGGTTAAAATGATTAAGAAACACGAAACGCCCCAAACATGCGGAAAAAACAGGCAATTTTGAATCACGATACCGCGTTCAGGCGCCCACTGATTTGCGCACCATATCCCAATAAATGTCTTCCACCCGCGCAAGGCTTAGCCTGCCCCCTTCACGATACCAGGTATTCACCCCTGTCAACATTGCGATCACCGCATATGTGGCCAGTTTGATGTCGGGCAACGCAAACACGCCTGCCGCATGCCCGCGGTGCAGCACATCTTGCAAGCGCGCTTCATAGCTGCGGCGCATGGCTTCGATCCGCGCGAAATTGTCCCCTTCCAGATTGCGCAATTCCATATAGGCGATGAACACCGCGTCACTACGGGCAGAATGAAACCGGATATGGAACCGCGTGAACTGTTCCAGCGCGGCCAGGGGGGCGGGGCAGTCGGGCAATGCCGCATGACTTTGTAGCAAATCCGCCAGATGGTCATGCATCATGTCATACAGCAGGCTTTGCTTGTCGGGCGTATACATATACAGCGCGCCCGCTTGCACCCCCACTTCGGCGGCGATCTGGCGCATTGAGACTGCCGCATAGCCGTGGCGGGCAAACAGACGTTGCGCAGCCGCGCGAATGCGCGGGCCGGTCACTTCAGCCGAGGAATTCTTCTTGCGGGCCATGGGGTGGTTTTGGCCCCAAACCCGGCCAAAGTGCAAGCGCAACTGTCGCAGCCCGTGTGAAACCGTAACATCGGGGCCTTGCACCGGACCGGGAACTGGCGCATTCTGCAAGGGGGTAGATTATGGGCATTCTATGGCAACTTTTCGGTTTGAACACAGGGTCGGGCGCAGTTTCGCGCTGGTTCTGATGCTGGGTGTGGCAGGGTGTGCCACAGGGCCGGATATGCCAGCGCGCACCCCGCAAGCCGCCGGGCCAGCCCCCACGCTGTTGCCCATAACCGACGTGTTGCGCCAGACCGAAGACGGGCCAAATGCCGCGCTTCTGACCGCCACAGCCCCCGACAGCCGCGCAGACGCCTTGCGCGCCCGCGCCGCACGGCTGCGCGGACCCGTGATTGCTGGACCAGATGGCGAAAGCATGCGCGCGGCAGGTGCCGCGCTGCGCTAGCGCATGCTGTTGAGAACTGGAACCCGGTTTTGCGCTTCTCGAACATTCAAAATCAATAAGTCAGAGCATGCCGCGTGATTACGAATGAACGCGACACGCCTTAAGATGTGCTGCCACCGCCCGAAAGACGTCCCGCGCAGGATGGCCGGTGTCTTATGCGGCGCGGGCGCGCGCCCTCAGCCCGCATGTGTCAGGTTCGTGTCGACAACCTGACGCTGTTCGGGCGTCAGGGCATCAATATGCACAACAGCCGTATGAATGGCGAAAACCACCGCGCGGCTTGCGGGCAGGCGCGACAGGACCTGACGTTCGGACCGGATATAAACACCGTCGCCACGCTTGTCCTTGGGCGCGAATTCGCGGCGCGGCTGGTATAATGCGGGGTTTTCATAGCGCAACAGATTGGCCCGCCACAGGGGCTGTTCGGGGCGTATCATGTCGAACATCCGCTGCACCCGTGCGCCCATCTGCGCATCATAGCTGTTCACCGGCGCATGAATGCGCAGCAAGGCACGCCCCAGTTTGTCGGCCAGTGTCCAACTGGATGGAAAGCACAGCACCGCCCCGGTCAGGACATGTTCATCGCCATCACGCGGTTTTTGCAAGATGCAGAAATCGGCCTGCAGCAAATGCCCCAACGACCACAGCGGGCGCGCAGGGTCGGGCACAAACCGCACCCCGTCCGGGCGCAGGATAGCCCCGCCCTGATGGCCAAATCCATGCTGCGGCACTTGCGTTAGAACAAGGTCCAGAAGTTCGCGCGCAGCGTCCCTTGCGCAGGGCATGCAGGCCAGCACATCATCTTCCTGCGTGGCAAGAATGCGCGCGCGTTCGGCCATCTGCGCGCCATAAGCATCATCGACAAACAGCCAGTCCTTGGGCGCAAGCGGCATGACACCGGGCAATCTGCGCGCGGCAGGGTGCGTCCATGGGGCATAGGGCAGTCGTGTTTGCAAAATCGCCATGCGGGGCCTTCTGGCGGAAACGGGGCCGCGGGATGCACCCCGCGCATGCAGTAGAATTCAGAACCTGCAAATTTTCAAACACAAAAGGGGGCGCAACCGCCCCCTTTGAACATCAATTTCCGCAATCGTCCGGTTCTATTGCGGGGACAACCCGCGCATCCGTTCGCCCCGGCGGCGCAGCAGTTCCACCACGGTCAGCAGCGCGATCGACACCATGACCAGAATGGTCGCCACGGCCAGAATGGTGGGGCTGATATCCTCTCGGATGCCCGACCACATTTCGCGCGGGATGGTGCGTTGTTCCACGCCGGCAACAAACAAAACGACCACGATTTCATCAAAGGATGTGATGAAGGCAAATAACGCGCCCGAAATTACCCCCGGCAGAATCAGCGGCATGGTGATTTTGAAGAAGGTGCGCGTGGGCGACGCCCCCAGATTGGCCGCAGCCCGCGTCAGGGAATGGTCAAACCCCACCAATGTGGCTGTCACCGTGATGACCACAAAAGGCGTGCCAAGGGCCGCATGCGCCAGCACAACCCCCAGATAGGTTTGCGCAATATTGATGCTGGAAAAGAAGAAGAACATCCCTGCTGCCGAAATGATCAGCGGCACAATCATGGGGGAAATCAGAATACCCATGATCAGCCCCTTCGCGGGCATTTCGGACCGCGACAACCCCAGCGCGGCCAGCGTGCCCAGAAAGGTGGACACCAAAGTGGCCGCAATCCCGATCCCGAAGGAATTTCGAATGGACCGCATCCAACTGTCAGATGCCAGAAAATCCTGATACCACCGCAGCGAATACCCGTCTGGGTTCAGCGTCAGCATTTCGCGCGTGAAAGTGAAATAGGGCTGCGCGTTGAAACTAAGCGGGATCATGATCAGGATCGGCGCCAGCAGGAAAAAGAAGATCGCAAAGCAGATCACCCGGAACGCGTAATGCCACAGCTTGTCCTTGGTGGTGTAATATGCGGGAAGTGCCATGTCGTTGCCCCCTTACCCAAGTTTCAGACTGTCAGCGCCGACAAGCCGGTTATACAACCAATACAGCACCAGCACACCAACCAGCAGCATGGTCCCCAGCGCCGCCGCCAGACCCCAGTTCAGGGATTGCTGGATATGGCGCGCGATTTCATTCGAGATCATCCGCCCCGACTGCCCCCCCACAAGCGCGGGCGTGATGTAGTAACCGATGGAAATGATGAACACCAACACCCCCCCTGCCCCGATCCCCGGCAAGGTTTGCGGGAAATACACGCGGCGGAATGCTGTCCATGGCGTGGCCCCCAGACTTTTGGCGGCGCGGGTGTAACTGACGGGAATGGTGCGCATCACGGAATACAACGGCAACACCATGAAGGGCAGCAGAATATGCGTCATGGCAATGATTGTGCCAGTCTGGTTATAGATCATGCTTATTCGGTTTTCATCGGATATCAGCCCGATATTCACCAGAAGTTCATTAATGACGCCTTGTTGTTGCAACAACACAATCCACGCAGATGTCCGCACCAGAAGCGATGTCCAGAACGGCAGCAACACCGCGATCATCAGCAGGTTCGCGTATCGCATTGGCAGGTTGGCCAGAAAATACGCAATCGGAAACCCAAGCGCGAATGTCATGAAGGTAATGGCAAGACTTAACGCTAGCGTGCGCCCGAATAGGGATACATAGATGCGGCGGTTTTCGTCACGCTGCACAATATTGCCGGCCTCGTCATATTCGCGGTCCAGCGCTGCGACATAATATGACGCCGTAAGGGGGCGGCCTTCGCGCTGGATGATGCGCCACAATTCCGGCTGACCCCACAGGCGATGTGCATCAATGAAGGCTTCGGAATAGGGTTCTTCGAAATCTTCCACTGCGCGGGCTGTGCGCGAAATGGCACTGCGCGCGGCGCTAAGTTCATAATTCAGCCGGATGCCCAGCGGACCAATGGCTTGTTCCCGGCGCGGGCGCTCCAGATCTTCCAGCATGTCGGCATGCAGCGCGGCAAAAACGGGTTCATCCGGTATGCCCTGCCTGTTCCAGCCGTCCAGTGCCTGCAGGGTGCGCGGCAATGCGTTGACAATCTGGGGGTTGTCCACTGACCGCCACATCATCTGTGCAATGGGGAATGCAAAGAAAATCAGGATGAAGGCAAGAAGCGGCGCCACCAATGCCAGCGCGGTCAGTTTGCGGCGGCGGTTCGCGCGTTCCAGCGCCCTGCGAAGGGGGGTGCCGTCAGCGGTCACCAGTTTTTCGCGGCGGGCGGGCGAAGGTTTTATCGCATCGGCCTGAGACATAGGTATTTCCCTTGCAGCAAAGGCAGGACAGTCCGGTCAGTCACTTGTGGATCGGGCGCGCGACATCGCGCGCCCGACTTTGTCAGGCTACAAGTTTATTGCAGCATCCAGTTTGCAAAACGCTCGCGCATTTCATCGCCGTAATCGACCCAGAAATCGTTATCCAGAACGATCGGCGCGAAGTAGTTGTCAGGGTTGGTGGGCATATGCGGGCCCATTTCGATACCCAGATCGGCATGTGTGCTGACCAGCGGTGCCGATGACGCGCGTGCAGGACCATAGGGAATGTATTTCGCCTGATCGGCCAGGCGCTGCGTGTCGGTCGCCCAATACAGGTATTCCATCACCACGTCGGCATTCGGACCATCTGCAGGCACGACCCAGCCATCCCATTCGACAACCTGACCATCCCAGATGATGTCCGCGTCCATGCCTTCCACTTCAATGGCTTCGAACATCCGGCCGTTATAGCCGGTGGCAAAGGCAACTTCGCCGTCAGCCAGCAATTGCGGGGCCTGCGCGCCTTCGGTCCAGAAGATGATGTGCTCCTTGATGGTGTCGAGCTTTGCAAAAGCGCGGTCCACACCTTCAGGTGTTCTCAGGACATCATAGATATCTTCCGGGTCCACGCCGTCGGCATACAGCGCCCATTCCATGTTCGTGCCCGGACGGTCCTGCAGCGCGCGACGGCCGGGGAAGTTTTCGACATCGAACAGGTCGGCAATGCTGGTGGGCTGCGCGTCATCTTCAAACGCGCCCGGACGATAGGTCAGCACAGTTGAATACACGATCTGCGGAATGAAGCATTCCCCCAGCGACCCGGGCAGGAAATCTTCGCTGGCGGGGGTGCCATCAGGGGCGGCAGCCAGCATTTCGTCATGATCGATCTGCATGATGATGCCTTCGTCACATGCAAGCTGTGCATCCGATGGCAGCATATCGACCAGATCCCAGGTCACATTGCCCGCCTGCGATTGGGCACGCAGCCCGGCCAGCGCATTCGCGGACCCGTCATCGTTGTTGATGGTGACATGGGGGTTCATTTCCATGAAAGGGTCATGATAGGCGCGCTGCTGGCTGGCAGTATAGGCCCCGCCCCATGATACGATGGTCAGCGAAACCGGGTCTTGTGCGGCTGCGCTCAGCGCCAGAACACTGGCTGCGGCACTTAGACCGAACAGTTTTTTCGTCGATGACATAGATAACCTCCTTGGTTGGTTTACAGCGCCAGACGTTGTCTGGCGTTTTCAAGCTGTCCCGTCCCCGGTCCATGCAAGTGTTGGTCGCGCGCCGCCCTCAGGCGTGGTCAAGCGCACGACAATCTGTCGGCATCCAGCCGATTTCGATCATATCGCCCGGCTTGTGGCGCACCTGATCGGGTGCGTTGCGGGTCTTCATGATGAAATTCTCATTGCCCGCGACCTTCAGGCGGGTGCGGAACACATCGCCCATATAGATGAATTCCTTCACCTCGGCCTTGATGGTGTGGGCTTCTGGGTCCAGCCGGTCCTTGTTGGCCTCGACCCGTTCGGGGCGAATGGACACTGTGGTTCGGTCGCCAACTTTGGTGACATTGACGGGCTTGGCGTCAATCACCTCGCCACCGTCCAGTTCCACAATGCAGGTTTCGCCCTTAATCTCTTTAACAACGCCGTCCAATGTATTGTTTTCGCCAATGAATTGCGCAACAAAACTGTTGCAGGGCGCTTCATACAGCACATCTGGCGGGTCAAGCTGCTGGATGCGCCCGTCATCGAACACGGCAACATTGTCGGACATGGTCAGCGCTTCGGTCTGGTCATGGGTGACATACACCGTGGTGATGCCCAATTCATGCGCCAGGCGTGTGATCTCGAACTGCATATGTTCGCGCAATTGCTTGTCCAGCGCGCCCAGTGGTTCATCCATCAACACCAGTTCGGGTTCAAACACCAACGCGCGCGCCAATGCGATGCGCTGTTGCTGCCCCCCCGAAAGCTGCGCGGGCCGGCGGTTGGCAAACGCGCCCATCTGCACCATGTCCAGCGCCCGCATGATTTTCTTTTCGCGGTCGGACTTGCCCAACCCCCGCACTTCCAGCGGGAAGGACAGGTTTTCGCCCACAGTCATATGTGGAAACAGGGCATAATTCTGGAACACCATCCCGATGCCCCGCTTGTGCGGCGGCACGGAATTGATAGGACTTCCATCCAGCAAGATTTCGCCATGGGTGGCCGTTTCAAACCCGGCCAGCATCATCAGGCAGGTTGTCTTGCCTGACCCCGACGGGCCAAGCATGGTCAGAAACTCTCCCCGTGCAACAGACAGGTTCAGGTCCTTGACCACCAGTGTTTCGCCATCATAGCTTTTCTGGACGCCATCGAATACGACAAATCCGTCGCGCTTTTCAGATGCGCTCACGCTGATCTCCCCGTGTGTCGGCGGTATTCCGCTCTTTTCATGACACCAGTAAAACCAACGAACCCCCATATTGCAACCTGTAACTCGGCAAGCATGGGGATTAGGCCCAACTTCAGTAGTATTTCCGGCCAATCGACCCGCTATAAGGCAGATAGGCTGCAAAAAACAGGCTTTGCGCGCAATATCACCGCAAGGGAAAACAAAAAATCATCAGATAAACGACAGTCCGACAGTCAAAAAACGTCATAAATCCGAAAAAATGGTGCGGTCGAGAAGACTCGAACTTCCACGGGAGTTACCCCACAGCGACCTCAACGCTGCGCGTCTACCAATTCCGCCACGACCGCACATGACTTGGTGGCGCGGTATTAGCCGGTCATATGGCACTTGTGAAGGGGGAAAACGCGCTGAATTGACGAAACCGGCAACAAGCTGCAGGTGCAAAAGCACGAAGGGCGCGCATAGGAATGCGCGCCCTTCGTTATGGCCAGTGTGACGGGGCCGATCACTCCGTCGGAAGGGCGAAAACCGGCACTGCCGCTTGCGGGGCCGCTGCATCTTGTGGCGATGACTGGCCGAACACAGCGTCGCGCAACAAGCTGTCGCGTTCGGGCTGCATGGGCGCGAAAACCGCGCGTTTGGCAGGGTCAAATCCCAGTTCATACCATGCCAGCGCCAGATCATCGCGCTTGACGGTGCCGAAGCCCTGCACCAGATGATGGCCCATCAATTCGCCATAGGCGCGTTCGCCCAGCGTGGTCAGCAACAGCGCCGCGCCGACGGCCACATCCATGTTGTCCTGACGATAGCCCACTGCCAGACAAATGCGCGCGGTATCGGTCAGTTGTTGCGGGCTCATGCCGGTTTGCAGCACAAACGCACTGACAGCGCGCATCACCTCATCTTGCGGCTGGACTGACAATGCCGAAACGAAAGGCTGCAGCGATGGCGCAAACGCCAGACATTGTTCTGCGATCTGCGCCGCGCTGACACCTTGCACCTGCGCGATCAGTTCTTCGCCATCGGCCATGGCATAGGTGCGCGCAAGGCAGAATTGTTCGTTCAGAACCTGCGCAGGGTCGGTCATGGTGTCGCGTGTGGTGAAACCGCCATTGGCATTGGTCAGCAGGTTCACACGGTCGCAATGCGATGCAAGCGACCGCGCGGCCTGCGCGCCGCCACCGAAGAAATTGGGCAGGCCCGGCGCGGCGGCGGGCGCTGCGGTTGTCCCTGCCTCGGGGTTGCGGGCGGCGGGTTGTGCGGATGGGACCGACAACGCCACTTCGGTGGTGGGTGACGGTGCGGCCGGCGCAACAGGTTGCGGCGCGGCCACGGCCACAGGTGCTTGCGCCGCGCCCAGTTCGCAGGTTCCGCGTGTGCATGTGAACATTGCGGGGGTCACATTGAAGGCCTGAAAGTCGTTGCGCACATACCCTTCGGGGGTTGAAACGAACACCTGCACTGTGCAGGCCTGCGCGCTGCACCAGAACGCGCTGCCCGTCACCGAGGTGTCAAGAATGTAATCCGTGCGCCCGTCGCCGTTCATGTCCGCAAGCTGGATGAACCCGGCCCGCTGGACAAGCTGCATGGCACTGGGATCGGACGAGGCCGCGATTTCATCCACCGCGCTGGCCACTGCCGCAGGCAGCCCGTAATTGCCCGCGCTTTGTGCGGGGCTGCGGCCCGACATTTCGTCGCGCACCACCATGACCAGCCCGCGCAACCCGTTGGGGTGGCTCGACACAGTCTGCGCCACCTGCGGGCCGCCGGAAATGGCGCGCTGATGCGCCGTCAGCAGGATATTGCGTTCAAATTCCGACAACTGGCCCGTTCCGGCGAACCCCAGAAACACCTGGTATTCCGAAATTCCCGCACGCGAACGTGGCCCGATGGCCCCGTCCGGTGTGCCGACATTCCAGCCAAAATGGTTCAGCGCGGTCTGCACGGAACGGTTCTGTTCGCGTTGGGCAGTGTTTACCGCCGGGCGCGGGGCGGTGCGCTGGGGCTGCGCGCGCTGCTGGCGGTTGCGCTGGTCATTGGCAATTGCCCCCCCGATGATACCGCCGATAATGCCACCGACGATACCTTCTTGCGCTTGTGCGCGCTGCACCGGCACAGCTGCAACGCTGATGGACAGCGCAAGGATTAAACTGTATCTGACACCCATTGGAATGCTCCTGCTGAAAATAACATGACTTCACTTTAGCGCGAGCATTCTGTCAGGCCCATCTTTTTTTGCAGCAAATGCAAGAGGACTGCATGACCGTTTCCACAGTCGAATGGCGCACCCTGCCCGGGCTTGCGGATTATGCCCAGACGCTGCGCGCCATGGAAGACCGTGTTGCGCAAATCGCAGCGGGCACCGCACCCGAAGCCGTGTGGCTGCTGGAACACCCCCCGCTATACACTGCAGGCACCAGCGCCCGCCCCGAAGACCTGACCGCCCCCGACAGGTTTCCGGTGTTCAACGCAGGGCGCGGCGGGCAATATACCTATCACGGGCCTGGCCAGCGTGTGGCCTATGCCATGCTGGACCTGAACCGGCGCGGGCGCGATGTGCGCTGTTTCGTCCACCAGATGGAACACTGGGTCATCACCACACTGGACCAGTTCGGCATTCGCGGCGAACGGCGCGCGGGGCGTGTGGGCGTGTGGGTCACCCGCCCCGACAAGGCCCCCAATGCCGACGGGTCGCTGCGCGAAGACAAGATTGCCGCCATCGGAATCAAGCTGCGCCGCTGGGTCAGCTTTCACGGGCTGTCTATCAATGTGGAACCTGATCTGGGCCATTTTGACGGAATCATCCCCTGCGGAATCCGGGATCACGGCGTCACATCGCTGGTTGATCTTGGCCTGCCGGTCACGCTGGAAGATGTCGATATGGCGCTGCAACAGTCTTTCGCGCGGGTCTTCGGGGATGCACTGCAGAAATGTGATTGATTCGCCGCGGCAACATGTCACAGGCCCTTTGATCCAGATCAAAAAATCCCGGAATTGCGACATATTGACGTTGCCCAAAGGCATGTCACATTCTAAAACCATCATATACCGCTTGTGCGCGGTCGGGCCTGCCTGACCGCGCGTGACCGGAACATATGCGGGCGGGGATTGTCCCCCGCTTACGAAGGAAAGCAGTCGCGAACAACGCGACAGGAACCGGGAACTGGAGTAGCCAATGGCCGACGCAGCCACCCATGATCACGGGCATGAAGACACCCGCGGGTTCTTCACCCGCTGGTTCATGTCCACGAATCATAAAGATATCGGGATCTTGTATCTCTTTACCGCCGGTATAGTCGGCTTCATCGCGGTCGCTTTTTCGATCTATATGCGCATGGAGTTGATGGAACCCGGCGTCCAATACATGTGCATGGAAGGCGCCAGCTTCACCGCGCAGACGGACTGCACCCCCAACGGCCATATCTGGAACGTGCTGATCACGGCGCATGGCATCCTGATGATGTTCTTCGTGCTGATTCCGGCGCTGTTTGGCGGTTTCGGCAACTACTTCATGCCGCTGCATATCGGTGCGCCGGACATGGCATTCCCGCGCCTGAACAACCTGAGTTACTGGTTGTTTGTCGCAGGCTCCGCACTGGCGGTTGCATCGGTACTGTCGCCGGGCGGCAATGGGCAGTTGGGGTCTGGCGTGGGCTGGGTTCTGTATCCGCCACTGTCCACCAATGAAGCGGGCTATTCCATGGATCTTGCGATTTTCGCAGTCCATGTGTCGGGTGCCTCGTCCATTCTGGGGGCGATCAACATCATCACGACATTCCTGAACATGCGCGCACCGGGGATGACCCTGTTCAAGGTGCCGCTGTTTGCATGGTCAATCTTCATCACTGCATGGATGATCCTGCTGGCGCTGCCGGTTCTGGCCGGTGCCATTACCATGTTGCTGACCGACCGGAATTTCGGCACCACTTTCTTTGACCCCTCGGGCGGTGGCGACCCCATCCTGTATCAGCATATCCTGTGGTTCTTCGGCCACCCGGAAGTGTATATCATCATCATTCCCGGCTTCGGCATCATCAGCCATGTGATTGCCACCTTCTCGCGCAAGCCGATCTTCGGTTACATGCCGATGGTCTGGGCCATGATCGCGATTGCGGTTCTGGGCTTCATCGTCTGGGCCCACCACATGTATACGGTGGGCATGTCGCTGACGCAGCAAACCTATTTCATGATGGCCACAATGGTGATCGCAGTGCCCACCGGCATCAAGATCTTCAGCTGGATTGCCACCATGTGGCGCGGGTCTGTGTCGTTTGAAACGCCCATGCTATGGGCTTTCGGCTTCCTGTTCCTGTTCACTGTGGGCGGCGTTACTGGGCTGGTCCTGTCTCAGGCACCGATCGACCGCATCTATCATGATACCTATTATGTGGTCGCGCATTTCCACTATGTGATGTCGCTGGGCGCCGTCTTCGCGCTGTTTGCAGGCATCTATTTCTGGATGGGCAAGATGTCGGGGCGTCAATACCCTGAATGGGCTGGCAAGCTGCATTTCTGGACCATGTTCATCGGCGCGAACATCACCTTCTTCCCACAGCATTTTCTGGGCCGTCAGGGCATGCCGCGCCGCTATATCGACTACCCGGAAGCCTATGCGCTGTGGAACTACATCAGTTCCATCGGGGCCTTCATCAGCTTCGCTTCCTTCCTGTTCTTCATCGGCATCGTGGTTTACACGCTGAAATTCGGCCGCCGCGTCACCGAAAAGAACTACTGGAACGAGCATGCGGACACGCTGGAATGGACCCTGCCCTCGCCCCCGCCCGAGCACACGTTCGAGCAGCTTCCAAAGCGGGCGGACTGGGACAAGCAGCCCGCGCATTGATCAACAGACACACGGCATAACCCATGCCCGCAATCTGGACGATAACCCCAAAGGCCCCGGGCACTCCGCCCGGGGCCTTTGCCTTGGCCAAAAGCAATTCCGCGCAATACCGCCTGGACCTGCGGCCCAATATCTCTATGGGCAATCGCGGGTTTGTTCGGGTGATCAGCCTAAGCGCGCTGTTTCTGGCGCTTCCCTTGATCGGGGTTTTGGGCACGCCCGTTTTGTGGGGGTTGTTGCCGTTTCTGGGGCTGGCCCTTTGGGCATTGTGGTATGCGCTGATGCGCAACCGCACCGACCGGGAGTCGCTGCACGAAATCCTGCATCTGACTCGCGAGCAGATCGACCTGACCCATATCCCCCCCCGCAAGCCCCCGCAAACATGGCAGGCCAACCCGTTCTGGGTGCAGCTGTCGCTTAAGGAAAAGGGCGGGCCAGTGGAAAATTACCTGACATTGCGCGGCGCCGGGCGCGAAGTTGAACTTGGGCGTTTCCTAAGCCCCGAAGAACGCGCCACCTTGCATGACGACCTGTCGCGCGCCTTGCGCCATCTGCGCTAGGGCATTTCAAGAAGCTTGAAACCGGTTCCCAGTTTTGAGCACCATGCGCCAGGACCACCAGACCGGGCTGCATGGGCCGCTTGTCTGGATTTGCCCTGCAGGGGAAGTTGAAGGAATGCCCCAATGCGCAATCAAGGCCGCCGCACACGCGGCATGCCGTCCCGCCGCTTCCCCGGTTTATTCATCCGTTACACCCGGGCCATTCGCTGCCTGACGACGCGCCGCTAAAACCCCGTCCGCCACGGCCGCCGCGCGCCTGCGGTCACGCGTGTTTTCCGGCCCCTGCCCTGACGGGTGAAACCGCAACCGAAACGCCTGCAGGCGCTTTTCGGGCGTCGCATCGGGGTAGCCAATCGCATCCAGACTATCGCAAAGCGGGCGGTCCTGTCCCAGCCCGTCAGGCCACAGCGCCAGCCCCTGAAGTGCCAGTCGCCGCCAGTCAAACCGCGCACCGGGGTCTTCCTTGCGGTCCGGTGCCATGTCGGAATGCGCAATCACATCCACCGGCGCAATATGCCAGCGTGCCATGATCTGGCGCATAAGCCCCTCAAGCGCGGTCATTTGCGGGTGTGCGAACGGGCCATCGCCGCGATTTGCCAACTCTATGCCGATGGAACGTGAATTGATATCATCCTTGCCGCACCACTGCCCGGCCCCTGCGTGCCAGGCACGTTGATCTTCGGCCACCATCTGGACCACATGCCCTTGGGGCGAAATCAGGTAATGGGCGGACACTTCAAATGCAGGGTCGCACAGCCGCGCCAGCGCAGCATCTGTGCTGTCCATTCCAGTATAGTGCAGGACCAGCAGTTCCGGGCGCATCCCGTTCCGGCGCGGTCCGAAATTCGGTGAAGGCTGCCAAAGACGGCGCATCGCGCGCTACTCGCGCGCGCGCACAGACGTTGCGGCCTGACGGAATGGCCGGGGGTCCCACCAACAGGCGAATCCATCGCCATCAGGGTCCAGATGGTTCGGGTCACGTTCTGGCCCGCCCGCCATCAGGAATGCGTCCTGCGCCAGATCCTGCGTTGCGAATTGCGAACAGGCCGCTTCCCAACGCTGCCAGCGCAAAGGGTGGCGGCGGGTATAGCGCTGCTCGCCAATATTGTGGCGCGTCGACAGCGCATAGACGAACAGGTTTGGCCCCTCGCCCGTGCCGATTTCATCCTGACTGACACGCACTTGCGGGACGTAATCACGGGTCACGACAGTGTTTTGCGCAGGTGTTCCAAAGGGCTGCGGTGTGAACTGCTGGTCGGTGACGCCTGCGCTGGCGGGGGCGGCGGGCATTTGCGCCGCCGGGCTGGCGCTGGCAGTCTGGAACTGGCCTGCAGGTTGTTGCGCAACAGGCGCCGATTGCACAGGTTGGCCGCGCAATGCGGCAACCGCTTCGGACCCAATGGTGCCGCCCGCTGTGGTTTGCGGTTGCGTGCTTTGCTGTTGGGTCGCAAATTGCGGCCCGGCGGGCCCCTGCCCCTGTGCAGCCTGCTGGCGGCGGATGCGCGACAATTCTTCCTGCGCGCGCATGTACTGGGCATAATCACTGAAGCCAACACCGCGGCCCGTGGTGTCGACCACATTGGAATAGGGCGGTGCCGTGTCACAGGCCGCAAGCGCGATCAACGCGACGATGGCCACAGCAGGGGCAGATGCAAAGCGTTTCACGTTAGTCATGCCTCGGACAGTTTTGCCGGAACTTACCACCATTTCGCAGGTTTGGAAACAAATCCGGCAACCCCTTCAAGAACATGTGCGGTCTTCAGCAATTCGCCTTCTTCCCACGGGCGCCCGATCAACTGCAGCCCCAGGGGCAGGCCCTGCGCATCCAGTCCGGCAGGCAGGGCAATGCCCGGCAGACCAGCCAGATTGACCGTGACGGTGAACACATCATTCAGATACATCTGCACCGGATCGGCATTGGCCATTTCCCCCAGACCGAACGCAGCCGACGGCGTGGCCGGCGTCAAAATCGCATCGATGCCATCAGCGAAAACAGTGTCAAAATCGCGCTTGATCAGGCTGCGCACCTTGCGGGCGCGGTTGTAATACGCGTCATAGAACCCCGCCGACAGAACATAAGTGCCGATCATAACGCGGCGCTGCACTTCGGCCCCGAACCCTTCGGCGCGGGTCTTTTCATACATCTGGGTAATGCCGTCACCGGCCGCCAGTTTGGCACGGTGGCCATAGCGCACCCCGTCATAGCGCGCCAGGTTGCTGGACGCCTCGGCGGGGGCAATCACATAATAGGCAGGCAGGGCATATTTCGTATGCGGCAGGGAAATATCGACAATTTTCGCGCCCGCATCGCGCAGCATATCCGCGCCCTGTGCCCAAAGCGCCGCAATTTCGGCAGGCATGCCGTCAATGCGGTATTCGCGCGGAATGCCGATTGTCTTGCCGCGAATATCGCCTGTCAGCATTGCCTCGAAATCGGGCACTGGCAGGTCTGCGCTGGTCGAATCCTTGGGGTCATGGCCGCACATCGCCTGCAGCATGATGGCCGCATCGCGCACGGTTTTTGTCATCGGTCCCGCCTGGTCCAGACTGGACGCAAACGCCACAATCCCCCAGCGCGAACACCGCCCATAGGTGGGTTTGATCCCCACCGTGCCGGTGAAGGCCGCAGGCTGGCGGATGGACCCGCCCGTATCGGTGCCAGTGGCCGCAAGGCACAGATCCGCCGCAACCGCCGCCGCCGACCCGCCAGATGACCCCCCCGGCGTCAGGTTGCGCGCGTCCACTTTCCACGGGTTCACGGCATTGCCATAGACCGAAGTTTCATTGCTGGACCCCATGGCGAATTCGTCCATGTTCAGTTTGCCCAGCATCACCGCGCCCGCATCGCGCAATTGCGCACTGACAGTGGATTCATATTCGGGGCGAAACCCGTTCAGAATGCCGCTGGCGGCTTGGGACGCCACACCTTCGGTACAAAACAGGTCCTTGATGCCCACGGGAATGCCGCACATCGCGGGGGCGTCCCCTTGCTGAATGCGCGCATCGGCGGCTTTCGCACGCTCCAGCGCCAGATCGGGGGTTTTATGCACAAAGGCGTTCAACTGGTCCGCGCCATCGATGGCGGTCAGGCACGCTTCCGTCAGCGCAACCGAAGTCACATCGCCCGCGCGCAGCCGGTCGCGCGCTTCGGCCAGTGTCAGTTTGTTCAGATCGCTCATTCGACCACCTTCGGGACTGCAAAAAAACCTTCGCGCGCGTCGGGCGCATTGGACAGGATGCGTGGCTGAATATCGCCATCCGTCACATCATCCACGCGCCGCTTCAGCCGCATGGGGGTCACCGATGTCATCGGCTCCACCCCTGTGACATCGACTTCATTGAGTTCTTCCATGAAGGTCAGGATGCGCGACAGGTCTTGCGCCAGCGCGGGCAGGTTTTCATCAGGCACGGCAATACGCGCCAGATGGGCGACCTTGCGCGCGGTTTCCAGATCGATTTCGGACATGATGGCTCCGGCTTGCACAGGGATACACGGGGGTTCTGGGGCGGTTTAGCGGTATGGCGCGGGCGGTGCAAGCGGCGCAGCATGGCAAGGCGGTATTCGCGCCCTGCCATACCTGTTTTCAACGGCTCAGATTACGGGATCAGCTTGGAAATAATCAGGTCCGCAGCTGCATCCGGTGTCATCTTGGTGGTGTCGATGCGGATTTCGGCCGCGTCGGGCGCTTCATAGGGGGAATCGATCCCGGTGAAGTTCTTAAGCTGACCGGCACGCGCTTTCGCATACAAACCCTTCACATCGCGCTTCTCGGCCTCCTCCAGCGGGGTGTCCACGAACACCTCGATGAACTCGCCTGCGGGCAACATGCCGCGCACCATCTCCCGCTCTGACCGGAAGGGCGAAATGAACGCTGTGATCACAATAAGCCCCGCATCGGCCATCAGCTTGGCAACCTCGCCCACGCGGCGAATATTTTCGACGCGGTCCGCTTCCGTAAAGCCCAGATCCTTGTTCAGCCCATGGCGGACATTATCCCCATCCAGCAAGAATGTATGGCGGTTCATCCGCGCCAGTTTCTTTTCCACCAGATTGGCGATGGTCGATTTGCCGGACCCTGAAAGACCCGTCATCCACAACACAGCGGGTTTTTGGTTTTTCAGGCTGGCATGATGCTCGCGCGAAATATCGGTGGCTTGCCAATGGATATTCTGCGCGCGCCGCAGCGCGAAGTTCAACAGCCCCGCACCAATCGTGCGGTTGGTCATTTTGTCAATCAGGATAAACCCGCCCAGATCGCGGCTTTGGGCATAGGGTTCACACGGGATTTCCCGGTCCGTGGTCAGCGTGGCAACGCCAATGCCGTTCAGGTCCAGCGTCTTGGAGGCAAGATGCTCCATCGTGTTGACATTGATCTGATACTTGGGCTGCGACACCACAGCATTGACCGTTTGCGGGCCAATTTTCAGCCAATAGGACCGCCCCGGCACCATGTCCTCATCATCCATCCAGATGATTGTCGCTTCAAACTGGTCGGCAACTTCGACAGGGTTTTGACCGGCGGTGATGATCTGGCCGCGCGAACAATCGATTTCATCGGCAAAACACAGCGTCACCGCCTGCCCCGCAACCGCGCGGTCCAGATCGCCATCCATGGTGACAATACGCGAAATGGTCGTCGTTCTGCCCGATGGCAGCACGCGCACATCATCGCCCACCTGCACCTGGCCCGTAGCGATGGTGCCCGCAAAACCGCGGAAATCCAGATTGGGGCGGTTCACCCATTGGACCGGCATGCGAAATGGCTTCAACTGCTCGGCGGTCTGGTTCAATTCCACCTTTTCCAGATGATCCAGCAGGATGGGGCCATCATACCAGGCAGTGTTCGCGCTGCGTGTGGTTATGTTGTCACCCGCCAGCCCCGAAAGTGGAATCGGCGTGAATTCCGTGATCCCGATACTTGCCGCGAAGCTGCGATACTCTTCCACGATCTGTTCAAACACAGCGCGGTCATAATCCACCAGGTCCATTTTGTTGACCGCCAGCACGATATGGCGAATGCCGATCAGATGCGCCAGATAGCTGTGCCGCCGTGTCTGGGTCAGAATGCCCTTGCGCGCGTCAATCAGAATGACAGCAAGATCAGCCGTGGACGCGCCGGTAATCATGTTGCGGGTGTATTGTTCATGCCCGGGCGTGTCGGCCACGATGAACTTGCGCTTCTCGGTCGCGAAGAACCTGTAGGCCACATCAATGGTGATACCCTGTTCGCGTTCCGCCGCCAGCCCGTCCACCAGAAGCGCGAAATCGATCGCTTCGCCTTGCGTGCCCACACGTTTGGAATCCGCTTCAAGGGTGGCAAGCTGGTCTTCAAAAATCATCTTGCTGTCATACAGCAACCGCCCGATCAGGGTTGATTTGCCGTCATCCACCGACCCGCAGGTGATGAACCGCAGCATCGTCTTATGCTGATGGATTTCCAGATATTTATCAATATCTTCGGCAATCAGCGCATCGGTTTTGTAAATCTCGTTCATTGCGTCATGCCCCTCAGAAATAGCCTTCTTGCTTCTTTTTTTCCATGCTCGCGGCCTGATCGTGATCAATCGCGCGGCCCTGGCGTTCGGATGTCGTGGTCAAAAGCATTTCCTGGATGATTTCAGGCAGGGTTTTCGCGCCGCTTTCGACCGCGCCGGTCAGCGGGTAGCACCCCAGCGTGCGGAACCGGATGGAGCGCATCACAGGTTCTTCGCCCTTGGCAAGCGGGAAACGGTCATCATCGACCATCAAAAGCAGCCCGTCGCGCATCACAGTCGGGCGTTCATCGGCATAATACAGCGGGACAATTTCGATATTTTCCAGATGGATATATTGCCAGATGTCCAGTTCTGTCCAATTCGACAGCGGGAACACGCGCATCGATTCCCCCTTGTTCTTGCGCGCATTGTAAGTGCGCCACAATTCGGGGCGCTGGTTTTTTGGGTCCCAGCGGTGGCTTGCGGTGCGGAAGCTGAAAATACGCTCTTTCGCGCGGCTTTTTTCCTCGTCCCGGCGCGCGCCCCCGAAGGCCGCGTCGAACCCGTGCAGGTCCAGCGCCTGTTTCAGCCCTTCGGTTTTCCACATATCTGTGTGCACCCCGCCATGATCGAACGGGTTGATCCCCTGACGCACTGCATCGGGGTTCTGATGGACCAGCAATTGCATGCCCGCCTTGCGCGCGGCCTTGTCACGCAGGGCATACATATCGCGGAATTTCCACGTTGTATCGACATGCAACAAGGGGAAAGGGGGCGGTGCCGGATAGAAGGCTTTTTTGGCCAGATGCAGCATCACCGCACTGTCCTTGCCGACGCTATACAGCATAACAGGTTTGTCGGCCTGCGTGACCACTTCACGCATGATGTGGATCGCTTCAGCCTCCAGGCGCTGAAGGTGGGTCAGATTGGTGACATGCATGGGCGAATTCTCTTGTTCTTGAACCATGCATATGGCTTTAGCCGCAATCCCCCAAGACCGAACCCCCCATATGGGAGGGGTAGCTGCTTGAATATGCCCGAAGGGGCCTGAACCCGCCAACTGGCACAGTTTTTGCACCGCCTGTGCTGAAAAAACCAGCACCGCACACCTGCCGCCCCCCTTGAACCGGCCAGGTGGCGGCGGGCAAGCAGGCCCAATGCCACCCCATGGCGCAAGTCACGCAAGTCTGCGCGCCATCTGCAATCCAAGCATATCGCGGCATTCAGCGCCGCAGAAGTTCCAGCGCAATCGATGCCGGCGACATCGAGGCCTGCATTTCCTTGATCTGCGACATCACCAGATAGCGCTTGACCAGCTTTTCCATATTTTCGGGTTGCGACAGGTCTTGCAGGTTTGACACGTTAAACCGGCGCGTCACTGCTGATTTCAGCCGCGTCACCTGCTGGTCCACATCCAATGCCCCGAATTCCTTTGGCAGGCCAAGCGCTGTTTCCATGACCTTGCGCAGGGGGGTATTGCCCAAAACAGCGAACCATTGCGCGTTTTCCGACGTGAAGCCCTGCACCAGATCGGGCAGTTCCCGTTGCAGGGCCATGGCCATGCGCATATCCTGATTCTGCTCGCCCACCGCGCGTTCAAAACCGCGCGTCTGGAACTGCGTCACAATCCGGTCCTTCAGACCCTCTGGTGCATCAAGTTTTGACCCGGGCGCAAGAAACTGAAGATCCTGCGCCAGCGCCTTGTAGCGTTTGTCTGTCAGGCGGTTGGCAAGCGCCTTGCGGTCATCCACGCCATCATCGATGATCTTGCGGATAAACGCCCTGTTGTTGATATCATCTTCCAGGCCATAGGCTGACAGGATAACCCGGAACGACCTGCGGTCCTTGACCAGTTCTTCGGTCGATGTGATCGCACCGAAATTCTGGCGAAAATAATCCAGGTCGTTTTTGACAACAGCCGATTTGACAAAACTGGCTTCCTGCCGTTCTCGGGTCTTGTTCAGAAATGCCCAGCCGGCAAGCCCCCCTGTGGGAACAACCGGCCGGAAGCTCATTGCTGGGTCGAGGCAAACAGCCTCGCCTCTCTGGGCAGCAGGGCGCGCAACGCCTTGAGCGCGCAATAATATTCTTCGTCCATCACAGCAGTGGTCGCGTCGTCCAGCAACTTGCGGCTGTCATGATCGGTGAACACCTGACTCAACTGCTCGATAGAGCGCAGCAGGGGCTGGCGGGCGTCCTGGGGCGCGGAATCCCCCGACAAGACAAGCTGCGCAAGATAGCAGGTGCGTTTCACTGGTGTGTTGGCCTGCTGCGGGTGGATCGCATCGCGCAACCGCAGCACATGCGCATTCGGCGTGCGCACCGACAGGCTGGCGCGCCGGTCGCCATTTTCTATTACTGCGCCGTTCAGCAACACGCGTTCATGCGGCGCAAGGCGGATCACCAGGTTTGTCATGCCGCGCCTGCCTTGCCGGACAAGCCCCGCATCACTGCCAGATTGATATCGACAAGAACATCGGCGCTATCTTTTTGGTCCAGCACCAGATCGGTATGGCGCAACGAAAACTGTGCCAACCCAAGTAGTTGCAGGCGCAGCTGGTCAGGCAACTGGTTTCCGGGCGTGGCAAGGTCGATCGCCAGTTCCACCCAAAGCCTGCGGTTTTCGTGCAGCGCTTCAGCCAAATTTGCAAAGATAAACGGGTGCGCCTTGACCGCAGCGCTTAGCCGGGCCGTGATTTTTGAAATCAGTTCATACTCGATCGTGCGTGGCGTCTTATAGGCCGTATTCGGCACACCATAGGCGGCGGCAGCCATGACATGGGCGTTCATCCTGAATCCCCGTTGTGGAATTGAATTAATGACTGATCAGGACGTGAGCCCCCCAAGAAGGGGGCTCACCTCACTGTTATCAGCGGAACAGTGCCAGAATGTTCTGGGGCTGCTGGTTCGCAATCGACAGCGACTGGGTTGCCAGCTGCTGCTGCACCTGCAGCGCCTGCAAACGTGCAGACGCGGCTTCCATATCTGCATCGACAAGGCTGCCGATGCCCGTTGTCAGTGCGTCAGACAGGTTCTTGATGAATTCTGCCTGTGTGTCGATACGGGTTTGCGCCGAACCGAAAGCCGCTGCCGAATCAATGGCAGTCTGGATCAGGCCCTCAATCTCGGACAGGGCCGAAGCTGCACCTGTTGCCGAGCTGACATCGATATCATTCAACGCTTCCAGACGGCCACCAATGGTTGTATCAGCGGCAGCAAATGCGTCCAGACGCACGGAAACGTTGTTGCCCGTACCTGCAGAGTTGGTGAAGGTCAGCTGGTTGTTGCCCGCACCTGTGACAGTGGCGGTCAGACCTTCAATACCGTTGGCTTCGGCAAAACTGTTGAATGCGGCGGCCAGGCCACGCGCAACATCAGTTTCGGTATCCCCTTCACGCGCAACATAGCGAATGTCGTTTGCCGACGCGGTTGCCTGTCCAAGGAAAGTGCCAGCGCCAGCGCTTATTGAAACACTGAACCCGTCGCCGGCCGCAATACCATCAGCCACGATTACGGCGTTCGTCGAGGCGGGCGCAGCGGCGCCGGTAATCGCGGTGGCAGTTCCCGCCGCAGGACCAGTTGCCTTCGCCGCCAGCGCAGCCGCTGCAAGTGCGGTGCCACTGATCGATGATGCAGTTGTCCCCAGATCCTGTTTGGCCACACCGATATTTGCCGACACAACTGTGCCGTCAGACGAGCGGTCCAGCGATGACAGCACGTTTACTGCGCCGGAACCCGCGGTTGTTTCACGGTTGGACAACAGGTTCAGACCGTTGAACTGCGCCGCAGTCGTGATCGAGGTGATCTGTTCGCGCAGCGCAACGATGTCCGTCTGGATTTTCGCACGGTCAACGTTTTCTTCCTGCGCAGAGACAATCGCCCCTTTCATCTGGGTCAGCAGGTCGGTCACGGTTTCGGCGGCTTGTGTTGCCACAGCCACAGTGGACCGGCCCAGCGCCAGACTGTCAGAAATTGCGGCAAACCCTTTGACATCGGCCTGCATGGTTTTGGAAATGGCCCAGACCGCAGCGTTATCCTTGGCCGAGTTGATGGATTTCCCGGTCGAGATTTCGCTTTGCGTTTGCGCCATGTTCTTGTTGATACCGCGCATTGTTTGCAGGGCCACCATTGCGCCGGTATTGGTCAGAATGCTTGACATGTTATGCCTTTCGTATTGTGCATTTTGCACATGAGTTTTGGGTCACCCACAGGGTGAGGTTTGCTGCATTCTGCATTCAGACGATCAATAACCGCTATCGCCACTCGGATCTTCTGCCGACACCTGAGACATTGGCGCAAGCAAGTTACCAGAGCATGAACAGACGCGTGATTCGATATGTTCCACCCTGATTTCCTGCAAACATGGTAAACAAACCCTCAGGCGCGATGCGCCAGTTTCCCCGATCGCGGCAGAAGCGGGCTTTGCGTGCCATCCTTCTGATAAAACGACGTATTTCTTGCCTTGTGGTGGTCCAGGACAATCAGGCGCACGCCCGAAATTCCTTTTGCTATCGCGGCCAGAAGTGCTTGATTATGGGCATTTGCATCGCGCAAATCCGCAAGCTTGTTGTCGCGCAAGGGAGTCGCGGACAATTTCTGAACCAGGCCTTCCTTTCGTTCGGCCAGCGCCTCAAGGCTGTCGAAATCCGCGCGCAGAAGGGCTTGTTTCTCCTCCTCCAGCAGGGTCCGAAGCTGTTTGATCATACGCTCACTCACGCGCGGTCCCCCCTGTTTCGATCGTGGCGCGCATCACCATTTCGGCCAATCCGATTCCGCCACGCGCGGCAATTGCGCGGGCCTGCGCATCGACCAGAAACGAGGAAAACTGATCTTCCCCCACCCCGCCTTCAATCCCGGTGGTGGGCTTGCCGGCACCCGCCGCGCGCAGCATCTCCGCAAGGACAAGGGCTTCGAATTCCACAGCGCTGGCTGCCTGTTGCGTCTGACTGGTTGACACCCTGTCGCGCGCAGGCATCTGCGCATGAAGTAATGTAAGTTCCGGCATCTTTCGTCCCCTTTTCTGAGTCGCGTTCTTCAAAATACCTGCGGTCTGGTAAAGATTCGGTAATCACTTCGTGGGATGGTGCATCATCCAGGAGGATGCGATGATCATCGGACTTGTAGTGGACACAAATGTGACGCAAGGCGCGGTTGCTGGCGACATCAAGACGCCGGACCCCGCCGCGCAAACCGGACAGAGTTTTGCACGCGTGCTGGCCAACCAGACAGCTGCGGCCACGCGTGGCGCGCAGCCCCTTGCGCCCGCGCAGCCGGAACAGGCCGCCCCCCCCGCACCGGACCCGTCTGATGAGGATGACATGGTCCTGACAACCATCCTGACCCCAGAAGATGAGGACAACCCGCCAGCGCCAGACCTGTTGGCCATGGATGAGGGGTCTGAACTTCTGGCGCAAACACCGCTGCCGGATGACATGGAAAACGGGGACATGCTGCCTGCCCCGGATCGCACCGGGCTTTCGCTCCCCCGCGGGGAAGCCGCGCACGCGGCCCTGCACGACGGGACGCGTGACAAACTGCCCCCGTCCGACACCGGCAGCGCGGTGGGGCGCGGCGACACGGCGCCCGTGACGCGCAAACGCCCGTTGACGGCGGTTGAATTCCATATCGCACCACAGATCCGGCAGGAAACGCCCACAACATCGCCCATAACAACAGCCGGATACGCAGCTTCTGCCGGGTCCATGGCGGGGCCGTTGGTGCCAGCGATTGCGGACATGGACGCGGCAGCGCAGGACGCAGTCTGGCAGGCCGGTCCCGCAGACGCCACTGCAGACATGCCCGCGGCGCAGTTGGCAGGGGCGCTTGCGGCCGGTCAGGACCTTCTCCTTGGTGGGGGGCGCGCAGCCCCCGTTGGGCGCGCGAAATACGGCGCTGCGGACATTTCCTATGTGGTTCGGACACCCGAAGAAACGGCCGCAAGCCCGGATTACCAGACACGCCCCCAACCAACCCCCGCACAGCCACAGACCGACACGCTTTTGCAGACTGACGCATTTGCTGTGGAGCAGCTTCTGAACCAGGCCACCGCCGAGTCACAAGTTCAAACCTCTGATCCGCAGACCCTTGCGGCCAGTGAAAACCCGACCAGCCAGGTCCTGCGCGCTACCGGCGCGATGATGCGCGCCGAGGCGGCTTTGTCCTCCAGCGTGGCGCAGGCGTTGCAAACTGTGTCCGAAAACGGTCAAGGCGTGTTCGAACTTGATATCTGGGACGGTGTGGGCGGCAAGTTGCGGATTTCCGTGTCGGCAATTGATGGCGCAGTCCAGATTTCCATGCTGTCCGGCAGGGTCGATATGCTGGACCTGTTGAAAAGATCCCTCAACCTGCTGCGCGACGACCTGACAGCGCTCGGGTTCAAAAGCATCGACCTAAAACTGGTCAACGCCGGCGCGGCCACGCCGTTGCACCAGTTGCAGGTTTCGCACCCCGCCACCCGGCCCCGGGCCGATATGGTTTTCGACACCCCGTCCAGCCCGCCGCGCCCCGCCGGGATTGACCTTCGGCTATAGCCGCCCCCCGCACCGGCACAGGCCCGGCCCTGTCCCGCCATCACGCCCGCGCAGCCACATATATATCGAGAGCGACCATGTTCAGCATCCAAAACGACATATCCGCCAATCCAGCAACAAACGCTGCACCGCAAGCGGCGAAAACAGCTTTCAGCGACGGGTCCGATTTTGCGATGTTTCTGCGCATGTTGACCACACAAATGCAGAACCAGAACCCGTTGAACCCGGTTGAGGCATCCGACTTCGCGGTACAGCTTGCGACATTTTCGGGGGTCGAACAACAAATCCAGACCAACCAGTTGCTGGGCCGGCTGGCCGACCAGATGGTATTTTCCGATCTGGCGAACTGGTTGAACAAGGACGTGGCGACAGATGCGCCAGTCCGGTATTCCGGGGCACCCCTGACACTTCACGCCGCCCCTGTCCCAGAGGCGACACAGCGCGAACTGGTGATTTCTTCAGTTCAAGGGCAGGAACTTGCGCGCGTCCCCGTCGGCGCCGGACAAAGTGACATTGTCATTGACCTGGCCCATGACGTGCCAACCGCCCTTCCCCACGGATCTTACCAGTTCACGGTAGAGGATTTCAACACCAGCGGCAGGTTGTCCACTACCAGCGCCATGCATTATTCCCCTGTTCAGGAAGTGCGCAACATCAACGGCCAGGTTGTTCTGGTTCTGGACGGCGGGGCGCAGGTCAACAGTTCGCAGATCACCGGCATACGGGGGTCGTAACAGGTCAGGGCGGGGTATCCCGCGGCGGTGCCCTTGCAGATACACGCCACCCGCGCGCCGTTTTGGGGTGACGGGCGGCGTGCGGAACGCAAGATGCCTGAAACCGCCCTGCCAGTCTTTCACCGCAAATAGCCGGCACCTGCCCGATCACGGCAGGAAAGCTTTGGCTTAGGTGTTCGCGCCGCAGGGCATCACGCACTCCCTCGTCGTAAGGCAGCAGGCATGCCCCTTGGCTGCGCTTGTCAACCAGCCCGCGCGCGAATGAAAACTCGCCCCAGCGCGTGCCCCGGACGCAAGGAACCAGTCCCCGCGCTTGTGCAACATACCGTCGAAACCCGACGCGCAATCCGGGCACGGGCCACCTGCCTTGCGCTTGAAACATGTCACCGCGCAGTCACGCGACATACTCTAAGTTATTGATTTTGAAATCCAAGAAAGCTCAAAACCAGTTCCCGGCTTTGCGCAGAATTGCCCTAGCGCTGGGACATTTCCCAGTCAGGATGACTGCGCGGCGACAGGTTTTCAGAAGCAAGCCTGCGCCCCAGAATATGGTCGGCCATCTTTTCCCCCACCATGATGGAAGGTGCATTCAGGTTCCCGTTGGTGATGCGCGGAAAAACAGAACTGTCGGCCACCCGCAGGCCCTGAACCCCGATAACGCGCCCCTGCGGGTCAACAACCGCGCCGGGGTCATCTGCCCGGCCCATACGCGCCGTGCCGCAAGGGTGATAGGCACTTTCGACATGGTCGCGAATGAACGCATCCAGTTGAGCATCCTCGACCAGATCGGCCCCTGGCTGGATTTCGCGGTCCAGATAGGGTTTGAACGCCGCCTGCCCCGTGATGTCACGCGTCAGGCGGATGCAGCTGCGAAATTCCGACCAGTCATCAGGATGGCTCATGTAGTTGAAACACACGCGCGGGGCGTCTTGGGGGTGCGCGGAACGCAGGCGCACCCACCCCCGGCTTTTCGACCGCATCGGCCCCACATGGGTCTGGAATCCGTGCCCCTCGGCCACGGCCTTGCCGTCATAGCGCACTGCAATGGGCAGGAAATGATACTGGATGTCGGGATAATCGACACCGGCGCGCGACCTGATAAAGGCACAGGCTTCAAACTGGTTCGACGCCCCCGGCCCCCTGCGCGTGAACAACCACCTTGCCCCCACCCATGCCTTGCCCGGCAGCGACCAGTATTTATAAAGCGTGATGGGCTGTGTGGCGGCATATTGTAAATACAGCTCCAGATGATCTTGCAGGTTTTGCCCGACACCGGCACGGTCCGCGCGCAGCGCAATGCCATGTTCCGCCAGATGGGCGGCAGGGCCAATGCCCGACAGCATCAGCAATTTCGGGGTGTTCAGGCTGGACGCGGCCAAAATAACCTCTGCGCGCGCCAGAAGACTGCGCCCATCTGTCAGCCTGACACCAGTTGCGCGGTTGTGGTCGTCAAACACCACCTGTGCCACTTCGGCACGCAACAGGCGCGCGTTGCCAGTTGCCAGCGCGGGGCGCAAATATGCATCGGCCGCCGACCAGCGCCGCCCCCGCCAGATCGTGGCCTCCATGGCGCCAAACCCTTCTTGGGCGGCCCCGTTGTAATCATCGGTCAGGGCATAGCCTGCCTGCGCACCGGCCTGGATAAAGGCATCGAATAACGGGTTTTCGCGCGTCCCGCGCGTGACATGCAATGGCCCGTCCGTCCCGCGCCAGGGCGACGGGGCCGGGCCGTGCCAGTGCTCCATGCGTTTGAAGTAGGGCAGCACATCGCTATAGCCCCAGCCGCTTGCGCCACTCTCGGCCCAATGGTCGAAATCGCGCGCATGACCGCGCACATAGACCATGCCATTAATGCTGGACGACCCGCCAATGACCCGCCCGCGCGGGCAGGCCAGAACCCGCCCCCCCAGATGTGGTTCCGGTTCGGTGCGATAGCCCCAGTCATACCGGCGCATGTTCATCGGATAGGACAGCGCACCGGGCATACGGATGAAGGGGCCCGCATCACTGCCCCCCGCTTCGATGACCAGCACGCGATGGCCCGCCTCTGACAGCCGCAAGGCAACAGCGGACCCACCGGACCCGGCACCTACGATAATATAATCAGCCTCCATCACGGCCTACCCCTACCCTAGCGGTTGCGCCCGCGCGCGCCTGCGCGCGCCAAGGAAAAAACAGTCGCGCGCCGTCAGGCGCGCGTCCGCAAGGTCAAGCCGGGTCAGGCGGTCAATAGGGGGCGTCGACATCGCCCAAACCCAGATAGACCGACTTGATGCGTGTGTAATGCTCCAGCGCCGCATGCCCGTTTTCGCGCCCCACGCCGCTGGCCTTTACCCCCCCGAAAGGCATTTCCACCGGGGTCAGGTTATAGGCATTCACCCAGACTGTGCCCGCCTGCATTGCGCCCGCGACACGGTGCGCGCGCGCCAGATCGCGGGTGAACACCCCGGCGGCCAGGCCATATTCGGTTGCATTGGCGCGCGCGACCACATCGGTTTCCCCGTTGAAATCCAGAACCGACATCACGGGGCCAAAAATTTCCTGCTGCGCCAGCGCCATGTCATCGCGCACATCTGCAAAAACAGTCGGTTGCACGAAACAGCCGCTTGTTCCGTGGCGTGCGCCGCCACAGACCAGCCGCGCACCATCTTTGACACCGCGCGCAATATGGCCCAGCACCTTGTCCATCTGCGCTTCAGACACAAGCGGGCCCATCTGTGTCTGTGGGTCCAGTGGGTCGCCCAGCCTGATCTGGCGGGTGCGCACGACCAGCCGGTCCAGAAATTCCGCCTTGATACGCTGGTGCACGAAGACCCGCGTGCCGTTGGAACAGATTTGCCCCGCCGAATAGAAATTGCCCAAAATGGCCGCGCTGACCGCGTTTTCCACATCGGCATCGTCGAAAATGATCAACGGTGATTTGCCGCCCAGTTCCATGGTTACGGCACGAATACCTTGCGCAGCCGCAGCATAGACCTTGCGCCCTGTGGGCACAGACCCCGTCAGCGACACTTTGGCCACGCGCGCGTCGCTGGCCAGCGCTGCCCCCACAGCACCGCGCCCCTGCACCACATTGAACAGCCCTGCAGGCAAGCCCGCCTCTTGCAGGATTTCGGCCAGCGCCAGCGCGCTCAGCGGGGTCAGTTCTGAGGGCTTGAACACCATTGCATTGCCAAATGCCAGCGCGGGCGCGGCTTTCCAGCAGGCAATCTGGATGGGGTAATTCCACGCCCCGATCCCCGCGCAAACCCCCAGCGCCTCGCGCAGGGTATAGGCCATGTCGCGGCCCAGCGGAATGGTCTGGCCTGTGACCGTGGGCGCGAAACCCGCGAAATATTCAAACGCATCCGCGCCCGATGCCGCATCTGCGACCAGTGTTTCCTGCAGGGGTTTGCCTGTGTCCTGCGTTTCCAGCACTGACAATTCCTGGTTGCGCGCGCGCAATATCATTGCTGCGCGGTGCAGAATACGCCCGCGCTCCACTGGTGGCAGTGCGGCCCATGCCGGTTGTGCATCGCGCGCCGCGTCCAGGGCGCGCGACATGATGTCGGGTGTCGCCTCGTGCAGGCGCGCGATCACCGCGCCAGTGGCAGGATGGGTGCTGTCGAATGCCGCGCCGCGCGTGTCCTCGACGAAGTCGCCGGCAATGAAATGGCTGGCTTTGGGCTGTGCGTTCATTCTGTCCTCCTGCTCAAGGCGGCCTGCAGCCAGCTTGTGACCTGTTGTTCGGCGCGTGTGCCGTTGGGTTCGCCCGTGCCCAGCGCCTCGCGCAGATAAACGCCGTCAATCATGGCCGCCGCGCCTTCTGCCAGATCGGCGGCGCGCGCGCCCGCAATCGGACGCAGCGCATGGCGCAGATTGCTGCGCAAGCGTTGCTGGTAGATGCGCAGCAGGCGCGCGGCCTGCGCGTTGCGCTGCGCCATCACATAGAAATTCAGCCATGCCGAAACCGCATCACGGCGAAAATTGCTGCCACTGAAGGACACGCGGACCAGCGCTTGCAAGCGCTGTTCCGGCCCGCGCGCCATGACCAGCGCGCCGCGCATTTCCGCGCCATAAACCGCCAGAATATGGCGCATGGCCGCAAGAAACATCTGTTCCTTGGACCCGAAATAATGATGCGCC
The DNA here is from genome assembly GCA_017510335.1 of Paracoccaceae bacterium. Taxonomy (GTDB): domain Bacteria; phylum Pseudomonadota; class Alphaproteobacteria; order Rhodobacterales; family Rhodobacteraceae; genus Roseinatronobacter. The sequence continues at coordinate 58,964 of JAFWNM010000015.1, forward strand.
AGCGCCGACGACATGCCCGCACGCCGTGCTATGCGGCTTACTGTCACCTCTAATGCGCCGGTTGCGCCAATCTCGGCAATTGCTGCCTTGATCAGCGCGTCCCGCCTGATAGGTTCCATTCCAAGCTTCGGCATGGTCGCGTCCTGTAGCCTTTGTTCATGATTTCTGGTTGCAAGATGACTAGCTGATTGTTTATTGATTGGTCAATCAAGAAAAAACAGAACCGGGAGAACTGCCTATGACCCTTCGTCTGACATCCTTTGCCGCTGCCGCAACGCTGGCCGCAGCACCCGCATTCGCCACCTGCGAACAGATCACCTTTTCCGATGTGGGCTGGACCGACATCACCGCCACCACCGCTGTTGCAACCACGCTTCTGGACGCGCTTGGGTATGATACCACCACCTTGGTTCTGTCGGTGCCGGTTACCTATACATCCATGGCCAATGGCGATGTGGATGTGTTTCTTGGCAACTGGATGCCCACCATGGAAGCCGACATCGCCCCCTACCGCGACGCGGGCAGCGTGGACACAGTGCGCCGCAACCTGACCGGGGCGAAATACACGCTGGCCACCAATGCCGCCGGTGCAGCGCTTGGCATTTCCGGTTTCGCGGATATTGCCGCGCAGGCCGAGGCGCTTGAAAACCGCATCTATGGTATTGAGCCGGGCAATGACGGCAACCGCCTGATTCTGGACATGATCGAAGCCGGTGCTTTCGGCCTGTCCGGGTTCGAGGTTGTCGAAAGCTCCGAACAGGGCATGCTGGCGCAGGTGGCCCGCGCCGACCGTCGCGGTGAACCTGTCGTCTTTCTGGGATGGGAACCCCACCCGATGAATTCCAATTTCGACCTGACCTATCTGGCGGGGGGGGATGACTGGTTCGGGCCGGATTTTGGCTTCGCGGAAGTCTATACCAACACCCGCGCCGGACTGGGTGCAGAGTGCCCCAATCTGGGACAGTTCCTGAACAATCTTGAATTCACGCTGGACCTGGAAAATGAAATCATGGGCGCGATCCTCAACGACGGCACCCTGCCCGAAGATGCGGCGCGTGCATGGCTGTCGGCCAACCGTGATGCACTTGCCCCATGGCTGGACGGGGTGACCACCCGTGACGGCGACGACGCGCTGGCGGCTGTGCTGTCCGCGCTTGACGGCTAACCCGCCCTTGACCTGCCGCGCCGGACCATGTCCGGGGCCAACGCGCGCCGGGTCTGACCCGGCGCCTTTTGCCAGAACTGGAGCAGATGCGTGTCAGATACTCTAACAACCCTGCTGACCGACATGAAACTTCCTGTCGGGCGCAGCATCGCAGCGGGGTTTGACTGGCTTCAGGATACGTTCATCACGGCCTTTGACGGGCTGGAAGCGGCGCTGCGCAGCGTGATCGGGCTGTTGGCCACAATGCTGCAAACCCCCCATCCTTTCGCCGTGATCGCGGGGTTTTGCGCTGTCACATGGGTTTTGCAACGCAGGTCTGTTCCGGTGCTGATTGTGGCGGCCTGTGCGCTGTTTGCACTCAATCAGGGCTATTGGGTGCTGACCATGCAGACGCTGACACTGGTTCTGGCATCGTGCATTGTGTGCATGGGGGTGGGCGTGCCACTGGGCATTTATTCCGCCCATCACCCGCGCTTTTACCGCGCCTTGACGCCGGTTCTGGACCTGATGCAAACCTTGCCGGTGTTTGTGTATCTGATACCCGTTCTGGTGCTGTTCGGGCTGGGCATGGTGCCGGGGCTGGTGGCCACTGTCATTTTCGCCATGCCCGCCGCCATCCGGTTGACGGAACTGGGCATCCGCTCCACCCCCAAAGCACTGACCGAGGCCGCGACCGCCTTTGGCGCGACCACAGGCCAGCGCATCCGCAAGGTGGAATTGCCCTATGCGTTTCCCCAAATCATGGCCGGACTGAACCAGACCATCATGCTGTCGCTGTCCATGGTGGTGATTGCGGGGCTGGTGGGTGCGCCGGGGCTTGGGGTTCCCATCGTGCGCGCGTTGAACACAGTCAATGCCGCGCTGGGGTTCGAAGCGGGCGCGGTCATTGTGACAGTCGCCATCATGCTGGACCGCATGCTGCGCGTGGAGGTGAAACAATGACCGACCCCGCCATCCGGTTTCGCAACGTCTCCATTGTGTTCGGCAAGAACCCCTACAAGGCCATTCCCCTGATGGAAACCGGCCAAAGCCGCGATGACATCAAGCGCGCCACAGGGCAGGTTCTGGGGGTGCATGACTGCACGCTGGATGTCGGGCATGGCGAAATCGTTGTTCTGATGGGGCTGTCGGGGTCCGGCAAGTCCACATTGCTGCGCGCGGTCAACGGGTTGAACCCCATTGTTCAGGGCGATGTGCTGGTTCATGACGGATCAGGCCTTGTCAGTGTGCCAAAGGCGGGCAGCGCCACATTGCGCCGGTTGCGCAGGCGCTGTGTGGCGATGGTTTTTCAGCAATTCGGCCTGCTGCCCTGGCGCAGCGTGCGCGAAAATGTGGGCTTCGGGCTGGAACTTGCGGGCGTGGCGCGGCGCGACAGACGCGACAAGGTGGCCCAGCAACTGGAACTTGTGGGCCTGTCGCAATGGGCGGATCAGCCTGTCAGCGCCTTGTCAGGCGGCATGCAGCAGCGCGTAGGGCTGGCGCGCGCGTTCGCCACGGATGCGCCCATCTTGCTGATGGACGAACCGTTTTCCGCGCTGGACCCGCTAATTCGCACCAGATTGCAGGATGAATTGCTGGAATTGCAGCAGCGCCTGAAACGCACCATCGTGTTTGTCAGCCATGACCTGGACGAGGCCTTCAAGCTGGGCAACCGCATTGCCATTCTTGATGGCGGGCGCATCATCCAGTCGGGCACGCCTGCGCAAATCTATGCACGCCCTGCCACGCCCTATGTTGCTGATTTTGTGGCCAATATGAACCCGCTGCAAGTGTTGTGCGCGCGCGATGCACTGGCGCTGTCAAACACGCCTGCCGCCAGCGGCACCATTGATGCCGCGCTGCCCATCCGGCAGGTCATGGACCGGATGGACACCCGCACCACCTGCCTTGAAGTTACCGAAAACGGGCGCAGTCTGGGGTTCGTGACCCCGCAATCCGTGCTGGCCGCCCTGTCCGCGCGCCACGGGGGCACATCCTGACGGGAACGCGCGGGAAAATGCGCCAGTGCGGGCGTGGTCCAAGCGTGAATGCCCCATCACGCCCCCCCGAACCCAAGGTAACGCTGCGCTAGCCCGCTTGCCCTATGCGAAACACACACCCGTCACTGGGCAGTTCCGGCAAGCTTGCGCACAGGCCACGCGCGACCAGCCATGACGCCAGCACCTTTGGCACATAATCGCGGGTTTCCGCAAACGGGGGCACACCGGAATTGCGCCGCACGGCCCCTTCGCCAGCATTATAGCCCGCCAGCGCCAGCACGATGTCATTGTCGAAATGGCGCAGCAGCCAATCCAGATAGGCCACACCACCACGAATATTCTGGCCCGTATCGAACGCATCACTTACCGAAAACCGCGCCGCTGTGGCGGGGATCAGCTGCATCAGCCCCTGGGCACCAGCATGGCTTATGGCATCCGCGCGGCCAGCCGATTCGACCGCGATCACGGCCAGCACCAGCGCGGGGGATATGTTCGTGCCCACTGTGGCGCGAAGGATATCGGGCCCATAGGCCTGCGCCAGTTCCTGCAGGAACTGCAAGCGCGGCACTGGCACATCGCGCCCGTCCGGCGGGGTGTTCAGCGCGGTCATGGCCGACAGGAAACGCCCCGAACCATCCTCCAGCGCGGGCGACACCCTGTCCCAGAACCAAGCCAGACTGGACGGCGGCGCAGGGGTCTGGCCACCGGGCACGGGGCGCGCTAGGGTTTGCGGGCTGGGGCGCGCGGCCATGAATCTGGCCTGTTCTTCAGGGTCGATCTGCACTGTAATGCGTGGCCCCGCTGTCTGGCCCGGAACCACCCGCCGAAAGGTGAAATCCCCGTCTTGTGCGCCCCCCGCATGTGGCACCACAGCCAGCACCGCCCCGAACACCAAGGGTGCGGCCCATGCGGCCTTGCGGCGGTGCGGCGCGATTTTCGACATTGGGTTAACTGCTCATTTAGATATTCGCGTGAATATGACGACAAGGCCGGTTTTGCACCAGCCCCTGATGATGTGTTCTGCCTATCATAGGTCCCAAAGGGGATTAAGGAAAAACTAAGAAAATTCGCCATGCGCGAAAATCGTACCTTTTTTGCCCAAATCAGAACACGATTCACTGGCTTATTCAGCCTCAGCCAAGCGGTGAACAAAACATGGTCTGAGTAACCGGTTCGGCAGAGTAGCAAACGTAAAACCTGGAGAGTAAAAATGAAATTGTTCGCAAACATCAAATCCTTCGCCGCAGACGAATCTGGTGCTGTCACTGTCGATTGGGTTGTTCTGACCGCCGCTATCGTTGGCCTTGGCATTGCTGTTATCGCCTCTGTTCAGGGCGGTGTGAACAGCCTGGCAAACTCGATTTCCAGCGCAGTTTCCGGCACCTCCGTTGGCACAACGCCCGGCGCGGCCCCTGTTCCTGCCGAAGAACCCGAAACCTGATCTCAAACCTGGCACCGCGCTGTCTAGCGCGTGACCAGACAAAGATGAAAGCGGCAGGGGCACAGGCACCCTGCCGCCTTGTTCAGTTATAGCGCCACATTGAACGCGCGCGCAGCGCCCCCCCCTGCGCAAACTTGCCACAGTCGGGCCAACAAGGTGCCGCAGCTTTGTGGACGGGTTCTTTGTAACGGTAAACACCCCCAACCGGGGTCATCGTAAACGTAAGGAAACACGCCATGCGCCTTTTATTTGCAGCAGTTCTTCTGGCAGGGCTTGGGCTTGCAGGCTTTGCTGTCTATCAAACCCAGCAATATGTTGGCCAGATGGAACGCGAACTGGTCGCGGCCCGGTCCGCGCAGGTCACTTCAGGCCCCGAAACTGTGGATGTCTATCTGACGCGGCGCGATTTGCGCTATGGCGAGCGTATGACCCCCGCGGACCTGATCACCGCCCCCTTCCCCGCCAATGCCATTCCCGTGGGCAGTTTCACCGATATCGACAAGATTTTCCCTGACGGCATTCCCCACCGCACAGTTTTGCGCGCGATGGACACCCGCGAACCCCTGTTGACCAGCAAACTGACCGAACCGGGCAAGGAAGCGGGCATCACATCGCACCTGACACCGGGCAAACGCGCCTTCACGATCGACGTGAACCAGACCAGCGGTGTTGCGGGCTTCTTGCGCCCGGGCGACCATGTCGATGTGTTCTGGACCGGGCGCACCCGCGAATCCGGCGATATGACAAGCCTGATTGAGCCGCGCATGCGCATCATTGCCGTCGACCAAAGCGCCGATATGGAACGCAGGTCCGAAGCTACGCTTGCGCGCAACGTCACGGTAGAGGCCCTGCCCGAACAGGCCGCAGCCCTGGCGCAGGCCCAAAGTTCCGGCCGTTTGTCGCTGGCGCTGGTGGGCATAAATGACGATTCCATCTCCGACTCCATCGAAATGACGCAAGACCGTCTTCTGGGTGTGGTGCGCGAAGAACGCGTGGCCGTAGAAGCGGAACGCACCTGTCATGTGCGCACCCGTCGCGGCAACCAGCTTGTGCTGATTGAAACCGCCTGCACGAACTGACAATATTGCAACAATTCCATCGACCTTAAGCGCGCGCGACCTGACATCGCGCGCGCTTTTGCATATTCTGGCCATGCCTGCGCTGCAAACCCGCCGACCCGGCGCTACCATATAAGGTAAGGAATTCCTGCAACCCTGCAAAATGGGGCCATAGCGCAGGCCAAAGTTGCAAATTTCACATCAAGAACGCCTGCGAAGCACTGAAAACTTGCAAAAAAAACCGATTTGGGCCATGCTTTGTCAAAATCGGGGAAAACCCCACCATGAAACAGGCAGTTGTTCGAGGCAGGTTCAAATGAATTTCAAGACATTGGCGGCGGCGCTGCTTGCAGGAAGCGCGGTTGCGCTTATGGTTCCATCGGGTGCGCAGTCGGAAACCTTGCGCGTGCTCAATGGCACATCTTCTTCCACGCTGAGCATTCCCATGAACAGGGCCGTTGTCGTGGAAACCGACATGCCCTTTGCGGAACTGTCGATTGCCAATCCCGGCATTGCCGATATTTCCACATTGTCGGACCGATCCATCTATGTGCTGGGCAAGGCACCGGGGCGCACCACGCTGACAATTCTGGGCGCGGATGGCAGCCTGTTTTCGAATGTTGATGTGCAGGTCACCCCCGATATTGCGGAAATCCGCGAAAGATTGCGCCAGATCCTGCCCAATGAACGTATCGAAGTGCGCACCGCCAATGACGGCCTTGTGCTGTCGGGTGTCGTGTCTACTGCTGCGCGTCTGGATGCGGCCATGGAACTGGCGCAGCGCTACGCCCCTGACCGCGTGTCCAACCTGATGAGTCTGGGGGGCACGCAACAGGTCATGCTGAAAGTGCGCTTTTCCGAAATGAACCGCGAAGTTCGCAAGAATCTTGGCATCAGTTTTCAATTGAGTTCCAGCATCAGTTCCGGTCCCAATGTGCGCCTGGGGACAGGAACGCTTGATGGGACGGCAAACAGTGTTGACCTGCCCGGTTCCCCTGGCGGGCGGCAAGGGGCGCTTGGCTTTCGCGTCGGGGGCGGAAGCCTGACCGCGCAAGTTCTGCTGGAAGCGCTGGAATCGCAAGGCCTTGCGCGCACATTGGCCGAGCCGAACCTGACGGCGCTTTCGGGTCAGGAAGCCTCTTTCCTTGCCGGGGGCGAGGTTCCGGTGCCTGTGGCCTCGTCAGATGGTAATATCGCCGTACAATACAGACCCTTTGGTGTGGAACTTCAGTTCACACCTCGTGTCTTGGATGACAATGTCATCAACCTGACGTTAAACGCGTCTGTCAGTTCCATCGATACGGCCTTGTCAGGCGATGGTATCGGGGCGGGCGGCATTCCTGCGCGCGCCTTTCGCACACGCGCGACTCAAACCACAGTTGAACTGCGTGATGGCGAAAGCTTTGCCATCGCGGGCCTGCTGGAAGATGATTTCCGCGCCAATTCAAGTTCCGTTCCATGGCTGTCCGATATTCCGGTGCTGGGGGCATTGTTCCGCAGTTCAGGATACGAACGCCGCCAGACCGAGCTTGTCATCATCATAACCGCCCATCTGGTCACCCCCACCCGCGGCGAGGCCCTGATGCTGCCCACAGACCGCGTGCGCCCGCCGTCAGAACGCGACCTGTTCCTAAGCGGGCGGTTGACATCGCGCAACAGTGGCGCCGAAGGCGAAGTCGCGCGGCAGGATTTTGGCGGCCCCTACGGCTATGTTCTGGATTGATGCGTGTCGCCCCGGTTCGGGAAACGATTTGCGGCACGGTGAACATACGGTAACAATAGCGCAAGGCGCGCGCACGCGCCGGCATTCAAGTAACCTGCAAGGTCAGCCGGGCCATAACGAACGGATAGATACCATGAACAGACGTTTTTTTATGCTTGGCGCTGCGGGAACAACATTGGCCGCCTGTGCCGGCCCGAATGCGCGCGAAGCGGGCGTGGTGGTGGATGAAGGGGGCTTCGGCAACCCCACAATGCACAACACGCTGGTGCAGACGGGCCGCATCAATATTGCGGAAATCATGACCCGCCGCTTCGAGGCAGAGGTCCCCGCAATGGTGAATTTCGCCTTTGACAGCGCCACCCTGGACGCCGAGGCACGCCGCATCCTGCGCCATCAGGCCCATTGGATGAAGCAGTTTCCAGAACTGCGCTTTCGCATTTTCGGCCATACCGATGCCGTGGGCAGCGCGTCATACAACCAGCGCCTGGGCCAGCGCCGTGCCGATGCCGCGCGCCATTTCCTGATGCAACAAGGCGTCCCGCAAGACAGCATCATTGCCACCGTTTCGCGCGGGCAATCGCAGCCCTTGATCGTCACGCAAGGACGTGAACGCGCCAACCGGCGCACTGTGACCGAAATTGCGGGCGCAATTCGCCGCCACCCAACTGTAATGAACGGCGAATATGCGCGCATCCTGCACCGCGAATATGTTGCCAGCGCCGCGCCCCAATCAACCGACGGGTAGCCCCTGCCGGCATGGCAGCGTGCAACAGCCAGCGGGCCGGTTTACAGCGCGGGCCGGTCGGGCCGGACATGGCGGAGATAGACACGAATCATCCAGCCCAGCATCACTGCATTCAGGATGTGCCACATGAAATGCGTGCCCAGCGCGAATTGCGCGCAGAACGCCGCATCTGCCATACGAAACCCCAGCGACACGCACAGCACGCCAGCGCCCACCAAAAGCCCCTTGCCGGTGGGCGTATCACGCAACCACAGCCCGTAGCCCGCAATCAGCACTGCAACACTGAAATACAGCGCATTCGCCCCCGCACCGGGCACCAGCAAACCGGCCAGCCACCCAAAACCCGCCGCATAGGGGACAAACCCCACACTGACCAGCGCCGCCAGCCAAACCGGCGCGCGCAGGAAATCGCGCGTTGCCACAAACAGATAGACCAGTATGAACACCACAATCGGCGCCACATCCAAAAGCCCCGCCCAGCCCGTGGCGTGGGTGTGCCATAAATAAGACCCGACGCCGATCGCCATCAGGACAATGGCCATCAACCGCGCGGCGGCCACGCCCCGCGTTTGCGGCCAGACAATCAGCCCGGCTATCACGAACGCAACATTTGTCACGGCATTCACAGGCTCGGACCAATAGGAAAAATCGGTGCGTTCGCAATACGCTATGACCTGTTCTTGCCACATGCCGTTCTACCGCAACTTGTCAAAAAACAACTTCAGCATCTGTTCTGCCTCTTGGGCGCGCAATCCGTCGTATATTTCGGGGACATGATGACATTGCGCATGCGAAAACACCCGCGGCCCCTGCGCAACCCCGCCAGATTTGGGGTCGGACGCGCCATAATACAGCCGCGCAATGCGCGCATGCGACAGCGCCATTGCGCACATCGGGCAGGGTTCCAGCGTGACATATAAATCATAACCTGACAGCCGTTCCTGCCCCAGCGCCGCACAGGCCGCGCGAATGGCCAGAATTTCAGCATGCGCCGTGGGGTCGTTCAGTTCGCGTGTGCGGTTGCCGGCTACGGCAATAACCGTGCCGTTACGATGGGCAACCACGGCCCCCACAGGCACTTCGCCACGCAAGGCGGCGGCGCGCGCTTCCTCCAGCGCAAGGGTCATATGGCTGCGAAAGGGACTCATCTTTCCCCAGATGACGCGCGACAGGACGCGATTCAAGCAAAATCAGATATTGGCGCAAATCAAGAAGCATGTCCCGTGAAGGCGAATGAAAGCGGTATCCTCTGCCTGAGCTGCGCGCACCTGCGTTCAGGTGGGTCCATGGCACCGAATCACCCGCCAGACGGGGGGGGGTGTCACGCCTGACCCGCGCGCGACCATATCTGCACGACATCGCCGCCCACAGGCTGCACACGCGCCAGCCGGAATTGCGGCGCATCGCCAAGCTGCGCAAGGCCCAGATCGCCCAGCCCCGCGCGCCCGTCCGCGCCAATCAGCTTGCCTGCGCTGAACACCACCATCCGGTCCACCAGCCCCGCGCGCAGCAAACTGGCCGCAAGCGTGCCGCCCCCTTCGCAAAACACCCGCGTCAGCCCGCGCCCCGCAAGGGTCTGCATCATGGCGACAGGGTCCAAGCCACCCGCCCCCATGGGACAGGCCAGCGTCATGGCGCCCGCATCCCGCCAGGCCTGCGCGCGCGCGGGGTCGGCCTGCGGGCCATGCAGCAACCACACAGGCGCATCACGCGCGGACCGCCCCAGCCTGCTGTCACAGCTCAGGTCCAGCCGGGGCATGGCCACAATCCGCACAGGGTTATGACTGGTGCCCAGACCCCGCACCCGCAAATCCGGGTCATCCGCGCGCGCAGTGCCTGCGCCCACCAACACCGCATCATGGCACGCGCGCATCGCATGCACGGCGCGGCGCGCCTGTGGTCCGGTAATCCAGCGGCTTTCGCCCGTGGCCGTGGCAATGCGCCCGTCCAGTGTCAGCGCCAGTTTCAGCGTGACCAACGGGCGGTTTTGCGTCAGGCGCAGCAAAAAGCCCGCATTGGCGGCATGGGCAGCAGCGGCTTCGACACCTTCGACAACCTCCACCCCGGCGGCGCGCAACATCGCATGCCCGCGCCCCGCCACGCGCGGGTCAGGGTCGGTCAGGGCGGTGACCACGCGCGCCACCCCCGCGCGCACCAGCGCCTCGGAACATGGTGGCGTCTTGCCATGATGGGCGCAGGGTTCCAGACTGACATAGGCAGTCGCGCCGCGCGCATCACAGGCCGCAAGGGCCATCGCTTCGGCATGGGGGCGCCCGCCCGGTTGCGTCCAGCCCCGCGCCAGAATGCGCCCGTCCTTCACAATCACGCAGCCCACAGCGGGGTTGGGCCATACCCGCCCAAGGCCGCGCCGCCCCAGCGCAATGGCCAGCCGCATGAAGGCGGGGTCAATCGGGTGCGTCAAGGTCTAGTCGGCCTCTTTGGGTTCGGGGCGCAGTTCGGACACGAATTTGTCGAAATCATCCGCTTCCTGGAAGTTCTTGTAAACACTGGCAAACCGCACATAAGCCACAGTATCGATACGCGCCAGCGTTTCCATGACAATCTCGCCGATCATCTTGGACGGGATGTCGGTATCGCCCAGCGATTCCAGACGCCGCACCATGCCTGAAATCATCTGGTCAATGCGGTCATGTTCAATCGGGCGTTTTTGCATGGCTATCCGGATGGAGCGTTCCAGCTTCTCGCGGTCGAAGGCTTCGCGCCGGCCATTGGTCTTGACCACAACCAGATCGCGCAATTGCACACGTTCATAGGTCGTGAACCGCCCCCCGCAGGCCGGGCAAAAGCGCCGTCGCCGGATGGCGCCATGATCCTCGGCGGGGCGTGAATCCTTCACTTGCGTGTCGGTATTGCCACAGAACGGACAGCGCATGACCTCTCCCTCGGGTTTGTTGGGGTAACTGACGCAAGAACTATAGGCAAACCCCGACCGCTTGGGTAGCGCGAAATTCCAGCCACCAGATACAGGCGCGGCGCTGTTGCATGCCGGACTCAGGACGCGGCACAGCGGGCGGTTTGCGCGGGTGCGGCATTTTCCCAGCAATGGCCCGTCCGTGCGGCATGCTGGCCCTTGTCTTGGCGTCAAACCAGTGGCAAGGAATGGCCATGACACAGCACCCTGAAAAAAAGCTTGCCCTGATCACGGGCGCATCGCGCGGCCTTGGGGCCGCATTGGCCGAAACCCTTGCAGGCGCAGGCTGGCATATTGTGGCCGTCGGGCGCACCCTGGGCGCGCTGGAAGACCTGGATGACCGCATCCAGGCGCTTGGCGGCAGCGCGACGCTGGCAACGCTGGACATCACCAATGACGATGCCATGCGCCATTTGTGCCGCGACATACATGACCGTTGGGGCGCACTGGACCTGTGGGCGCATATGGCCATTTATGCCCCGCCCATGACGCCTGCCGACCACATTCCCCTGAAGGACTGGGACAAATGCGTGGCCGTGAACATGCGTGCGACAGGGTTCCTGATTCCCATGGTCGCGCCGCTGCTTGCGGCCAGCGCGGACCGTGGCACAGCGCTGTTTGTCGATGACCCTGCCGCGTCCGGGCGGTTCATGGGGGCCTATGGCGCGTCCAAAGCCGCACAGATGGCGCTGGCGCGCGCATGGCAGGCCGAAAGCACGAAAACCGGCCCGCGCGTGCTGATTGACGCAGCCCCCCCCATGCCCACCGCCACCCGCGCGCGTTTTTTCCCAGGCGAGGATCGCGCGGCCCTGACGCCCTGCGCCACGCAGGCCGCCCGACTGGCCGCACTGCTGTAACGCCCGGCCCCGCGCCAAACGGCGCGCGACAGCCCCATGATGCACCGATTTGGGCGCAAAGCCGCCCAAATGCCGCCACAATACCCCCCTAATTTTATGAATAATTAAGGTTGGTAGGCGTAGTCCCGACAGGCAGTCCTGACGGGGTGCGCAGGCAGCGTTTTTTACGCTGCCACGGTGTTAAAAGGTGCAAAGTCATGCTGAAGCGAGTCCACGCCCGATCAGGCCTAGCGCCCCTGTGGCGGCGCATTGCCATTTTCCAGCGTGCCGAAGATGGTGCCATCCTGATATTTGGTCTGTTCGCCTTCGTCATCATGCTGATGGTGGGGGGGGTTGCCGTGGACATGATGCGCTATGAGGCGCATCGCGTCCATATGCAGGGCACCGCCGACAGGGCCGTTCTGGCCGCGGCCATGCTGCGCGAAAACCCCGCCAACCCCGACCCGCGCGATGTTGTTCAGGCCTATTTTGACGCCGAAGGGCTGGGTGATCATGTGCGCGGGCGTATTTCCGTGCAGGAATCAGCTGCGACAGGGCGCACTGTCAGCGTCGACCCCGAAGGCAACATGGACACCTTCTTCCTGCGCTGGAGTGGGGTAAACAGGCTGAACATGTCCACCCCCGCCACCGCAAGCGAGGGCCTGGCGAGTGTGGACATCGAAATCGTCATGGTGCTGGATGTGTCAGGGTCGATGAATGACGTGGGGCGCATGGACAATCTGCGCTCTGCGGCGATCGACTTTGTCGAGGATATGCTGCGCGACAGCCAGAACGGCAATGTGGCCATCACCTTCGTGCCCTACAGCACCGAAGTTATCATGCCCGCAGGCACGCTGGGGTATTTCAACAATCTGGCCGATCCGCTGTCAGGGTCGATGAACAACGCCTTCTGCATTGATTTCCAGTCATGGGACAGCGTGACCGACAGCATCAACGCGCCCATGATCCGGCGCAATTGCGTGCTAAATTCGAACACCAGCTACCTGATCAACGAAATGCCCATCCGCCCATATGTGCGCGATGTAAATACGGCCACGGCCATCATCAACGCGCTTGGGCCGAACTGGGGCACATCCATTGATCTGGGGGTACGCGCGGGCGCAATGTTCTTCGACCCCACCTTGCGCCCTGTCATCAACCATCTGGTGGACAATGGCGAAGTGGACAGCATTTTTGCCAACCGCCCCCATGACTGGGAACGCCCCGCCACTGTGCGCGCCATGGTCCTGATGACCGATGGTGAAAACTGCTGTTTCTGGGCGAACGACCCCAGCACCCGCAAACCCGATCTTGTAACCCAGGATGCCGACACAGTATCGGTGTGCACTGCGCTGAAAGCCCAGAATGTGCAAATCTACGGCGTCGCGTTTGAAGCGCCCGAAGGCGGGGCCGCATTGATGGAAGCCTGCGCATCTTCGCCCAACCACTATTTCAACAGCTCCGGCGAAGAACTGATCGCGGCGTTCCAGTCCATCGCTACACATGTGCAAACCTTCTCGCTGCGGCTGACACAATGAAACACCTTTGCGCAATCACACATGCGCTCTGGCGCTTTCGCCGCAATGATGCGGGCGCGGCCACGGTCGAATTTGTCATCCTGTTCCCGCTGGTGCTGACCATGATGCTGGGCGCCATCGATCTGGGGATTACCATGTTGCGTCAGGTCATGCTGGACCGCGCCGTGGACATGACCGTGCGCGATGTGCGCCTTGGCAAGATCGGCACCAGCGGGTCCGACCGCATGTCTGACCTGATCTGTTCCAACGCCATGTTGCTGCCTGACTGCAACAGCAACATTACTGTGGAAATGATGCCCGTGAACACATCGGATTTCACTGGCCTTGACGGTCCGTTTCCCTGCATCGACGACCAGCAGGAAATCACCGCTTCCGTCACTTTCAACCCCGGTGCCGGCGGCGCAGAGCAGGAACTGATGCTGCTGCGCATCTGTGTGATCGCCGAACCCTTCTTGCGCGTGACCGGCCTGTTTTCCGGTCTGGACATCAACCCTGACGGAAAACTTGTGCTGACCAGCCGTAGTGTATTTGTCAACGAACCAAGGTAACACGCCATGATCTGCCAATCTGTGCTTGCCCGTCTGATGCGCCCCATCACGCAGTTCCGCGCCGATATTCGCGGTTCTGTCAGTGTGGAAATGGTGCTGGTGCTGCCGCTTCTGATTTTTGCCTATGTCGCAAGTCTGGTGTTCTTTGACGCCTTTCGCGCGCGGCGCGATGCGCAGGTGGCCGCGCTGACTGTGGCCGACCTGTTGTCGCGCAACACCGCCGCTGTCACCACCGCCTATATGGACGGCCTGAACGAAGTGTATGATTTCCTGATTTCAGGCGATCAGGAAACGCGTTTGCGCATGTCGTCCATCATGTGGGACCAGATCGCGGATGAACCGCAGGTCATGTGGTCCTATGGCACGCGCGATTTCCTGTCGCTTGAAGATTTTGCCGCTGTCACCGCCGATGATGACCGCGCCGAGGATTATGCCGCAAGTCGCGGTCTGAATGTGGCTGCCAGCAATCTGGCGCGGGCGCAGGCCAATGGGGGCGGGATCGGACTAAGCGTTGTACAGGAACGTATCAACGCGCGCCTTGGCACCATACCCAGCGCGCCTGTGGCAGAAAACGACACCACCCCCTCACTGACCGGCCAACATGGCCGCTTCGATAGTGTCGACATGCATGCGCCAATAGCCGATTTGAATGATCGCATCCCCCCCGTCCTGCCCGGCGAGGCGCTGCTGCTGGTGGAAAGTTTCAGCATGTGGCAGCCACTCTTTACCCAAATCGTGCCCGCCACGCGCCTGACCCCCATTGCCGTGACCCGCCCGCGCTTTTCCCCCTTCATCAATTACGAAGGCAACACCACCAACTTCCCCGAAGGATTGCCCGAAACCTTTCCAGAAGTGGGCGAACCCGAAGCCCCCATCGAGGAGGAGGAGGAAGAAGAAGAAACCCCGCCCGAACCTGAAACCAATGTCACAATTATCGACACCGCGTTCACCAGCGGCGTGCCCGCAGGCTGGTCCAGCACCACAGTGACGCAAACAGCAAATCCCGCGATCGGCAATTTCCTTGGCCCGTTTGGCGGTGCAACATGGGCCGCGCCGGTAACCTATGGGGTAAACCTTGGCGAACAGTCCAAAACTGCGCGGTTCGAATTCGACCTGTTCATCATCGACAGCTGGGATGGCTATGATTTAAGCTGGGCGCAGCCCGCAGGCGAAATGTTCGCCCTGACAGTCAATGGCCAGTCCATCGCCACCGAAGCCTTTCTGGTTGGCCCATGGGGCAATATGACCGCCACGCGCCGCACTGTGGCAGACCGCGCAGAAGGGCGCTTCACCACCACCATGACCCTGCTGGAAGGCAACCAGAACCATTGGGGCACCGGCTGGACCGACCAGATCTGGCGTGTGGTTGTCGATGTGGAAAACCCCGCAACCACCTTCACCATGGGGTTCAGTGCCAATCTGGATGAAGCCATCGACAATGAATCCTTCGGCCTGCTGAATTTCAAGCTGACGGCGGAACGCGGTACCCATGGCAGCCATTTCATTCCCCCGGCAAGTTTCGCACTGAACGCCACCAATAAATTCCCCCGCTATGCCGGCTGCCCCGACACGCGCCTGTCTGCCAAAACCCACAATCTTAGTGTCGATAACCTGTGGTCCCCCGAACTGCGCCACAGCGCCCGTGCGGGCGGCGGCCAACGGCTGACCAGTTGTTCCGGCTTTGGCGGATTGTTCAGCCCCTATAGCGGCTATTTCGACGCGAACCCCAGCTTTGTCATCAATTACGACAAACAAGGCACAAACTGGGATGGCAGCCGCCTGCGCATTGAAACCAACGATGGCAATTCCGGCTATAGCTGCAATTCCGCCTTGCTGGCACGCGATTCCGTGGGCCAGTGGCATTTCAGCGACCGCATCAGCTTGCTGGGATTGCTCAACAACAATGCGCGGCTGAATATGGGCCATGTTCCCAGCGGGACAGTTCATGTCTGGGTGGGACGCTCCTCATCCGGGCAGTGCAACACGCATATCAGCTTCAGCAATTACTGATCTCCGCCCGTAAACGCGAATGGACTGTTGCGAAGTTTGGGTGTGCCGCGAAGTGCCCGACCGCGGGGGGGGCTCCCACGATTTTGGCGGGCTGTTTATGCTGCGGCCCATTGCGACGGTTCAAGGGGGCGGAACGGTGAACAGCGCCCGCCCGGGGGGCGGTCGGGCGCTGCGCGGCACTCTCGCGCGCCTTGATTCCGCGCGGGGGCCTGCGCACTCGGCAGGCTGGCGGGACGGCCCGCCGATGGCGCGGGCCACCTGCGGCCTTGATTCCGCGCCTTGGGGGACTGCGTCAGACCACGGAGTGCCCCGTAACCGCCCCCCTGCACTGCACTGCTACGCCATCACGCAGCAGCGCTTGCCGCACCTAGCGCAAGCCCGTCATAAAGCTGCGTCACCTGCAGCGCCGCATCTGCAGCTTCGCGGCCCTTTTTCACGAAATGATCGTGGAAGAACCCTTCATGCTCTGCAGATGGCTGGAAATGATGCGGCGTCAGCGACACCGACAACACTGGCACGCCGGTTTTCAGCCCTGCCTCCATCAGGCCGGACACAACGGCCTGCGCCACGAAATCATGGCGGTAAATGCCGCCATCCACCACCAGCGCCGCCGCCACGATGGCGTCATACTGGCCCGTCGCCGCCAGCCGCTGCGCCAGT
The DNA here is from genome assembly GCA_017510335.1 of Paracoccaceae bacterium. Classification (GTDB taxonomy): domain Bacteria; phylum Pseudomonadota; class Alphaproteobacteria; order Rhodobacterales; family Rhodobacteraceae; genus Roseinatronobacter. The sequence goes on from JAFWNM010000015.1 coordinate 75,599, forward strand.
AGCGGCATTTCAAACGCGCCGGGCACATCGAAACACCGGATTTCGGCCTTAACGCCCAGTTCCGACAGGCGCGCGCGGAACCCCACAAGCGCCTGATCCACGATGCCAGCATGCCAGCGCGCCTTGATGAAGGCAAATTCAGGGGATTTTGTCATAGCTCCAGATCCTTTCAACATGACAGAATCCCAGAGCGTCAGGGCCGGGCGGACCTGCGCCCGACCGTCCCCCTTCTCTCCCATCCGGACTATAACCGTCGGCCCCGGAATTTCACCGGATCTGCTGACCCTTCCACAAGTGAAAGGCGCTCGCGGGCTGTCACCGCCGGTGGGGAATTTCACCCCGCCCTGAGAATGGCCTTTAGCTAGGGTCTGGAACAGGGCTTGTCAATCGCGCCCCGCATCCCGCAACCGCGCGTCATTGCGCGGCAGCATCACTTAACCCCAGCGCGGCGCGCAAATCGACAGCGGGGGATTTGGCCTCATGCAGTTGCAGCGCGGATTCCAGATGGTGCAGATGATGCTCCATCATATCCGCCGCGCGCGCCGCGTCGCGCGCCTCGATGGCATTGACAATGGCCTCATGCTCGTCCGGACCACAGGTCTGCGTGGATTCCGTCTGATACATGGCCGTAATCAACGAGGTTCTGGTTGTCAGCGTGCGCAGGATCTTGCCCAGAAACTGCGCATCCGTCAGCCGCGCAATCAACAGGTGGAACTCCCCTGACAAGCGGATCACGGCCTCGCTGTCCTGCCCGGCATGGGCAGCGCGTTCCTTGGCGATATGATCGCGCAATGCGGCAATGTCGGCCTGCGTGGCAAGCGCGCATAACCGTTCCACCAGCCGTTTTTCAATGAAACCGCGCGTGTAGAACGCATCGCGCGCCTCGGCCACGCCGGGTTCGGCAATACAGGCCCCCCGATTGGGCACCAGTGACACCAACCCGTCCTTTTCCAGCACCGCCAGCGCCTGACGCACCCGCGCGCGGCTGACACCGAAGGCTTCGGCCAAATCCTCGTCCTTCAGGCGCGCGCCGGGGCGCAGGCTGCGCTGCACCACAGCCAGCCAGACCCGATCGCAAATCAGGGTCACCGTGTCATTCTTCGATGCATCCGTCAGCCAAGGCATCCGCTCACCCCTGTCCTGCGATATGCTTACCCCCATAACGGCCAAAAGCAAAGCAGCTTCGCTGTGCAGGGCGGCAACAGCGCAATATTGTCGACAATAAAATTGACAAAATGCACAGAAACCAACACAGTTCAACAGGCCCGCCCCGCGCGGGCGCGCGCGCGCCCCAAAGCAGAAAGATGGACCTTGCAACTCTTCGTATACAACCCGAATTCCAGCGCCGCCATGACAACCCTGATTGCCCGGCAGGCCCGCGCTGCGGCCAGTGCAGGTGTCACAATCGCGGCGGGCGGTGCCACTGCGCCAGTTCCCCCCAGCATCGAAGGGCACCATGACGAAGCCATGGCCGTCCCCGCCATGCTCGACGCGCTGCGCCGGGCCGAAGCGGCCGGCGCGCAGGCCCATGTCATCGCCTGTTTCGACGATCCCGGCCTGGGCGCCGCGCGCGAAGTGGTGCATGGCCCGGTCATCGGAATCGCACAAGCGGCAATGCAGGTCGCCACCATGCTGGCCAGCCGGTTCAGCATCGTAACCACCCTGCCCCGTTCGGTCCCCATCATCGAGGATATGGCCCTGCGCTATGGGATGGGCCACGCATTGCGCCGCGTGCGCGCGGTCGATCTGCCAGTGCTCTCGCTGGAAGCGGATCCCGCACACGCACAGGCCTTGCTGGAACGCGAAATCATGCAAGCCCGCGACCATGACGGCGCCGAAGCCGTCATTCTGGGCTGCGCGGGCATGTCCGACATGTGCGCCACCCTTAGCGCGGAAACCGGCATCACGGTAATTGACGGGGTCCATGCGGCTGTGCGCCTTGCAGAAGCACTGGCAGGCGGGGGGTATCAGACCGCCAAAACCGGCGCATATGGCTGGCCGCGCGACAAATCGCACGACCTCTCCCCGCTGGCAGCCCTGCGCAAACCCGCAGAATAACGCCCCGCCCCACCGCGCGGCCCCATGGCGCATATGCCAACGCGCGGTTCGGGCCCATCCGCCGGACCGCCTTTAGCGGCCGTTGTGCCATATCCCGACCCAGCAAACCCTCCAGACCAGTCCCGACATCACGCCCGCCTCCGCGCGCTGGTCCTTCATCTTGCGAAAAATACTCTCGGGGGGTGCGGGGGGCAGACAGCCCCCCGCCTGCCCCACGCTTGTGCCGGGCCGCAGGCCCGGCTGCAAAATCGCGTTTTGCGCTTCTCGGACACATGAAATCAATACGTCACAACATGTCGCGTGCACGCCAATGCACCGCGACATATTCTATTGTGCCGCGTGCATATCAAGCGTCTGCGCCAGCTTGCGGCAGCGCGCCTGATGGGTCGCGCCGATTTGCTGCATCTCGATCCGACCTGTATGACAGGCATCTTCGGCCAGAAAACAGCGCGGCGCAAACGGGCACCCGTCGGGCAGGTTCGCCAGATCGGGCGGCGCGCCGGGAATGGCCTCCAGCCGCGCACCTTTGACCATCGCCCCGTCGGCACGGCTTTTCAGCAGGCCCAGCGTATAGGGGTGGCGGGGGCTGCGGATCAAATCGCGCGCGGTCCCCTGTTCCACAATCTGGCCTGCATACATCACCGCAATGCGGTCGGCCACTTCCACTGCCGCGCCAATGTCATGGGTCACGAAAATAATCGACAGGCCCAGATCGCGCTGCAATTCGCGCAGCAACAACAGCACCTGGATTTGCACAGTGGCGTCCAGTGCTGTGGTGGGTTCATCGGCCAGCAGCAATTTGGGCCTGCATGACAGCGCCAGCGCAATCATGGCCCGCTGGCGCATGCCGCCCGACATTTCATGCGGGTAATTGTCCAGCCGCGATTTGGCCGACGGAATACGCACCCGTTCAAACAGCTCCAGCGCGCGGGCGCGCGCGGCCTCGCGGCTTATGGGTTCATGGCGGCGAATGGTTTCGACAATCTGATCGCCCAGCGAATAGACAGGGTCCAGCGCCAGCAGCGGTTCCTGAAAGATCATGGCCGCCTGCGCCCCGCGCAAGGCCCGCAACTCGCGCGGGGTCATTTTCAGAATGTCGCGCCCGTCCAAGTCAATACTGCCTTGCAATCGGGTGCGCTTTTCGGGGTTCAGCCGCATGATGGCGCGCATGGTCACTGACTTGCCCGACCCGGATTCACCGATCAAGGCAACTGCTTCGCCCTGCCCCACATCCAGCGACACATCATTGACCGCGCGCACTGGCCGCGTGCCACCGGTAAACGCAACCCCAAGGTTGCGGATCGAAAGGAACGGGGCGCTCATTGTGCGGCCTCCTGCAGGGCGCGGGCCGGGGCATAGCCCGATGCGGGGTCATGGGCGTGGCACGCCACAAGGTGCTGCGCGGCACGCTGCGTCAATGCGGGCACCTTGCGCGCGCAGACATCGCCAACCACAGGGCAGCGCGTGTGGAACCGGCAGCCCGATGGCGGGTCAATGGGGTTGGGCGGGTCACCTGTCAGCGCGGGTTCCATCGTGCGGTTGTCGGGGTCCATGGACGGCATGGACGACAACAGCGCGCGCGAATAGGGGTGCAGCGGCCTGTCATACAGCGCTTCCGCCGTGCCGATTTCGGCCACCTGTCCCAGATACATGACCATCACGCGGTCAGACACAAACCGCACCACATTCAAATCATGGCTGATGAACACATAGGTCAGGCCGAATTCGGCCTTCAGGTCCGCAAGCAGGTTCAGCACCTGCGCTTCCACCGATTTGTCCAGCGCCGACACGGCTTCATCCAGAATGATGACCTTCGGGCGCAAGGCCAGCGCGCGCGCAATATTGACGCGCTGGCGCTGGCCGCCCGACAATTCATGTGGATAGCGCCCCGCAAACCGCGCTGGCGCAAGCCCCACCCGCGCCAGCAAATCATGCGTGCGCGCCAGCGCGTCCTGTGCGGGCGTGCCGTGGACACGCGCACCAAAGGCAATGTTGTCCTCAATGGTCAGGCGCGGGTTCAGCGACGAATAGCTGTCCTGAAACACCATCTGCACCTGACGGCGATACTCTTTCAGCGGCAATTCGGGGCTGCCCACCAGCTTGCCTTCGAAATACAGCGCGCCCTGATCGGGGGCGATCAGCTGCATCAGCAACCGCGCCGTGGTGGATTTGCCGCAGCCCGATTCGCCCACAACGCCCAGCGTTTCACCGGCAAACACCTCCAGATCGACCCCATCGACCGCATGCACATTCTTGACTGTCCGGCCAAGGATACCGCCCTTGATGGGGAAATATTTGCGCAATCCGCGCACGGTCAGAATAGCGCCTTGCGTGGTCATTGGCGCACCTCCATCGCGGACCGCAGCCCGTCAGACAACATGTTGAACGAAATCGACACCATGAAAATCATGGCACCGGGCAGCGCTGCAACCCATGGCTGCACATAAATGGCCGTGCGCAAGGTGTTCAGCATCAGCCCCCATTCGGGGTTGGGCGGGCGCACCCCAAGCCCAAGGAAGGACAGGCCAGAGGCCAGGATCATGCTGACCGCAATCAGCGATGTCGCATAAACAAAGATCGGCCCCAGCACATTGCCCAGCACATGCACCCGCACAATCGTCAGCGCACCCGCGCCCGATGCGCGCGCGGCTTCAATGAAATCCGAACTGCGCAGCCGCGTGGTAACCGATTCCGCCACCCGCGCAATGGGCGGAATGAACACCACGGTCAGCGACAGCAGCGCATTGCCCAACCCCGCCCCCAGCGCCCCCGACAGCGCCACCGCCAGCAGCACCGACGGAAACGCATAGAACACATCAATCGTGCGCATGATCAGCGTATTGGTCCAGCCGCCCGCATAGCCCGCGATGATGCCCACCGCCGATCCGATGACAAACGCCAGCACCACCGGCGTGACCCCCATCAGCAACGACAAGCGCCCGCCCCAGATCAGCCGCGACAGCATATCGCGGCCCAACTCATCCGTGCCCAGCCAGTGCCCTTCGGTGCCGATGGGTTTCAGACGGTTGGACAACCGCCCGTCCAGCGGGTCCAGCGGCGCGACAAGCGGCGCGAAAATGGCCGCCAGCAGGAAAATCAGCAGCACCGCCGCCGCTGCCATGGCCGTCTTGTCGCGCACCAGCCGCGCGCCCACATTCTGCCAATAGCCTGCACTGCGCACAGCCACAGCGGGGGGGGCTTGGGTCAAGGTCATGTCTGCCATGTCACGTTACCTTTTGATACGGGGGTCAAGCGCGCTTTGCAGCACATCCACAGCCAGGTTCAGCACCACAAAAAACAGCGCCAGAACCAGAATCGTGCCTTGCAACAGCGGCAAATCGCGCTGGAAAATGGCCGAATTCAGCAACATGCCCGTGCCGGGCCAGCTGAACACCGTTTCAATCAGGATGGACCCGCCCAGCAAATAGCCCAGTTGCACACCCATGACGGCCAGCGCCGTGGGGGCCGCGTTCTTGACCACATGCAGGAAAACGCCCAGTTCCGACAGGCCGCGCGCGCGCAACCCGATGACAAATTCCTGCGCCAGAATTTCGGCCACCAGCGCGCGCACAGTGCGCGCGATAATGCCCATGGGGATGACGCTCATGGTCAGGGCGGGCAGCACCATGTAGCTTAGATGCTCCATATCGAATTTCCACCCGCTGGACCCGCCCGGCCCCGCGCCCGCAGCAGGCAACCAGCCCAACTGCGCCGAGAAAATGATCACCAGCACCATGCCCAGCCAGTAATGCGGCACCGACACCCCGAACACCGCCGCCGCCGATGCGGCCTTGTCCAGGGGCGAATTGCTGAAATAGCCGGCCACAAACCCGAAGAAGCACCCCAGCACAAACCCTATGACTGTGGCCACAGCTGCCAGCATCAGCGTATTGGACACCGCGCGCATGACTTCTGTGGTTACTGGCCGCCCCGACGCGATGGACGTGCCCAGATCACCTTGCAGGGCGCGCCCCAGCCACAAGATGAACTGTTCGGGATAGCTGCGGTCAAACCCGTAGAGCACGCGCAGCCGGTCTTGCAGTTCAACCGACGCATCCGCAGGCAGGATCGAGATCAGCGGGTCGCCGGGCGAAATATGCACCAGCGCGAAACACACCACCGCAACCCCCAAAAGCACAGGGGCGGTATAGATGATGCGTTGCAGGGTATAGCCAAACATGGGCTGTCCTTTCGGGTGGCAGACAGGAACGGCACAGGCCCCGGCGCGAAGGTCCGGGGCCTGTGATATCGCTTAGTTCATATCCATCGGCGCAATGTCGATGAACCAGCTTTTGGGTTGGACAACCCCTGTCACGCGGCCCGACATGGCGCGCGGGCCAGCGTCATGGGCCACCCACACGAAGGGCGCTTCTTCCACAAGGCGCTTGTGCAACCGCCCCAGGGCCGCATCGCGGGCGTCATCTTCGAATGTGGTGCGGGCCTCGGCAATCAGGGCGTCGAATTCATCATTGCCGAAATACCCCCAGTTGTTGGACACAGGCGGGAAGGTGCCTGTGGAACTGAAGCGCACCATCGCAAAGAACGGGTCCATCGTGGCGAAAGTCACGTTGATGGCATGCGCGCCATTGGCGCTTTCATCCGTGGCCCCGCGCCGCCAGTTGGTAAACAGCGTATTCCATTCGATGACATCCAGTTCCACATCGAAATAACAATCGCGCAGCGCCTGTTGCAGGTATTCGTTCATCGGGATGGGCTGCATCTGCCCCGACCCCGAAGCGGATGTCTGCACCTTCACGCGCAGCGGGTTTTCCGCCGAGAAGCCCGCCTCGCTCATCAGGCGCTGCGCCTCATCCAGGTCATAGCGGATGTCGAATTCCGGGTTGCCCCACCAGGGATGTGTCGGGTCAACTGTGCCCTTGGGAATGCCCATATACCCGCCCAGCAGGATTTGCAGGTCTTCGCGGTCAAAGCACAGGTTGGCCGCATGGCGCACGCGAATGTCCAGCCATGGGCTGTCTTCCGCGAAGGACAATTGCCACGGCCACACATGCGGTTGCGGGTTGGCGTAAATGGTGAAACCGCGCGCTTCGATCTGGGGAATGGCATCGGGCGCGGGCGCTTCGATCCAGTCCACCTGCCCCGACAGCAATGCGGCTGTGCGCGCATTCGCTTCGGGCAGCGGCACCAGAACCACGCCATCCAGTTTTGGGGTGCGGTCGGGGTTCCAGTAGTCGGTATTGGCCGCCAGTTCCAGCCGTTCGCGCGGCACAAACCCGGTCACGCGGAACGGGCCGGACCCCGACGGATCGGCCGCAAAGGCCGCCCATGCGGATTCCGCATCGCCGGTTTCGTCAAATTTCGCCTGCCAATGGCTGGGCGACGCCATGAAAAGGTTGGTCAGGTTGATGGGCAGAAAGCTGTCGGGTTCAGATGTGGCCAGTTCGACGGTGAATTCGTCAATCGCCTGCGCAGAACGCAAGGTCGGCATGCGCGATGCGGTCACACCGACCTGGCTTGCATCAAAATGGGGCGCGCTTTCGTCCAGAACTTTCTGGACGTTCCAGACCACCGCTTCGGCATTGAAAGGGCTGCCATCATGGAAGGTGACATCATCGCGCAGAACGAAGGTCCATTTGGTGGTGTCATCGGCATCCACCGACCAGCTTGTGGCCAGTGACGGAATGACGACCGACGCTTCGTCTTCCTTGCTCAGGTCCCATGCGGTCAGGCTGTCATAGATTGTCATGCCCGTGAAGCGGTTTCCCTCGAAGCCCTGATCGGGCTGGCCAAGGGTGCGCGGAATGTCAGCTGCCGTCATGCCGATGCGTAAGATCTTGTCTTGCGCGACCGCCATAACCGGAACGGACAGGACAGTGCTTGCAAGCAGGGCGGCGGTTAGGGTGCGTTTGGCGTGCGCCATCATGTGATCTCCTGTTGGGCCGTTTTATATGCCGACGACGTCAGACTTTGGGTTGACTACAAAATTGTCGACAATCCGAAGACTGGGACTCTTCTTTTTTTCAGTCAAGTTTTTTCACAAAGCAGGGCGTGCACAACGCCGCCCCCGCATATGCGCACAAAAATAAAACACTCTGGCAGACATGCGCCCAATAAACAGGCACCACCCGAACGCGCGCCCCCGTCACATGGCGACATGCAGCGCGATGGCGCGAAACGGGAACCCAACGGGCCGCGCTGCGTTCTGTAGTCATGACCGAAATTCAAAACGCACAGGAGCAAGTGATGAATTGGGATATTGTCGAAGGTAAATGGAAACAGTTCACCGGGTCCGCCAAGGAAAACTGGGGCAAGCTGACCGATGACGACCTGGACCAGGCCGCTGGCAAACGCGACAAGCTGGTGGGCAAGGTTCAGGAAAAATACGGCGTTGCCCGCGATGAAGCCGAAAAGCAGGTCGACGCCTGGTCGTCCAAGCTTTGACAGCGGCATAGGGGCCACCGTGCGACTGCGGGGTGGCCCCGCACATTGATACATGACCAGTGAAATACCAACCGGCGAAGATGCAGTTCCGCACCGCCACAAAAGGGGGTTACTATGTCACGACAACCCGTGTCCAAACTGAAACAGGACGGCAAGGAAACCGCCGAGAATGTCAAAGCGCATGCCGATGCGGCCGCCGCTGAAATTTCCGATCTGGCAGATCTGACTTATGAGGAGTTGAAAGAACAACTCGCCCTTGTCAAATCCGATCTGGCAGACCTGACAGAAGCCACAAAACAAGCGGGCTATGCGAAAGCCCAACAAGCCCGGTCCAGTGCCCGGCGCACGGGCAGGCGCGCTGTCAAAATGGCCGAAGACGGCTATGACTATGCCACAGACCAGCTGGACGAGGCGCTGGAAAGCGCCGAAACCTTCACCCGCGAACGCCCGGCCATGGCCATGGGTCTTGCTGCGGGCGCAGGGTTCTTGCTGGCACTGGCCTTGTCGCGCCGCTGATGCTGCAATCCGTGCACCATATCAAGCGTCAGGCCAACTGGCATGGCGGCAATATCGCGCTGGCGCTTTGCGCTGGCGCGATGCTGGTTGTGGGGCTTGGTTTCATGGTGGCCGCAATCTGGATGATGCTGGCGCTGCAGTTTTCATCGCTGATCGCCACTTATGTGATCGGGCTGTTCTTTCTTGGCCTGTCGGGTATTTTGCTGCTGGTCAAACGCACAAGACGCCCCCCGCCCATTCCCACGCTGGACGCGCAGTTGCGCGCCAATGCCGCACGGGGGCGGGCCTATCAGCCAAAGGGGGAATTTCCTGCCTTGCTGGAAGCGTTCCTGTTCGGGGTGAACACCTATGTCCAGCTTCGCAACCGCCGCCCCCCGCCGCCCGACCGGGACACATGACGTCCCCGCAACACCGCACCCGAACCGCCGCGCCATACCCTGGCGCGGCGGTTTTGTTTTGTGGCCCAGCCCGTTTTGTGGCCCTGCCCCGCTATGCCCCTGCCCCTGACAGGCCAGTGCCCGCCAGCCAGACGGCGCGCACGCGCACACCACCCTGATACCCTGTGGCGTTCATGCGCAATCACGCTGCAGCATTGACCTGCGCGCTTATGGCCCAACGCATGTTGCCCTAGTCAGGTGGCGCAGGGCGGGGGTGTGTGTCATCCGACAACAGGTTTGCAACCTTGGCCGCCCCCGGGAATTGTTCCAGAATAACCCGCATCATCACCAGCATGGGCACTGCGATCAACATTCCCATGAACGACCACATCCACGCCCAGAACGCCACTGACATGAACACAATCACCCGGTTCATGGCCAGCCGCCGCGCCAGCAGATGCGGGGTGATCAACTGCCCCTCCAATGTGGTCAGCGTGAAATAGGCCAGCGTGACCATCAGCACGCTTTGCAGGTCGTCAAACCACAAGATCGCAATCATGCTGGTCAGCACAACCCCCGCCACCGCACCCAGATAGGGAATGAAGTTCAACGTGAAGGCCAGCGCGGCAAACAGCAACGGCACCGGCATGCCCAACCCCCACATCGCCGCCCCCACACAAACGCCAAGCCCCGCATTGATCAACGTCACTGTGCCCAGATACCCGCCCAGATCGCGTTCAATCTTGTAAAGCGTATTGATGGCCACCCGCTTGTCGGAAAACGTGCTGACGCTTTGCACGATCTTCAGGTAAATCAGTTCGCTGGACGACAACAGGAAAAACAGCAAGATCAGCATGAACACCACCTGCCCCACTTTCGCAGGCGCTTCGGCCAGATAGGTCAACGCGCCGCTTGCGGTGCTCAGCATCACATCCGCACTGCTGCTGTCCTCAGCCGAGGCAAGCGCGCGGTTCGTGCTCTGGCGCAGGTCGGGGACAAAGCCCCGGTCACTTTCGCCCAACCCGACCAGCACGTTCATCACGGCCGCTTGCAACGATTGCAGGCGCGTGCTGATGTCGCGCAAAATATCGGGCAGGTTATCGGCAAGCTGCATGACCGGGCCACTTAGCAGCACAAAAACCGCCGCTATACCCGCCATCAGACCCAGAACCAGCGCCGCAGCAACCGGCGTGGCAGGCAGGCCCACCGCCAGCAACCGCCGCTGCAGGGGCATGAACACAAAAAACAGCAACACTGCCGTGAACACCGGCAACAGCAGACTGCCCGCATAATGCACCGCCCCCAGCAACAGAATACAGAAAATGCCCGTCACCATAACAGATATGCGCTGCGTGCTTGCCGCTGCACTGGCAGGGGAAATGGCCCGAACAGGGCCTTTGCCCGGCCGGTTGGGTGACAGGGGCATGGTGGGCGGCCTTTCGGTTGGGGGACGTCGCACAAATGCGGCACTCCATAACGTAACGCAGACCACAAGATGCGGTTCCCCGAACCACCCCCATCTTGCACCCGGGAACGGAACCTAACCCCCCGTGCATGCGTTTACACAACGATACCATGAAGCGGCAGCGCAATGACACCTTTTCAGGACCGCACGCGCCAGCCGCAGCCGGACCCAAGACATGGCGCCATCGCGCCTGCGGGTCCGCAGGCCCAGAAAGGACCAAACCATGAGTGCACCTGACACGAATCTGAACAAACAGGCCCGTCGCCATCGCGGCCCATTGGTGGGGATGGCAATCGCGGTCATTCTTGCTGTGGCGTTTTTGGGGTGGTTGCTGGTCAGGACACTGGTTGTCGAACCCGAACCGCCCGAACAACCCGCACAGGCGCCCGCAGGGCAAACCCAGTCCGATACCGGCATTCCCGCAGAAGGGACAATAACCGGCCCCTCCAACCAGGCGGAAGAAACACCCCAGATCATTGAGGAACCTGCCCCCGCCGCAGATTGATCACACGCAGACAGCGCATGCTGCCCAAAACCTGGGCGCGGTTCCAAGCTTCCCGAACATGCGACAACGATATGTCAGCGTATGTCGTGTGAATGCCCATGAACCCGCCATCCTTAAGGCAGCGCACATATAAAGGCCCCTGTCCCGCGACAGGGGCCTTCGAGTATGCGCCCGCATCAGCGCGCGCCGCCCCGATACAACGTGCTTTGCCAATACCGATGCACCCCGAAACGGACCACCACCCCCGTTGCCGCCGCCAGCGGCACCGCAATCAGCGCCCCCACAAACCCCAACAGCGTGCCAAAGGCGATGACTGCGAAAATCAGCCACACCGGATGCAGGTTGACCGCATCCCCCACCAGCCGCGGCACCAGAACCTCGCTTTCGGCAAACAGGCCCAGCGCGTAAATCGCCACCACTGCCGCAATCCAGCCCGGATCGCCCCAGAACTGCCACGCGGCAATGCCCACCCCCAGCGACGTGCCAATGAACATGCCCACATAGGGAATGAAGGACACAGCCCCCGTCACCACACCCACAACAATGGCAAAGGGCAACCCGACCAGCGACAACGCCACGCTGTAATACCCGATCAGGATGGAACAAACCATCACCTGCCCGCGAATATAGCCCGCCAGCGCCGCATCCATGTCGCGGGCCAACCCGCGCAGGGTGGGCGCTTGCGGGCGCGGCAGCAGGCTATCCACGGCGGCAATCAGGCGCGGCCAGTCCATCAGCAAATACACAGTGACAACCGGCATCACGACCCAGAACATCAGCACCGAAATCAGGCCCGACACACTGCCTGCCATCTGTTCGGCCAGATTGGGCAAAGTGTCGCGCAATGTGCCCAGCGCGCGCGACACCAGATCGCCCACCCCTGCAAACCGTTCCTCCACGACGTCAGGAATGGTGTCTTCCAACTGGTCTTCGGCTTGCGCCCAACTGTCGGGCAACATGCCCATCAACTCGGACCCTTGCGCCAGCACCAAGGGCACCATGCCCCCCACCACCGCCAGCAAGGTGCCAAATGTGAGCAGCGCCACCATCAGCGCGGCCACCACCCGCGACAGGCCACGCCGTGTCAGCGCCCGCACCACAGGGTCCAGAAAATACGACAGGATCAGCGCGATGACAAAAGGCAGCAGCATCGACGACAGCAACCACAACAGCCCCCCCGCAACCAGCGCGATTGCCACCCAGGCAAACACCTTGCCATAGGGCTGCATGGGGTCGCGGGGCGGGGCGGGGGCCGGGGTAGAACTGCGGGCCGGTGCAGGATCGGCGGGCGGTGTGCGCGTCGGGTCATATGCGGTCATGCAATATTCCTTCATGTGCGCGTCCTTGCGCGGGCAACTTGCGCTTTTTTCCGGAACCAACCGGCGTCAGGCGCGTTTCATGTATGTCCCTGTTGGGGCGTCAGGCTTTTGTCCCTGACTGATGTCCTCCAGTCCTGACTTGCCCATCTTGCGGCCATTGGCCTGCAGGATGGGCTTTTTCTTTGGCGCAGGACCACCCCCCCGGCGCATGTTGCTCAAAATCGGGAACCGGATTCAAGAAACACGCAAACTCAATAAGTTAAAGCATGTCGCGAGTCATAAGAATGAACGCGACATGCGCTAGCAACTGCTGACCAGCAGCAGCGGCAAAAGCGTGAACGCTGTTGCAACCAGCCCGATCCACGCCCCCGCCCGCGGAATGAAAACTGCGCGCGCAGGGCCTGCGGGCAGCGCGCGCAACACGACCACATGCACGGCCAATCCGCCCGCCCAGACCGCGATCATGGCCCCCCGCGCCCCCATGCCCAAACTGCCTGGCACCCCATGGCCCGCACAGGCCACCCCATGCAGCCCATAGACCGCGACAAACACCACCGCCCACACTGTCGGGCCGGCAAGGGTCAGGGCCAGCCATTTCATGACGCACCCGCCGCCTGAACCACAAACACCACCGCTGTGACAAGGGCACTCACGGCCGTGAAGCCCTGCCAGCTGTTCCATGCCCGCGCAGCGCCTTCGCGCGCAGGCCCCGCCGCGGTCAGCGGCGCAATTTCGCCGCGCCGGACCTGATCGGCAGTGAATGCGGCCATCGCGCCCGCAACCAGCACATGCAGCGCGACATAGCCCAGCATGGCCGCGCGCAACGCATCGCGGGCATGGGCGCGGGGTCATCCAGTTGGGTGGCCAGCCCGATCAACGCGCCCAGCGCCACAAGGTTGCACAGCACCCCCGCCAGCGCGACCCACCGCGCGCCCCGCCCCGCCGCTGCGGCGCGCGCGCATCCCGCCCCCAGGGCCAGCGCGCCCACACTTCCGCCCAGCACCAGCGCCACAGTCAGGTTTTCCACCAGCGCGGGCGGTGGCGCTGGCCCTTGGGTGACAACCGACAAAAACGCCACCCCGAACAGCAATGATGCAAACAGCGCCCCATCCGCCACCAAAAGCGCATGAAGCCCGCTTTGCGCCAGTGTCGGGCGCGGCGTGCAATGCTGCACAGGCACAACCACAGCAGGGGCAATTTCAACAGGGCGCATATCGCCGGACGGGGCCATGACACGCACCCACATCCAGACCAGCACCGCCACCGGCAGCAGCGCCGCCGCCGCCAGCGCATACAGGCTGGCCAGCATCAGCAGCACAAACACCGCGATACATGCCGCCAGCGCCAGCGGCAGGCCCGTATTGCCCGGCAAAACCGCCACATGGCAAGGACGGGCATCACCGGGTGTGGTGACCAGCACTTCGCGCCGCCCGCGCGGGGCGCCCGCCAGCACCCCTTCGCCGCGCGCCAGCGCATGGATCACATCGCGCGCACGCATTCCCAGATGGCGCGCCACCGGCAGAGAGGCAAAATTGTAATTGGGCGCAGGCAACGGCATGGCCCAATCCAGCGTCGGCGCGCGCCACGGGTCCCGGCGCGCGCGCTGGCCAAGCGTGGCTTGCAAAATCAGGTCCAGCGCGAAAATGGCAAAACCGATGGTCAGCACAAACCCGAACAGCGATGATGTCAGGTTCAGCCACTCCCATTCAGGGTTATCAGGATAGGCATCAATCCGGCGCGGCATGCCCAGCAAGCCTGTCAGATGCATGATGAAAAACGTGCCGTGAAACCCCGGCAGGATCACCCAGAGGCAGCCTCTCCCACGCCCTTGACGCGCGCCTTGCCGGTAATCAGCGGCATCCAGTAGGTCACAGCCGCCATCATCGGGAACACGAACCCGCCAATCAGCACATAATGCAGATGCGCTGTCACAAAGGCGGTGTCATGGGCCTGCCAGTTGAAGGGCACAATCGCCAGCATCACCCCCGTCAACCCGCCCATCACGAAGGTCAGGAAAAACCCCAGGATATGCAGCATGGGCAAATGCAGTTCCGGCCTGCCCTTCCAGATGGTGCCGATCCAGGCAAACACCTGCACCGCCGTGGGCACGGCCACCAGCACCGACGCGGCCGAAAAAAACGCCAGCGCCAGATGCGGAATGCCCACAGTGAACATATGATGCACCCACAACCCGAAGGACAAAAACACCAGCCCCAGAATGGCCGCCACAATCGCGCCATAGCCCAGAATGGGCGTGCGGCACATCACCGGAATGATGGTCGACATGGCCCCCGCCGCTGGCAGGAAAATAATATAGACCTCAGGGTGCCCGAACAGCCAGAACAGGTGCTGCCACAAAAGCGGGTCGCCCCCGCGCAGCGGGTCGAAGAACGGCCAGCCGAAGGCGCGCTCCACCTCCAGCAACACCGACCCCGCAATCAGCGGCGGAAAGCCCACCAGCATCATCGCGCTTGTGCCCAGCATATACCATGCAAACAGCGGCATTTCAGTCAGCTTCATGCCCGGCGCGCGCTGGCGCAGAATGGTGACGGTAATTTCCACCGCCGCCGCAACCGCCGAGATTTCCACAAACGTCACGCCCAGCAACCACACATCCGCATTGATGCCGGGGCTGTAGGTGGCCCCCGACAGCGGCGTATACATGAACCAGCCATCGCGCGGGGCCACGCCGAACAAAAGCGCTGTCAGCATGATCAGCCCGCCAAACAAGTAGCACCAATACCCCAGCGCCGTCAGGCGCGGGAATGCCATGTCCCGCGTGCCCAGCAATTTGGGCAACAGCCATATCCCCAACCCTTCCAGCATGGGAATGGCAAACAGGAACATCATGATACTGCCATGCATGGTGAAGATCTGGTTATACAGGTCGGTATCCAGAAACGCGCCCTGGCGGGTGGCCAGCTGCGCGCGGATCAGCATCGACAAAATCCCGCCAATGGCGAAGAACACAAACGCCGTCGCCATGAAGCGCAGGCCCAATGTCGTGTGGCTTACCGCTGTGACCTGCCCCCAGACCCCGCGATCATTGGCCCAGACCCGCGCCAGTTCGCGGTGCAGCCGCAGTGCGCGCCGGGGGGCGTTGGGCGGCAGGTCCTGCGCGTCATGCTGCACTGTGTCGTTCATGGGTGCCCTTCCTGAATGGTGCGGTCCGCCACAGCAGGCGGCCAGACATCATGCGCCCTTACGTCAAACCGCATGGCGGCATGGCCCAGCCCGCAAAATTCCGCGCATAGCCCGTCAAACCGGCCCGCGCGGTCGGCCTGCACCCGCAGCCGGTTCACACGGCCGGGAATGGCATCCATCTTGCCCGCCAGTTGGGGCACCCAGAAGGAATGGATCACATCCTGTGATGTGACCAGAATATCCACGGGCTGGCCTGCGGGAATATGAAGCGTGCGCGTATCCGTCACGGGCCGGCCGTCCGCGCCGTCATGGGTGAAGTGCCAGCCCCATTGCACTGCATGCGCGCGCACAGTCACCGCGCCGTCGTCGCGCGGCACAATGCGTTCGCCCACCCACAGCCCCGCGCCCAGAACCACAGCCAGCACCGCCATCGAGAACCACAGGCCCAGCCCGTATATCCAGTGCCGTTGCAACGCAGCCCGCGGCCGCCCGAAGCCCAGCGCCAGCAACACCAGCACAAACACCGTGATCAGCACTGCCCCCGCCAGCATACCCCACCAAAGCCGCGCAATGTCGCGCGCCACATCGCCGCCCGGGTCCAGCGTGGATAGCGGCCCCGAACAGGCCGCCAGCACCACAGGCGCAGCCGCTATGGCCCGGCTGCATTTCATAGCGGGTCAAACCTTGCAGGGATGGCATGCCCGCGCGGTTCGCGCAGCATCTCGGGCAACAGCGCGATCAACTCCTCCAGCGCGGGCTTGGCCAGCACCAGCCACAACACCACCCCCATCAACGGCACCAATGCCCCCAGTGCAAACGCGGCCGGCGGCAAACGATAGGCGTTGCGGTGCTCTCCGGCCTGGCCGATGATATGGCCCAGCCATGCATGCACCAACACCATGCCACTGACCGCCACCAGCTTGACCAGCAACCACGCATCCAGCACCTCCAGCGCGAAAATCAGCACAGTGCCCGCCGTGACAGCAATTACCGCTGCAGGTGTCAGAACAAGGCGATAAGCGTGATGTGTCACCCAGCGAAATTCCGTAAATCCCGTCTGATTGCGCGACGCATAATCAAGCCGGTGCAACTGGATGACAACCGGCAGCAGGATCAACCCCGCGCACCAGACCGAAAGCGCCGCGATATGAAGCGCCTTGAGCAGGGCAATCATGCGCGCCGCCCCCCCTGCCCCAATGTCTGTTCTGGTGCCTGCCCCAAAGCTTGCCATGTCATAATGGCCGCCAGCACCGCCAGCGGCACCATGCCGGGCACCCACATGATCAGGCCCGCCAGTTGCTGGTCTTGCAGCGCGCTGACGCCAAAGCGCGGCGCATGGGCCAGATGTTCCACATAAAAGGCGCGCGGCGCGAAAGTCAGCAGCGCGCCCAGCATCCCCATCTGCCCCACCAGCGACACCAGCCCAACAGCGCCCGCCACCCTGCCCGCACCTTGCCCCAGAACAGTGGACCAGAACGCCCAACCCGGCACAATCAACGCAAGCTGCAGCGCCCAATAGACGGCCGCATTGTCCCAGGCGGCACTATAGACAACCGGCAAGTGCCACAGCCACAACGCCGCTGACACGGCCAGGACGGCCAGCACCTGCGGGCTGCGCCGCAGCGGAAAAGCCAGCGCAAGCGCGGGCGCCAGAACGGCAATCACCACCAGATGATGCAGCGTGCGCGCCGAAAACAATGCCACGCTCATGGCGCATAGCGGGGACACGAACGCCAGCACCGCCGCAAACATCGCCACCCCGAAGGCACGACGGCGCGGCGCTGGTTGCGCGCGCAACTGCCACATTCCGCCCAGCGCCAACACGCCAAGGCAGCCAATCAGAACAGGGTCAAGGTTCCATGCCGTGACCCATGCATGCGGGTCGGGGGCGGGTCCACAATAGGGCAAATCAGGGTCCATCACATTCAGGCATCACGCGGTGTTGTGACTCAACGCGCGCCATGCCAGCCGGTTCCAAGTGGCTGCGCAAATCCTTCAGCAAAAGGGCGCGGGCCGCCAGTCGCGGCACCGCGCCGTTTTGGTGCTTTATGGCGTATCGCGTTCCTTCGCAGTCATACAACACGCCGAAAAACTGTTGGTGCCGCAAACCCCGGCCGCAGAAAACAGGTTTCCGTTTTGGCCCGGGAGACGGTCTGCGCGCCTTGGTTTCAGAACACACCAAACAGATAAAGCAAGATGATCAATGGCAACGGAATGCCAATTATCCACAGCAACAAACCACGCATTCTTAGGTCCTTTCGCAGGTCAACAGGTTGAGTTCGCTTATATTTATCAACGGGCAACGCCGCAAAAAGTTCCGCCCGAAAGGACCGCTATCCATTCCCCCCCCCCCCGCGCGCGCGGGCAGCCTGACGGGGTGCATGCGCTTTCATGCCGTGGGGCACATCGCACACCCCCCTTTTCAGGAAAATCATCTGGTGCCGGATACGCAGGTTTGGTGTTGCACATGCCATGGCCTGGACAACACTAGGCCCCGCCGGAAACCGGCGGGGCCTAAAACAGTTCAGCTTCGGTCACACACCAAAGTGGCGGATGACACGCGCCAGATTACCCTTGGTATTCAGGCACGCTTTCCAGTTGTTCCTGAGTCATCGGAACGGAAACACGCACGTCGCCATCTTGGTCGTTCCACATGATGTCGACATCGGCAAGTTCAAGGGCGATGGTGTGGCTTGCAAGTCCAAGAAACCCGCCCACGTCCATGATGACATGGGTCATCGTGCCATCATCGCCAATCACCACATCATCCACAGTTGCGATGTTGTCACCTTCGGCGCCATAGACATTCGCACCCAGCAGGTTTTCGGCAGTGCGGTCCTGCTCACCCATTTCGGTGTAGCCGTCCATGGTTGCCTGATCCGCACCCGGTGTCGCTGGCTGGGTCGACATTCCGGTGCCATCTTGCGCCATCGTGCCGTCTTGCGTCATGCTATCATCGCCGTCCAGCATGCCCATGTCGTGACCGCCTGCGGCCTGGTCATAGCCTTGCGCCTCGAAGCCGATATCCAGTTGGTCATCTTCCCATTCGGGCAAGGCTTCCAGCTGCTCCTGGCTCATGGATGCCACGACGAAGAAATCGGACAGGTCTTCGGGTGCCGTATCATCGGCCACGAAATACAGCTCGCTGATGTCAACCATCACTGTGCGCGCCCCAAGGCCTAGGAAACCGCCAACATCAATCAAGATGCCGCGCACTTCGCCGTCTTGGGTCATGACAATGTCTTCGATATTGCCGACATCATTCCAGGCATCGCGCTCGGATGTGAAGGTGTCGCTGCTTTCCCAGCGCATGCTGGTGCGGTCCCAGGCGCTGCGGTCGTCGGACGCGCGGTCTTGTTGCAGCGTGCGGGTTTGTTCATTGTCCAGCGTATACAGGTTTTTGCCCGTAAAATCCGATGACAGGAACGCCGGAACAAATTGGCCTTGCGTCCCTTGTGCAGCAGTATCGCCACCCATGGTCGTGTCGGCCGTTTGCGCATATGCCCCCATCGAGGTAACTGCGACAATTGCGGTAGTCAGCATAAGGTTTTTCATAGTCTTTCTCTCCTACGTTGTCTCTGGCCTTCTCGAAGGCTCTGCAAACACAACAACGGGGGGCGCATCAAAGTTCCAAAATAATCCTAAAAAGTTTATTTTTTTGAATGACTTAACGTAAACCACGGGCAATAACACCAGCCCGTTGCCGGACTGGTGCCAAAAGCCGCACCCTTCTGAAATTCCGCGCGGGCAAACCCGCGTCAGCGCCGTTCGCGAGAGCGTTCCCGCGCAGGTTTGTCGCCCACGTCATCAAACGCGCCCGACGGGGCCTGATCCACATGTTCAATACGGCGCATGCCCAGATCGGGGGTCTTGTCATTGGCCGCAGGGTGGGTCGGGTCCACGCTGGCGCCTTCTTTTTTCAGCTTGCGCGCTTCTTTTGCGAATTTTTCTTGCGCAGTGGTACTGGTGTTTTTCGGTGCAGTCATCGTTGCGTCCTTTCCGGTCGTATCGTGGTGCATCCCCCAAGAAACGCGGCACCCCCAAAAGCGTTCCACCGGCCCCCACCCCTGCGCGGCAATCCGCCGAACCGCGCACCTGCAGGCCAAAAAAAAAACGCTGGCACAAGGGCCAGCGTAAAGTGTGCCGACGGGAAACATCCCATTCGACAGGAGGGAAAGCTTCAACCCTTCTTCGGGCCGGCAATGAACCATATGATCAGCCCGACAACCGGGAACAACAAAACCAGCAATATCCAAAGAACCTTTTGTCCCTGGCTGGAAGGCGAGCCCAGAATGGACACCGCCGCCCAGACAACTAGCGCCAGATGCAAAATACCCAGAAACCCCGTGAAATTCGTGTTCATAACTCTTTTGCCTCATCCATCAGACCATCTGGAACCCAACCCCCTGCCGCCCGGAAGGTTCCCGAAAAACTGCACGTTACAGTCCGGCCTGCGCCAGCCACACGGCCAGCGCTATGGCAAGCGCGGTCATCATCACAGCAAAAGCAAGGGCAAGTTTCGGGCGCATGTTCCTAAACCAGTTCGAAAATTTCGTAATCGATATGGCGATCACGCACACCAAGGCGCTGCAGATCAGCCCGCAAGGACGCGATCATAGGGCCGGGACCACACAGCAAATGCGGCCAGTCGCGCGTATCGGCGGCAAGATGGCGCGTCAGAATGTCGAAATCGACCTGTCCGCTTTCGCCGTCCCACCCTTCGGGCGGGTCATCCAGCACATGCACCAGCGTCATGTTCAGACTTTTGCGCAAGCGCTCCAGCTCCTGCCGGAAGGCAATCATGTCCAAGGACGGGTTGGCATAGATCACGATGACAGGGCGCGTGTCACCACGCGCATCCAGCGCATGCAAATTGGCAATGATGGGCGTAATCCCGACCCCGCCCGCGACCATCACAAACCCTTTGGCGCGCGCCATCCGGTCCACCGAAAACGCCCCATACGGCCCATCCACATAGGCCCGCGCCCCGATTCTGGTTTGCGCCAGGTCCTTGCTATGGTCGCCCAGCGCCTTGATGGCAAAGGACAGGTTCGGGCCATGTTCGGGCGCTGTGGAAATGGTGAACGGGTGCTGGATCATCCCATAGGGCGAATGATCGACCGTCAGCCATGCGAACTGCCCGGGCTTCCAGCGCTTCAGCGCGCGCCCCTCGGGGGCAAGTTCCAGACGGCGCACCCCGCCGCCTTCGTCATGGTTGCCGACAACCCGCCACGGGTTGCGCGTCTGGACCCAGGGACGGATGACACGCGTGAACACCAACAATCCCAGCCACCCCAGCGTGACCCCCAGCCACAAGACGCGCTTTTGCGGCGTATCGGTCAGGTTGCCCACCCCCAGAACATGCGCAATCGCGGCCACAAACCCCGAAATCGCCAGCCCCAGATGCAGCCTGCGCCACCACTCATAGCGCAGGCCCAACGGACGGCGCCATTGCGACGTGACCACAAGCGCGGCAAAGCACAAAGCCGCCACACGCCCCGCCGTCAGTTCCCAACGTGCCTGAAACGGGTTCAACGCGCCCAATGCAGGTTGATGAAACACATATAGCACAGCGAAATGCGCGGCCATCAGCACAAGCGCGCCCCAACTCAGGTACCGGTGCGCCAGATAGACGATATCGGCCCCGAACGGGTGCGTGACCCAGCGCAGGCGGCCTGTCAGCGCGAATTGCAACGTCACCATCGCCAGCGCCCCAAAGCCCAGCCCCATGCTGAAATCCCACATCAGCCCGCCGGACGGCACCGCCTCGGCGGTGAAAACAAGCACCGCGAAGGGCAGCCCCAGCGCCAGAACCCCCAGCGCCAGCACGGCCACCGCATGCAACAGGACAACCCCGCGCCGGTCATGACGGGGCTGGAACTGGCGGGCTTTTTGGGTGCGCGCCGTAGCGGATGGGAAGGAAGGACCATTCATCCCCCTTCAACGTGGCACCCCCGCGCCGGTTCCCTGCTCTGCACCACTAAAGTCCGTTGCAGGGAACCAGTGTTGTGCTTCCCCAACATGCGGAAACAGGAAACTACAGCGGGGCGCGCGTGTGAATGCGGCCCGCGTCAGGACAGGTCGTCGGGCGGTTTTGTGCCGATCCTGTAGTCAAAGACCAGCTTGCCGCCATGCCAGCCGGTCACCGCCGTCAACCCTGCCGCAACGAAGGACAGCATCAACCCCAGCGGCAGAACCGCCTCCTCGGGTTGGCCGATGCGAAACGCCCAGTTTGCCCCGATCAGCGACAACAACATGACCGCCAGAATAAAATGCGTCCAGCTTGCCGACCTGTTGCGGATGCCACGCACCACCAGCAATTCAACAGTGCCCGTGATGCCCGCAATCACCCCCATCAGGAACGCGCCGAACGCGGCCCAGCCCGCCACCTGTGTCCAGAACGCATCTGCGGTCCACCAATACAGCAGATCCGCCCCCAGAACCGACAATGTCAGCGCTATGGGAAATGCAACCAGCATCGCATGCAGGGGATGGCCCGCAATGGCAATGCGCGATTCTGTGTCCAACAGCGCGCGGTGTTCCTCAATGGGGTCGGTAAAACGGGTGTCGTTGCCTGTCATGCGCGTGGTGCCCCCTTGCCCGGATATGTCTGGCAGATGTTCAGGCATTTAACCCGCAACTTGCGTGCCAGTTCCCGCGCGCGCGCCAACACTCAGGCCAGCGCGGGGGCTTGGGGCACCTGTTCGGCCACCCGCAAACACACCTGCCACCCGTCGCGCCCGTCGCGCTGATGGGGGCCTATTTCAATATCGCCATGGATTTGCAGCGCAAAGGCCGTCATCAATTCGCGCCCCAGCCCGTCGCCTGGCACATCATCG
Source organism: Paracoccaceae bacterium (assembly GCA_017510335.1). Lineage (GTDB taxonomy): Bacteria > Pseudomonadota > Alphaproteobacteria > Rhodobacterales > Rhodobacteraceae > Roseinatronobacter. Next base: position 98,224 of record JAFWNM010000015.1, read on the forward strand.
GGCGCGCCGGACACCGAATTCCACACACGCAACTGGGCAAACCCGTCCTTGCGCGACAGGCTGATATCCAGCAGATTTTCCCCGCCATGCGCGCTGGAGGCGTATTTCACCGCATTGGTCAGCGCTTCGGCAAACAGCAACGATGCCGGGATGATCTTGTCATGGGCCATATTCACGCCCTCGAACTGGGTCGTGACCTTCAGATCCGTGGTGCCGGAACGTGCCAGCGACAATGTTTCTTGCAAAATACTGTCAAAGAAACTGGCGGCATAGCGTTCTGAAATCCGGTCTTGTTCATATAGCGTGCGATGGATTGTCGCCAGTGACCGCACCCGCGCCTGAACCCCTTGCAAAATCAGCCGCGCATCAGGGTCGCGCAAACGGCGCATCTGCAAATTCAGGATCGAGGCGATAAGCTGCAGGTTGTTTTTCACACGGTGATGCACTTCTTTCAGCAAAATGGTCTTTTCTGCCAGCGCGTCCTCACGCTCGCGCTCGTCACGGCGGATCAGAAGCGCCATTTTCGAAAAGGTGGAATCAATCTCGCGCAATTCGGCGGGTGCTTCATCGGGCAGGCGCTGGAATTCCTCGCGGTTGCCAAGCGCGAAGCGGCTCAACTGCGAATTCAACCGCTTCAGGTGGCGCACGACCATGTAATCCACGGCGAACATGACAACCGCCAAGGATGCAAACCACATAAGCACCGGGAACCCAAGCCGCCAGTAACTCTGGGCGGCTGCGAAGGGCAACTGATCGCTCGACCAGCTTCCCAGCGCATAAAGCTGGCCGGGGATCACCTCGGCAATGGTGAACATGCGCTTGTCACCGCTTTCGCTGGGACCGCGGAAAACCCCGTTGCGGGCCTGCAAAAACTCCTCCAGGGCGGTGCCTTCGGGCAGCCGGTCCACTGCATCGGCGGTATCTTCATTGGTCAGGGTATCGCCTGCGGGGTTGACCAGGTAGGTCATGCGCAGACCGCTGCTTTCGTCAGGTTCCGTGGAAATCAGGCTGAAGGTCTGGCGCGATATCGAAATGCTGATATAGCCCATGAAATCGCCATCGGAATAGACCGGCCTGTTGGCCAGCACCACTGGCCGCCCCGTTATGGCGCCTGACGGCTGAAAACTGAAAAAACTGCGCGGGTCCGCCATAGTGGCCTGCAACCGTTCGGACGCACCAAAATCCACCGGCTCGCCCTGTGACAGGCAACGCATCACGCCGTCGCGCGGAATAAACCCCGCAAAGGAAAACAGCCCCGTCGCATCAATGAATTCGCGCAAGAACCCCGAACAGGCGGCGGAATCGTCCAGCCGTTCCAGCACCAGCGGCGTCAGGCGGTGCGCGGACAACATGGCGCTTTCCAGCAAACCCCGCTGCCCTGCCACCGCATCCAGCGTGCGCGACACCAGCATGGCATCATTGGCGCGCGCCTGTTCGCGCAGCGCCTGATATTCCGAATAGATGGAAATCGCCCCCAAAGGGGCAAGCGCCAGCGTCATCAGAATCGCCAGTCGTGTCGCCAATCGGTCATTGATTTCGAACACTGCCACTGCCTGCCTTAAACCATATTCAGTTATCAAAACCCGTTCGGCGCACCAGCCATCACCATGGCGACAGATTTATCTGTGGACTCAGGGTTCTCGCCTTTTTCAAGATACAGCATTTCTGCCAATGCCTTGCGCGCACGGTTGGCGCGGCTTTTTATTGTGCCGGGCGCGCAATTGCAGGTTTCTGCGGCTTCCTCGATGGAAAACCCCATCGCCCCCACCAGAATCAGCGCCTCGCGCTGTTCAATGGGCAACAATTTCATCGCGGCAGTCAGTTCTTGCAACGCAAGACGGCCATCATGGTCGGGCTTGGAGGCCATCCGCGCGGCAAAGAGTCCTTCGCCATCGGACACTTCGCGCGACTGTTTGCGGCGCTTGGACAGATAGGTGTTGCGCAAAATGGTGAACAACCACGCCCGCAGATTGGTCCCTGCATTATACTGGCCGAATTTGGTCCAGGCTTTCAGGACGGTTTCCTGCACCAGATCATCAGCGGCCGACATGTCCCCTGACAGACCACGCGCAAAGGCGCGCAGGGCGGGCAGATGGGTCACAATTTCGTCGCGCGGGTCGGGGGTTGTGTCAGGCGGTAATGTGCCAGTCATTGCTTCCCCGCCTTCTTCTGTGCATCCTGCTGTCGCAGCGCTTCCAGAAGATCGGTCAGGGATTTGGGCAATTCCTCGGACGTGGTATCGGTATAGAGCCGCTTGAGGTTTTCATCAATCTGTCTGGAAACAGCCGGCGCGATGTCCTTCTTGCTTCCGTTACGTTTCCCGCTCATTATCGACATACAGCCTTTTGCTCCACAAATCTCAATCTGGCATTTTACGTTGCAGCGCGCAAGCATGGTATAAGATGCAACAACCTTCGGAACCGAACGCCGCGCGCTGCGTTTGGTTCCCGAAGAATATGTGTTTTTTACAATCTGCCCGGGCACGGGCCGCAAGATCGGAAAGTTCAGATGATGCCGGAAGTCCAAGGAGAGAAGATGTCGATGTCGATGCGTATTGCAAAAGAACTGCCCTATCTGCGCCGGTATGCGCGCGCGCTGACCGGCAGCCAGCACACAGGCGACAGATATGCAGCCGCCACGCTGGAAGCGATCCTTGAAGACCGGTCCTTGCTGGACAGCGACATGTCCCCGAAACTGGGGCTGTTCCGGGCGTTCCACACTGTGTGGCAAACCACCGGCGCCCCTGTCAGCGAAGACCCTGCCACAGGCACCGAAGCGCGCGCGCAATCGCTGCTGGCAGCGCTGACAACCAACACCCGCGAAGCGCTGCTGCTGCGTTCACTGGAAGAATTCAGCTATGACGACATTGCGCAAATCGTCCAGATCACCGAATCCGAAGCCCGCGAACTGGTGACTATCGCCTATGGGGAAATGTCGCGGTCAGTGCAGGGGCGCATCCAGATCATCGAAGATGAACCGCTGATCGCGCTGGATATCAAAAGCATTGTCACCGAAATGGGCCATGAGGTGACAGGCATCGCGCGCACCCACAAGGAAGCTGTGGAACTGGGCAATCGCACGCGCCCGGACCTTATTCTGGCCGATATCCACCTTGCCGACGATTCCTCGGGGGTGGAAGCAGTGGCCGAATTGCTGCGCGACAATGCCGATATTCCGGTCATTTTCATCACCGCCTATCCCGAACGCCTGCTGACCGGCGAAAAACCCGAACCCGCCTTCCTGATCACCAAACCCTTCGAGGAAGAACAGGTCCGCTCTGCAGTGTCGCAAGCCATGTTCTTTGCATCCACGACGACACTCAACGCCTGATTGGCCTGAACCGTATCGAAAAGCCGGCAATTTTGCCGGCTTTTTTCATTTTATAAGGGTATTTTCAGAATAGTTTTTTCAGCCCCCGCCCTTCAGCAGAAAAATAAATTCGATACCGCTGAAAATAACCCAAAGAAAACCAAGGTTTTTCAAAAAAACCAGCGCGCATCTTTTGGCATGTCACAAAACACTGATACCGGGAACCAATCCCGCCTTCATCCGTTTTCTTTACTGATGCCGCAAAAGCGGCCCTTAAAAAAGGAAAGGAAATACAATGTTAGGCTGGGCACTTACTTTTCTTATCGTCGCACTTATCGCAGCAGCGCTAGGATTTACCGGAATCGCCGGTGCCGCATCGTCAATTGCGCAAATCCTTTTCGTGGTCTTCCTGATCCTGTTCGTTGTGGCCATGATCGCACGCGCCGTTCGCGGACGCCCGCCAATGTGACGCACCGCCCGCATGTGGTGGACAAGACAACATGCGCCATCACACCGCCAGACGCTGTGACGGCGTGTTAGGGCACGAAGCCACAGGCTGGCACATAGAAGGAATGCTTCAATGAAAGCGACCGAAATCAAACATATGCACCCCAAACTTGATGAAACCGCCGC